>NZ_OMPO01000001.1:0-1200000 GCF_900292035.1 Blastococcus sp. Marseille-P5729 | reverse complement strand
CTGACGCCCCCTTCGACCTGACCGTGACCGACGAGCTGCTGACGACGACGCGCGCCGTCCGCAAGCGTCTCGACCTCGAGCGCCCCGTCGAGCGCGAGGTGCTGCTCGACTGCATCGACATCGCTCAGCAGGCGCCCACCGGCGGCAACCGCCAAAAATGGCACTGGATCGTGGTGACGGATGCCGACAAGCGCCGCGAGCTCGGAGCGATCTACCAGGACGCCTCGGCCGAGTACCTGGCCAACCCGCCGGCCGAGGCACCGAACCTCGATCCGAAGCAGCAGGAGCGAGTGCGTTCGAGCTCGCGCTACCTGCGCGATGTGATGCCCGACGTCCCGGCGCTCGTCGTGCCGTGCGCCGAGGGCGACCCGCTGCAGATGCCGCTGGCCGGCCAGGCGTCGTACTACGGGTCGATCATCCCGGCGGTGTGGAGCTTCATGCTCGCGCTGCGATCGCGAGGCCTGGGCAGCTGCTACACCACGCTCCATCTGAACCAGGCGCAACGCGCCTCCGAGCTGCTCGGCATCCCGGACGGCGTCACCCAGGTGGCCCTGCTACCGGTCGCGTACACCAAGGGGACGGACTTCAAGCCGGTGAAGCGTCCGCCTGTCGAACAGATCGTGTCATTCGATACCTGGTAGATAACGGCCCGCTGTGATGCTTGGCTCACCCTTTACACATCTGTAAAGTGCGCGGGAGACGCTCTGGATGTTGAGCGTTCTCGACAGGAGGAGTGCTGGGCGTGGGTAGGCTGCTGGTCGCCAACCGGGGCGAGATCGCGGTACGAATCATCGAGTCCGCGGCGTTGATGGGCCTGCAGACAGTGGCGGTCTACCCGGACGATGACCGAAGCACCCTGCATGTGGAGCGCGCCGACGAGTCGGTGCTCGTCCCGGGGGCCGGCCCGGCCGCCTATCTGGACGTCGAGGCGATCATCGGCGCGGCGACGTCCGCGGGCTGCGACCTGCTGCACCCCGGCCTGGGCTTTCTGAGCGAGAACGCCGACCTGGCTCGTCGCTGCGCCGAAGAGGGCATCACCTTCATCGGCCCGGACGCCGAAGCGCTGGGCCTGTTCGGCGACAAGGCGGCGGCCCGGGCTCGCGCTGTCGAGGCCGGCGTACCGGTCGCACAGGCGACCGAGGGACCAACCACGCTCGACCAGGCCAGCGAGCTGATGGCCTCGCTGGGCTCCGGTGCCGCGGTGATGGTCAAGGCGATCGCGGGCGGCGGCGGTCGCGGAATGGCGCCGGTGACCGATCCCGGCGAGCTATCCAAGGTGTTCGAGCGTTGTGCGGCCGAGGCCCAGGCGGCCTTCGGCAGCGGCGAGCTGTACGTCGAGCAGCTGGTGCAGGATGCGCACCACGTCGAGGTGCAGATCGTCGCTGACCGGCACGGTGCGGTAGCCGCGGTCGGCGATCGCGACTGCTCTGCGCAGCGCCGCAGGCAGAAGTTGATCGAGATCGCACCGGCCCCATGGATCAGCGACGAGGTCCGGTCACGGCTGCACGACAGTGCCGAGCGGATCATCGACGGAACCGGGTACGCGGGGCTCGCCACGGTCGAGTTCCTGGTCTCCGGCGATGACATCGTGTTCCTCGAGGTGAACCCTCGGATCCAGGTCGAGCACACCGTCACCGAGGAGGTCACCGGGCTGGACCTCGTCGAGGTCGCGATCCGGATTGCTTACGGGGCCCACCTGTCGGAGATCGGCGTCGTCCGATCCCCGCAACCACAGGGATTCTCCCTTCAGGCGCGAGTCAACACCGAGACGTTGAACGTCGACGGCACGGTTCAGCCAGGCACCGGCAGGCTCACCCGATTCCAGCCGTCGGCCGGGCGCGGCGTGCGCGTCGACACGCACGGATACGCCGGGTACACCGTCAGTCCGCGATATGACTCGTTGCTGGCGAAGGTCATCGCCAACGGCGCCACCATCGAGGCCGCGATCGCCCGGGCCGAACGAGCGCTGGCCGACTTCGAGGTCGCGGGCGTCGCTACCAACATCCCGGTGCTGCGAGCCATCCTGGCCGACCCCGCCACGACGGCCGGCGAGGTGGACACGGCGTACGTCGATGCCCACCTGAGCGAGCTGCTCAGCTCGGCGTCCACCAAGCAGGGCACGGTTCGGGCAGAGGACACGGCCGACGTCCGAGCGGTCGCCTCCATCGATGTACCCGACGACGCGATCGCCGTTCTGGCGCCGATGCAGGCAGTCGTCGTGGAGGTCGACGTCACCGAGGGGCAAATCGTCGCTGCCGGCGACGAGGTGGTCGTTCTCGAGGCGATGAAGATGCAGCACGTCGTGACCGCCGAACGCGCGGGCGTCGTCCGCGCCATCGCGATCGAGGTGGGCGATGTCGCCGGTGAGGGGCAGGCCCTGGTCTACCTCGAGGAGGTGGACTCCTCGGAAGCGGCCACTGGCGGGCAGGAGGAGGTCGACCCCGACCTGATCCGCCCCGATCTGCAGGAGGCCATCGACCGGCACCGTCCCGGGCTCGACGAGGGGCGTCCTGACGCGGTCGAGCGGTGGCACGGGAAGGGCCGCCGGACAGCGCGCGAGAACATCGCCGACCTCGTCGACGAGGGATCGTTCGTCGAGTACGGCGCCCTGACCATCGCCGCGCAGCGGCGCAGGCGGTCGCTGCAGGACCTCATCGAGCGGACCACCGGCGACGGCATCGTCCTGGGCACCGCGACCATCGACGGCATGCCGGTCGCGGTGATGTCCTACGACTATCTCGTGCTGGCGGGTACACAGGGCCTGCAGAACCACCGTAAGACCGACCGCTTCCTGGACGTCGCGCAGCGCCAAGGCCTGCCCGTGGTCATGTTCGCCGAGGGTGGCGGCGGACGCCCCGGCGACACCGACCATCCCTACGTGGCGCAGCTCGACGTTCCCACCTTCCGCACCCTCGCCTCCCTGGTCGGGCAGGTGCCGATCGTCTGCGTCGTCTCCGGCTACTGCTTCGCGGGCAACGCGGCGCTGGTCGGCTGCGCGGACGTCGTCATCGCCACCGAGGACGTCAGCCTCGGCATGGGTGGGCCGGCGATGATCGAGGGCGGTGGGCTGGGTGTCTACGCGCCGAAGGATGTCGGCCCGGCATCGGTGCAGTATCCCAACGGCGTCATCGACGTCCTGGTGCCCGACGAGGTCACCGCGGTCGCTCGGGCGCGTGAGGCAGTCCTGCTGCTGAGCAGGCAGACCGGAGCCGTCAAGCACCACGACCAGCGCGTCATGCGCCACCTCATTCCCGAGAACCGGCTGCGCAGCTACGACGTCCGCCCGGTCTTGGAGACCTTGGTCGACGAAGGGTCGCTGCTCGAGCTGCGCCGCGGGTACGGAGCGGGCATCGTGACCGCGATCGCCCGCATCGACGGGATCCCGATCGGGGTGATGGCGAACAACCCGCATCACCTTGGTGGTGCGATCGACCACGACGCCGCCGAGAAGGCCACCAGATTCCTCACCATGTGCCAGGACCATCAGCTGCCGGTCGTGTCGTTGTGCGATACCCCAGGGTTCATGGTCGGCCCGGAGTCGGAGAAGCACGCGACGGTCCGCAAGTTCGGCGCCTTCTTCGTCGCCGGTGCCCGGCTCAGCACGCCGCTGGTCACCGTCGTGCTGCGCAAGGGCTACGGCCTGGGCGCGATGGCGATGGCGGGCGGCTCGATGCACGCGCCGGTGCTGACGGTGTCCTGGCCGACCGGTGAGTTCGGTGGAATGGGGCTGGAGGGCGCCGTGCGGCTCGGCTACCGCAAGGAGCTCGAGGCGATCGCCGATCCGCGGGAGCGCAAGCACCGCTACGACGAGCTCGTCGCCGAGCAGTACGAGCGCGGCAAGGCGCTGAGCACCGCGGCCGCGTTCGAGATCGACGACGTCATCGACCCCGCTGACACCCGCGAGGTCGTCGTCCGCGCGTTGCGGGCCAGCAGGATCTGACCACGAGGTACCGCATGAACAACCGACGCAGGCAGCTCATCGACGCCGCGGAGCGGGTCTTTGCCACCAAGGGCTACGCGGAGACGACGATGGCCGATCTGGCCGAGGCCGCCGGGGTCACCAGACCGACCGTCTACGCCTACTTCTCGTCGAAGGACGACGTGCTCTCAGGTGTCGCCGAGTTCGTGCGCGATCAGTTCATCGCCCTGCAGGAGCAGTCCGGGCCAACTCCGGAGGAGACGCTCGATCTGACCCTGCGGGCCTACCTGCACGAGTGGGTGGAGCACTACGGCGTCCTGACCGTGCTCGGCCACCAGGCGCTGGGCGATCCGGCGTACGCGCGGCTGCTCGACGACATCCATCGACGCACGAACCGGCGGCACGAGAAGTTCATGCAGCGCGTCGTCGACGAGGGCCACGCGCACCCCGCGGTGCCGCCGAGCCACATCGCGGAGATGGTGACCGGGACGGCGATGCGCTTCGCGCAGCTCATCGTCGAGCGCAAGGGCAGCGAGCGCCAGTACGGCGATGCGCTGGTGCGCATGCACTCCGCGCTGCTGGGCATCAGGTCGGCCTCGACCAACGTCGCGGGCTGAGCGACCTGCGGGCCGATGCCCGCCGCGACGGGGCGAGGGCCTAGGAGGCGGCCTTCTTCTTGGCGGGCGCCTTCCTGGTCGCCTTCTTCGCGGGTGCCTTCCTCGCCGCCTTCTTGGCCGGGCTCTTCTTGACCGTCCGCTTACGCGGCTTGTCGTCCGCCGGCTCGTCCTCGGCGGTCTCGTCGTCCGCGGACTGGTCGTGGTCGGCGTCGGCAGGCTCGTCCGTCGCGTCGTCCTGCGAATCGTCGGACGAGGCCGCCGAGCCCCGCTTGGTCTCGATCGAGCGGCGCAGCGCCTCCATCAGATCGATGACCTCGCCCTCCTCGGCCGAGGCCTGCTCGCCGAAGGTCGCCTCGGTGTCGAGCGTGTCGCCCTGCTCGATCTTGGCCTCGATGAGCTGATGCAGCTGGTCCTGGTACTCGTCGGTGAACTTCTCCGGCTCGAAGTCGGTGGCGAGCGACTCGACCAGCTGGGCGGCCATCTTCAGCTCGGCGTCGCTGACCTTGACCTCCTCGCTGAGTGAGTCGAACTCGGCGTCGCGGACCTCGTCAGGCCATAGCAGTGACTGCATCACCAGGACGTCGTCCTTCACCCGGAGCGCCGCGAGCCGGGTCCGCTGGCGCATCGCGAACTTCACGATCGCCAGCCGGTCGGTCTTCTCCAACGCCTGGCGCAGCAGGACGTAGGCCTTCGCCGACTTGGAGTCGGGCTCGAGGTAGTACGTCGAGCTGTACATCTCCAGCGGCACCTGCTGACGAGGCACGAACTCGACCACCTCGATCTCGTGGCTCTTCTCGGCCGGCAGCACCGACAGGTCCTCGTCGGTCAGCATGATGGTCTGGTCACCGTCGACGTACGCTTTCGCGATGTGCGCGTACTCGACGATCTCGTTGCACTTCTCGCAGCGGCGCTGGTAGCGGATGCGGCCGCCGTCCTCGTCGTGCACCTGGTGCAGCGGCGCGTCGTGGCTCTCGGTGGCGGAATACAGCTTCACCGGCACGTTCACCAGACCGAACGCGATCGCGCCCTTCCAGATCGACCTCATGACTGCTCCGTTCGTCGTCCCGCCCAGCCTGGCCGGTGCGCGGTCTGCGCCCACCCGTCACACTGAATGCTATGGCCCGCGCCGACATGCCCGCAGCAACCGTCATCGACGGGCGCTCGCTCCGGCTGACCAGCCTTGACAAGGTCATGTACCCGCAGACCGGTACGACCAAGCGCGAGGTGCTGTCCTACTACGCGGCGGTGGCGCCCTACTTCATTGCGCATGCATCGATGCGGCCGGCGACCCGCAAGCGCTTCGTGGACGGCGTGGGGGAGGTCGGCCGGCCCGGCAAGGTGTTCTTCGAGAAGAACCTCGGGTCCGGAGTCCCGTCCTGGCTCCAACGGCGCGGCATCAAGCACTCCGATCGCGTGGTGACCTATCCCCTGATCAACGAGCCCGCCGCCCTCGTGTGGTGCGCGCAGATGGGCGCGCTCGAGCTGCACGTTCCGCAGTGGCGCTTCGAGGATCTCAGCGACGAGGTCCTCAGCGAGCGCGAGGAGCGTCGTCCGGACCGGTTGGTGCTCGATCTCGATCCAGGGGAGGGAGCCGGGCTCGATGCCTGCGTCGAGGTGGCGCAACTGTGCAAGGCGATCCTCGACGACATCGGGCTCGAGACGGTGCCGGTCACCTCGGGGAGCAAGGGCATCCATCTGTACGCGCGGCTCGACGGAAGCCAGACCTCCGAGCAGGCCTCCAAGCTCGCCCACACCCTCGCCCGTGCGCTCGAGGCCGACCATCCGAAGCTGATCGTCAGCGACATGAAGAAGTCGCTGCGCGGCGGCAAGGTCCTGCTGGACTGGTCGCAGAACAACAGCGCGAAGACGACCGTCGCGCCCTACTCGCTACGCGGCACGCCCACTCCGCGGGTGGCCTGTCCCAGGCAGTGGAACGAGATCGAGCCGGGCCTCGCGCAGCTGGAGATGTACGAGGTCATCGAGCGGCTGCAGACCGCCGGCGACCCCATGTCGTCGGTGGGTCAGGAACCAGAGGCACCGACACGTGCCGAGCAGCCACCGCGCAGGGGAGCGACCGAGAGGGCGAGGGAGCGTGCTGCGGCGGGCGGGACACGAGCCCGAGTCCAAGCGGGCGAGCCCGCCGAGGCAGAGCAGACACCGGTAGCCGAGACTGCTCGCACCCCCGGATCGCCCGGCAGTACGCTGACCTACCGCCCGATGCACGCGACGATGGGAACGATCGCACAGGTCCGCGGGGACGGCTGGGCGTACGAGGTGAAGTGGGACGGCTACCGGGCGATCGTCACGGTGCGCGACGGCGAGGTGCGGCTGACCAGCCGCAACGGCATCGACCTGACCAAGACCTACCCCGAGCTGCAGGAGCTCGCCGACTGCGTGGCCTCGGACTGCGTGCTGGACGGCGAGATCGTCGTGATCGGCCCGGGCGGCGTCCCGAGCTTCGAACTGCTGCAGGACCGCCCGGGCTCGCGCACCATCCGCACCCAGCTGATGCTCTTCGACGTCCTCGAGATCGACGGCGAGCAGCTGCTGGCCGCGCCGTACCGCGACCGCCGCGCCGCGTTGGAAGAGCTCGTCAGGGACGCGACCCACGTCCACGTGCCGCCGCCGCTGCCCGGTGACGCCGATGCCGCGCTGCAGCAGAGCAGCGATCTGAGGCTCGAGGGGATCATCGCCAAGCGTGTCGACAGCCCTTACACGCCCGGCATCAAGTCGGTGAGGTGGGTGAAGCTCAAGCACGTGCAGACCCAGGAGGCGGTCATCGTCGGGTGGAGCCCGGGATCTGGCAATCGGGCCGGCACCATCGGTTCGCTGCTGCTCGCGGTGCCGGAGAACGGCAGGCTCACCTACATAGGCAAGGTCGGCAGCGGGTTCACCGATCGCCAGCTGACCGAGGCGCTGCGCCGGCTGCAGAAGATCGAGCGGCGTTCGCCGCAGGTCGAGTCGGTGCCCGCGGCGGATGCCCGCGGCGCTCGATGGGTCAGCCCGGTGTACGTCGGCGAGGTGGCCTACGCGGAGTGGACCTCCACCGGCCGGCTACGGCAGCCGGTGTGGAAGGGCTGGCGCCCGGACAAGAAGCCCGCGCAGGTTCGGCGAGAGGTCTAGTCTGGGGCGTTTCGCGGTTGGAAAATGGCCGGTAGCCTGCGAAAAGGAAGCCGGCAGCCGGAACGAGGCGGCCACGGGTGGCGTCGGACGACCAGCCTCGTAAGCAGTCACGAGGCACCATGACAGGGGTAGGCGGGGACGGACCTGCCTACGAGAGGGGACACTCGTGTTGCCCCATTCGAACGCCCAGGGCCTGGGCGACGCATTGCGCATCACTCGGCTGCTGGTGCGACATCGGGAGATGCCGGTCGAGGTGGTCGCCAAGCGCGCAGCGTTGGCGCCGGACCGCGTCGTCACGGTCGTGAGCGAGCTGGTGGCTGCCGGTCTCGCAACGGTCGTGACGGTGTCCGGTGACCGCTTGGTGCGGGCAGGACACGGCCTGGTCGGACAGCCTGCCACCCGCACGGCCGATGACCACCCGAGCCGGGCTCCCGCGGTGGGCGTCTTGACCCAGCCACTGGCTGACAGCCGGGTTGCGGCCGAACGGTGCTGCGCGCTCATCGAATCGGCGACGAGCGAGGTGCTGGTGCTGCTGGCGACGACGCCGCTCGCAGCGTGCCATCAGAGAGCCGTCTGCTCGGCGGCGAACACGGCGCTGAGCCGCGGCGTGCGCGTGGTGCTGGTCATCGACCAGGAGCACCGCGACGAGGAGTTGATGACCAGTGCTCGTCGGCTCGCTGATCGCGGGGCCGACATCGGACTGGCGAGCTCGAAGATGGAGCAGACCGTCGTCATCGCTGACGAGATGAGGGCGGTCGTCGAGACGTGGACCGACGAGGAGTCCGCACGTGCGAGAGCCATCGGTGATCGCGTGCTGTGTCGCGTGCTCGCGTCCTACGCCAACGGGGTGATCGAGCGGATGGCCGAGCTCGGCGTCTCGAATTATGACCGGCCCACCCCGCTCGAACGTCAGGTCGCGTTGCTGCTCGCGCAGGGGCTCACCGACATGGCTGCCGCGAAGCACGTGGGCGTGACCGACCGGACTTTCCGGCG
The DNA here is from genome assembly GCF_900292035.1 of Blastococcus sp. Marseille-P5729. NCBI lineage: Bacteria > Bacillati > Actinomycetota > Actinomycetes > Geodermatophilales > Geodermatophilaceae > Blastococcus > Blastococcus sp. Marseille-P5729. The sequence goes on along the minus strand of NZ_OMPO01000001.1, from coordinate 1,191,348 downwards.
CCACGTGCGAAGCCTGCTGGGCCGACTGGGAGCGCAGAGCCGGTTCGAGGCCGGGGCCAAGGCCGTGCTGCGCGGCTGGCTCTAAGACCGTTCCCGCGGCAATCGATGCTTCAGCGCCCCGGCCCGGGATCAGCTGTTCTCGCCGAGGGTGTCTTGAGCGCTCACCAGGCTCGCGTACAGCACATCGACCGCGAGCAGCTGCTCATGTGTCCCGTGGGCGCGGATCTTCCCGTTCTCGACGACGATGATTTGCCCCGCATCGCGGATGGTCGACAGCCGGTGGGCGACAACGACGACCGAGATCTCCCTCGCGACGTCGTTGACCAGGTCACGGATCATCGCCTCGTTCGCCGCGTCCAGCGCCGACGTCGCCTCATCGAGCAGTAGCAGTCGCGGACGGCGCAGCAGAGCGCGCGCAAGGGCGAGCCGTTGACGCTCGCCGCCAGACAGCGTCGCTCCCCGATGCCCCAGGGTCTGGTCCTTGGTCTCTGCGAACCTTTCCCGCAGACCGACCCGCTCGAGAACCTCTTGGGCGTGCTGCTCGTCGACGTCGTCGAGGCCGTAGGTGAGGTTCCCCGCGACGTCCGCGGCAGGGGTCGGGGACTCCTGTTCGACGTATGCGACCGCGTTGCGCAGCTCGTCGAGGTCCCACTCGACGACATCGCGACCACCGACGCGCACCCGTCCGTGATCGAGGGGATAGAAGCCCTCGACGAGCCGGAGGACGCTGGACTTGCCGCTTCCCGAGGGACCCACGATCGCGGTGAGTCCGCGCTCGGGAATCGTGAGCGTGAAGTCACTGAGGGCCGGCGCCTCTGCGTTGGGGTAGCTGAAAGTGACCTGCTCGAACTGCGCTGCCGGATCCCAGTCGACCGCGCCGAGATTCGCCGCGGTGCCGGGTGCCTCTCCCGGGTCGGCGTCCATCTCGGACTCGAATGAGTCGACCTCGGCGATTCGCTCGAGCGCTGCACGCCCGCTCTGGAACACGCTCACTGCCTGGGTGAGCTGAAGTACGGGCGCCGAGAGCTGCATCGCGTAGAGCAAGAACGCGATCAGGGTCGGCACCTCCATCGCACCTGTCGACGCCCGGTAGCCACCGAATCCGAGCACCGCGAGGAAGGAGGCCTGAATGGCGAGTGTCGACGTCAGTGCTGCGAGCGAGGACCAGAGCGCGGTTCGGATGCCGGAGTCGTGCGCCTTGACCATTCGGTCGACGAGCCGCTCGCGCTCCTCGTCCTCCGCAGCGGACGCCTTCACGGTCGTGTATGCGCCGAGGACGCGCTCGAGCTCCGAGCCCATCTTGCCGACGTTCTTCTGCGTCTGCTGTGAAGACCGTCGGATGCGGGGCATGATGATGCCCATCAGCAGTCCGACAACCAGCACGACACCGAAGGTCACGAGGAACAGCACCCAGTCGAGCAGGATCATCAGGACGATCGCGCCCACCACCATCACCGTTCCGGTGACCAGTTGGACCAGCGACGAGAGCGCGATCTGTCGGATCAGCGCGGTGTCCGAGGTGACCCGAGCCATCAGGTCGCCCGGCTCGGCCTTGCGCATCTCGGGTACGGCGACACTGAGTAGCTTGCGGATGAGCCGTTTGCGGGTCGAGAGGACGACGTCCTCCGCTGCGCGCTGCATGAGGAAGGTGCCGCTGCCCTGGCAGAGCGCGGACGCCACCACCAGACCAACCAGGATCAGCACCGCCGTCCCGAGCGGCTCGCTGGCGGCGAGCTTGTCCAGCACGAAGCGCACGGCGAGCGGCTGCGCCAACCCCACGGCGGCCGAGATGACGAGCAGTAACAGGCCGAAGGCCATCGCGACGCGCAGCGGTTTGAGGTGCAGCGAGATCGCGCGGAAGGCGGCGCGCAGCGTGTCCGGCTGCTGAGCGGCTTTGCGCGTACGCCGGGCGAGGTCGTCCTCGTCCTGCTCGGCCTTGGTCGCCGGACGCCGACTCGACTCCTCGCCCTTCGGAGGAGTCGCCGCGGGCGCGTCCGCCGACTCCGGTGCGGCCCGCGAGCCCGATGATCCACCCGAACTATCTGGTGCGGTCGATGCCGCTGTCGCGGTGGGCTCAGGCGGAGGAGAGGAAGCCGCGGTCGGGGAGTGGGGCTCGTCAGGCGCTGTCTGGCCGGTCGGTGTGCCAACTGTTCCCAGCCGCCCACGTGTCTGCGGCGCGGGGTACGCCGCAGCATCGGTAACTTGCGGCTGCGGCTGCGGCTGCGGCCGCGGCCGCGGCTTCGGCTGCGGGTGCGGTTGCGGGTGTGCCGTGACCGCCGTGTGCGGTTGTTCGTCGACCTCGTCCCGGCTCGTCGGAGGGGCCTCGGACTCCGGATCGCTCGCCGACGCCGCGAAGAGCCTGCCGGAGGAGTCCCGCAAAGTGTCGTCGTTGGACAGCAGCGGGTCCCAGTCATCGGGTGGCGGGGCGGATGGACGCAGCGTGGTCTCGGACATCGAGTCTCCTCCAGGCGCGGCGACGGATGCGGTGCGCCCCAGGCGCACCGCATCCGTCGACGGTCGACTAGTCGATGGCCTCGCCCACGGCGGCGCCACCCGCGGCGGCTCCGACCAGAGCTGCGCCAGCCGCGACCCCGCCGGCCAGTGCGCCCGGAGTTGCCGTGACAGGGGGCATGTCGCCGAGCTTGGTCGGCTGGTCAGCGTCGATGGGCAGCTCAGCGAGCTCGGCGCTGTTGTTGATCTTCTCGATTCGATTCATGGGGTTCCCTTCTTCGGAGCGAATGGTGTCGGTGTCAGCCGTCGGCGGCTTCTTCGGCTACGAAGCCGGCCACGCCTGCGCCCACGGTCGCTGCCGCGCCCACCGTCGCCGCGGCCGCGGCAGCAGGGGTAGCCAGCACCGGCGCATGCGGGTCGAGCTTGCGACCCTCAGTCGTCGGCGTCAGATCTCCGAGGTCGAACGAGGGGTTCTCGTTGACGTTGCGTGCTAGGTTCCTCATCGGTACCCGTCCTCTCTGTGATGTGTGTACCTCCGCCGTCGGCGTCCCTAGCGTCGACGGCGGACCTATCCCGGCGCGCGGTCGCGTGCCGGAAGCTTGTGTGCGGGCCTAGCGCCTCATCTCGCGCTGGTCACCGGTCGCCGACCCCTGCTTGTCGCGCATAGCGAAGTAGACCGCTGCGGCGATGCCGACGGCGACTGCGATCGCCGGCCCGATGGCGATCGCGGCGGAATCGAAGAACTGCATGAAGGCGAAGGTGAGCGCCACCGCCGCAATGATGAACGTGAGCGTGACCGCGAGCATCTGCTTGGATTGCATCTGACTATCTCTTTCTGTTGGCGGTTGAATCGGACCAGCTCGCGGGATCCAAGACGAATCCCGCGATGTACATCGGGGACGACCGCGAGTAGTGGTCGCCTGCCCAGCTCGACCACGTGAACCGGTGGCGGAGCCCGGCTTCGGTGGCCAGCTTTCCCAACTCGCCGGGGGAGACGAGTCGGGAGATCTCAGTGACCGGCGGCTGCACGGCGTCTCCGGCCATCGCTGTCGTCAGCTCCCAGTGGTCCCCGCCGGGCAGCAGCCGCGAGGTGAGCTCGATCGTGCCGCCTCCCACCTCGAGAAGCTGTCGGTGCACGCCCGTCCGGTGGAGTGCGCGCACGTGGGTCGGATCGTGAGTCTCGATCAGGAGCATCCCGCCCGGGCGGAGCATGGCGACGGCGTTTCGCAGCGTCGCGGCTTGTTCGCGTGGACTCAGTAGCATCGAGAAGGTCGCGCAGAGGCACAGCACCAGGTCGACGCTCGGGAGATCCTGGGGTTCGCGGATGTCCGCCTCGATGAGCGTGGGGTTGGTGGCATGGGGGCGCCGCTTGCCGGCGGCGACCGCCAGGAGCTCCGGCGAGCTGTCCAGCCCGATCACATCGATTCCGTGCTCCGCGAGCGGGATCGCTATTCGCCCGGTCCCTACTCCGAGCTCGACGACGGCCGGGTCCGGCGCCGCACCGGCGAGCAGTGCCCGAATTGCGACGACGGCGCGCTCGGTGTCCGGTCCATCGGCGAAGACATCGTCGTAGATCGCCGCGTATCCGGCCCCGTAGGTGCGTGCCTGGTCGGGCAAGGTGGTGATCTCACTCATCGGGCGTCCAGGGCTCGAAGCGTGAGGCGAAGATGTACCCGATCTCCTCGTCCCCGTCGTACCCGCCGTCGGTGACGACGAGGAACTGGAACCCTCGCGGCGTCGCGCCGTCCTGCACGATCTGGGATCGCACCTGGTCGCGCAGCACCCGGTAAGCCGGAGTGGTAGCGAGCTCGACCTCGGGGTTCTGCAGGAGCTTGATCAACTCGTTGCAGACGTCGTTGATGCCCTTGTCGCGCCGACGTTGCGGGAACCAGATCATGTGGCTCGGACGGCGTTCGGCGATCGAGTGCGTCTCCTGCCAGTGCGTCTGAGTGCCGTCGTCGCAGAGCGTGCGGTGCAAGATCCGGAAGTCGTGCTTGCACGGCTCAGGGGCGAAGAACCGCCAGTTCGGGATCGCGACCCCTGACTTGTCGAGCTTGCGGCATCGGTCGAACTCCCGGTTCGGGTGCTGGCTGAGCGCGGTCGCTGCCAGCCACGCGGCCAGTCCGCCTCGAACCATCAGCTCCATCGTCTTGCTGGCCGTCGACATCTACGCCACCTCCTCATGGGCGCGGTCGGAATGAGCGGAGGAGGCCACCTCGACGAACTCGAGGATCTCCGATACGGCGGCCTCGGCTGTGTGGCGCTCGGTCACGATCGAGTCGTGATCTGCGCCGCGGACGACGACGTGGCGCCCGGCGCTGCTGAGGTCGGCGAGTTCGCGATGCATGGCGCCCTGGGCTTCGTCCTCGACGACGGTTCGCTCGGCGCTGAGGGAGAGGATGGGCACGTCCGATCTCGGCAGGCGGGGAGGATTGCGGAAGTCCCGCAGTATCGCGTGCCACTCACGCTTGGCCGCACGCCACATCCGGGCATCGCGGTACTGCGCGAGCATCGACGCCTGCGCCTCGCGCGGCATCGACCGCACCCACGCCGGAACCTCGAGGAGCAAGCCCGCTCCGGCCGCGAGTGTCGGGGTGATGAGCGAGAGCCCGTCGGAGACGCTCTTGGCACCCAGGTCCTGACGCGGAGAGCGCTTGAGCTCCTCCGAGTGGGTCGAGTCGACCAGGCAGACGGCAAGGGGTGCGCGATCGAGACGGTCCACCGCGCGGAGCGCGATGTAACCGCCCAGCGAGTGTCCGACGAGGACGACGGGACGGTGCGCGGCCACGTGCTCGACGACCTCGGTGAGGCCGCCGACCAGATCGTCGACGACGATCGCGGTGCCGCGTCGCGCCGTGCTGCCGGCGTACCCCGGTCGGTTGTAAGTAACCACCGTTCCGTGGTCGCCGAGCGCGCGTACGAACCATTCCCAGTGCTCGGTCGTGGAGAGCATTGCGTTCTCCAGCACGAAGACCGGCGTGCTCTCGTCGGCCGTGCCGGTGACTCGGTAGGTGATCCGGTTGCCGTCGCGCAACTCGAGCTGACGTTCGTCGCCGCGTCCGGCGAGCGCCCGACGCCTGTTTGCCTGTCGCGTCTGCACGGCGAGTGCGATCAACCCGGCTCCGACGAGGGCGCTGGTGCGAAGGAGTGAATCGTCACGTCGCCCTTCAACCTCGGTGTCGCTGGAGGGGCGGGCGGTGTACTGGACCGGCCCGTGCATCGACATGAACGACGGGACGAACCGGCCGAGGCCCATCACCTGGCCGACGCCCAGGTGGAATGCCGTCGTGCCGGCGATGTAGCCGTTGGCGAGACGACCCCGCGCGGCGTACGCGAGCGGGAAGGTGCACTCGAGCGCCAGGACGGAGACACCGAGAAGCCTCGCCAGCCGCGGGAACCGCTGGGTGAGCTCCCAGAACCGCCGGTCTCCGTACGTCATGGTGCGAGTGACGCCCGACAACGCGGTCCCCTCACGCCAGGAGCGACCAGCGAGCTTGGCCCACCCGGATACCGCATAGGAGAGCGTCGCTTGCAGCGCGACGGCCCAGAGGACATGGTCGGTGACCGCCGTACGTTTGCCGGCCGAGCGGGCGACGAAGGCTGCTGCGCTCGCCAGGAAGCTGACCTGATCCGACCCGTCGGTACCGTAATGGTGACGCGGATGCATGACGACCGACGATGCTGCCAGGGCGCCGTTCGCGGCGGTTCTCAAGGACGGCGACGAGCGGGGCGCCAATACCGCAGCGGCCGCTGCGATTCGAGCAACGTGGACTGCGGCGGTTGCTTCCGGACGCGCGATGAAGTCGAGGAATCGTCGTCCTGCGGCGCTGGTGACTAGGGAGTTGTCGCGGGTGATCTCCCAGTTGTTGACGCCGCCCGCTTGCCGTTCCTTGCCGTTGGCCAGGTGCTCCAGGCTGGACATGAGGTGCGTGAGCGCACCACCACGCTCCATGCGCGTGATTGCGGACTCGCGGGTGGTCGCAGGCGTCGAGGTCAGCCGCTTGGCCAGACCGCTGATCCCTGTCACGAACTCGCTGCGCATTGCCGTGTCCCCTCACCGATTTCCAGTGGTCACGACACTTCACGACCCGGCCCCGCGAGGCCATAGCGAGGGCACAGAATGTCCGCTTGAGGACACGACGCCACGCAGTAGACATGCAAGAAGAGGGAATGATCAACCCTTAATTCAACGTATGTTCATCTCAGCGGATTCCTGCGGATTGCGCAGGATCGATGAAGAAGGCCAGGTCAAACGACCAGTTTCTGCGACAGGTCGATGTGTCGGCGGGTGGTGATGCCCCCGCCTGATCTGCTGCTCCTTGGTGCACCTAGCGAACGCGAGGGGTCATGCTACGACGAAGTAGTCACCCTCGATCTCGATGGCTCGGGTGTCGAGGTCGGTCTCGGCCGGGCCTTTGAGCACCTTGCCTTGAAGGTCGAACTCCGAGCCGTGACAGCCACAGAAGATCTTCTCGTTGCTGACCTCGCGCAGCGTGCACTGCTGGTGACTGCAGATCGCGGACAGCGCGACATACTCACCCTCGGTCGGCTGGGTGATGACCATGCCTGCCTCGGGGTAGATCCGACCGCCGCCGACCCGCACCTGATCCAGCCGGCCGATCCGCTCCCCGGAGCTGAGCTCGGACCGCTTCGGTCCACCGCCCTGCGAGGTGCACGCCGTTAGCGCCGCGGTGGCGGCAACGGCGGTGGTGCCGGCCATGAAGGAGCGGCGGGTGGTCGCGCCGAGTCGGGCGACCTCGGGATCGTGCGGGCCGGACATGGACGGCGCCTCCTTGGTTCGGGACGTCGTCCAGTCTCCCAGATCGGGCTCAGGCGGGGGTGGGCGCCTTGGCGTGCCGTCGCGCGGTGAACTGCATCTGCCGGGTGAGGTCGGCGACGCTCATCGTGGCGCGGTCCAGGGCGTAGTTGTTGCGGACTCGCCACGGCCCGGTAGCGCCGGCCCGCGGTAGCAGGTGAGCGCTCCGGCTGACGTAACCGCTGCTCAGGTCGATCATCGGTCGCTGCTCGATGTCGGGCTGCGCGACGGGCATGGCGACGCCGTATCCGTGCTGGTCCATGTGCTGCAGCAGCCGGCAGACGTACTTGCTGGACAGGTCGGCCCGCAGCGTCCACGAGGCGTTGATGTAGCCGAAGCAGATCGCGGCGTTCGGCACCCCCGATAGCATCAGCCCCCGGTAGAGCCAGCGGGTAGCGGGATCCACCCGCTCGCCGTCCACCGACAGCTCGATCCCGCCGGCGATCTCGAGGGCGAGACCGGTGGCGGTCACGACGATGTCGGCCTGGAGTGTCTTGCCCGAGCGCAGCCGGATGCCCTCGGGCACAAAGGTGTCGATGAGGTCCGTGACCACGTCGACCTTGCCTTCCTTCATGCCGCGGAAGAAGTCGCCGTCCGGCACCAGGCACAGCCGCTGGTCCCAGGGCTCGTATGACGGCGTGAAGTGCTCGTCGAGGGTCTTCGCGTCGACGCCGGACTTCTCGAGGATGCCCCGGAGCAGCTGACGGACCTTCTGCGGCCGCCGCCGGCTCATCTGATAGAGCAGCGAGTTGCCGGCGATGCTCTTGGCCCGGTTGATCTTGTCGGCCACCTTCGGCGGCAGCCGCTTGCCGACGATCCTGGCGATCGGGTCCTCGCTCGGCAGCACGGTCAGATACGTCGGGGTGCGCTGCAGCATCGTGACATGGGCCGCGCCGCCGTCGGCCATCGCGGGCACGACGGTGACGGCGGTGGCTCCTGAGCCCACCACGACGACCTTCTTGCCGCGGTAGTCGAGGTCCTCGGGCCAGAACTGCGGGTGGACGACGGTGCCCCGGAAGGCATCGATGCCGGGAAGCTGGGCGTCGTACGGCTGGTCGTAGGAGTAGTAGCCCGAGCAGAGGTAGAGGAAGCTCGTGGTGACGTGATGCTGCTGGCCCTGGTGGGTGACGGTGAGCGTCCAGCGTTGGTCGTCACTGGACCACTCGGCGCGCTCGACCTTGGTGCCGAACTGGATGTGCCGGTCGATCCCGTTCTCGCGCGCGGTCTGCTCGATGTACTCGCGGATCTCTGCGCCAGACCCGATCATCTGGGCGCTGGTCCACGGCTTGAAGGGATACCCGAGGGTGTACATGTCGGAGTCCGACCGGACCCCTGGGTAGCGGAACAGATCCCACGTGCCGCCGATGGCATCGCGTGCCTCGAGGATGGTGTAGCTGCGCTCGGGGTGCTGCTGCTGCAGCCGGTATGCCGCGCCCACTCCGGACAGGCCCGCGCCGACGATGACCATATCGTGGTGCGCCGTTGTTGAACGAGGTTCAGTAGCCGTCATGGCGTTGATTCTGCGGCGGGCCGGACCGCTCCGCAACCCTCGGCGCGCCCGGCCGCGACGTACCTCGAGACGTGAGACTGCTGTCCTCGCCGCGAGGTACGCCGCTCGTGGGATCACCGGGCGCGCCTGCCCAGCAGGGTCGTGCCGACGCCGAGCAGCAGCAGCGAGCCGCCGATCAGCGCCCATCGGGTGCTGTCGGCACCGGTGTCAGCGAGCTGCTCCGACGCGACGGGCGACGGTGCGGCGGCGCTGGTCGGCGCCGGCATCGACGTGGGCGCCGGCGACGGAGCCGGTGTGCCGGCTGCAGTGCGGCGTGCTCGGAGGGCAGGGACGGCGCTCGTCGGCGGGGAGGGTGCCGGTCGTCGACGGGGTGCACGTTGCCGCGGCGACGTGGTGGACGGCGCGGGCGGGGTACTCGTCGCTGGTGGCGCGGGCGGCTGCTGCACGGTCACGGTCTGCGGCGCGGAGGTGACGTCGGCGTGCTCGGCGACAAGATCGCCGTTCGCGTCGAAGGCCCGCTCGAAAACCACCAGCGTCGTGCCTGGCGGAATGCCTGACGGGAGGACGAGCGGCCCCTCGAAGGTCCCGTCCGTCTGCTCCGCCATGAATGCGACCTCGACCGGCTCACCCACCCGGGCGCCGGTAGCGACGTCGATCAGCTCGCCGGTGACGGTGTAAGTCTCACCGGTCGTGAAGCCCTCGTACGCGACGGTGTCGGTGACCGTGCCTCCTGGGAGCACGAGCTTGTCGCCGTCCGCCGAGTCCACGGCGACGGTGTGCAGCCGCGGAGCGGCCCGCCAGGAGATGACCTTCTCGGCCGTGACGGCGGTGGGCTGGACGGTGGCGAGCACGAGCGTCTGCGTCACCGACTCGGCGTCCGTGCGCGCCGGAGTGAAGATCCGGCCGGTGGGGATGGTGCCTTCAGCGACTGCCGTGATCGTTGCGGTCCCAGGCGGGAGGTCGACGGGGACGTCGAGGAAGACCTCGGTGGCGGTATCGATCGAGTCGACCGGTTTGCCCGCGGCGTCGAGGATCCGCACGCCCTGAGGACCTTCGACGCTCAGCGTGGTCGGGGTGGCGGTGGTGATCATGATCGGGCCGATCCGCTGACCGGCCACGGCATCGTCGGGGACGCCGGCCAGTTCGACCTTCGCATCGGGCACCTCGCTCGTGCCGACATTGTCGGGTCCGGTCAGGTGCGAGTAGAGGGCGACGACGTCCTGCTTCTCGCCCGCGGACCCGACCACGTCGGTTGCCTTCAGCGAGATGCCGTTGCTGTAGTGCCAGATCGCCGCCTGGGTAGCGGCCACGGCCTCCCGCGTCGACAGGCCCTGATCGAAGCTGATCCCGGGAGCGATCTGGTCCAGCGGCAGGTAGGGATAGCTGTGGTGCAGCACCCAGCTGACCTTCGGCGCGAACGGCGCGATCGCCGGCGCCTGGCTCCAGGACGACTCACGGAGCGGTGCGCCCTTACGGTACTTCGTGGTCAGGTCGATGCAGTACGCCGTAGTGACGGGCTGGCCAGGCGTGACGATGTCGTAGGTGTAGGTGCCGAGCTGGCCGTGACCGGCCACCCTGATCGGAACCCCGGAGTCGGCATGGTCGCCGGCATGGCTGGCCGGTTCCTCGGCGATCCCCGGCGACGGGGTGATCAGCAGTACGGCGGCCGCTGCCAGCGCGGCCGTGAGACGGGATTTCATGAGCGTGACCCCTAGCATGGAAGTGAGCGTTCGTCGCCCCGCACGCTAAGGTTCAGGCGGATCGATGGTAAGCGTCGATCCCAGCTGTTGTGGAAAACCCGCGTCCTGTGGACAGCCCCAGGCGCGGCGTCAAGAGATGCGCTAGAAGCGGCCCGCGCCTTCGGCTACGCGTCGCCGGATGAGCTCGGCGGGCTTCCAGTAGTCGCCGTGCTTCGCGTGGTACTCCTCGAGCTTGGCGAGCACGGCAGGGAGGCCGCGGTCCTCTGCCCAGCGCATCGGGCCGCCTCGTTCCGCGGGGTAGCCGTAACCGTTGACGTAGACCACGTCGATGTCCGAGGCACGCTGGGCGATGCCCTCGTCGAGCAGCTGGGCGCCCTCGTTGACGAGCGCGAGCATCGTGCGGTCGATGATCTCGTTCTCGCTGATCTGCTGGCGCTCGATCCCGGCGTCCGCGGCGGCCTTCTCGATGATCTCGTCGACCTGCGGGTCGGGGTGCGGGGTGCGGTCGCCCTTCTCGTAGCGGTACCACCCAGCGCCGGTCTTCTGCCCGAACCGCCCCGCTTCGCACAGCTGGTCGGCGACGGTCGAGTAGCGAAGGTGCTTCGGGCGGGTCGCGGCCTGCCGCTTGCGACCGGCCCAGCTGACGTCGAGGCCCGCGAGATCGCCCATCGCGAACGGGCCCATCGCCATCCCGAAATCCTTGAGCGTGTCGTCGACCTGCTTCGGCGATGCGCCTTCCTCGACGACGAACTCGGCCTCGCGCCGGTATGGCGTCAGCATCCGGTTGCCGATGAACCCGTCGCAGATCCGTGCCAGGACGGGCTTCTTGCCGATCCGCTGCGCGAGCTGCATGCTCGTCTGGATCACGTCCGGTGCCGTCTGTGCGCCGCGGACTACCTCGAGCAACCGCATCACGTTGGCGGGGCTGAAGAAGTGCAGACCGATGACGTCCTGCGGCCGTGAGGTGACGGCGGCGATCTCGTCGATGTCGAGGCGCGAGGTGTTGGTCGCCAGGATCGCGCCGGGCTTGACGATCGCGTCCAGCCGGGTGAAGAGGCCCTTCTTCACGTCCATGTCCTCGAAGACGGCCTCGATGACGAGGTCGGCGTCCGCCGCGTCGTCGAGGCTCAGCGTCGGGGTGATGCGGCCCATGCGGTCGTCGACGTCCTGCTGGGAGATCTTGCCCTTGGAGGCGGTCCGGTCGTAGTTGGCCTGAATGGTGCCCAGTCCGCGATCCAGGCCCTCCTGGGCCTGCTCGATCAGGACGACGGGAATGCCGGCATTGCTGAACACCATCGCGATCCCGCCGCCCATGGTCCCGGCCCCGATCACGGCGACCTGCTCGACGGGGCGCGTCGGGGTGTCCGCGGGAAGGTCGTCGACCTGGACGGCGAGCAGCTCGGCATCGCGCAGGTAATCGCTGGGGGACTGGGCGTTCATGGCTGCTCTCCTTCGGACGACGTTGAGCTCGCGTCTCATTCAACACCGTCCACGGGAGTGATCGCGAACGGCGGACCGGCTCTCGCCGCGCCCGCCGTCCGGGAGATGGAGCATCGGCCTGACCGGTGTCTTCTTCCGCAGGTCTGAACAAGTTGTCCCCGATTGCGGCAAGAACGCCGCAATCGGGGACAACTACCCGCCGGTAACTGGGCTGCGCGTGGTGGGCGGGCCGGTCGGACGATGTGATGGCCGGGCCGGTCGGACGATGTGGTGGCCGGGCCGGTCGGACGATGTGGTGGTCCGGTCGGTCAGAGGACGCGGTCGTCGAGATCGACCAGCATCCGCGACTTCGTCGCGAGCAGGTCCAGCATCGGCGGGACCTTCGGCAGCTCGTACGCGAAGAAGTACTGCGCGGCGAGTCGCTTGCCCTCGTAGAAGTCGCCGTCCTTGCCTTCCGTGGCCAGCGCCATGTCGAGCCAGAGCCAGGCAACGACGGTGTGTCCGAGTGCCTCGAGATAGACCGTGGAGTTGGCCTGGGTGACGTCCGGATCCCCCACCCCGTGCAGCTCGCGGGTGACGGTCTCGAATCGCTCGCACAACGCATCGAGGGAGGATGCCCACTGGGGGTGCGAGCCGGCGGCGCGGGAGGTTGTGTCTCGGATCTTCGACAGCAGCAGCGTCAGGCCGGCGCCGTCCTGCATGGCGACCTTGCGGCCGAGCAGATCGCGGCCCTGGATGCCGGTGGTGCCCTCATGGATCGGGTTGAGCCGCTGATCACGGAAGAACTGCTCGACCGGGAACTCGCGCGTGTAGCCGTAACCGCCGTGCACCTGGATCGCGTGGTCGTTGGCGACCATGCCGTACTGCGACGGCCAGTGCTTCACCATCGGGGTAAGGACGTCCAGCAGCAGGGTGGCCTGGGCGCGTTCCTCGGGAGTCGCGGCGGTCGCCTCGTCGTCGAGCACGCGGGCGGCGTACAGCACCAGCGCAACCGCGCCCTCGACGTACGACTTGGAGGCCAGCAGCATCCGGCGTACGTCGGCGTGCTCGATGATCGGGACCATCGGGTCATTGGGCTTGCTGTTGCGGCTGCGTCCCTGGGTGCGCTCGCGGGCGTACTCGAGCGCGTGGAGGTAGGCGGTGTAGCCGAGCGCCGCCGCACCGGCACCGACGCCGATTCGGGCGTCGTTCATCATGTGGAACATCGCGGCGAGGCCGCCGCCCTCCTCGCCGACGAGGTAGCCGACCGCGCCCGGCCGGCCACCGGGTTGTCGCTTGTCGTCGCCGAACTGCAGCACGGTGTTCACCGTGCCGCGCCAGCCCATCTTGTGGTTCACGCCGACCAGAGTGATGGCATTGCGTTCCCCGAGCGAACCGTCTGGATTGACCAGATACTTGGGAACCAGGTAGAGCGATAGCCCCCGGACACCTTGCGGACCGCCTTCGTAACGGGCGAGGACCAGCGCGACGATGTTCTCGTTGAGGTCGTGCTCACCGCCGGAGATCCACATCTTGGTGCCGAAGACGCGGTAGCTGCCATCGTCCTGGCGGACGCCGCGGGTGGTGACATCGCCCAGCGACGATCCGACGTCCGGCTCGGACAGGCACATGATCCCGGAGTAGCGGCCCTCGGCGATCGGTGGCAGGAAGGTCTCGCGCAGTTCCTCGGACGCGTGGGCGTCCAGCAGGTTCGCGGCGGCGGTGGTCAGCAGCGGGTAGGACGCCGTCCCGATGTTCGCGGCCTGGAACCACATGAAGCAGGCGCGCTGCACGCAGCTGGGCAGCTGCATGCCGCCGGCCTCCTCGTCCATGGTCGCGACGACCATGCCGGTCTCGGCGAACGCGTCGAGGGCCTCCTTGACCTCGGGGATCAGGGTGACCTTCTCGCCGTCGAACTGCGGCTCGTTCTGATCGTTGGCGGCGTTGTGCGGCGCGAACTTCCGGGTGGCGAGCTGCTCGGAGACCTGCAGGAAGGAGTCGAAGGTCTCGCGGGAGTGCTCCTTGAACCGCTCGCGCTCGGTCAGCGATTCGACGTCCAGCCACTCGTACAGCAGGAATCCGAGATCGCGGGCGGACAGGATCTTGCTCATACGGGTCCTCGCAACGGTCGGGTTGGCTGGATGACACCGGGTTCATCCTCAGCCACCCGATGCTAATGGACGGTCGTTCGTTACCGGTGTTGGAGTGATCGCGGGTAAGGATGGACTCATGACCCGCCGACTCGTACTGCTTCTGGCCCTGGTCCTGACGTTGGCCGCGTGCTCGGACGAGCCCTCAGGCGACCCGCCTCCCGCGTCGGCGCCGTCGCCGGCGAACCCGGACGAGGACCCCGGGAACCACGACCAGGTCGGGGTCATCGGTGACTCGCTGACCGCAGAGATGATCGACTACGGCCAGCTCGATCCCGCGCTGCAGGACCTGGGATGGGACGCCGACGACATTCGCCTCGACGGGGTCTGGGGCCGACCCATCAACGGCTCCGGCGCCGGCGCGACGACCGGCGTCATCGAGAGCTGGCGGACGGACGGGTTCGATCCGCGGGTGTGGCTGATCGCGCTCGGGACGAACAACGCCGCAGACGGCGCCTCGTCCTGGCAGCACGACGTCCGCGCCGTGATCAATGAGGTCAACTCAGGCGCCGCGGGCAATTACACGATCTACTGGGTCACCACGGGTTACCGGCAGGCCGACCAGGAGAGCCAGCAGGAGTTCCTCGATACCGTCCAGGACATCGCGACCGAGTACCCGAATGTCGAGGTCGCCGACTACGGGGCCTATCTCGACGAGCACCGTGACGATCCGAAGTGGGACTCGTACTGGGCCGACTCGGTGCACCACTCGGAGTCCGGATATGCCGAGCTGCGGACGCCGTTCTACGTCGAGGTGCTCGAGCCGGAGGCGCCGTCCTAGACGTCTATCAACCACATCTGCAGGTACGGGCTGAACGCGGCGTTGGGGTTCCACTTGTCGTCGATCGTCGCGGTGGCGCGGATCATCCCGTCGCTGACCTCGGACCGGATGTCCTGCAACGAGGGTCCGTTCGGGCTCGTCGGGCCCGAGGGGTTGCTCAACGCCTTGACCAGCGCGTCGGCTCGCGCCTCATCGCCGGGTAGGCAGTAGATCGCGTGCTTCTCGTCGCCGTCGACGGTCAGCCCGACCCCGATCGCCTCGCCGTCCTCGCCTTGGGGCGCGATCAACGCAGCGAGCGGATCGTCCAGACAGCTCACGACGCCGGCGATCTTCTGCTCGTCCTTCAGCGTGTCTCCGTCGGGGTCCAGGGCGTCGAGGTCCGCGTCCTCGCCGCCGATGACGACATCCTCGCCGAGCGGCTGAACCTGGGTCGCCCAGCTGACCGGGTCGGTTGCTTCAGCGACGTCGAGGATCGGATCGCCCTCGTAGCCGAGTTCCGCTGCGCCATCACGGACGGCGTCCTCGCTCTGGCCACCGCTGACCAGGATGACCGCGTCCGGCATGCCGAAACCGACGTTGATCGAGTAGGACGCCGCCTCGAGGTCGAGACCGAGCCCGCTGATGTCAGTCGGGAGCGCCTCGGGACCCGGCCCGCCCCACGACAGCATCCCCGTCCACTGCTTTTCGTCGTCGGCGGCCAGCTCGGCGATCCGCTCGTTGTCGCCGAACAAGATGACATCGAAGCTCGTTGCCTTGGTCGTGGCGGCGCGGACCAGGGTGGACGCGCTGAGCCGGCCGAGTGCCTCGTCGAGCCTCGTGGCTGCCTGCGCACCACCGTTGCTTCCGTCGTCCGGGCGGTTCGTGTCGTCGCCATCGCCAGAGCAGGCGCTGAGGGCGATACCCATCGTCAGGAACATGATGAGGGAAGGGGGCTGCCGAGGTGCCGGTCGCATCCAGACTCCTAGGTGTCGTTGCGCGTGCATCGAACCCGTGGCGGGCCTCGTTCTCGGGCCAGTGCCCAGCAGTCACAGAGCCGGCGCTGGGACCGGCTCTGTGACGATCTGGTTCCAGTGTCTCGCACCCGCCCCGGGTCCCGACTCCCCGGGGCGTCGAGGTGGAGGGACCGCACCGTGGCCAACGCGGGCTGGTACTGGCGAGTAATCTCTACTCATGCCTGCCCACGAACTCAATAGCGACCGCATCACCGAGCGGGCGCGGTCGGTGGGCTGAGCATGACCGCTGGCATGGACGGGCGCGGTCGCCCGTTGCGGATCGCGCTGTCGTCCTATCGCAGCAAGCCGCATTCAGGCGGTCAGGGAATCTACGTCCGCAACCTCAGCCGCGAGCTGGTCGCGCTCGGGCACGAGGTCGAGGTCTTCAGCGGACCGCCGTACCCGCACCTCGATCCTGGCGTCCGGCTCACCAAAGTTCCTAGCCTCGACCTCTATCGGGAGGACGACCCCTTCCGTCAACCTGGCCTGCGAGAGTTCCGGTCCGACCTCGACGTTCTCGAGTACCTGATGATGTGCACGGCCGGATTCCCTGAGCCGAGGATCTTCGCGCGGCGCCTGGAGCGGGTGCTGGGCCCGCGCATCGGCGAGTTCGACATCCTGCACGACAACCAGACCCTCGCGCCGGGCATCCTCCGCCTTGCGCTGCGAGGCCTGCCCCTGCTCACGACCATCCACCACCCGATCAGCCAGGACCGCCGCCTCGAGCTCGCGCACGCCACCGGCTGGCAGCGGATCACCAAGCGCCGCTGGTACGGGTTTGTCGGAATGCAGCGGCGAGTCGCGCGGCGACTGCGGCGCATCCTCACCGTCTCCGAAGGCTCCGCCGGTGACATCGCCGCCGACTTCGGTGTGCTGCGCAACCGCATCGAGATCGTCCCGGTCGGAGTCGCGACCGATGTCTTCCGTCCACCGTCTATCCCACGAGTCGACGGACGGCTCGTCGCGATCGCGTCGGCCGACGTTCCGCTGAAGGGCATCAGCGTCCTCATCCGAGCACTGCGTGACATGGACCCGGGGACGTGGAGCGAGCTGGTGATCGTCGGCCCGTGCAGCGACCGGACGACGGCATCCATCGCGAGCGCCGGGCTCTCCGAGAAGGTGAGCTTCCGCTCCGGCATCAGCGACGAGGAACTAGCCGCACTCATCGGGTCTGCGCAGGCGCTGGTAGTTCCCTCGCTGTACGAGGGGTTCTCACTGCCCGCCGTCGAGGCGATGGCCTGCGCGACCCCGGTCGTCGCCTCCGACGTGGGCGCGCTGCCGACGCTGATCTCGAGCGAGGACGCCCATCCCGCCGGTGTGCTCGTGCCTCCGAAGGACCCGGCAGCGCTTGGCCGAGCGATCGCGGCGGTGCTCGCCGATCCCGAGCGGGCGGCGCGCATGGGCCGCGCGGGCCGCACGCGCGCGGAGTCCACCTATAGCTGGAGAGCCGTGGCCGAGCGCACCGCCGAGCTGTACTACGACGTGATCGAGGCCGGCACTGGCACCTCGGAACCGATTCGCGAGATGCGAACCACGGAAAGGGAAAGCGTCTGATGCTGACCGTTGACTTCGAGCAGTTCCCCTTAGAGCCGGGGATGCAGCTCATCGACGTGGGCTGTGGGCAGGGACGGCACTCCTTCGAGGCGTACCGTCGGGGCGCGCACGTGACAGCGTTCGACATGAACGAGTCCGACCTCGCCGAGGTCGAGACGATGTTCGGTGCGATGGAGGTCGAAGGCCAGGCCGGACCGCAGGCCACGGCGAAGATCCAGGCCGGGGACGCCAGGAACATGCCGTTCGCCGACGACACCTTCGACCGGGTCATCGCATCCGAGATCCTCGAGCACATTCACGAGGACGACGCCGTCATCGCCGAGCTGTTCCGCATCACCAAGCCCGGCGGGCTGCTTGCCGTCACCGTGCCGCGCAACTGGCCCGAGCGGGTCTGCTGGAAGCTCTCCGACGAGTACCACGAGGTCGAGGGCGGGCACATTCGCATCTACCGCGCCAGCGAGCTGGTCGACAAGCTGAAGAAGGCGGGATTCGAGCCCTACGGCCGGCACCATGCCCACGCCCTGCACGCGCCCTACTGGTGGCTCAAGTGCGCGGTCGGGGTCGACAGGGAGAACCTAGCGACGCGGGCGTATCACAAGCTGCTGGTCTGGGACATGATGAAGGCGCCCGCGCTCACCCGGATTGGGGAACGGCTGCTGAATCCCGTGCTGGGCAAGAGCTTCGTGGTTTATCTGCGCAAACCGGAGCGATGATGCGGCGCGCACTCGAGGTACCCGGCGTCCTGACCGCCGAGCAGGTCGTTGCGATCGGCGACTTCATCGCGGCCAGCCAGTACGAGGACGGCTCGATCCCGTGGTTTCGCGGTGGTCAGCTCGACCCCTGGGACCACATCGAGGCCGCGATGGGGCTCGCTGTCGTCGGCAAGTACGACCATGCGATGGCGGCCTTCGACTGGTCAGCGCGCTCCCAGCGGCCGGACGGTTCGTGGCCGATGGAGCAGGTGGACGGCGAGATCCGCGAGGCGGCCGCAGACACCAACCAGTGCGCCTATATCGCCACCGGCGTGTGGCACTACTACCTCATCACTGGCGAGGTGGCCGCGCTCGCGCGTCTCTGGCCGACGATCGAGGCCGCGATCGACTTCGTCGTCGACGCCCAGCTTCCATCGGGCGCGCTGGCCTGGGCGAAGAGCGCAGAAGGTGCCTGGGACCAGACCGCGCTGGTGACCGGCTGCAGCAGTGCGCTGCAGTCGATCGAGTGCGCCTGCCTGATCGCGCATCGGCTCGGCCACGCCCGGCCGCATTGGCAGCGGGCCGGTCGCCGCCTACACGAGGCGATCAGCACCCGGCCGGAAGCGTTCGCCGACCGCAGCCGCTACTCGATGGATTGGTACTACCCGATCCTCACCGGGGCGATTCGCGGGGTGCAGGCGCGTGAGCGCATCGACGCCGGCTGGGATCACTACTATTGGCCCGATCACGGCGTGCGCTGCGTCAGCGACGAGCCGTGGGTGACCGCCGCAGAGACCGTTGAGCTGGTGGCCGCGCTCGATGCGATGGGTGATCACGCCCGCGCCCTCGAGGTCTTCGAGGACATGCACTTCCTGCTGGATCACGAGACCGGCGGCTACTGGACCGGCAAGAACCTCCCTAATGACCAGGTATGGCCGATCGAGCAGACCACCTGGTCGGCCGGCGCCGTCCTGCTCGCCGCCGACGCCCTGACCCAGACCACCGGCGGAGCGGCGTTGTTCCGAGACGCCGGCAGCTGGCCGGTGTGGGAGCGGGCCAGCCAGGAGGGGGTGGCCGGATGATCCCCGCCGATGTCCTCGCCCGCTTCGAGGAAACGACGGGCTTCATGCCCACCGAGGAGGGCGAAGCTCTGCACGCGGTCGCCCGCGGCGCCCGTGCAGGAACGTGGCTGGAGATCGGCACCTACTGTGGCAAGTCCACGGTGCTGCTCGCTGACGCGGCGCGCCAAGTGGGAGCGCGGCTGGTCACGGTTGATCATCACCACGGCTCGGAGGAGAACCAGCCGGGGTGGGAGTGGCACGACGAGTCGCTCGTGGACGCCGACTCGGGCCGTCTCGACACGCTCCCGCACTTTCGACGCGTGCTGGATGAGAACGCCGACGTCCTCTCGGCCATCGTCGCCGACACCCGCCTGGTAGCGACCTGGTGGACGACGCCCCTCGAACTACTCTTTCTCGACGGCAACCACACCGAGGAAACCGCGCAGCAGGACTACACGCAGTTCGCCCGGCATCTGGTGCCTGAGGGACTGCTCCTCGTGCACGACGTCTTCCCCGACCCTGCGGACGGCGGCCAGGCGCCGTGGAACGTCGTCCGACGCGCGGTCGCCGAGGGCTTCGAGCAGATCGCGGTGCACGGATCCCTCCGGGTCTTGCGCCGGAGCTGACCGGACGGCCTTCGGTTGACAGATCCCGTGTCGACGGCTGCGGCGCGCGCGGATAGGGTCTGGCCGTGGAGACCTTCGACGCGATCGTGATCGGCGGCGGCATCGCCGGGGTCTCGCTGGCCTACGAGCTGGCGAGCGATCGGCGCGTGGGCCTGCTCGAGATGGAGACCCACCTCGCCTTCCACACGACCGGGCGCAGCGCGGCGACCTTTCTCGAGACGTACGGCGGGGATCAGATCCGTGCGCTCACCACGGGCAGCCGGGACTTCTTCGAGAACCCGCCGAGCTTCTTGGACCACTCGCCGTTGCGGCCCCTCGGCCTGGTCTGGGTCGCGACGCACGGCCGCGGCGCCCGCCTGCAGCAGATGCATGCCGAGATGTGTGCATTGGTTCCCGATGCCCAGCTGCTCTCGCCGGAGGAGGCGGTGCAGGTCAACCCGATCCTCAAGGGCGAGTACATCGAGCAGGCGATGCTCGAGCCGGGAGCGATGGAGCTCGACGTCCACCTGCTGCATCAGGGGTTCGTCACCGGCTTCCGCGAACGGGGCGGCATCGTTCATACCGCTGCTCGAGTCACCGGCGCGGTGCGCAGCGAGGACTTCGATGAGGACCACGTCTGGACACTCACCGACTCCGGCGACAATAAGTACCGCGCCCCGCTGGTCGTCAACGCGGCCGGATCCTGGGTGGACGTCGTCGCGGCCACCTTCGGAGCGCGCTCGGTCGGGATAGCGCCGCTGCGGCGCACGATCTTCATGGTCCCTTCGCCGCAGGGCTCGCGTACGGCGTCCTTGCCGATGGCGGCGGACGTCGATGACACCTTCTACGTCAAGCCCGACGGCGAGCAGTACCTGTGCTCACCGGCCGACGAGGTGCTGCAGTCGCCGAGCGACCCGCGTCCCGACGAGCTGCGTATCGCGCAGGCGATGGAGGTCATCGACGAGGCCACCCACATCGCCCCGCGCCACGTGCGCTCGTCGTGGGCCGGCCTGCGCAACTTCACCCCGGACCGGCAGCCGGTCGTCGGATTCGACCCGCGCGTCGCGGGCTTCTTCTGGTTCGGCGGACAAGGCGGGTATGGGATCCAGACCGCCCCGTCGATGGCGCGGCTCGGCGCTGCGCTGGCACGTGGGGAACAGCCGCCGGCCGATCTCGTCGCGCGGGGCCTCGACGTCGCTCGCCTGGATCCTGCCCGGTTCATGGGCTAGCCGGCGTCCACCGGTTCGCCGACACGCCACGCTGCCCGGGGAGGCGGTCGCGGATGCATATCCTGGCACGGTGAGCATCGACAACGACCTGACCAGGGACTGGTGGAAGAGCGCCGTCGTCTACCAGATCTACCCGCGAAGCTTCGCCGACAGCGACGGCGACGGCACCGGTGACCTGCGCGGCATCATCGAGCGCCTCGACTACCTGCAGACGCTCGGCGTCGATGTGGTCTGGCTCGGTCCGGTCTACCGCTCACCGCAGTACGACAACGGCTACGACATCAGCGACTATCAGGACGTCGACCCGATCTTCGGGACGCTCGACGACCTCGACGAGCTGATCGAGGAGCTGCACCGGCGCGGCATCCGCCTGCTCATGGACATCGTCGTCAACCACACCAGCGATGAGCATCCCTGGTTCGTCGAGTCGCGCGACCCGTCGAGCGAGCGGCGCGACTGGTACTTCTGGCGTCCGCCCCGGCCAGACCACGCCGGCGGCGAGCCAGGAGCCGAGCCGAACAACTGGAACGCGGTCTTCTCCGGCCCGGCCTGGGAGTGGGATGCGGCGTCCGGCGAGTACTTCCTGCACATGTTCAGCCGCAAGCAACCCGACCTGAACTGGGAGAACCCGCAGGTGCGCTCCGCGATCTACCGGATGATGCGCTGGTGGCTCGACCGCGGGGTCGACGGGTTCCGGCTCGACGTCATCAACCTGATCTCGAAGCCGGAGGGACTGCCGGACGGCGCGGGGTTCACCCAGATCGCCGACGGGCCGCGGATGCACGAGTTCCTGGCCGAGATGAACGCCGAGGTGCTCGCCGATCAGCCGCGGCCCCTCCTGGTAGTGGGCGAGATGCCGGGCGTGACCGTCGAGGATGCCCGGCGCTACACCGACCCGGAGCGGCGAGAGGTCGACATGGTCTTCCAGTTCGAGCATGTCGACCTCGACCACGGGCCGGGTGGCAAGTTCGACCTGGTACCGCTCCCCATGCCCCGGCTGAGGGAGAACCTGATGCGCTGGCAGGTCGAACTCGAGCCGGTCGGCTGGAACAGCCTGTACTGGGACAACCACGATCAGCCCCGTGCCGTGTCGCGCTTCGGGGACGACGACGCGCAGTGGCGGGAGGTGTCGGCGAAGACCCTCGCGACGGTGCTGCACCTGCTGCGCGGTACCCCGTATGTCTATCAGGGGCAAGAGCTCGGCATGACCAACACCCCGTTCGCTGACATCGCTGGATTCCGCGACATCGAGTCGTTGAACTATGCGGCGGAGCAGGAGACCGCCGGCCGGCTGTTCGACGAACTGCTCCCCGGTCTCTCGGCCGGAAGCCGGGACAACGCGCGGACGCCGATGCAGTGGGACGACTCGGCCGGCGCCGGCTTTACCAGCGGCGAGCCGTGGATCGCCGTGAACCCGAATGCCGCACAGATAAACGCGCAACGGCAGGTGGGCGTCGCCGGCTCGGTGTTCGAGCACTATCGAGCGCTCATCGCCTTCCGCCACGACGAGCCGTGCGTGGCGCACGGAGGCGTCACCCCGCTCGCGATGGACCACCCGGACCTGTGGGCCTACCGGCGGGAGCACGAAGGCATCGAGCTACTGGTCCTGGCGTCCTTCACACGCGAGCCGATCGAGATCCCCGCGGACCTGCTCGAGGACTGGATGGACTGCGATGCAGGCGATCCAAGCCGGGACGGCGTGACGGTTGCGATCGCGACCTCGGATGAGGCTGCGAGTGCCGTGCTCGCCGACGGCCGCCTGCCCGGTTGGGAGTCCGTCGTCCTCCGCCGCATCCGGTAGTCACTCGATAGTCGTCGAGCCCACACGCTCTAGTCGAGCTCTGGCAGTACCTTCTCGGCGAAGGTGTCGATGAAGCGCTCCTGGGTCTGGCCGACGAAGTGCAGATAGATGTCGTCGAAGCCGAGATCGGCGTACTCGCGCAGCCAGTCGCGATGCTGACCGAGATCGGCGGACACCCGGACGTGCTCGCGAACCACTGACGAGCTCACGTGCTCACCCACGATGTCGAACTCCGCCGGGGTGGCGGTGTCCCAGCTGACCGGCTCGGCGAACACGTTGGTGCGCCACTGGTCGTGTGCGATCCGCTCGGCCTCGTCCTCGGTCTCCGCCCACGACAGGTGGACCTGAAGGCTGGCCGGACCGCGTCCGCCGGCATCCCGGTACGCCGCCAGCAGGTCGCGCAGCTTGTCGACCGGCTGGTTCAGGGTCGCGATGCCATCCGCCCAGCCGGCGACACGGGCCGCCGACTCGACGGACACAGCAGGCCCGATCAGCGGAGGCACCTGATCGGGCAGGTCCCAGATTCGCGCGCGATCGACTCTCACCAGACCGTCGTGCGAGACCTCCTCGCCCTCGAGCATCCGGCGGATGACGGAGACGCATTCCTCCAGGCGTGCGATGCGCTCCTCCTTGCGTGGCCAGCGGTCGCCGGTGATGTGCTCGTTGGCGTTCTCGCCGCTGCCGAGCGCGACCCAGAACCGGCCAGGGAACATCTGGCCGAGCGTGGCGATCCGCTGCGCGTGCACCGCCGGGTGGTAGCGCTGGCCCGGCGCCGAGACGCAGCCGAGCTGCAGGGAGGTGGTGGCCAGGGCGGCACCGAGCCACGACCAGGTGTAGCCGGAGTGGCCCTGCCGCTTGCTCCATGGGGCGAAGTGGTCCGAGCACATCGCCATGTCGAAGCCAGCGCGTTCGGCGTGCTGGACGTCGGAGAGCAGCTGCCGCGGGTCGATCTGCTCGTGCGAGCAGTGAAGTCCGATGCGAGGCATGTCAGGCCGCCTAGGGGATCGCGAGGTGGCCGGCCTGGCGCACCCGGAGCCACTGGACGCCGTAGCCGTCGAGGGTGACGGTGAGCCTTCCGCCGTCCGGGATCTCGGGTGACTCGTGTGTCAGCAGGTCGGTGATGTGGGGGTCCTCGAACTGACCGGCCGTCGGGATCTGGACCGTCGTCGGGTCGGCGGAGAGGTTGTGGACGGCGATGACCGACGAG
This sequence comes from Blastococcus sp. Marseille-P5729, assembly GCF_900292035.1. Lineage (NCBI taxonomy): Bacteria > Bacillati > Actinomycetota > Actinomycetes > Geodermatophilales > Geodermatophilaceae > Blastococcus > Blastococcus sp. Marseille-P5729. Next base: position 1,167,380 of record NZ_OMPO01000001.1, on the reverse strand, counting down.
TCGTCGAGATCGAGACGGTGCGCGAGGACGCTCTTGCCGCCGTCGTGCTCCAGGACGGTCATCTTGCCCCAGCCCACCTCGGGGCAGGATCGCCGGATCTGGATCAGGCGGCGGATCCACGACATGAGCGAGTCGGGATCGTGCTGCTGGGCCAGTACGTTGATGTGCTCCGGGCCGTAGGCGCCGGGGACGGTGCGCTGGACGAGACGCGACGGGCGGGCGGTGGAGAAGCCGCCGTTCTTCTCAGCGCTCCACTGCATCGGCGTACGGACGGCCATCCGCGCTTCCGCCTCGAGGTCCTCGCCCATCCCGATCTCCTCGCCGTAGTACAGCGTTGGGGTTCCGGGCAGGGCGAACATCAGGGAGTAGGCCATCTTTACGCGCCGTGGGTCGCCGCCGAGCATCGGCGGCAGGCGCCGCTTCAGGCCGCGATCGTAGACCTGCATGTCCTTCTCGGGCCCGAACGCGTCGAAGACCTCCTGGCGCTGCTTGTCGGTGAGCTTGTCCAGAGTCAGCTCGTCGTGGTTGCGCAGGAACATCGCCCACTGGCACGAGCGGTGGATCTCCGGACGGCTGTTCAGTGCCGTGACGATCGGCTGCGCGTCCTCGCGGGCCATCGCCAGGTACATCGCCTGCATGGTGATGAAGTCGAACTGCATCTGCATCTCGTCGGCTGCCTCGCCCCCGAAGAACTTCAGCTGGTCGGAGCGGGTCATATTGACCTCGCCGAGCATCATCGCCGACCCGTTGCGCCACGACATGAAGTCGCGAAGGCTCTTCATGAACTTGTGCGGGTCGACCGCGTACTGCGGATCGGCGTTCTCCGGCTTCTGCTCCAGGAACGGGACGCCGTCCACCCGGAAGCCGTCGAACCCGAGCTGCAGCCAGAAGCCCATGGCGCGCAGGATCTCCTCGACGACCGGCGGGTAGTCGAGGTTGAGGTCGGGCTGGTGCTTGTAGAAGTGGTGCAGGTAGTACTCGCCGGTCTTTGGGTCCTTCTCCCAGATAGAGTCCTCCTTGTCGGGGAAGACGACCTGGTCGGAGGTGTCACCGGGCTCGTCCGAGCGCCAGATGTAGTAATCGCGGTAGGGGTTCTTCTCGGGGTCCTTCTCCTTGCGAGAGGCCTTGAACCACGGGTGCTGGTCACTGGTGTGGTTGACGACGAGATCGGCGATCACCCGGATTCCCCGGTCGTGCGCGATCTGGACGAGCTCGACGAGCTGGCCATGGTTGCCCAGCCGCGAATCGACGCCGTAGTAGTCCATGATGTCGTAGCCGTCGTCCCGGTCGGGGCTCGGATAGAACGGCATCAGCCACAGGCAGTTGATGCCCAGATCGGCCAGGTAGTCGATCCGGTCGGTGAGTCCCTCGATATCGCCTACGCCGTCTCCGTTCGCGTCATAAAAGGTCTCGATGTCGAGACAGTAGACGACGGCGCTCTTCCACCACAGGTCGGTCGTGTCCGTGATTCGCATGTCCCCAGCCTTGCCGACCTGTACGCGCGGCTCAACCGATTCGCCCTGCGGGCCGGTCTTGCTTCACGCGCTCGTAACGTCGCGTGCTGATCGACGACGAGCAGCCAAGCGGCCAGATCCTGCCTAGGTCATCGGGCGCGGATGGGCGTCCGTATTCTGTCTCGGTGCAGGGAGTCTGGTTCGCGCTCGGGGTTGCGCTGCTCGCTGGCCTGGCTACCGGCATCGGCGGGGTCATCATCGCGGTCGGGAAGCAGCCTGGCCCGAAGCTGCTCGCTGGCGGCCTCGGTTTCTCCGCAGGCGTGATGATCTTCTTGTCGTTCGCGGAGATGATGCCTGCGGCGGCCGAGTACATCGGCCGGGAGCAGCCCGAGGACGCGGTGCCGTGGTGGGTCTTCACCGGGTTCTTTGCTGGCGTGGCGCTGATTGCGATCATCGACCGGCTGGTACCGATGTCGATCAACCCGCACGAACCGCTCGAACCCGGGGGCATGGGAAACGGGGCGGGCATCGACCCGGCGTTGCTGCGCACCGGCGTCATGGTGGGGCTCGCGCTCGCGCTGCACAACTTCCCGGAGGGCTTCGCCACCTTCGTGACGGCCCTGGAGGACCCGCGGCTCGCGCTTCCCATCGTCATCGCCATCGCACTGCACAACATCCCGGAGGGCGTCGCCGTCGCCGTCCCTATCCGAGTCGCCACCGGTAGCCGCTGGAAGGCGGCGGGGTTCGCGACACTCACCGGCCTCAGCGAGCCGGTCGGCGCCGTCCTCGGCTATCTGCTGATCCAGCCGTTCATGACCGACACGATCTTCGGCCTCACACTCGCCACCGTGGCCGGCGTGATGGTGTTCGTGTCACTGGACAAGCTGCTGCCGACCGCCGAGAAGTACGGCGAGCATCACGTGGCGATCTACGCGCTGATCGGCGGCATGGCGCTGATGGCGTTGACCCTCGCCGTCGTGCAGTGACATCTGCCTGCCGCGGGATCGAGCGCGGTGTGCTGGGCCGGAACGTCGGTGGTCGAGCGCGGTGTGCTGGGCCGGAACCACGGTGATCGAGCGAGCGAGGCACGAGCGACGCCGAGATCGCCGTCCACAAACACGTCGTCGGTTGCGGCGTCTCGACGTCGGTCGCTGGCGCTCCCTCGCTCGACGACCGTGGGTGGTGGGTCGTGGCGCTGTCTCGCTCGACGACCGTGGGTGGTGGGTCGTGGCGCTGTCTCGCTCGACGACCGTGGATGGTGGGTCGTGGCGCTGTCTCGCTCGACGACTGTCGAGACTCGTCTACCGTAGGGATCTGGGAAACGACGAACCCCAGGTCGAAAACCTGCGTTCTGACCTGGGGCTTTGGAGTGGCCAGGGGCGGGGTCGAACCGCCGACCTTCCGATTTTCAGTCGGACGCTCTGCCAACTGAGCTACCTGGCCTTGGCTACATGTACTGCTCGTCGCTCGCAATGCTGGCGACCCTGACGGGACTCGAACCCGCGACCTCCGCCGTGACAGGGCGGCGCGCTAACCAACTGCGCCACAGGGCCTTGCTATTCAGTTTCTGAAGCACTTGATAGTACCTCGTGACCCCAACGGGGTTCGAACCCGTGTTGCTGCCGTGAAAGGGCAGAGTCCTGGACCGCTAGACGATGGGGCCTCACCCTCCGCCCGACCGCACGCATCCTGCAGGGCGCGTCCCGTCGTTTGGGGCTCAAGAAGCATAAGGGATCGGCGAACCGCCGCGCCACCCGGGGTGCGCTTTGTCACGCCGACCCAGCCACCGGCTCGTCCAGACCTAGCCGCCGGGGCTGGCAGTCGTAGCGGGGGTGGGCTCGGCGGTGGTCTGCGGCTCGGACGGCGCCGTCCCGCTCGTCGGGCCCGACGGGCGGGAGGTGTCGTCGTCCGGCGCGGGAGACTCACTCGGCGTGATGCTCGCGGCTGACTCCTCCGCCTCCTCGATCGCCTCGGGGGCGAGGCTACGGTCGATCGACACGTCGGTCTGGCCCAGCCCACCCAGCCGGATGTCATCCCACGCGATCAGCTCGTTGGTCTCGGTGTCGAAGTAGAGGACCGTCGCGGTCAACGGAGTCGGGTCCTCGCCCTCCAGGCCGCGCAGACCGGCGCCCCCGGTCGACCCCTGCACCATCAGCAGCGTCCCGTTGTCGAGCTGGTCGACGGTGCGCTTGTGGCGGTGCCCGGACAGCACGATGGGCCCGGTCTCCTGCAGGATCTCCTCCGGCTTCGGGTCGTGGAACAGCACGATGTCGGGCCCCTCATCGAGGTCCGCGACGTACTCGGCGAAGTCCTCGGCCGACTTCTCGACCGCCTCGTCGAGGCTGGAGTCGTCGTACGTCGTCCGATCCGGGCTGAACCGCGGATCCCCTACGCCCACGATGGTCAGGCCTTCGATCTCGACGGTGCTCTTTTCGAGCACGGTGACGTTCGGGTACTGGGCAACCTGCTCCTGGGTGGTGAGCGAGTCGTGGTTGCCGCGGATGTACACGTAGGGGATGCCGAGCCCGCCGATGGTCTCGAAGGTCTTCGACTCCTGTGGGGTGCCCCAGTCGACGAGGTCGCCGGTGTCGATCACGAAGTCGATCTGGAACTGCTCGACGAGGCTGGCGATGAGGTCGAACCCGGCGGGATTCATGTGGATGTCGGAGACGTGCAGCACCTTCGTCGTGTTTCCCGTGCCCGGATCCGTCGGCAGCGTCGATACGGCGGTGTAGAGGGTCGACACGTTGGTGACCAGCTTGACCAGAGACTTGCGGTAGTCGGCGAACTTGTCGGCCAGGTCGGTGATGTTGCCGACGATCGCAGGAGCCTGCGCGAGCAGGCCGGTGTACGTCGGCTGCTGCAGTGCCTTCGCATCGAAGGTCAGGTAGCCGACGACGCCGGTGGCGACGATCAGCGCGACCGACGTCCCGACCGAGATCAGCGCCTCGCGAAATCGCCGGAACATAAGGAAACTGGCGATCCCGCCGCCGACGATCGCCCACCCCACGGTCCTGAGCGCGAGCGCCTGCAGAGTGTCACGCAGGTCGCTCTCGACCTCGGCGGTGAGCTGGTCCAGGCTGCTAGCACCGTTGACGTACTGCGTGGCCTTGGCCTGGTCGACCTGCAGCACCGTCATCTCCAGACGGAGCGGTCCTTCGTAGGCGTCGACCTCGAGCGCTCCGAGCGGCGGGATCCGCAGCACGGCCTGACCCGGCCCGACGAAGAGCTCGGCGCTGACTCGGATCGGCCCGATGTCGGCGGTGGTCTGGCCACCCAGCAGGACGCCGATCAGTACCCCGCCGAGCGCAACCGCGATCCGGGCGAAGATCCTCGCGACCGGATGCTCACGCCACCGGCGCCGGACCGTCTCGCTCTCGATGAGCGCGTCGTCCGAGCGCTCACGGGGCTTGACGGGTACGACGTCCGGATCGGCCGGCTCGGCGGTGTGGTCGGACGGCGGGATCGCGTCGTCCGGGCGAGGGCTGTCAGGCATGATCCGTCGAGTTTAGGGCGGCCCGATCAGCCCACGTGTGAGACGCCCGGCCTGGCGGCGCTCAACGTTCGCGGTCGGCCACCCGAGGGCGCCGGCGTCCTTCGCCTGCTGGATCTGGTCGGCCGAGTAGCCGATGCCGGCGAGGATCTCGTCGTTGTTCTCGCCGGCGGGCGGCGGCGCCTTCGGCGCGTCATTGACCGTGCGGCTGAACCGAGGCGCGCCGACTGGCTGGGGGACGCCGTTGATCTCGGTGAAGACCCCCCGTTCGGTGTTCGCGGGGTGCACGAACGCCTCGTCGGGGGACAGGATCGGCGCGACGCAGGCGTCGGTGCCCTCGAAGACCTGCTCCCAGTGGGCGCGCGGCTGCTTCGCGATCGTCTCGGCGAAGCGGGCCTTGATCGCTGGCCACTGCTCGCGGTCGTGCTGGTGCGGCAGGGATTCGGGGTCGATATCTAGTCCCTTGAGGAACTCGGCATAGAACTGCGGCTCGATGCAGCCGACGGCGAGATACCCGCCGTCCGCGCACTCGTAGGTGTCGTAGAAGGGTGCGCCGCCATCGAGCAGGTTCTCACCGCGCGGCTCGCTCCACTGACCGGCGCCACGCAGGCCGAAGATGAACGAGGCGAGCTGGGCGGCGCCGTCCACCATCGCGGCATCGACGACCTGGCCCTTGCCGGAGCTCGCCCGCTCGACCAGCGCCGCGAGGATGCCCAGCGCCATCAGCATGCCGCCGCCACCGAAGTCGCCGAGCAGATTGGCCGGGAACTGCGGCTTGTCGCCGGACTTGCCGAGCATGTGCAGGACGCCGGTCATCGCGATGTAGTTCATGTCGTGGCCGGCGGTCTGCGCGAGCGGGCCGGTCTGGCCCCAGCCGGTCATGCGTGCGTAGACGATGCCGGGGTTGCGGGCGGCGAGGTCGTCAGGGCCGAGGCCGAGTCGCTCGGTGACGCCGGGACGGAAGCCCTCGACGAACACGTCAGCCTCGTCGCAGAGCTTCAACAGGATCTCCAGCGCCTCGGGCTTCTTCAGGTCGAGGGTGATCGAGCGGCGGTTGCGCCGCACCGGGTTGCCGTCGCCGGTGTTGGCGCCGCCCTTGGTGCCACCGGGCCGGTCCACGAGGATGACCTCGGCGCCCAGGTCGGCCAGGATCGTCGTCCCCATCGGGGCGGGTGCCAGGCTGGCGATCTCGATGACCTTGATGCCCTTGAGCGGTCCCATGCGGTGTCTCCCTCTGCGGCGTCCGCCGCGGCTAGGTTCTATACAAACGTGCGGTCTGTCGTCGATTAAATCGCGGCCGTCGCACGGTGCATAGCCGGGCAGGCTTCGTGACCTAGCCAACAGCGCTGCGAGTCGGCAGAATGAGGCCACCGTGGGCTGTCCCGAGCCCATCCTCAACACGCTGGCGTTGATCCCGCAACGCCCCCGTACAGCACCGGAGTTGCGAATGACCGGAGAGGCCTACCGCAAGGGCGAGGACACCCCGCCACTGCTGACCGAGACCATCGGCGAGATGCTCGAGAAGACCGTCGGGCGCTTCGGCGACCGCGAGGCGATCGTGGAGGTCCAGAGCGGTCGACGGTGGACCTGGCGCGAGCTGAACGAGGACGTCGACCGGGTCGCCACGGGCCTGCTCGACCTTGGTGTGAAGAAGGGCGATCGGGTCGGCATCTGGGCGCCGAACTGCGCCGAGTGGACGATCACGCAGTACGCGACAGCGAAGATCGGCGCGATCCTGGTGAACATCAACCCGGCGTACCGCTCGCACGAGCTCGCCTACGTGCTGAACCAGTCCGAGATCTCGATGGTCATCGCGATGGTGTCGTTCAAGACCAGCGAGTACAAGCAGATGCTGCTCGACGTCCAATCGGAGACCCCGACGGTCAGAAAGCTGATCTTCTTCGGCGAGGACAGCTGGAACGACCTGATGTCGACCGAGGCGGACGTCGACCGGATCCACGAAGTGATGAACGGCCTCGAGCAGAACGAGCCGATCAACATTCAGTACACCTCGGGCACGACCGGCTTCCCGAAGGGCGCGACGCTCTCGCACCGCAACATCCTCAACAACGGCTACTTCATGACCGAGACGCAGGCGTGGACGGAGGAGGACCGGGTCTGCCTGCCGGTGCCGTTCTACCACTGCTTCGGCATGGTGATGGGCAACCTCGGCGCGCTCACGCACGGCACCTGCACGGTGATCCCAGCGCCGGCGTTCGATCCGGTGATCACGCTCGATGCGGTCGTGGCCGAGAAGTGCACCGCGCTGTACGGCGTACCGACGATGTTCATCGCGATGCTCGCCGAGCTCGACAAGAACCCGCGCGATCTGTCGTCGCTGCGCACGGGGGTGATCGCTGGCTCGTCGGCGCCGATCGAGGTCGCCAAGCGGATCGTTTCGGACATGAACATGGAGGGGATCACGAACTGCTACGGCATGACCGAGACCTCCCCGGTGTCGTGCCAGACGCGCATGGACGACAACCTGCAGCGGCGTACCGAGACCGTCGGTCGGGTGCTGCCGCACATCGAGATCAAGGTCGTCGACCCGGCGACGGGTGAGACCGTGGGGTACGGCGAGACGGGCGAGTACTGCACCAAGGGGTACTCGGTGATGCTCGGCTACTGGAACAACGAGGAGAAGACCGCCGAGGCAGTCGTCGATGGGTGGATGCACACCGGCGACCTCGCGACCATGGACGAAGAGGGTTACGTCAACATCGTGGGGCGGCTGAAGGACATGATCATCCGCGGCGGCGAGAACGTGTACCCGCGGGAGATCGAGGAGTTCCTCTACACCCATCCCGACATCGAGGACGTGCAGGTGGTCGGCGTCCCGGACGAGAAGTACGGCGAGGAGCTGTGCGCCTGGATCAAGATGAAGCCCGGGGCGTCCGAACATCTCGACTCGGAGCGGGTGCGGGAGTTCTGCAGCGGCAAGATCACCCACTTCAAGATCCCGCGGTATGTGATCGTCGCCGATGAGTTCCCGATGACGGTGACCGGCAAGATCCGCAAGGTAGATATGCGGCAGACCTCGATCGAGCAGCTTGGCCTGGAGAAGGCCGCCGAGATCAAGCACGCCTAGGTTTCGGCAGCCCGCGACCGCACAGCCACGTGGTGATTCCCGGGGTGCCTAGAAGTCCTCTCTTCCGGCCTGTGGTCGCGCGGGGGTGGGGGCGGGCCACCCCGTCGGCGCGCACGGCCGCCAACCGCACGTTCGTCTCTGTCCAGCGGCCAAGACGCAGCCCGCGAGTGCGACCCCACGTTCGTCGATGACGGCCGGACGCCGGCAGAGACGCCTCAAGCCGCCAGTGCTCGTGTATCAGTCGATGACCGCGAATCGGTCTGTGGACAACGCTGGTTTGACCGTCGTGCGCTGGTTATTCTGTGGCGGCTGGAGCTCGAAGCGAGCGAGGGACGCCGACGAGCGGGGAGTGCACGATGGGCCGTGTCATGCGATGGGCCGCAGGGATGATGGTCGGCGCGTTCGTGATGACCGGCGCGGGATGTACCGATGAGCCCACCCAGCCCACCGACCTTAGCGATGCAACATCGTCCGCTACCGCCTCTGAGACTTCGGAAGTCTCGTCCGGCAGCGAGTCGGCCGCTTCCGCGAGCTCGTCGTTCTCCCCGGACGAGCAGGCGGTGGTCGATCAGTACAAGGGTTACTACAACGCGATCTACACGTTGACGACGCCGACCGACGACGAGGTTCGCGCCGCCTTCACCCCCTATGCCGAACAGCATGTGGTCGAGAACTGGGTGAAGGTGTTCCAAGAACTGGCGACTGAAGGAAGCGAGCCAGGTGGCGAAATCCAGTTTGGTCCGCTCGAGGTCGCCATTACGGGGCAGGTGGCTGTGGTGATCGAATGCCGCGACGGCACGTCAGAATTGGTCATTTCGTCGGCGGACAAGTCTACGAAGTCTCACGGTTCTCCGGAGACGAAGGTGGTTGCAGAGCTGTTCCTTAGCGATTCCGGCGAATGGCTGGTGCAAGAAGCTAATGCGACGGAGGGCGGGTGCTGACGACCGGACGGCGAGCTATTGGGCTGGCCGTTGGTCTTCTAATCGTCGCGGCGCCCGGTTTTGCCGATGATGTTGGGGCCGAAAAGCAAGCCAACTCGGTTAGCGTCCGCGGTAACACGAGCGACCGCGGCAGCGGAAGCAGCTCGAGTCAGCCACCGGCGGGAAGCGAAACCTCGACCATCACTGCTCGCGGCGATACTGCGGCCGTGCCCGTAAGCCCGTTCGTCGCAGCCGGAGCTCCACCTATAGGCACGTGCGGGTTGTTGGCCGCCACGAATCCGCGCTGCCAGCCAGCGCCGGTAACAGCGGCGCCGGCGCCTGCGCCGGCGTTGCCTTCGCCGGAGGTGTTGGCGCAGTCAGCTGTCACGTCGGTGACGGTGGTGACACCGGAGGTGAGTCTGGATCCTTTCTATCTGCTGCAGGATGGTCGGCGGGCGACGTTGAAGAACGTACACACCTGGGTGTGGATGAACTCCTCGCAATGGACGACTCTCACGCCGCGGGTCGAGGTCGGCCCGGTCTGGGTGCAGGCGACGATTGCTCCGCACACGATCATCATCGACCCGAACGATGGTGCGACCGCGCAGAAGTCCTGCGCCGGACCGGGGACGCCGGTTCCGGCGGGCACTCCGATGGATGAGCCGTCGCCTACGTGTTCGGTGCAGTTCACGCAGGAGACCGACGGTGGTTCGTGGAATGTGACGGTGCAGGTTGCTTATTCGGTGACCTGGACCGGCTTCGACGGTACGAGCACCGTGGGCGGCACTCTGCCCGACCTCGTGAGCGCACCGGCGACGATCCCGATCGCCGTCCTGACGGCGAAGCCGGAGCTCATCGACCCGAACTCCGACTGACGGGCCAGGCGGCACAGAACAACATGTCCCCAGCTGCGGCGGGATTGCCGCATCCGGGGACAACTACCGACCAGTAACCGGCGAGGCGGAGTTCTGTGCAGGCAGGCTGCCTTTTCGAGATCTTTGAGCGCACCTCGGCAGTGCTGCAGGAGCTTTCCGGATTGGGCGGGAGTATTCGTCGCAGATGGCGTTGTGGACAACCCTGGTTTGACCGTCGTGCGCTGGTTATTCTGTGGCGGCTGGAGCTCGAAGCGAGCGAGGGACGCCGACGAGCGGGGAGTGCACGATGGGCCGTGTCATGCGATGGGCCGCAGGGATGATGGTCGGCGCGTTCGTGATGACCGGCGCGGGATGTACCGATGAGCCCACCCAGCCCACCGACCTTAGCGATGCAACATCGTCCGCTACCGCCTCTGAGACTTCGGAAGTCTCGTCCGGCAGCGAGTCGGCCGCTTCCGCGAGCTCGTCGTTCTCCCCGGACGAGCAGGCGGTGGTTGATCAGTACAAGGGTTACTACAACGCGATCTACACGTTGACGACGCCGACCGACGACGAGGTTCGCGCCGCCTTTACCCCCTTCGCGGAGCAACCCGTCGTCGAGAACTGGGTCAAGGTGTTCCAGCAGTTTGCCGCTGAAGACAGAAAACCTAGCGGAGGGATCACGTTCGGTCCACTCGAAGTGGTCATTGTGGGGAACGGCGCGACGGTCATAGAGTGTCGCGACGGCAGCACCGAGGAGATGGTGAGCATTTCCGGTGGTCAGGTCGTCGCGAGGGGAGGACCCGGCACCCGGGTCGAGGCGCAACTCGTCATCGAGGATGCGGGCAAGTGGATGGTTCATTCGGCGGTCGCGACGAATGAGGCATGTTGACTAGGCTCAGCACGGTCGTTGTGAGCGCCTGCTGCGGCGTGCTGATAATAGGCGTCAGCGCCGCGGGTGCTGCACCGAGCGCCTCTACTGATCCGAGCAACGGAACTGCCTCCGTGGACGGAAGTTTCCATGGTGAGGAACCATCGCCACCACCGCCTGCAGCTGCGACGCCAAGTAACGTCCCAGCCGCTCCCCGAAGGTCTCCTGATCCGCCCCCGATGACGGTCGAGCAGGCTAGTTGGGCAGGAATCTGTGCTGTCGGCCTCACGGGGTGCCCGTCTGGTCCTCCCCCCGCAGCGCCTGCGCCGGAGTTGCCTTCGCCGGAGGTGTTGGCGCAGTCGGCTACCTCGTCGGTCACGGTGGTGACGCCGGAGGTGAGTCTGGATCCTTTCTATCTGCTGCAGGATGGTCGGCGGGCGACGTTGAAGAACGTACACACCTGGGTGTGGATGAATGCTGCACAGTGGACGACTCTCACGCCGCGGGTCGAGGTCGGCCCGGTCTGGGTGCAGGCGACGATTGCTCCGCACACGATCATCATCGACCCGAACGATGGTGCGACCGCGCAGAAGTCCTGCGCCGGACCGGGGACGCCGGTTCCGGCGGGCACTCCGATGGATGAGCCGTCGCCTACGTGTTCGGTGCAGTTCACGCAGGAGACCGACGGTGGTTCGTGGAATGTGACGGTGCAGGTTGCTTATTCGGTGACCTGGACCGGCTTCGACGGTACGAGCACCGTGGGCGGCACTCTGCCGGATCTTGTGAGCGCGCCGGTGACGATCCCGATCGCCGTCCTGACGGCGAAGCCGGAGCTCATCGATCCGAACTCCGACTGACGGGCCAGGCGGCACAGAACAACATGTCCCCAGCTGCGGCGGGATTGCCACATCCGGGGACAACTACCGACCAGTAGCCGGCGAGGCGGGGTTCGGAACCGGCAATAATCCAGGCTAGAGGCGGATGACCCGTCTGCCGAGGTTCTCGCCGCGATACAGACCAGCGATGGCGCCCGGAGCGCTGGACATGCCTTCCAGAACGTCCTCCCGATAGGTGAGCTCGCCGGCGCGCACCATGCCGGCCAGATCAGCGACGGCCTCCTGGAGGCGGTCCATGAAATCGAAGGCCAGCAGCCCTTCGACCCGGGCCCGGGTGGTGAGGATGCGCCGCTCGATGCGCGGACCGGTGGGCCACGGGTCCCACGACGAGATGGACGCCGTACCGCACACCACCATCGCCGCGTGGGTGTTCAGATGCTCGAGGACGGCGTCCGTGATCGACCCGGCGGTGTTGTCGAAGTAGCGGTCGACGCCGTCCGGCAACGCTGCCGCGAGGTCATCGACGAAGGTCGACGAGCGGTAGTCGACCGCGGCGTCGAACCCGAACTCGTCGACGCACAGAGCGACCTTCTCAGCGCTGCCGGTGATGCCGACGGTCCGGCATCCGATCGCCTTGCATAGTTGGCCGACGAGCGAGCCTACGGCTCCGGCGGCGGTCGAGACGACGACGCTCTGACCAGACTCGGGTCGCAGCACCTCGCGGACGCCGGCCCACGCCGTCAGGCCGTTGAGACCGAGGACGCCGAGACTCAGCGAGAGCGGCAGGTCGTCCTCGGTGACCTTGCGCCAGATCGCATCGGCGCCGACGGTGGCGTACTGCTGCCAGCCGAGCATCCCCATGACCTTCGTGCCGACGGGGTAATCGGGGTGCTGCGACTCCACGACCTCGCCTGCGGCGAACGAACGCATGACGGCACCGATCGGCACGGGCTCGGAGTAGTTGGCGACCGCGCTCACCCAACCCCGCATCGCCGGATCGACGGAGAGGTACTCATTGCGGACCACGACCTGACCCGCCGCCGGAGCAGCAACGGGCTCCTCGACGATCTCAAAGCACGACTCGTCCGGGATGCCCGACGGACGCGCCGTCAGGATGGTCTTGGTGTTGGTGCGGGCAGGCGCGCTCGAGTCACTCACGAGAGTGAGTGTAGGCGGCTGGATCGCTAGCGCAGGGCGCGCTGGATCTTGCCGATCTCGCCGCGGATCTTCTCGAGACGCCCCGACTCGATCCACAGCTCGGCGAACTCGCTGTTCTCCCCGAGGATCCGGGTGAGCATCGTGCGCGCGTTCGGCAGCAGTGCACCCACCACCTCTGTCGGGATCTTTGAGACGGCATCGAGGACGTCGGGGGAGGTGACCTCCAGGCGCTCCAGCTTGGCGGCGAGCAGCGCCGCCACGGCGTACGCCTCGGTGCCGTCGACCTCGTCCATCTCCTCGTCAGGATCGGGCACATCGAGGATGTCGGTGAGCAGCTCGGCTACTGCATCGGGCTCGGAATCGTTGATCTCACCGACCAGGTCAAGGGCGTCGTCATTCTCGAACGGGCCGGTGCCCCATGCACCCATCTATCTCCTCCTGCGCGTGGTTGTACCCGGACATCTTCGCAGGGGCCACACGCGTAGCGCTACCTGCACGATGCGAAATCTGCCGGACCTGCGGTCTCGGAGCCGTCGGGAAGTGTGTCGGGCACGCCGTATGATCGTGGGCGGACGTCGCCATAGGCGGCTCCTGGGCCTCTAGCTCAATTGGCAGAGCTGCGGACTTTTAATCCGTAGGTTGTGGGTTCGAGTCCCACGGGGCCCACTATCCGGGGGGTCATTCCGCGGGCTGAACCGTCCCAGGTTTGATGCCGCTTCCTTTCGAGTTGAAAGGACGGGGTTATGCCAAGGAAGATTGATGTTGCTGCCCGTGAGCAGGCGGTGTGGCCGGTGCGCGCGCACCAGGGCGAGTACCCGTCTCGGGCGAAGGCGATCGAGGCCGTCGCTCGCCAGGAAGGTGTCGAATCGTTGCGTCGCTGGGTGGTGCAGGCTGAGGTCGATGCCGGGGAGCGTGATGGGCAGGCCAGCGAGGAAGCCGCCGCGCTCAAACGGCTGAAGGCCGAGAACCGCCGGCTGGGTGATGAGCCCTGACGGTCGCGACGGACGAGGGCGCCAACGCGGGCCACAAGCCCGCCTCGCTGTGGCCGCGATGCCCGCCCATCCTGGAGCCTTGACGTGTCTCGATGCAACTGCGCTCGAGGAGTCGCGCGACGAGGGTAGCGGAGCGGCCAGTTGTCAAGTATTCAAACGTCTGCTACGGTCGCTCGCGAAGGTAAAGAGATCCAGCGCCAAGCCCTAGCTTGCTGGACGGCTTCCCTCAGCCACTGCGGGGTGCCCTAGGTGAATACCTGATCCGGGCCTCAGCCGAGGTCGGATAAAAGTGGTCGCCGCCTCAGACGGTGACTGAAGATCACGGGGTCTCGATGGAAATCAGCTTCCGCGGCTGCAATGTACCGACGTCATGCGCGTCGCGAATGTGCTGTTGTCGCTGAACTAAGTTCCGCTCGCGGACGAGCCGTCGCCTCGCCGTAGACCCCCGGCACCACCCCTTTCCAGCGCTCAGTCGCTGTTCTTTGTATGCCATCGTCCCCACACCTGCTGTGCCAGGTGTGCCGGCGAGGCATGACCACCCACGAAGGAAGATCATGATTCGCACCCTTTCCAGCCGCGCCATCTACCGCGCGGCAGTCGCCGTCACCGCCATCGCCCTCACCGGATCGCTATCAGCCTGCGGGTCCTCCGATGAGGGCGGCTCGAGTGATCCCCTCGTCGTCATGGCGTCGTCGGTGCCACACAGCGAGATCCTCAAGGAGATCCAGAAGGAGGCCCTCCTCGGTGACACCGAGATCGAGATCAAGGAGATCTCTGGAGACATCGACCCCAACCAGCTTCTCGAAGCCGGGGATGTGGACGCCAACTACTTCCAGCACGATCCCTACCTGAAGTCGTGGTCGGCTGAGCACCAGGTCGACGACCTCGTCAACGTGGCGAAGGTGCACGTCGAACCCCTGGGCGTCTACTCACAGAAGGTCAAGAGCCTTACCGACGTCCCCTCGGGGGCTACGGTCGCACTGTCGAACAATGTCAGCAACTTCGCGCGCGGGCTGTTCCTGCTGCAGGACGCCGGACTCGTGCAGCTGAACGTGAACGCCGACGATCCCGGACTCGACTACAGCCAGGTCACCGAGAAGAACGTCGTCGGCAATCCGCATAACCTGTCTTTCGTGCAGATCGACCCGGCACAGTTGCCCAACACGCTGTCCGACGCGAAGATCGCGCTGAGCGTCATCAACGGCAACTACGCGCTCGAGGCCGGGCTCAAGCCGGCGGAGGACGCGCTCGCGTTGGAGAAGGTCGACGGCAACCCATATGCCAACACGCTCACGGTCAAGAAGGAGCTAGCCGACGACCCGCGCGTGAAGGATCTGACCGAGGCACTCGAGTCGGAGGAGATCGCGAAGTGGATCGACCAGACCTATGAGGGCTCCGTCATCGCGGTCAACGGGACCAAGTAGCGATGATCGAGATCGTCGACCTGCGCAAGGAGTACCGGGGCGCCGATGGACCGGTCGTTGCCCTGCGTGACATCAACCTGTCGATCGCGCGAGGCGAGATCTACGGAATCGTCGGACGCAGCGGCGCAGGGAAGAGCACCTTGCTGAGGTGCCTGAACCTACTCGAGCGCCCGACCTCGGGCGAAGTGCTGCTCGACGAGAGGTCGCTTACCGGCCTGTCGAAGCGGGCCTTGCGCGGGGCGCGCCGCGACATCGGCGTCGTCTTCCAGCATTTCAACCTGTTGAGCTCACGTACGGCGCGGGGGAACGTGGAGTTTCCGCTCGAGATCGTCGGCGTGCCCCCGCAACAGCGCCGCGAGCGGGCACTCGAGCTGCTCGAACTGGTGGGTCTGGCCGACAGATCGGAGTCATACCCGGCGCAGCTGTCGGGCGGTCAGAAGCAGCGCGTCGGCATCGCCCGGGCGCTCGCAGCCGACCCGAAGGTATTGCTGTGCGATGAGCCGACCAGCGCGCTCGACTCGGCCACCACCGAGCAGATCCTCGATCTGGTCATCGACATCAACCAGGAGCTCGGTCTTACCGTCGTGGTGATCACGCACGAGCTCGACGTCGTACGGCGGGCCTGTGACTCGGCAGCACTGCTCGCCGACGGGGCGGTGGTGGACGCCGGTCCCCTGGCCGAGCTCGTCGGCGGCTCGTCGCCGCTCGGACAGCTCCTCGAGCACAAGCCGGTCATACCGCGCTACCTACAGCAACGGCAGAGGATGCTGCTATGAGGAAGACGACCGTCGGAGAGGCGCTTCCCGAGCTGTGGGAGGCCCTCGGCCAGACCGCTCTTATGGTCTCGGTCGCCTTCGTTCTGACCGTCGTGATCGGGGGCGCAGTCGGCGTCGTGCTATACATCACGAGCCCGAGCGGACTCTGGCCGCAACGACTCATCAATGCCGTGACGGGTGCGATCGTCAACATCGGACGCTCGCTGCCCTTCCTGATCCTGCTGATCGCTCTGATCCCGGTCACCCGGGCGATCGTCGGGACGGCCTTCGGACCGGAGGCTGCGATCGTGCCACTGACGATCGGGAGCATCCCCTTCTTCGGCCGAGTGGTCGAGTCGGCGCTGCGCGAGATCGCGACCGGCAAGATCGAGGCCGCGCAGGCGATGGGCTCGACCGGCTGGCAGATCGTGCGCAAGGTGCTGCTTCCGGAGTCGCTGCCCGGGCTGATCGCGGCCGCCACCCTCACGCTCGTGATGCTCATCGGCTACTCGACCATGGCCGGCACCATCGGCGGCGGTGGTCTCGGCGACTTCGCCATCCGCTACGGATACCAGCGCTTCAACACGCCGGTGCTGTTGACCGCCGTCGTCCTGCTCATCGTCCTCGTACAAGCCGTCCAGTCGGTCGGCGATCTCCTCGTCCGTCGCCGGCTGCGCCGGACGTCCTGACTAACGAAAGCGAGCAATCCTGATGAACACCACTGTGGAGCGCGCCCTCACCCTGCCAGTGCTCGACCTCGGCACGCTCGACGATCCCACCAGGGAGCGCGAGTTTCTGGACGACCTGCGCGCAGCGACGAGCGAGTACGGCTTCTTCTATCTCACCGGCCACGGCGTACCAGTCGACCTTCAGCGACGACTGATCACCGTGGCACGAGAGTTCTTCGCGCTACCGGTCGCCGAGAAGCTCTCGATCGACAAGCTCAACAGCCCGCACTACCGGGGCTATTCGGCTCTCGGCAACGAGCTCACCCGAGGGAAGCGAGATGAACGTGAGCAGATCGACTTTGGAGCGGAGCGCGAGCCCTCCACACTCGAGGCGGACTGGGCGACGCTCATCGGACCCAACCAGTGGCCGGCAGCACTTCCCGAGCTGCGCACGGTCATCGAGCAGTGGCGTTCGGAAGTAGAGCGCGTCGCCAGGAAGCTGTTGTCGGCGTGGCTGGTCTCGCTCGGTCAGAGCCCGCGGCTGCTTGACTCCGTCTATGAGCCGGCCAACGAGCTCATCAAGGTCGTGCGCTATCCCGGCCGTACGGCGGGCCAGTCCGACCAAGGTGTCGGTGCCCACAAGGACGGCGGAGTGCTGACTCTCCTGTTCGTCGAACCGGGCAAGGCAGGACTGCAGGTCGAGAAGGACGGCGAATGGATCGACGCCCCGCCGGTCGAAAATGCATTCATCGTCAACATCGGCGAGATGCTTGAGGTGGCCACCGACGGCGTCCTGAGGGCGACCGTGCACCGGGTCGTCGCTCAGGAGGGCGAGGACGACCGGATCAGCGTCCCCTATTTCTTCAACCCGAACTTCGACGCGTCGTTCCCCACGTGGGAGCTGCCGCGTGAGTACGACGGGTTGCGGCGCGGCGTCACCCGCGATCCGCAGAACCCCATCCACGCCAGCTACGGGCTCAATGTGCTCAAGAGCCGGGTGCGTAGCCACCCGGACGTCGCCGAGCGCCACCATCCCCACCTGATCGGCAAGTACAGCGCGTAACCCCAGGCAGCCGCGGGTTGGTTGTGATGTCCAGGGACATTGGCGCAAGGCGCAAACGAGCACAACTAGTGCAGCGCGGATCACCGGGCTCGCGGTGAGCACCTACGCGCGGACGTCGCCGGTGTCATCAGGTTCGAGCAGGCGCTGGCCGACATCGCCGCTAGGTCGCTGGCCGAGCTCGCGGTGACATCCGGGTACGCCGACCAAAGCCACCTCACCCGCGACGTCGTCCGCTATGCGGGTGAGCCCCCGCATGCCCTGCGGGCGGCGCGACGCCCCACGGCGTACACGGCAATCGGCGCTGGACCAGGCTGAGCGGTCGCGACTGCGGCTGGCCTCAGCCAGCACAGGCGGACGACGGCGGTTCGCCTGAATGGCCGCGGATTGACCCGTCAGCAACGGGCCTACGAGATGATGCAGTCGGCCTGGCGACGGCCCGCTTCGGGCACCTGGCCTGACTGGATGGACGAATGGGAGATCCCGTTCGCCGAGGCCATCGACCACTCGGAGAAGTGCTACTCGTGAGTGGGATCGACGAGCCCAGCGCGGTAAGCCAAGATCACCAGCTGAGCGCGGTCCCGCGCGCGCAGCTTGGTCATCAGGCGGCTCACGTACGTCCTGGCTGTCTCGGGGCTGAGGTAGAGAGCTTTGCCGATCTCGTCGTTGGTCAGCCCTTTGCCGACCTCGGTGAGGATCTCGAGTTCCCGCTCGGTGAGCCCGGCCAGTCCAGCTTCACGAGCGCGCCGCGTGGGGAGGCGAGCGAATCGGTTCATCAACTGGCGTAGAACCCCCGAGGTCATCTCCGCTTCGCCTGCGTGCACCCTGCGAACTGCCCGCCGCAAGTCCTCTGCGTCGATGTCCTTGAGGAGGTAACCATCGGCCCCGGCCGCAAGCGCCTCCACGATGTCGTCCTCGTCATCGAAGGTGGTAAGGACAAGAATTGGGCAGCCGCGCAGAGTCGGGTCCTGCCGGATCGCGCGGATTGCTTCATGGCCGGTCATGATCGGCATCTGTAGGTCCATCAAGAAGACGTCCGGCCGTAGCTCGCGACCGAGCTGGACCGCTTGGCGGCCATTGCCTGCCTCGCCGACGACCGTGATGTCCTCAGCGGCCTCGAGAATCGACCGCAAGCCCTCCCGCAGTAGCCGCTGATCGTCGGTCACGAGCACCTTGATCATCTGATCTCCTTCGGAATCCTCGCCTCGACTCGCCACCCGGTCCGGTCCGCTTGGACATCGAGGACGCCTCCCAAGTCGATCACCCGTTCGCGCATCCCGCTCAGGCCGTCGCCCAGACTGACCGGCGACCCGATGTCGTTGCATCCATCGTCGCTGACTGTCACGACGACGTCAGCAGACGGTGCTTCGATGACCTGCACCTTGATGGTCCGCCCGTTCGAGTGCTTCAGTACGTTGGTGATGGCCTCTTGAACCAGGCGGTAGATCGCCGACTCGACCGGAGGTGCAACGCAAATCGGCGCCACTTCGAGGTTGACGTCATAACCCGCCTGCTGAGGTGTCTGGATCAATGTCGGCAGGTCCACAATCCCCGGCACAGTGTCGTGGTCGGCGCCACCTCGAAGAACGCGAACCGTCCGACGCAGGTGGGATAGTGCCTCGGAGATCGCGGTGCGCACCATGGCGAGTGACTGCGTGCGTTGGGCTTGGTGGGCTTGTTGGTCCTGAGCCAGCCCGGCGTACAGCGACGCGACTGTCAGGGAGTGCCCGATCGAGTCATGCAGTTCGCGGGCCAGGGACAGTCGGTCGTCCCGGATCCTCGCATCGTCGTCCATCTCCCGCTGACGGTTGAGGAGGCGGGTGACCTGGTCGCGACGCAGGCGAAGCTGACGGGTGGTCCGCACGGTATGCCCCAAGGCGATCACGGCCGCGATTAGGGTCGCATGCGAGGCCAATTCATACCCGAGCACGAAGGCCAAGTCCTGACGGTCCGCCACTCGGTAGGCGGTCGCCCCGGCCAGAGTCCCGAATCCCGTCAGCACCGCCGCGCGCGTGTATCCCATCTCCGCGGCGGAGTAGAGCGCTGCCGAGATCGGTACGGCTACTCCAGCGGCGGGGAAACCCGCCGCATGGTAAATAAAGTAGCCAATCGTGGTGAGCAGCAGGACCAGAATAGGATGGGTTCGGCGCACGGTCATCAACAGCCCTAGGCCTATCGCCCATAGGTAAGCGATCGGGCTGACGGTTTCCACGCCCCCCTGCCCGGACGAGATGATGACGGCCACCACTGACGCGACTCCGATCGCGAGGATCAGATCAACGTGCCGCGCGTTCACTATGGGCCCTCCACACATCGATGCTAAGCCGCATCGGTAGCGCGATGACATCTCCTGGGAGCGATCGGATCGTCGCCTAGCCCTGTCGAGACAGTCTGCGCGCTCATCCAGCGTCGAAAAGTCTCCTGTTGGCTACACGATTCTCGCTCTGGGGCAGGTGTCCACCTGACAAGGGATGCCTAGCGTCCCGAAGGTCCCCTTGGAACTGTGCAGAGGAGCTTACGTGATGGAACGTCTGGCATTGGCGTGTCAGCGTCTACGATTCGTCGTAGTCGCTGGGTGGATAGCAGTGGTGGCGGCGGTGACGGTACTGGCTGGTGCTGCCGGAGGAGACGTCAGTGACGACTATGCCCTCCCTGGATCCGAGAGCCATCACGCGGCCGCCCTTTTGAAGGAGGCTGGGTTCGATCTCGAGGCCGGAACTCAGGCCCAGCTCGTCTTCAGGGTGGACCGGTCTGACGATCAGGCAGCGTTCCAGCAGCAGGTGGATTCTCTGGCTGAAGACGTGAGCGAGAGGATCCCGGAGGCGCGGGTGATTAGCCCGTACTCGCCTGAAGCGCACCGCCAGGTCTCTGCCGATGGTTCGATCGCCTTTGTGTCGGTGCAGCTCCCGACCATGCCGGCCGAGGATCTCGCCGACCTACAGGAGCGACTGGGTCAGATTCAGCAGGATGCCGACGCGCTCGACTTCGAGATCGGTGGTGTTCTGGTGGAGCAAAACGCGCAGTCCGGCCCACCCAGTGAGCTCGTCGGCATCGTGGCCGCGATGATCATCTTGCTGTTCGCGTTCGGATCGATCTTCGCGATGGGGTTGCCAATCCTCATCGGAGTGATGGGCGCAGCCTGCGGTCTGGCCGTCGTGGGCCTTGGCGCGCGATGGGTCGAGATGCCCAGCTTTGCCGCGCCCGTGGCAGCGATGATCGCGATCGGCGTCGGAATCGACTATGCCCTGCTCGTGGTGACCCGGTTCCGCGAGTCGATCCGAGGCGGTGAATCCCCAGATGACGCGGTGATCACCGCGCAGGCGACTGCCGGACGTTCGGTGCTCTTCGCAGGCGTGACCGTCGTGATCGCCTCGCTCGGTCTTGTTCTCATGGATCTGAAACTCATCACCGGAGTCGCGCTCGGCATCGCTGGCTCGGTGCTTGTGACGATGCTCGCAGCGGTGACGTTGTTACCGGCCATGCTGAGCATCGTTGGTAACCGCATCGACAAGTGGTCCGTGCACCGTCGGCGCAGTGATCGTGAGGAGGGGAAGATGGCTCGGGCGTGGAGCCGGCAGGTGCAGCGGCATCCCATGCAATGGGCAATGGCCGCGACCTTGCTACTTCTGGTCATAACCGTGCCCGTTCTCGACATGCGCCTGGGATTCTCCGACGCCGGTACCAAGCCGGAGAGCGACACCTCTCGCGAGGCGTACGACCTGATGGCTGAGGGCTTCGGCCCTGGCTCGAGCGGACCCTTGGTGGTCGCTGCGCGAGTTGGTCCTGCCGGCGACTATATCGATACTCTGCGGGATGCGATCAGCTCGACGGACGGCGTCCACGAAGTCAGCCCTGCCCTGTATAGCGAGAGCGGTGACGTCGCCGTCCTGCGAGTGATCCCAACGACGGGTCCGCGAGATGCTGAGACGACCGAGCTCCTGCATCGACTACGCGAGGACACCATCCCCGAGATCCTCGATGGCTCGCAGGCCGAGGTCGCCATCGGCAGTGCTACAGCCGCGGCCGTGGACTTCGCCGACTACACAGCCGAGCGCCTTCCGCTGTTCCTGAGCGTCGTATTGGGGCTGGCGATGCTGCTGCTCATGGCCGTGTTTCGAGGGGTTGCCGTGGCCGTCAAGGCCGTTCTCGCGAACCTGCTTTCCATCGGGGCTGCATTCGGCGCGACCGTCGCTGTCTTCCAGTGGGGGTGGGGGGTGGACCTGTTGAACCTGGGGGCCAGCGGACTCATCGAGGCGTGGGTGCCGATGATGCTGATCGCCATCGTATTCGGGCTCTCGATGGACTATGAGGTCTTCCTGCTGTCGCGGGTCAAGGAGGAGTACAACCATTCCCGGAACAACGCGCACGCGGTGGCAGAGGGTTTGGCCCGCACTGCTCGAGTGATCACTGCCGCGGCCGCGATTATGATCTGCGTTTTCGGCAGCTTCGTGCTGGGCACCAGCCGGGAACTGCAGCTGTTCGGTTTCGGACTGGCCTTCGCCGTCCTGGTGGATGCGACACTCGTGAGACTCGTCCTGGTGCCCTCGCTCATGGAGTTGCTGGGCGAGCGCAACTGGTGGCTACCCAACTGGCTGGACAGACTCCTACCCACTGTGGTCATCGAACGCCGCACCGAGTTGGAGGTACGACCGTGATCGGGAATGACCACGTCGTCGCGACGTGCGACGACGGTACGATCATCCGCCGGCGCCGCCGTCCGGAGTCCGCAGAGATGGATCTCGCCCAAGAGGCCGCGCTGTTGGGCCGTATCGCCGAGACCTTGCCGCTGCCCGTGCCGGAGGTGCGGGCGCTTTCGGCGGACGGCACGTCGATAGTCATGAGCCGCGTCCGTGGAGAGCCGCTGCTGACGTCGATCGCCGACGTCCGGAAAAGCCATGCAGCGCGCCTCGGAGCACAGCTAGGCGCCTTCCTGACCGCGCTGCACTCTATTGCGGCCGATGACGTCCACGACCTGGTGCCAGTGCAGTCATGCCCCTTGGCGGAGTATCACGCCGACGCGGTGCGGATCGCCGACACGATCCGCGCTGAGCTCCCCGGTCGAGTGGTGGGCCCCCTGGCCGACTTCCTCGCGACCCCCTTGCCGAGCTCTGTGCGCCAACTCCGCCTGTGCCACAACGATCTGGGTGCCGAGCACATCTTCGTCACCTCGCCCGCCCTAGAGATCACCGGCATCATCGACTGGTCCGACGCGGCCCTCAGCGATCCCTGTCTCGACCTCGGGCTGATCTGGCGCGATCTCGGAGAGACCGGGCTTGTTGCTGCCCTGATGTGGCTGCAGACGGATTTCGGCGCCGATGAGGCGTTCTTGGAGAGGACCCAGTTCTACGCGCGTGTCAAGGCGCTGGAGGACTTCGAGTTCGGCCTCAGGACCGGGCGCCGTGACTACCTGGCGAATGCTACGCTCGCCCTCAGTAGGCTGTTCTGATGGCTGGCTGGGACACGCCGACGCTGATCGGAGCTGGGGATCCGGCGACCCCCTCCCAGTGGAGTCCAGCAGACTGGTGTACGACGTCACCGAGCGAGCGTGTCCTGCGGGAGTAGGCGCGATCACCGCTGTGATCCTTCGAGTGAACCTTCCGGGCGAACGGCCAGGTCATGTCACACAGCGATCAGTGCATTAGCCCGGTAGCGCGCTCTGAGGCCTACGAAGGCGCCACGTCGGTAGGCAAGTGCAGCGAGCAACGGCGCACCGGTGAAGACCCGGGACCATGCGATGAACATGGGGGACGCGCCAGCGTCGAGACCCAGAGTGATCAAGGCAGAGGGGATCCCCCACCTCAGCGCAACCGCGACGGAAACCCAGATAGAACGCGGGTTATTCATCGCAGGTCGCACGGAGCGGACCTGCGCAATCCGCAGGACATGGCCGCTGTGCGACCTCGCACAGCCAATCTTCACCGACCCGACACGGTGGGCCTTGTCCCGCTGCGCGTAGTGCGCTCAGCAAGCGGCTGCCAGGGCCGTATCGTCGATGGCGTCGTCGGCGGCCGTCCACGAGACGAAGGTTCCGTGTCGCAGGTGCCACTTCGTACTCCGCGCGACCTTTTGGTCGATGCTCATCGGGCGCCAGTCTAGAAGAGCGCGGGCACGAGTCACGTCGGCGACCACGTGTTGGCTGCGCGTGGCGGTAAGGAGGAGGTCTGGGGCGAGGACATCCTCTTCAACCCTGACCAGTTCGAGATCGGCATCCATACCGGCCGCGATCTGTCGGATCCACGACCCGATGTCATACGGTTCCGGCTCGGCGATGTTAATGGTCTGACCGCGTGCGGCGGGCGCATACAGCGCCGCCTCCACCGCGCCGGCCACGTCATGCACATATGCGCGCGAGAGCTTCAAGTTGGCGGCTCCGACCGGGATGCGCCTTCGCCCCGCCGCAATCCGCCGGATCACGAAACCCTCACGGCATTGACGGTCGTACGGACCGTAGACCATGGGCAGACGCAGAATTGTTGCGCCGTAGGTCTTCCAGGCGTCTTCGACGTCCAATTTCTCATAGTCGCGCGGGACACCCGGCGGTGCCGATTCGGCGTAGAGGTAGCGAGACTTGCGAAGCGGCGCGTTTTCCGAGAGCGGGCCGTCGCTCACCCGAGTATCCGTAACGAAACCGCTCCAGGCGGCATAAACGTCCTGGCTAGAGAGCACGACGGCGGGCAAGCCGCGGAAGGCGGCGACCGCTTGGGCGGCGTCAGCGCGGGTCAAGGCGTAGCAGTCGACCACGGCATCGGGCGAGAAGGAACATAATGACGCTCGTACGTCGAGTAGGCTCTCGCGGTTCACGTGAAGGTGTTCGGCGCCGCCCAGCTCCGACGGTTCCGCTAGGCCGCGATGTACGAGAAGAACCTGGTGACCGCGACGCAACAGTCGCCGTGAGATCGCCCTGCCGATGAACCCCGTTCCACCCAGCACCGTCACACGCATCGCGCCACCTCCATACGTCGCACGGGCGTCAACCCGGCCACTCTGGCACCGACGGACGGTCGCAGGGACGTGTCTGCCTCACGCCCTGGGCGCGCCGTGCGTGCAGTCGGTTCAACCACCACATCAAGGCTAGGCCAACTACAAGTACGGGTGGGACGACGACGACTAGCAGATCGGCGCCGCTGCCGGGTTCGGGCGCAGGCCGCAGCACCGCCAATACGACCAGCGTTGCGCTCGCGCCCAGCAGCTGCCCTCGGGCGCCGAGCGATACCAGTCGTCGCCAGCCCGCCCCGCCGCCGGAGCGGGGGCCGAGCCACAGCCCGATGTCGCGCACCATCCAACCGGTGACAAACAGGGTGGGTGCCCACGGCGCTGCGGCGTAAACAGCGTGCGCGGCACCGGGGAGCACTCCGTGGAAGACGCCGAGCAATACCAGCGTCCAAGCTTCGGTCCCCAAGAACCGGTAACCGATCTTGCGCAGTCTCGCGCTGCCGCCGGAGCCGTTGGCCCGCGCGGCGAGGAATATTGTGGGCACCTCCAGCGCCAGCCAACCAACGAGCACCACGATCGGGAGGAGTACTTCCGATGGAATCACGACGACTCCAGTGTGAAATGCCCTGCTGCGTTGGACCCGGGCGCATCCGGCTCGTCCGTGCGGGCCGCCCGGGCCATGAGCCGCCAGCCCAGGACCGCGGCCGTGAGCCCGAAACCGACGAAGGCGACGGCCATGGCTAGTAGCTGGCCAGGGGGCACGGGGGCAAGGGCTTCGGCCACGGTAACCCGGCCGAAGAGGAACCATGGCTGCCGGGACTCCTCCCGATAGAGCCAGCCCAAGAAGGTCGTGACGAGAGGAATTGCTACACCGTTTGCCAGCAGCGGCCGCCAGAACGGCTGCCGGGTGAGCGCCCCGGACAATGCGAGCGGCAACAGGACGAACCACGTGATGACGGTGACTAGCACCCCCACCAGCATCATCAGTGCGAGCGCAACGCCGAAGGCGCCGGCCGCGGTGGTGGTCGGACGCACCGCGGCGAACTGGATGACCCCTGAGGCTACGGAAAGCGGCGCGGCCCACGCGACCACCACGATGCCGACGCGCACCAGCCGCGCAGCCACCTCGGCGTCCCCGCTTCGTCGCAGCACGCGCGCTCCGGCAGCTGCCGCCCAGAAGCCGCCGACGACCAAGGATGTGGCTAGCACGTGGCCAAGCACCGTCAACGTGGCGGGGCGCATCACCAGCGCTTGGATGTCCACAACACCGAGAACTGCATCGTTGAGCGCAATCGGGTAGTGCAGGAAGCTGTTTGCGCCGATGATGTAGGTCGCGGAGGCGTAGGCCGTCAGGATGACGCCCCAGAACACCAGAGCGCGCACCCGGCGTCCGAGGACGCCGTCGCTGGCTAGCCAGATGCCGAGCAGCGTGGACTCAAGGAAGAACGCCACCGCGGTCTCCAAGGCGAGCATGGTGGCTATCGGGTCATACGCTAAGGCGCCCGGTCCACTCCACACGACCGCCATCTGCAACTCCATGACCAGACCAGTCACGATTCCGACAGCGTAGTTGGTCACGTACATCCGGCCGAGCAGCCGCAGGACCGCATCGCCGGTGGTGGAAGGTCGCAAGGCATTGCGGGTCGACCAGATCGCGATGATCGGGCCCAACCCGAGGGTCGTGGCGACGAAGAGGTAGTGCAGCCCTGCTGTGGTGGCAAATAGCAGCCGGGCGATCATCACCGGATCCATCAGTTCACCGATTGCTGGAGAAACCAGCGACGGCGAGGCCGAGAACCCGAATCCCGTGCTTGTACATGGGCCCTGACATTAAGGAATGCCCATCCTGGCGAACATCGGCGCTGGAGCGACAGGGTTATCGCTTGAAAGCGACACTGTCTCCGGACCGGCTCGCGCCGGTCCTGCCAAGGCTGGATAGGCGTCCAATTGCCGACTCTTGGATCGAGGCGACGCAGGCTTCGGAGGTCGTCACTGATTCCCGGCGCGGCGAGATTTCGGGTCCACATGAGCGGTGAGGCATGGTCCTCCAGCGACACCTCCCGACTCATCTCTTCATCGCGGACCAGGAAGCTCGGACGTGGGCTGCGACCCAGCTCGTGGGTCACCCGTCCTCGACGGCGAGGGGGGCGACTTTGAGTCGCGACGCGGAGTCAGGACCGCGTTGGCAGGTGGCATCTGTTCTCCTGGATCAACGATGGTTGGCCCATCCGGGCCGGCCACCCTTGGTTTGGTCATCTGACGCTTCAGCGGTGAGGAACTCGTCCCCCACCTCTGTACGAAGAACCCGCGCATGCCGTCCGAACCGGCGTTTCACCGGACAGGGGTGACCCGCCGTCGCACACCCAAAGTCCGTGTCCCGCCACCCGCGGGACACGGTGCTAGCGATGGAGCCACTTGGTTCTCGACCTCGTCGATCGCTCTTCGCAGATGTCGGCCCGTTTCGGCTGGCTAGGGGATGGCCGACCGGTGGATCTGTCAGCTACGGCGAATGGGCATGTGTGTCGCGGTTGGAGCCTCCAGGAAATCTCGAACGACCGTGGTGATCTCCCGAGGCTTCTCATTGAGCAGCTGGTGAGAGGTTCCCGGGATCACGGCGAGCTCACCGGCGGCCAGAGACTGGTAGAGCGCAATCTGGCTCTCAAGTGTGACGATGTCATCGTCGGCGGTCATGATCAGCGCTCGGCCCGGGTAGGAAGAGAGAGCGTCGACGGGTGCGACATCGGTGGCGGCCAGCTCGGCGACCTTGCGGACGAGGACCGGGAAATGCTCGCGCCCATCCGGTGAGAGCTGGGCGTACCTATCCACGATGGGCGCCGGATATCCGCCATCAGCGGCATCCTGGGCGGGTGGTTGGGGTCTGATGATCCAGTCGGCGGCGCGCAGCGCCGAGCTGATCATGGTCAATGAGCGCACCAAGTCTGGCCGGTGGATCGCCACCGATGCGGCAACCATGCCTCCGGCGCTGTAGCCGATGACGTGAGCTGGCCGCCCGGCGATGGATTCGATGACGGCGGCGGCGTCGGCACTCATTTCTTCGAAGGTGAAGGCGCCTGTGTCGGCGCTGCGTCCGAATCCCCGCCGGTCATAGCCGATGACGTGGAAACGATCGGCGAGCTCGAAGAGGTTCGTTTCGAAGTTCGCTGTATCGCTCATCCCGCCGTGCAGAAGGACGACCGGGTCCCCGGTTCCGCGCTCTTCGATCCATAGGGAGGCGCCACGAATGGCGCGGTAGCTGCCCATTAGTCGTTTCCTTCCAGATGGCTGGACGAACCCTTGTCGGGGGCGTAGACGATGGCGACCGTGCCCATGCTGGTGGTCGCGATGTCGATGAGCCGCAGCGTCCGGGGCGTGGGGAGATCGGCGAACAGTTGCTTGCCGGTCCCGAGTAGCAAGGGGTGGATGAACAGGCGCAGCTCGTCAATGAGGTCGGCTGCTACCAGCTGGCGAACCACGTTGCCGCTGCCGAGGATGACGACGTCGCCCTGCCCGTCGTCCTTGAGCGCTCGCGCGGCCGTAATCAGCTCACCGCGCAGCGGTGTGGCGCCGTGCCACCGCAGATCCCGAGGCGTTCTGGACGCGACATACTTGGGTAGGGAGTTGAGACTGGCCGCCATCGGATCGTCATGGGACTGGTCGGGCCAGAAGGCCGCGAGCTTGTCGTATGTGCGGCGTCCAAACAGGTAGGCCGTCGTGCGGCCAAGGCTGGTCGGTTCGATGACCTCGTGCAGTGCGTGGGCGTATCGGGCGCCCCAGCCGCCGTGCTCGAAGCCGCCGGAGCGGTCTTCGTCAGGAGAGCCGAGACCTTGCATCACCCCATCGACGCTCAAGAACTCGACAGCCACTAGTCGCTTCACGGTGGACCACCCTTCCTCGTCTATCTCCGATGCTGCTGCCCGAATGCCGTGGTGGCTTGAAGAAAACTGACCGGCGATACTCCGTAGATGGGCAATCCACAGCTGCAGCGGCACCGCGTGCACCCGAGCCTGGTCGGCATGGTCGCGGGAATCGTGGGCTTCACCGAGCATTCCGAAGCTGTCGTCGAGCGACGCCAACCTGCAGGCAGCCTGGTACCGCTGGTGATCTCCTTCGGCGATCCGTTCGAGGTCGTGGCTCTGTCGGACGGCGAGGGCGTGGGCCGCTACTCGTCCTTCGCCGTCGGATTCATGCCCGGACACGCCACCACCCGCTTCGCGGGTACCCACCAGTGCGTGCAGGTCTACCTGACTCCGCTGGGCGTCTATCGGCTGCTCGGTCTGCCGGGTGCAGTGCTCGCGCGGAGGGTGGTCGACCTTGATGATGTCGCGCCGTTCGTGTGCGGTTCGTTGCCTGATCGGCTCGCGGCGGCGACGTGGGCTGAGCGCTTCGACCTCGTCGAGCAGGCCCTGCGCTCCGCCGTAACACGGGGGCCCGAGCCGGAGCCTTTCGTGGCCTGGATGTGGGATCGACTGCGTCGTTCGGGTGGCCGCGCGCGTATCGAGAACCTGGTCGCCGAAACGGGCTGGAGCCACCGGCATGTAGCCACCCGGTTTCGACACCAGGTCGGGCTATCGCCGAAGGCGGCCGCCGGTGTCATCAGGTTCGAGCAGGCAGTGGCCGACATCACCGCTATGTCGCTGGCCGAGCTCGCGGTGACATCCGGGTACGCCGACCAAAGTCACCTCACCCGCGACGTCGTCCGCTATGCGGGTGAGCCCCCGCATGCCCTGCGGGCGGCGCGACGCCCCACGGCGTACACGGCAATCGGCGCTGGACCACGCTGAGCCGTCGCGACTGCGGCTGGCCTCGGCCGGCACAAGCGGACAACGGCGGTTCGCCTGAATGGCCGCGGATTGCGCCGTCAGCAACCGACGTCACTGGTCCTCTCGGTGCTGGCTGCATCCTGCTCGCGCTCCTCCCCGGTATTGGGGAGGGATGGCTCATCCGAAGCGTTACGATTCCCAGCGCCACCTCACCAGACGGGAGCCGCGTCTCACGTCGATCCGGACGGCGACACTCGTCCTAGGACTGGATTGCACGCCTCAGAGGAGAGTAGCGAGATGAGGCCGCTTCGATACTCGATCAATGTGACGCTTGACGGCTGCTGCCATCACGAGGCAGGACTCCCGCCGGACGAGGAGTCGATGCGTTACTGGACCACCGAGATGGAACGAGCCGATGCTCTGCTGTTCGGCCGGGTGACCTACGAGATGATGCAGTCGGCCTGGCGACGGCCCGTTTCGGGCACCTGGCCTGACTGGATGGACGAATGGGAGATCCCCTTCGCCGAGACCATCGACCAGGCGAGGAAGTACGTCGTATCGAGCACGCTGAGCGCGGTTGAATGGAACGCCGAGCTGGTGCGGGGCGACCTGGAGCGAGCAGTTCGACATTTGAAGCAGGAGCCTGGCGAAGGCCTGTGGGTGGGCGGCGTGACGCTTCCCCTGGCGTTGGCGGACCTGCGCCTGATCGACGAGTACGTGTTCGTCGTCCAGCCGGTCGTTGCCGGGCACGGGCCCACCTTGCTCGCCGGGCTGCGCGAGCGCATCCAGCTGGACCTCGTGGACCGTCTCGAGTTCCGGTCGGGGGCGACCGCCCTGCGATACCGGCCACGAGGGTGACGGGTTGCCCCTCGCCTGCACAAGTCCCGGGCACACTATGGAGGCATGACGATCATCTGCGTTACCTGCGGAGTGGAGACCGGCCCGCAGCCGCCTGCCACCTGTCCGATCTGCGCCGATGAGCGGCAGTACGTTCCCGCCAACGGACAGCGGTGGACCAGTCTGGACGAGCTACAAGATTCCGACCAGCAGATCAAGATCTCCGAGCTGGAACCCGACCTGTGGGGGCTGAATGCACCGGGGCACGGGATCGGGCACACTGCGCTGGTGGTGCGCAGCGGGGACGACGTCGTCCTGTGGGATCCGATCGGCTACCTGGACGACGAGACGGTCGAGTTCGTGAGGGGGCTCGGCCGCGCCAAGGCGGTGATCGCCAGCCACCCACATATGTACGGCGTCCAGATCGAGTGGGGCGCGGTGCTGGACGCGCCGGTACTGATCAACGCCCGCGACCAGCAGTGGGTGCAGCGGCAGGACGACCGGCTCGAGCTCGTCGATGGAACCGTCCAGCTGCTCCCGGATCTGGTCCTGCATCGTCTCGGTGGGCATTTCGCCGGAAGCCAGGTACTGGAGTGGACCAGCGGCGCCGACGGTCGTGGGACGCTGCTGGCGTCCGACACGATCGGCGTGAACCCCGATCGCAAGACGGTTGCCTTTCTTCGTAGCTATCCGAACCGGATCCCCCTATCTGCAGAGGTCACGATGCGTCTGGCACGCGACGTACAGGACATGCACTTCGACCGGTGCGTCAACAACTTCGGCGGCGTGCTGGACACCGACGCCAAGGAGGCGATCATGCGGTCGGCGGAGCGACACGTGGCGTGGGTGACCGGAGCGAACGACGCCGACTGCTGAGAAGGTGCGACAGGGACTCGAGAGAATTTCGCTAGGTTGTGTCCATCTGGATCCGTCCCGTTCGTAGAGAGGTTGAACGGCACCGACAACCGGTGCCGCCAACCGAAGGAGCAACGCCATGAAGTACATGCTGCTGATCCAGGCCGCCTCGGCCGATGCCCAGCCGACCTGTGACGTCCAGGACTGGATGCGCTACGACCAGGAGGTCAAGGACGCCGGGATCCTCGTCGCTAGCGAGTCCCTCGCCGACCTCGTCACCGCCACCCGCATCACCATCAAGGACGGTGAGCGCGTCATCACCGACGGCCCGTACGCCGAGAGTCGCGAGGTCCTCGGCGGGTTCTACGTCATCGACGTCCCCGACCTGGACGCCGCCCTCGACTGGGCCGCGCGCTGCCCGGGCGCGATCGACGGTCACATCGACGTCCGCCCGGTCGCCGACTTCGGCTGAGCCGACCCGGCCGATGACCGCACACGACACATGACCGCGCACGACAGATGACCGGGCACGACAGATGACCGGGCACGACAGACGCGATGCCGCGGCGTCGCTGGAGGCCGTCTTCCGCGAAGAGCACGGACGGCTTCTGGCGGCGCTTGCCCGCCGCTACGGCGATCTCGATCTCGCCGAGGAGGTTACCTCCGACGCTATCGAGACTGCCCTGACCCGGTGGCCGGTGGACGGCGTCCCGCCCAACCCCGGTGCCTGGCTGATGACCACGGCCCGCCGCAAGGCGGTCGACCGGCTGCGCAGGGACGCCGCGCTCGCGGCGCGCCTGGCGCGCGTCTGGGCCGAGACCGAGCAGGACGCCGCCGCCGAGGCCGACGACGGCAGCGCCGACGCGTTGCCCGACGAGCGGCTGCAGCTGTTCTTCACCTGCGCGCATCCGGCGCTCGCCCCGGAGGACCGGATCGCCCTCACGCTGCGATTCCTGGCCGGGCTCACCACCGGCGAGGTCGCCCGGGCGCTGCTCGTTCCCGACCAGACGATGGCCAAGCGGCTCACCCGCGCCAAGGCGAAGGTTCACGGCGCACGCGTGCCCTTCCGCGCCCCGGGGCCGGCAGAACTGCCCGGGCGGCTGACCGGCGTCCTGCAGGTCATCTACTCGACCTTCACCGAGGGGTACGCCGCGACGACCGGCGCCCGACTGCAACGAATCGACCTCGCGGACGAGGCGATCAGGCTCGCCCGCATCCTGCGTCGTCTGCTCCCGTACGAGCGTGAGGTCGCCGGCCTTCTCGGCCTGATGCTGCTCGTGCACTCTCGCTCCGACGCTCGCACGGACGACGAAGGACTCCCGCTGCTGGTCCACGAGCAGGACCGCTCGCTGTGGAACCACGAGCTGATCGACGAAGGGGAGCGGCTCGCCGAGGTCGCGCTGACCGGTGGGCCACCCGGGCCGTACGGCGTCCAGGCTGCGATCGCCGCGCTGCATGCGGAGGCGCCCGACGCCGACCGCACCGACTGGCCACAGATCGTCGCGCTGTACGACGTCCTGCACGCCCTCGACGGCTCGGCGATCACGGCGCTCAACCGGGCGGCCGCCATCGCGATGCGCGACGGGCCAGCTGCCGGGCTTCGGCTGATCAGTGAGCTTGAAAGTGAACCGCGGCTGCGTGGGTACGCACCCCTGCACGCCTGCAAGGCGGATCTGCTGGAACGGGCCGGCGACATCGACGCGGCGGTCGCCGAATACACGCACGCGCAGAGATGCGCCGGTACCGAGCCTGAACGTACCTGGTTTGCCCGCCGCATCGATACCCTCTCTGACCAGGTGGTTCAGTGGGTCGGTTTACCGAGTCGACCGCCGGGGTAGGGCTCCGTGGGAAAAGCCTAAAGGCGCTGGGCCTTTCCGGCGCCGCACCCGCCAAGGAGTGGCAATGGAACCCTGGGTATGGATAGTTATCGGCGTCGTCGCGGTGCTACTGATCATCGCCCTGATCGCGATGATGTCGCGCAATTCGGCGTCCGCTAAGCGCAAGGAGGCGCAGGACCTCCGCGAGCAGGCCCGTGAGCGGGACCTGCAGGTCCGCGAGCGTGAGGCCGCTGCTGCCAAGACCGCGGCGGACGCTGATGCCGCTCGTGCCGAGGCCAGCCAGCAGGAGGCCGCCGCCAAGCAGCAGGCCGCCGCCGCCCAGCAGCGCCAGATCGAGGCCGAACGACTCGCCGACGAGGCGCGTCAGCGCAACGGTTCACTACAGGAAGCGCGGTCCGAGCAGGATGACCTGTTGCGCCGCGCCGACGAGGTCGATCCCGACGTGGACAACCGGCGCGGCGGCGCCCGCGGTGACCGGGACGGCGACGGCGACTACGAAATGAACGAGCGTGTGCGCGACCGCGTCGACGAGCGTCGCGATGGCCGCCATGCGGATCAGGATCCGCGGATGCAGGATGTGCAAGGCGGACGCCAGGTTCGCGGGGACCGGGACGGCGACGGCAGGTACGAGATGGGTGAGCGCGCTCGCGACGCCGCCGACCGGGTCCGCGGTCGCGACGGCGACGTCGACGGACGACGCCGCTGACCTGCACAACCCACAGACGGCCGGCCTCCCACTGCGGGAAGCCGGCCGTTCTGGTTCGTTTTGTCTCACCTGCGGTGGGTTACGCCTCGCTATAGCGAGGCGTAACCCACCGCGGGTGGGGTTCGACCTCGCCGCGGATCGCTGACATGATCGACGAATGTCGCTGACCACCTACGCTCGCCGAGAGGATGGTGGGTCGGGCATCGACTCCGGCCGCGCCTGGCTGATCGTCGTCGCCACGTTTCTGTCGACCTTCACCGGATTCGGGCTGGTCTACAGCTTCGGGGTGTTCTTCGAGTCGATGGCCTCGGAGTTCGACGCCGGTCGCGCCGCCACCGCCTTCATCCCCGCGATCACCAGCGCGATCTACTTCACCCTCGGCCTGTTCACCGGCCGCATCGGCGACCGCTTCGGCCCCCGCCCGCTGTTGGTCGCCGCCGCGGCGTCCCTCGCGGCCGGCATGTTGCTCACCTCCCGGGTCGAGTCGCTCACCGTCGGTTATGTGACCTACGGTCTGGGCCTGGGCATCGCCGTGGCCTGCGCGTACGTTCCCATGGTGGCCTTCGTCGGCGGCTGGTTCTTCAAGAAGCGGACGACGGCGCTCGGCGTCGCCGTGTCCGGCATCGGCGTCGGCACCCTCGTCATGGCGCCGGTGGCGCAGGCCCTCGTCGACGCCCATGGCTGGCGGACGGCGTTCGTCATCCTGGGGATCTCAGGTGCAGCGGCGATGCTGATCGCGGCGGTGCTGGCGAAGCGGCCACCGCACGACCACACCGAGACCGCGACGCACAGCATGCGTGACCTGATGCGCAATCCGCAGTTCGTCGCGCTCTACGCCAACGGCATCCTCATCGGGCTGGCGATCCTGATCCCGTTCGTCTTCCTCAAGGACTACTCCGTCGGCCACGGCATCCGTCCCGGCTCCGCGGCCATCCTCGTCGGACTGGTGGGTGCCTCCAGTGTCATCGGCCGCCTCGGACTCGGCGCGCTGGGCGCCCGGTTCGACTCCATGGCGCTGCTTCGCTTCAGCTTCATCCTGATGACGCTCAGCTTCTTCCTCTGGCTGTTCTCCGGCGACAGCTTCACCGCGCTGCTGCTGTTCGCGGGCGTGTTCGGTGTCGGGTACGGCGGATACATCGCGCTGATGCCCGCCACGATGGCCTCGATCTTCGGCCCCGTCGGCCTCGGCCGGACCCTGGGTCTGCTCTATACGTCCGCAGCGATCGGCGGGCTCGTGGGCCCCGCGCTCGTCGGGGGCATCATCGACGCCACGTCGTACACCTGGGGGATCCTCGCCACCATGGCGATGGTGCTCGCCGCCGCCGCGTGCCTGTTCTTCGTGCGCCCGGAGCGCACGCCGCCGCAGGTTGCCACCGGCCGCGCCGATGCCTGAGGGGGACACCGTCTTCCGGGCCGCCGCCAAGCTGCATCGCGCACTCGCGGACCAAGCCCTCACCCGCGCCGAGGTGCGGTGGGGGACCAAATCCATACCGGACGTCGTCGGACGGCGCACCCTCGAGGTCGTGCCGCGCGGCAAGCACATTCTGCACCGCATCGAGGGCGGAATCACCGTCCACACGCACCTCCGCATGGAAGGCACCTGGCGAGTGGTGACCGACGAGCGACTGCGCCCCCGCGAGCTGTATGACCGCAGCATCCGCGCGGTCTTCGCTGTCCAGGGCCGCACCGCGATCGGACGGCGGCTGGGCATGCTCGACGTACTGCCCACCAGTCGCGAGGACATGGTGGTCGGTCACCTCGGCCCGGACATCCTCGGCCCCGACTGGGATCCCGAGCGGGCGGTCGCAGTCCTCGCCGCAGATCCCCGCCCGATCGGCGAGGCTCTGCTCGACCAGCGCCTCCTCGCCGGTATCGGCACGCTGTATGACGCCGAGACCCTGTTCCTGGAAGGGATCGCGCCGTGGACGCCGGCCGACCAGCTCGGCAGCGAGACCGTGGATCGCGTGATCGACCGGGCGCACCGGCTGCTGATGGCCGGTAAGGAGCACGACATCCAGTCAACTACCGGCAGCCGGCGCCGCGGAGAGGAGGTCTACGTGCACGCGCGGTCCGGTCGGCCGTGCCGCCGCTGCGGTACAACCGTGCGGGTGGCGATGATCGGGGCGGCGCCGTACGACCGGACGATGTTCTACTGCCCGGGCTGCCAGGGCGGTCTCGGGCCCACCGACGACGGCCGCCCGCAGGCGCCGCTCGGGCACCGCAGGGCTCACTGAGCCAGGCCGCTCACCTCACGGTCGTCGCGTGGACGCCCCCGCTCCAGCAGGTGCATCGTCGGAGTCGCGGTGATCCCGTGGACGATGACGGACGCGACGATCGTCAGACCGACCGTCGCCCACATCCAGTCGATCGAGCCGAAGTCGCCCTTCGAGGCGGCGTACGCCATGTAGTAGATCGAGCCGATGCCGCGGACGCCGAAGAAGCCGACCGCGCGGCGCTCGCGGGGCCGCAGCTTGTCCGTGCCGAGCAAAGACAGCCACCCGAACAGCGGCCGGAACACGAAGATCAACGAACCGGCGATCACGCAGCTGCGCCAGTCGACCGCGTCCAACAGCCCGTTGGAGACCGAGAATCCCAGGAACAGCAGCAGGAGGAGGGTCAGCAGCCGCTCCAGTCGCTCCACGACCTGGTGCATCAGCTCGTGGTAGTCGTTGTCGCGCTCGCTCGCCCGTAACGCCAGCGCCGCGGCGAAGACCGCGAGGAATCCATAACCGCCGACCAGCTCGGCCAGCCCGTAGGTCACCAGGATCGCGGCGACGGCGAACAGCGGCTCGCCCGTCTCGGCGGTGCGCAGCGCCTGGTGCGGGCCGCGGAAGGCGGTGCGTCCGAGGAGCCAGCCGGCTGCGGCACCGATCGCGACACCGATGACCACCTTGCCGATTAGGTACCAGCCGACCCACTTCAGCCCCCAGCCCGCGAACCCGCCGGCGGTGCTCATCAGGATCGCGGCGTACACGAACGGGAACGCAAGTCCGTCGTTGAGCCCTGCTTCTGAAGACAGCGCGAACCGCGGCTCGTCCGATTCATCGATCTCCTTGCCGGAGGCCACCGTCGGGCCCTCGACCTCGACGTCCGAGGCCAGCACGGGGTCGGTGGGCGCCAGGGCGGCGCCGAGCAGCAGGGCCGCCGCCGGGGCAATCCCGAGCACCGCCCAGCCAAGCAACGCGACCGCGGCGATGCACAGCGGCATCGCGATCGCCAGGAGCCGCCACGCGGGCGCCCACGCGCGCCAGTCGCTCCAGCGCAGCGGATTCAGCGGGCGATCCAGCGCCAGACCGACGCCCATCAGCGCGACGAGCACGGTCACCTCGGCCAGATGCTCGGTGAGCCCCGGGTGGTCCTTGGGGAACAGCGCGACGCCGTCCGAGAACGGCATCATCCCGGCGATCGCGCCGACGGTCACCAGGATCATCGGCGTCGACAACGGGAGGTTCTCGATCAGGTTCGGCAGCACCACTGCGATGAGCAGGGCGAGGCCGACCAGCAGAAAGATGGTGGGGGCAGTCATGGCTCATCTCTCAGGCGTCGCGCGGCGCTCAGCATTGCTCGCCGGGCCGTAGGCCTCGATTATGTCGGTGCGTGGTTGGGTAGGGAGCAGTACCCACGAGCGAAGGAGACGAACCGTGACGACACCGAACGGGCGCGACGCACGCACCGGCGAGAACCTCGACGCAACCGATCCTTCGGTCGGGGGCGATGCCGCCGTAGGCGGGGCCGCCAGGCCGGAGCCGACTCCCCGCACGCCCGATCGTGACTCGGCCGTCAGTGACCTGGCCCCGCGGACCGATCAGCCCGATACTCCGGACGGCGACAAGGACCCGGGCGAGGACGCCGCCGCCGGGTAGCCCGCCGGCGTCACGGTGGGGCGGTCGCGCCAACCCCGCCACGGTCGAGCGGTCGCGCCGACCCCGCCACGGTCGAGCGGTCGCGCCGACCCCGCCACGGTCGTCGAGCGAGCGAGGAACGAGCGACGCCGAGACGTGGTGCGTCAGGCGTACGAGCTCACCAGGTCGATCAGGCGCTTGATGCTCTCGCGCATCTCCTCGGCGGAGATCCGCGGCAGGGTGTAGGTGGCGAGGTACTTCTCATCGGTCACCCGGGACCAGTCGCAGGTCTGGGTGATGACCGTCTCGCCCTTCGGGCCGACATCGAACTCCCAGTCCCACCGAATACCGACTGGCTCGCCGCCGGGGTTGGCCGGCATCCATGCGATCTGCACATCAGGCTCGAAGGCGACCACGACGTTCTCCACCGTGTACTTGCCCCGCGGCAAGAAGTCCATGTTGACCTGGAAGCGGTCGCCGACCGCACGGACGGCGTCGTCCCCGGCGCTCACCAGCTTCCCCGAGCCGTCGAGGCGCACGTGGTTCGAGGGCACCGTCAGGTAGTCGAACAGCTTCGGGATGGCGGCGTCTGTCACGACCGAGACGCTCTGGCTCGTGCCCGTGCGGGTGACCGACTCATCCTTCATGGCTACCAACGTAGTGCGCCGGACCGAACCGCGCGAGTGCCGCGGCGCGGTTCAGGGCAGCGGCGAAGCGTGCACGCGCCGGTCGATCTGCTGACGGGTGCTCGGATGCCGGGGTGTGGAACGTAAAGTGGTCCGCATCTCACCCGCGGCAGATTTCAAGGAGCCCTCGATGAGCCTCAGCATGGTCCATCACAACACCATCGACACCCCGCTCGCGCGCCAGGCGCGGCGCGTGCCGAGGAAGACCGCGGTGACCTACGCCGACCGGTCCTGGACCTATCGGGAGCTCGATGACGCGGTCTCGCGGGTCGCCAAGTACCTCGGCGAGCTGGGTCTACAGAAGGGCGACCGGGTCGCGGCGTACGGCCAGAACTCCGACGCCTACGTGATCCTCTACTACGCCTGCGGGCGCGCCGGGATGATCCACGTGCCGTTGAACTACGCGTTGACCGGCGGTGAGCTCGAGTACCTCATCGAGGACAGCGGCGCGACCGCGATTTTCGTCGACCCGCACCTGGAGGAGTACGTCGACGCGATCAGCAACGCGCCGTCGATCCGCCGGTCAATCTCTGAGGGAGAGGACAGCGTGCTCGCCCGGGCCACCGCAGGCGACGTCCCCGAGCTGGAGCCGGTCGCGGCGCAGAACGATCTAGTGCAGCTGCTGTACACCTCCGGCACGACCTCGCGCCCGAAGGGCTCAATGATGACCCACCGGGCGTTCGTGTTCCACCTGGCCAGCAACATCGTCGCGCTGGACTACTCCGAGAACGACATCAACGTGCAGTGCATGCCGCTGTACCACTCGGCCGGGATGCACGACTTCCTCGAGCCGTTTATCGCCGTCGGCGCCACCACCCATCTGCTGCAGGTGCCCGACATCCCGAAGATCATGGAGAAGGTCGAGGAGGTGCGGGCGACCACGCTGTTCCTCGCCCCGACCGTGTGGGTGCCGCTGACCAATCACCCCGACTTCATGACCCGCGACCTGTCGAGCCTGCAGAAGGCGTACTACGGTGCCTCGATCATGCCGGTGCCCGTCGTCCAGCGGCTCATGGACCGGATGCCGCAGCTGGGGCTGTACAACTGCTTCGGCCAGTCCGAGATCGGACCGTTGGCGACCGTGCTTCGACCTGAAGAGCACGAGGGTCGGATGGATTCCTGCGGGCGCGCCGTGCTGTATGTCGAGATGCGCGTGGTGGACGCCGAGATGAACGACGTCGCCCCCGGCGAGACCGGTGAGGTCGTCTACCGCTCGCCGCAGCTGTGCGAGGGCTACTGGAACAAGCCCGAGGCTACCGAGGAGGCGTTCGCGGGGGGCTGGTTCCACTCCGGCGACCTCGCTCGGATCGACGAGGACGGCTACATCACGGTCGTGGATCGGATCAAGGACGTCATCAACACCGGCGGCGTCCTGGTCGCCTCGCGGGAGGTAGAGGACTGCCTCTACACGCACGAGGCCGTCGCCGAGGCCGCCGTCATCGGTCTGCCGGACGAGAAGTGGATCGAGGCGATCACGGCGTACGTCGTCCTCAAGCCCGACCAGCAGGCAACCAAGGAAGAGCTCATCGAGCACACAAAGCAGTCGCTGGCGAAGTTCAAGATCCCCAAGGATGTCCGGTTCGTCGACGAGCTGCCGCGCAACCAGTCCGGCAAGCTACTCAAGCGCGTCCTCCGCGACCAGGCCTAGACCCGATCTTGGAACGATCCGCTCGCTCAGCGCGCGGATCGTTCCACAATCGGGGGGAGGGAGCGGAGCCAGTCGCGGAGTCGCAGTGTCGAGAGGCAGTCGTAGCGGTTGTAGTCGGCGATTGCGTCGAGCACGGTGCCGGCCTCCCCGTAGTGCCCGCCCTCCCGCAGCTCGGTGAACCGCTGGTAGCCGACCACCGATGCGGCGCCGTCGATCACCTCGCCGGTGCGCAGCTCGTCGCCCATGTAGAGCGGCTCGATCTTCTTCAACCCGTAGCCGGGCTGGGAGGTGCGGATGCTGCTCTTGACCACGGGGAGCAGATCAACGAATAGACCACCCTCGATCCACTCCTCAACCGTGGTCTCGGCGAACTGGAAGCGGCGGGCGACCTCGCGCAGCACCATCGTCTCGTAGCTGCCGTAGTGATAGATGTGCATCGATGGATGATGAGCCAGCCGCTGCTGCACATATCGCACGAAGTCGCGTAGCGCCTGCAGTTCCTCATCGCGGTCATGCGCCCAGAACGCAACATAAGGGTGCTGCTCGCCGGGCACGACCATGCCGAACAGGTAGTGCAGCCCACGGACGTCGGAGCCTTGCTCGCTCCACATCGGGTCGGACTCGAAGTCGAAGAAGACATCACCTGCGGAGGGCTCAGGCAGCGCTGCCAACGGCGTGTCGTCGTACACCTCGAACACCGGGTCGAGCTGCCGGGCCGGGTCGAGCTCGGAGCCCGGCGGCATCTGCCGTACCTGCAGACGAGCCTGCGCCCGGAGCGTCTCGAAGCGCTCCTGCTCCAGCCCGTCCACGGACTCGGACGCGCGTGCCAGATCGTCGATGGTGCGGACGCCGCCCGCGCGCAGCAGTGCCCGGTCGGGCATCCGCAGACCGACCGTCATGCGGACGT
Organism: Blastococcus sp. Marseille-P5729; assembly: GCF_900292035.1. Lineage (NCBI taxonomy): Bacteria > Bacillati > Actinomycetota > Actinomycetes > Geodermatophilales > Geodermatophilaceae > Blastococcus > Blastococcus sp. Marseille-P5729. Next base: position 1,126,795 of record NZ_OMPO01000001.1, on the reverse strand, counting down.
CACGGGCGAGGGTCATCTCGTACCGGCAGGTCGGGCACCAGCCGCACGCCGCGATCGAGTCGTCGTCCCAGGACGCCGGGCCCTCGGCGATCAGCCGCTGGTCGGCGGCCCGCTCGAACCGGGTGATCAGCGCGCGGGCCCGGTCCATGGCCTCGACAAGCGGGACGTCGATCCGGGACCGGTCACCGGTGACCAGCACCGCATCGGCGTCCAGCAGGACACCGCGCGAGAGCAGCCCCAGCGCCAGGGCGCCGATCTGCAGCAGGTAGACCTCCTTCAGGCGCAGCCCGAGTCGGACCTCGGTGAGCTGCCAGCGATCGCCTAACCGGACCAGGAAGTCCGCGGCGCCGTACAACCGGCCGGCCGCCACCGGCAGTTGCCCGACCACGCGCGGGGCGTCGTCCCGGGTCAGCAGCTGCATCGCCGCTGCGGCGCTCTCATGGGTCGGCGGCTGGTCCGTCGGCAGCACGAGCACACCACCGGGAGTTCCCGCCTGCCAGCGGCCGTACCGTACGAGGTAGTCCTCGATCAGGTGCGTCTGATGGGCGCGGCCGACCTCGCCGAGCCGCTCACCCAGGACGTCGACCGGCTCGTTGGACTTGCCTTCCGGGATGCGCCCGAGCAGCGCGTCGACCTGTCGCAGAGTGTCGAGCTGGCAGGTCAGGAACGACCGAAGGTCGCCGGGGGAGTAGCTGACCAGCCCGTTGTCGAGGCGCATGGAGCTCCTTTCGTCGTCCACGACCGTATCCGGCGCCCACGACAACCCGGGCGGGTGTGCGGTCTCACCGGGCGGTTCGCTGGCCAGGTGCCTCAGCGGGTCTAAGGTCGAGAACGGCAAGAAACACCACCTGGCATTGGAGCTGGTCCATGACCGCCGAAGTCAACTTCGTCCTGCCGCTGCTGCGCGAGGGTGTGAGCCCCGCGTTCGAGCTCGGCGCCCTGCGTACCGAGGCCCCCGTCGCGAAGCTCGAGCTGCCCGAGGGCATGAATGTGAACGCCTGGCTGATCACGCGGTACGACGACGCCAAGGCGGTGCTCGGTGATCACCAGCGCTTCTCAAACGACTTCACCAAGCTCACCGAAGCCGGTGAGCTCACGGAGCTGATGAACCAGGCCCCGGGTGGCCTGGGACTGCTCGATCCGCCGGATCACACCCGGCTGCGGAGGATCGTTACCCCCGAGTTCACGATGCGCCGGCTGCGCCGCTTGGAGCCGATGATCGCGCGGATCATCCGTGAGCGGCTCGACGCGCTTGAGGCAGCCGGACCCGGCGCCGACCTCGTCGAGCTGTACGCCGTCCCGATTCCGGCCCTTGTGATCTGCGAGCTGCTCGGCGTCCCCTACGAGGACCGCGACGAGTTCACCGACCACAGCGCTGACCGGTTCAACTTCACCGGCGACCTCGGCGACTCCCTTGGCGAGATCGGCGAGTCGCTGAAGTACCTGCGCGGGTTGGTCGCCAAGATTCGCGAGGAACCCAACGACGGGCTGATCGGCCAGATCATCGCCGAGCACGGCGACGAGATCGACGACGTCGAGCTCGCCGGCCTCGCCGACGGCATTCTCACCGGCGGGCATGAGACCACCGCCGCGATGATCGCGCTCGGCGCGCACCACCTCATGCGCAACCCCGAGCACGTGCGCGCCATCATCGACTCGGACGAGAAGCAGGCGCAGGAGATCATCGATGAGCTGCTGCGCTACATGACCGTCGTCCAGATCGGCTTCCCCCGGCTGGCCAAGGAGGACGTCGAGATCGGCGGGCACGTCATCAAGCGCGGTGAGCTCGCGCTCGTCTCGCTGGCTGCGGCTAACCGCGACGAGGCGCTCACGCCGGACGCCGACACCTTCCGGATCGACCGCGGCACCACCTCACACCTGGCTTTCGGGTACGGCATCCACCGCTGCGTCGGGGCCGAGCTGGGCCGGATGGAGATGAAGGTCGCGATCCCCGAGCTGTTCCGCCGCTTCCCGGACCTCGCCCACGCCGAGGATCCAGACGAGGCCGCCTACCGGATGTTCTCGATCGTCTTCGGCCTGGAGTCGCTGCCCGTCACCTGGTGACGCCCGGGATTTAGGATTCCGGGCATGACTTCATTCGCGCAGCAGACCCGTTTCGACGACAAGGTCGTCCTCATCACCGGAGCGTCGTCCGGCCTCGGCGCCGCGATGGCTGTCGCCTTCGCCGAGCAGGGCGCCGACATCGGCATCTGCGCACGTCGTGTCGAGAAGCTGGAGCAGACCGCTGCGGCCGTGGAGCAGACCGGACGTCGCTGCGTCGTCGTCCAGGCCGACACCACCAAGCCGGAGGACTGCGAAAATTTCGCCCAGACGGCTCTCGACGAGCTTGGCCGGATCGACGTCCTGGTCAACAACGCCGGGCTGGGCACCGCCGTCCCGATGACCAAGGAGACCCCTGAGCAGTTCGCCTCGGTCATCGATGTCAACCTCAACGGCGTCTACTGGATGAGCCAGAGCGCCGTGCGCCGCATGAAGGACGGCGGGAACATCGTCAATATCTCCAGCATCATGGCGATCTGGTCGGGTGGCCTGCCCCAGGCGGCGTACACCTCGAGCAAGGCCGCCGTCCTCGGCCTCACCCGTGATCTCGCGGTCCAGCTCACCGGCCGCAAGAACATCCGCGTGAACGCCATTCAGCCGGGTTACTTCCCGACTGAGATGACCGACCAGCAGGAGCAGGAGTACCTCAAGTACGTCTCCGACCTGGCGCCGATCGGGCGCCTCGGCAATGTCGACGAGCTAGTGAACGCGACGATCTTCATGGCCTCGGACGCCGCGTCGTACATCAGCGGCGCCTCGCTCGTCGTGGACGGCGGCCTCACCCTCCGCTAGAGACGCTTCTGCGGGGCAGTGAGACACGCTCTCGGGTGAGTAGCGTGCCCCTCTGCCCCGCAGAAACGGAGAGGCGAGTGCGCGTCAGTCCTGGCGGACGGCGCGGCGGGTGCGCCAGGCCTTCGCGAGCCCGAGGTAGGCGGCGGCGTTGCAGGCGGCGAGCGCCAGCAGCAGGATCGCGTTGAGCAGGTGGTCGTCCAGGAACGGGTTGGTCGCGGCCTGGCCCTCGGCGCCGACGGCGCCGCGGCTGTGACCGGCTGGCCAGGCAGCCATGTACATCATCAGCAGCAGGACGGCGCCCGAGAGGGCAGCCACCCAGGTGAGGACCTTGCCCAGGCCGAGCATCAGCACGATGCCGATGCCGAGCAGGCCGGCCATGAACAGCCAGTCCGACCAGGCCTGGTCGAGGAAAAACTGCCAGACCGACTGGAACGGATTGTTGGGGTCGTTCGCGGCGCCGGTGAGGTAGCCCTGGGTCGGGCTGCCGCCGTTGATCCAGGCCCGGTCGCTCGGCGTACCGAAGCCCAGGCCGAAGGTCTTGTCGAGGAAGGCCCACAGGAACTGCCATCCAATCAGGATGCGGACCAGGCCCAGTAGCCAGCCGCCGATCTTCGGGATGTGGAAGCCGTGCTTGGCAACGCCTTCGTCCTCGGCCGCGTCCGGGACGCCGTCCCGGTTACGATCGACCGCCGCCGCGCCAGCCGTCCCTGCGGCCGCCGGCGTCCCGGTGGCGAACCGCTCCTCCGGGCGGGTGTCATAGCGCGCCGCCGAGACGTAGTGCGAGTCGTCGTACCGCGAGTCGCCCTGCGGAGCGTCGCCGTACTGGCTGTCGCCGTACCGGGAGTCGCCGTACCGGGAGTCGCCGTACCGATCGTCGGCCACCGGAGCGTCGGTTGCCGGCATCATCGCGGTCCGGTCAACATCCACGGCGTCCTCACCACGGGCGGCGGAGAAGGTGCGAGTCGGCTCGTCGCTGTAGTCGGTCGGGCCCACGCCGTCGTGGCGGACCTGGCTGCCGTCGCGGGTGCGCTCGCTCGGGCCGAAGGCGCTCGCGCCGCCGGCGTTCTGGTCCCGGCCGTCGACCGGTGGGAGGTCGCCGCTGCGGATCTCCTCCGCGAGCGTGGGCTGCGGGTCCTGGAAGGCAGGATCGAGATCGGGGCCGCGAGAGCTGTCGCGGGTGGGATCGTGGCGGTCGGAGTCTCCGCCCTTCTTGCTACCGAACATCAGTGGGCCTCCTCAGTCGGCGCTCGCGCCGGTGGCGCAGCGCCAGCTCCTCGGCGTGAGCAGGCCGGCTGACCTGCCGCGTTTCCACTCTAGTGGCGGGTGTCCTCGGGTGGGCGTTGTTCGCGGTGGGCGCGGCGTCACACTGGCGGCTCGATACCCAGCGAGCGCAGCAGAAGTGCCAGATGTGTGTAGTGGCCGACCATCGCACACAGCTCGACCAGCCCCCGCTCACCCCACTCCTGCACGGCCGCCGCCGACAGCTCGCTGGGTAGGCGATCGCCGTCCAACACTGCGTGCGCCGTCCGCCACGCGAGCGCGGTCTGCGAGTCGGACGGCTCGCGGCCCTCGGCGATGGCGCTGAGGTCGTCCTCGTCGATCAGTCCGGCGTCCCGCACGATCGCGGCGTGCGCGTACCACTCGAACCGGGCAGCCCAGCGCACCGCGACCGCCAGGATCGCGGTCTCGGTCACGGCTCGAGGCAGACTGGTCTCGTTGCGCAGCGCCAGTCCGAGCTGCGAGATTGCCTGTCCGACGGCAGGGCTGCGCAGGATCGGGTCGAACGGCCCGAGCAGCGCGCCGTCCGCGTCGGTCAGCGGAGTGAGGGTGTTGATGCCCTGCCGGCCGCCGAGGATCGCGTCGTACAACGGTCGTTGATCGTCGGTCAGCTCGTCGCGAGGGATGGGGCGCAGCACGGGATCGCTCATGCGCACGAGTCTCGCACGAGCGCCGCGGGCCCGCCGGGCGTGGCTACTTGGGGGTCGTGAGGACGGTGTCCTTCGAGACGCTCATCGCGCTGATGTACCAGAGGTCGCCTTGCAGGGTCATGGTGACGGTCTGTACCTGCTCGATGTACTCGTCAGTGGTCTCGTAATGGCAGTACATCGAGACCGTCGACGTCGCCGCGTCGGCCACGTAGTCCCCGCAGCTGACGCTGATCACGGACTGCCAGAACGCGACGTACGACTCGTAGTTCTTCTTGATGCCGCCGGTCAGATAATTCTCGTACGCCGACTCGTAGCCTTCCGGCAGCAGCTCGTAGTACTGCTGGACAGCGAGGGCCATCTCGGTCTCTGCCGTCGCCGCGTCGTCGGTGGCACTGTCGGTCGTCGTGGGCTCGGGAGAGGGCGTCGTCGTGGTGGACGGCGTGGCCTGGCCCGGGGCTGATTGCGCCGGGGTCTCGGAGGTCGGCGGCACGCTGTGCGTCTCGGGAGCATCGGACGACGATGGCGCCTGCTCGGACTGCGTGGTCGACGTGGCGCTGCCGGCCTGGGCGGACTCATCGTCGGGTTCACGCAGGACCAGCACCAGAGTCAGGGCGAGGACGACGGCCGCGGCGGTCGCGATCGCGGCGATGAGTGGTCCGCGCTTCTTGCGCTCCGGCTGGTAGCTGCCGACGTCCGCCCCGGCGTACGTCGCCTGCTGAGCACCGGTCGGCGGAAAGTGCCCGCCGGTCGCCGGGTACTGAGCTCCTGTCGGCGGGTACTGGGCGCCGGTCCAGGGATACTGGCTACCGGTCGTCGGGTACTGCCCTGCGCCGGGCGGCGGCGTGAGCGGTCCGCCGAAAGCGGCGTTCGTGGCCGTCGGCCGGCTGTGCTGCCGCGGATCGACTTGGCCCGTCGGCGGGGTCTCCAGGACCGTGGGCTGCGAGGTGGCCTCCGACAGTGAGATGTTGCCGCGCGGGTCGGCGAGCTCACGCAGCTTGTCGGCGGCCATCGCCATGGTCCAGCGGCTATTCACGTCGGTGTCGAGCAGGTGCCGGAGTGCTGGGGCCAACGGACCGGCGTGGCGCGGCTGAGCGGGCTGCTCGACGCCGATCCGGTAGAGCATCGCGATGGTGTTCTCATCCAGGCCGTAGGGCGGTTGGCCCTCGAGGGCGTGGAAGATCGTGGCACCCAACGCCCACACGTCGGACGGCGGCGCGGGCGTCCGGCCGCGGGCGAGCTCAGGCGCGAAATAGGCGGGGGTGCCGGCCATCATGCCGGTCCTGGTGAGCTGGGGGTCGGCGTTGCCCTTGGCGATCCCGAAGTCGGTGATCTTCGCGGTGCCCAGTTCGTCGACCAGGATGTTGCTGGGCTTGACGTCGCGGTGCACGATGCCCAGCTGGTGGGCCGCCGCCAGCGCCTTGGCGATCTGCGCGGCGATTGCCGCGATCTCGGACGGCGGGAGGGTGCCGCGCTCCTTGATGATCTGCGAGAGATTCTTGGCCGGGACGTACTCCATCACCAGCCAGGGCTTGCCGTCGTGCTCGATGACGTCGTAGATCGAGACGGCGTTCGGGTGGTTGAGCGAGGCGGCGAGCCGGGCCTCACGGCGGGCCCGCGCGGCGCCGTCGCCGTCCTCGCCCGGCAGTGCGCCGATCTGCTTGATCGCGACATCGCGGTCGAGGACCTCGTCGCGGCACAGCCATACGGTGCCCATGCCGCCCCGTCCGATAGGGCGGTCGAGCCGGTAGCGGCCAGCGATCAGCTCGTTCTGCACGTGCGTTCCTTCGCGTCAGGGCGCAAGAATGGTAACCCTCGGACGCGCCGGCCGATCGGATGGTTGCGCCCCGTCCGCGGAGATTCCACCGGCCGCGCTGCTCGGGGCACCGGGTGGCACGATGGGGCCATGACTCCCATCCTCGTCGCCCCGGGTGGCGGTCGCCCCAACGTCATTGCAGCCGGTATGGCAGCGGCGGCCGGGTCGCGTGGCGCGCGCGTGACCCTCGGGGCCATCCAGACCGCCGATATCGACATCCCGGCCTTCGCCACGACCGTCGACGGGCTGCTCCGCGAGTTCGAATTGATGATCGTCTATCTATATCCGGACGTCACGGACGCCGGTTTCGTGTACTCGCTGTGCGAGGCGATCGAGGACGCCGACATCGACCTGGTCCTGCACGTCGCGTGCGGCCGCTCCACCGACGATGCGGTCGAGATGGTGGACGCGCTGCGCGAGCGGCACATCGAGCCCAGCGGGCTGGTCCTCGACGCGGCGCCCACCGACGAGACGAAGTACACCGAAGCCCGGCAGTTCCTCGGTGCGGCCGCCGGCGTGCCGGTGGTCGGAGCGCTCCCGGAAGGCGCCGAACGCCTCGAGCCGCAAGAGTTCGCCCGCCGGTCGGTCACCTGGTTCGACGAGGACACCAGCTTCGACGACTAGGACCGTCAACGGAGGTGGATGAATAACGTACGAGGGCAGGCTGCACGGTCGGGTAGTCCTCGTCATGGGGCCGGTCAGACACCTGGCGAAACTATCGGCAACGGCCGCGCGACGGCGGCGCTCTTCGCGCACGATGGGGCCAGGATCGTCGGCGTCGACCATTCGATCGACGCGGACGCCTTCAGCCGCTGCGCGGATGTGAACCTCCGAGGCACGGTGCTCGCGTGCAAATCTGCTGCCGATCGTGCGCGAGCAACGATCGGGGCTGATGATCAACAGGTACTCTGTCGCCGCCCTGATCGCCGATCCGCTCATCGCCTACGCGCGACGAAGACGGACGTAAACGCGCTCACGTTCGTCCGGCGACATCCACAGCGGGCCGCGCCGCGCGTGGGTGCCCTGCGACCACGGTCAGGCCAGACTCACAGTCCGTCGTGCCCGATCCAGCGGCCTCGGCGCGCTAGCCTGAAGCTCTGGCACGATCCCCATCGGAAGGCACCTCATCCATGACCCGCATGCTCGTCACGGGAGCCGCCGGCTTCATCGGCGCGAACTTCGTCATCCAGGCGCTGCAGCACGATCCCGGCCTCGACATCACGGTCATCGACGCGCTGACTTACGCCGGCAACCGTGACAACATGAAGACCTTCGAGGAGAAGATCAGCTTCGTGCACGGCGACATCGCCGACCGCCAACTGATGGACAAGCTAGTTGCCGACACCGACCTCGTCGTCCACTTCGCGGCCGAGTCGCACGTCGACAACTCCCTCGACGACCCGTCGCCGTTCATCAACAGCAACATCCTCGGCACCTTCTCGATCCTGGAGGCGTGCCGCAAGCACGGCAAGCGTCTGCACCACATCTCGACCGACGAGGTGTTCGGCGACCTCGAGCTTGACTCGCCCGAGAAGTTCCGCGAGGACACGCCGTACGACCCGTCGTCGCCGTACTCCGCCTCGAAGGCGGCCTCCGACCACCTGGTGCGGGCCTGGATTCGCTCGTTCGGGCTCGAGGCGACGCTGTCGAACTGCGCGAACAACTACGGCCCGTACCACCACGTGGAGAAGTTCCTGCCGCGGCAGATCACGAACATCCTCACCGGCCAGCGCCCCAAGCTGTACGGCGCCGGCGTGAACGTGCGCGAGTGGACGCACGTCGACGATCACAACGCCGCTGTCCTGCTCATTCTGGAGAAAGGCCGCATCGGGGAGACCTACCTGATCGGCTCAGGCGAGGAGCGGCAGAACAAGGAGATCCTCACCGAGCTGCTCGACGTCATGGGCCAGCCGGCCGACGCCTTCGACTTCGTGCCCGACCGTCCGGGACACGACCTGCGCTACGCGATCGACTCGACCAAGATCCGCACCGAGCTGGGCTGGGCGCCGAAGTACCAGACGCTGCGCTCCGGTCTGGAGGCCACCGTGGAGTGGTTCCGCGAGAACGAGTGGTGGTGGAAGCCGCAGAAGGAAGCGACCGAGGCGAAGTACGCCAAGCTCGGCCGCTAACCCGTCAATCCTGCATCCTGTCAGCGTTGGGTGGAGATGGCGGCCCGGCGCGCGTGCCGCTTGATCGCGATGTCGACTAGCCGATCGATCAGCTCGGCGTAGCGTAGGCCGCTCGCCTCCCACACCTTCGGGTACATGGAGTACGGCGTGAATCCCGGGAGCGTGTTCGCCTCGTTCAGCAGCCAACCAGCGCCGGGTCGGTCGGCCGTGCCCTCGTCGTAGAAGAAGTCGATGCGCGCCAGGCCGCTGAGCCGGTAGGCGCGGAACACCCGCTTGGCGAGCTCCTGCACCTCGGCCACCTGCTCGCCGCTGAGCTCGGCGGGGATCGACAGGACAGCCCCGCCGGTGACGTACTTGTCGTCGTAGTCGTAGAAGTCGGCGCCGGGGAGGATCTCGCCCGGCAAAGAGGCGTCGATGTCGAGGTCGCCGAGGACGCCGACCTCGATCTCGCGACCGAGGACGCCGGACTCGAGCACCAGCACCTCGTCGTACTGCAGCGCCTTCGTGATTGCCGGGACCAGCTGCCCGGCCTCGGTGACCTTGCTGATGCCGACCGACGAGCCCATGTTGGCCGGCTTGACGAAGATCGGGTAGTCGAGCTCGGCGTCCGCCTGGTGGGCCAGCTGCTCGACGGACTGCCCGGCACCGTCGCGGTACTCCAGCCAGGCGCCCTGGGGGATGCCGGCGGACGCCGCGACGGTCTTGGCCATCGCCTTATCCATCGCGACCGCCGAGCCGAGCACCGGCGAGCCGACGTACGGAACGTTGGCCAGCTCGAGCAGCCCCTGCATGGTGCCGTCCTCGCCGTGCGGGCCGTGCAGCAGCGGCAGGACCACCGTCTGCGCGCCCTCGCCCGCGGCGAGAACCTCCACAGCGTTGACCGGCGTCCCGGTCGGCTCGAGCGCGTTCGGTAGCGGCGCACCTGCCTCCAGCGCCGCGATCGCGGCGTCCTGGCGGAACCACTGACCCTCGCGGGTGATGCCGACCGGCACGAGCTCATAGGCGTCCTTGTCGGCTGCTGCCAGCAGGTGCGCGGCGGAGGTGCAGCTGACGTCGTGCTCGGCGGAGATTCCCCCGAAGAGGACGACGAGACGGACGCGGTCGTGGATCTTGCTCGGCATACGCTCAACCCTACGGGGCTGGGACCTGCCGATCTCGTATCGTCGGTGGGTGCGATTCACCACCAGCGACATTGCCCAAGCCACCTCCGGCGAGCTCGTCGGAGCGGACGTCGAGGCGAGCGGGGCGAGCATCGACTCCCGTTCGGTCGGCCGCGGGCAGCTGTTCGTGCCGATCGTCGCCGAGCGCGACGGCCACGACTTCGTGCCAGGGGCGATCGAGTCGGGAGCGGCGGCCTATCTCGCGAGTCGGCCAGTGGAGAACGTCGATGCACCCGTCGTGCGGGTGGGCGACACCGCTCAGGCCTTGATGGACCTCGGGCGGGCAGCGCGTGCCCGGCTGCCGGAGCGCGTCATCGGCGTCACCGGCTCGGTCGGCAAGACCTCGACCAAGGACTTGCTCGCAGCGGTGCTGCGGACGACGTACACCACCGCCGCCAATGAGCGTTCGTTCAACAACGAGCTGGGCCTCCCGCTGACCTTGCTCAACGCGCCGGACGACGCCGAGGCCGCGGTCGTCGAGATGGGGGCCCGCGGGATCGGGCACATCGAGCTGCTGTGCTCGATCGCTCAGCCCACCGTCGGCATCGTCACCTATGTCGGTGATGCCCACATGGAGCTATTCGGCACCGTCGACGCCGTCGCGCAGGCCAAGGGCGAGCTCGTGGAGGCGCTACCGCACTCCGGCCTGGCCGTGCTCAGCGCCGACCAGGAGGTCGTGTCCGCGATGGCCTCCCGTACGCGCGCCGACGTCCTGACCTTCGGCCGGTCGGTCGGCGCCGACGTGACGGCAGCCAACGTCGTCCTCGACGAGACGCTGCGGCCGGCGTTCACCCTGCAGACCCCCTGGGGCAGCGCGGATCTGCAGCTGGCCGTACGTGGCGAGCACCAGCTGTTCAACGCGCTAGCCGCGGCCGCCGCAGCGGGCGGGGTAGGCGTGCCGTTCGAGCGGATCGCCGCCGGGCTGACCGAGGCGGAGATCTCGGGTCTGCGGATGCAGCTGGAGCGCGCGCCGTCGGGGGCGCTGGTGCTCAACGACGCCTACAACGCCAATCCGACGTCCATGAACGCCGGCCTGGACGCCCTGCTGTCGATGAGGGCCCGGAGGCGGTTCGCGGTGGTCGGGGTGATGGCCGAGCTGGGGGACGACGCGGCGCGCGCGCATCGTGAGATCGCCGATCGTGCTGCCGGCGCCGGCGTCACCGTCATCGCCGTCGATGCTGCCGACTACGGGACTGCTGCCACCCATGCGCTCGATGTGGACAGCGCGCTGGAGATCCTAGGAGCACTGGGCGAGGGGGACGCCGTCCTCGTGAAGGGCAGCCGGGTGGCCGCCCTCGAACGGGTCGCCGAGCGGCTCCTCGGCGGCGACCATGCGCCAACTAACAACTGATTATGGTTTAGTTCCTGCGATTCAACCGAAAATGGTAGCATCTGCGGATATGTTCGCGGTCACGATCGATCAACGCGGGTCGCAGACGCACTCCGACCAGGTCCCTGGGCTTCTGCGGCTGCTCGCTGAGGTGGACGCTTGCCTGCCCTTCGAGCGCACCGCAGGCGACGAGGTGCAGGGCCTCCTCTGCGACGCGGACGCGGTGATCGACGCGATCGAGCGCACCATGCGCTCGCCAGACTGGTCGATCGGCGTGGGGATCGGGCCCGTGGAGCTACCCCTGCCGACGTCGGTGCGGGCCGCGCGCGGGCCGGCGCTCGTCCGCGCCCGAGAGGCCGTCGAGGACGCGAAGAAGTCCACGCCCGTCAAGCTCGCCCTTCACGCGGGCGTGCCCGATGCCCGAGGCAGCGAGATCGAGGCGCTGATGCGGGTCGTGGGCGTCGTGCTGCAGCGGCGCAAGCCGGCGCAGTGGCGGGTCATCGACGCCGTCCGGCAGGCTGCGGATCGCGCCGCCGCCGCTGCGGCGCTCGGCATCACCGTGCAGGCGGTCTCGAAATCCCTGCTCACATCATCCGAGGATGTCGTGCTCGACGTATATCCTCTGCTCGCGCGACTGCTGAGCGAGGCCGATGAACGGAGCGAGTAGATGAGTGCTGGGGCGCATGTCGGCATCCTGCTCGCGGCCCTGATCGCCTCGGTGCTTCTGGGGTGGGCGGTGACGGTCGGCGTCCTGCGGCTGGCCAAGGCGCCTGAGGTCACCAAGCCGTCGTACGAGCCCGACGCGCAGGGCCGGCAGGTGCCGGTCCTCACGGCCGACAAGGCCTCCGACCAGCCCGAGCCGCTGCTTCGGGGTGGCCTGTGGATCGGCATCCTGGAGCGGATCGCCGTCACCGGCGCGGTTCTGGCCGACCAACCCACCTTGATCGCGTTCGTTGTCGCGATCAAGGGGCTGGGGCGGTATCCCGAGCTGAAGGAGCAGGCCGGCGCCAGCGAGCGGTTCATCATCGGCACGCTCGCCTCGCTCACCGTGGCGGTGGGCATCGGGCTCCTTGCGGTCTGGCTGCGGTCTACTCTGGGCGAGTGACCGATTCGATGCGGGTGGCGGTAACCGGAGCCGCCGGCTACATCGGCATTTCGATCAGCACAACGACCGCGCCTGGGCGGTGAAACCCGACGGCGTGCCCGCGGCTACGGGCTGAGGCGGGTCAGCGCGATCCTGTGCGATCTCGTGGCGGATGTAGCGAGATTCTCATGCAGCAGGTCGTCGCCCGCCTCAGTACTCGCTGGCCTTGCCCGGCCCGGCGGCGCGGAACTGCCGGAGCCACAACCGCAGGATCTCGCGCTCTCGATCGGGGCGATCACGAATGACCGACCCGAGCGCCAGACCTCGAAGCATCGCCATCAGGCCGTCGTAGACCAGTGACTGCTGAGCGGGCGACAAGCCAGGATCGAGCGCCGTTGTGACGGCCGCGCGGAGGCGTTCGCTGGCCGATCGAGCGCTCTGCGCCAGCGCCGGCTGCATCACTGGGTCCGTGCGGGCGGCGGCCCAAAGCTCCAGCCCGGCCAGGAAAACCGGACGATGCATCATCTTGTGCAGTGCATCGACGAGAACCTCGGTGGGGTCGGCCTGGCTGGCCGCCGCGATCGTGCGCTCGATCTCCTCGCCGTGACGGTGTGCGATTTCCTCGATGGCCGCCAGCAGCAGGTCCGGCATCGAACCGAAGTGATGGGTCAGCGCACCACGGGACACGCCGGCCTCTCGTTGGATTCGCTCCATGGTGGTCCCGCGGAAGCCATAGCGCACGAGACAGCCCGTAGCCGCGTCCACGATCGCGGCACGGGTTCGCTCGGAACGCTCTTGACGGGCTCTGGTCTGCACGCGATGATCTTGCCATTCCAGTTAAACAGACCAAACGGTCGGATTAACGAAAGGCGCAAGCATGGCGATCGCGGTGAGCCTCATCAGACGAGGTGCAGCTCAGTTCCCAGACCGTACGGCGGTGTACTTCGAGGACCAGACGATGACCTTCAAGGAGGTCGATCAGGCAGCGAACCGCATCTCGGCCGCCTTCGCTGAGATGGGGGTCGCCAAGGGCGAGCGGGTGGCGCTGCTCGTCGGCAACGGCCTGTGGTCCATACCGATCGACTTCGCCACGATGAAGTCCGGGATCGTGCGGGTGCCGCTGAATGCTCGCCTATCTCTGGAAGAGCACGCGCGGATGATCGACGAGGCCGACTGCAGCGTGCTGGTCCACGACGCAGCGCTCGCCGAGCGCGCCCGCGAGCTGGCGACGCGGCGACCAGGCCTGCGTCTGGCGGGCCTGGGTGTGACGGACGACGCCGACGAGCGCGACCTGCTCGATCGGCTCGACGAGCCGGCCCCTGAGCCGGATGTCCAGATCTCGCCCGAGGACCCCTGCCTGCAGCTGTACACCTCCGGCACCACCGGCGTCCTGAAGGCCGTCGTCCACACGCACGGCTCCTTCGGTGCCATCACGACCAACATCCTGTCGAACCTGGTCGATCCGGGCCCGGATAGCGTGATGCTGCACGCCGCATCGCTGATTCACGCCAGCGGCACGTTCGTGCTGCCGTACTGGATACGCGGTGGCGCTTCCGCCGTCCTGTCAGGGTTCGAACCGCAGGGCTACCTGGACGCCGTACGCCGGTACCGCGCCACGGAGCTCAACCTCGTGCCCACGATGATCGGGATGCTCGTGAACTCACCTGCCGCGGCCGAGGCCGACCTGTCCTCGGTGCGGCAGGTCATCTACGGCGCGAGCCCGATGCCGCCTGCGGTGCTGCGCCGCGCCCGCGAGGCGTGGGGTCCGATCCTCACCCAGTACTACGGGCAGAGCGAGGCCCCGCTGTGCATCGCGGTGCTCAGCGCGGCCGACCACGACGACGAGTCGCTGTGGGGCGCGTGCGGGCAGCCCGCGGTGGACGCCGACCTGCGGATCGCGGACGACGACGGGAACCCCGTCGCCCCGGGTGAGGTGGGTGAGATCCAGCTCGATGCACCCTTCCGGATGGCCGGTTACTTCCGGGCCGACGAGCTCAACGCCGAGATGACGACACCGGACGGGTGGCTGCGCACCCGCGACATGGGCCGGATCGACGAACGCGGGTACCTCTACCTCGTCGACCGGCGCAGCGACATGATCATCACCGGCGGCTACAACGTCTATCCGCGCGAGGTCGAGGACGTGCTCTGCGAGCATCCCGCTGTCGGTGAGTGCGCCGTCGTGGGCGCACCGGACGAGAAGTGGGTCGAGGCCGTCACTGCGTTCGTGGCACTGCGCGACGGGCATGAGGCGAGCGAGGGCGAGCTGATCGACTTCGTGAGGGCTCGCCTCGCACCGCACAAGGCGCCGAAGCGGGTGCTCTTCGCCGAGCAGATCCCGAAGTCGGCCGTCGGGAAGATCCTGCGCCGCGCCTTGCGCGAGCCGCTATGGAAGGAGCAGAACAATGGCTGATGTCGTCGTGGAGTACGACGGGCCGGTCGCGATCATCACGATGGCGCGACCCGAGCGGCACAATGCGGTCGATGGCCAGATGGCCGCGCAGCTCGCCGAGGCCATGCGTGCCTTCGATGCCTCGCAGGACGCCTCGATCGCCGTCCTGCGAGGGGAGGGTCCGTCATTCTGCGCGGGCGCGAACCTCAAGGCCATCGGGACCGATCGTGCCAACCGCATGTCGCCAGAAGGTGACGGCCCCATGGGGATCAGCCGGATGCGCTTGCGCAAACCGGTCATCGCGGCGGTCCACGGGAACGCCGTCGCCGGCGGTCTGGAGCTGGCGATCTGGTGCGACCTACGGGTCGTCGAGCGCAGCGCCACCCTGGGCGTGTTCTGCAGGCGGTGGGGGGTGCCGCTGGTCGACGGCGGCACGATCCGGTTGCCGCGGCTGATCGGGCAGAGCCGCGCCCTCGACCTGATCCTGACCGGGCGCCCGGTCGACGGTCAGGAGGCCTACGAGATCGGCCTGGCCAACCGGTTGGTGGACGACGGGACGGCGACCGAGCAGGCCGTGGCGCTGGCCAAGCAGATCGCCCGGATGCCGCAGGAGTGCATGCGCAACGATCGCCGGTCCGTGCTGGAGCAGTGGGGCTATGACGAGCCGGCCGCGATGCGCAACGAGTTCGCGCTCGGCGTCCGGTCACTCGAAGCGAACGGCCTGGACGGGGCCCAGCGCTTCGCTTCGGGGAAGGGCCGCGGCGGCTCGTTCGAGGACATCTAGGGTTCTGGCGCGAAAGCGGTCCACAGTGGCGCGCCGGTCCTAGCGCGCGTCGTCCGCGCGCCTGGATCTGCGGGGCAGCGGAGCACGATATCGGCGCGATAGTGCGCTCCACTGCCCCGCAGATCGGGTTAGGCCGTGCCGGAGCGAGCGGTCAGTGCTCGTACGTCGGGGTCAGGATCGCGCGGGCCAGGGTGTGATAGGCGAGGTTGAAGCTCACGAACGCTGCCGAGGCCTCCTTGGGGATGTCTAGCTTCTCGACATCGAGGGCATGGACGACGAAGTAGTAGCGGTGCGGACCGTCGCCCTGCGGAGGCGCGGCGCCGCCGAAGTCGTTCGTGCCGTAGTCGTTGCGCGCATGCCACGCGCCCTGCGGGAGGCTGCCGCCCTCCGAGCCTGCGCCGGTCTCCAGGGAGGTGACGTCGGCCGGGAGGTCGAGCAGCAGCCAGTGCCAGAAGCCGCACGGAGTCGGCGCGTCGGGATCGAAGCAGGTGACGACATATCCCTTGGTGCCGTCGGGAGCGCCCTCCCAGGACAGTGCCGGCGAGGTGTTCTTGCCGTCCGGGTTGCCCGTCGGGTGGACCTGGTCGAGGCCCATCTGCTCGCCATCTCGGACATCGGCGCTGGTCACGGTGAACGAGCCGGTCTTCGGCATGAGCTCGTACGGGTCGGGGTGCTGCGGTCGCTTGAGCGGGTTCGTCATTGCTGCCTCCAATGGGTCTGGACGTCATCTGCGAACCTACCTGCCTCCGCGTCGGCTCGCAGGCCCTGCGAGCCGGCCTGACCCGCACCAGATATTCCCTTCTCCGCAACAATTTGACATTCTTGTCAAATGCTGACCGAGCCGATCGTCAGCGGGTTGAAAGGGAAACCATGCGCAAGTTGAGCACTGCCGCCGTCTCCGCCACTGCCGTAATTGCACTCGCCGTGACCGGGTGCTCCACCAAGAGCTCAGGAGGCTCAGATGGTGGAGGCGATGGCTCGCTGAAGACTGACTACGGCGTCACCGACGACGAGATCACCCTCCTAGAGCTGTCCGACCTCAGCGGCGTGTTCAAGGTGATTAGCCTCGCCTTCGTCAACGGCACCAAGGTGTGGGCCGAAGAGGTCAACGCCAACGGCGGCATCTGCGACCGCGAGATCAAGCTCGACATCCGCGACACCGCCTACAAGGTCGACAACGCGGTACCGCTGTACGAGGCGGCCAAGAACGAGTCCGTCGGCATGATCAACCTCGGCGGATCGCACATCGTCGCGGCGCTGAAGTCCAAGCTCGTCTCCGACAAGATGCTCACCGTCACCGCGGCGTGGGCGTCGGTCAATCTGGACACGCCCGAGGTGATGATCGTCGGTCAGACCTACGACGTCGAGATGATCAACGGGCTGGCGTTCCTGCAGTCGGAGGGGTTGATCGCCGACGGCGACAAGATCGGCCACATCTACGTCGACTCCGAGTACGGCCAGAACGGGCTGATGGGCAGCAAGGCGTACGCCGCCGAGCACGACATCCAGATCGTCGAGGCACCGATCGCCGCTGCCGACACCGACATGACCGCCACCGTCACCAAGATGAAGAGCGAGGGCGTCAAGGCGATTGCCGTCACCACTCCGCCGGGAGCGCTCACCTCCATCGCCGTCCAGACCCAGGCGCAGGGTCTGGAGGTCCCGCTGATCGGCAACAACCCGTCCTTCGCCCCCAACATGCTCACCGACGCCAACGTCGAGGCCGCCCTGCAGAACTACTACATGGAGTCCTCGGTGGTGCCCTTCGGCGGCGACAACGAGAAGGCCAACGAGATCCTCGCGGCGGTGCAGGAGATGTCCGACGACGAGCCCAACATCGGCTCGGTGCAGGGCTACACCTGGGGCCTGGCGTTCGAGGAGGTGCTCAACATCGCCTGCGAGAACGGTGACATGACCCGCCAGGGTCTGGTCGATGCCAAGGCGGAGATCAGCAGCCTGGAGTCCGACGGCCTGACCGGCAAGCTGGACTTCTCGACCGAGGGTGCCTCCAGTAGCAAGGAGAGCTACATCCTGGTGGTCGACAAGTCCAAGCCGGGCGCGCTGGCCGTCAAGCAGGAGCTCACCGAGTCCGAGGAGGCCAAGAACTACAAGGCCCCGCACCAGAAGTAGCTAGACGCCCGAGGCAGCGGGGACGTCGTCGTCTTCGGCGACGTCCCCGTCGTCCAGGTCCTCCTCGGCCAGCAGCCGGTCGATCGCCTCGCGGCGGACGACGTACACCAGCCCGCCGAGCGTGAGCAGCGCGAACAGCCACCACTGCACGGCGTACGACAGATGCGGGCCGTCGTCCAGCGCGGGAACCGGGATCCGGGAGATCGCCGCGACCGTACCTCCGTCGGTGGGGTCCTCGGCCGTGACCGTGAGGTATCCGCCGGCCAGCTCAGCGCCGAGCTCGTCGGACAGCACGGCGGGGTCGAGAGCGCGCACACTCCGATAAGCGCCGACGTACTCGATGCGGGTGGCCGCTGCGGACGCGTCGTACGGCACCCTGACATTGCCGGTGACGGTGACCGTGCCGGACGGCGGCGGCGGGACTTCCGGGGCGACCTCCGCGCCCGCGGTCGCCACCACGTACCCGCGGTCGACCAGGTAGGTGCGTCCGTCGTCGGCTGCGAAGGGCACCACGATCTCGTAACCCACTCCCTCGTCGAAGGAGCGCTGGCGGATCAGGATCGTCTGCGACTCGTCGTAGCTGCCGGTGATCGACACCTTCGCCCACTCGTTCCCGGGCGCCGGACGCTGGTCGGACGACGCGGGAATGAACTCCGCTGCCGGCTGCGCAGTCGCCTCCAGGTTGGCGCTGATGGCGGCGTTGCGATCCTGCTTCTGGTGCATCCGGTCGAGCTGCCAGACCCCGAGTCGCACCATGGTCGCAGCGGCCAGGAGCACGACGAGGATGCCGGCGATCCACCGTGGCGAGGTCAGGAAGCGATACACATCTCAACGGTACGCGTCCGCAGAACGAACGCGCCCGGCACCTGGGATCGCCAGGGTGCCGGGCGCGGGCCTCGGAGGAGAGAGCCGATCAGCCGAAGCGGCCGGAGATGTAGTCCTCGGTGCGCTTGTTCGACGGGTTGGAGAAGATCTTCGAGGTCTCGTCGTACTCCACGAGCTCGCCGGGCTCGCCGGTCGCCTTCAGGTTGAAGAAGCCGGTCATGTCGGACACGCGAGCGGCCTGCTGCATGTTGTGCGTGACGATGACGATCGTGAACTTCTCCTTCAGCTCCTTCATCAGGTCCTCGATCGCGAGGGTCGAGATGGGGTCGAGCGCGGAGCAGGGCTCGTCCATCAGCAGGACGTCGGGCTGGACGGCGATCGCGCGCGCGATGCACAGGCGCTGCTGCTGGCCGCCGGAGAGGCCGGAGCCGGGCTTGGAGAGGCGGTCCTTGACCTCGTCCCAGAGGTTCGCGCCCTTGAGAGAGCGCTCGACGACCTCGTCGGTCTCGCTCTTCTTGGTGCGTCCCTGCAGCTTCATGCCGGCCACGACGTTGTCGTAGATCGACATGGTGGGGAAGGGATTCGGCCGCTGGAAGACCATGCCGATCTGGCGGCGTACGTTCACCGGGTCGACGGCCGCGGCGTAGATGTCCTCGCCGTCGAGCAGCACCTGGCCCTCGCAGTACGCCCCCGGGATGACCTCGTGCATGCGGTTGAGGGCGCGAAGCACGGTCGACTTGCCACAGCCGGACGGGCCGATGAGGGCGGTGACGGTACGCGGGGCGATCGTCATCGACACATCACGCACCGCGAGGAAGTCGCCGTAGTAGATGTTGAGGTCGTTGACCTCGATGCTCTTGCTCATGTGTTCCTGCTTCTATCGAAGGGGGTCGATGACTACTTCTGCTTGACGCCGGTGTAGCGGGCGATGATCCGCGCGCCGAAGTTGAGCAGCATGATCAGGATGATCAAGGTCAGCGCTGCCGCCCACGCGCGGTCGGCGTTCGCCGACTCGGAGTTGCCGGCAGCGAGGAGGAAGTACTTGTTGACGAATGTCGGCAAGGTCTCCATCTGACCCTCGAAGGGGTCGTAGTTCGTGCGGACGTTGGTGCCGACCAGCAGCAGCAGCGGCGCGGTCTCGCCCATGATGCGGGCGATGCCGAGCATGACGCCGGTGATGATGCCCGACATCGCCGTCGGCAGCACGATCTTGGTGATGGTGCGCCACTTGGGCACGCCCAGGGCGTACGAGGCCTCCCGCAGGTCGTCGTGGACCAGCTTGAGCATCTCCTCGGTCGAGCGGACGACGATCGGCAGCATCAGCAGAACCAGCGACAGCGCGCCGGCCAGGGCGGTGCGGTTGTTGCCGAGGGTCAGCAGCCAGAAGGCGTAGATGAACAGACCCGAGACGATCGACGGGACGCCGGTCATGACGTCGACGAAGAACGAGACCGTGCGGCCGAACCAGGTCTTGCCGCCGTACTCGACCAGGTAGATCGCGGTGAAGATGCCCAGCGGCACCGCGATCGCGGCAGCGATCAGCGAGACGATCAGCGTTCCGTAGATCGCGTGCGTCGCACCGCCCCCGGACTCCGAGGACATGACGCCGAACATCGAGCTGGTGATGAAGTCCATCGTCAACGCGCGGGTCCCGCGGCTGATCGTGTACCAGATGATCATCACCAGCGGCAGCATCGCCAGCGCGAAGCACACGTAGATCAGCGTGGTCGCGAGGCGGTCGCGGGCCTGGCGCGGTCCCTCGGCGGTGAAGCTGAGGATCGTCTGGATGATCAGGTACAGCAGCAGCGCGGTGACGACGAACCCGGCGACCCCCTGGAGGGGGGTGATCAGGAACAGCAGCCAGGTCAGTGCGAGGACGGCGACCGGAAGCGCCCACACGAGCGGCTTGGAGAGCTTGCGTCCGGCGAGGGCGTTGTCGGTCCGCTTCGCGCGCGAAGGCGAGGCAGGGGGAGTGGTCGCGGTGCTCATCAGTGCTTCACCATTCCTCGGCGCAGGATGGCCTGGGCGAGGGAGTTCACGATCAGGGTGATCATGAACAGCACCATTCCGGACGCGATCAGTGCGCCCGTGCCGATGGTGTCGGCCTCGCCGTACTTCAAGGCGATGTTGGAGGCGAACGTGATGCCGCCGGACTCGGTGATGTGCCAGTTGATGTTGTAGGCCGCCGACAGGATGTAGGCCACGGCCATGGTCTCACCGAGCGCGCGGCCCAGGCCGAGGATCGAGGCCGAGACGATGCCGGGGCGGCCGAAGGGCAGCACCGCCATCTTGATCATCTCCCAGCGGGTCGCGCCGAGCGCGTACGCCGCCTCGATGTTGGTGCGCGGGACCTGCCGGAAGACCTCGCGGGCGAGCGCGGCGACGATCGGCAGGATCATGATCGCCAGGACGACGCCGGCGGTGAAGTCCGAGCGGTTGTTGGGCATGTTCTCGGGGCGGTAGTCGAAGATGACCGTCCAGCCGAGGTACTTGTCCAGCCACATCACCAGGCCGGACATGTTCGGCGCGAGGAAGAAGACACCCCACAGGCCGTAGACGATGGAGGGCACCGCGGCGAGGATATCGACGAGGTAGGCGAGGGTCGTGGCGACCCGGCGCGGTGCGTAGAAGGAGATGAACAGCGCGATGCCGACCGCGATCGGCACGGCCAGGATCATCGCGATGATCGAGGTGATCAGCGTGTGGAAGGCGAGTGCCGCGATGCCGAACATCGGAGTCTCGGCGTCCGGCTGCCAGGCGTCGTAGGTCAGGAAGTTCGCCTGGTTCGCAGACAGGGCGTCGATCGCGCGGTAGATCAGGAAGAAGGCGATCGCCGCCATCATGATCAGGACGACGGTGCCCGAACCTGCCGAGAGCCCTCGGAAGACGCGGTCTCCAGCGCGGACCTTGGATGTGTGGCGCGACGGGTCGGTCGGTGGTGATGCTGGTGCGCCGGCGCCGTCTGGCGCGACGACTGATGTCTCAGTGGTCGACATCGGGTTCCTTTGCCTGGGGCTCTTGAGGTCGGACGGCGATTGCCGCGGGGTGCTGCTGGTCCTGCGCGCTAATGCGCCGCACGTGGCTCGAACTGTGCCACGTGCGGCGCGCTAGCGAAACTGCGCGTGGTGCAGTCGACTAGCCGATGGCGTCGATGGCGGACCGGACGTCCTCGAGCAGAGCCTCCGGCAGCTTCGAGTAGCCGGTCTCGGCCAGCACGTCCTGGCCCTCGTCCGACGCGGCGTAGGAGAGGAAGGACTTGACGTTCTTGGCCTTCTCCTCGTCCAGGCCCTTCTCGCAGGTGATCTCGTAGGTGACGAGGACGGCGGGGTAGGCGCCCTCCTCCTTCAGGCCGTAGTTGATCTCCAGCTTGATGTCGTTGCCCTCGCCGGCGCGCTCAGCGGCATCGACGGCCTTGCCGACCGACTCGTCGTTCATCTCGACGCCGCCGAAGCCGGAGTCGAGCTTGACGGTCTTCAGGTCGTTGGCCTTGGCATCGGGTGCATCGACGTACGAGATCGAGCCGTCGGTCGCGTTGACCGCCGACACGATGCCGGCCGAGTCAGGCGCGCCCTGGCCGCCCGGTGCAGCCCAGGCCTTGCCGGTGCCGTAGGTCCACGCGCCGTTGCCGGCCGCGTCCAGGTACTTGGTGAAGTTGTCGGTGGTGCCCGAGTCCTTCGAGCGGTGCACGGTGGCGATCGTGGTACCCGGCAGCTCGACGCCCTCGTTGAGGGCGGCGATGGCCGGGTCGTTCCAGGTGGTGATCTCGCCCGAGAAGATCTTCGACAGGGTCTCGGCGTCCAGGGTCAGGTCCTCGACGCCCCCGACGTTGTAGACCACCGCGACCGGCGAGATGACCAGCGGAATGTTGATCGCCGGGCCGCTCTCGCAGCGGTCGTTGGCCTGAGTGGCCTCTTCCTCGTCGAGCGCGGAGTCCGAGCCGGCCATGTCGGTCTGGCCGGCGATGAAGTCCTTGATGCCCTGGCCGGAGCCGCTGGCGTCGTAGTTGATCGCAACATCGGCGCAGGTCGCCGCGAACTGCGACTGCCAGGCGTCGATGGCCTTGCCCTGAGCGGACGAGCCGCTGGCGTTCAGGTCGCCCGACCCGCACTCGATGTCGGAGCCGCCGCCCGAATCGCCGTTGGCCGAGCCGCCGGAGCCGCTCGAGTCGTCGGAGCAGGCGGACAGGAGCAGCGAGCTCGCGGCGGCGATGCCGGCGAGAGCGTAGGTACGTGAGCGCTTCACCTACATGTTCCCTTCTGGGGTTCGTGTGTCCTCGGAGCGAGGGGGCGTCGTTGCCGAAGCCCGGATTGTGGGCATTGCGCCGCGGTCGGTCGCGGCACCCATCAGCAAGGTAGGGAGACAAGGTGAAGCACCGAGCCGCGATCGGTGAACGCTGCGTGAACTTGCCCTGTCGTGAGCCAAAGCACACGAGGGTATTACGGTAACGAGCGGATGAACGACGCTCTGTCAGCCGAGCGGGAGATCGCGCTGCTCGGCGAGCGCGAAGATCCGGTTCGGGGGTAGGCCGGGGGCGTTCTGGAGGACGACGCGGACCATCCCGTCGCTCACCTCGGCCGCGGCGGCCGTGAAGTAGTCGGAGTGCGGGACGCCATTGAGCGTCGTCCCGGACTCGATCTCCTCGATGATCGCCTCGGCCCGGTCCTGGTCGCCGGCAACGCACAGCACCGACTCGGTCTCGGTGCCGTCGGAGCTGATCGCTGTGCCCACATCGGTCCCGTCGACATCGAGGATCTGCGCCGCAGCGGGATCGCCGAGGCACCGGGCCAGCGCTGCGACGGACTCGTCGTCCATCATGCTCTCGCCGTCCGAATCGGCCCATTGGACCTCGGCCTCCGGACCGGCCAGCGCGACGTCCTCCCCGAGGGTGACCAGCGAATGAACGGTGATCGTCACCTTGACCGTTACGTCCATCTCCTGGCTGAGCACGGGATCGCCGGAGTAGCCAAGCTGCTCGGCGGCCTCGGTCACGGCCTCGCCGTCCTGCCCGCCGGAGAGGAGCATCAGGCGGGCAGGCGGTAGGCCGACGGAAAGGGCGTAGTCCGCCGCACTCAGGTCCATGCCGAGGACGGTCTCGCCGTTGGCCACGGGAGCGAGCGCGGACAGCCCGTAGCCGATCAGAGACTGCCACGTGTCAGGGTCCTCGTCGGCGAGCTCGGTGAGCATGGCGGTGTTGCCGTACTCGACGTACAGGCCCCCGCCGCGGGCGTCCACACTGATCCGCTCGAGCGCCGACGCGACACCAGCCGGGCTATCGGAGGCAGATGCGGATCCTCCAGAGTCGGCCGAGCCGGCAGGGTCCGCGGAATCGGCGCCTGAGCATGCACTGAGCAAAAGCGCTGCCGCCGCGGCGACGATCGGACTGAGTGGGTGGGCGCGCATGAGGACCTGCTTTCAACCGTGCGGCGAGTGCCGATACTGGACGTCGACGGCGTGCTCACCGAACCCGAGTCGGCGATATAGCGCCATCGCCGGGGCGTTGTCGTCATCGACGTACAGCAGCACCGTCGGGATCCTCTTGCCGCGAAGGTGCTCAAGACCCGCGATCGTCAGTGCTTTGCCGAGCCCCCCGCCCTGCGCGCGTGGGCTCACCCCCACGACGTACACCTCACCCAGTGCCCGGCTGGCCGCGTCCGGGTCGGCAGCGAGCTCGGCGGTCGTGGGTCCGTGGATCTTCGTCCAGTGGAACCCGGCGAGCTCGCCGGGCTGCAGGTCGCCGTACGGCGCGGTCGTCTCGGCGATGAGGAAGCCGCCGGCGTCGAACCACTCCTCGCGTTCGCGATCGCGAAGGTCCGCGACCGTCCATGAGCCCTGCTCGGGGTGATCGGCGAAAGCTGCGGCGTTCAACTGCACCCAGGCCTGCTCGTCGCGTGCGGCATCGAAGGTCCGTAATGCCAGCTGCTCGGGCAGCGTCATCGGTGGGAGCGGGGCAGCGAGCGGACGGCGCAGCTGCCACAGGGTCCGTTCGGCGCTCGCGCCGCTGCTTCGCGCGAATGCCTGAGCCGCCTCGAGGTTGCCGTGCGCCCAGATCCGGACGACGTCCGATGGCACCGCCCGGTCGATCTCCCGGAGCAGCGCCGCCCCGACCCCGGTCCGCCGCGCGTCCGGGTCGACGACGATCTCGGCCTCGGCGGCGTCGCGGTCGGCGATCGCATACCCGACCACGGACTCGCCACGTCGGGCGAGCAGATGCTGCCATCGACCTGCCGGGTTGTCTGCGCCGAGCCGGAGGAGCTGATGCTCGGAGATCGGGGCGACGGCGTCGTGATCGGTGGCCCGCTGCACCAGGGCGCGGACGACGCCGCGCATCGTGGAGTCCAGGAGCGCGAGGGCGGTGCATTCGACGGGGCTGCTCACCCCATCGACCCTACGTCGTGGAGTGCTGTGGGGTCGACGTGTCGGTCGAACGCGACTCGGAAGGCGAGACGAACTTGTACCCCACATTGCGCACGGTCCCGATCAGCGCCTCGTGCTCGTTGCCGAGCTTGGCGCGCAGCCGCCGGACGTGCACGTCGACCGTGCGGGTGCCGCCGAAGTAGTCGTAGCCCCACACCTCGGCGAGCAGCTGCGCGCGGGAGAAGACCCGCCCGGGGTGCTGGGCGAGGAACTTCAGCAGCTCGAACTCCTTGTAGGTCAGGTCGAGGGAGCGGCCCTTGATGCGCGCCGCGTAGGAGTCCTCCTCGATCGTGAGGTCTCCCCGGGTGACCACCTGCAGGTCGTCCTCGCTGACCGCCTCCCGGCGGGTGACCGCGAAGCGCAACCGCGCCTCGACCTCTGCGGGGCCCGCACTGGCGAGGATGAAGTCGTCGCAGCCCCACTCCGCCGACATCGCGACCAATCCGCCTTCGGAGACGATCACCAGCAGGGGCGCGGAGACGCCGGTGGTGGACAGCAACCGGGTGAGGGTGCGGGCACCGGCGAGATCCAGACGGGCATCCACGAGCACGGCGTCTCCGCAGTCGTGGTCGATCAGAGCCCCGGGGTCGGGTGAGACGGCGCGGACGGCGTGCGGCAGCAGCCCGAGCGCTGGCAGGATCTCACCCGGCGGCTGGCTGGCGCGCGTCATCATCGTGATCTGCACATCGCCTCCAGCCCGGAATTTCAGGGGATCAGTCTAAGTGTCGGCCGGCGGCAAGTAACGGCGCCGCGAATGTGAGATGGCTCCGCGGTGACCCGCGGGCGTGCCCGCTCGGCGCCGGGGCCGGCACCGGGGCAGAATGGCCCCGATGACTCATCCCGCCTCGCCTGACCTCGGACGCCGGGGACGAGGGCTACGCATCGTGATCGTGTCGGTCATCGTCCTGCTCGCGCTGCTGGTGATCGCCGACCGGGTCGCGGCGTCCGTCGCGGCCTCACGTATCGCCGGCGAGCTGCACTCCCGACTCGGTACCAGCGCCGAGCCTGATGTGACCATCCACGGGTTTCCGCTGCTCACGCAGGCCGTCGCGGGCAGCTACGACAGGGTGCAGATCTCCGGGCAGGGCGTGGACGCCGACCAGCTCGACGAGGTCGACGTGCGGCTGGACCTGCGCGATGTCCAGCTGCCGTTGCGCGATGCGCTCTCGGGCGACGTCAGCGACGCCACCGTCGGCGAAGCGCGCGTCGCGATCGACATCTCCGAGGAGTCCCTCGAGCACCTGACCGGGCTGCCCATCACCATCGAGGGCATCACCGACGAGGTGGCCAGGCTCACAACGAGCTTCGAGGTCCTCGGTCAGCAGATCGAGCTGAGTATCGATGCGATGGTGATCGTGCAGGGCACCATGGCGCACCTCGACGTGCAGGGCGCGAGTGCGGCGGGGATCGACATCCCGACGTATGTCGTCTCGCAGCTCTCCACGGCGATCGGCATCGAGTTCGAGGTGCCCGTGCTCGTCGACGGGATGCACCTCGACGAGGTGACGGCCAGGGACGGCGCGGTCGTACTGCACGCCAGCGGCACCGACGTCCCGATGGTCTTGGGCTAGCCGGGCGGTGTCGTCGCGCGGGATACTCTGACCGGGTGGAAGCGTTCATCACCTCACTGCTGGTCATCGCCGCGTTCCTGATCGCGGTGGCATGCGCGCGCGGCGCCTACCAGACCTTCGGGGGTGAGCGATGACCGAGGCCATTGAGATCCCGCAGGAGCTTCCGATCGACGCCGTCGACGTGCGGAAGGGGCCGGAGATCCACCCTCGCCTGCTCGCGCTGCTGCCGCTGCTCGGCGTGTGGCGCGGTGCGGGGCAGGGCGACTACCCGACGATCGAGGGATTCCGGTACGGCCAGGAGATCCGGTTCTGGCACGACGGGCGGCCGTTCCTGGGCATGCAGACCCGTTCCTGGGTGATGGACGCCGACGGCGCTTTCGTGCGCCCGGCGGCCCGCGAGATGGGCTTCTGGCGACCGGGCGAGGGGGATGACTTCGAGGTGGTTCTCGCGCACCAGTCCGGAATCGTCGAGGTGTACGTCGGCCGAGCCCGGACCACGACCAGCTGGGAGCTGACCACCGACGTCGTGGCCCGGACCGCCACCGCCAAGGAGGTCACAGGCAACCATCGCCTCTACGGCATCGTCGAGGGCGAGCTGATGTACGCGATGGACATGGCCGCCGTCGGGCAGCCGTTGCAGCCGCACCTGTCGGCCCGGCTCTCGCGGGTCCGATGAATCGTTCGCACCTCGAGCACGCCGAAGACCTCGTCGAGCTCGTCGCATCGTCGCCGTCCAGTTACCACGCCGCCGACGCCGTCGCGCGCCGGCTGGCCGCTGCTGGATTCAGCCGTATCGACGAACAGCAAGCCTTCCCCGGCGAGCCGGGCGGGTATGTCTTGGTGCGTGACGGCGCGGTGATCGCCTGGCGGCTGCCGGCGGCTGCGTCCGCGACGACCCCGGTGCGGATAGTCGGTGCGCACACCGACTCGCCGGGCCTGAAGCTCAAGCCGCAGCCGTCGATGAGCAACCAGGGATGGCAGCAGGTGGCGGTCGAGGTGTACGGCGGTCCGCTGCTGAACTCCTGGCTGGATCGCGACCTGGGTGTCGCGGGCCGCCTGGTCACCCGCGACGGGGCCCAGCATCTGGTGTCGACGGGGCCGGTCATGCGGCTGCCGCAGCTGGCGATCCACCTGGACCGGCAGGTCAACGACGGCCTGGCCCTCGGCAAGCAGGCCCACCTCCAGCCCGTGTGGGGACTCGAGGCGGACGGCGTCATGGCGCACCTCGCCGGGCTGGCCGGCATCGACCCGCTCGATGTCGTCGGGCACGACCTGGTCTCCTTCGACACCCAGCGCGGCGCGCCGATCGGCGCGGCCGGCGAGTTGCTGGCCTGCGGCCGGCTGGACAATCTGTCCTCCGTGCACGCCGGACTGGTAGCGCTCGAGCAGGCCGCGTCGGCCGACGAGATAGCCATGCTGGCGGCCTTCGACCACGAGGAGATCGGCAGTGCCTCCCGCTCCGGCGCCGCGGGACCGCTCCTCGCCGACGTGCTGAGCGGCATCGGGCACGCGCTCGGTGGTGGGCCGGACGAGCTGCGCCGGGCGATCGCGGGGTCGTGGTGCATCTCCGCGGACGCCGGGCACGCCGTTCACCCCAACTATCCGGAGCGGCACGACCCGACCCACCGTCCGCTGCCCGGCGCCGGCCCGTTGCTGAAGGTCAACGCCAACCAGCGTTACGCCAGTGACGCGCACGGCGCGGCGCTGTGGGGCCGCGCCTGCGAGAGCGCCGGTGTACCGCACCAGGTGTTCGTCTCGAACAACGCGATTCCGTGCGGCTCGACGATCGGTCCGCTGACCGCCACCCGCCTGGGCATCCGCACGGTCGACGTCGGCGTCCCGCTGCTGTCGATGCACTCTGCCCGCGAGATGTGCGGGATCCAGGACCCGGGCTATCTCTCCGCCGCGTTGCGCGAGTTCTTCCTGGGCAGGTGACCTGTCACCGCGCAGGTGCGTCGTCGGGGTGCACCGGGCCCATGACTCGCGCCCACGGCCGGGTCAGCTGGTCGTAGGCATCCTTGGAGACGACCGACCCGACGAGGTCGCGGACCACCAGCGCGAGCGCCGCATCTGCGGCGGCATCCCGGCACCGCAGCGTGGACGCGCTCCACGCGCGCTGCCGCGCCTCGAGCTGGGCGTCCAGCCGACCATGGCGGCTCGCGGCGTCCGACACCGCGCCGCGGGCAGCGAACCTGCGCGATCCGCGCAGCTCGTACCAGGCCGCCGCGATCGCCTCGTCCTGCTCCTGCGAGACCGTCGCCAGGGACCGGATCAACGAAGCTAGTTGGGCGTGTTGCGGCCCCATGTCGACCGGGGTGTGCGGATCGGGGACCGGATGCGGCCGGGGACCGCGCGGAGGCGTCGTGGCCGACGGCACCGCGCGCGGATCGCCTCCGAGCATGGGCAGTACTCCTCGCGGTCAGGGCGGTCGCGGTGACGAGCGCCTTGACCGCATTGTTACCCAAGCCACTGCCCACGCGCTAGATGGCCCGTCTGCTACTAGCGGGTCACAACTGTGTTTCTCAGTGCCGCCAGCGGTGGAGCAGGGGTTTGAATTGGCCTACTGTTCATGTGTTCACCAGCACCAGGCCGATCTCGGCCGGTTCGTAGGTCACTCGGAGGATGGTCGCCACCAGCCTCACGTTGTCAGCCTGTGGCGGCACCGACAACTCGGCGGACGACGGGGGCGGTTCGGGTGGTGACACCGAGTCGAGCTTCAACCTCGACGACGTCGCCGAGGACGCGGACGCCGCTGGCCTGGTCCCGGAGGACATCAAGAGCAAGGGCACACTGAAGGTCGGCTCGGACACCACCTATCCACCCAACGAGTTCATCGACGACGACGGCAAGACCATCGTCGGCATGGACATCGACCTCATCAAGGCGATCGGCAAGAAGCTGGGCCTGGAGATGGCGCCGGAGACCGCCGCATTCGAGACCATCATCCCGTCGATCGGCCCGAAGTTCGATTTGGCCATCTCCTCGTTCACGATCAACGACGAGCGCAAGCAGGTGGTCGACTTCGTCAGTTACTACGAGGCGGGCACCATGTGGGCGGTCAAGGAGGGCGACTCGATCGACCCGGACGACGCCTGCGGCAAGAAGGTGTCGGTGCAGACCGGAACCGTGCAGGAAGAGGACATCACCGCCAAGTCGGAGGAATGCACCGCCGGAGGCAAGGAGCCGATCGACGTCCAGAAGTTCGACAGCCAGGGTGATGCGACCACCGCCGTGGTGACCGGCAAGACCGACGCCATGCTGGCCGATCTCCCAGTGACCCTCGATGCCATCGCCAAGAGTGATGGAGCGCTGGAAGAAGCGGGCGAGATGTACGACTCCGCGCCGTACGGCATCGCGCTGCCCAAGGGCTCGACCGAGCTCGCCGATGCCGTGCTCGCCGCCCTCAACTCGCTGATGGAGGACGGCACCTACGACGACATCCTGGAGAAGTGGGGCGCCGAGGCGGGCGCGATCGACACTCCGGAGATCAACCCCGGAAGTTGACCGGCCCGCACCGACGGCCGACTGCGAGCCCGCAGTCGGCCGTCGCCGCATCATCATCGAAGGGTGAGCGATGACTGAGAGCCCCGACCGACGATCGGGCAGCACCCCGGCCACCGGGCCGGCCCGCCGCGAGGCCGGAGCGCTCGCCTCGCGCGCGGACTACGACCACGCCGAGGAGATCAAGGCGATTCCGCTGCGCCATCCGTGGCGGTGGGTGTTCGTGGCGCTGCTGGCGTTGCTGGCGGCGATGCTCGTCAACAACCTGATCACCAACCCCAACTACCAGTGGGAGCTGGTCGGGAAGTATCTATACGACCAGCGGGTCGTGGAGGGTATCCGGTACACGCTGATCCTCTCGGTCGGGGCGATGGCCATCGCGCTGGTCGTGGGCGTGACGATCGCCGTGATGCGGATGTCGGACAACCCGGTCGTCTCCGGCGTCGCGTGGTTCTACCTGTGGGTCTTCCGCGGTACGCCGGTCTACACCCAGTTGATCTTCTGGGGCCTGGTCGGCGTGCTGATTCCGAGGGTCGGCATCGGCATCCCGTTCGGGCCGACCTGGGTGGAGTGGAGCACGCCCGAGATCGTGACCCCGTTCGTCGCCGCGCTGTTCGGCCTGGCGCTCAACGAGGCGGCCTACATGGCCGAGATCGTGCGCGCGGGCCTGCTGTCGGTCGACGGCGGCCAGCAGGAGGCCGCAGCCGCGCTCGGCATGAGCCGCGGCAAGACCATGAGGCGGATCGTGCTGCCGCAGGCGATGCGGGTGATCGTCCCGCCGACCGGCAACGAGTTCATCTCTATGCTCAAGACCACCTCGCTGGTCTCGGCGGTCCCGTTCACCCTCGAGCTGCAGGCGCAGACGCGCAACATCGCCGTCCCGATCTTCAAGCCGATCCCGCTGCTGATCGTGGCAGCCTTCTGGTACCTCGTGATCACCAGCATCC
Source organism: Blastococcus sp. Marseille-P5729 (assembly GCF_900292035.1). Lineage (NCBI taxonomy): Bacteria > Bacillati > Actinomycetota > Actinomycetes > Geodermatophilales > Geodermatophilaceae > Blastococcus > Blastococcus sp. Marseille-P5729. The sequence goes on along the minus strand of NZ_OMPO01000001.1, from coordinate 1,095,934 downwards.
TGATGATCGGGCAGTTCTACCTGGAGCGCTACTTCGGACGCGGCTCGAACCGGGTGCAGCCGCTGACCCCGATCCAGAAGCTCAAGCTGCGGCTGGGCATCGGGGGGCCGCCCAAGCAGACCGTGGACCCGAAGGGCGCGGCGGTCGACCCGGACGCCGAGATCGCGCTCGAGCAGATGGGGCCGAAGGGATGAGCGCGGTAGCGGACGACTTCGACGTCCCACTGTCCTGTGCCGAGGGTGGCCCGATGGTGCGGGCCAGCAAGGTCTCCAAGCGGTTCGGTCCGGTCGAGGTGCTCAAGGGTATCGACCTGGAGGTCGGGCAGGGCGAGGTCATGTGCATCATCGGGCCCTCCGGCTCCGGTAAGTCGACCTTCCTGCGCTGCATCAACCACCTCGAGCAGATCACCGCGGGCCGGCTGTGGGTCGACGGTGAGCTGATCGGCTACCAGCAGCGCGGCGACAAGCTGCACGAGATGAAGCCGGCCGCGATCGCCGCGCAGCGCCGTGACATCGGCATGGTCTTCCAGCGCTTCAACCTCTTCCCGCACAAGACCTCCATCGAGAACGTCGTCGAGGCCCCCATGAAGGTCAAGGGGATCGGCAAGAAGGAGGCGCACGCGAAGGCCGAGGAGCTGCTCGATCGCGTCGGGCTCTCGGATCGGATGAAGATGTATCCCTCGCAGCTCTCCGGCGGACAGCAGCAGCGGGTGGCGATCGCCCGCGCGCTGGCGATGGAGCCGAAGCTGATGCTGTTCGACGAGCCGACGTCCGCCCTCGACCCCGAGCTGGTCGGCGACGTCCTCAATGTGATGAAGGAGCTCGCGCAATCGGGCATGACCATGGTCGTGGTCACCCATGAGATGGGCTTCGCCCGTGAGGTCGGCGACTCGCTGGTGTTCATGGACGGCGGGTACGTCGTCGAGGCCGGCGACCCTCGCGCGGTGCTCACCAACCCGCAGCACGAACGCACCCAGGCATTCCTCTCGAAGGTGCTCTAGCCACCGCGTGCACGAGGGCGTCGTCCGGGCTAGGGAAGGGGAAGGCCGGAGAGCTGCTGCAGCAGGCGGGTCTTCTCGGCGTCCTGCTTGACCTGCTGGCCGTCGATGGTCTTCACGGCCGCGACGCCGCGAGTCGACGAGCTCATCCAGGCGGCGTCGGCGGCGAGGATCTCCGCCACCGTCGCATGCGTGACGATCGGCCGCAGGCCATGACGCATCGCCTGGCTGAAGATCTCCTCCTGGGTGGTGCCGCGCAGGATCCCGGTGTGCGAGGAGGTCGTCTTCAGAGCGTCGCCCTCCAACCACAGGATCGTCGCGTTCGGACCCTCGAGCGCCTCGCCGTCGTGCGAGGTGAACAGGACGTCGTCCGCGCCGCGATGGGCAGCCTCGCGCTTGGCGGCCATGTTGACGGCGTACGAGAGGTACTTGGTCGAGCCGAGCAGCCAGGGGGCCTGCTCCCGCACCTCGGCGGGGTAGCCGAAGGTCAGCGTGATGATGTCGATACCGTCGCGGCGCTGGTCGATCAGCAGCTGCTCGAGCGGCACCAGAGTGCCGTAGACCGTCGGGTCCTGATCGGCCGGGCCACCCTCCTGGCCCCGGCTGATCACCAGCTTCAGCACGCCTTCGATGTCGTCCGGCCACTGCGTGATCAGGTCGTCGACGAGCGCGCGCCAGGCGGCGTACGGCGGCCCGACGATCTCCAGGTTGTGCAGCGATCGGGCCATCCGCTCCAGATGGCGACCGGGCTTGTTCGCCGTTCCGTTGACCACATGCATCGCCTCGAAGGCGCCGTCCCCGCGGGTGGCGGCGTAGTCGAAGGCGGTGAGCAACGGGGCGTCCGGATCGTGGCGGTGCACCGCCCACGACTCGCTATCGCGGCGCAGGACACTGAGGAATCGGGGGTCAGCAGCAGCGGTCATGCGCCCAGTTTTTCACAGCGGCCTACGATGAGGGACATGTCCGACGCTCTGGCCGATCAGCTGCACGAGCGTGGGCTGCGGCTGACCGCGCAGCGTCGCCGGGTGCTGGAGGCGGTACGCGCGTTGCGCCACGCCACGCCCGATCAGATCGCCGAACGGGTCCGCGAGGACGGCGGGAGCCTGAACCTCACCACCGTCTACCGTGCGCTCGATCTGCTCGAGGGGCTCGCGCTGGTCCGCCACACCCACATCGGGCACGGTCCGCCGACCTACCACCCGGCCGAGCACTACGACCACGTGCACGTGCGCTGCAACGGATGCGGCGACGTCGAGTCGATGTCGACTGAGCTGCTCGCCGGGGTGGCCAGAGAGCTGATGGAACGCGACGGATTCCGGCTCGATGCCAACCATGTGGCGCTGGCCGGGTTGTGCGCGAAGTGCGTGGCGGCAGCGCCACCAGCAGAGAAGGAGTGAGCCGATGACAGCGCTGACTGAACGCCCCGGACGGGTCGCGGGCGAGGGAATCGACGCCGGCGTCGCCGCCCACTACGGAGACCCGCTGCGCGAGCAGCGGACCATGACCCGCTCGGCCGGTGTCCTCGACCGCAGTGACCGAGGGCTGGTCGTCGTCACCGGCGCCGACCGGCTGAGCTGGCTGCACTCGCTGACCTCGCAGCACCTCGAGCAGATGCCGGACCGGACCACGATCGAGGGCCTCATCCTGTCCCCGCACGGGCACGTCGAGCAGGACCTGTGGTTCACCTCGCTCGGAGACGAGGTCTGGATCGACACCGAGCCAGGCAAAGCGGCCGAGCTGGCCGACTACCTCGACCGAATGCGCTTCATGCTACGAGTCGAGGTCGAGGACCGCAGCGAACGCTTCGCAATGGCGACGGTCGCCGGCCCTCGGGCCGAGGAGATCGTGTCCTCGATCCTGCAGCAGCCCACCCCTGGTGCGGGAACGGTGGCACCGGCCTCGTGGGGCTGGGTGCGCACGCTGCCGTTCCCCGGCGAGATCGACCTGCTCGGATCTCGTGACGGGATCGACGAGGCGGTGCGCGCAGTCCTCGAGGCAGGGGCCGAACCTGCGGGCCAGATGGCATATGACGCCTGGCGGGTGGAGCGGTTGCGCCCTCGCCTGGGGCGTGAGACCGACCATCGCACCATCCCGCACGAGATCGGCCTGATCGGGAAAGCAGTTCACCTGAACAAGGGCTGCTACCGAGGCCAGGAGACGGTGGCCCGCGTGCACAATCTGGGCCGGCCGCCTCGCAGGCTGGTGAAGCTGCAGGTCGACGGATCGCAGCACACCGTGCCGGCGTCCGGAGCCAAGGTGGTCAGCAAGGGTCGGGAGGTCGGATTCCTAGGTACGTCGGTGATCCACCATGAGGAAGGGCCGATCGCTCTCGCCGTCCTGAAGCGCAACATCGCAGACGGGGCAGAGGTCCTCATCGTTGATGAGGAGGTCGAGTACGCCGCGATCGTCGACGAGGGGCTCGACGTCTAGGTCCCAATATTCGGAATGGCATTCCGAATGATGAGCATCAACGCCATGCTGGTGGGATGGGCGACGAGTATCTGCATGGGCATCACGAGAGCGTCCTGCGTTCGCACTCCTGGCGTACGGCGGAGAACTCTGCCGCCTACCTGCTGCCGCGTCTGCGGCCGGGGCTAAGTCTGCTCGACGTCGGCTGCGGGCCCGGAACGATCACCGCTGACCTGGCCGCAGTGGTTGCCCCCGGACGTGTGGTCGGGCTGGAGGCAGCTCCCGAGGTGCTGGTCGCGGCGGGCGAGAATGCTGAAGCCGCGGGTGTCGCCCACCGCATCTCCTTCGAGGAGGGCGATGTTTATGCACTGCCGTACGACGACGACAGCTTCGACGTGGTGCACGCTCACCAGGTGTTGCAGCACCTCAGCGACCCGATCGCCGCACTGCGTGAGATGCGGCGAGTCTGCCGTCCGGGTGGGGTTGTGGCCGCGCGCGACGTCGACTACGGAGCGATCGCCTTCTTCCCTGCTATATCTGGGATCCAACAGTGGCAGCGGGTGTATCGCGACACGGCGTACGCCGGCGGCTGCCACCCGGACGCGGGCCGCATGCTGAAGTCCTGGGCGCTGGCCGTGGGCTTCGAAGATGTCGCATCTTCCGGGAGCGTGTGGTGCTATGCGTCGGACGACGAGGTTCAGTGGTGGTCGCAGCTGTGGGCCGACCGTGTCATTCACTCCGACTTCGCAACCCAGGCCGTCGAGCGCGGCCTCGCCGACGACGCGCGCCTGCGGGAGATCCAGTGCGCATGGCGTGAATGGGGAAGTGCGCCGGATGCGTGGATCCTGCTCCCCCATGGGGAGATACTCTGCCGGGCTTGAGGTGGGACTAGACCTCCTCCGACTCGAGCTCTGCCGGATCCCAGGAGCCGATTCCGCGCTCTGCCCACCCGCGAGCACGTACCGCCCGCTTCGACATTCGCTTGTGCCGGCCCACCAGCCGGTCGAGGTAGACGAAGCCGTCGAGATGGTCCACTTCGTGCTGCAGCATGCGCGCGAGGAAGCCGGTCCCTTCGAGGACGACGGCATTCCCGTCGAGGTCGGTACCGGTCACCTTGGCCCAGTCGGCCCGCCCGGTCGGGAATGCCTCGCCCGGCACCGAGAGGCAGCCTTCGTAGTCGTCGTCCGGATCCGGCATACCGTCGGGCTTCTCGCTGGTCTGGATCTCGGGGTTGATGAACAGCCCTCGGTGGAAGTTCCCCTCGTCGTCGGGGCAGTCGTACACGAACATGCGGAGGTCCACGCCGATCTGGTTCGCGGCGAGACCTACCCCGCGCGCTGCCGCCATGGTCGCGAACATGTCGTCGACCAATGCGCGTACCGCGTCATCCACGCGATCGACGGGACGGGTGGGTGAGTGCAGCACGGGGTCGCCGGTGATGACGATGGGCCTGACGGTCATGGGGCCATCGTAGGTGGGGTCCCGCGTGTCTGGAGTCATATACACGGGCGTTAGCAGCCTGCTTGCAGTTGCAAGCAGTAGCGCCTAGCCTAGGTGGGGGAAGGGGACCGATGCCGACGTTGAGCGACCCCATCGAGGGGCTGGGCGCATTCATTCGAACCCAGCGAGAGCAGGCCAAGGTCTCGCTGCGCCAGCTCGCCGAGCTCGCCGACGTCAGCAATCCATATCTCTCGCAGATCGAGCGTGGGCTCCGACGCCCCAGCGCCGAGATCCTCGCCCAGATCGCCAAGGGGCTGCGCATCTCGGCCGAGACACTCTACGTCCGCGCTGGGCTGCTCGAGCCGTCCGAAGGCGGCGGTGATGTGGTCGCTGCGATCCGGGGTGACGAACGGCTCAATGACCGCCAGAAGCAGGCGCTGATCGAGGTCTATCAGTCCTTCTGCGAGCACGACGACAGCTCTGACACGAACCGACAAGGAGACACAGGATGAGCATGAGCGACGACATCAAGTCGGCCACGGAGAACGCCCTGAACGAGGCGAAGAAGGTCGCCGAGGACGGCCGCCGGCCGTTCTACGCGATGGTCGGGCTGAACGACCTGATGGTCGAGCAGACCAAGGCGATGGCCGAGCGCACCCAGGCCGCGATCGACACCTACCGCGACGCGATTGTCGAGAGCATCGCGAAGCTGCGCGAGGAGCTCGAGACGGCCTTCGCCGACGGCCGCAAGAAGGCCGCCGACTTCCAGAAGAGCATCAGCGAGACCACCACGCACGACATCCAGGCCAACATGCAGGAATACACCAACGCCCTGCTGAAGAGCTACGAGGCGCTGACCGAGCGCGGCGAGAAGGCCGTCGGCGAGCTGACCAAGACCATCAGTGAGAGCCCGGTCGTGCAGCGGGTAGCGGAGGTCAGCGAGAAGGCATCGGACGACGCCGCCGCGCTGATCTCACGCGGCCAGCAGATGGCTCGCGAGGCCGGCTCGCGGGCGAAGGACACCGTCGCCGAGATGGAGAAGGCCGCTCGTAAGAGCACCGACGCTGCCATCGGGCTTGCGAAGGAGACCGCCGGCGCGACGAAGGACGCGACCAGTCGGGCAACGGACGCAGCGGCCAAGGCCGGTCAGGAGGTCACCGACGCGGCCAAGGACGCGACGACGAAGACCGCCGACGCCACGGCCAAGGCGACGAGGGGCGCTGCGGAGGCGAACCGGGACGCGGCCCAAAAGGTGACCGGCGCTGCCGCAGACGCCACCAAGGAGGTCGCCGACGCGACAAAGGTTGCCGCGGACAGCGTGACCGGCGCGGCGGCGGACGCCACCAAGGGCGCGGCCGACGCCACCAAGGACGCGGCCGACGCCGCCAAGAGTGCCGCGGACCGTGCGGCCAACGCTGCGGCAGATGGGACCGAGGACGCCGCGGATGCCGCCAAGAAGGCCGCGCCTGCCAAGGCGAGCGCTCCCGCGAAGAAGGCCCCGGCCAGAAAGGCCCCGGCCAAGAAGGCCCCGGTCAAGAAGACGGCGAAGAAGACCGCTGCCAAGAAGACGCCGGCCAAGAAGACGACTGCGAAGAAGTCCAGCCCCGCGAAGTCGACCCAGCCAGCCAAGGCGGCCGATCCCACCAAGGCGCAGCCGGTGAAGGCGACGCAGGAGGCTCTCCCGACGGAGTAACCCCGCGGTACGCGCGCCGGCCGGCTCTCCGCCGGCCGGCGCGTTCGGCTATAAACTGGCGATCGTGCTGATCGTCGAGTACTACCTCTCGCTCGCCCTCGACTTCGGGCTGCTCGCCCTCTGTCTGTGGGCCTTCGTCGACTCAGCGATCCGGCCCGCGGCCGCCTTCCCGGCGGTCGACAAGCTCAGCAAGCCCGCCTGGATGGGGATCCTCCTGCTGTGCGGACTGGTCGTCTACTTCATGGGGTACCTGTCCTTCCTCGGCATCATCGCCGCGGTGGGTATCGGCATCTACCTGGCCGACGTGCGCCCGGCCGTCCGCGAGCTGCAGGAAGGCGGAAGCCGCTGGTGAGCCGCGGCGCCCTCGAACCTCACGAGATCGCCACGCGAGCCCCTCGGCGTGCTCTCGCCCCGCACGAGGGCCGCGCTCAGCGCGGCTGCGCGAACTGATCAGCGGGTTCCGCGGCTACTTCGATACCTTCTATAACGTGACGACGCCGCAGCACATCCGCCTCGCCGACTACACCACCATGCGCCTGGGAGGCCCATCGCGGATGGTGACCGCGGGCACCGCCGACGAGCTGGCCGATGCAGTCCGGGAGGCGGACGACGCCGGATCGCCGGTGTTGCTGCTCGGCGGCGGCAGCAACCTGGTGATCGCTGACGACGGCTTCGCCGGAGCCACGATCCGGATCGCCACCGCCGGCGAGGACCGATGCGACGACGGCGACACCGTGCTGCTCGACCTCGCGGCCGGCGAGAACTGGGACGATCTGGTCGCGCGTACCGTCGACGACGGGCTTTCTGGACTGGAATGCCTCTCTGGCATTCCCGGGCTGGTGGGCGCGACCCCGGTGCAGAACGTCGGCGCGTACGGCGCCGAGATCGCCGACGTCCTCGAGGCGGTGGAGGTGCTCGACCGGTCGGCCGGCAGCGTGGTCACCATGGGCGCGGCCGACTGCGGGTTCGGCTACCGGACCAGCGTCTTTAAGCATTCCCGGCAGTACGTCGTCCTCTCGGTGCGGCTGCGCCTGACCCGCTCGCCGCTGTCGGCGCCGATCCGCTACGCCGAGCTCGCCCGCACCCTCGGCGTCCAGCCCGGTGAGCGAGCACCCCTGGGCGAGGTGCGCGCGGCCGTGGTCGGGCTGCGCCGCTCCAAGGGCATGGTGCTCGATCCGGACGATCACGACACGTGGAGCGCCGGGTCGTTCTTCACCAACCCGATCGTCCCACCGCAGGCTGTGCCGGACGGCGCGCCGGCGTACGACGCGGGCGACGGGCTGGTGAAGGCCTCGGCCGCGTGGCTGATCGACCACGCCGGGTTCCAGAAGGGCTACGGCAACGATCGCGTGTCCCTGTCGACGAAGCACACCCTGGCGCTCACCAACCGAGGCGGGGCGAGCACGGAAGACCTGATCGCGCTGGCGCGGGAGGTGCGAGACGGGGTGCAGGGCAGGTTCGCGATCGAGCTGACCCCGGAGCCCCTGCTGATCGGCTGCCGGCTTTAGCGAGCGCGCGCTAGCGGCGCCCGGTGACGCCGCCGTCGCGGGCGACCTTGTGCTGCGCGGCCTGCGCGATCGGCCGGATCACCAGCTGGTCGACGTTCACGTGCTGTGGTCGCGTGACGGTCCAGGTAATGGCGTCGGCGACGTCCTCGGCCAGCAGCGGGCCGTCGACGCCCGCGTACACCGCATCGGCCTTCGCCTGATCCCCTCCGAGCCGGTTCAGTGAGAACTCCTCGGTATGCACCATGCCCGGCAGCACCTCGATCACCCGCACCGGCTTCCCGCACAGCTCCAGACGAAGGGTGCCCATGAGGGCATGCGCGCCGTGCTTGGCTGCGGTGTAGCCCCCGCCGCCCTCGTATACGCCGATCCCCGCGGTGGAGGTGACCGTGACGATGGTGCCGGCACCGGATGCCTCAAGAGCCGGCAGCAGGGCCCGCGTCACCCGCATCACGCCGAGCACGTTGATCTGCAGCATCCGCTCCCAGTCATCGTCCTTCGCATCCGCGATGAAGTCGGTGCCGAACGCCCCGCCGGCGTTGTTCACCAGGACGTCGACGCGCTCCAGCGAGTCGGCCAGGGACTGCACGGACTCGTTCGACGTGACGTCCAGGCTGACCGCCTCGCCGCTGATCTCATCGGCCAGCTCGGTCAACCGGTCCATCCGCCGAGCGACACACACGACGTGGAACCCCTGGTGCGCAAGGGAACGGGCGGTCGCAGCACCGATGCCGCTGGATGCCCCGGTGACCACGGCAGTTCGCTTGATCGACATGGCGTCATCCTCGCATGTTCGGGGCGGGACGGGCAGGATAGGGGAATGGCGCAGACCTACACGACCTCATCGCACGCGAACGGGCAGCAGCCGGAGGTGGCCGCGGCCGCGAAGGTCATCGAGGAGACCCTCGCCAGCATGGAGCTCGATCACCAGAAGCTCGCCGATGACCACTTCGCCGCCGACCTCCCCGGTACCAGGCGGCTCAAGACGACCTGCCATCTGAAGATCTCGCCGCACTCGCTGCAGATCTCGGCATTCGTGATGCGCCACCCCGATGAGGGCTTCGAGGAGCTCTGGGCCTACCTGCTGACCAAGAACGCCCGCAGCTACAGCGTCGCGTGGGCGATCGACAAGGTGGGTGACGTCTACCTCATGGGGCGGCTGCCGCTGGCTGCCGTCACGCACGAGGAGATCGACCGGCTGCTGGGCACCGTGCTGCAGATGGCCGACGACAACTTCAACCCAATGATCGAGATCGGCTTCCGGACGGCGATCGCTCGCGAGTGGAAGTGGCGCACCAGCCGCGGCGAGCCCACCCACAACCTCGAGGCGTTCAAGGGGCTGATCGATCAGATGATGCGCGAGGAGAAGCAGCCCGACCTCGGTGACGAGACCGGCGAGCAGGTTTGACAAGGTGGAGACATGACCAACATCGGCACGCTCATCCTGCTGCGGCACGGCGAGAGCGATTGGAACAAGAAGAACCTGTTCACCGGATGGGTCGACGTCCCGCTGACCGAGACGGGTGTCGCCCAGGCGCAGCGCGGCGGCGAGCTGCTCGCCGAGCGCGATCTGCTGCCCGATGTCGCCTTCACCTCGGTACTGCGGCGCGCGATCATCACCTGTCAGCTGTCACTGGACACGGCCGATCGGCACTGGATTCCGGTGCACCGCTCCTGGCGGCTTAACGAGCGCCATTACGGAGCCCTGCAGGGCAAGGACAAGACGCAGGTTCGTGACGAGTTCGGCGAGGAGCAGTTCATGCTCTGGCGCCGCTCGTACGACACGCCACCGCCCGAGCTGGACCGCGACGATGAATGGTCGCAGTTCCACGACGCTCGTTACCAGATGCTCCCGCCGGAGGCCCGCCCGCAGACCGAGTGCCTGAAGGACGTCGTCGTCCGCATGCTGCCGTACTGGTACGACGCGATCGTCCCCGAGCTGCTGGCGGGCATGAACGTACTGGTCGCGGCGCACGGCAACAGCCTCCGAGCGCTGGTCAAGCACCTCGACGGCATGAGCGAGGACGCCGTTGTCGGGCTGAACATCCCCACCGGCATCCCGCTGGTGTACCACCTCGACGAGGAGCTGAAGCCGACCAATCCCGGCGGCGAGTACCTCGACCCGGACGCCGCCGCGGCCGCGATCCAGGCGGTGGCCAACCAGGGCAAGAAGTAACCGCCGGACCCGGTGGTCAGGCGGTGGGCTCGTCGGAGTCCTCGGCGACCCCGATCGCGTGCGGCAGCTCGAGAGATCCGGCGCTCGCGGTCTGCTCGCTGCGCTCGCCGGTGACGATGTAGATCACCCGGCGGGCCACCGCGACGGCGTGGTCGGAGAAGCGCTCGTAGTAGCGGCCGAGCAGGGTGATGTCGATGGCGGCCTCGATACCGTGCGACCACTTCGGGTCCAGCAGGATCCGGAACAGCTCGCGATGCTGGCGATCGACGCTGTCGTCATCCTCCTCCAGCTCGTGGGCGCGTTCGGCGTCCCGCGAGGCGATCGCGGAGCCGGCCTTGGCCACGTTTCGCTGCGCGCTCTGCGCCATCTCGAGGATGACCGGCCGTACCGGCTGGGGTAGTGCGCTGTTGGGGTAGCGCATCCGCGCCACCTTGGCGATGTGGGCGGCCAGATCACCCATCCGCTCGAGGTCGGTGGCCATCTGCAGCGCGGTCACGACGACCCGGAGGTCAGTGGCGACCGGCTGCTGACGGGCGAGCAGATCGAAGGCTTGTGCCTCGATGTCGACCCGGATCTGGTCGATGTGGTCGTCGCTGTCGATCACGCTTTCGGCCAGCTTGATATCGGCGTCCATGAGCGCGGTCGTGGCCCGGCTGATGGCGGATCCGGCCAGGTTCGTCATGTCGACGAGCTGGTTGCTCACCTGGTCGAGGGCATCCTGAAAGGTTTCGCGCATGGGAGAGTGGCTCCTGCAGTCTCGGGCGGCCCTATGCTGACCGCCACGTCTTCGGGCACGACGAAGGTCGTGATGACTGCATCATCGTGCACCCAGAGCCTAGGCGCGCCGTATGGTCGCCTCGCGGTCGGGCGGTAAACAGCGGTTGGATCCATGGTGAACAATCCGACCGGCGGCTGTGATCTTGGGGCCGGCGCAGGCTCACGGGCAGGCCCCGAGATCGCCCATCTCCTAGCATCGATCACATGACCGCCTGGATAGTCGCATCGACCTGCGCTCTCGTCGCGCTCGTCGTCGGCTACCTGATCGGGCGCCGTACCGCCCCCGCGCCGCCGGCCGAGCGCCCGGTAGACGAGGCGCCGAGCCCCAGCCCCGCGCCAGACGGTTCACGGACGGCGTTGCGGCTCATCGAGTACATGTCGCCCGCCGTCGCCGTGATCGACTCATCGGACCGCTTGCTGCTGGCCAACCGCACCGCCCGCGAGATCCGGCTCGTGCGCGGCGACCGGGTGGTTGTGCGGCGGATCCTGGCGCTCAGCCGCGAGGTGCTGGCCGACGGCGAGGCGTGGTGCGACCTGGTGATCAGCCCGCAGGGCGGTGGTGAGAACCTCACGGTCCGGGCCCACGGCTTCGGCCTCGGTGACGGCCTGGTCGGCGTGGTGCTGATCGACGTCACCGAGTCGCACCGCGTCGAGGCGGTGCGCCGCGACTTCGTCGCCAACGTCAGCCATGAGCTGAAGACCCCGGTGGGCGCCATCACGCTGCTCGGCGAGGCGATCGAGGACGCCGCCGACGACCAGGCCGCCGTCCGCCGGTTCGCGCTGAGCATGCAGAAGGAGAGCAAGCGCCTGAGCCTGCTGGTGCAGGAGCTCATCGAGCTGTCGCGGCTGCAGGGCGGCGAGCCCGCGCCGCCCGCGTCGGTGGTGCGCATCGCCGACATCGTCGCCGAGTGCGCAGACCGGGCGCGCACCATGGCCTCCTCCAAGGACATCCGGATCCAGACCGCGGGGGATGCCGACCTCACCGTCGTGGGCGTTGAGCGGCACCTGGTCATGGCACTGACCAACCTGCTCACGAACGCGGTCTCCTACAGCCCCGACTCCACGACCGTCGCAGTCACCTATCGCGCGTCCGACCAGGACGCCGAGATCGTCGTGAAGGACCAGGGCATCGGCATCGCGCCGCGCGACCTCAAGCGAGTCTTCGAGCGCTTCTATCGTGTCGACCGGGCGCGCAGCCGACAGACCGGGGGCACCGGCCTGGGCCTGGCGATCGTGAAGCACATCGCCAACAACCATGGTGGCTCGATCTCGGTGTGGAGCAGCGAGGGCCAAGGCTCTACATTCACACTGCGGATCCCCCGCACCCCACCGGTCGGCCCCTACGATCGGTCCGTCGACCACTCGCTGGTCAGCGACACCGCACTCGCCGAGCCCGACGATCTCGAGCCGGTAGCAGGAACGCCCCCGGACGCCGCGGCTCCGCGGCAGGGCTGAGGATGGAAGGAACGCACGTGGCACGAGTACTGGTCGTCGAGGACGAGGAGTCCTTCTCCGACGCGCTCTCTTACATGCTCCGCAAGGAGGGCTTCGAGGTCGCGGTCGCCGGGACCGGACCGGACGCGCTGGCCGAGTTCGACCGCAACGGCGCCGACATCGTTCTGCTTGACCTGATGCTCCCGGGCATCCCCGGCACCGAGGTGTGCCGCTCGCTGCGCGCGCGCTCGACGGTCCCGATCATCATGCTCACCGCCAAGGACAGCGAGATCGACAAGGTGGTTGGGCTCGAGCTGGGGGCCGACGACTACGTCACCAAGCCTTACTCCGCCCGTGAGCTGATCGCGCGGATCCGCGCGGTGCTGCGCCGCGGTTCCGAGGCCGAGGAGTCCGGCGCCGCGACCCTGGAGTCCGGCCGGGTGCGGATGGACGTCGACCGGCACGTCGTCTCGATCGACGGCGAGGTCGTCCCGATGCCGCTGAAGGAGTTCGATCTGCTCGAGCTGCTGCTGCGCAATGCCGGTCGGGTGCTGACCCGCTCGCAGCTGATCGACCGGATCTGGGGAGCGGACTACGTCGGCGACACCAAGACCCTCGACGTGCACATCAAGCGGCTGCGCGCCAAGATCGAGCCCGACCCGGCCAACCCCCGCTACGTGCTGACCGTCCGCGGTCTCGGCTACAAGTTCGACGGCTAGCCGGCAAGCCCGGCGACCGCGAGCTGTGGACGCCGTCCGCGTCGTCCACAACCCGGCCGGACGGCGACCTGCGCGCCCCGGAGGCCCGTAGCGTTCCCCGCGACTCATCGACAGGGAACGAGGTAATGCCATGGGGACCAGCCAGTTCGACATCGGCCAGCTCACCGAAGCCGCCGGCAGCTATGAAGCCGCGGCGCAGCAGGCTACGGCGGCGCGCCAGGCCCTCGCCGGGTCCGCGCTTGACCCGAGCGCGCTCGGGGGCACGGCGTCCTCGCTCGCGCTCGGCTCGGCGCTGAAGGCATTCCATGACACTCACGCCCAGGCGGCGCAGGGCAACGCGAGCGCCTTGACGGCATTCGCGGCGAAGCTGCACGGGCTCAGTGCGATCGGCGAGGAGTCCGTGGCCCAGACCAGCGCCGCAGCAGGGATCTAGGTGGTGGTCGCGGGGTAGCAGAACTAGTCGGCGGCGGCGGTGGCCGGGTGCTCGGCCACCAGGCCGCGGTCCATCCGGGCGTCGGCCAGCCGCCGCAGCTCGTCGTAGGCCGGCTGGCCGATCAGCGCGATGAGCTCCGGCGCGTACGACACGTAGACCGGCTCGCTGCCGACGTGCGCCTCGGGGGAGGAGGTGCAGTACCAGTCGAGGTCGTGCCCGCCCTCGCCCCAGCCGCGGCGGTCGTATTCCTCGATCCGGGTCAGCAGGATCTCGGTGCCGTCCGGGCGGGTCACGTAGCTCTGCTCGCGCCGGATCGGCAGCTGCCAGCACACGTCCGGTTTCGTCTCCAGCGGATGGCGCCCGGTCCGCAGGGCCAGTGCGTGCAGCGCGCAGCCCACGCCCATCGGCGACCCTGGCGGATTCTGAAACACGCACGCGCCGCCCTGGGTTCGGGTGCGTTGGGCTCGCCTGCCCTCCAGCTCACCGTCCTCGATCCAGTCGTCCTTGCGGACCTTGCGGCCCGGATGACGATGCCAGTCCTCGGGCGTGAGCTCAAGGACGAACCGCTTGACTCGCTTGCGGTCGTCGTCGTCGCTGAAGAAGGCGCCATGCACGCAGCAGCCGAGGTCGGGCTTGCGGCGGTCGATGCCATGGCAGCCGGCTGCGAAGATGCACGTCCACCGGGAGCCCAGCCAGGTCAGATCAGCGCGGATGAGGTGGTTGTCGTTCGCGGGATCGTAGAACTCGATCCATTCCCGGGCGAAGTCCAGCCCGACCTCGTGCGGACGGCCCGGTTCGGTGGAAGAGCGACTCATAGCAGAAAGCCTAGGGGAGTGCGAAGTGGTGCCGGTCGCGGACGCTAGCGTAATGCCATGCGACTTGGGGTGCTCGACGTGGGATCGAACACGGTGCACCTGCTCGTGGTCGATGCGCACACCTGGTCGCACCCGATGCCGATGCACGACGACAAGGTGTACCTGCGGCTGGCGGAGTGCATCAACAAGTCGGGTGCGCTCACGAAGTCCGGCGAGCAGTCGCTGATCAAGTTCGTTGCGCATGCCGCCGAGGTTGCCGATCAGCAGGGCTGCGAGGAGATGATCGCCTTCGCGACCAGCGCGGTGCGTGACGCCTCCAACTCCAAGGAGGTCCTCGACCGGGTGCACGCTAAGACCGGGGTGCGGCTCAGCGTGCTCTCCGGCGCGGACGAGGCCCGCCTGACCTTCCTCGCCGTCCGTCGCTGGTTCGGGTGGAGCGCCGGTCAGCTGCTGTGCCTCGACATCGGTGGCGGCTCGCTCGAGCTGGGTACCGGCATGGACGAGATGCCCGACATCGCCAGTAGCATGCCGCTCGGCGCCGGACGGCTGACCCGCGAGTGGCTCGCCGGTGACCCGGCGACCAAGTCCGAGCTCGCCAAGCTCCGCGAGTATGTCGACGACACGATCGCCTCTCAGGTCAAACCCTTCCTCAAGGCGCCCCGACCGGATCGGGCGGTCGCCACGTCGAAGACCTTCCGATCGCTCGCCCGCCTGACCGGCGCCGCGCCGTCGTCTGAGGGGCTTAGGGTGCCGCGCGAGCTGACCCTGCCCGGGCTACGGCAGATCATCGGCTTCATCTCGCACATGTCGAGCAAGGACCTGTCCGACCTTGAGGGCGTCAGCTCGCAACGTGCTCACCAGTTGCTGGCCGGGGCCGTCGTCGCGGAGTCCGCGATGCGTCACCTGAAGCTCTCGCGCCTGGAGATCTGCCCGTGGGCGCTGCGCGAGGGTGTCATCCTGCGCCGGCTCGACATGATGGACGAGGACGAGTAGTCCGATGACGGCGCTGGGACCGGGCCCTCGGGTGATGCTCTCGTCCGCGTCGGTCTTTCCCGAGCCGCTGGACGCCGCCTTCGAGATCGCGCACGAGCTCGGGTATGACGGGCTCGAGGTGATGATCTGGGGCGATCCCCCCAGCCAGGACGCCGCCGCGATCAATGAGCTCATCGACGCCGTGCAGCTGCCGGTTGGATCGGTGCACGCGCCCTGCCTGCTGATCACCGCCCGCGTCTGGGGTACCGACCCGGGACCCAAGCTGGCCCGCTCGGTGCGGCTGGCCGGCCGGATCGGCGCCCGGACCATCGTGATCCACCCACCCATGCGCTGGCAGACGCGTTACGCGCGCGAGTTCACCGCCGGGGTGCGGGCGCTGGAGGAGCGCTCGGGCCGGATCATCGCGGTCGAGAACATGTTCCCGATGCGACTGGGCGACCGCGAGGTCTCGGCGTTCGTCCCGCACTGGGACGTCGTCACCGGACCGTTCGATCACCTCACCCTCGACACCTCGCACACCGCGGTCTCGCGCAGCGACCCCGTGGAGATGCTGTGGCGGATGGGCCGGCGGCTGGCGCACGTGCACATCGCGGACGGCACCGGAAAGGGCTCCGACGAGCACCTCGTCCCCGGGCGGGGGATCAGCCGATGCACCGAGGTACTGCAGGCTTTGCCCTCGTCGTACGCCGGCGACGTCGTGGTCGAGGTCAGCACCCGGCGGGCGGCGGACCGCGACGAGCGGATGGCCGACCTCGCCGAGGCGTTGACCGTCACCCGCGCGGCGCTCGGCGGTCGCGACGCGATTTGACGCCTCCGAGCGAGCGCTCGTACGGTGGTCGCATGCCTGATGCCCCTGCCGTCGTCCGCTCGTGGCAGGAGTACGAGCATCCCGACCTCGACCCGGTGTTGACCGCGGCGGTGGACGCTTTCAACGAGGTCGGCTACCACGGCGCAACCGTGCGCGACATCGCCCGCCGGTGCGGGCTGTCGGTGGCCGGCATTTACCACCACCACGCCGGCAAGCAGGAGATGCTCGTGGCCATCCTGGCGGCGACGATGAACGAGCTGCTGTGGCGCAACCAGGCCGCGCGTGCCGCCGGGGGAGACGACCCTGTCGCGCGCTTCCGCAACCAGATCCGCACCCTCACGCTCTCGCACATCTACTGGCTGAAGCCCGCCGCGATCGGCTCGAGCGAGATGCGCTCGCTCGCGCCGGACAACCGCCGCGCGATCGTGGCGATGCGGTCCGGGCTGCAGCAGCACATCCAGAAGGACGTCGACGAGGCGGTCGCCCGCGGCCTGTTCCGCACGCCCTACCCGAAAGAGGCCGTGCGCTCGGTCGTCGGGATGTGCATCCAGACCGGTCAGTGGTACGACGAGGCCGGTGAGCTCCGGCCGGAGCAGATCGCCGACCGGATCGTGCAGATCGCCCTGGACACCATGGCGTACGTCCCGGAGCGGGAGGAGTCCACCGATGCTTGAGACCAGCACGATCGGCTTCATCGGCGGCGGCAACATGGCCGAGGCGCTGCTGGCCGGAATCGTGGAGGACGGCGCCGTCCCGGCCGGGTCGGTGCTCGTCGTCGAACCCGATGCCGACCGCGCTGCGGCGCTCGCCGATCGGTACGGCATCTCGCCGGCGAGCATAGACGAGCTGGCCGCCAGGGCCGACATCATCGTGGTCGCCGTGAAGCCGCAGGTGGTCGACGAGGTGCTCGAGGAGTTGCGCGGAGGCGTCACGGCCCGCAGCCTCGTGCTCTCGGTCGCAGCCGGTGTGCCGACGTCGCGATTCGAGGCGGCGCTGCCCGGAGTGCCCGTCGTCCGCGCAATGCCCAACACCCCGGCCCTGCTCGGCGCCGGGATGTCGGTGATCAGCGCCGGCGCGGCCGCCGATGCCACGCATCTCGAGGCGGCGCGCGCGATCCTGGCTCCGACCGGCAAGGTGCTGGCTCTCGACGAGAGCCAGCTGGATGCCGTCACCGCGGTGTCCGGAAGCGGACCGGCCTACTTCTTCTACCTGGCCGAGGCGTTGATCGACGCCGCGCAAGGAATCGGGCTCGATCACGATGTGGCCGCGGAACTGGTCGTGCAGACTGCCTTCGGCGCGGCGAGCATGCTGCGCGAGTCCGGCAAGGACGCCGCTGCGCTTCGGGCGGCGGTCACCTCCCCCGGTGGGACGACGGAGGCCGGGCTCGCGGTGCTCTATGAGCGTGACGCCAACACGCTGATCGCGGATGTCGTGAGGGCTGCGCGGGACAGATCCGCCGAGCTCGGACGCGGCTGACATGAATCCCCGGCGGTCTCGATGCCCGTCCGCGAGTAATTGGTGCGTGCGGAGCTGGTCCGGCGTCGGGAACGGCGAACTGGCCGGGCGTCCGGTCAATTCGCCCGAGCGCCGGTATCAGAGCCGCGCCGCGCGTCGTCGTAATGAAAACGTTGTGTCACTCACAAAGATCAAGGGTCGCGCCGGTCTCATCAATCACGCTACTGTGCCTTAAGCACGTGCGTGTCTTGCGTCGGTGGGGAAGCTGACGGGCGACACGTGCCGAGAGACAATGGTGAGCAATGACGAAGAAGGCCACGCCCAAGGATGCCGCGGGCGTCTCGGAGGTCAAGTTCCTGACCGTTGCAGAGGTCGCCTCGATCATGCGTGTCTCCAAGATGACCGTCTACCGCCTGGTGCACTCCGGTGAGCTGCCCGCGGTACGCGTCGGCCGCTCGTTCCGGGTTCCGGAGAAGGCCGTGCACGATTACCTCGACGGAGCGTTCATCGAGACCGCCTAGGCACCTCTCCGCCCGGGCCGAGGCCCGCCGCGGGTGAGCACACACTGACCCGGACAGGTAAGATTGTCCGGCTCAGCCATTCTCGTGGCGGCTGCTGCGAGGAGCGATCGTAAGGATTTTCATGGGTTCAGTCATCAAGAAGCGTCGCAAGCGTATGGCGAAGAAGAAGCACCGCAAGCTGCTCAAGCGCACGCGCGTGCAGCGCAGGAACAAGAAGTAGCGGAGGCGGGGCCGCCGCTGTGACCGCTCGCGTCGTCCTCGTCACCGGCGTCAGCCGATTCCTTGGCGCGGCTACCGCGAAGGCGCTCGCGGAGGACGAATCCATCGAGCGCGTCATCGGCGTCGACGTCAGCGCCCCGCACAGCGAGCTGACGGGCCACACGCGGGCGGAGTTCGTGCGCGCTGACATCCGCAGCCCGCTCATTGCCAAGGTGGTCGACTCGGCGTCCGTCGACACCGTCGTCCACACTGACATCAACGCCTCGCCAAGTGCCTCGGGCGGCCGAGCCTCCATGAAGGAGGCGAACGTGATGGGCACGATGCGGCTGCTGGCTGCCTGCCAGCACGCCGAGCGGGTGCGGCGGCTGATCGTGAAGTCCGCTAGCGCGGTGTACGGCTCCAGTGGCCGGGATCCGGCGATGTTCACCGAGCAGATGCAGCCCCGGACCCTCGCCGGGGGCTACGGCCGGGATGCGCAGGACGTCGAGGGGTACGTGCGCAGCTTCATGCGCCGCCGTCCGGACGTCGTCGTGACCATGCTGCGCTTCGCCAACTTCATCGGTCCGCAGATCGACTCGGTGCTCGCCCCGTACTTCATGCTCAAGGCGGTTCCGATGATCGCGGGCTACGACCCACGCCTGCAGCTGCTGCACGAGCGCGATGCGGTCGATGCGCTGGTCGCCTGTGTCGCCCGCACCGACGGCGCCGCCGCGGGGGTGTTCAATGTCGCCGCCCCCGACGTGATGCTGCTATCGCAGGCGATCCTCCGCGCCGGCCGGGTGCCGCTGCCCGTCGTCGGCCCTGCCGCCACGGCGGTGAGCCGGCTCGTGCGGGCGCTGGGCTTCGCCGACTTCACCTCCGAGCACATTCAGTTCCTCAGGTACGGTCGCGCGATGGACACCACACTGGCGCGGGAGCGGCTGGCCTATCGTCCCGTGTACTCCACTGTTGGCGCCTTCGACGATTACCTGAACGGGCGCGGCATCACCTCGACGATGCCGTTACGGGTGCTGCGCGCGGCGCTGCGCGGTGACCGGTGAGCCAGGCGCGGGGGCCGGGTCTGGACCCGGCGCTCGCCGCGGTGGGTGCCGTGGTGGACGCCGCCGAGAAGCTGGCCCGCACCAACCCCGAGCTCGAGCGCGCGCTGGCGCGACTGGTCGCCTTCATTCGGCGGCGGATCACCGGCGAGTACGACGTCGACGAGTTCGGTCTCGATGCTGACTTCACTGAGGGCGTGATCTACCCGATCGCCAAGGTGTTGTACGAGAAGTGGTTCCACGTCGAGATGCTCGGCACCGAGCGGATCCCGGTGGACGGCCCCGCGCTGCTGGTCGCCAACCACTCCGGCACCATCCCGCTCGACGGCTTCATGCTTTCCTACGCCGTCCACCGCAACACCCCCGATCACCGCTTCCTGCGGTTGCTGGCAGCGGATCTGGTCTTCAGCCTGCCGGTCGTAGGCGACTTCGCGCGCCGCTCGGGCGGCACCCTGGCCAGTGCGGACGACGCGTCCCGACTGCTGGCAGACGGCGAGCTGGTGGGGGTCTTCCCCGAGGGCTTCAAGGGCGTCGGGAAAGGCTGGTCGCAGCGCTACCGGCTACAACGCTTCGGTCGCGGCGGGGTCGTGGCCACCGCGCTGCGCGCCGGCGTGCCGATCATCCCGGTCGCGATCGTCGGTGCCGAGGAGGCCTACCCGATGATCGGCGACATCACGCCGCTCGCACGAGCCCTCGGCTTCCCGTACTTCCCGGTGACGCCCACCTTCCCGCTGCTCGGCCTGCTCGGGGTGATTCCGCTGCCGAGCCGATGGATCATTGAGATCGGCGACCCGATCCAGACCGCGCACCTCGGCAGCGAGGCGGCCGATGACCCGATGGGGGTCTTCGAGCTCACCGACCAGGTGCGCGAGCGTATTCAATCGCGGCTGTACGCACTGCTTCGGCAGCGAGATCGAACCTTCTTCTGAGCCGGTCAGCCGGGCCCGGCGGCATGATGGCCCGAGCCTGCCGTCGCTGGATGGCCCGCCATGCCGCCAGCGCGGCCACCGCGAGCGCGGCGCTCGCGGCCGCGCTGACCGTCAACAGCGCGCCGATCATCACCGCTTTGCGGCCGGTACGGTAGTCGCGGATCTCCCATCCGCGCTCGATCGCCTCGCGGCGCAGATCCGGGTCGGGGTTGACCGCCACCGCGTGCCCGACCAGCGTGAGCATGGGCAGGTCGTTGATCGAGTCCGAGTACGCCGTGCAGCGCGACAGGTCCAGGCCGTCCCGCGCGGCGATCGCCGTGATCGCCTCGGCCTTGGCGGTGCCGTGCATCATCTCCCCGACCAGTCGTCCGGTGTAGCGGCCGTCGATCTGCTCGGCGACGGTCCCGATGGCGCCGGTCAGGCCCAGTCGGTCGGCGATCACGGTGGCCAGCTCGACCGGGGTGGCGGTCACCAACCACACCCGTTGACCGGCATCGAGGTGCATCTGGGCCAGCGCCCGGGTCCCCGAGTAGATCTTCTGCGCCATCTCTTCGTCGTAGATCTCCTCGCCGAGCCGGCGAATCGTCTCCACCTCGACGTCCTTGACGAAGGCCAGCGCGCGGTCGCGGGAGGCGTGGATGTCATCGGTGTTCTCCGAGCCGATGAGCCGGAACTTCGCCTGCTGATACACCATCGACGCCAGATCGCCGGTGGTGAAGAACTTGCGCGTGGCCAGACCCTTGGCGAAATGGAAGATCGACGCGCCCACCATCATCGTGTTGTCGACGTCGAAGAAGGCGGCCGCCTTCGGATCGACAGGGATCTCGGCGCTCGGTGCGACCTCCGCGGCGGCAGCCGCTGCCGTGCCCGCGGCCTTGGCGCGTGCGCGCGCCTCGGCGGGGCTCTTCTTGCTGAGGAACGGCACTAGCACGCGTTCTCCCTCCCGCGTTGTCCTACCACATTACTGATGTCCACCACCGGACGCCGACGTCCGGCGCGCGGCCCGGCGATGCCTCGTAGGGTGGCGGCATGAGCATCGACGTCGTCCTCATGTCCCGCGCTGGATGCCACCTATGCGAGATCGCGCGCGACGACCTCGCGCAGATCCTGCCCGACTACGGGCTCAGCGCCCGGGTGGTCGACATCGACACCGACGCGGAGCTGGTCGCGGAGTACGGCGAGCGGGTGCCGGTCTTGCTGCTGGACGGCGACGAGCACGCACACTTCCGCATCGACGAGACCGCGCTGCGCCGCGCCCTCGCGGCGCGGGGAGCGTGCTGAGGGTCGTTGTGCCGATTTTGTGCATGCGTGCACAAGCGAGTAGTCTGACACCGTTCTTTACCACCGGACGCCGCTGCGCCCGGGTCAGCTCGTGGAGACAGATCGTGACCACCGCCGCCGGGCAGCCGCTCACCGCGCGCACCACCGACGGCCGACGCATCCCAGAGGCCACCCTGGGGCGGCTGTCGCTGTATCTGCGGATGGTCGACCAGCTGACGGGCCGGACCCTGATCAGCTCCGGCGAGCTCGCCACCCTCAGTGGGGTCAATCCCGCGATGCTGCGCCGCGACCTGTCCTGGGTCGGCACCGTCGGCACCCGCGGTGTGGGGTACGACGTCCCGACGCTCCGGGCGCGGCTGGCCGAGACGCTCGGCGTCGAGCAGAGCCGCACCGTCGTCATCATCGGCGTCGGGAACCTCGGCCACGCGCTCGCCGGCTACGCGGGGCTGGCCGCCCGCGGGTTCAGCGTCGTTGGCCTGTTCGATCCCGGTCACGTCGGCGAGGTGGTCGGCGGGATCACCGTGCGGCCCATCGAGGAGCTGCGCACCGCGGGCGAGAACTATCGCGACAGCATCGGCGTCATCGCCACTCCTGCCCACGCGGCGCAGGACGCGCTCGACATCCTCGTCGAGGTCGGCATCACCGGCGTCCTGTCGTTCGCGCCCACCACGCTGCGCGCGCCGGCCGGCGTCGACGTACGCCGCGTGGATCTGGCCAGCGAGCTGCAGATCCTGGCCTTCCATCAGCGACAGAAGTCACGCGCATCAACGAAAGGTGCTTCATGAGCTACCTCGTCGTCGGGCTGTCCCACCAGCACGCCCCCATGGACGTCCTGGAGCGGGCGGCAGTCACCCCCGAGCAGCTCGACCAGGCGCTCACGGAGGTGCTGGCCGCCGAGCCGGTGACCGAGGCGATGATCCTCTCGACCTGCAACCGCATTGAGCTGTTCACGGTCGTCGAGAAGTTCCACCCGGGCGTGGACGCGCTCGTCGCCTGGCTCGCCGACCGTCTCGACGTCTCGAGCGACGATCTGTCGGGCTACCTGCAGGTGTCCTACGACGAGGACGCGGTCGAGCACATGATGCGGGTCGCCAGCGGGCTGGACTCGATGGTCGTGGGCGAGCCGCAGATCCTCGGCCAGCTGCGCACCGCCTACCTCGAGGCGATCGACCGCGACGCCGTCGGACGCCGGCTGCACGCGCTGTCTCAGCATGCGCTGCGGGTCGGCAAGCGAGTGCACTCCGATCTCGGGATGCACGAGATCGGGCGCAACATCGCCTCGGTCGCGGTCGACGCGGCCCGCGGCATCACCGGCGGCCTGGCCGGCCGCGACGCTCTCGTCGTCGGGGCCGGTGCGATGGCCTCGCTGGCCGCTGCCTCCCTGCGCGCGGAGGGCGTCGACCGGCTAGAGATCCTCAACCGATCCGCCGAGAAGGCGCAGGCGCTGGCCGGCCGGTACGACGGCACGGTGGTGCACGATCTGGTCGGCGCGCTGCGGCGGGCCGATGTCGTCGTCACCGCCCTCGGGTCCTCACCGGGCGTGATCAGCGAGGGCCTGCTGCGTGACGCGGGCCCCACGGTGCTGATCGACCTCGCGCTGCCACGCAACGCCTCCGCCGAGGCGGCCACGCTGGAATCGGTCACCTACGTCGGCATGGAGCAGATCAAGCAGCGCGCGGCCGCTGCCGACGTCACCGTCGACGGCAGCCGGGCGCAGGCGGTGATCGGCGAGGAGGTCGCCGCGTTCGTCGCCCGCCAGCGCCGGGCCGCCGTCGCACCGACCCTGCAGGCGCTGCAGAACCGGGCCAAGGAGGTCATTGAGGCGGAGGTGAGCCGGTTGAAGAACCGGATTCCGGACGTCGATGCCCGCGCGATGTCCGAGATCGAGTATGCGATCGAGCGCGTCGTCGACAAGATGCTGCACGCTCCGCAGGTACGGGTTCGCGAGAGCGCTGGAACGCCGTCCGGGAAGGCCTATGCCGAGGCGCTGCAGATGCTCTTCGGCGTGGGCGACCAGCCTGCCGAGGACGCCGTCGCACCCGACGTCGCACAGTCCGCGCGACAGCTCAGCCAGGGCGGAGGAGCATGAGCGCACCATTGCGGCTCGGAACCCGCCGCTCGGCGCTGGCCACCGGCCAGTCCCAGACCGTCGCGGACGCCCTGACCGCAGCCACCGGCCGCGCCGTCGAGCTCGTCACCGTCACCACGCAGGGTGATGTGACCAGTGCGCCGCTGCACACCTTCGCCGGCCAGGGCGTGTTCACCTCCGCGTTGCGCGACGAGCTGCTGGGCGGGACGGTCGATCTCGCCGTCCACTCCTTGAAGGACCTGCCGACCGCGCCACAGCCCGGTCTGGTGGTGGCCGCGATCCCGACGCGCGTCGACCCGCGGGATGCGCTGATCGCCCGCGACGGGCTCACCCTCGCCGAGCTGCCCCCGGGCTCGAAGGTCGGCACCGGTTCGCTGCGGCGCGGTGCTCAG
Organism: Blastococcus sp. Marseille-P5729; assembly: GCF_900292035.1. NCBI lineage: Bacteria > Bacillati > Actinomycetota > Actinomycetes > Geodermatophilales > Geodermatophilaceae > Blastococcus > Blastococcus sp. Marseille-P5729. The sequence goes on along the minus strand of NZ_OMPO01000001.1, from coordinate 1,071,812 downwards.
CTGCGCGCACTCGGGCTTGGGCTGGAGGTGGTCGGCATCCGCGGCAACGTCGGCTCGCGGCTGGCCAAGGTCGACGACGGCGAGCTCGATGCCGTGATCCTCGCTGCCGCCGGACTGACCCGACTCGGCCTGCGAGATCGGATCACCGAGCTGCTCGACCCGATCCAGATGCTGCCGGCTCCGGGCCAGGGCGCGCTCGCGGTCGAGTGCCTCACATCACGCGAGGACGTCGTCGATTTGGTCAGAAGGCTCGACGATAACTACAGTCGTAGCTGTGTCGAGGCCGAGCGAGCGCTGCTCGCCGAGCTCGAAGCCGGTTGCTCAGCACCGGTGGGAGCCCTCGCCGAGGTAGTGGAGACCGAGGACGGTCTCGAGCTATCACTCCGTGCGGTCGTGACGGCGCACGATGGCAGCGATGCCATCCGCCTGTCGGCCACCGGACCACTTACCGATGCTGCCGGACTCGGTCAGCGGCTTGCCCGCGTGATGCTCGAGGACGGCGCGCAAGAGCTGATGGGGAGCACGCGATGACGCGCGCGCGTAAGAGCGCCGGCCGGATCCAGTTCGTTGGATGCGGCCTGGCCGATGCCAGCCTGATCACCGGACGCGGCGCCGAGGCGATCCGCCACGCCGACGTGGTGGTCGTCGACACCGACGTACCCGCCGAGGTACGGGCGCTGTTCGGCGGCGAGGTGACCGAGACGACCGACGACCCGGCCGCCGTGGCCAAGGCGCTCGTCGCCGAGGCCAAGACCGGTGCGCGGATCGCGCGCGTCGTCACCGGCGACGTCCTCTCCAGTGACCGGATGGTCAAGGAGATCTCTGCGGTCAGCCGCTCCTCGGTGCCCTACCAGGTGATCGCGGCTGCGGCCGCGCCGCACTCGATCGCCTCGTACGCCGGCATCCCCACCGCCGGAACGGTGGTCACCGCCGACCTGCGCGGCTTCGAGGCCGGCACCTCGCTTGCCGGGCTGGCCGGCGCCGGGGGAACGCTGCTGCTGACCTTCGACCTGCCCGACGTCAAGGCGATCGCCAAGGCGCTGATCGAGGCGGGGCTGTCGGACTCGACGCCGGCCGCCGTCACGGTCAATGGGACCTCGCTCGCGCAGAAGACCATCGCCGGCGTGCTGGGCGATCTCACCGGCAGCAACCCCGACGTCAAGGCGCTCGAGGGCCCGGCGCAGCTCACCGTGGGGCCGGGCGCGGCCCAGACCGCGAAGTTCGCCTGGTGGGAGAAGCGCGCGCTCTATGGCTGGCAGGTGCTGGTGCCGCGCACCAAGGAGCAGGCCGCCGACATGAGCAACCTGCTGCGCGAGCACGGCGCGATCCCGATCGAGGTGCCGACCATCGCGGTCGAGCCGCCGCGCACCCCTGCGCAGATGGAGCGCGCGATCAAGGGCCTGGTCAACGGCCGCTACTCGTGGATCGTATTCACCTCCACCAACGCGGTGAAGGCCGTGTGGGAGAAGTTCACCGATTTCGGGCTCGATGCCCGGGCCTTCGCCGGGGTGAAGATCGCCTGTGTCGGGGAGGCGACCGCGGACGCCGTCCGCGCCTTCGGGGTCACTCCCGAGCTGGTGCCCGAGGGTGAGCAGTCCAGCGTGGGCCTGCTGGAGGTGTTCCCGCCGTACGACGATGTGCTCGACCCGATCGACAAGGTGCTGCTGCCGCGCGCCGACATCGCCACCGAGACCCTTGCCGAGGGGCTGAAGGAGGCCGGCTGGGAGATCGAGGACGTCACCGCCTACCGCACCGTCCGCGCCGCTCCGCCGGCCGCGCACATCCGCGAGTCGATCAAGGGCGGCGGGTTTGACGCGGTGTGCTTCACCTCGAGCTCGACGGTCCGCAACCTGGTCGGCATCGCCGGCAAGCCGCACGCGCGCACCGTCGTCGCCTGCATCGGCCCGGCTACCGCTGCCACCGCGAAGGAGTTCGGTCTGCGGGTCGATGTCCAGCCCGAGACCGCCGACGTCCCGTCGCTGATCGAGGCGTTGGCCGACTACGCCATCAACCTACGCGACGTCGAGGGCTTCGACCGCCCGCCGCGCAAGACCAAGTCGCGGGCCCGCAAGTCCTGACCGTCCGGGCCAGCCGATCGAGGAGTTTCGATGAGTCAGTTCCCGTCCTCCCGCCCGCGCAGGCTGCGCTCCAGCCGCGCCGTACGCCGCCTGGTCACCGAGACCCGGCTGGATCCGGCCGGGCTGGTGCTCCCGATGTTCGTGCGGGAGGGAATCGACCAGCCGCAGCCGATCACCTCGATGCCAGGCGTGCTGCAGCACACCCGCGACTCGCTCAAACGGGCGGCGGTCGAGGCGGTCGAAGCGGGAGTCGGCGGCATCATGCTGTTCGGTGTCCCCGCCGAGCGGGATGCGACCGGATCGGCAGCGGTGCGCGAGGACGGCGTCCTCAACGTCGCCATCGCGGACGTCGTGGCGGAGGTGGGGGAGCAGACCGTCGTGATGAGCGACGGCTGCCTTGACGAGTTCACCGACCACGGCCACTGCGGCGTCCTGGACGAGCGCGGCGGCGTCGACAACGACGAGACGCTGAAGGTGTACGCCGACATGGCGGTCGCGCAGGCCGCGGCGGGGGCGCACATGGTCGGGCCCAGCGGGATGATGGACGGTCAGATCGGCGTCATGCGCGAGGCGCTGGACGCCGCCGGCCACCAGGACGTCTCGCTGATCGCCTACACCGCGAAGTACGCCTCGGCCCTCTACGGCCCCTTCCGAGAGGCCGTCGACTCAAAGCTCAAGGGCGACCGCCGCACCTACCAGCAGGACCCCGCCAACGCGCGCGAGGCGCTGCGCGAGCTCGAGCTGGACGTCGCCGAGGGTGCCGACATCGTCATGGTGAAGCCGGCGTCGACATATCTCGATGTCATTCGCGACGTCCGCGAGGCGACGCACCTGCCGGTGGCGGCCTACCAGGTCTCGGGCGAGTACTCGATGATCGAGGCGGCTGCCGCGAACGGCTGGCTCGACCGGGAGCGGCTCGTCGACGAGCAGCTCATGGCGATCGCCCGCGCCGGGGCCTCGATCATCCTCACCTACTTCGCGGTCGAGGTCGCGCAGCGCCTCCAAGATTCGTGACCGCGTTCGTCGCCGATCGTTCTGCGCCGACCGGACCCGTGGAGCGGATCAATCGGTCACTCCATCGGGGTTAGGCTCAAACGCGCCCCACGAGAACGGAGTACGACGGTGAGCCCGAGGCGAATGACCATCTACGGCGTCCTGCTCGCCGTGGTCGGGCTTGCCGGGCTGTTCTTCAGCTTCGGACCGGCGAGCTTCGGTGACCAGCTCAGTGGCCGGGTGGACGTCGTCGGAACCGTGCAATGGGGACTGAGCCGCGATGCCGTGACGGCGGACGACTCCATCAGCGACGACGAGTACGGCGTCTGGAAGGTCGACTACGAGATAGACGGCTCGGAACACACCGGAATGATCATCGGCCGGTACCACAGCGGGCAGCAGATCAACGTCTCCGCACCGGGCGACGGGTCGATCTACGCACTGCTGCACGAGTCGGTACCCACCAGTGTGAAGGTGCTGAGCTGGTTCCTGGTGCCGCTGTCGATCGCCACGCTGGTGGCCGGGCTCTGGTTCGGTGGCAAGGGTATCCGTCGCGGCGACGCCGAGGCGCGGGTCGAGGCGCTGGAATCGCTGTCGCGCCGTCATCCGAACCTCTTTCCACCGCCGCAGGCGTTCGCTCCGCCGCAGGCCCAGCTCGCCCCGCCGCCCCCGCCTCAGGTCACCGCCGACACGCTGCCGCCGGTGGGCCGGCAGCCGCAGCAGCAGTCCGGCAAGCCGGACTTCTACGCGCCGTACGACATCTAACGCCGCCGCGCCCGCACGCCGGTGACATCCGTCCTGGGCGGGGTGGACGCCGCCGGACGATACTGAAGACGTGCAATGGATGTGGCACCTGTTCTGGATCATCCCCGTCTTCGGCGGGTCGATCAGCGCTGGGCTGAAGGCGTTGGGCGACGCCAACGAGCGTCGCGCGGAGCGTGCGCAGGAGCGCTACCGGCTCAAGCAGGAGGTGCGGCTCGCTGAGGTGCAGGCCAAGACCGGGGCCGCCGACCGCTCCGAGGCTCGCGAGCGTGAGGTCAGGCAGCTGCTCGCGCAGCACCAGCAGGTGACCGACAGCTGGGCGGCGTACGAGCTGGATCCGGTGCGGCTGCTGGAGTACCCGGTGATGGCCGACGTGCGGGAGCCGCTCGTGGCAGAGCTGCATCGGGCCATGCTCGCCGCCGACGGTCTGCGCCCCGCCCACGCCGGCGACCTCGTCACCCGCGACGAGGTCAGCGAGTACCGCGACGCGGTGCACCACCTCTCCACTGCCTTCGCGGCCGCCGAGAGCGAGGCCCTGCGGCGCGGCTGGGCGGACTTCGACGACCGTGCGCAGGGCCGGATCAGCCGGGCGCAGAAGCTCTTCGGTGTGGCTGCCGATCCCGCCGCCACCGTCGCCGAGCGGCAGCAGGCGGTGGCACGTGCCCGGGATGAGATCTCCGGGCTCATCGTGCTCCCGCGCCGCACCGCAGCCGCGATCGAACGCCGCGTCGCGGGCGAGCTCGAACGGTAGGGCGCAACTCTCACAGCGGTCCGCCGTCCGGGATGGGACAATGGCGACGTGCTGTACCCGTCTGATGCCCCCGCGTCCGCTGAGCTCTTCGACCGCGCGAGCGAGGTGATCCCCGGAGGCGTCAACTCACCGGTGCGCGCCTTCCGCTCCGTCGGCGGCACGCCGCGGTTCATGGCATCGGGCCACGGTGCCTACCTGACCGACGTCGACGGCCGCGAGTACGTCGACCTGATCTGCTCCTGGGGCCCGCTGCTGCACGGCCACGCGCACCCCGCCATCGTCGACGCCGTCACGAAGGCCGCCCAGAAGGGCACGAGCTTCGGCACCCCGACCGAGAACGAGGTGCTGCTGGCAGAGGAGATCATCCGCCGTACGCCGGCGCAGCAGATCCGCCTGGTCAACTCCGGCACCGAGGCGACCATGTCGGCGATCCGGCTCGCCCGTGGGTTCACCAACCGGTCGCTCGTGGTCAAGTTCGCCGGCTGCTACCACGGCCACGTCGACTCGCTGCTGGCCGAGGCCGGCTCGGGCGTGGCCACCCTCGCGATCCCCGAGACCCGCGGCGTCACCCAGACCCAGACCGCGGAGACCGTCGTCCTGCCCTACAACGACGCGGCCGCCCTCGAGGAGCTGTTCGCGCAGCGGGGCGATGAGATCGCCTGCGTCATCACCGAGGCCGCCCCCGGCAACATGGGTGTCGTCCCACCGGTGAGCGGGTTCAACCAGAAGATCCGCGCGGTGACCGCCGCGCACGGCGCGCTGATGATCAGCGACGAGGTGATGACCGGCTTTCGCGCTTCGATCGGCGGCTGGCACGAACTGGACCAGGTGGACGCCGACCTCTACACCTTCGGCAAGGTCATGGGCGGCGGGCTGCCGGCCGCGGCCTTCGGCGGCCGCGCCGACGTGATGGCACTGCTCGCCCCGGCCGGGCCGGTCTACCAGGCCGGCACCCTCAGCGGCAATCCGCTGGCGACCGCCGCCGGCTTGGCCAATCTGCAGCTGTCGACCCCCGAGGCCTACCAGCAGATCGCGTCCACCAGCAGCGAGCTGCAGGGTATGACCGCCTCCGCGCTGTACGCCGCCGGCGTCCCGCACAAGATCCAGACCGCCGGCACCATGTTCTCGGTCTTTCTGTTCGGCGAGGGCCAGGAGCCGGTCAACGTGACTGATTACGAGCAGGCCAGGACCCAGAGCGCTGAGCGGTTCTCGGCCTTCTTCAACGAGATGCTGACCCGCGGTGTGTACCTGCCACCGTCGGGCTACGAGTGCTGGTTCGTCTCCAGCGCCCACGACGAGAAGGCGCTCGAGCGGATCGACGCCGCTCTGCCGTACGCCGCGAGCGCCGCCGCGGCGGTCGGGTACGACCATGGCTGAGCGCACCACGGTGCATCTCGTGCGGCACGGCGAGGTGCGCAATCCCGACGGCATCCTCTACGGTCGAATGCCGGGCTTCGGCCTCTCCGATACTGGCCGGCAGATGGCCAGCGCCCTCGGCGAGTACTTCGCCGGCCGAGATGTCGCCCACCTCGTGTCGAGCCCGCTGCAGCGCGCCGAGGAGACCGCGGCGCCGATCGCCGCAGCCCACTCGATCGCGATCGCGAACGACGAGCGGTTGATCGAGGCGGCCAACGACTTCGAGGGGCAGCGGTGGGGCGGCAAGGGCGGCATCATGAGCCGCCGCTCGAACTGGCCCAAGCTGCGCAACCCGATGCGCCCGTCGTGGGGCGAGCCGTACGTCGACATCGCGCTGCGGATGAGCATGGCCGTCGAGGCCGCGCGGATGCAGGCTCGCGGCCACGAGGCGGTCTGCGTCAGCCACCAGCTGCCAATCTGGACCCTGCGCAGCGCCGTCGAAGGCCGGAGGCTGTGGCACGACCCGCGGCAGCGTGAGTGCGCGCTCGCCTCCGTCACCTCCTTGCACTTCGAGGGCTGCCGGCTCGCCAGCGTGTCGTACGCCGAGCCGTGCGGCGACATCGGCCAAGGGGTCGGCGCATGAGGCGGCGCTCCTGGTTGGTGGTCCTCCTCACCGCCCTCGCCGTCCTGCTGGGTGGGTGCACCGCCAGCAAGGGCGCCCCGGACGCCGCCGGGGGTGGCTCGGAGTTCCGGTTCGTCGAGGGGACGCCGTCCGGCGAGGTGATCCCGCCCGACGAGCGTCAACAGGCTCCCGAGGTGAGCGGTGAGCTGCTCGACGGAGCGACCTACTCGCTGTCCGACCACGACGGCAAGATCGTGGTGATGAACTTCTGGGCCTCCTGGTGCGCACCGTGCCGGGTCGAGGCACCGGACTTGCAACAGATCTACCAGACCTACCAGAGCCAGGACGTCGAGCTGCTCGGCGTCCTGGTGCGCGACACCAGGGGGCAGGGCGAGACCTACAGCCAGCAGGTCGGGCTGACCTACCCGAGCATCTACGACCCGAGCACCAAGGTCGCGCTGCAGTTCCGCGGCTACCCCCTCGCCGCGATCCCCTCGACGATCGTGATCGACAAGCAGGGCAAGGTCGCTGCCGCCTACGTGTCCGTGGTCGATCTGGCAAGCCTGACCAGCACCATCGAGAAGCTGCTCGACGAATGAGCGTCCTCGCCTCGATCGACTCCACCGTCGCCTCCGGCTCGCTGATCCTGGCGAGCCTGCTGGCGCTCGCCGCGGGACTGCTCAGCTTCCTGTCGCCGTGCGTACTGCCCCTGGTTCCCGGTTACCTGTCGTACGTCGCCTCCGTCGGCGGTGAGGTCGGCAGCGAGACTCGCAGCGAGCTGGGCGCACGCCAGGACCCCGACCGGCGCCGGGTGATCCTCGGCGCGGTGCTGTTCGTGCTGGGCTTCACCGCCGTCTTCGTGTCGTACGGCGCGCTGTTCGGGCAGGTCGGCTCCGTGCTGCGCCAGCACGAGGAGATCATCACCCGCGTGATGGGGGTGCTGATCATCGCCATGGGCATCATCTTCCTCGGCCGCTTCCCCTGGATGCAGCGCGAATGGCGGCTGCACCGGCTGCCGGCGTCCGGGCTGATCGGTGCCCCGCTGCTCGGGGCGTTCTTCGGCATCGGGTGGACGCCGTGCATCGGCCCCACGTTGACGGCCATCCTCGGCCTGTCGTACGCCGAGGGCACCGCCGGTCGTGGCGCCTTTCTCACGGCGCTCTACTGCCTCGGTCTCGGCCTGCCGTTCGTGCTGATCGCGGCGGGCCTCGGATGGGCGCTGAAGGCGTCGTCCTTCGCCCGCGCGCACGCCGGTGCGCTGATGAAGCTCGGCGGTGTCATGCTGATCCTGCTCGGCATCCTGCTGGTCACCGGCTGGTGGTTCGGCATCGTCGCTACGATCCAGGGCTGGTTCCCTGCGGAAGGCCTACCGCTATGACCGAGCCCGCTGTGAAGGACGACGAGATCCTCTGGGAGGAGGACAAACCGGTTCGTCGTCCCATCGGCGCGTCGGTGAAGGAGATGGCCCGCTACTGGTGGCGCCAGCTCACCTCGATGCGTACCGCGCTGATCCTGCTGTTCCTGCTCGCGCTCGCGTCGGTGCCCGGCTCGCTGCTGCCGCAGCGCAACCTCAGCCCCTCGAAGGTCCGCGAGTACTACGCCGACTACCCGCGGCTGGCACCCTGGCTCGAGCGGCTCGGGTTCTTCAACGTCTTCTCCTCGCCGTGGTACGCCGCGATCTACCTGCTGCTGTTCGTCTCGTTGATCGGTTGCGTGCTGCCGCGGCTGACGGTGTACCTGAAGTCGCTCGGGGCCGAGCCGCCAAAGGCTCCCCGCCGGCTGTCGCGGCTGGGCGAGCATGCCGAGGGCGCCGACGAACGTTCGACCGACGAGGTGCTCGCGGACGCGGAGGCGCTGCTGCGGGGCAGGCGATGGCGGGTCGTCCGGCGCAGCGATGCGACGGGCGAGACGCTCAGCGCCGAGAAGGGCTACCTGCAGGAGGCCGGCAACCTGGTCTTTCACCTGTCCCTGCTCGCGCTGCTGGTCGCCCTCGCGGTCGGCAAGCTCAACGGCTACGAGGCCTCGCGCATCGCCATCGAGGGCGAGGAGTTCTGCAACACGCAGATGTCCTATGACAGCTTCGGCAGCGGCGCGCTGGTGAGCGGTGAGGACCTGGCGTACGTGTGTGTCGAGCTCAAGGACTTCGAGGTCGTCTACGAGCCGGACCTGACGCCGGCAGCGTTCGTCACCGAGATCGACTACGACACCGGCAGCGGCCAGCAGCCCGCGGTCATCGAGAGCAACGACCCGCTGCGGGTGGACGGCGTCCGCGTCTACGTCACCGGCCACGGCTATGCCCCGGTCTTCACGATCACGCTGCCCGACGGCACGGTCCGCGAGGAGCAGGCGCCGTTCCTGCCCACCGATCAGGTGAACTTCGGCTCCGAGGGTGCCTTGAAGCTCGACACCGGCGACCCGGAGAATTCGCTGGCGCTCCAGGGCTTCCTCGCGCCGACCTCCCAGGACTCCGGCGACGGCGTGATCGTCTCGACCGACCCGCGGCTGCTGAATCCCGCCGTGGCGTTGTTCGTCTACCAGGGCTACACCGGGTTGGACACCGGCCGGCCGCAGTCGGTCTACACCCTCGACCAGGAGGTCATCGACTCCGGGCTGCTGAAGCGGGTCGACGAGGTGAACCTGCTCCCGGGGGAGTCGGTCACGCTGCCGGACGGCACCAACATCCGCTTCGACCGGGTCGCGCAATGGGCGGCCTTCCAGGTCAGCTACGACCCGGGCCAGATCTGGGTGCTCGGCTCGGCGGTCGTCCTGCTCGCCTCACTGATGGTCACGCTGCTGACCCGACGCCGCCGGTTGGGGGTGCGCGGCAGCGACGACGGCGACGGACGACGGGTCGAGGTCGGCGGCCTGGCGCACTCCGGACACCAGGCCTTCCGAGACGAGTTCACCGCGCTCAGCGCGGGAATCCTCGGCAGCACCCCGCCCGAAGACCCCACCGACGATGAGTAACCGGCGAGACGGACGCGTATCCTTGGTCGAGCATTCGGGATGAACAGGAGCCCCCATGAGCGTGAACCAGTCGTTGGCGACCGTCTCCGACCACCTATTCTCGGGGGCGATCGTCGCGTACTCGGCTGGCCTGTTCGCGCTGTGCGGTGATTACGCCTTCGGCAAGAGCGAGCGTCGCGCACGGGCCCGTCAGGTGGCGCGCGAGCGGGAGCTCGTCGGCGCGGGCGCGCACGACGGCGCGGGCACCGTCGCGGTCCTCGATGAGCACGACGAGGCCACCGGCGTGGATACCGAGGAGCCGGCCGCGCCGTCGGTCTGGGGCCGGCGGCTCGGACTGCTCGGGTTCGCCCTCGCCGGCCTGGGCCTGGTCCTGCAGGTCGCCGCGCTCGTCAGCCGCGGCATCGCGACCGAGCGGATCGCCCTGGGCAACATGTTCGAGTTCGCCTCCGCGATCTGCATCTTCACCGTCGGCACCTATCTGGTGCTGGCGATCCGCAAGCCCTCCCGCCGCAGGCTCGGCGTGTTCGTGCTGCCGCCGGTCGTGTTCATCCTGGTGCTGATCGGGCTGAAGTTCTACACCCAGGCCCGCCCCGTCGTCCCGGCGCTGCGCTCGTACTGGCTGGGCATCCATGTCAGTGCGGCGACCATCGCCACCGGCATCTTCCTGGTCAGCGCGATCTGCACCGGGCTGTACCTGGTCAAGGCCAGGCACGAGGCCAAGGAGCGCGAGACCGGCGGGTACGTGCCCTCCCGAGTCGCCGGCAACCTCCCGTCGTCCACCGCGCTGGACCGGCTCGCCGCCCGCACGATGACCTTCGCGTTCCCGATCTGGACCTTCGCGATCATCACCGGCGCGATCTGGGCCGAGTCGGCCTGGGGCCGCTACTGGGGCTGGGACCCCAAGGAGATCTGGTCGTTCATCTCGTGGGTCGTGTACGCCGTCTACCTGCACGCCCGCGCAACCGCCGGATGGAAGGGCACCCGAGCGGCGTACATCAACCTCCTGGGCGCGGCCACCATGGCCTTCAACTTCATCGTCGTCAACACCGTCGTGTCCGGCCTGCACTCCTACAGTGGGCTCTAGGAGCGCTCGACCGTGAGCATCAAGGTCGCTCTCGAGCACCGTACGACCTACCGGTTCGACCGGCCGGTGAAGATCTTCCCGCACACCGTCCGGCTGCGGCCGGCACCGCATTCGCGCACCTACATCGAGTCGTACTCGCTGCAGGTCAGCCCGTCGGAGCACTTCCTGAACTGGCAGCAGGACCCGTTCGGCAACTGGCTGGCGCGGCTGGTGTTCCCCGAGCCGGCCACCGAGCTCGACATCACCGTCGGCGTGGTCGCGGACATGAAGGTGATCAACCCCTTCGACTTCTTCGTCGAGGAGTACGCCGAGCGCTACCCCTTCCAGTACGACGCCGACCTGCGCCGCGACCTCGCGCTGTACCTGGAGCCGGTCGTCGAGCCTGGGCACGACCAGCCCGGACCCGGGGTGCGGGAGTGGATGCGAGGGCTCCCCCCGGTGCCCGAGGACGGCCTGCGGATCGTCGACTTCCTGGTGCAGGTCAACACCGCCGTCTACCGCGACGTGGCCTACTCGGTCCGGATGGAGCCGGGCGTGCAGTCGCCCGACCAGACCCTGGAAAGGGCGATCGGGTCGTGCCGCGACAGCGCCTGGCTACTGGTGTCCGTGCTGCGCCAGCTGGGCCTGGCCGCGCGGTTCGTCTCCGGGTACCTCGTGCAGCTCTCCAGCGATGTCCAGGCGATCGAGGGACCGAGCGGACCCGCGCAGGACTTCACCGACCTGCACGCGTGGGCCGAGGTGTTCATTCCCGGCGCGGGCTGGATCGGCCTCGACCCGACCTCGGCGCTGTTCGCCGGGGAGGGGCACATCCCGCTGTTCTGCTCGCCGCACGCCGAGGCCGCGGCGCCGATCTCCGGCGCGACCGGTGTGTGCGAGGTCGAGTTCTCCTTCTCCAACACCGTCACCCGCGTCCACGAGGACCCGAGGGTCACCCTTCCGTACAGCGAGGCGCAGTGGGCGAAGGTCGACGCCGTCGGCGAACGCGTCGACGAGCTGCTGCGCGAACGCGATGTGCGCCTCACGATGGGCGGCGAGCCGACCTTCATCGCCGTCGACGACATGGTCTCCGGCCAGTGGACCACCGAGGCGGACGGCGAGGACAAGCGTGACCGTGCCACGGTTCTCGCCGGGCGGCTGCAGGAGCGCTACGGCAAGGGCGGCATCGTGCACCGCGGACAGGGCAAGTGGTATCCCGGCGAGCCGCTGCCGCGGTGGCAGATCGCGCTGACCTGGCGCAAGGACGACGACCCGTTGTGGACCGACCCCGGGCTGCTGGCCGACCCGTGGGACGACGACCAGCGCCGCGACGATGCGCCGGACGCCGCCGCGGCGCTCACCCGTGCCGTGCTGCGCGGCTTCGGTCTGCCGGAGTCGCAGGGCATCCCGGCGTACGAGGACGCGCTGCTCGCCCTGCACGCCGACCTGCGCCGGCCGGACGGGCCACGCCCGGACGACGACGCCGACCCGGCGCAGCCGGACCGGGAGGTCGACGAGCAGCTGCACGCGGGCGCCGAGCCCGCCGCGTGGGTCATCCCGATCCATCCCGCGCAGGACGGCGACGGATGGGCCAGCCCGGCCTGGCGGTTCCGCCGCGGCCGTCTCGTGCTGGTGCCCGGCGACTCGCCCGCGGGCCTGCGGCTGCCGTTGGACTCCGTCGACTGGAAGGATCCCGACCTGGAGGCCGAGCCCTCCTATCTCGAGCCGACCGGCGAGCTGAAGGCCGCCCGCCGGTTGAAGACCCGCATCATCTCGCCCGAGGGCGCCCGCCGTACGGCGCTGGCCGTCGAGGCCCGCGGCGGGTTCGTGTACGTCTTCCTGCCGCCGCTCACCGAGCTGGCGGACTTCGTCGCGCTGATCTCGCTGATCGAGCGGTCGGCCAAGAACACCGGCACGCCCGTGGTGCTCGAGGGCTATCCACCGCCGCCGGACACCCGCCTCGAGACGCTGATGGTCACGCCTGACCCGGGCGTCATCGAGGTCAACCTGCAGCCCACTGGGAGCTGGCCGGCGCTGCGGGAGCTCACCACGACGCTGTACGAGCAGGCGCGGCTCTCAAGGCTTGCGACCGAGAAGTTCGACCTCGACGGCACGCACACCGGCACCGGCGGCGGCAACCACATCACGCTCGGCGGGCCCACCCCGAAGGACTCGCCGCTGCTGCGCCGTCCGGACCTGCTGGTCTCGATGCTGACCTGCTGGCAGCGGCACCCGTCCCTGTCGTACCTGTTCTCCGGCCGGTTCGTCGGGCCCACCTCGCAGGCGCCGCGGGTCGACGAGGGACGCCCCGAGATGCTGTACGAGCTCGAGATCGCGATGGCCGAGATCGAGCGGCTTTCCAGCCACAACTGGCACTTCCCGCCATGGATCGTGGACCGCGCGCTGCGGCACATCCTGACCGACATCACCGGCAACACCCACCGCGCCGAGTTCTGCATCGACAAGCTCTACAGCCCCGACTCGGCGCGCGGCCGGCTCGGCCTGCTGGAGCTGCGCGGCTTCGAGATGCCGCCGCACCCGCAGATGGCGCTGGTCCAGGCCCTACTGGTGCGCTCGCTCGTGGCGATGTTCTGGCAGCGCCCCTACTCGCAGCCGCTGGTGCGGTGGGGGACGACGCTGCACGAGAAGTTCCTGCTGCCGCACTACTGCGGCGAGGACATCGCCGAGGTGGTCGCGATGCTGCGTGCGCACGGGATCGAGTTCGACCTCTCGTGGCTGGGGCCGTTCATGGAGTTCCGCTTCCCGCGGATTGGCTCGACCCAGGTGGGTGAGGTCTCGCTTGAGTTGCGCACGGCGATCGAGCCGTGGCACGTTCTCGGCGAGGAGTCGACCTCCGGCGGCACCGCGCGTTATGTCGACTCGTCGGTCGAGCGGATGCAGGTCAAGGTCGAGAACTGGACCCCGGGCCGGCAGGTGCTGCTGTGCAACGGCGTGCCGGTACCGCTCGCGGCCACCGCGACGACCGGTACGCACGTCGCCGGAATCCGGTTCCGCGCCTGGCAGCCGTGGAGCGCGCTGCATCCGACGATCAAGGTCGATGGCCCGCTGGTCTTCGACATCGTCGACCTGGACAACCGCCGCTCGCTGGGCGGCGCCCGCTACCACGTCAGCCACCCCGGCGGCCGGTCGTACGACACCCCACCGGTCAACGCGATGGAGGCGGAGTCGCGGCGCTGGTCGCGTTTCGAGACCATCGCGCACTCCACCGGCGACATCGATGTCGAGGCGGTGCGCGAGCGGATGGCGTGGGTGCAGGCCAGCAACCGGGAGTACCCGCACACACTCGACATGCGGCGGCGTACGCCGCGGACCTGGGGTCGCCTGTGAGCTCGCTGGATGACTACCTGCGCCGCTCGCGGCAGTACGTCCTCGAGACCGAGGGAACGGTGGGCGCCACGCCGTACGACGAGGTGGCCGACAGGGGAGCGGCGCGGGAGCACTGGAAGCCGGTATTCGCCTCGTTCGACAAGAACGGCGCGCCGGACCTCTCGCGGCTAGCCGCCCAGGCCGCTCGATTCCTTGAGGACGACGGCGTCACCTACAACCGTATCGAGGCGACCACCGACGACGACGGCAAGCCGACGACCGTCTCGCGCAGCGAGCCGTGGCAGCTCGACGTCCTGCCACTCGTGATCGGCGCCGAGGACTGGAAGGCCATCGAGGCGGGCGTGGAGCAGCGGGTACGGTTGCTCGAGGCGATCCTGGTCGACCTGTATGGCGAGCAGCGGCTGTTGGCCAGTGGCCAGATCCCCACGCGTGTCGTGATGGAGCACGGCGGCTACCTGCGACTCGCGCACGGGGTCAGGACGCCTGGCCCGCACCAGTTGGCGCTCGCCGCGGTCGACCTCGGCCGCGGGCCGGACGGCCACTGGCAGGTCATCGGTGACCGCACTCAGGCGCCGTCCGGCGCGGCGTACGCGATGGAGAACCGCCGGGTGCTCTCGCGCCTCTACCCCGAGGTGCATCACGACGTCCAGATCGACCGGCTGTTGCCGTTCTTCAACGCCTGCCGCAAGGCGTGCGCCGACGCCGCCCCGAAGATCGACGTACCCCAGGTGGTCGTGCTCAGCCCCGGAGCCAACAGCGAGACCGCCTTCGATCAGGCCTACTTCGCTTCCATGCTGGGCTATCCGCTCGTCGAGGGCTCGGACCTCACCATGCGCGACGGTCGGGTGTGGATGCGCTCGGCAGGCCGGACCGACGAGGTGGACGTCATCGTCCGTCGCGTCGACGCCGCCTGGACAGACCCGCTGTTTCTGCGCTCCGGGTCACGGCTGGGGGTTCCGGGGCTGCTCGACGCCGCCCGTCGCCAGACCGTCGCGGTGCTCAACGGATTCGGGAGCGGGGTGCTGGAGAACCCGGGCCTGATGCCGTTCCTGCCGGCGTTGTGCCGCGAGCTGCTCGGGGAGGAGCTGCTGCTGCCCTCGGTCCAGACCTGGTGGTGCGGAGATGAGAAGGCGCGCTCTCACGTGCTGGCGGGCCTGCCGCGCTTCGTCGTGCGCCCGATCGATCGCGACAAGGGCCCGAGCGTCTACGCCGGCAACCTGGACGCCGCCGCGCTCGACGAGCTGCGAGCGAGGGTCGAGGCCGACCCGTCCGGGTGGGTGGGCCAGGAGCCGCTGACCCTCTCGCACGCGCCGGTGTACATCGACCGGGAGGTCGTGCCGCGCCCGGTGATCCTGCGGACCTTCGCCGTCAGCGCCGATGACCGGTACGCGGTGATGCGCGGCGGGCTTGCGCGAGTGATGCTGGGCTCGGACCCGTCGGCCGCGCAGACCGACGCCCCCGACGCGGCCCCGGCGCAGCCGTTCTACAGCCGTCACGGGCAGTCCACCAACAAGGACGTCTGGGTGCTGATGGACGAGAATGCCGACCCGGCGTCCACCGGCTGGCTGCACGACGGTCCGTCCTACGCGCCGCCGGACCCCTTCTTCGCCTCCTCGCCGCGCATCCTGTCGGACCTGTTCTGGATCGGGCGGTATTCCGCCCGGGCCGAGGACCTGCTGCGGTTGATTCTGTCGGTGCGTGAGATCAGCGCGGACCTGGCGCACACCCCGCGCGGCGAGACCGGCGAGGCCCTGCAGACCCTCCGGCAGGCGATGACGCAAGTCAGCACCACCTACCCGGGCTTCCTGGACAGCCCGGCCGATGTGGCCGCCGAGCTGCGCTCGCTGCTGACCGAACGGGACCGCCTCGGAACTGTCGCCCAGTCGCTGCAGCGGTTGAGCGGCGCGCTGCAGGAGGTGCGTGATCAGTTCTCCGCCGACGTGTGGCTGGCTCTGGGCGGCGTCGAGCGCGCGCTGGCGGCGGTGCGCGACGAGGGTATGACCCAGCAGCTGGGCAGCATGCGCCAGAGCCTTCCGCCGATGCGCGGACGTCCGCTGCGCAACGACCAGCTCGTGCGCTCCAGCGAGACCGCGCTGGTCGGGATGCTGAGCCTGTCGGGCATCTTCTACGACAACATGATCACCGACCCGGGATGGCGGCTGCTGGACTCCGGACGCGCGATCGAGCGGGCGCTGCACGTGGTCGCGCTGCTGCGCTCCACGATCTGCATGCGGTTCACCCCGTACGTCGACGCGATGATCATCGACGGCGTGCTGACCGCGACCGAGAGCATCGTGACCTACCGCCGTCGCTACCGCGGACGCGCCCACATCGAGGGGGTGCTCCGACTGCTGCTGCTGGACACCAACAATCCACGTTCGGTGATCTTCGCCCTCGACAAGCTCGCGATCAGCGCCGAGCAGCTCGCCCAGGGCGACCCGGGCGGCGAGGTCAAGAAGGCCGTCGGCACGGCGCGTACCCTGCTGGAGGAACTCGACGTCGTCGGGTGCTCGCGCGTGGACCAGACCGGGCAGCGCGCTCAGCTGCACGAGTATCTCGGTGAGCTCTACGACGCCGTCCAAGCCATCGGTCAGCGGATGCACGAGGTGCATCTGTCGCAGGTCGGCGAGCAGCGGGCGATGTCAGAGGGGCACTATGCCGCGGAGGGGGCGGTATGACCCAGCTGTATCGCATCGAGCACAAGACGACCTACACGTACGACGACGATGTCACCGACTCGTACGGCGCGACGTTCATGCGTCCGCGTGACCTGCCGGCGCAAACGTGCCTGGCGCACGAGACCCGCATCTCGCCCAGCCCTGCCGACCAGTACCGCTTCGTCGACATTCACGGCAACACCCAGACCTACTTCCACGTGACGACCGCGCATCGCGAGCTCGTCGTAGCCGGGGTCAGCGTGGTCGAGGTACGTGATCCCGAGTACGACGAGAGCGCGCTCGGCATGCCGTGGGAGCAGGCGCGTCCCGACCACAGTGACGACCCGAACGCGTGGCAGGCCATCGACTACACCCTCGACTCGTCGCTGATCGAGATCACCCCTGAGCTGTTCGAGTACGCCGCCGCGTCGTTCCCGCCCGGCCGGCCGATCGGCGAGGCGGTCGACGACCTCAACACCCGGATCTACCACGACTTCACGTACTCGCACGAGTCGACGAACGTCTCCACCCCCGCCACCAAGGCGCTACAACTGAAGGCCGGCGTGTGCCAGGACTTCGCTCAGGTGCTCATCGGCTGCCTGCGCAGCCACGGCCTGGCCGGCCGATATGTCTCGGGCTACCTGCGCACCTTCCCGCCGCCCGGCAAGGAGCGGCTGATCGGTGCCGACGCTACCCACGCGTGGGCGGCTGCGTGGATTCCCGGAACCGACTGGCTGGCAGTCGACCCGACGAACAACAAGCGTTGCAATGACGCCCACGCGACCACCGCATGGGGCCGGGACTACCGCGACGTGCCACCGGTGCGCGGCGTCATCTTCACCGAGGCCAAGGACTCCAAGCTCGCGGTGTCGGTCGACATGGCCCCAGTCTCGGAGATGACGGTCGCACCCTCCAGCCCGGGGGTGTGACACACGTCGCTTGATTCGCACTAAGGTAAGCCTTACCTTAGTGGCGTGAACTTCGCAGAGCTGATCGCGACCGACGTGAGCGCGTCGTACGACCGTACCGAGGTCGTACACGCAGCGTCACTACAGCTTCAGCCCGGCCGGGTGACGGCGTTGATCGGCCCCAACGGCAGCGGCAAGTCCACTCTTCTGCGGGCGCTGTCAGGTCTGCACCCGATCGACAGCGGGTCGGTCGCGATCAACGGACCCGATGGGGCCCGCGACATCGCCACCCTGCGGCCGCGGCAGCTGGCCCGCGCGCTCACCCTGCTCAGCCAGCAGCGGCCCACCCCGCTGGGCGCCTCGGTCGCCGACGTCGTGGGGTACGGGCGCTTTCCCCACCAGCACCGATGGAGCGGTCGTGACGAGGGCGGCGCGGCGGCCATCACGCGAGCGCTGCGCCTGACCGGCGTGGAGGACCTCGCCCAGCAACCCGTCGATCAGCTGTCGGGCGGGCAGCGGCAGCGCGTCTGGCTCGCGAGCTGCCTGGCCCAACAGACCCCGGTGCTGCTGCTGGACGAGCCGACGAACCACCTCGATCTGCGCTACCAGACCGAGCTGCTCGCGCTGGTGCGCGAGCTCGCCGACGCCCACTCGGTGGCCATCGGCATCGTGCTGCACGACCTCAATCACGCCGCGGCGGTCGCGGACGAGGTTGCGCTGCTCGTCGAGGGCCGGATCCGCGCGTACGGGCCACCGTCCGAGGTGCTGCGGCCGGAACCGCTGTCAGAGGCCTATTGCGTGGACATCGATCTGCTCGATGACGGGTGCGGACGTCGTCGTATCTGCGCGCTGGGATCCCTGCGCGCGCCCACACCGGCGCTGGCCGGCTGACCGCACGACCCCATCAATCAACGAAGGAACCCACATATGCGCACCATGCGTAGGCTGCTGCCTGCCCTGCTCACCGTCCTCACGCTCGCCCTGACGGCGTGCGGAACCACCGATGAGGCGGCCGATGAGCGATCAGGCCAGGGCGGCGAGAAGATCACCGTGACCGATGCCCGCGGCAAGGAGGTCACGCTCGACGGGCCCGCGACCCGAGTTGTCACGCTCGAGTGGCAGCAGACCGAGGACGTGCTCGCACTGGGTGTTGAACCGGCCGGGATCGCTGACATCAAGGGATTTCAGGCCTGGGACACCGCTGTGGAGGTGGCCGGTGACCCGGTCGACGTCGGCCTGCGCGCCGAGCCGAGCGCCGAGTCGATCGGCAAGGCCGACCCCGACCTCATCCTCGGTGTCAAGGAGTCGATCCCCGAGGGGGCGCTGGAGCAGATGGAGCAGATGGCGCCTGTCGTGCTGCTCGAGTCCGCGGACGCGAACGCGCCGATCGAGCAGGTGCGCGAGAACTTCGAGACCACCGCGAAGCTGCTGGGCAAGAGCGAGAAGGGTGCGGAGATCCTCGCCGAGCTCGACCAGACCCTGGCCGACGCCAAGACCCAGATCGCATCGGCGGATCCCGCGCCGTACGCCTTTGCCTACGTCTACGGGGAGGGCAACCAGGTCTCCTTCCGGATGCACGCGACCCGGTCCATCCCAGGTGCGATCGCCGAGCAGCTCGGGCTGCAGAACGCCTTCACCGGGCCGGGAGACGACGCGTGGGGACTGCAAACCTACGACCTTGAGGCGATGACGACGCTGCCAGCTGACACGCACCTTCTCTACTGGGCCGATCCAGAGGGGGACCCCGTCAAGGATCTCCTGTCGACGAACCCGGTCTGGGCCAACCTGCCTTACGTGCAGTCCGGCGCGATCACCGAGTTCGGCGACGGTATCTGGATGTACGGGGGACCGCGCTCGCTGCAACAGCTCGCCGAGGCATACGTGAAGGTGTTCGCGAGCTGATGGCCCGCGCGCGAGCGGTCCTGCTCGGCGCGATCGCCGTCGCCGCGCTCGCGGCGGTGTGCTTCGCCCACCTCTCGCAGGGCACCGCGGCGATCGCGCCGGTCGACGTCCTGAGAGCGATCTGGTCGCCCGACGCGCGTGAGGCATCGGTGATCCTGGTCGGCAGCCGGCTACTTCGGCTCGTGGTGGGCCTGCTCGTGGGCGCAGCGCTCGGCGCGGCCGGCTGCGCCCTGCAGGCGGTGACCCGTAACCCGCTGGCCTCGCCGGACACGCTCGCGGTGAACGCCGGCGCGCACCTGACGCTGACCGCGTCCGCCGCGTTCGGCCTCGGGGTCGGCGTGCTGTCCGGCGCCGCGGCGGCGCTGGTCGGCGGGCTGCTGGCCGCGGGCGCCGCGCTGGCGCTCTCGGCGGGATCTCGGTCGTCGGTGCGGCTCATCCTCGCCGGATCCGTGCTGGCGCTCACGCTGCACTCGGTGACGGCCGTGCTGCTGCTGCTCTATTCGGAGGAGACCAGCCGGCTGTTCGCGTGGGGGTCGGGCTCGCTCGGTCAGGGCAGCACCCGCGGGCTACTGCCGACCGCGGTCGCGGTGCTCGTCGCGGGCGTGGGACTGCTTCTGCTCGGTCGCCGGTTGGATCTGCTGCAGCTGGGAGATGATGCAGCCCGCTCGCTCGGCGTCCCGGTCGCCGCTACCCGGCTTGCCGCGGTGGCCCTTGCGGTGGTCCTCACCGCCTGCTCGGTGAGCTTGGCCGGGCCGCTCGGCTTCGTCGGGTTGTGCGCACCCGCCCTCGCGCGCGGAATCCGCCGGTGGGCGCCCGGGCTGCGCCGACAGCGCCCCCTGCTGGTCGCCAGCGCCCTGTGCGGGGCGCTGCTCGTCGTCGTCGCGGACATCGGCGTCCGCGCCGCGTTCGGCTCGCTCGAGGCCGTGGATATCCCGACCGGCGTGGCGACCACCGTCCTCGGCGCGGTCTTCCTGGTCGCGCTGTCGCGGCGCATGCGCACGGGCGCGGCAGAGTCATCTCCCGCCGCCGTGTCGACGCCGCTCGCCGTGACGGCCCGCTGCCCCGTCCGCACCGTGCTGGCAGTGGCCGCGCTCGTCGGCCTGACGGCGGTGCTGGCGTTGCTGGCGGGAGACGGCTGGCTGCTGCTCGGGGACGTCGCCAACTGGGTGCGAGGTCAGGCCTCGGGCCGGATCACACTGATCCTCGACGCGCGGCTGCCGCGGATGGTCAGCGCCCTGCTCGCCGGTGCGGCGCTGGGCATCGCCGGCGCGCTCACGCAGACCGTCACCCGCAACCCGCTCGCCGACCCGGGCATTCTCGGCGTCACCGGAGGAGCCGGCTTGGGGGCGATCGTCACGCTCGGCGGCACGGACGCACTCGGGATCCCGGCCGGATACGGGCTGGTGACCGCCGGTGCCCTCGTGGGAGCTGCGGTCGCGGCCGCGCTGCTGCTCGGGCTCACCGCCAGCAGCGGGGCGGACGGCGTCCGGCTGGTGCTCGTGGGTCTCGGCATCTCCGCCGGGAGCACCGCGCTCACGACCCTGCTCATCGTGCGCTCGGACCCGTGGAACCAGGTGAAGGCGATCACCTGGCTGGGCGGGTCCACCTACGGAGCGGCGCTGCCGCGCACGTGGGTGCTCGCTGCCGCCCTGCTGGTGACCGCGGTAGTGATCGTGCGGATGCACCGCACCTGGGACCTGCTGCAGGTCGACGACCAGACCCCGCGGGTGCTCGGCGTGTCCATCGGCCGCAACCGCATCGGCACAGTCGCGCTCGCGGTGGTGCTGACGGCGCTCGCGACCGCGCTGGTGGGGGTCATCGGCTTCATCGGCCTGGCCGCCCCGCACCTGGCCCGGTTGCTGGTCGGGCCCCGGCATGCGGTCGTGGTGCCGCTGGCCGCTCTGGTCGGCGCGTTCGTCGTCGTGGTGGCCGACGCCGTCGGCCGTTCTGTGCTCGCCCCGGCACAGCTGCCTGTCGGGCTGGTGTGCGCGCTGATCGGCGCGCCGTACTTCATCTGGTTGATGCGAAGAATGAGAGCTGATCAATGAACAACCCCAACCCCTACCGTTGCTTCGATGTCCGGCTTGCTGCCCGCACCCGGCTGAGCGAGTCATTCATGCGCCTCACGCTGCGGGGCGACGACCTCGGTCAGTGCAGCGCAACGCTACTGGACCAGCGGGTGAAACTGGTCCTCGGAGCGCCCGCGCAGCTCGACCAGCTGCTGGTCGACGACTGGTATGCGGCGTGGCAGCGGGCGGATCCGCGACCGGACATCCGCACCTACACGCTGTCGGCGGTGCGCCCCGGCGACGCCGAGGTGGACGTCGACGTGGTGCTGCACGGCACCCGGGCGGACGGCGCAGGGCCCGCCTCCGCGTACGCCCAGGATGGCGCGATCGGGTCGCGCCTGCTGCTGGTGGCCGCCGACCGAGTTCGAGCCGGGCACGACTCAGCCGGTGTGGCCTACCACCCCGGCGGCGCGCGCCGGGTTCTGCTGCTCGCGGACGAGACTGCGCTTCCCGCTGTGGCAAACATTCTGCAGGCCCGGGCGGACGGCGTCCGCTACGAGTTGGTCGTCGAGGTGCCGCACGTCAGCGACGTCCGCGCCCTGGATGCCGACCGGGTCACCTGGCGGGTGCGGGCCCGGGGCGAGTCGGTCCTCGACGTGCCGCCGTTCGACATCTCCGTGGGGGATGGCGACGTCGTGGAAGAGGAGCTGCTCTGGGACGAGGCGGAGGGCGCGCCGGAGGGCAGCTATCTGTGGGCAGCAGGCGAGGCGGGCATGATCCGGGCGGTGCGCGCGGCCGCCAAGCGGGCCGGCTTCGACCGCTCCTCGTCGTCCTTCATGGGCTACTGGCGCCGCGGCGTCGCCTCGGTCTAGGGCCCCGGCGGGCCTCGATTCGTCTTTCCCGCGCGCGGGTTCTAGGCGGGGTGCTCGTCGTCGCGGTTCTTGCTGATCCGCTTGCCGAGCTCACGCAGGAACTCCGGGTCGTCGTCCGGCGCGGTGATTCGCGGCTTCGAGGGGCGGCGGGAGATCGGTGGGCGAGGCCGCGGGCGCACTCGACCCTGCTCGTCGCGGTCGGCGTCCTCGCGGCGGCTGACCTCGTTGTCGAGGAAGCGCCACATCACGGCGATCACCGCGATCGCGATCACTGCCGCCAGCAACGCGTACATGAGTGGCCTCCGGTCCGTCCTGGCACCACTGTAGTCCCGTCGTAGGCTGGACGGTGGCCCGATCGGACGAAGGAGACCCGCGGTGGACGAGATCGATCGCCAGATCATCGAGATCCTGCGCGGCGCCGGCCGCACCAGCTATGTCGCGCTCGCGAAGGAGGTTGGGTTGTCCTCGCCGGCCGTGCACGAACGAGTCGGCAAGCTCGAGGCTTCGGGGGTGATCACCGGCTATCATGCCGCGGTCGACCCCCGGGCGATCGGGCTGGACGTGACGGCGCTCGTGGGCGTGTTCACCCAGGGCGGTCACGACGAGGGGATCCTCGCCGAGCTGCGCAAGATGCCCGAGATCGAGGACTGCATGTACGTCGCGGGGGATGAGTCCTACTTCGTGAAGATCAAGGCCCCCGACATGCTGGCGCTCGAGCACTCGCTGCTGACCATCGGCGACCTGCCGGGGGTCACCCGCACCCGGACCACGATCGCGCTGTCGACGAAGTGGGAGGGCCGGGCAGGCGGTCAGGTCTAGTGGGATAATCAGCGGTGTGAGTGAGCAGCCCGAGAAGACCACAACCCCGCCCAAGCGACAGCCGGCGGCGTCGCTGGCAGCTGCCTACTTCGTAGCGCGCTTGGGCATCTTCCTGGCGATCCTCGGGCTGTTCTGGCTGGTGGGCTTCCGCGGGCTGCCGGGTGCGCTGGCCGCCGCCATCGTGTCCATCCCCGTGTCCTTCTTCTTGCTGACGGGTATGCGCGAGCGGGTCGCGACGCGGCTCGCCGAGCGCAAGCAGGCTCAACTGAGCGTCAAGGAGGAGTTCCGCAACGCCGGCAAGCACGCTGACTAGGTCGTGGCTGTCGATGAGCGGGTGAATCCATCGACGCGCGACGCTTGGCCGCTTCGGTAGCAGTGACTAGGTCCCGCCGGCCAGCCGCAGCGCGGCCGCGCGGTCTGGCTTGCCGATGCCGCGGTAGGGCAGGTCGGCCACCACCTGGATCTCGCGGGGGAGCTCGTGGGTCGCGAGGTCGTCTCCGAGCGCCTGGCGCAGGTCCGCCAGCTCCACGCCGATGCCGCCCGAGGTCCGCACGAGGGCGACGATCCGCTGGCCCCACTGCTGGTCCGGGACGCCGATCACGATCGCGTCGGCGATCGCCGGCAGTGCGCGCAGGGCGTGCTCGACACGCAGCGGGCTGACCTTCTTCCCGCCGGTGTTGATGACGTCGTCCGCCCGTCCGGTCACCCTCAGGCGGCCGTCGTCGACCTCGCCGAGGTCGGAGGTGGTGAACGAGCGGACGCCGTCCGGCCTGGCCGTGAAGGGGTCGGGGTCCACCCGGTCGCGGTAGCCCAGCGCCACCATCGGGCCGGCCAGCCGGACCACGCCGTCCCCGGTGATGTCGATGGCGACGCCGTCAAGAGGCGCGCCGTCGTACACGCATCCACCGCCGGTCTCGCTCGAGCCGTACGTCGTGACCACCTTCGCGCCGGCCTCCTGGGCCCGCGCGAGCAGGCCGGGGTCGGCCGCCGCGCCGCCCAGCAGGATCGCATCGAACCGGCGCAACGTGGGGTGGGCGGAGTCCGCGTCGAGCAGTCGCTGCAGCTGAGCCGGGACCAGGGATACATAGCGGCGCTCCCCGGAGAGGCGCTGCGCGGCGGCGGTGAAGTCATCGGCGAAGCCCGCACCTCCCGCCGGGCAGACGACCGGAGTGCTGCGCGCGACTACGGAGCGCAGCGCCACCTGGATGCCGGCGATGTGGTGGATCCCCAGGCACAGCAACCACTGGCCGGGGCCGCCGATCCGGGCGTGCATCGACTTGATCGAGGCGAGCAGAGTCCGGCGGGAGTGCAGCACCAGCTTCGGCGCGCCGGTCGACCCGGTGGTCGCGACGGCGAGGACGGCGTCTCGCGCGTACTCCGGCAGCGGCTCCCGTGGTCGGGCGGCCGCGGTGACCCGCTCGCCCTCAGCGTCGTCCGGGACTGGCAGCAGACAGTCCGACGGAGCGTGCAGGACGGCGGCGAGTGCGGCGATCTGCTCGGACGTCGGCGGCGCAGACACCGGCAGGGGCGTGATCCGGCGCGGCATCCCTTAGAAGTGGTACGGGAAGGGCGACCAGTCGGGATCGCGCTTCTGCAGGAAGGAGTCCCGGCCCTCGGCGGCCTCGTCGGTCATGTATCCGAGGCGGGTCGCCTCTCCGGCGAACACCTGCTGGCCCATCAGCCCGTCGTCGATCATGTTGAAGGCGAACTTCAGCATCCGCTGGGCGGTCGGCGACTTGCGGGTGATCTCCCGGCCCCACTGCAGCGCGACCTTCTCGAGCTCGGCATGCGGCACGACCTTGTTGACCGCGCCCATGCGGTGCATCTGCTCGGCGGAGTACTCCGCGCCGAGGAAGAAGATCTCGCGAGCGAACTTCTGCCCGACCTGGCGAGCGAGATAGGCCGAGCCGTAACCGGCGTCGAACGAGGCGACGTCGGCATCGGTCTGCTTGAACTTCCCGTGCTCGGCGGAGGCGAGGGTCAGGTCGCAGACCGCGTGCAGCGAGTGGCCGCCGCCGGCCGCCCAGCCGTTGACGACGCAGATGACGACCTTGGGCATCGTGCGGATCAGCCGCTGCACCTCGAGGATGTGAAGCCGGCCGGCCCGGCCCGGGTCGATCGTCTCGGCCTGCTCGCCCTCGGCGTACTTGTAGCCGTCCTTGCCGCGGATCCGCTGATCGCCGCCGGAGCAGAAGGCCCACCCGCCGTCCCTGGGCGACGGGCCGTTGCCGGTCAGCAGGACAGCTCCGACGTCGGTGGACATACGGGCGTGATCGAGCGCGCGGTAGAGCTCGTCGACCGTGCCGGGACGGAACGCATTGCGGACCTCCGGCCGATTGAACGCGATCCGGACGACGCCGCGAGAACCGGCCTCCTGGTCGCCGGTGCTGCGGTGGTAGGTGATGTCCTGGAAGTCGAAGCCCTCGACCTCCTGCCAGCTCGACGGGTCGAAGATCTCGGAGATGCCGCTCGCGGCCGCGTTGTCAGTCACGATTTCGGAGTCTAGTAAGAACGCCCCGCCGGTCACTGCCGCCGGTACCGGAACAGCGACTCCTGCGCGGTGCTGGCGATCAGCCGCCCGGCCTGGTCGAAGATGCCGCCGGTGAACAGCCCCCGCCCCGCGCCGGTGCACCGCGGCTCCAGCTCGACCAGATGCCACTGGGTCATGTCAGGTATCTGGTGCAGCCAGACCGAGTGATCGATGCTCGATAGATACCCGACGTCCTTGCCCTGGATCTCGGCCAGACCGGAGCTGGTGTCGGACAGGTAGGCGAGCGAGGCCAGGTGCAGGACCGGATCGTCGCCGAGATCGGCGGTGAACCGCGCCGCGAACTTTCGTGGCAGCCGCTGGCCGAGCTCGAAGGGCACCAGCGCCCGCATCTGCATCGACTGCAGCCGCCCGGACGGAAACTCGTGCAGCCGCTCGACGTCCCAGCCGGGGGACTCGGCCGTCTGGTGATCTGGCCCGTCGGACTGCCTCGCGAACGACATCGTGCACGAGAAGACCACCTTGCCGTCCTGCTTGGCCACCACCCGTCGGGACGCGAACGACCGGCCGTCGAAGTCGCGGGAGACATGCAGTAGCACCGGCTCCTGCGCCGCACCGCCGCGCAGGAAGTACCCGTGCAGGGAGTGCGGCAGCCGGTCGTCGTCCACGGTGCGGCAGGCCGCGATCAGGCACTGGGCCACCACCTGGCCGCCGTAGAGCGGCTTCGGGTCGTCGACGACGTAGTTGGCGCGATAGCAATCGGGGTCGATGCGCTCGAGAGTGAATGCCTCGAGCAGGTCATTCAGGTCGACCGTGGGATCCCAGGCCGCTGCCGGGTTGGGCTCGGTCGAGCTCACGGCGTCCTCCTTCGGTTGGTCCATCGATCCTCCCCGACGATCCCGCCACCTAGACTGGCGGGATGCTCCCCGACCCGGCCGGCATGGTGGTCTACGCCATCCCGATGCGCACCCGCTTCCGTGGGATCACCGTCCGCGAAGGGGCGCTGTGGCAGGGCGAGGCCGGTTGGGTGGAGTGCTCGCCATTTCTGGATTACGACGCGCGGCAGTCCGCGCCGTGGCTGCGTTCGGCGCTGGCCGCTGCGGCCGAGCCCTTCCCGGAGCCGGTACGGGGGTCGATTCCGGTGAACTGCACGGTGCCCGCCGTCGGACCTGCGCGGGCGGCCGAGATCGTGGCGGCGTCCGGCGGGTGCCGGACGGCGAAGGTGAAGGTCGCCGAGCCCGGTCAGTCGCTGCGCGAGGACTGCGACCGCGTGGCCGCCGTCCGCGATGCCCTCGGTCCCGATGGACGGGTGCGCATCGACGCGAACGCCGGGTGGGATGTCGACACCGCGGTCGATGCGATCGGCGCGATCGACGCCGCGGCGGGCGGGCTGGAGTACGTCGAACAGCCGTGCGCGTCGGTCGACGACCTCGCCTCGGTGCGGCGCCGGGTGTCGGTGCCGATCGCCGCGGACGAGTCGATCCGCCGGGCCGAGGACCCACTGCTGGTGCAGCAAAGGCAGGCCGCGGACGTCGCCGTCGTCAAGGTGCAGCCGCTGGGCGGCGTCCGCGCGACCCTCCAGCTGGCCGAGCGGCTGACACTGCCGTTGGTCGTATCGTCGGCGCTGGAGACATCCGTCGGGCTGGCGATGTCGGTCGCGGTGGCGGCAGCACTGCCCGAGCTGCCGTACGCCTGCGGGATCAACACCGTGCGGCTGCTGACCGAGGACGCGTGCGCGGACCCGCTCGTCGCGACCGACGGCGCGATCGCCGTGCCGTGGGGCCGTCCCGTGCCCGACCGGATAGCTCGGATTACGGCGGACGAGGAGACGCGGGCCCGCTGGATTGCCCGCCTGCAGGCGATCGAGGCGGTCCTGACGTGAGCGCGGTGGGCCTGGCCAGGGCGACTATCCGCACCCTGCTGCTCGCCGGCGTGCGCGAGTTCGTGCTCTGCCCGGGATCGCGGAACACCCCGCTGTCGCTCGAGCTGGCCGAGGCCGAGAGCCGGGGACTGCTACGGCTGCACGTCCGGATCGACGAGCGGACGGCGGCGTTCCTCGCGCTGGGGCTCGCCAAGGGCAGCGGCGTCCCTGCCGCGGTCGTGTCGACGTCCGGCACGGCGGTCGCCAACTTTCACCCTGCGGTGGTCGAAGCCTCGATGTCCCACACGCCGATCGCCGTGGTCACGGCAAACCGGCCGTTGTCAATGCTCGGCACGGGAGCGAACCAGACCATTCCGCAGGTGGGGATCTTCGGTGACGCGACCCGCGCGACGGTGCACGTCGCCGACGAGCGCCCCGACACCTGGCAGGGGGCGTTGCACAAGGCGGTGTATGCGATGGGCGGCTCGCCGGTAGGCCAGGGACCCGTGCAGATCGACCTCGGCTTCAGCCCGCCGCTCGTGCCCACCGACCCGGACTTCATCACTCCGGTCCAGCGGGACGAGCCGCACCTGGGGATCGTCGCCGAGGCTCCGATCGCACTTGTCGCCCTCCCACCACGCTCGCTGGTGGTCGTGGCCGAGTGCGCCGCAGAGCTCGCTGAATCCGCAGTGCGGACTGCCGTCAGTGCGGGATTCCCCGTACACATCGAAGCCGGCACCTCGTTGACGGCGGCCAATGAGGCCTGTCTGCGCGCCGGCGCCTTCCTGCTGAGGTCCGACCTGATCCGCGAATGGCGCCCCGAGCATCTGCTCGTGGTCGGGCGGCCAACGCTCAGCAGGCCGATCCCGGCGCTGGTGCAGTCCGGCGACCTCGAGGTCACCATCGTCAGCGATGACCCGAGCATAACCAACCCGATGCAGACCGGGCTCCCGCCGGCCCGGGCGTCGAAAGTCGAGATCACCGGTCTGGTGGACGCCGATTTCGCGCGAGCCTGGGAGCGTGCCGATATCGCCGCCGCCGAGGTGATCGACGCGCAGACGCGGGAGGTCTTCGACGCCGGAGCCGCCGTCGCCGTGGTCGCCGAGTCACGACCTGACGTGCTCGTCGTCGCGTCGTCCAACCCGGTGCGAGACCTCGACGAGCGCGCCGTCCGCAGATCGCAACGGGTGGTCGCGAACCGTGGCGCAGCCGGGATCGACGGCCTGGTGTCGACCGCCGTCGGCGTGGCGCTGGCGGTTGCACCGGCACGGACGACCGCACTGCTGGGGGACCTCGCCTTCCTGCACGACGCCAACGGGCTGGTAATCGGCCCTTCAGAGCCTCGCCCGGATCTCACCGTCGTCGTCGTGAACAACGACGGCGGCGCGATCTTCGCCAGTCTCGAGCAGGGGGCGCCAGAGTACGCAGAGCACTTCGAGCGGGTCTTCGGAACTCCTCATGGCGCCGATCTCGAGGCGCTCTGTGCGGCTACATCGACGCCATACCAGCGATGCGGTGACGCTGGGGCGCTAGCCGATGCCCTCGCTGCGGCCGCGGACGGAATCCGGGTGATCGAGGTTCCGGTGTCGCGCGAGCAAGAGAGAGAGCGTCGACAGGACCTCGCTCGCCGTGTCCTCGCGGCCGTCGAGACCAGCCTCGCGACCGAGTCTTGATCCAGATCGCATTGCAGGACGGCCACGCGCCGGTCGTGACTTTCTAGATATTTCTGGAATCCGACCGCTGCTGAAGCGAAGATCGTGTCAGACCCGTTCCGTAGTGTGCATGGCATGGAAGATCCGACGAACCCTCGAAGCGCCGCTAGCTTCACGGTGGAGTGGACCCAGTCGGATCTGCCGTTGTTCCACACGGGTCTGGACCTGGACGACATCCCCCAGGTCGCGGACCGAGACGGTGCCGGTCACGATGGCGACGGCCCGGGCTGCGCTCCTGCAGGGATCGCAGGATCGTTCGAGATCCTGGCCCGCCGCCTTGAGCAGCTGCGCGCCGACGTACTGGATCCGGACCAGGTCGGCGATGGCGATCCACGATCGGGATTCGCTGCCGCGGTGGCGGCCGTGGACGCGTTGGATCGTCTCTCGTCGATGGCGGCTGCGCTGGCGGATGAGGCGATCACCGCGGCGTATGCCCGTAGCGATGAGCATCTGGTCGATCCGGACGCGGTCCCGGGCGCACCGCGTCCGCATCTGGATCGCGATGGACGGTTGACCGACAGTGGTGATTGCTGGTTCGACCGGTTCGCTTTGACCGCTCTCGGGATCGGCCCGGCACTGCGGATCGGCTCTGAGCGGGCGAAGAGCCGGGTGTGGGATGCGCGGCAGATCGCGCGCCTCGCGCCGCACGTGCACGCCCGCAGACTCGCCGGCGACTGGGGGCCGTGGCATGGTCACGTGTTCGTCGACCTGCTCACGCACCTCGACGATGCACAGATCACGGCGGCGGACGCCGCGATCGCCAGCGTGCCGGGGTGGATCAGTGTCCGCGTGCTGCGGGCTCGGATCGAGCGTTGGCTGCGGGCGAAGGGCCTGCCCCGAACGGGGGCGCAGGAGCAGGCCGAGGCCGAGGGGCACGAGGCGCGACGTGTCGTGCTCGGCGAGACGGACCTGTTCGGGATGGCGACCCTGAGCGGTTATCTTCCGGCGCTGGCCGCCGCGGGGATTGATCGGCTGCTGAGCGACCTGGCCGGCACCGCGCCGGAGGGAGATCCGCGGAGCCTCGCGCAGCGGCGGGCTGATGCTTTCCTGGCGGGCTTCACCGGACCGGCGGCCCTGAATCCCGCGCTAGCCGAGCAGCTCGGCTACGCGCCCGCTGAGGTAGCCGACCCGCGGTATGCCGGTACTGCAGCGGATCCGGCTCAGCAGGCCGTGGCGCAGGAGGCGTGGCAGACGCTGCGGCTGATCGGCGCCAGTCTGGGATCACCTTCGCCAAGATGCCGGAGGTGGAGATCAACGTGCACGTCTCGGCGACCACGATGATGGACCTCGCTGCGGCGCGTGACGGCAAGCACGCCACCGGGAACGGCGGCATCCAGCCGCACGCGCGGCATCAGGACCCCGACGCCTGGAACCACCCGCCCGACTGGCATCCACCCGACGCGCCGCCCGGGGACGGACCGTGCGACGAGCCGCCGAGTGATGACCCGGCGTGCCCGCCGGGCTTCGATCCGGATTATGTGCGCCGGTACCGACACGAGCGTCCAGAGAGCTTCACGCCGTGGATCGAGGGCTACGGCCCGATCACGAGTGAGTATCTGTCAGTGCTGATGGGGGATGCGGTACTGCGGCGGGTGCTTACCGATCCGTGCACCGGGGCGCCGGTCGATCTCGGGCCGCGGATCTACAGCCCGACCGCGGCGATGCGCCGCCGCGTCCAGCTGCGCGATGGGACCTGCCGGTTCCCCGACTGCGGACGCTCCGCCAAGCGAGCCGACCTCGACCACGTCCAGGAGCACCGCGCGGATGGTTCTGGCGGGCACACCGCCGACTGGAATCTGATCGCGCTCTGCCCCCATCACCACCGGGCGAAGCACCAGACCCCTTGGAGTCCGGTGCTGCACGAGGACGGCGCGATCACCTGGCGCAACACCCTGATCGGGCTCACGATCACTGACTAGCGCACTGCGTCTCGGTGTTGGTCGCTGGCGCTCCCTCGCTCGACGACCGTTGGGGGATTGCCGGCGCACTGCGTCTCGGCGTCGGTCGCTGGCGCTCCCTCGCTCGACGACCGTTGGGGGATTGCCGGCGCACTGCGTCTGGGTGTTGGTCGCTGGCGCTCCCTTGCTCGACGACCGTTGGGGGATTGCCGGCGCACTGCGTCTGGGTGTTGGTCGCTGGCGCTCCCTCGCTCGACGACCGTTCGGGGATTACCGGCGCACGGCGTCTGGGTGTTGGTCGCTGGCGCTCCCTCGCTCGACGACCGTTGGGGGATTGCCGGCGCACTGCGTCTCGGCGTCGGTCGCTGGCGCTCCCTCGCTCGACGACCGTTGGGTGAGGCTAGGGGGCCTTGACGATCTGGCCGGCGTACGACAGGCCACCACCGAAGGCGAACATCAGGATCGGGGTACCGGCCGGCACGTTCTCCTTCTCCAGCAGCTTCGACAGCGCGAGGGGGACGGATGCGGCGGAGGTGTTCCCGGACTCGACGACGTCGGTGGCGACGATGGCGTTCTCGGCTCCGATCTTGCGGGCCAGCGGCTCGATGATCCGCAGGTTCGCCTGGTGCAGCACGATGACGCCGACGTCCTTCGGATCCACCTCGGCGCGCGTCATGATCTCCTTGGCGATCTTCGGCAGCTCGACAGTGGTCCAGCGGAACACCGCCTGGCCGTTCTGCGCGAACTTGTCGTTGTTGGCCCGCTCGATCCGCACCGCGTCGCCCATCTCGGGCACCGATCCCCAGACGACGGGTGAGACCTGCTGGTCCTCGGACGCCGTGAGCACTATCGCGCCGGCGCCATCCGCGGTGAGAACGCAGGTCGAGCGGTCGTTCATGTCGGTGACGGTGGTGAGCTTGTCGACTCCGATCACGAGTGCCGTCCTGCTCGAACCCGCCGCGATCGAGTGCTGCGCGAGCGCTACGGCGTGCGTGAACCCGGAGCACGCGGTGTTGATCTCGATCGCCGCCGGCTGGTTGCTCATGCCGAGGGCGGCGGCCACCCGCGCGGCCGCGTTGGGTGAACGGTCGTAGACCGTGCACGACGCGAGGACGATGGTGTCGACGTCGTCAGCCGCGATGCCGGCCTTGCGCAGCGCATCCTGCGCTGCCTTCGTCGCCATGGTGTAGACGGTGTCGTCCCCATCGGCCCAGCGACGCTCGCGGATGCCGACCCGGCGTTGGATCCACTCGTCGCTCGTATCGACGATCGTGGCGAGCTCGTCGTTCGTCACCACCCGCGGGGGCTGGTAGTGCCCGACGGATAGGACTCGGCTGCCGATCACGCGAACCTCCGGCGCTGGGGTGCGCCCCGGCGGACGCACGGTCATCCCCGAGATTCTAGAGGCAGCCGGCCACCTGCTCTTTGTCACTACGTCCTAATAGTTATGCATCGTCAGTGGGCGCGTAGGGCCTCGCGCATCACGAGCAGCTTGTTGTCGGTTTCCGCCAGCTCGGTATCGGCGTCCGAGCCGGCCACGATGCCGCACCCGGCGTACAGCCGCATCGTTCGGGCGTCGGTGAGCTGCCCGCCGCGCAGCGCGATGCCCAGCTCGCCATTGCCGTGCGTGTCGACCCAGCCGACCGGCCCGGCGTACCGGCCGCGGCTGGCGCCCTCGACCTCGGCAATGACCCGGCACGCGATGTCGGTCGGCGTACCCCCGACGGCGGCGGTGGGGTGCATCGCCGCGGCGACGTCGCAGGCCGTGGTCCCCTCGGCGACGTCGCCGCGGATCTCGGTCGCGAGGTGGCTGACATTGGGCAGGGTGAGGATCTTCGGCTCGCCGGGCATGTCCAGGCGGATCGTGACCTTCTCCAATGACGCGGCGGCCGAGGCCGCGGCGTACGCGTGCTCCTCGAGGTTCTTGGCTGAGCGCAGCCGCTGCACCGCGCCCTCGCCCCACTCGGTGCCGGCCAGCACACGGGAGTAGACGTGCCCGTCGGTGAGCCGCAGAAGCAGCTCCGGGGTGGCTCCAATGAGCCCGCCGACGCTATACGTCCAGCACGAGTCGTACGCCGCGGTCAGCCGCTGCAGCAGCCACCGGGGGTCGATCTCTCGCTCGGCATGCACGTCGACGGCGCGGGCGATGACCGCCTTGTCGACGTCGCCCCGGCCGATCCGGGCGACGACGTCGTCGACCTGGCTCCGCCAGCGCGCCCGATCCTCCTCGGTATCGTGGTAGCCGATGGCGCCCGGCCCGGCGACCGTCACGGGTGTGGGGATCGACGGGGCGTCGCCGAGGTAGGTCATCCAGGTGCCGAACTCATCCCGCCCGATCACCGCGCTGGGAATGACGAACACCGACTCGTCCTGCTGCGGATCGAACGCTCCGCTGACGAAGGCGATCGGGCCGCTACCGGGTCGGCGCACGTCGTCCTCGACCCGCACCCGGGCCACCTGCTCGGCGAACCACTCGGCACCGGTCCGCATCGCGTCGGCGCCCGTGAACCCCGCGCGGGCGATCTCGCCCCACGCGATCAGGCCGCGTCCGTGGCGCAGCCAGGCGTGAACCTGAGGCGAGGGGGAACGTTGTGCGAGGTCCGCGAGGTCGGACACGTGCTGAGAGCGCACCACGCTCGCGGATCGGGACATGAGCCCCAGATTAGAAGATCGTCGATCCCCCGTGGGCGGACGACGAGTGAAAGGAGCGCCACAATGCGCATGTACTCCAGACGCGCCGCGCTCGGTCTCGGCGGTGCCGTCCTGCTGGCCGCGCTCGCCGCATGCGGCGAGGACAGCTCGTCCCCGCCGTCATCTCGCGGTGGACAGGACGCCGACCCGGACGGCCCAGAGGTGCAGCTCGCCGCCGATGACCCCAACGCCGCCGGCTACCAGGCCGCGGCCGCCGGGTTCGGCCTGCGCATGCTGGCCGCCGCTCTGGAGGAAGGCAAGCCGAACGCGGTCGTGTCTCCGTTGTCGATCAGCCAGTGCCTCGCGCTGGTCGCTCAGGGGGCAGCCGATCAAACCCTCGATGAGATGGCCGCCATGCTCGGATCCGGCTCCGCCGAGGAGCTCCGCTCCGGCGCCAACGCCGACATCACGGCCATCGCGGCGCTGAAGCAGGCCACGTTCGAGATGGCCAACACCTCCTTCACCGACGAGTCCTTTGAGGTCCACGACGAGTACGCCGCGACGGTGAAGCAGTACTTCGGGGTGGCGCCGCACACCGCCGACTTCACCGATCCCGAGACAGCCCGCACGCAGATCAACGGATGGGTCGCAGAGCGCACCCACGACAAGATCCCCGAGCTCATCGGGCAGGGCCAGATCACCACTGACACCCGCTCGGTGCTGGTCAATGCCCTGTACATGAAGGCGCGGTGGAGCGAGCAGTTCGACCCCGACGACACGACGACTGGCGACTTCACCACAGAGGACGGGCAGACGATCGACGCGAAGCTCATGCACAGCCGGCGCAACGTCTCCGTCGCGCAAGAGCCTGATGGGTCGATCATCTTCGCCCTGCCGTACGAGGACGAGAGCCTCCAGGCGGTGTTCGTGCTCCCGCCGGAAGGCGCGCCACTGGCGGACGTCATCGACGCGCTCGCGAGCCAGCCGGCGGGGACGCCGATGCTGCCGGAGGCCGCCGCGATGACGGACGCCGAGCTGACCGTACCCAGGTTCGAGATGCGACTGCCGATCGACCTCAAGCCCGCGCTGCAGTCCGCAGGGATGCTGCGGGCATTCGAGCCGGAGCAGGCCGACTTCAGCGCGCTGTCCGATCAGCCCACCTACCTCGGCTTCGTGCAGCACGAGGCATGGCTGAAGGTGGGCGAGAAGGGCACTGAGGGCGCGGCCGCGACAGCCGCGGGAGGAGAGGCGGGGGCGGCTCCCGGGCCATCGGACGAACCGCTGGAGATCCGGCTGGACCGGCCGTTCCTGTTCGCCGTCCAGGAGAAGACCACCGGAGCGCTCGCCTTCCTCGCCGCCGTGCTCGACCCAGCGAAGAGCTGAGCCAAGGCCCGCCGGCCCGCGGATGCGATCAGCCCGCCTCGACCTTCGGCATGATCTCCTCCTTGAGCCGCTTCAGGTCGTCGAGGGTCTTGCTGACCGGGACGTCGGCGAACGGTGGCCACAGCATCGGCATCGTGAGCCCCGCCTCCTGGTAGCGCTTGAGCATGTCGGTGATCTGCTGCGCGGTCCCCACCAGCAGGTTGCTCGCCTTGCCGTTGTCGGTCTGGTCGACCTCCTCGTCGGTGATCGTGAACCAGATCATGCTGCTGATCTCGAGGTCGTCCATCGACCGGGGGCTGTCGAGCTGGTCGAGCTCGCCCTGGATCGCGGCGCGCCATTGCTGTAGCTCAGCCGGCGTGTCCTGAATGCCGATCCAGCCTGACAGGTTGTACTTCGCGATCCGGCTCGCAGACCGCTTCGGGTCCTTCAGCCCGCTGAAGAAGATCGGCGGGTGCGGTTTCTGCACGGGCTTGGCGCCGAATCCGCACGGCTCGAAGTCGGCGAACTCGCCGTGGTACTCGAACAGGTCGTTGGTCCAGATGCCCTGCATGATCTCGAGGGTCTCCCGCACGTGCGCGTGGCGCCGCCGGAAGGTGTTCGCCGCGCTCGCCGCCTCGAACTCCTCCGGCATCCATCCCGCACCGACCCCGACGTTCAGCCGTCCGCCGCACAGGTGGTCGGTGGTGGCGAGCTCCGCGGCCAGCACCGCCGGCGCGCGATAGGGCGTGTCGGTGATGCTCATGCCGATCCGGACCTTCGAGGTCTTTGCCGCCAGCCAGGGGATCAGTGGCCAGCCCTGCAGCCACTCACCGCGTGAGGAGTGAGCTCATTGGCGTCCCGGTCGACCGGGTCAAGCCGAAGCACTCACTGCGACTGCAGCGGGTGCGCAATCTCGAGGCTGACCCGAATGCTGCGCTGCTGGTGGAGCACTGGGAGCGCGACGACTGGTCGCGGTTGTGGTGGGTGCGCGCCGACCTGCGCTGGGAGCCCGATGTCGCACCCGACCGTGAGCAGCCGCTGGCCGCGTCGCTCGCTGCGCGATACCCGCAGTACCGCGACCACCCGTTCGAGCGGGTCCTCGTCCTCCGAGTCGTCGGGATCTCCGGATGGCAGGCCGCCGGCGACCCGGACGATCCCGGGCGCTGACGACCCAGGGACTACAGTGGCCTGCGTGCCAGACGAATCGATCCGCGCCGGCCTGGACAAGAAGCCGCACGAGGTGCAGGCGATGTTCGACGGCGTCGCCCAGCGCTACGACCTCATGAACACCCTGATGACCGGCGGACTGGACCGCGTCTGGCGGGCCCAGACCCGCAAGGCGCTCGAGCTGCGGCCCGGTCAGCGGGTGCTCGACCTGGCGTGCGGGACCGGTGTGTCGACCGTCGAGCTGGCAAAGTCCGGGGCGTACTCGGTGGGCGCCGACCTGAGCACCGGAATGCTCGTGCAGGGCACCCGCACCTCGTCGGTGCAGCGCGCCGAGATTCCGCTGGTCGCGGGGGACGCACTGCACCTGCCGTTCGCCGACGCGGCATTCGACGCGATCACCGTGTCCTTCGGGTTGCGCAACGTGGTCCAGACCGGCGATGCGCTGCGCGAGATGGCCCGCGTCGTTCGCCCTGGCGGACGGTTGGTCGTGTGCGAGTTCTCGCGACCGACCTGGGCCCCGTTCCGCGCCGCCTACTACGACATCGCGCTGCGCGCCATCCAGATGGTGGCCAAACACGCCGCCAGCAACCCCGAGGCCTACCGCTACCTGGCCGAGTCCATCAAGGCCTGGCCGGATCAGGAGGAGCTCGCGTTGCTGATCGACGATTCCGGCTGGGACGGCGCGGCGTGGCGCAACCTCGCCGGCGGCATCGTCGCACTGCACCGTGCGGTCAAGCCTCCGCGCCGAGGGTACTAAGGCTCGCCTAAGTCAACCGGGAACAGACAACGGTCGTAGACTTGCTGAGTTACTTCGTGCACGAATTCACAAGCGCGTCCCGCGGGTCGCGCAAGCCGCATGCCTGGAGTTGTTTCCATGAGCGCACCTAGCGCACAGTACGACGCCGACGTCATCGTCGTCGGCGCGGGCCCCGGCGGCTCCGCTGCGGCGTACTACGCGGCGCTGCACGGGCTGAGCGTCCTTCTTCTGGAGAAGTCCACCTTCCCTCGCGACAAGGTGTGCGGCGACGGCCTGACCCCCCGGTCGGTGAAGAGCATCGTCGCCATGGGCATCGACACCACGGAGGGCGCCACGGGCCTAGACGGTGCGGGCATCGAGGGCAGGTGGATCCGCAACAAGGGCCTTCGGGTGATCGGCGGCGGCGTACGGCTCGAGCTCGACTGGCCCGAGCTGGCCTCATTCCCGGACTACGGGCTGGTGCGTCCCCGCTCGGACTTCGACGAGCTGCTCGCCCGGCGAGCACAGCAGGTCGGCGCCAAGCTGATCGAGCAGTGCAATGTCACCGGACCGCTGCACGACGAGAACGGCCGCGTCGCCGGCGTCACCGCGAAGGTTGGCCCCGGCAAGGAGCCGCAGGAGTTCCGTGCACCCGCCGTCATCGCCTGCGACGGCATGAGCGGACGCCTCGGCCTGGCCGAGGGCATCGTCCGCGATGAGAAGCGCCCGATGGGCGTCGCAGTACGCCGGTACTACAAGTCCCCGCGCCACGACGACGACTACCTGGAGTCCTGGCTCGAGCTCTGGGAGGAGCTTCCCGGCGGTGAGCGGCGGCTGCTTCCCGGATATGGCTGGATCTTCGGCGTCGGTGACGGCACCTCCAACGTCGGCCTGGGGATCCTGGACTCGTCGGCGTCCTTCCAGAACCTCAACTACCGCGATCTGCTGACCCGCTGGCTCGACGGCCTCCCGGGAGAGTGGGGTTACGTCGAGGACAACGCGACGGGGCCCACGCGTGGCGGCGGGCTGCCGATGGGCTTCAATAAGCATCCGCACTACCAGAACGGGCTGCTGCTGGTCGGCGACGCGGCCGGCGCGATCAACCCCTTCAACGGTGAGGGCATCGCCTACGCGATGGAGACCGGCGAGCTGGCGGCGGAGGCAGTCGCGCAGGCCCGGACGCGGCGCACCGACGCGGCTCGCGAGCGGGCGCTCGCCGGCTACAACGCCGCCATGGCGGACCATCTGGGGTCCTATTACCGGCTCGGCGGGATCTTCGTGAAGCTCATCGGCAACCCACACGTCATGCGGATGGCCACCAAGTACGGCCTGCCTCGCCAGACGCTGATGCGGTTCGTGCTGAAGATGATGGCCAACCTGACCGATCCGCGAGACGGCGACGCGATGGACCGGATCCTCACCGGGCTGCAGAAGATCACGCCGGCGGTGCGGTCGTGATCGATCGGATTACAACGAATGTGATGCGGCGCGGCGAGCCTCGTGTTAAGCCCGCGCTAGCCAATACAGTGAGAACGTCGAGTTCTGTGCGAGGGCTGCAGATAAGGATGGGTGGCTAGGTGCTCAGCAATTACGTCCCCTTGGTCGCGATGGGCCTGCTCGGCTTCGGCTTCGCCGTCTTCTCAGTGGTGCTGGCGACGATCGTCGGCCCGAAGCGCTACAACAAAGCCAAGTACGACCCGTACGAGTGCGGCATCGAGCCGGTGCACCAGCCGATGGGCGCCGGACGCTTCCCGATCAAGTTCTATCTGACCGCGATGCTGTTCATCATCTTCGACGTGGAGATGATCTTCCTGTATCCCTTCGCGGTCTCTATCGACATGGTCGCGTGGTTCGGCCTGGTGCAGATCTTCATCTTTATCGGAGCCGTGACGATCGCGTACGCCTACGAGTGGCGACGCGGCGGGCTCGACTGGAACTAGGGGGCTGAGAGCACACCATGGGAATTGAGGAGAAGCTGCCCGGCGGAGTCCTGCTGACCTCCGTCGAGGCGCTGGCCAACTACAGCCGCAAGTCCTCCATGTGGCCGGCCACCTTCGGCCTGGCCTGTTGCGCGATCGAGATGATGACGACCGGTGGCCCGATGCACGACTTCGCGCGCTTCGGCATGGAGCGCTTCTCGGCCACGCCGCGCCAGGCCGACCTGATGATCGTCGCCGGCCGGGTGACGCACAAGATGGCCCCGGTCGTCCGGCAGATCTACGACCAGATGCCCGAACCGCGGTGGGTCATCGCGATGGGCGTGTGCGCCAGCTCCGGCGGCATGTTCAACAACTACTCCGTCGTCCAGGGCGTGGATCACATCGTGCCGGTCGACATCTACCGGCCCGGCTGCCCGCCGCGCCCGGAGATGCTGCTCGACGCGATCCTGAAGCTGCAGTACAAGGTGCTGCACGAGCCGATCAACGAGCGTCGCGCGCGCGAGGTCGCCGAGCGCAACGCCAACCTGCACGTGGACATGCCCTCCAGCATCCGGCGCGCCGGCTACACCCCGTTCCACAAGTCCTGGAACCCCAGCAGGCGCAGGGCCGGCGACCAGCTGCGCGAGGACTGGATCAAGGCCAAGGAGGAGGGCCGCGAGAAGCAGTTCATGCTCGAGCAGGACTCCCCGCAGAAGAAGCTGGCCGAGGCGCAGCGTGAGCAGGCTCGGTCAGTCGAGACCGGCGCCCGCAAGGAGGTCAAGGGTCGCTGATGAGCATCTCCACTCCCGACTCCGGCAAGGACAAGGAACAGGGTCGCGAGACCAGTCGCGAGAACGCGGCTCCTCCGCGCCCGTCCGCCCGGCGGCGCCGCGTCGACCCGCCCTCGGGCAAGCAGGTCCGTGACGCGCAGGACACCGCCGAGGCCACGCAGACCAAGGCTGATGCGACCGACCAACCGGCAGGCAAGACCGACCCGACGCGCGGCAAGACCGGCAAGCAGGCCGACCTCAGCGATGACTCGTCGGCGCCGGGCGGGCTCACCCCGGCGGCCCAGAAGCCGTCCGTGTTCGACCCGACGCCTGCCGCGCAGGCATCCGGGCGCAGCGGGCTGTTCGGCGTCTCGGGCGTCGGCGACACCTCGGGCATGGGTGGCCTGGTCACCCAGGCCGGTGTTGGCATCCCGCTGGAATCCTCGCCGCGGCCGTACGGCGGTTGGTTCGACGCGGTCGCCGACCGCCTGGCCAAGGCCTACCCGCGCTGGGACAAGGCGCACCTGGCGACCATCGCCGACCGCGGCGAGCTCACCTTCTACGTGCGCAAGGAGCACATAGCCGAGATCCTGCGTGTCGCGCGCGACGACTCCCAGCTGCGGTTCGAGCTGCTCTCCTCGCTGTCGGGCGTGGACTACTACCGCGGCGACGAGGGCATCTCCTCAACCGGTGATGCCCTATACGACGAGTATCGCTCGCAGCGCCTGCACGTGGTCTATCACCTGCTGTCGATGACCTTCCGGCGCCGGGTGCGCTTCGAGGTCGCGACCACCGTGGCCGACCCGCACGTGCCCAGCGTCACCGCTGTCTACCCGACCGCCGACTGGCAGGAGCGCGAGACCTACGACATGTTCGGGGTCGTCTTCGACGGTCACCACGCCCTCACCCGCATCCTCATGCCGGACGACTGGGAGGGCTACCCGCAACGCAAGGACTACCCGCTGGGCGGCATCCCCGTCGAGTACAAGGGCGCGAGCATCCCGCCGCCGGACCAGCGGAGGTCCTACAAGTAATGCCATCGACCCACATCTTCGGGAGGACTGCCGTATGAGCACCCCCACTGCCGGCTCCCGGCAGACCGACGAGGGCAAGGTCTACACCGTCACCGGCGGCGACTGGGGCGACCTGTTCGACGCCGAGGGAGACCCGGTCGAGGACCAGCACCTCGTCGTCAACCTCGGCCCGCAGCACCCCTCCACGCACGGCGTGCTGCGCATCGTGTGCGACCTCGACGGCGAGACCGTGCAGAAGGCCCGGGCCGTCGTCGGCTACCTGCACACCGGAATCGAGAAGAACGTCGAGTACCGCACGTACACCCAGGCGACGACCTTCCTCACGCGCGCCGACTACCTCTCGCCGATCTTCAACGAGGCCGGCTACTGCATGGCCGTCGAGAAGCTGCTCAATGTCGAGGTGCCACGGCGGGCCCAAATCATCCGCGTGCTCACGATGGAGATCTGCCGGATCTCGTCGCACTGGATCTGGCTGGCCACCGGCGGCATGGAGCTCGGCTCCACCACTGCTGCCACCAACGGCTTCCGCGCCCGCAACTACTGCCTCGACGTCCTCGAGGCGATCACCGGCACCCGGATGAACCACGCATACATCCGTCCCGGCGGCCTCGCGCAGGACCTTCCGGCGGGCTTCGACGAGGTCTTCGAGTTCTGGTACGAGAAGATGATCGATGAGATCGACGGCGTCGACCGCTTGCTGCGCGGCCAGCCGATCTGGATCAACCGCCTGAAGGGCGTGGGCTTCATCAACGTCGCCGGCTGCCTGCAGATCGGCGTCACCGGCCCGGTGCTGCGCGCTGCGGGGTTGCCCTGGGACAGCCGCAAGACCGAGCCCTACCTGACCTACGACGAGTACGACTTCGACGTACCGACCCACGATGCGGGCGACAGCTGGTCGCGGTTCGTGGTCCGCGTGGCCGAGATGCGCGAGGCGCTGAAGATCTGCCGTCAGGCCTACGACCAGCTGAAGGACGAAGGTCCCGGACCAGTCATGGTCGAGGACCGGAAGATCGGCTGGCCCGCGCAGCTGAGCATCGGCGCCGACGGCATGGGCAACTCCCTCGAGCACGTCCGACACATCATGGGCCAGTCCATGGAGTCGCTGATCCACCACTTCAAGCTGGTCACCGAGGGCTTCCGCGTGCCCGCAGGCCAGTCTTACGTCACCATCGAGGCGCCGCGTGGTGAGTTCGGCGTCCACGTGGTCTCCGACGGTGGCACCCGCCCGTGGCGAGTGCACCTCCGCGAGCCCAGCTTCATCAATCTGCAGGCGCTGCCGGCGCTGTCCGAGGGCGGCCTGCTGGCCGACGTCATCGCCTCCGTCGCCTCTCTAGACCCAGTGATGGGCGGATGTGATCGCTAATGCCTCTCGATGAGAACACCCGCGCGCTCGCGCAGCAGATCATCGACCAGTACCCGCAGTCCCGCTCGGCGCTGCTGCCGATGCTGCACCTGGTACAGGCCGAGGAGGGCTATGTGAGTCCCGACGGCATCGCGTTCTGCGCGGACGCCCTGGGCCTGACCAAGGCCGAGGTCGGCGCGGTCGCGACCTTCTACACCATGTACAAGCGGCACCCGACCGGTGAGCACCTGGTGAGCGTCTGCACCAATACGCTGTGCGGCATGCTCGGCGGTGATGCCATCTACGCCGCGCTGAAGGACGAGCTCGGCGTCGGCCACGACGAGACCACCGCGGACGGCACGCTCACCCTCGAGCACGCCGAGTGCCTGGCGGCCTGCGACTACGCGCCGGTCGTCACCGTCAACTACGAGTTCTTCGACAACCAGACCGTCGAGTCGGCGATGAGCCTGGTCGCCGCGCTTCGGGAGGGGGAGCGGCCGCAGCCGACCCGCGGCGGCAAGATCACGTCGTTCCGCGATGCCGAGCTCGAGCTCGCCGGGCTTCTCGATCCCGAGCTGGAGGCACAGAAGGTCGCCGCCGTCGACTCGATCGAGCCCTCGTTGCGGGGCCTGAAACTGGCCCGCGATCGCGGGGAGGCCGCTCCCGAGGCCGACTACGACTCCGTCATACCGCCGGTCCCGGCGAAGGAGGAGAAGAAGTAATGCCGCTGACTCCCGTACTGACCGCCCGCTGGGATGCCGACCAGCCGTGGACCATCGAGACCTACGAGTCGCTCGATGGCT
The DNA here is from genome assembly GCF_900292035.1 of Blastococcus sp. Marseille-P5729. Classification (NCBI taxonomy): domain Bacteria; kingdom Bacillati; phylum Actinomycetota; class Actinomycetes; order Geodermatophilales; family Geodermatophilaceae; genus Blastococcus; species Blastococcus sp. Marseille-P5729. The sequence continues at coordinate 1,028,985 of NZ_OMPO01000001.1, read as the reverse complement.
ACCAGGCGCTCCCGAAGGCGTTGAAGTCCACCCCCGATGAGCTGATCGAGCTGGTCAAGGCATCGAACCTGCGCGGCCGTGGCGGCGCAGGCTTCCCGACCGGACTGAAGTGGTCGTTCGTGCCCCAGGGCAGCGAGGGCCCGGGCGCCAAGCCGAAGTACCTCGTCGTCAACGCGGACGAGGGCGAGCCGGGCACCTGCCGCGACCTGCCGCTGATGATGCGAGACCCGCACGCCCTGATCGAGGGCTGCATCATCTCGTCCTACGCGATCCGCGCCAACTTTTGCGCGATCTACGTGCGCGGCGAGGCGATCCACGCGATCCGCCGGGTGCGGCACGCGGTCCGCGAGGCCTACGCGAAGGGCTACCTCGGCAAGGACATCCTCGGCTCCGGCTTCGACCTGGACATCGTCGTGCACGCCGGTGGCGGCGCCTACATCTGCGGTGAGGAGACCGCGTTGCTGGAGTCGCTCGAAGGACGCCGCGGCCAGCCTCGCCTGAAGCCGCCGTTCCCTGCCGTCGCGGGCCTGTACGCCTCCCCGACCGTGGTCAACAACGTAGGCACCATCGCGTCGGTGCCCGGCATCGTCCTCGGGGGAGCGGACTGGTACAAGAAGATGGGCCCGGAGAAGTGCCCCGGCACCTCCATCTACTCGCTGTCCGGTCGGGTCAAGAACCCCGGGCAGTACGAGGCGCCGATGGGCACCACGTTGCGCGAGCTGCTGGAGATGGCCGGCGGCATCCGCGACGGCCACACCCTCAAGTTCTGGACCCCGGGCGGATCGTCGACCCCGTGCTTCACCGACGAGCACCTTGACGTCCCGCTGGACTTCGACAGCGTCGCCGCCGCCGGGTCGATGAACGGCACCAGCGCGGTGATGATCTTCGACGACAGCGACTCCAACGTGACCGCGACCCGCAAGTGGGTCGAGTTCTACGCGCACGAGTCGTGCGGCAAGTGCACGCCCTGCCGCGAGGGCAACTACTGGCTAGTGCAGATCCTCGAGCGGGTCGAGAAGGGCGCGGCCACCGAGGCCGAGATCGACCAGATCCTGGACATCACCGAGAGCATCGGCGGCCGGTCCTTCTGCGCGCTCGCCGACGGATCGGTCGGCTGCGTGCAGGCATCGATCAAGCATTTCCGAGACGAGTACCTCGAGCACATCCGCTCCGGCGGCGTGGACGAGGTCGACGAAGGGGAGCAGACCGCCGAGAAGGCGATGTCCGCTCCGGGGGTTCGCTAAGCCATGACCGCAATCGAGAATGCCGCGAAGGTCGAGACCGTCACGTTGACGATCGACGGGCTCGAGGTCACCGTGCCCAAGGGCACGTTGATCATTCGTGCGGCGGAGACCGTGGGCATCAACATCCCGCGGTTCTGCGACCACCCGCTGCTGGACCCGGTCGGCGCCTGCCGGCAGTGCATGGTCGAGGTGGAGATGGGTGGGCGTCCGATGCCCAAGCCGCAGGCCTCGTGCACCATGGAGGTCTCCGACGGCATGGTCGTCAAGACCCAGCTCACGAGCGAGGTGGCCGAGCGTGCCCAGTGGGGCATGATGGAGTTGCTGCTGATCAACCACCCGCTGGACTGCCCGGTCTGCGACAAGGGCGGCGAGTGCCCCCTGCAGAACCAGGCGATGTCGACCGGCCGCGCGGACTCGCGGTTCATCGACCGCAAGCGCACCTACCCCAAGCCGGTGCCGATCTCGACCGAGATCCTGCTCGACCGCGAGCGCTGCGTGCTGTGCGCCCGCTGTACCCGCTTCTCGCAGCAGATCGCCGGTGACCCGTTCATCGAGCTGTTCGAACGCGGCGCGAACGAGCAGGTCTCCACCAGCACTGACGAGCCCTTCCAGTCGTACTTCTCGGGCAACACGATCCAGATCTGCCCCGTCGGTGCGCTGACCAGCGCCGATTATCGCTTCCGCGCCCGCCCGTTCGACCTGCAGTCCTCGCCGGGCATCGACGAGCACGACTCCAGCGGCGCGGCGATCCGCGTGGACTGGCGCCGCGGTCGGGTCATGCGTCGCCTCGCCGGCAACGACCCCGAGGTCAACGAGGAGTGGATTAGCGACCGGACCCGCTTCGCGTTCAACTATGCGCAGAGCAACGAGCGGATCATGACGCCGATGGTCCGCGACGAGAACGGCGCGCTGGTCGCGGCGTCCTGGCCGGAGGCCCTGGAGTTAGCCGCGAACGGTCTGCGCTCGGCCATGCAGCAGGGCGGCGTCGGAGTCCTGCCCGGAGGCCGGCTCACCGCGGAGGACGCCTACGCGTACTCGAAGTTCGCCCGGACGGTCCTCGGCACGAATGACATCGACGCCCGGGCCCGCGCGCACAGCGACGAGGAGTTGGAGTTCCTGGCCAGCCACGTCGCCGGGGTCTCGATCGAGGACGGCGCGGTCACCTTCGCCGACCTCGACGCCGCCTCGGCAGTGATCCTGGTCGGCCTGGAGCCGGAGGAGGAGGCGCCGACAGTCTTCCTGCGACTGCGCAAGGCGATGCGCAAGCGCGGCCTGAAGATCTTCGCGCTCAGCCCGTACACCACCCGTGGCTTGGAGAAGCTCGGCGCGGCGGTCATCTCAACCACCCCTGGCGCCGAGGCCTCCGTGCTGGCGGCGATCGGCGACGGCACCGCCGGGGGAGCGGGCGCAGACGCCGCCGACGCGGTTCGCGCGGGCGGAACCATCGTGCTTGCCGGTGAGCGGCTCGCCGAGATCCCTGGTGCGCTACGGGCAGTGTCGACACTCGGTGCCGCGGGCGCCCGGCTGGCGTGGATCCCGCGCCGGGCCGGCGAGCGCGGCGCCATCGACGCCGGCGCGCTGCCGTCGATGCTGCCCGGCGGCCGGCTGGTCGCCGACATCGGCGCGCGCGCCGAGCTGGAGACCGTGTGGGGCACCTCGCTGCCCGGAGAAGTCGGCCGGGATCTGAACGGGATCCTGGAGGCGACCCGCTCCGGCGACATCGCCGGGCTGCTCATCGGCGGCGTCGACCCCTTCGACCTGCCCGACCCCGAGCTCGCGTTCGAGGCGATGAAGGCATCGAAGTTCGTCGTCAGCCTCGAGATGCTGCCGACCGCTGCGACCGAGTGGGCCGACGTGATCCTGCCGGTCGCTCCGGTGGTGGAGAAGAGCGGAACGTTCATCAACTGGGAAGGTCGTCGTCGCCACTTCGACCTGACCATGCACTCGACCGGCGCGCTGTCGGACGCGCGCGTGCTGCACCAGCTCGCCGACGAGATGGACGCCGACCTCGGCCTGCTCACCCCCGAGCAGGCTATGGCCGAGATCGACCGCCTCGGTGGCACCACGCAGCGCCCGGCGCCTGCGACCGCCGGGTTCGCCGTACCGCCGCAGCAGCCCGCCGCGGGCAGCGCGATCCTCGCCTCGTGGCGCCAGCTGGTGGACCTAGGCACGTTGCAGGCCGGTGAGGTCTACTTGCAGGGCACCGCCCGGCCGTCGGTCGCCCGGCTGTCGCCGGCGACCGCCGCCGAGATCGGTGCCGCCCACGGTGAGATCGTGACCGTCAGCACCGACCGCGGAGCGGTGAGCCTCCCGCTGGCCGTCACGGACATGCCCGATCGTGTGGTGTGGATCCCGATGAACTCTCCTGACAGCCGCCTGCGCCGCGACCTGCGCGCCGCCGTCGGCGAGGTCGTCCGCATCGCAGCCGGAGGTGGCGCCCGATGAACGTGCTGGCAGCAATACCGGCCAACATGCCGACCCTCGAGGACTTCGGCAAGGATCCGCTGTGGATCACGCTGATCAAGACCGTCGGCGCGTTCGCGCTGCTGGTGGTCGTGGTGATCCTGGTGATCGTGTGGGAGCGCAAGCTCATCGGGTACATGCAGAACCGCACCGGCCCGAACCGCAATAGCCCCTGGGCGCTGCTGCAGTCGCTGTTCGACGGCGTGAAGCTGGCCTTCAAGGAAGAGGTCATCCCCAAGATGGCCGACAAGCCGGTCTACTGGCTGGCGCCGGTCATCATCGCCTTCCCGGCGTTCATGGCGTTCTCGGTCATCCCGGTCGGCCCGATGGTCAGCATGTTCGGCCACTGGACGCCGATGCAGTTGACCGATACCTCCGTCGGCGTGCTGGTGATCCTGGCCTGCGCATCGGTCGGCGCGTACGGCGTCCTGCTGGCGGGCTGGTCCTCCGGCTCGGCATACCCGCTCATCGGTGGCCTGCGCTCGACCGCGCAGATCGTCTCGTACGAGATCGCGATGGGCCTGTCGATCGTGGGCGTGTTCATGTGGGCCGGCACCATGTCGACCTCCGAGATCGTCGCCGCGCAGGCCGAGCAGAGCTGGTTTTTCTGGATCCTCCCGATCAGCTGCATCATCTACCTGATCGCGATGGTCGGTGAGACCAACCGCGCTCCCTTCGACCTCGCCGAGGCCGAGTCCGAGCTCGTCGGTGGCTTTCACACTGAGTACTCATCGATGAAGTTCGCGATGTTCTTCCTCGCCGAGTACGTCAATATGGCGACCGTCTCCGCGCTGGCCACCACCATGTTCTTCGGCGGATGGCAGGCCCCGTTCTGGATCGACCACATCTGGGAGGGCGCCAACTCAGGCTGGTGGCCGCTGCTGTGGTGGTTCGGCAAGGTCTGGTTCTTCCTGTCCTGCTTCGTGTGGCTGCGCGGTGCGCTGCCGCGCATGCGCTACGACCAGTTCATGGTCTTCGGCTGGAAGTTCATGATCCCGGTCGTGCTGGCGTGGACGATGTTCATGGCCGTGATCCGCACCGGGATGGTGCGCAACGGCGGCGACATGCCGCTGTGGGGCTGGATCGCGATCGCGACCTTCGCCGTGCTGACGCTCGCCGCGGCCCTGGCCTACGTCAAGCGTCCGGAGCCGGAGCAGGAGAACATCAACGCCAACCCGCCGTTCCCGATCCCGCCGATGAACCTCGCCGTGCCCAGTGGCACCCGGTCGGCCGCGCCTCAGCGTGGCCGCGTCGGTGCCCGCCGTACCGCCGGGGCCATCGCAGCGAAGGAGACCAACGATGGCTAAGAGCTTCCTGCCCGGCCCGCTGCAGGGCTTCGGGCTGACCCTGACCACGATGTTCCGCAAGCGCGCGAACCTGAAGTATCCCGAGGTCAAGGTCGACGTCCAGCCGCGCTATCACGGCCGGCACGTGCTCAACCGGCACCCGGACGGCCTGGAGAAGTGCGTGGGCTGCGAGCTGTGCGCCTGGGCCTGCCCGGCCGACGCGATCTACGTCGAGGGTGGCGACAACACGCCCGAGGAGCGGTACTCGCCCGGTGAGCGCTACGGCAAGATCTACCAGATCAACTACCTGCGCTGCATCGGCTGCGGCCTGTGCATCGAGGCCTGCCCGACCCGGTCGCTGACGATGAGCAACGACTACGAGATCGCCGATGACAACCGCCAGGACCTCATCTGGACCAAGGAGGACCTGCTGGCGCCGCTGCTGCCGGGCATGGAGCAGCCCCCGCATCCGATGCGGCTGGGCGAGGACGAGAAGGACTACTACGTCAACGGTCCGCAGCTGCTGCGCGACTTCGAGGACGGCCGGCTGGCTAGCCAGCAGGACCAGCGCGTGGAAGAGGAGTCCGCGACATGAGCTCATTGGCCACCGTTCTGGCCTCGGCGCCGGGTGCGATGTCCTCCGGTGAGACGATCGCGTTCGTCGTGCTGGCACCGCTTGCGGTACTCGGCGCACTGGGCATGCTGTTCTCGCGCAACGCCGTCCACTCGGCACTGTGGCTGGTGGCGACCATGCTCAGCCTCGGCGTGTTCTACATGGCGCAGGCCGGTCCCTTCCTCGGCGTCATCCAGATCATCGTCTACACCGGCGCGATCATGATCCTGTTCGTGTTCGTGCTGATGCTCGTCGGCCGCGATTCCAACGACTCCATGGTCGAGACGCTGCGCGGGCAGCGCGCGTACGCTGCCTGGTTCGGGGTGGGCCTGGCCGCCCTCATCGGCGCGATCGTCTACAGCAACATGAGCGATATGGACTCGCTCGGCGTGAACGCCGCCAACGCCGAGCACGGCACCAACGTCCGTGGCCTGGCCGCCCTGATCTTCACCGACTACGTCGGAGCGGTTCAGTTGTCGGCCGCACTGTTGATCGTCGCCACCCTGGGCGCCGTCGTCCTGGCGCACATCGAGCGCGGCAAGCCGCGCTCGCAGAAGGAGCGAGCGCTCGAGCGCTTCGCCTCCGACCAGCCGCATCCGCTGCCTGGCCCCGGCGTGTTTGCGACCTCGCACTCCGTGGCCACCCCGGCGCTGCTGCCGGACGGCTCCATCGCCGAGGAGAGCCAGTCGACCGGCGTCGAGATGCTCCCGATGGCCAAGGGCCACCTCATCGGCCGGGACACCCAGCCGCGTCATGACGCCGCCGGCACCCGCACCATCTCCGAAGGGGAGGACGTATGAGCCCCGCGGCGTATCTGGTCCTCGCGGCCATCCTGTTCACGATCGGCGTCGTCGGCGTGCTCGTGCGGCGCAACGCCATCGTCGTGTTCATGTCGATCGAGCTGATGCTGAACTCGGCCAACCTCGCCTTCGCGACCTTCGGGCGCATGCACGGCGAGCTCGACGGCCAGCTCATCGCGCTGATCGTGCTCGTGGTCGCCGCGGCTGAGGTCGTGATCGGCCTGGCGATCATCATGGCCATCTTCCGGAGTCGTCGCTCGGCGTCCGTCGACGATGCGAACCTGCTGAAGTACTAAGGGACAGACAGTGACGACCTCTATGACACTTGCCGCCGAGCAGGTTGAAGCGGTGACCGCGGGCGCGCCCTTCACCCTGACGTGGCTGCTGATCGCCCTGCCCGCCGCGGGTGCGGCGATACTGTTGCTGGCCGGCCGGCGCGCAAACGCGTGGGGCCACCTGCTCGGCTGCGCGACCGTGATCGCCTCCTTCGCTCTTGGCCTGTACCTTTTCTTCGAGCTGAAGGGCAGCCCCGACAAGGCGCAGAACTTGCACATGTTCACCTGGAGCGCTTCCGGTGACCTGCAGATCGACGCCGGGCTGCTGCTCGACCCGCTGTCGATGACGTTCGTGCTGCTGATCACCGGTGTCGGATCGCTGATCCACATCTACTCGATCGGCTACATGAGCCACGACCCCGAACGCCGTAAGTTCTTCGCCTACCTGAACCTGTTCGTCGCGGCCATGCTGCTGCTGGTCCTGGGCAACTCGTTCGTGGCGCTGTACTTCGGCTGGGAGGGGGTCGGCGTCGCGTCCTACCTGCTGATCTCGTTCTGGAACTACCGACCGGCCGCCGCGACCGCCGCGAAGAAGGCCTTCATCATGAACCGCGTCGGCGACGTCGGCCTGCTGCTGGCGATCCTGCTGATGTTCACCAAGATCGGCTCGACCTCCTACGAGAACGTCTTCGCCAACGTCGGTGCGCTCAGTGGCGCAGTGATCACCGCCATCGGCCTGCTGCTGCTGCTCGGTGCGTGCGGCAAGTCCGGTCAGGTGCCGCTGCAGGCCTGGCTCCCGGATGCGATGGAAGGCCCGACCCCCGTCTCCGCCCTGATCCACGCCGCTACCATGGTCACCGCGGGCGTCTACCTGATCTGCCGAGCCAACCCGATCTTCGACGCCAGCGAGACCGCGCAGCTGGTCGTGGTCGTGGTCGGTGCCGTGACGATCCTCTACGGCGCGATCGCCGGCTGCGCGTACGACGACATCAAGAAGGTGCTGGCCTACTCGACCGTCTCGCAGATCGGCTACATGTTCCTGGCCGCCGGGCTCGGCGCCGGCGTGTACGCGCTGGCGATCGTGCACCTGGTCGCGCACGGCTTCTTCAAGGCCGGGCTGTTCCTCGGCGCCGGATCGGTCATGCACGGCATGAACGACGAGGTCGACATGCGCAAGTTCGGTGGTCTGTGGAAGCACATGAAGATCACCTTCGTCACCTTCCTGCTGGGCTACCTGGCGCTGATCGGCATCCCGCCGCTGTCCGGCTACTTCTCCAAGGACCCGATCATCGAGGCCGCGTTCGCCGAGGGTGGTCTGAAGGGCTGGTTGCTCGGCGGCGCCGCGCTGCTGGCCGCGGGCCTCACCGCCTTCTACATGAGCCGCCTGGTGTTCATGACCTTCTTCGGCAAGCCGCGCTGGGACGAGGACGTGCACCCGCACGAGTCCCCGGCGTCGATGACCGTGCCGATGATCCTGCTGGCGATCGGCTCGATCGGCGGCGGCTGGTTCCTGGCCAACAACCTCCCGGGGTGGCTGGAGCCCTCGCTCGGCGCCGAGATTGACCTGCATCACGCGATGGAGGCCAGCCCTATCCCGGCCGCGGTGCTGGTGGTGCTGACGATCGTCGTCATCCTGCTCGGCGTCGCCGCTGCCTGGTTCTTCGTCGGCCGGCGCGACGTGCCGCGTCAGGCCCCGGCCACGGTCAACCCGATCGTCACGGCCGCCCGCGCCAACCTGTACGGCGACAAGTTCAACGAGACCGTCTTCGAGAAGCCCGGCCTGGCGCTCACCCGCGCATCGCTGTGGCTCGAGGAGCGCGGTGTCGACGGCGCGGTGAACGGCCTGTCGGGCGGCATCATGGCCGGCTCGATACGGGCCCGGCGCGTCCAGAACGGCGCCGTACGTAGTTATGCCCTGTCCATGCTCGGGGGCGTGATCCTGGTGGTCATCGCGCTGCTGGCGGTGAGGTACTCGTGAGTGACTTTCCCTTCCTCTTCCTGCTGATCGTCCTGCCGCTGCTGGGCGCGATCGTCGTGGCCATCATCGGGCGCGACGAGACCGGTCAGGACATCGCCAAGAAGGCCGCAGTGGGCTTCGCGCTGGCCGAGCTGCTGGTAGCGGTGGTCATGCTGGTGGCCTTCGAGCCCGACGGCGAGCGGTTGCAGTTCACCACGAGCGTCAGCTGGATCAAGTCGCTCGGGGTCAGCTTCTCGCTCGGCGCCGACGGCATCGCGCTGCTGATGATCGTGCTGACTGCGCTGCTCGTTCCGATCGTGATGATCGCGTCCTGGCGACGCGAGTCGCTCGGCGATGACATCAACGAGCCCGGCTCCGACGACCCGGACCGTCCCGCCAGCGGATCGCGCGCCCGGTACTTCGCGTGGATCCTGCTGCTCGAGGTCTTCATGATCGGCGTGTTCGCCGCCACCGATGTGTTCTTGTTCTACGTCTTCTTCGAGGCGATGCTGATCCCGACGTACTTCCTGATTGGCGGGTACGGGTCCTCGCGGCGCCGTCCGGCCGCGATGAAGTTCATCATCTACAGCCTCGTCGGCGGCCTGGTCATGCTCGGCAGCGTCATCGGCCTCTACGTCGTCAGCCGCAGCGAGGGCGCCGCCACCTTCTCGTGGGACGCCCTGCGCCAGATGGACATCGACTCCGGCACCCAGACCTGGCTGTTCCTCGGCTTCTTCATCGCGTTCGCGATCAAGGCGCCGCTGGTGCCGCTGCACACCTGGCTGCCCGCCTCCGGTGCCGAGGCACCCATCGGCACCACCGTGCTGCTGGTGGGCGTGCTCGACAAGGTCGGCACCTTCGGGTTCCTGCGCTACTGCCTGCCGCTGTTCCCCGACGCCTCGCGTGATCTGGCACCACTGGTGCTGGTGCTGGCGGTCATCGGCATCATCTACGCGGCCCTGCAGGCGATCGGTGCGGACGACGTCAAGCGGCTGGTCACCTACACCTCGATCGCGCACTTCGGCTACATCGCGCTGGGCATCTTCGCCTTCACCACCCAGGCCGGCGCGGGCGCGGTGCTCTACATGTTCAACCACGGCATCGCCACCGGCCTGCTGTTGCTGACTGTCGGCATGATCATCGCCCGCGGCCGCAGCCGCCGCGTCACCGACTACGGCGGCGTGATCCGAGTGGCGCCGTGGCTGGCCGGGATCACCTTCATCGCCGGCATGGCGGGTCTGGCGTTGCCCGGCACGAACTCGTTCGTCTCAGAGTTCATGGTGCTGCTCGGCTCGTACGGTCGTGAGCCGGTGTTCACGATCATCGCCAGCATCGGCATCGTGTTCGCCGCGCTGTACGTCCTGTGGCTGATCCAGCGCATGCTGATGGGTCCGGCCCGGGGCGTGGTCCCGATGCCCGAGGGCGGTTATGGCGGGCACGCCGACCACTCCAGCAGCACCCACGACGCGGACGCCGACGAGGACGCGGAGGTGCACGGACGAGGCGCGACAGCCGTGAAGCAGCGCGCCGCGACCCGCACCGCACGGTCGGTGCGTGAGCGCGTCTTCGGCGACCTGACCACGCGCGAGGCCGGCGTGCTGGCCCCGCTGGTCGTGCTGGTGTTCGTGCTCGGCTTCTACCCACAACCGGTCCTGGACATCATCAACCCAGCTGTGGAGCAGACATTGCAGATCGATGTCGGAATCGACGATCCGGGCGCACCGGTTGACTCGTCCGCGAACGGAGCCGGCAAGTGAACCACCTCGCTCTTGACGCCCCCTCGATCGCGTACACCTCGCTGTCGCCGATCCTGGTCATCCTGATCGCCGCGTTGATCGGAGTCCTCGTCGAGGCGTTCGTCCCTCGCACCGCGCGATTCCCCTCGCAGGTCGGCCTGTCGGTCGTCGCGATCTTCGGCGCACTGATCGCGGTGTACGCCGAGCGCAACACCCGTGAGATCACCGCCGGCGGCGCGATCACGATCGACGCTCCCGGACTCTTCGCGATGGCCGCGCTGCTGGTGTTCGGTCTGCTGGCCACGATGCTGTACGGCGACCGCAGCCTGGACGCGGTCGGCGGTACGAAGGTCAGCCACTTCGTCGCCGAGGGCGCGCTGCCGGCCGGCTCGCGGGCCGACCGCGCGCTACTGCCCTCGGACCGGGTGCAGACCGAGGTCTTCCCGCTGGCATTGTTCGTGCTCGCGGGCATGATGGTCTTCGTCTCCACGAACAACCTCCTGGTCATGTTCGTGGCGCTCGAGGTCTTCTCCCTGGCGCTGTACGTCATCGTCGGACTGAACCGGCGCCGCCGCCTGCTGTCGCAGGAGGCCGCGCTGAAGTACTTCCTGCTCGGCTCGTTCGGCTCAGGATTCTTCGTCTTCGGCGTCGCGCTGATCTACGGCTTCTCCGGTTCGGTCGACCTCCGTGGCGTGTTCGAGGCCACGACCAGCGAGTTCGCCAACGACTCGCTGATGCTGCTGGGCCTCGGCCTGATCCTGGTGGGCCTATTCTTCAAGGCCGGCATCGCGCCCTTCCACCAGTGGACGCCGGACGTATACCAGGGCTCGCCGACGCCCTTGACCGCGTTCATGGCGGCCGCCACCAAGCTCGCGGCGTTCGTCGCGCTGTTGCGCGTGCTGTACATCGGGTTCACCGCGGTCGGCAGCAGCTGGCAGCCGGTGCTGGCCGGGTTCGCGCTGATCTCGATGGCTACCGGTGCGCTGTACGGCCTGTCGCAGGTCAACCTCAAGCGGATGCTGGCGTACTCGTCGATCGCGCACGCGGGCTTCATCATGGTCGCGGTACTGGCCAACACCCAGCACGGCGTCACCGCGTCACTGTTCTACCTGGTCACCTACGGCCTGAGCACGGTCGCGGCATTCGCCTGCGTGAGCCTGATTCGTCGCCCGGACGGGGAGGCCGCCCGGTTCGAGGACTGGAAGGGGATGGGCCGCCGCAAGCCCGTCCTCGCGGCGATCATGACGATCCTGATGCTGTCGATGACCGGCATCCCGCTGACCGCCGGGTTCATCGGCAAGTTCCAGGCATTCAGCGCCGCCATCGACGCCGGCTACACCTGGGTCGTGGTCATCGCGCTGCTGCTGAGCGCCGTCACGGCCGTCTTCTACCTGCGCCTGGTCGTGCTGATGTACTTCCACGAGCCGGAGGAGGACGCCGCCGACGTCGTCGATCCCGGGACGTCGACCGACGTCGTCATCTGGATCACCACGGCATTGACGGTCTTGTTCGGCATCATTCCCGGACCCCTGCTCGACCTCGTGGCCAAGGCCACCCCGTTCATCGGCTGACGGATGGGACGATTCACCGCCGAGCGGTCACTGCGGGTGGCCGGGATCGACTTCCCTGACGCGCAGATCGCCAGTGACCTGCGGGCCGGGCTCGAGCGGGTCGAGCAGCGGTTGATGGATGCCTGCCACAGCGACGAGCTGACCGTCCGGGATGCTGCCAAGCACCTGGCGCAGGCCGGCGGAAAGCGCTTTCGTCCGTTGCTGGTGCTGCTGGCATCCCACCTGGGCGAGCCCGGGCGGGACGAGGTGGACAAGGCGGCGGTCGTGGTCGAGCTGACCCACCTGGCCACGCTCTACCACGACGACGTGATGGACGAGGCGGAGATCCGCCGCGGCGCCGAGAGCGCGAACTCGCGCTGGACCAACAGCATCGCGATCCTCGCGGGGGACTACCTGTTCGCGGCAGCGTCGTTGCTCGTTGCACAGCTCGGCCCGGAGGCGGTGCGGATCCAGGCTGAGACCTTCCAGCGGCTGGTCACCGGCCAGATCCAGGAGACCGTCGATCCGCCGCCAGGCACCGACCCCGTCGAGCGCTACCTGGAGGTGCTCGCCGGCAAGACCGGCTCGCTGATCGCGACCTCGGGACGGTTCGGCGCGATGTTCGCGGGGGCCGCGCCCGAGGTGATCGCCGCGATGACCGATTTCGGCGAGGCGATCGGCATGGCATTCCAGCTGTCGGACGACCTGATCGACATCACCTCCGAGGAGGAGGATCTGGGCAAGGCCACCGGCACCGATCTGCGCGAGGGCGTACGGACCCTGCCGATGCTCTTCGCGCTGGCCGACGAACAGACCGACCCCCGGCTGCGTGAGCTGCTGGAGGCCGGTCCGTTGACCGACGATGCACAGCACCGCGAGGCGCTGCTGCTGCTACGTCAGTCCACCGGCATGGACCGGGCGCGTGAGGTGCTGGGGCAGTACGTCGACCGCGCCCGTGCGCATCTTGCCGCGCTGCCGAACGGGGCGGCTCGCGAGGCGCTGGATGCCCTCGTGGACTTCATGCAGGTGCGGTCGAGCTGAGCCCGTGCTAGATCGCCTGGGCGATCTGCGAGTCGGTCAGCAGCGGGCGATGCTCCCGTGCCGCGATCGTGGCGTCCTCGTGGACCCCGCGCAGCGAGAAGGCCAGGCCGGCGAGGGCGATGGCGACGAGCGGCCCGGCGACTGGGCTCAGTGCGGCGAGACCGCACAGCGCGGCGATCGCCAGGAAGCCGGCGCGGCCCAGGCGCATGCGGCGCGCGAGGGGCGGGTCGATCGAGCGGTGATCGCGGGCGTACCAGGCGTTGAAGGCGAGGAAGCCGGCGGCTGCCACGATCAGCAGGAAGGCAAGCACGCTGGAGACAGCGGGGCCGGTCAGGCGATCGATCGTCCCGGACGCGTGCATGAGCGCGAGCAGGGCGAGCAGGGCGAAGACGATTGAGCGCACAGGCGCGCGCACGACACGATAGGCGATCGGGTTCATTGGGACTCCTAAGTGGTGAAGCGCTCCCTATTTTCTGAGGGAAATCGGCCGCGAATGGCGGGTTTTCCCTAGCCTACACTCAATTTCGATGAATTGCAGGGAAACGACCGGTTAACGAGATGCAGCGGTGACCGAATTGTGATCCAGGTCGCTGAGGCGTCGCGACCTCAGCGGCCTGGAGAGCGAGAACGGCGGCCACCCCGGGTGGGGCGGCCGCCGTCCGGCTGGAAGGGCCTAGGCGATGGTCCAGGTGTCGTGCCCGCGCAGCAGCGCGTCGACGTCCGACGGGCCCGCCTCGACCTGCTGCTGCAGCTGGGCCTGCGCCGCCGAGTCGTAGGTCGGCCGCTGCACCTGTCGGAAGATGCCCATCGGGGTGTGCGACAGGTCCGAACCCGACAGCCTGGACAGCGCGAACGCGTACGACGGGTCGTCGCAGTGCGCATCATGGGTGAGGATCTCGGACTCCGCGACGCTGGCTGCGTCGACGACCTTCATCGAGAAGCCGTCGCGCACCACGGCGCGGGGCTGCTGCTTGCCGAACACCAGCGGCTGACCGTGCTCGATCGGGATGATCGCCTCATCCCGGGTATCCGGGTTCTTTAGGATGTCGAACGCGCCGTCGTTGAAGATGTTGCAGTTCTGGTAGATCTCCACCAGCGCCGAGCCGTTGTGGGCAGCCGCGGCGGTGAGCACCGAAGTCAGGTGCGCACGGTCGGAGTCCAGCGTCCGGGCGACGAACGACGCCTCGGCGCCCAGGGCCAGCGACACCGGGTTGAAGGGCCGGTCCAGTGAGCCAGCCGGCGTCGACTTGGTGACCTTGCCTATCTCGGACGTCGGAGAGTACTGGCCCTTCGTCAGGCCGTAGATCCGGTTGTTGAACAGCAGGATCTTGATGTTGACGTTGCGGCGCAGGGCGTGGATGAGATGGTTGCCGCCGATCGACAGCGCGTCACCGTCGCCGGTGATGACCCAGACCGACAGGTCGGGACGAGCGGTGGCCAGGCCGGTCGCGATCGCCGGCGCGCGGCCATGGATCGAGTGCATGCCGTAGGTGTCGACGTAGTAGGGGAACCGCGACGAGCAACCGATCCCCGAGACCATCACGACGTTCTCGCGCTTGACGCCCAACTCGGGTAGGAACCCCTGAAAGGCCGCGAGGATGGCGTAGTCGCCACAGCCGGGGCACCAGCGCACCTCGGACGACGAGGTGAACTCCTTGCGCGACAGCGGCGCATCCGCCAGCGGTACGCCGTCCATGCCGCCGACCTTGGGCATTCCGAGCATCACCTGCTCGCTCATGAGCCATCGACCTCCTTCACGATTGCGCCGAGCACGTCGGCGAGCTCCGCGGGGCCGAAGGGCAGGCCGCGGACCTTGTTGTATCCCTCGGCGTCCACCAGGTAGCGCGCGCGGATCAACGTGCGCAGCTGACCGAGGTTCATCTCGGGGATGATGATGCGTTCGTAGCGCTGCAGGATCTCGCCCAGATCCTCCGGCAACGGGTTGACGTGGCGCAGGTGCACCTGGGCGATGCGCGCGCCCTCGGCGCGGACCCGGCGTACTCCAGCGGTGATCGGGCCGTAGGTCGACCCCCAGCCGAGCACCAGGACCTTGGCCGACTCAGAGGGGTCGTCGACCTCGGTCGGGGCGTAGGTGGCCGCGACGCGGTCGATCTTCTCCTGGCGCAGCCGCACCATCAGGTCGTGGTTGTCCGGATCGTAGGAGATGTCACCGGTCTCGTTGGCCTTCTCGATGCCGCCGATGCGGTGCTCGAGCCCGGCGGAGCCGGGGATCGCCCACGCGCGGGCTAGGGTCTGCTCGTCGCGCTTGTACGGCAGGAAGGCGCCGTCCGGCCCGTTCGGCTCGGTGGCGCGGTTGAGCTCGATCGGGTCGATGTCGGCCACCGACGGGACCTTCCACGGCTCGCTGCCGTTGGCGATGTAGCCATCGGACAGCAGGATCACTGGCGTCCGGTAGGTGATCGCGATGCGGGCCGCCTCGATCGCCGTGGTGAAGCAGTCCGACGGTGACTGCGCCGCGATGACCGGGACCGGGGACTCACCGTTGCGTCCGTAGAGCGCCTGCAGCAGGTCGGCCTGCTCTGTCTTGGTCGGCAGGCCGGTCGACGGGCCGCCGCGCTGGACGTCGATGATCAGCAGCGGCAGCTCGAGCGAGACCGCCAGGCCGATGGTCTCGGACTTCAGTGCGACACCGGGCCCGGAGGTGGTCGTGACGCCCAGGTGGCCGCCGAAGGCGGCGCCGAGCGCCGAGGCGATGCCGGCGATCTCGTCCTCGGCCTGGAAGGTCAGCACGCCGAAGGACTTCAGCGCCGACAGCTCGTGCAGGATGTCCGAGGCCGGCGTGATCGGGTAGCTGCCGAGGAACACCGGCAGGCCGGCGCGCTCGCCGGCGGCGACCAGCCCGTACGCGAGAGCCTTGTTGCCGGTGATGGTGCGGTAGACGCCCGGCTGCAGGGTGGCCGGAGCGACCTCGTAGTTGACCGCGAAGGACTCGGTGGTCTCGCCGTACGCCCAGCCTGCCTTGAAGGCGGCGATGTTGGCCTCGGCGATCACCGGGCTCTTGGCGAACTTCTTGCGCAGGAAGTCGTCGGTGCCCTCAGTCGGCCGGTTGTACATCCAGCACAGCAGGCCGAGCGCGAACATGTTCTTGCTGCGCTGAGCCTCCTTCTTGCCGATCTCGAAGTCCTTCAGCGCCTCGACCGTCAGCGAGGTCAGCTGGATGGGGTGCACGCGGACCCGTTCCAGCGAGCCGTCCTCGAGAGGGTTCGAGCCGTAGCCCACCTTCTGCAGGTTGCGCTTGGTGAACTCGTCGGTGTTGACGATGACGTCCTTGCCGTCCGGGACGTCCCGGATGTTGGCCTTCAGGGCGGCGGGGTTCATCGCGACCAGGACGTCGGGGGCATCGCCCGGCGTCACGATGTCGTAGTCGGCGAAGTGCAACTGGAAGCTGGAGACGCCCGCCAGCGTGCCGGCGGGCGCGCGGATCTCGGCGGGAAAGTTGGGGAGGGTCGACAGGTCGTTGCCGAAAGCGGCCGTCTCGGTGGTGAACCGGTCGCCGGTCAGCTGCATTCCGTCTCCTGAGTCTCCGGCGATCCGAATGACTACGCGCTGCAGCTGCTGGGTTTCCTTCGCCATTGGCGAGTGTCCTTCTTCCTGGGGTGTGGCTACGCCGGGCGCGATGACGCGCGATGCTACGGCGTATTTACCATTGTGTCACTTGCCCGGCTCTCCGGGGGTGTGGCCCGCTTGACGCCCACCACCCAAGCCCGTAACCGAATGCTCACACGGCGGCGCCGACGGTTACGTCGTCGAAACACCGAGGGCCGGACGCTGAAACACGCGGTCTGCAGGATGAGGCCATCAACAAACCCATCATTGCGAAGGAGAGGTCGGATGACGCCCTCAATCCTCGCCGCGCCAGCGGACCCCGCGGGATTCGACACCGGGTCGATCGCGTGGGTGCTCGTCAGCGCGGCACTCGTGTTCCTCATGACGCCAGGACTGGCGTTCTTCTACGGCGGGATGGTGCGTGCGAAGCACGTGCTCGCCATGCTCATGCAGAACTTCACGGCGATCGCGATCGGCGCGATCGTGTGGGTCACGGTCGGCTTCTCGCTGGCCTTCGGTGAAGGCAATGCGTTCATCGGAGACCTCAGCTTCGTCGGCCTGACCAGCCCGTCGGAGGCGATCCCAGGTCTGGAGACCCTGGCCGTGCCGCCGATCGTGTTCGTCGTCTTCCAGATGACCTTCGCGATCATCACGCTCGCGCTGGTCACCGGAGCCACGGCGGACCGCTGGAAGTTCGGGGCGTACGTGCTGTTCGGTGTTCTGTGGCTGATCCTCATCTATGCGCCGATGGCGCACTGGGTGTGGTCGGCGTCCGGCTGGATCTTCAACCTGGGCGCGTTGGACTTCGCCGGCGGCACCGTCGTACACATCAACGCTGGCACCGCGGGCCTCGCGATGGCCATGCTGCTCGGCAAGCGGCGCGGCTGGGGCAAGGCTCCGATGCGCGGACACAACATCCCGTTCGTGCTGCTGGGTGCAGGCCTGCTGTGGTTCGGCTGGTTCGGGTTCAATGCGGGATCGGCTCTGGCGCTCAATGACGGCAACACCCAGCTTGCGGCGATCGCGTTCGCCAACACCGCGGTCGCTCCGGCCGCAGCGCTGCTGGGCTGGATCGGCTACGAGAAGATGCGCCACGGAAACTCCACCACCCTGGGTGCGGCGTCCGGTGCGATCGCCGGTCTGGTCGCGATCACCCCGTGCGCCGGCTTCGTGACGCCGCTGGCCGCGATCGCCATCGGACTGGTCGCCGGCGTCCTCTGCGCCGCCTGCCTCGGGCTGAAGGAGAAGGCGCGGATCGATGACGCTCTCGACGTCGTCGCGGTCCACCTGATCGGCGGCATCTGGGGCTCCATCGCGGTCGGCCTGTTCGCCACGTCGTCGATCAACGCGGTCGTCGAGGAGCCGGGGCTGCTGGTCGGTGGTGGCCTGGGGCTGCTGGGCAAGCAGGTCCTCGCGGTCGTCGCGGCCATGGCCTTCTCGTTCATCGGTACATTCATCGTGGGCAAGCTCGTCGGTCTCATCGTGGGCGGCAACCGGGTCGATGTCGAGACCGAGGTCACCGGCCTGGACCAGGCGATGCACAGCGAGACAGCCTATGAGTTCTCGGACTCAGGTTCGGGTGCCCACACTCGCGGCGCCGCCCTCGACGTCGCTGCTGAGTCGATGGTGGAACCCCAGGTTCCCGCCGCAGAACTCAGGAAGGAAGAGAAGGTATGAAGCTCATCACCGCCATCATCAAGCCCTTCATGCTCGGCGACGTGAAGGAGGCACTGGAGTCGCTCGGCGTCACCGGCATGACGATCAGCGAGGTCTCCGGCTACGGCCGACAGAAGGGGCACACGGAGATCTACCGAGGGTCCGAGTACGAGGTGGACCTGGTCCCGAAGATCAAGCTCGAGGTCATCGCCGACGAGATGGACGTCGACGGGATCGTGAACGAGATCGTCCGCGCTGCCAACACCGGGAAGATTGGTGACGGCAAGGTCTGGGTGACCAGCGTGGACGCCGTGGTCAGGGTGCGTACGGGTGAGCGTGACTCCGACGCAGTCTGAGACAGTCCGCGCAGCTCGGGACCGGCTCATTGCTGATGGGTCGATGGTCGGTTCCGAGCTGCGTGCCAGGCTCACCGCTCAGTGTGACCGCTGGCTGGCGAGCCTGATTCCGCAGGACCAATTCATCGCCCTGGTGGCCGTCGGCGGCCTCGGCCGCGAGGAGCCCGCGCCGTACAGCGATCTGGATCTCGTGCTGCTGCACGACCTTTCGCCAAAGAAGGTGCGTGCGGTCGCCGACTCGATCTGGTACCCGATCTGGGACAGCGGGATCGGATTGGACCACTCCGTACGTACCGTTGCGGAAACGGCCAGGCTCGCGGCGTCCGACGTGAAGGTCTCCCTCGGGCTGCTCGATGCGCGGTTCATCGCCGGCAACGAGCAGCTCGCGGGGGAGGCCCGCGCCCGGATCGCGGCGGCATGGCGGGTCAACGCGGCCACGCGCGCCGAGGAGCTGCAGCGCGCGGCGTTCGACCGGGCAGCCGCCTTCGGGCACGTGGCCTACCTGCTGCAGCCCAATCTCAAGCAGTCCTACGGCGGGCTGCGTGATGCGATGGTGCTGCGGGCGCTGGCGCGGGCCCAGCTGATCGACGTCCGACCCGAGGCCCGCGCGGCGATCGAGACGCTGCTCGACGTCCGCGGCGAGGTTCAGCGGCACGCCCGCAGGGCGACCGACGTGCTGCGGGCCCAGGAACGCGCGGCGATCGCCGCGTCCCTCGGGCATGAGGACGGGACGGCGCTGCTGCGCTCGGTCAACGGTGCGGGTCGGACGATCGCCCACGCCGTCGACACCGCCTTCCGGCGCGCCGCGACCCGGCGCGAGGAGGACGGCGGCGGTGGGCTGCGGGCGCGGCTGCGGCGCCCCTCCCGGCTGGGGCCAGTGCGTGAGGGCTTGGCCAAGGACGTCGTGAGGCATGCGGGGTTCGTCGTCCTCGCCCGCAATGCCCAGCCGCAGCATGATCCGGGTCTACTGATGCGCGTCGCGCGGGCGGCGGCGTACGCCGACCTACCCATCTCGTCGTTCACGCTCGATCGCCTGCGGATCGAGACCCCCGAGGAGCTCGACCGGTGGACCGACGAGATGCGGCACGACTTCGGTGCGCTGCTCGCGGCCGGACCGCCACTGCTGCGCGTATGGGAGTCGCTCGATCAGCATGGCTTGCTGACCCGGTTGCTGCCGGAGTGGGACCACGTACGCTCCCTGGCCCAGCACAATGCCATCCATACCTTCACCGTCGACCGGCACCTGCTGCAGACGGCCATCGAGGCGGGGGTCAACGACATCGTCGTCAGCCGCCCCGACCTGCTGCGCGTCGGGGCGCTGCTGCACGACATCGGCAAGGGGCTCGGCGGCGACCACAGCGAGATCGGCGCGGGCATCGCTCGCGGGATCGCCTGTCGCATGGGGTTCCGGGAGGCGGACTGCGATCTCATTGAGCTGCTCGTGCGCCACCACCTGCTACTGCCGGTGACCGCTCAGCGGCGGGATCTGACTGACCCGAGAACCGTGGAGACGGTGATCGAAAAGGTGGGCTCCTCACCGGTGACGATCGATCTGCTGCACGCACTGTCGATCGCCGACTCGAAGGCGACCGGACCGGCGGCGTACTCGCAGTGGAAGGCCGATCTGATTGCCGAGCTCGTCACTCGGGTCCGAGCTGCCCAGGCCGGGGAGACCATCGACGAGCTCGACATGATCGACGATCTGGCCACTGACCTGATCTCTGCCGAGCCCGATGAGATGGTCTCGGTAGCGATCGGCCGAGCCCCGGGCGCGTACCAGCGGCTGCTCGTCGTACTCCGCGACGACATGGCCACCTCACAGGTCGCCGGGACACTCGCGTTGTCGTCCTTGGGCATCCGCCGGGCGCGGTTGGTCGAGGTGGACGGGTGCCGCCTGCTCGACCACATCGTCGAGCCTCGATTTGGCTCCATGCCGGGGGTCGACGAGCTGACCGACTCGTTGAACCGAGTGCATTCCGGTGCTCTGGATCTGCGCGAGCGGCTGAGGCGCAAGGCTGTGTCGTACGACCGCGGTGCGACCGACCTCCCGCGTGTGAGATGGATTGCCGACGCCGCGACGAATGCCTCGGTGCTCGAGGTTCAGGCCGCCGACCGGACTGCGCTGCTCTATCACCTGATGTGTGCCTTTGAGCGTGCCGGTGCGCAGGTGCGCTCGGCGGTGATCGAGTCCTACGGGCCGTCCGTGGTCGACACCTTCTACCTGCAGACTGCGGACGAAACTGTTCTGGGTGCGGACTGCAGGCATGCAGTCGAGATGGAGCTGCAACGGCTGGGCTGGTCGTGATCGACATGGTCCCCGTCGCGCGTGATGGCATCGAGTCATAGGACGCCGTCGGGGGTTACGCACCCATCACCGGAACCCGCCGTCGAACGAGCCAGGCCGTGGCGTCGTTCATCATCCTCTGCGCGTTCATGTGTCTACTCTCAACGATGTGAGCACTGCTCTCGGGCTGCATTTCTGGCACTCGTGTCGACCTATAACAAGAACGGTGCTCTCTATTGATCGAGCTGTGATTGGGGCATGATCGGAGCATGGTGGGAACCGCACGTGCCTTGGCGCGCGAGAGAATGCAGACACAGATCCTCGACATAGCCAAAAAGCAGCTAGCGGATGTCGGGCCCGCTGCGCTCTCTCTCCGCGCCGTCGCTCGTGAGCTCGGTGTCGCTTCGTCGGCCGTCTATCGATACGTCGCCAGTCGAGATGAGCTGCTCACTCGGCTCATCGTCGCGGCGTACGACGAGCTAGGCGAGGCGGCAGAGGCAGCTGAGTCTGCGCGCCGGCGAACCGATCTCAAGGGTCGGCTGCGCGCGGTCTGCAGCTCCGTCCGCGACTGGGCGCGGGACAACCCGCACGACTGGGCGCTCGTCTACGGGTCTCCGGTGCCCGGGTACGCCGCGCCGCAGGAGACGATCGAGCCCGCCGCACGCGTGGTGGCGATCCTGGCCCGCGTGGTCCAGGACGCCGGGGGAGTGCCTGCCGAGCAGGCAGTGCGCCCGGTGGCGTTGCGCACGCAGCTCCAGGGCGTCGCGCAGCAGCTGGAGGTCGATCTCTCACCCGGTGCGGTCGTGGCCATCGCAGAATCCTGGACGCTGCTCGTCGGCGCGGTCTCGATGGAGCTGTTCGGGCATTATGCGCGCACCCTGGATCCCGCCGAAGGCTACTTCGGCTGGCTGACCGAGCGGATCGCGACGCGGCTCGGCATAGGGTGAGGCAACCACCACCGGACACCAGGAGGACGCCATGAACATCCTCGTCATTCGGTTCGAGACCCCGTTGCAGGGCGATGATCGAGTCGCCATCCGAGAAGGCAGCGTGGAGAAGTTCCGGGCACTCGACGGGCTGGAGGAGAAGTACTACCTCGGGGACCTGGAGCAGCCGTCGGCCGGGGGCATCTACCTGTTCGACACGGACGAGCAGCTGCAGGCCTATCTCGACGGCCCGATCGTCTCCGGCATTCAGGGGCGCTATCAGACCGAGCAGCCGCCGTCCGCCGAGCAGCTGACGGTCCGCCGGCGTTTCGATGCCAAAGAGCCTGCCGGGCCGGGGCGCCGGCTTCACGTCGGCAACGTCCGCTTCGACGGAATCCCCGCCGTACCCGCTGACCAGGACGTCGAGGAGTACGCCGAGCGCAGCGGGCTCCAGCAGCTGTTCTGGGTCCACGACACGCACAGCGACCGGTACGGCGTGCTCGGGGTGTGGGCGGACGTCGACGACCTGGACACCGAGTTGCGCGGCGACGAGCTTGCCGCGCTCAGCGGCGCGGCGAATGCCAAGGGCGAGGTCGAGTACCGCGTAGATCCGGTTGCCCGAGTGCTGCGCGAGGACGCCTGAGCGCCTCCCGCGCCGGCCACTGACGCAGAAGGCCCGCGACGTTCCTGGTCGCGGGCCTTCTGTCGTGCTGGTTGCTATGCCTTGCGGCTCAGCGAACGCCGGAGGTCGGCGTTCAATGTCGAGATCACGTCCTGCGGGATGTCCTTCGGGCAGGCGATGGAGCACTCGCCGATGTTGGTGCAGCCGCCGAAGCCGTCGTGGTCGTGCTGGCTGACCATGTCGACCACGCGCGAGTAGCGCTCGGGCTGGCCCTGCGGAAGCTCGCCCAGGTGGGTGACCTTCGCGCCCATGAACAGCATCGCTGAGGCGTTCGGGCAGGCCGCGACGCAGGCGCCGCAGCCGATGCACTCGGCGGCCTCGAAGGCGCGGTCGGCCTTCACCTTGGGGACCGGCACCGAGTGCGCCTCGGGGGCAGCACCGGTGTTGACCGAGATGAAACCGCCGGCCTGGATGATCCGGTCGAACGCCGAACGGTCGACCACAAGATCGCGGATCACCGGGAAGGCCTCCGCGCGCCACGGCTCGATCGTGATCGTCTCGCCGTCGCTGAAGCTGCGCATGTGCAGCTGACAGGTCGTGGTCTTCTCCGGGCCGTGCGCCTCGCCGGAGATCATCAGACCGCACATGCCGCAGATGCCCTCGCGACAGTCCGAGTCGAACGCGATCGGCTCCTCGCCCGCGTCGTTGAGCTGCTCGTTGAGGACGTCCAGCATCTCCAGGAAGGACATGTCGGGCGAGATGTCGGTGACCTTGTAGGTAACCATCTGCCCCTTGGCCTTAGGGCCGTTCTGGCGCCAGATGTTGAGGGTGAGATTCATTGAATAAGTCCCTTTTTGGATGTGGAGCCGAGTAAGGCACGGGGGTCCACGGGGGCGGAGCCCCCGTGCGTCACTTGTAGCTCCGTTGCTTCATCTCGATCGCCTCGTAGACGAGGTCTTCCTTGTGGAGGATCGGGGCGCCGTCGTCGCCGCCCCACTCCCACGCGGCGACGTATGCGAACTCATCGTCGTGACGCAGCGCCTCGCCGTCCTCGGTCTGTGACTCGCCACGGAAGTGACCGCCACAGGACTCGCGACGATGCAGCGCGTCGATACACATCAGCTCGCCGAGCTCGAGGAAGTCGGCCACCCGGCCGGCCTTCTCCAGGCTCTGGTTGAGCTGCTCATTGGCGCCGAGCACGCGCACGTTCTGCCAGAAGTCGGCGCGCAGCTCACGGATCATGTCGATCGCCTTCTTCAGGCCGGCCTCGGTGCGCTCCATGCCGCAGTACTCCCACATGATCGTGCCCAGCTCCTTGTGGTAGCTGTCCACGCTGCGGGTGCCCTGGATCGACAGGAAGCGGCTGATGCGGTCCTGCACGCTCTGCTGTGCCTCGACGACCTCGGGAGCGTCGGAGGAGACCTTCTCGAACGGGCCCTTCGCCAGGTAGTCGCGGATGGTGTTCGGCAGCACGAAGTAGCCGTCGGCCAGGCCCTGCATAAGCGCCGAGGCGCCGAGGCGGTTCGCGCCGTGATCGGAGAAGTTCGCCTCGCCGGTCACGAACAGGCCGGGGATCGTCGACTCGAGATCGTAGTCGACCCACAGGCCGCCCATGGTGTAGTGCACCGCGGGATAGATGCGCATCGGCACCTCGTATGGGTTCTCGCCCGTGATCCGCTGGTACATGTCGAAGAGGTTGCCGTACTTGGCCTCCACCGCAGGCTTTCCGAGGCGCGAGATGGCGTCGGCGAAGTCGAGGTAGACGCCGCGGCGGACCATCTTCGTGGAGCCGTCGGGCTGCCGCTCCTCGACCGCGGGACCCACGCCCTTGCCGTCGTCGCACTGGTACTTCGCGGCGCGCGAGGCGATGTCGCGGGGCACCAGGTTGCCGAAACTGGGGTAGATCCGCTCCAGGTAGTAGTCTCGGGCCTCCTCGGGGATCTGGCGCGGATCCTTGTCGGCGTCCGCGGGATCCTTCGGCACCCAGATGCGGCCGTCGTTGCGCAGCGATTCCGACATCAGGGTCAGTTTCGACTGGTGCCCGCCCGACACCGGGATGCAGGTCGGGTGGATCTGCGTATAGCAGGGGTTGCCGAAGTAGGCGCCCTTGCGGTGCGCACGCCACGAGGCGGTGACGTTCGAGCCCATCGCGTTGGTCGACAGGAAGAACACGTTTCCGTACCCGCCCGAGGCGAGGACGACGGCGTCCGCCATGTGGGTCTGGATCTCTCCGGTGACCATGTCGCGGGCGATGATGCCCCGAGCGCGACCGTCGACGACGATCAGCTCGAGCATCTCGTGGCGAGTGAACGCCTCGACGTTCCCGGCGGCCACCTGACGCTCCAGCGCCTGGTAGGCACCGATCAGCAGCTGCTGGCCGGTCTGGCCGCGCGCGTAGAACGTGCGCGACACCTGCACGCCGCCGAACGAGCGGTTGTCCAGCAGACCGCCGTACTCGCGAGCGAACGGAACGCCCTGGGCGACACACTGGTCGATGATGTTCGCCGACACCTCGGCAAGACGGTAGACATTGGTCTCGCGAGCGCGGTAGTCACCGCCCTTGACCGTGTCGTAGAAGAGGCGGTGTACCGAGTCGCCGTCCTCCTTGTAGTTCTTGGCCGCGTTGATTCCGCCCTGCGCCGCGATGGAGTGCGCCCGGCGCGGGGAGTCCTGGTAGCAGAAGGACTTCACGTGGTAGCCGGCCTCACCGAGGGTCGCGCCGGCGGACGCGCCGGCCAGACCGGTGCCCACGATGATGACGCTCAGCTTGCGGCGGTTGGCCGGGTTGACCAGCGCAGCCTCGAAGGTGCGGGTATCCCACTTCTTGTCGATCGGGCCAGCGGGCGCCTTCGTGTCGGCGATCGGCTCACCCATGATGAAGTAGCCGTCGGCGTCGTTTTCGCCGGCGCTGCGCGAGGGGGCCTCCGGCGTGGGGGACGGCGGGTTGATCTGCTCGGACCCGTCCGCGCGGTCCGGGCTGGGAGAGCGGTCTTCGGCGAATGCCTCTGCCTGGTTCTCCGCGGCCTTCTGGGCCTTGTTCTTGTCAGTCATTTGTCTTCTTTGGTCCCTTGCCTAGAGCAGCCCGGCGATGATGGCGATCGGCGGAATGATGAAGCCGATGGTGACGACGGCGGCGATGACGTTTGCGATCGTCTTCCAGGTGCGTCGGGCGGACGCCGTCTGGGTCCAGCCAAGGGTCTGCGCCATGCTCCACACGCCGTGGAACAGGTGCATCGCCAGCGCGATCATCGCGAGCACGTAGATGAGCACCACCCACCACACCGAGAAGGCGGCGTGCACGAGCTGGTAGGGGTTGTCCTCGACGACGGTGTTCGAGACGTCGCCGTTGACGTTGAACTTCACGATCGTGAACTGCAGCAGATGCCAGATCAGGAACAGCAGTAGCGCCACGCCACCCCAGCGCATCATCTTGGACCTCAGGCCGGCCTTGGCCGCGCGGGCCGCGGCGTACCGGTCCGGGCGCGCGTTGTTGGCGCGGGCCCACAGCCGGAAGGCGCTGTAGATGTGCGCGATCACCGCGACGATCAGCAGCAGCCGGAACAGCCAGAGGAATCCGCCCTCGGGCAGGATCGGCATGAGCAGCGTTCGCAGCGAGTGCGCGTAGTCGTTGAACGGCTCCTCGCCCCACAGGATCTTGAGGTTGCCGTACATGTGCATGAGGACGTAGAACACGAACAGGGCGCCGGACAGTGCCATCAACAGCTTGAGGAACACCGTCGTGCGACTGGCCGAGTTCGGTCGCTGAGAAATCGTTGGAGTGGCCACGAATCCCAACGCTATCGTCCGTGCGCCGCGCACCGAAGGCCCGTGGCGCAAAATGCGTGTGAGATTGCGAACCGATCGTTACCGGCGTGTGACTTCCGACGGTCCGCCGTCGCGTAGCCGGTACGCGCGTGGCTGCCGAACTCCTCGACCTGCCGCATGATGTTCCGGTTCCATCGTCGCCGCTACCGGCGCTGACACGGTGAGCGCCGACAGCGAGCTGACGCCGTCCCGGCGCCGCGCGCTCGAGATCAGCAAATCCTCATCTTCGCCCCGCGCCGGCTCCTCAGGTCGCCCGGGCGCCAAAGGTCTCGGCGACGCGCATGAGGTATTTGCCGTAGTCGGACTTCGCAAGCTCGGTGCCCAGCCGGTAGCAGGTCTGCGCGTCGATGTAGTCCATGCGTAGCGCGACTTCCTCGGGGCAGGCGATCCGCACGCCCGTGCGGTGCTCGAGCACCTGCACGAACTGACCTGCCTCGAGTAGTGAGTCGTGGGTGCCGGTGTCCAGCCAGGCGAACCCACGCCCGAGATCGACCAGGCGGGCGGCGTCCCACTCGAGATACTGCTTGTTGACGTCGGTGATCTCGAGCTCCCCGCGATCGGAGGGCTTCAAGCCCGCAGCGATGTCCAGGACCCGGTTGTCGTAGAAGTACAGGCCGGTGATCGCCCGGTTGGACCTTGGCCGGGCCGGCTTCTCCTCGATCGAGATCAGCTTGCCGGAATCGTCGGCCTCTCCGACGCCGTACCGCTCCGGATCCTTGACCTGGTAGCCGAACAGCGTACAACCGGCGAGGTCTGACGCCTCCCGCTGCAGCATGCTGGAAAAGCCCTGTCCGTAGAAGATGTTGTCGCCGAGGACGAGCGCCACCGAGTCGCCGCCGACGTGCTCGCGGCCCAGGATGAAGGCCTCCGCGAGGCCGTTCGGGTGTGCTTGCTCGGCGTAGGTGAGGTTGATTCCCCACTGCGACCCGTCGCCCAGGAGCCGCTGGAAGCTCGGTAGGTCGGCCGGGGTCGAGATGAGCAGGATGTCGCGGATGTCGGCCAGCATCAGCGCGGACAGCGGGTAGTAGACCATCGGCTTGTCGAAGACCGGCAGTAGCTGCTTGCTGGTGGCCTTGGTGATCGGGTGCAGCCGCGTACCGCTACCGCCCGCCAGGATGATGCCCTTCATCGGTCCCTCTCGGACGATTGATCGCATGGTCGTTCTCGTCCGACTCTAGCGGCCGCCACCTGCCGTGGCCTCTAGCGTTGCGGCCTGCGGATGCTGTTCATGCACGGCGCAGGTGGTTACGAGGAGGACTGCTCGCTCGCCGACGCACTCGGCCCTGGCGGGACGACGACGTCGTTGCGTTCGCGCACCCTGCACTCAATGCTGCAGACCTGCCGTCGGCCACGGTCTGCGGCCACGAGACCGGAGGCCACCAGATGGAGGGCTCGCCGAGACGATCGCCGCCGGCATCCGCTCGTAGCCACCCCACGGCAGGCCCTCGTAGGTGTACCGGCGGGACTAGCGGTAGTTGGTGAACTGCAGGGCGACGCCGAAGTCCTCGTTCTTCAGCAGCGAGATGACCTCCTGCAGGTGGTCCTTCTTCTTGCCCGACACCCGCAGCTGGTCGCCCTGGATCTGCGCCTGGACGCCCTTCAGGCCCGCGTCGCGGATGAACTTGGAGATCTTCTTGGCCTTCTCCGAGTCGATGCCCTCGATGATCTTGCCGGCCAGCTTGTAGCCCTTGCCGGAGGACTGCGGCTCGCCGGCCTCGAACGCCTTCAGGCTGATGCCGCGCTTGACGAGCTTCTCCTTGAAGACCTCGAGGGCAGCCTTGATGCGATCGTCCGTGGAGGAGGTCAGCACGATGGCCTCATTGCCCGACCACTCGATGGTCGTGTCGGTGCCGCGGAAGTCGAAGCGCTGCGAGAGCTCCTTCGATGCCTGCTGGAGGGCGTTGTCGACCTCCTGGTGATCGACCTTGCTCACGACGTCGAACGACGGGTCTGCCATCTTGAAATCGTCTCCTGTACTATTCCTCTTCGGACTGCAAGAGCCAAGTCTACCGAGGTAGACCGCTGGAGCGGGTCCACGGCAGGTTGCCCGAGTGGCCAAAGGGAGCTGACTGTAAATCAGCCGCGCAAGCTTCAGAGGTTCAAATCCTCTACCTGCCACAGCGAAGGGCCCCGATCCATCAGGATCGGGGCCCTTCGAGTTGCGGCGCTGAGGGTTAGGGCTGTCCCTCGACCCACTGGCCGGTCGACGGGTCGACGTACGCCGACTCGATGACGTTGCCCTGACCGTCGGTCAGCACGGCCTGGTCGGCGGTGCCGTCCTCGTCGATGTCCGCCACGACCACGTAGTTTCCGTCGGAGGTCTCCACGACCGCGGTGTCGTTGCTGCCATCGCCGTCCAGGTCATAGTTGGCGTCGAACTCGTAGCTCTTGCCGTTGACCTCGGCAGTGATGGTCTCGCTGCCACCCGAGGTGACCTGGTCGTCGCCGTAGTAGGAGTCCGCGGCACTCGCCGACGACGCGCCGTACGCCGAGCCGGACTCGGCCGCCGAGTCGCCGCCGTAGTACGAGTCCGACGCGCTGGAGTCGTTCGAGGCGTAGTCCGACGAGCTCGAGTCGCCGTACGCGCCGGTGGATCCGGCGTCGTAGTCGTCGTAGCTGGACGAGCTGCTGGCGTCCGACTTGCCGTACTCCGTGGTCGTGGTGGTGGTCGTCGTGGTCGTCTCCTGCTTGTAGTACTCGTCGGAGGCGCTGTCCGACGACGAGGAGGACGTGCCCGAGGCGTGATCGTCGTACTGGCCGTAGCTGCTGCTGGCATCCGAGCCCGAGGACGACGAGGAGTCGGACGCCGAGTCGCCGCCGTAGTAGGAGTCGGCCTGGCCGCTGTACTCCGCGCCGTACGCCTGATCGGAGGTCGCCGCGGCGCTGCCGCCGTAGCTCGAGCTGGCCGCGACGTCACCGCTGCTGCCGGAGTTCGGGTCGAACGACTCGCTGCCGGACGACGAGGGTGCGCTGGTGCTCGTGGTCGAGGGGGAGTCGTCCCACGAGACCGACTGGACCATCGTGTCGACCTCGCCGTCGCCGTCGGTGTCGGTCGGGGTGTTGACGACATCGCCGGAGGCGTAGTCCGAGGAGTCGATCTGCCCGTCGCCGTCGGTGTCGACGCCGTAGCTCATCTCGACCTGGTCGGCGAACCCGTCGCCGTCGGTGTCGTAGGCGTCCATGACGATGACGGTGTCGGCCTGCCCGTCGCCGTCGGTGTCGGCATTGACGGTGATCGTGGCGTGGTCGTCCTGGCCGTCGCCGTCCAGGTCGCTGTAGGTGACCTCCGCCTGACCGTCGGCGATGCCGTCGCCGTCGAGGTCGACCGACTGGCCGTCCTCGACGCCGGCGTCGAAGCCGCCCTCGGCGGTGTACGTCGTGCTGTCGGTGTAGTCGTTGGTGTCGGGCGCGTCGTAGCTGTCGCCGCTGTCGAAGTCGGTATTCGGCTCGAAGGTGTCCATGGTGCTGTCCTTTGCAAAAGAAATTCGATGTTGAGTAGTCAGCCGGTCGAGGACCGGGTTCATGCCGGTGCCGAGCACCGACAGCAGTACGACGTAGGCCGGGCGGGGGCGGATCCGTGGGCGGCGGAGAATTCCGCCGTCCGACGCCCCCATCCTGGCAAACCGGGCCCCTCCCGTCGAGGGCTGGACATAACGGGGATCACAGCCGGCTCAGGTGTTGCGCTGCAAGGACTTCCGTGTAACCTCTTAGGGTCTGCCTCGCCCCGGAAGGTGCGGGGTCAGGGCAAGGCCCCTTTAGCTCAGTCGGCAGAGCGTCTCCATGGTAAGGAGAAGGTCTACGGTTCGATTCCGTAAAGGGGCTCGGGCATAACCCGATCTGCCAGGCGCCTGCGCCCGGTGTCGCGGCCGTGTAGCTCAGTTGGTAGAGCGCACGACTCATAATCGTGTGGTCACCGGTTCAAGTCCGGTCACGGCTACCACAACCTCGCAACGACTTCTGTATGAAAGAGGCACTGACGTGGCTTCCACCGACGTACGACCGAAGATCACCCTGGCTTGCCAGGAGTGCAAGAACCGCAACTACATCACCAACAAGAACCGCCGGAACGATCCCGATCGTCTCGAGTTGAAGAAGTACTGCAACACCTGCCGCAAGCAGCAGGTACACCGCGAGACCCGCTAGTCTCGCCCACTGCCCACGCGAGGGGCCGCACGCCGATGAGGTGTGCGGCCCCTCGTCGCATGTGTCCTAGGCTGGATGGATGCCCTTAGATGCCAGCTTCATCGGCCGTGAGTATCCGCCCATGCCGGCGTACGAGGTCGGTCGCGAGAAAATCCGCGAGTTCGCCGACGCGATCGGCGATGACAACCCCGCCTACCGTGATCCCGAGGCTGCGCGTGCCCTCGGCCACCGCGACGTGATCGCGCCGCCGACCTTCGCGATCGTCGTCTCGATGCCGGTGATCAACCAGGCCGCCTTCGATCCTGAGCTCGGCCTGGACTACACCAAGGTCGTGCACGGCGAGCAGAAGTTCGCCTACTCGCGCCCGATCCACCCTGGCGACCGGCTGGTCGGCGTCCTGCACATCGACAACATCCGCGCCGCGGCCGGCAACGACATCCTCACCGTGCGGGCCGAGCTCAGCACCGAGGACGGCGAGCACGTCGTCACCGCGACCGGGATGCTCGTGGCGCGCGGCACCGCTGGGTCAGCGGCATGAGCGCGCCGAGGTATGAGGAGATCGAGGCCGGCCACCAGCTGCCCGACCAGGACGTCGCGATCACCCGGGCCGATCTGGTCCGTTACGCCGGCGCCTCTGGCGACTTCAACATCATCCACTGGAACGAGCGGACGGCCCGCGAGGTCGGCCTTCCCGACGTCATCGCCCACGGCATGCTCACCATGGCCAAGGGCGCGAATCTCGTCGTCGCGTGGGTCGGCGATCCCGCTCGGGTGGAGGAGTACGGCGTCCGCTTCGCCAAGCCGGTGCCGGTCCCGGACGACGCCGACGGCGCGACCGTCCGCTTCTCGGCGAAGGTGGCCAAGAAGCTCGAGGACGGCCGGGTACGCATCGACGTCGAGGCTCGCTGCGACGGTGAGAAGGTGCTGTCGATGGCGCGCGCGGTCGTTCGCTTGGATTAGCGCCCGCGCCGCGCAGTCACTCGCCGGGCCACGACACTCGCCCCTCGGCCAGCAGCCCGCCCCCGGGGGCCGGCGAGGTCTCGAAGGTCCCGCCGTTGCGGCGGGCCCGCTCGGCGATCCCGAACAGCCCGAAGCCCTCGCCCGGCTCGTCCGGCAGGCCGCGACCGTCGTCGCTCACCCGCAGCCGCAGCTGCTGCCCGTCGCGGTCGAGCTGGACCCGCACCCGGGTCGCCGCCGCGTGCCGCGCCACATTGGTCAGCAGCTCCTGGGTCATACGGAAGAGGTCACGCGTCATCGTGTCGTCGAGCGCGTCGGGGACCTCGCCGATCCGTACCGTGACCGGCACGCCGTAGCGCGCCTCGTGCGCGCGACCGAGTTCGCGCAGCGCCTCGGCGAGCCCGAGATGGATGAGCCCTGTCGGGCTGAGGTCGTTGGAGATCCGCCGGGTCGCGTCGATGGCCTGCTGCACCAGCGCGACGGTGTCCGCAGCCAGCCCCGCGAGCTCGGTGCCCCGCTCGTCCGCGCTGGCGATGCGCGCCAGCCGGCTGAGGTCGAACTTGATGGCGGGGAGGGTCCCGCCGAGGTCATCGTGCAGTTCCATGGCGATGCGCTGCCGCTCGCGGTCCTGGATCGTTTCGACCACCTCGTTGAGCGCGCGCAATCGCTCGGTCGCCTGCTCGCGGATCGTCACGTCGACGCCCATGCCGACCACCGCCGGCCGCCCGTCGTACTCGACCCTGGAGCCATGGATCTCGATGATCCGCTCGCTGCCGCGCACCTTCGTGCGGATCTGGAAGCGTGAGTGCGGGTCGCTGCCGCTGATCCGGCGGTCGTACTGCGCGAGCAGTGACTCGCGCTGCTCGAGCGGCGCGACCTCCGCGAGCGGACGGCCGACGAGCCGCTCCGGGACGGTGCCGAAGAGCTCCGCGTAGGTCGCGTTGACATAGCTCAGGACGCCGTCCTGGATCAGGTAGATCCCGGCCACCGACTGCTCGACGATGCCGTGGAAGAGGCGGGCGAGGCCCTCGGCGTCGCCGTCCGAGATCGCCAAGAGCGCCTCCTCGTGTCGGACGAGTCCTACGCTACGTCGTCCTGTTGTCCGACAGATCTGCGGGGGCTCGCTGGCTAGCGTCGAGGGTACGCAACAGCAAGGAGCTGACATGGCCTACCGGGCACCCCTCGAGGACATCACATTCGCTGCGCACGACGTGCTCGACATCACCGGTGACCTGTCGCGCGCAGGGGTCGTGATCGACGCCGAGACGATCGACGAGGTCATCAGCGGGCTCGCCGGCTTCTGCACCGGCGTTGCCGCACCGCTGAACGCGATCGGCGACCGCGAGGGCTGCAGCGTCGTGGACGGCGCCGTCCGGACGCCGTCCGGCTTCGTCGACGCGGCCCGCTCCTATGTCGCCGACGGCTGGCCGGCGCTGACCGCCGCGGAGGAGCACGGCGGGGCGGGTCTGCCGCACGTCGTGGGCACGATCGCCGGTGAGATCCTCGCTGCGACCAATCCCGCGTGGTCGCTGTACTTCGGGCTGACCGGCGGCGCGTACCGGCTGCTCAAGGCCCGCGGCAATGCCGACCAGCAGGCCCGCTTCCTCCCGCAGCTCGCCGCCGGGCGGTGGACCGGGACGATGTGCCTCACCGAGCCGCATTGCGGCACCGACCTCGGCCTGCTCACCACGAAGGCCACGCGACAGGACGACGGCACCTACCGCATCGACGGCACCAAGATGTTCATCTCCGGTGGCGACAACGACTTCGCCGAGAATGTCGTGCACCTCGTGCTCGCTCGCATCGAGGGCGCACCGGCTGGTACCGCCGGCATCAGCCTGTTCATCGTGCCGCGCAACCGGATCGCCGACGACGGGACCGTCGTGGAGAACAACGGCGTCCAGGTCGACTCGATCGAGCACAAGATGGGCATGCGCGGCAACGCGACCTGCGTGCTGCGCTTCGAGGACGCGATCGGCGAGATCGTCGGCGAGGAGAACCGCGGCCTGGCCGCCATGTTCGTGATGATGAACGGCGCCCGCCTGGGCAGCGCCTCGCAGGCGCTCGGCATCATCGAGAACGCTCAGCAGCAGGCCACGGCGTACGCCCGGGATCGTGTGCAGTCACGCGCGCCGGGCACCCTGCACGACCCGAACCGCGCCGCTGACCCGATCATCGACCAGCCCGACGTCCGCCGGATGCTGCTGACCCAGAAGACCTGGGCAGCCGGATTTCGGATGCTGCTGATCTGGCTCGCCTCGCGGATCGACGTCGAGGCGCACTCGCAGGACGCCGACGAGGCCAAGCGCGCCGGCGACCTGCTGGCGCTGCTCACCCCGGTGGCCAAGGCCTTCGTGACCGACCGGGCCGTGGAGTCCAGCACGCTCGCCATGCAGACCTTCGGCGGCGCGGGCTACATCGTCGAGTCCGGCATCGAGCAGACCTACCGCGACGGCCGCATCCTGGCCATCTACGAAGGTACGAACGGCGTGCAGGCCTTCGATTTGCTCGCCCGCAAGACGCTTTCCGACGACGGGGCTCGGCTGCGGACCTTCACCGGCATGGTGCGCGAGCTCGACTCCGAGCCGCACGGCGCCCGGCTCGCGGCGCTCGCCGACCGCATCGAAGCAGTCGTGCCGGTCATCGCCGAGGACCGCACCGACGACCCGGCGCGCGTGGGCGCCAGCGCCTTCGACTTCCTGGTGAGCGTCGGTCATCTGGCCGTCGGCTACTTCCTGGCTCGCGCCGCCGCGGTCGCCGATGCCGCGGGCGAGGAGGCCTCCGCGGTCGCCCGCAAGCACCGGGCCCTGGCGGCCTACTTCTTCGATCGGCTACTGCCGGACGCCGAGGCGGCGCTCGCCCGTAGCGAGTGCGGCACCGGCAGCCTCATGGACCCCGCCGCGCTCGGAGCCTGAGCGATGACCGCCCGCGCCCCGTACTGGATCGAGGCGGACCTAAGCTCCGCGGTGGCCATCGGCGAGTTCGAGTGCGTCCCGTTGGGCGACCGCGGCCTGCCGGCGGACACCACGACGATGCTTCGCGATGCCGCGGCCACCGATCCGAGCGGGCCCGCGATCGTCTACCTACCGGAGGTCGACGGCGATCCCACAGTGTTGAGCAAGGCCGAGCTGCTCGAACGGGTGGTCGCGCTCGGTGGCTACCTGCACGCCAATGGAGTGGGCGTCGACGACCGGGTCGCGCTCCTGATGCCGACCGTCCCGGAGGCCTATTTCGCCACCTGGGGCGTGCAGGCGGCCGCGATCGCGCTCCCGGTCAACTGGATGCTCGAGCCGTTCGCCGTCGCCGAGTTGCTGCGCGCCGCAGGCGTCAGCGTCGTCATCGCCCATGCCGGCCCCGAGGAGCCGCAGATCGCCGCGACGACGGTCGCGGCGATCCGGGAGGTGCCCGGCGTCCGCCTGGTGCTCACAGTCGGCGGCACCCTCGACGACCTGCCGGAGGGCGTCGAGCAGGTCGCGTTCGAGGAGGCGCTCGCGGCCGGGCACGACCGGCTGCCGCCGAGCGACCCCGCCCGCATCGCCGCGCTGCTCATGACCGGTGGCACCACCGGCCTGCCCAAGCTTGCCAGGCACACGCACGCCGGCTGGGTCTTCAGCGCGTGGAGCAGCGCGCTGATGGTCGGCTTTGGGCCCGGTGACGTCCGGCTGTGCGCCACGCCGACCTTCCATGTCCTCGGCATCCTCAACGGCCCGTTCGCGAGCATCGCCGCCGGTGGCAGCATCGTGCTGCCCTCGGCCCACGGCTGGCGGGGCCGCGGCGTGATCGAGGGTGTGTTCCGGCTCGTCGAACGGCACCGCATCACCCACCTGCCGCTGCTGCCGACGATCATCGGGCAGGTCGCAGCCGGTGCCCGCCCGGACGCCGATCTCGCCGTCCTGCGCGTGGTGTCGTCGGGCTCGGCGCCGCTGTCGGTAGCCGTGGCGAAGCGCTTCGAGGACCTGGTCGGCGCTCCCGTCGTCGAGGGCTACGGGCTGACCGAGACCTACGGCGTGACGACGATGAATCCCTACGACGGCATCGTCAAGCACGGCTCGGTCGGCATCCGCTTCCCGTACCAGCAGGTTCGCGTGCTGCGCGACCGGACCGACCCAGCCTCGCCCGCGGTTCCGGGTGAGACCGGCGAGATCGTCTTCCGGGGACCGGGTGTCTTCGACGGCTACGACGGCCGCGCGAGCGACACGCTGCCCGGGGACTGGATCGCGACAGGCGACCTCGGATCCCTCGACGACGACGGCTACCTGTGGATCACCGGCCGCAGCAAGGACCTCATCATCCGCGGAGGGCACAACATCGACCCCGCGCCGATCGAGGAGGCCTTCCACACGCACCCGCAGGTCATCGCCGCCGCGGTCGTCGGGCAGCCGGACCCCTACGCCGGCGAGCTCCCGGTCGCGTTCGTGCAGCTGGCCGAGCCGGTCGGTGTCGACGAGCTGCTCGCCCACGTGGCGGCACGCACGCCCGAGCGGGCCGCGATCCCCAAGGCCATCTACGTCGTCGACGAGATCCCGCGCTCAAGCGTCGGGAAGATGCGCAAGGACCAGCTGCGCGCCCGCGCAGCCGAGATAGCGACCGAATCGGCGTCCCACCGTAGCCCCAAGGAGAACTCGTGAGCACCGTTCCTGAGCTGTTCGACCTCACCGGCCGCACGGCCTTCGTCACCGGCGGCTCCCGCGGGCTCGGGCTGCAGATCGCCACCGCCCTCGGCGAGCAGGGCGCGCGCGTCTTCCTCACCTCTCGCAAGGAGGCCGACCTCAAGGAGGCGGTCGACTTCCTCGCCGGGCGCGGCATCGACGCCGGGCACATCGCCGCCGACTTCGCCGACGATGCGCAGATCGTGCGCGCCTCCGAGGCCGCGCTCGAGGCGCTCGGCAACGTCGACATCCTCGTCAACAACGCGGGCGCGACCTGGGGCGCGAACGCCGAGGATCACCCCGCCGAGGCCTGGGACAAGGTCATGAACCTCAACACCCGGGCGATCTTCCGGACCTGCCAGGAGATCGGACGGCGCTCGATGATCCCGGCGTCGTACGGCAGGATCATCAACGTGGCCTCCATCGCCGGTCTCCGTGGCAACAAGCTCGACGCCACCAAGACGATCGCCTACAACACGAGCAAGGCGGCGGTCATCAACTTCACCCGCGCGCTCGGCGCCGAGTGGGGCCGGCACAGCATCACCGTCAACGCCATCGCGCCGGGCTTCTTCCCGTCGAAGATGACGGCCGGAACCATCGCCGCGCGCGGCGAGCAGGCGATGGCGGCAGGGACGCCGCTCGGGCGCATCGGCTCGGGCGACGACCTCAAGGGCGCGGCCGTGCTGTTCGCCTCGGCCGCCGGGGCACATCTCACCGGCCAGACGCTGGCCATCGACGGCGGCTCCAGCATCATCTAGACCACCGGCAAGGCACCATCCCACCACTGGAAAGAGGAGCACCATGAGCGATCAGCCAGCAGGCGAGGTCACGATGGAGATCGACGGCCACATCGCCGTCATCACCGTGCGCAATGAGGCCAAGAAGAATTCCTACAACCCCGAGATGGTCGAGCAGCTGGTCGATCACCTCACCCGCGTGGACGACGACCCGGAGATCTGGGCAGCCGTCTTCTGCTCCGCCGGCGAGCACACGACCGCCGGTCTCGACATGCCGAAGTTCTTCGGCCCCAAGGCCACCGCGAAGCCGCGCGACCCGAACAAGGTCGATCCCTTCGGCCTCGGACGACGCTGCATGAAGCCGGTCGTCGCCGCCGTCCAGGGCATCACCTTCACCGTCGGCATCGAGTTCATGCTGGCCTGCGACATCGTCGTCGCTGCCGACACCGCGGTCTTCCAGCAGCTGGAGTCCAAGCGAGGCATCGCTCCGCTGGGTGGCGCGCACTTCCGGTACCTGACCCGCACCGGCTGGGGCAACGCGATGTACCACCTGTTCCTGTGCGACAAGTTCGACGCGCAGCGGGCGCTGCAGCTCGGCTTCGTGCAGGAGGTCGTGCCGGCGGGACAGCAGATCGACCGCGCGATCGAGCTGGCCAAGGAGATCTGCAAGAACGCGCCGCTGGGCATCCAGGCCACCAAGGAGGCCGCGCTCACCTACATCGAGCACGGCGAGCGGGCAGCAGTCGATGCGATCGGGCAGATCCGTGACAAGGTGATGAGCAGCGAGGACATGAAGGAAGGCATCCAGTCCTTCGTCGAGCGCCGCGAGGCCAACTTCCAGGGCCGCTGAGCGAGGGCCGGGTGCAGGCCGCAAGGGAGACGAGCGTGGACGGCCACGAGCTGCTGCTGGTCGACGACCACACGATCTTCCGCGCCGGCCTGATCCGGCTGCTGCAGCACGAGAGCGATCTGCGGGTGGTGGCCGAGGCGGCCACCGCCGCAGACGCGCTGGAGCTGCTCGAGCAGCGGCGCTTCGACGCCGTCCTGCTCGACATCAACCTGCCCGTCCGCAGCGGGCTCGACCTGCTGCGCACCATGCAGCGGCGCTGGCCCGAGCTACCGGTGGTCGTGCTCAGCATGTACCCGGCGCGGCAGTACGCCGTCCGCGCCTTCGAGGCCGGCGCGCGCGGCTATGTATCGAAGGACATGGATGCCCAAGAGCTCGTCATGTCGGTGCGGCGCGTCGCCAACGGAGGCCGCTACATCACCGGTGAGGTCGCCGGCGAGTTGATCGGCGCCGGCCGCGAAAGCAGCGAGGACCTGCACCTCGACCTCTCGCCGCGGGAGTTCGAGGTGCTCGTCGCGCTCGCGCGAGGCGACCGGGTCACCGACATCGCCGACGCGGGCCATCTGAGCGTGAAGACCGTCAGCACCTACCGCAGCAGGCTGCTGGCCAAGCTCGGGCTCAGCTCGACGGCCGACCTGGTCCGCTATGCCATCGACCACGGGCTCGTCGACTAACTGTGATGTCCAGGGAGGTTGTACCGCCCGGCATCGGTGAGTTTGTGTGACAGACGAAGGCCTCCGGTTGTGAAGTGGAGCTGTCTAGTTCACCGCTTCACTGACCGGAGGTCTTCGTGTCCCACGCTAATGCTGCCCTGCCCCCGGACCACTCCCGGATGGCCTATGCCGAGATCTGCACCGATGAGAAGGCCCAGACCGCTATCGGCGTCTTGCGGCGAGCGGTGGCGTGGTTGGCCGAGCACGGTGTCACTGTCGAGCGAGTACTGTCCGACAATGGCAGCTGCTACCGCTCATTCGCTTGGCGCGACGCGTGCAACGACCTCAGCATCGTCCACAAACGAACCCGACCGTACCGGCCGCAGACCAACGGCAAGATCGAGCGCTTCCACCGAACACTGGCCGACGGTTGGGCCTTCGCCCGGCTGTACGAGTCAACCCAGGACCGCAACGCCGCACTGCCCGCTTGGCTCCACTTCTACAATCACCACCGCGCCCACTCCGCAATCGGCGGCCGGCCCCCGATCACCCGGCTGACCAATGTCCCTGGACATCACAACTAGCCCGCGAGGGCGTGCGAGGCCGGCGCGCTGCGGAACCCGTTGCACGCCGGGGGCCCGGCGTGGGTACACTGGCAGGCCGGGAGTCGAGATTGGCTCCTGACCTGGCGTGCCCGAAGGGGCGCAGCAGGCATAGGGGTGTGGCTCAATTGGTAGAGCAGCGGTCTCCAAAACCGCAGGTTGCAGGTTCGAGTCCTGTCACCCCTGCCAGCAAGGCAGTGCACAGTCGGTCAACGGAAGGCTAGCGAGTGGCCAAGCGATCCAAGCGCGATTCGTCGTCGGATGACGAGCGCGAGCTGGACGACGTCGTGGCAGGCCGCGACGAGATCGCAGATGACCCCGACGAGTCCGCCGCCGAGGAGGATGTCGATCTCTACGAGGACGACGAGGATCTCGAGGGCGACGCCGGCGACGCGGACCTCGACGACGAGGATGACGACCTCGCGGACGAAGACCGGGACGACGAGGACCTTGAGGACCTTGACGAGGATGACGCCGCAGAGGTAGCGGCGGGCGCGACTGCCGCCGGCAAGGGCAAGCCGAAGAAGAAGGCCGCTGCCAAGGAGTCCCGCAAGGGTACGAAGACCGCGAAGCGGCCGGCGAAGGCCGAGCAGCGGAGCACGGTGCCCGGTGCGGCGCCGGGGAACTTCCTGCAGCAGGTTGGCTCCGAGCTGCAGAAGGTCGTCTGGCCGACCCGCAAGCAGATGATCACCTACACGTCGGTCGTGATCGTGTTCGTGGTGATCCTCGTGACCGCCGTCTGGGGCTTCGACCTCGGTCTGGGCAAGCTGATGGAGTGGGTCTTCGCCTAGCCGGCGAGCACGATCCACCAGCGACATACGCCGCCCACGAGGCGGCCGAAGACAAGGAAGTGAGCTACCCGTGGTGAACGAAGACCTCCAGCCCCAGGAGACCGGCGAGCAGCCGGAGCCCGAGGTGACCGTCGACGGCACCAGCGCCGACGAGGTGGAGCCCGCCGAGCTGTCCCAGGGATCGGTCGCCGCCGCGGAGGCCGCCGAGGAGCGCGCCGTCCTCGAGGGCATCGCCGACGAGCCCGAGGTCGAGCGCGTCGAGGGCGACGGCCAGCAGCTGGGCGAGGACGAGCAGCAGGCCGTGGAAGCCGCGGAGAAGGCGCAGTCCGAGCCGCCGCTGCCCGCCCAGCCGGCCGAGGCCGCCATCGACGCGCCGGTCGATGAGGAAGCCGAGCTGCGCGAGCGCTCGAAGATCGGCGACTGGTACGTCGTCCACTCCTACGCCGGCTACGAGAACCGGGTGAAGACGAACATCGAGTCGCGCCTGGAGACCTTCGACATGGAGGACTACATCTTCGAGGTGGCGGTGCCCTCCGAGGAGGTCACCGAGATCAAGAACGGCAAGAAGGTCAAGGTCAACCGCAAGCCGTACCCCGGCTACGTGCTCGTGCGGATGGATCTCACCGACGAGTCCTGGAACGTCGTCCGCAACACGCCGAACGTGACCGGCTTCGTCGGCGGCATGTCCCGCCCCTCGCCGGTCCCGGTGGACGACGTCGTGAAGATGATCATCCGTACGCCGGCGCAGCCGGCCGCGCCCGCGACCGCGAGCTCGGTGGGCGAGGCGGCTCTGACCGGTCAGCCGGCCCCGACGATCGAGGTCGACTTCGAGATCGGCGAGTCGGTGACCGTCATGGACGGACCGTTCGCGACCCTCCCGGCATCGATCAGCGAGGTTATGCCCGAGCAGCAGAAGCTCAAGGTGCTTGTGTCGATCTTCGGCCGCGAGACGCCCGTCGAGCTGGGCTTCAACCAGGTCTCGAAGATCTAGCGCCTGTGATCTTCCCGGCGGGGGCTCGCCCGCGTCGGGGTGCAGCGCGTAGTCTTAGAAGGTTGCCGTGCGCCTACCGGCGCACGTCTCGGCCGAACCCTTCCCGACGTGCCGTCCCAGGTCGGGCTTCGGCCACCACCACACCACCAACACCAGAGGACTGGAAAGACATGCCTCCCAAGAAGAAGGTCGCTGGTCTGATCAAGCTTCAGATCCAGGCCGGCCAGGCAAACCCGGCGCCGCCGGTCGGCCCCGCGCTCGGCCAGCACGGCGTCAACATCATGGAGTTCTGCAAGGCGTACAACGCCGCGACCGAGTCGCAGCGCGGCAACGTCATCCCCGTCGAGATCACCGTCTACGAGGATCGCTCCTTCACCTTCATCACCAAGACGCCGCCAGCTGCGAAGTTGCTGTTGAAGGCCGCGGGCGTGCAGAAGGGCTCGGGCGAGCCGCACACCAACAAGGTCGCGAAGGTCACCCGCGACCAGGTTCGCGAGATCGCTGAGATGAAGATGGCCGACCTGAACGCCAACGACGTCGACCAGGCCGAGAAGATCATCGCGGGCACCGCCCGCTCGATGGGCATCGAG
Source organism: Blastococcus sp. Marseille-P5729 (assembly GCF_900292035.1). Taxonomy (NCBI): domain Bacteria; kingdom Bacillati; phylum Actinomycetota; class Actinomycetes; order Geodermatophilales; family Geodermatophilaceae; genus Blastococcus; species Blastococcus sp. Marseille-P5729. The sequence continues at coordinate 987,824 of NZ_OMPO01000001.1, read as the reverse complement.
GTCAAGGGCTAGGCCGCTGCCTACCCCTCCGTGGGAGAGCCACGCGCTGGCTCGCTGACCACACCTACAAGCGACGTCCGGTCCCGCCGGCGTCGACATCACACACACGCTTGGAGAAGAAATGAAGCGCAGCAAGGCTTACCGCAGCGCAGCGGAGAAGGTCGATCGCTCGAAGCTCTACAGCCCGCTTGAGGCAGCGGGTCTGGCCAAGGAGACCTCGACGACGAAGTACGACGCAACGGTCGAGGTCGCCATGGTCCTCGGCGTCGACCCGCGCAAGGCCGACCAGATGGTCCGCGGAACGGTCAACCTGCCGCACGGCACCGGCAAGACCGCCCGCGTCATCGTGTTCGCCGTCGGTGAGAAGGCCGCCGAGGCCGAGGCCGCCGGCGCGGACGTCGTCGGCTCGGACGACCTGATCGAGAAGATCAACGGCGGGTTCCTGGACTTCGACGCCGCCATCGCCACGCCCGATCAGATGGCCAAGGTCGGCCGCGTCGCCCGCGTGCTGGGCCCCCGCGGCCTGATGCCGAACCCGAAGACCGGCACCGTCACCCCGGACGTCGCCAAGGCCGTCGCCGACATCAAGGGCGGCAAGGTCAACTTCCGTATCGACAAGCAGGCCAACCTGCACCTGGTCATCGGCAAGTCGTCCTTCGAGCAGAACCAGCTGGTCGAGAACTACGGCGCCGTCCTCGACGAGGTGCTGCGCGCCAAGCCGTCGGCCGCCAAGGGTCGCTACATCAAGAAGATCGCGATGTCGACCACGATGGGCCCGGGCATCCCGGTCGATCCGGCTCGCACCCGCAACCTCACCGAGGACCCGGTCGCGTAGGCTGCGCTGACTCTCGCACGAAAGGACCCCGCCCTTGGGTGGGGTCCTTTCGTCGTCTGGGGAACCGCCCTGAGACCGCTTCTCGTCGTAGCGGCCATTCGATCCGTCGACGCCGGTCTGAAGGAGAGAGCGATGCCGAGTCGCGTGGCAACTGCGCTGGTGATCGCCGTGATCGCGCTGATCTCTGGCTGCGGCACTGGAAAGTCCGGTGCGGGGAGCGGAACGGTCGGGCCGTACGATGTCGAGCAGCTCGAGCTCGACCACGGGGACTTCACGATCGAGGGGGTTGCCGGGCTGGACGGCGGCGTGGCCGTGGCGCTGGTCTCCAGCGAGAACGGCGGAGCAGACCTCGCGGTGGTCTCCCACGATGCGGGCGTGACCTGGCAGAGCGTCGAGACCGGCCTCGGAAGCCACGATCCGCCGGAGACCTATACCGACTACTGGCCGACACTGCTGCACGCGGGGGACTGGCTGATCGCCGTCAAACCGGTACGTGCGGACGACGAATCGAGCGATCAGGACACGATGGGCGAATCGTCGGCTCCGCCGACTGCACAGTCGTTTTCCGCAGACGGAGGGCTGACCTGGCATCCCCTCGTCCTGGATGCTGCATCAGCGGTGACCGGCGTACTCAGCGCGACGACAACTCCTTCGGGCGAGCTGCTCGTCGGTGGCTATCGTGCGGACAGCTCGACGGGGCAGTACGACGCCGCCTTCTGGCGCGGGAGTCCCGGTGAACCGCTCACGCCCGTTGCGTTGGGGACGACGTCGGGCCTGGCCGAGAACCAGATGATCATCCATCTGGCCAGCACCGATGACCGGATCATCGCCACGGGCCGGGATGGCCGACTGCCTGGAGAGAGCGGGCTCACTGGCCGAGATCGGCTGGTCACGACGGCGAGTACGGATGACGGCGAGAACTGGATCGCGGTGGATGGAGTACCGGACATCGCCGACATCGGCGAGCTGACCGTCCGTGGTGCGACTGTCTATCTGGAGGCCTTCTACGCCGAGCTGAGTCTCGCTCCCGGGGAGTCTGCGTGGAGCGAGGTTCCAGAGATCGACTTCAGCGGCGAGCCCGGTAGTGGCGCATATCGTGAAGCGAGCGCCGTCGTCCTGCCGACCGGAGACCGAGTTGCGACGTGGGTCGATGATGATGCCTGCGACTGCTCGGTTGCCTATGCCGGAATCATGAAGGCGGCGTCGGCGTCCGCCCAGGAGCTGAAGTTCGAGACCTGTGCGGACACCTCCCTTCGAGGAGAAAAGTCCGTGGGCCCACCGGTGCTGCTGGGATCCGACGTGCTGGCAGTGGGTACCTGCGTGCATCATGATGACACGGTGGTCGCCATCGCGTGGACCGAGGACGGTGGCCGGTCGTGGGCCACTGTGCGCCTGGGTGCGGTCGACGGCCTGCAGGACGTAGTGGCCTCGCACAGACCCGCGTACGGAACCATCGCCTTCAGTGATTCCGTTGCCATCATCGGCACCCGAGACGACAAGCTCGTAGTCACCAGGCTGACCGCGTAAGGTCCAGGGGTGACTCCCGAATGGCTGACCTCGATGCGCTCGCGGCTGCAGGCGGATCCGCCGCTGTGGTTCAGCGAGCACCCTGTCCCGGCCTCACCCCGGCGTTCGTCGGCGGTGCTGGTGCTGTTCGGTCCGGGCGCTGACGGCCGCCCTGAGTTGGTGCTCACTGAACGCGCGCACCACCTGCGCTCGCACGGCGCGCAGGTGGTCTTCCCCGGTGGGCATCTGGAGCCGGGCGAGACGCCGGTGCAGGCCGCCCTGCGCGAAAGCAACGAGGAGATCGGCCTCGACCAGAGCAGCGTCGAGATCGTCGACGTGCTGCCCGCGGTCTATCTGACACCCCAGAGCATGGCCTACGTCCCCGTGCTCGGGTGGTGGCGCGAGCCGCACCCGGTCGACGTCGTCGACCCCGACGAGGTACGCCGGATCGTCATCCCCGCGGCCGAGGATCTCGCCGCGCCGGAGAACCGGTTCACCGCGACCGCCCCCGGAGGCTATCGCGGCCCCGGGTTCTTCGCCGACGATCTGATCGTGTGGGGAGTCACCGCGAACCTCCTCGCCTCCGTGCTCGAGCTGGCCGGCATGGCCAGGCCGTGGGACGAGTCCGTCACCCACCCGCTGCCGCACCGGCTGCTCGCGCCGTACGGCTGGGAGGCGGTGACTCCCGACACCGACGAGACTCAGACCAGACGCTAGGCCTTCGACTGCTCGCGCAGTGGACCCTTCAGCACCTTGCCGGAGGCATTGCGCGGCAACTCGCCGATCAGATGGATCCGCGTGGGCTTCTTGTAGGAGGCCAGCCGGTCCTTGAGGAACTCCAGGATCTCTGCCGCGCTCGGCGGGTCGTTCTCATCGCGCGGGACGACGTACGCGACCGGCGTCTCGACCCACTTCTCGTGTGGCGCGCCGACGACCGCCACCTCATGCACCTTCGGGTGCTCGGAGATGGCGTTCTCGACCTCCGACGAGTAGATGTTCTCGCCGCCGGAGATGATCATGTCCTTGACGCGGTCGACGACGTACAGGAAGCCCTCCTCGTCCATGCGCACCAGATCGCCGGAGTGGAACCAGCCGCCGCGGAAGGCGTCCTCGGTCGCCTCGGGGTTGTTCCAGTAGCCGCTCATGGTGCCCGGTCCGCGGTAGACGATCTCGCCGACCTCGCCAGGGGCGACGTCGTTCATCCCCGGGTCTACGATGCGCATCGCGACCAGCGGGACTGCCTTGCCGACCGACCCGAGCTTGCGGACGGCGTCCCGCCCCGGCAGCACCGTCGTCACCGGCGACATCTCGGTCTGCCCGAACGTGCAGATGTTCTTCGCGTTCGGGAAGGTCTCGGCCATCGCCCGCAGGATCGCCGGTGTCGCGGGGGAGGCGCCCCACGAGATCGAGGTCAGCCGCAGGTCACGATCGGCGATGCCGGGGACGGCGCACACGGCCTGCCACTGAGTCGGCACCAGGAACACGCTGGTGATCCGCTCCTGCTCGAGCACGTCGAGGATCTGCACCGGGTCGAACAGCCCCGTCGGCATGATCACGCACGGAGAGCCCGCCAGCACGCTCGGCAGCACGTTGGCGATGCCGGCGATGTGGAACAGCGGGGGAGTGATGAGCTTGATGTCCTCCTCCACCATCTCGTCCGCGACCAACGCCATCGTGAACGCCTGCGCGGCGATGTTGCGATAGGTCAGCATCGAGCCCTTCGGCCGCCCGGTGGTGCCCGAGGTGTACATGATCAGCGCGAGCTCGCCCTCGTCCTGGGGGCCGTCCTCGGTGCTCGGCTCATGCCGCTGCAGCTCGTCCTCGTAGGATCGCGCGCCGTCCCCGGCCGCGCTCGCGTCGTCGCCGACCACCAGGACGGCGAGGTCCTCGCCGGCGGACTCGCGGACGGTCGCGATCAGCGGGGCGAGCGCCTGCTCGACCACGAGCGCCATCGAGCCGGAGTCCTGCACCAGGAACTCGACCTCGCGGGCGACCAGCCGGAAGTTGATCGGTACCGCCACCGCGCCCAGCACGTTCGTGGCGATGACCGCCTCCAGGAACTCGGGCCGGTTGGTGATCATGATGATCACCCGGTCGCCGCGCTCGACGCCCGCGTCGGCGAGCGCGGAGGCCAGGCGACGCGAGCGGTCCGCGAGCTGCGCCCAGCTCGTCGTCTCACCCCGGAACCGCAGTGCGACGCCATCCGGGTTCATGTAGGCGTGTCGGTCGAGTTGATGCACCCAGTCCAGCCCGGTACTGGGCATGGTCATGATCGGCTCTGGCATGAACCTGGCTCCTGTCGATCGCAACGTGACGTACATGTCATGTCTACCGGCCGACGACAGACAAGGGAACAGGCTGAGGCGCATGGCTGCTCATCTGCGCCCGCTACGCGGTCGTCGACCGGCAGGTACCTGCTCGTCGATGCCTGGAGTAGGGCACCTACCAGGAGGCCACCTTCGTCCGCGAACGACTCTTCGCAAGACGACTATCTCGACTCGGCGTCCGCCTTGATCTTGCGCAGCGTCTCGTTCATGCCGCGCAGCAGGGTCTTATCGAACTCCGGCTTGCCGCCGAAGATCTTGGCTACGAGGAAGTCGGAGAGCCTGGTGGTGCCGGCGCTCGTGTCGCGGCGCTGGGTGAGCCGCGTGCCGGCGCCGTCCGGCTCGAGGTGGAAGGACCACACGGCGTTGTTCTCCCGCACCCGGATGGCGTACTCGCGCGGAGGGTCGAAGGTGATGATCTTGGACCGGGTCGGCCACACCTTCGCGCCGTCGCGATTGATGTTGAGCGCCGTAGCCCCCTTCTGGATGGCGCCGCGCAGGATCACCTTGGCCACGTGTGGGCTCCACCGCGCCATGTTGCGCGGGTTTGCCACGAGCGCCCACACGCGAGCGGGGGAGGCGTCGATGCCGATCGAGGTCTCGAGCAGGGTGTCGGTGCGCTTGTCCATGCGCCTACTCTGCCAGGCGCGCGCTACGGTGCTCTGACACACCCGACGAGAGGGGACGCCGTGCTGGAGAAGGCGCTCGAAGGCATCAAGGTCATGGACATGTCGCGGATCCTGGCCGGACCATGGTGCACCCAGAACCTGGCCGATCTCGGGGCCGACGTCATCAAGGTCGAGCATCCGGTCGGTGGCGACGACACCCGGTCGTGGGGACCGCCCTACCCGAAGGGCACCGGCGCCGAGCACGGCTTCTCGCCGTACTTCGCTGCTGCGAACCGTGGCAAGCGCTCGCTCGCGGTGTCCTTCGCGACCGAGGAGGGTCGGGAGGTCCTCACCCGGCTGGCGGAGCAGTGCGACGTCCTCGTCGAGAACTACAAGGCCGGCACGCTCGGGCGGTACGGCCTCGGCTATGACGACCTGAAAAAGGTCAACCCGCGGCTGATCTACTGCTCCATCACCGGGTACGGACAGACCGGGCCGATGGCGCACAAGCCCGGGTACGACTTCGTGTTCCAGGGCACCGGTGGGCTGATGAGCTACACCGGCCAGCCCGACGGACGGCCCGGGGCCGAGCCGCTGCGTGCCGGCATCTCGCTGATGGATCTCTCCTCGGGGCTCTACTCGACCTCGGCGATCCTGGCCGCGGTGATCCAGCGTGGCCGCACCGGGGAGGGGCAGTACATCGACATGGCGCTGCTGGATGCCTCGGTCGCGATGAACGCCAACATGGCCCAGCTGTACCTGACGACCGGACAGCCGCCCCAGCGCTTCGGCAACGCGCACCCGACGATCGCGCCGTACGAGGTGTTCGCGACCTCCGACGGATTCCTGATTCTCGCGGTCGGGAACGACTCTCAGTTCGCGAAGTTCTGTCAGGTGGTCGGGCGACCGGAGATCGCCGAGGACGAGCGGTACCGGACGAACGCCGCACGGGTGGCCAACCGGGACACATTGCGCGAGATCGTCGCCGGGCTGTTGCTCACCCGCGAGCGCGACGCGTGGGGCGCCGACCTGGAGGCGGCGGGAGTGCCGTGGGGTCCGATCAACAACCTGGACGATGTCTTCGCCGATGAGCAGGTCCAGCATCGCGGGATGCTGCAGGAGGTCGTGCACCCGGTCACCGGACCGCTGCAGCAGGTGCGCAACCCGATGCTCTACGACGTCTCGATGGACGGGGTCGCGGCGCCGCCACTCAACGGCGAGCACACGATCGAGCTCCTGCAGGACCTGGGCTACGACGACGCGCGGATCGCCGAGCTCCGGACCGCCGGCGTGGTCGGGGTCTGGCAGGCACCGCAGGAGCCCGAGCATCCCGGCACCATCAGCGTCGTCTGAGCCAGGCTGCCGGCCAAGGAAAGCCGATTAAGCGGGTCACATGCTAGTCGGCGTCCGGGCCGGCGAGTGCGTCGACGACGTGCGCGATCGCCTCGAGATTGATCTGCAGGGCCTCGATGCTGATGTTGTCGATGTCGTCGCCGGCGGTGTGATACCCCGCGTCGTACGACTCGCCGGAGGTTCCGCCGAACAGCTCGACGTCCTCGTCGTCCTTGGTCTCTAATGAACCGGTGTAGAGCCCGGTCACCGGGACGCCCTGGTCCTGGAAGGGCGCATGGTCCGAGGCGCCGGCGATGTCGACGCTCACCCAGGGCTGGCCGTGGGCGTCGAGGTAGGACGTGAGCACCCCGGACGCCTCGCCCGCATAGACCCCGATCATGTAGTTGGGCGAGGCCACCATGTCCACGTTGAGGTACATGGCGAGCGCGTCCAGCTCGGCCGGTTGCAGGCCCTCGACGTAGTGGGTGGAGCCGATCAGGCCGAGCTCCTCGGCTCCCCAGAAGGCGAAGCGGACCGTCCGGGTCGGCGGCTCGGGCCGGTCCGCGAGCTGGACGGCGACCTCGAGGAGGGCGGCCACCCCGCTCGCATTGTCGTTGATGCCTGGCCCGGCCGGCGTGCTGTCGAGATGTGCGCCGAGCATGACGACGTCCTCCGGGTCCCCTCCGGTCGTCTCGGCGAGGACGCTGAAGCTCTCCCGCTCCTCGGTCCCGTGCTGGACGTCGTACGCGAGCGTCACCGGCCCAGAGCCCAGCTCGGTGAGCAGGATCTCGCCGTCGGCCTGGGTGATCCCGGTGGTCGGGATGTACCCGTCGCCGTCCTCGTCCAGTCCGCCGTGCAGGGGACCGTCCTCGTTGTTGTAGACCACGAGGGCGATGGCGCCCGCTTCGCCGGCGGCAACGGACTTCTCGGCGAACGGGCAGTCCCCGCGAGCCACCAGGGCGATCTTCCCATCGCTTCCCGCCGGGTAGCTGGCCGCCGTGCATCCGGTCGGGTCTGCTGGCGCGACGACCTCGCCGCTCAGCCCACCAGCCGCGGTGGACGGCGACTCCGCCATCGGTTCGTGCGCGAAGGACCGGGGTGTCGGTGAAAGCTGGTCCAGCCTCGCTCCCCAGGCCAGGTCGTACTCGAAGGTGAAATGCTCCAGGGTTGTCTCGTAACCGGCCTCGTGGAGGGTCTGTTCGACGTACTCCGTGGATGCCTCGAAGCCAGGGGTTCCGGCCGCCCGGTTGCCACCGTGAGCGTCGGCGAGGTCCTGGAAGGCGTGCAGGTGCTCAATCGCGGCGTCCGCGGTGACGGTGCCGGCGAGCGGACCGGGCTCTCCTCGCCACGGCGCGGTCGGCGGGGGCAGCTGCCTGCCGTCGTCTGTGGCGACGACGGTCACCGCCAGGCCAACGGCGCTCAGGATCGAGACGATCAGCGCGGCAACCCGCACCCGCAGCGCACCGGTCATCACTCGTCCGCCGGCTCAGCCCGACAGAGCGGCATCGGGGTTGAGCTCGTCCACCGCCAGGTTCGCATCCGCCGGTCCGTCGTGCTCGGCGAGATAGCCGAATAGGGTGCACGCGTCGCTGCCGGTGAACTCGTCGTCCTGCAGCGTGTCGGTGAACCGGTCGATCTCAGCCGCGTGCTCGCGCGCCTGCCCGGTGCCGGCGGCCAGCGCGCGGACGACGAGACGGTGGGTGGGAGTGCGCATCACCCCCGCAGCCTACCTACCTCAGGGGCGACAGCACCTCGTCAGCGAACGCGGCGGTGCCCAGCAGAGCGAGAGGAGCGTCTTGCGAACCGCGCATGAATTGGTCATGCGAGAGCGAGGTCACCGGGCATCGGGTTGGCGGCCGGGCCGACGCTCGCGTACAGTGGTTCAGGTTCTACCGAAGACCGCTGGTCATCCTCAGGAGCGATCCCGAGGATTGAAAGTCCCTGACAGGGCGGCCCGCGCAGGCGAACGGAAGCTCCGCACAGCGCTCATGCTGTGCCCGCCCCGTGCGCACTGCGCCGGGGCTCTCTTGTTTCCGGGCTGATCAGCCCGACGCACAAGAGAGGAGGGACATGGCAAACGCAGAGAAGACTGCCGCGGTCAAGGAGATCGCCGATCAGTTCACCGAGTCGACCGCCGCCGTGCTCACCGAGTACCGCGGACTGTCGGTCGCCAAGATGACTGAGCTGCGCAAGGCGCTGGGCGCCGACACGACCTACACGGTCGTGAAGAACACCCTCACCAAGCTCGCGGCCAAGGACGCCGGACTCGACATCGAGGACGAGCTGCTCAACGGGCCGACCGCCGTCGCGTTCATCCGCGGCGACATCGCCACTGCGGCCAAGGGCCTGAAGGAGTTCGCGAAGGACAACCCGCTCCTGGTCATCAAGGGCGGTGTCCTCGAGGGCAAGACCATCTCCGTCGACCAGGTCAAGCAGATCGCCGACCTGGAGCCGCGCGAGGTGCTGCTCGCGAAGCTGGCCGGCGCGATGAAGGGCAACCTGACCAAGGCCGCGATCGTGTTCAACGCCCTGCCCACCAAGATGGCCCAGCTTGCCGAGGCCCTCAAGGAGAAGAAGCCCGCCGACGCAGCGCCGGCTGCCGAGGCACCCGCGGAGGCTGCCGCCGACGCGCCCGCCGAGGCCCCGGCCGAGGCATCCGAGCCCGCCGCCGAGACTGCCGAGAGCTAGTCGACGCACTCGCACCGCGTGCTGCGTGGTGCATCACCAAACTCCCGCCGTACGGCGGATCTAGAAAGGAAGCCACTATGGCGAAGCTGTCGTCCGAAGAGCTGCTGTCGCAGTTCGAGGAAATGACCCTGCTCGAGCTCTCGGAGTTCGTGAAGGCATTCGAGGAGAAGTTCGACGTCACCGCTGCCGCTCCGGTCGCCGTTGCCGGTGCCGCTGTTGCCGGTGGTGCTGGCGGCGACGCCGGTGCCGCTGCCGAGGAGAAGGATGAGTTCGACGTCATCCTCGAGTCGGCCGGCGACAAGAAGATCCAGGTCATCAAGGAGGTCCGCACCCTGACCTCGCTCGGCCTGAAGGAGGCCAAGGACCTGGTCGACGGCGCTCCCAAGCCCGTCCTGGAGAAGGTCAACAAGGAGGCCGCGGACAAGGCCAAGGAGGCGCTCGAGGGCGCCGGCGCCACCGTCTCGGTCAAGTAGTACCCCGCGGCGTACGCCGCACCCACGAGGGGCCGCCCGATCAACGGGCGGTCCTTCGTCGTTTCCGTGGTCGTGGCCGGTCGCAGCGCGCCGGTGGCGCCGGGAACCGACCGCTGACCTGGGCAATCGTAGGATCACCGCACCGAAGGAAAGGCGCAGCGATGATCCAGACACAGCGAATGACCAGCCATCGGACCTCGGCCGCACTAGCGACAGCCTTCGTCCTCGCCCTGACCGGGTGCAGCTCCTCGGACGCCGACGGGCCTCAGGTCTCGCCGACGACGTCCGTCCCGGACGACTCACTGTTCGTCTGCTCCTCTGTGACGCCGGTCGACGAGGCGCTGGACGAGCTCGTCTCCTGCGTCGCAGTCGACTCCGGCATCGTCGCATATCTGAACCTGGGGCGAGCCGATGGGGAGTTGCTCCGAGCTTCATTGCGCTCTTCAGCATCCGATGGCACCGGAGCTCAGGCTGACGCCTTCCACGCGCTCATCAGCGAAACGCTGGAGATGATCGGCGTCGATGATGCCCCGTCGCTGTCGCAGCTGCTGCCTGACAAGAAGCCGGTCGCGTCCGGCGATGTCGTCAAGGTGACGTCGGGAGGTCTGGACTACAAGACCTTGATTCTCCCGCCCGATGAAGCAGGTGAGCCGATCCAGAGAATCGAGCTAGACGTCACGCCGGCCGGCGCCGATCGGAAGCAGGACTTGACCGGCTCGGTGCCCGGTGTCGAGATCGACCTGTCCGAGGCCGCAGCGGCGCTTGATCCGGCGCTGGGCTGCGAGCTGAGCTCCCCGAAGACGTTGCGGTGCGAGATCGGCGAGCTCGGAGCGTCGGAGCGGCTACGCCTCACCATCAGTGCCGTGGCCACCGGTGAGTTCACTCAGCTGGTCGTCGATGTGCGCGGAGCCGCCCATGTGAGCACGGCTGAACAGATTCTGGGCGATCTCGCCGAACACGGCAACGATCGGTTTGCTGAGCTCATCTCGGCGGCGATCGAGGCGCTTCACGGTGATGATCGCAAAGCGATGCGCATCGCGGGGATCCCTGCCATGGTAGAGCCGGTGAACGAGTCCGGGGCAGGGCTCCTCATCGGTACTTGGTAACACCGAGCGGTCTCAGCCGGCCCAGGCCCCACCCAGGTCTGCTAGCGCGGCGGCCGGCATGAGAGCCGCAGTGGCGTGTGTATGTGTAGTCAGAGTGAATCATGAGCCCGCGATGCTACGTGACGTTCGGCTCGTCGCACCCCGACCGGCAGCCCGCGCGCATAGACTTCGATAGATCGGTCCGCCTCGTCTTGCTGCGGACCGCCCGGTGATCGGACGACGTTCTAGTTCGTCCGCTGGCCGCGCCGCACCGCCATGAGGGCGGAGACTGCTCGAGCGCGCCGTGCAAGACACCGAATGTGATTGGTTCCGAGCTCACCGCCGTCATCGAGCAGGTCACGCTTCGGCTGGACGCCGACGAGGTTGTACGCCGGCTGGACGGCGCCCAGATCGCCAATGCGCGGTTACGCACCATGCGCGGTCTGGTCGAGCATCCGCAGCTGGCGGCGCGCGACCGCTGGCGCGAGGTCGGGTCTCCGGTCGGCCCGCTGCAGGCGCTGTTGCCGCCGGCCACGTTCGTCGGCGCCGAGCCGCCGGTCATGACACCGATCCCGGACGTCGGCGAGCACACCGAGGCGATCCGCCGTGAGCTCTTCGGCGAGTGACAACTGAGTTGTGCACAGTGCGCCGCGGCAACTTGACGTTTGGCCCGCGAAGGGGCATCGTGTGCTCACGCGTGAGGCGTGAGCGGCCCCGGCAGCGCAACTACCGGCCGCCCCGAGCGCGAGCAGCACGTCGGCTGTGGCCGACGACTCACGACGGAGCCACCGTCGCGACCTGGACACGTCCCCTTTTCTGTGTCTAGAATTACTGTTTGCGCTGCCTTCCTTCTGGCATCTCGTAAAACCTCAGCCGACCACGCGAATCTGCATGCGTGCGAGCCGCTGCGGTGACGCGCCAGAGGTGACGAGGAGCGTGGTCAGAAAATTGCAGACGCCCGTCCTCGGAAGGACCCACCTTGGCAGGCTCCCGCCCCGATTCGACCGTCCGCTCGTCCGCCACTGCCGGTGCCAACGGCCTCCCCATCCCCGGAGCCCCGAAGCGCGTGTCGTTCGCGAAGATTCGCGAGCCGCTCGCAGTGCCCGACCTGCTCGCCCTGCAGACCTCCAGTTTCGACTGGCTGGTCGGCAACGACGCATGGCGCGCCCGCATAGGCGACGACCAGACCGCCATCAGCGGCCTGGAGGAAATCCTCAACGAGATCTCCCCGATCGAGGACTTCTCGGACACCATGTCCCTCACCTTCTCCAACCCACGTTTCGAGGATGTCAAGGCCGACATCGAGACGTGCAAGGAAAAGGACATGACGTACTGCGCCCCGCTGTTCGTCACCGCCGAGTTCATGAACAACACCACCGGTGAGATCAAGTCGCAGACCGTGTTCATGGGCGACTTCCCGATCATGACCCCCGGCGGCACCTTCGTCATCAACGGCACCGAGCGCGTCGTCGTCTCGCAGCTGGTCCGTTCCCCGGGCGTCTACTTCGACCGGTCGCTGGACAAGACCACCGACAAGGACGTCTACGGCTGCAAGGTGATCCCCAGCCGCGGCGCGTGGCTGGAGTTCGACGTCGACAAGCGTGACACCGTCGGCGTGCGCATCGACCGCAAGCGCCGCCAGCCGGTCACCGTGCTGTTGAAGGCCCTCGGCTGGAGCGAGGACCGCATCCGCGAGCACTTCGGCTGGTCCGAGACCATGATGGCCACCCTCGAGAAGGACAACATCAAGACCGAGGACGAGGCCCTCCTCGACATCTATCGCAAGCTGCGCCCGGGTGAGCCGCCGACCCGCGACTCGGCCAAGACGCTGCTGAACAACCTGTTCTTCAACGCCAAGCGCTACGACCTGGCCAAGGTCGGCCGCTACAAGGTCAACAAGAAGCTCGAGCTGGAGATCCCGACCGCCGAGTCGGTACTCACCGAAGAGGACATCGTCGCCTCGATCGAGTACATCGTCCACCTGCACGCCGGCGACGAGGGCTACGACCTCGACGACATCGACCACTTCGGCAACCGCCGCCTGCGGACCGTCGGCGAGCTGATCCAGAACCAGATCCGGGTCGGTCTGTCCCGCATGGAGCGCGTCGTCCGCGAGCGGATGACCACTCAGGACGTCGAGGCGATCACGCCGCAGACCCTGATCAACATCCGCCCGGTGTCGGCCTCCATCAAGGAGTTCTTCGGCACCTCGCAGCTCTCGCAGTTCATGGACCAGACCAACCCGCTCGCGGGCCTGACCCACAAGCGCCGGCTGTCGGCGCTGGGCCCGGGCGGCCTGTCGCGTGAGCGCGCCAGCATGGAGGTCCGCGACGTCCACCCGTCGCACTACGGCCGCATGTGCCCGATCGAGACCCCAGAAGGCCCCAACATCGGCCTGATCGGCTCGCTGGCCTCGTTCGCGCGGGTCAATCCCTTCGGCTTCATCGAGTCGCCGTACCGCAAGGTTGAGAACGGCGTGGTTACCGACCAGGTCGACTACCTGTCCGCCGACGAGGAGGACCGGCACGTCATCGCCCAGGCGAACTCGCCGGTCGATGGCGAGGGCCGGTTCGTCGACGAGCGCGTGCTGGTGCGCGTCAAGGGCGGGGAGACCGTCGAGGTCGACCCGGACGCCGTGGACTACATGGACGTCTCGCCGCGTCAGATGAACTCGGTCGCGACTGCGATGATCCCGTTCCTCGAGCACGACGATGCCAACCGCGCGCTCATGGGCGCCAACATGCAGCGGCAGTCCGTGCCGCTGCTGCGCAGCGAGGCCCCGCTGGTCGGGACCGGCATGGAGTTGCGCGCGGCGATCGACGCCGGCGACGTGCTCACCGCCACGAAGGGCGGCGTGGTCGAGGAGGTCGCCGCCGACTACATCACGATCATGGCGGACGACGGCACCCGCCAGACCTTCGGTCTGCACAAGTTCAACCGCTCGAACCAGGGCACCTGCGTCAACCAGAAGGTCCTGGTCGACGAAGGACAGCGGGTTGAGGTCGGGCAGATCATCGCCGACGGCCCGTGCACCGAGAACGGCGAGCTCGCGCTCGGACGCAACCTGCTGGTTGCGTTCATGCCGTGGGAGGGCCACAACTTCGAGGACGCGATCATCCTGTCCCAGCGACTGGTGCGCGACGACGTCCTCTCCTCGATCCACATCGAGGAGTTCGAGGTCGACGCCCGCGACACCAAGCTGGGCCCGGAGGAGATCACCCGCGACATCCCCAACGTCTCCGAGGAGGCGCTGGCGGATCTCGACGAGCGCGGCATCATCCGCATCGGCGCCGAGGTCGTGGCCGGCGACGTCCTGGTCGGCAAGGTCACCCCGAAGGGCGAGACCGAGCTGACCCCCGAGGAGCGGCTGCTGCGCGCGATCTTCGGCGAGAAGGCGCGCGAGGTGCGCGACACCTCGCTGAAGGTCAAGCACGGTGAGTCCGGCAAGGTCATCGGCGTGCAGGTGTTCTCCCGCGAGGAGGGCGACGAGCTGGCGCCGGGCGTGAACGAGCTGATCCGCGTGTACGTCGCGCAGATGCGCAAGATCACCGACGGCGACAAGCTCGCCGGCCGTCACGGCAACAAGGGCGTCATCTCCAAGATCCTCCCCGAGGAGGACATGCCCTTCCTGCCAGACGGGACCCCGGTGGACGTCATCCTCAACCCGCTCGGTGTGCCGTCCCGCATGAACGTGGGACAGATCCTCGAGACGCACCTGGGCTGGATCGCCAAGCAGGGCTGGGAGGTTGAGGGCAACCCCGACTGGGCGCAGCTGCTGCCCGAGGACGCCCGCAGCTCCGAACCAGGCACCAACACCGCGACCCCGATCTTCGACGGCGCTCGCGAGGAGGAGGTCATCGGGCTGCTCGGCTCGACGACCCCGAACCGCGACGGCCAGCGGATGGTCGGCAGCAACGGCAAGGCGCAGCTTTTCGACGGCCGCTCCGGTGAGCCCTTCCCGACTCCGATCACGGTCGGCTACATCTACATCCTGAAGCTGCTGCACCTGGTCGACGACAAGATCCACGCGCGCTCGACCGGCCCGTACTCGATGATCACCCAGCAGCCGCTGGGCGGTAAGGCGCAGTTCGGTGGTCAGCGCTTCGGCGAGATGGAGTGCTGGGCGATGCAGGCCTACGGCGCGGCGTACGCGCTGCAGGAGCTGCTGACGATCAAGTCCGACGACATCGTCGGCCGCGTGAAGGTCTACGAGGCGATCGTGAAGGGCGAGAACGTCCCCGAGCCGGGCATCCCCGAGTCGTTCAAGGTGCTTCTGAAGGAGCTCCAGTCGCTGTGCCTGAACGTCCAGGTGCTCTCCAGCGATGGCCACGCCATCGAGCTGCGGGACGCCGACGACGAGGCCGGGCGCACGGCTGACGAGCTTGGAATCGACCTGTCCCGGCGCGAGCCGAGCATCGTCGACCTCGAGGGCTAAGCCCTCCCGATACGAACTAACAAGGGACTACATACGTGTTCGACGTAAACGTCTTCGATCAGCTCAAGATCGGGCTGGCGACTGCCGACGACATCCGCGCTTGGTCGTACGGCGAGGTCAAGAAGCCTGAGACCATCAACTACCGCACCCTCCGCCCGGAGAAGGACGGCCTCTTCTGCGAGAAGATCTTCGGCCCGACCCGCGACTGGGAATGCTACTGCGGCAAGTACAAGCGAGTGCGCTTCAAGGGCATCATCTGCGAGCGCTGCGGCGTCGAGGTCACGCGCGCCAAGGTGCGTCGTGAGCGCATGGGCCACATCGAGCTGGCCGCTCCGGTGACCCACATCTGGTACTTCAAGGGCGTGCCGTCGCGCTTGGGCTACCTGCTGGACATCGCGCCGAAGGATCTTGAGAAGATCATCTACTTCGCCGCCTACCTCATCACCTCGGTGGACGCCGATGCTCGTCATCGCGACCTGTCCACCGTGGAGGCCGAGGTGGCCGCGGAAAAGAAGCAGCTCGAGAACAAGCGCGACGCCGACGTCGAGGCCCGGGCCAAGAAGCTCGAGACCGACCTGGCCGAGCTCGAGGCCGAGGGCGCCAAGGCCGACGTGCGCCGCAAGGTGCGTGACGGCGGAGAGCGGGAGATGCGTCAGCTGCGTGACCGTGCGCAGCGCGAGATCGACCGCATCGACGAGGTGCTCGACACCTTCCGCAAGCTCGCGGTCGGCGACCTGATCGTCGACGAGATGCTCTACCGGGAGCTGGTCGACCGGTTCGGTGAGTACTTCGAGGGCGGCATGGGCGCTGCGGCGCTGCAGAAGCTGCTGCAGGACTTCGACCTCGCCGCCGAGGCCGAGAAGCTGCGCGAGATCATCGCCGAGGGCAAGGGCCAGAAGAAGATCCGCGCCCTCAAGCGCCTGAAGGTGGTCGCGCACTTCCAGCAGACCGGCAACTCGCCGGCTGGCATGGTGCTGGACGCCGTCCCGGTCGTTCCGCCGGAGCTGCGCCCGATGGTGCAGCTTGACGGTGGCCGCTTCGCCACCTCCGACCTGAACGACCTGTACCGCCGCGTCATCAACCGCAACAACCGCTTGAAGCGACTGCTCGATCTCGGCGCCCCCGAGATCATCATCAGCAACGAGAAGCGGATGCTGCAGGAGTCGGTCGACGCGCTGTTCGACAACGGCCGCCGCGGCCGTCCGGTCACCGGCCCGGGCAACCGCCCGCTGAAGTCGCTGTCCGATCTGCTCAAGGGCAAGCAGGGCCGGTTCCGCCAGAACCTCCTCGGTAAGCGCGTCGACTATTCCGGCCGCTCGGTCATCGTCGTCGGCCCGCAGCTGAAGCTGCACCAGTGCGGTCTGCCGAAGCTGATGGCGCTCGAGCTGTTCAAGCCGTTCGTGATGAAGCGCCTGGTCGACCTCGGCCACGCGCAGAACATCAAGTCCGCGAAGCGGATGGTGGAGCGGGCTCGCCCGCAGGTGTGGGACGTCCTCGAAGAGGTCATCACCGAGCACCCGGTGCTGCTCAACCGCGCACCGACGCTGCACCGACTGGGCATCCAGGCCTTCGAGCCGCAGCTGGTCGAGGGCAAGGCCATTCAGATCCATCCGCTGGTGTGCGCGGCGTTCAACGCCGACTTCGACGGCGACCAGATGGCGGTGCACCTGCCGCTGTCCGCCGAGTCGCAGGCCGAGGCCCGGATCCTGATGCTGTCGAGCAACAACATCCTCTCGCCGGCGTCCGGCCGCCCGATCACCGCACCGTCGCACGAGATGATCATCGGCCTGTACTTCCTGTCGAACCTGATCGCCGGCGGCGCCGGCGAGGGCGACGTGTACTCCTCGCACGCCGAGGCACTGATGGCCTTCGACCGCGGCAAGCTCGCGATCGACGCGAAGTGCAAGATCCGGCTGCGTGGCTTCCACAGCGTCGACAACGGTGACGCCGAGCCGTGGGAGGCACCCGAGGGCTGGGAGCCGGGCGAGCCGTTCGTGCTCGAGACGAGCCTCGGCCGCGTCATCCTCAACGAGGCGCTGCCGGAGGATTACCGCTTCATCAACTACCCGGTCTCGAAGAAGGAGCTGGGCCAGATCGTCAACGATCTCGCCGAGCGCTACCCGAAGGTGCAGGTCGCGGCCTCGCTGGATGCGCTGAAGTCGGCCGGATTCTACTGGGCGACCCGCGCCGGCATCACGATCGGCATCGAGGACGTCTCGACGCCCCCGCAGAAGCCCGAGATCATCTCGCGCTACGAGGCGGACGCCGACAAGATCGAGAAGCAGTACCAGCGCGGCGTCATCACCGGTGACGAGCGGCGCCAGGAGTTGATCGAGGTCTGGACCCGTGCCACCGAGGAGGTCGCCAAGGCCACCGAGGCGAACTTTGAGGAGACCAACCCGGTCTACGTCATGATCGACTCGGGCGCCCGCGGCAACTGGCTGCAGCTGCGTCAGATCGCCGGCATGCGTGGCCTGGTGGCCAACCCGAAGGGCGAGATCATCCCGCGCCCGATCAAGTCCTCCTACCGCGAGGGCCTGTCGGTGCTGGAGTTCTTCATCGCCACCCACGGTGCCCGCAAGGGTCTGGCCGACACGGCGCTGCGGACCGCCGACTCGGGCTATCTGACCCGTCGTCTGGTGGACGTCTCGCAGGACGTCATCATCCGCGAGGAGGACTGCGGCACCGAGCGCGCCGTCGTCATGCCGATCGCTGCGGAGGGCACCGATGGCTCGCTGATCAAGGACCAGCACGCCGAGACCTCGTCGTACGCGCGGATGCTCGCCGAGGACGTCAAGGTCGGCAGCAAGGTCATCGCGGAGAAGGGCACCGACCTCGGTGACACCGTCATCGACGCGCTGATCGACGCCGGCATCAAGGAGGTCCGGGTCCGCTGCGTGCTCACCTGTGAGTCCGCGGTCGGCACCTGCGCGGCCTGCTACGGCCGGTCGCTGGCCACCGGCAAGACCGTGGACGTCGGCGAGGCCGTCGGCATCATCGCGGCCCAGTCGATCGGTGAGCCCGGTACCCAGCTGACGATGCGTACCTTCCACACCGGTGGCGCGGTCTCCGACTCCGGCGACATCACGCACGGCCTGCCGCGCGTGGTCGAGCTGTTCGAGGCCCGGGTGCCCAAGGGCAAGGCGCCGATCGCCGAGACCTCCGGCCGGATCCAGATCGAGGATCAGGACAAGCAGCGCAAGATCACGATCATCCCGGACGACGGCAGCGACGAGGTCGTGTACGACAAGATCTCCAAGCGTGTCCGGCTGCGCGTCGAAGACGGCTCGCACGTCACCATCGGTCAGCAGCTGACCGACGGTGCGGTGGATCCGCATGAGGTGCTGCGCATCATGGGTCCGCGTGAGGTGCAGCTGCACCTGGTGCGCGAGGTTCAGGAGGTCTACCGCTCGCAGGGCGTGCAGATCCACGACAAGCACATCGAGGTCATCGTCCGCCAGATGCTCAAGCGGATCACCGTCATCGACTCCGGATCGACCGAGTTCCTGCCGGGCTCGCTGCCGGAGAACGCCCAGTTCCTCGCGGAGAACCGCCGCGTGGTGGGTGAGGGTGGCGAGCCGGCGTCCGGTCGTCCGGTGCTCATGGGCATCACGAAGGCCTCGCTGGCGACCGAGTCGTGGCTGTCGGCGGCCTCCTTCCAGGAGACCACCCGCGTGCTCACCGACGCCGCCATCCAGGGCAAGAGCGACTCGCTGGTCGGCCTGAAGGAGAACGTGATCATCGGTCAGCTGATCCCGGCCGGCACCGGCATCTCGCGGTACCGCAACATCAAGGTCGAGCCGACCGAGGAGGCCCGCGCGTCGATCTACTCGATGGCGTCCTTCGAGGAGGGCGGCTACTACGACGACAGCGTGTTCGGCCAGGGCTCTGGCCAGGCCGTCCCGCTGGACACCTTCGACGACGGCTACTACAGCTAGCTCGATTGAGCGAAGAAGCCCCCGCAGGTACTTCCTGCGGGGGCTTCTGGCGTTCCCGGGTGTCGGCTAGCTATTCGGGCAGCATCTGGGTAGCGGATGGAGGAAGGCCAGCTCGGTACCCCGGCGCCACGTGTAGCTGCCCGTCCGGCTTGCTGACGGCGCTGGCGACCTCGGCGAGGACCCTCGCCGCGCGCTCGAGGTGCTGGTGCTCGAGGCCGGTGACTCGATCAGCTACGGGGGCCGGGCTCCTTCGCTCGAGGAGCGTTCGGGTCAGCTAGTGCTGGACGTCGATGACCACCCGCGGCGGGTTCGCCAGCGAGAACACCCGGAAGGGCTTCTTGCCATCCACGCCCAGGACCACGTGGGTCACGCCTTCGAAGGTGCCGTCGTTGAACACGCCCTTGATCACGCTCGTTCCGGCCGGGGAGATCTGGCCCGCGGGGACCGTGGCGGCGCCGGGCTCCGGGATCGCCGAGCCGTTGACCCGGATATCCAGGATCGCGTTGCCGCCGGGATCGATCGGATCGCCCTGGCCCTGCCGGGACGCGGCGTCGGTGTATTGCGCCTCCCACCCGGGGGCACCCGGGCCGCTGAACTCCAGCACGACGCGGTCGAAGCCGTCCTGCGTGCCGGTACGCACCGACGTCAGCACGAGCGAGGCGTCCGCGGACGCGGTCCCGGTATCGGGGCTGGTGTCAGCTGCGAACGGGGCCTCGCTGGGCTCGGGGCTGGCCGAGGCGTCGGCGGATGACGATGCGGCCGCGGTGTCGCTCGGCTGCGCGTCGCCGCTGGAGGGCGCGGCGGACGACGACTCGTCGCCCGGGTCGGTGGCGGACTCGCTCGCCGACGGGGTGGCCGAGGAGGACGCGGGTGCGCCGTCCGATTCGGGCTCGGCTGCGCAGCCGGCCAGTAGGACAAGCCCGGTCGCGGCGGCGGCAATGGCGGTGATGGATCGACGCATTCAGCGTGCTCCGTCCGGGGTCGGGAAGCCGCCGGCCTTGCCCAGCAGCGCGGGTGTGTCGTGGTGCAGCTCGCCGGCTAGGAACGCGGAGATCGGCGTGATCTTCTCCAGGTCGACGCCGGTCCGGTAGCCCATCCGGTGCACCAGGTACAGCAGGTCCTCGGTGGCGATGTTGCCGGTCGCGGCGGGCGCGAAGGGGCAACCACCGATGCCGCCCGCGCTCGCGTCCAGCACGCGCACCCCCGCCTCCAGGGCCGCGTACGCGTTCGCGTACCCGGTGTTGCGGGTGTTGTGGAAGTGCCCGCGCAGCCGGACGCCGTCACCCACCTCGGCCCGTATCGCATTGAACAAGCTCGATACCTGGGTGGGGACGGCGACGCCGATCGTGTCACCGAGCGCGATCTCGTCGACGCCCGCCCTCGCCGCCCGGGCGGCCAGCCCCACCGTCACGTCCGGGTCGACCTCGCCGTCGAAGGGGCAGCCGAACACCGTCGTGATCGTGATGGAGACCGGCATTCCGGCCTGCTTGACGTCTGCGATCACCTGCTCGGCCTCGCTGATGATCGCCTCAACGGAGGAGTTCTGGTTGCGCTGCGCGAAGCCCTCGGACGCGCTCGCGACCACGTTGACCTCGTCGACCCCGGCAGCCTGGGCCCGCGCCCCCCCGCGCGAGTTGAGCACCAGGCCGATGTAGGAGACGTCGCCCCGCCGAGGGACCGCTTCCATCACCGCCTCGGAGTCAGCCATCGCCGGGACCAGCTTCGGGTGGACGAACGACGCGGCCTCGATACGGCGTACGCCGGCCTCCACCAGCTGCTCGATGAGCGAGACCTTCGCAGCCGTGGTCAGCAGGGTCTTCTCGTTCTGCAGGCCGTCGCGCGGGGCGACCTCGACGATGGAGAGCTCGTGGGACATGCCCTGATCGTAATGGGAGCGCATCGCGGGATTTAACCTCCTGGCCACGATGCATTGGCGTGTCCGCCGCCTCCGCCGTCGCGCCCTGGCATAGGTTCACCGGTAGCAGCACCACAACTGAAACAGCAGTCCATGCAGTCGACAACGCCTCCTCGTCACTAGGAGAACTACACATGGCACCACGCGCGCGCTCCCACTCCACCTCGAGCCAGCAGGGGGGTGGCCGGCGCCGGTGTTATGTCCTCGACACCAGCGTGCTGCTGTCTGACCCCACCTCGCTGCGGCGCTTCGGTGAGCACGAGATCGTGCTGCCAATCGTCGTCATCGGCGAGCTGGAGGCCAAGCGGCACCACCCCGAACTCGGCTGGTTCGCGCGTGAGTCGCTGCGCACCCTCGATGATCTGCGCGCTGCGCACGGCCGGCTCGACGGTCCGGTCCCGATCGGCGATGAGGGCGGCACGATCCGGGTCGAGCTCAACCACGTCGATGCTACGGTGCTGCCCAACGGCTTCCGTGACGGCGGCAACGACGCCCGCATTCTTGCCGTGGCGTTGAATCTTCGCGCTGAGGGCGAGGACGTCGTCCTGGTCACCAAGGACATGCCGCTGCGGGTGAAGGCCGCCGCCGTCGGGCTGCCGGCGGAGGAGTACCGGGCGATCGGAGCCGTCGAGACCGGCTGGACCGGCATGCGCGAGATCGACATGAGCGTTGAGCAGCTCGATGAGCTCTACGAGTCGACCGTCATCGACCATGATGAGGCCCGCGATCTGCCCTGCCACACCGGACTGGTGCTGCATGCCGCGGGCAGCAGCGCCCTGGGCCGGGTGACCCCTGAGAAGCAGATCCGGCTGATCCGGGCCAGCGCGGAGGCATTCGGCATCCGCGGCCGCTCGGCCGAGCAACGGATCGCCCTCGACGTCCTGCTCGACGAGAGCGTCGGCATCGTGTCCCTGGGCGGCCGGGCGGGGACCGGCAAGTCCGCCCTTGCGCTGTGCGCCGGTCTCGAGGCCGTGCTTGAGCGGCGGGTGCACAAGAAGGTCATCGTGTTCCGTCCGCTGTACGCCGTCGGTGGCCAGGAGCTCGGCTATCTCCCCGGCACCGAGGGGGAGAAGATGAACCCGTGGGCGCAGGCGGTCTTCGACACCCTCGGCGCGGTCACCTCCCGGCAGGTCATCGACGAGGTGCTGCAGCGCGACCTGCTCGAGGTGCTGCCGCTGACGCACATCCGCGGTCGGTCGCTGCACGATGCGTTCGTGATCGTCGATGAGGCACAGTCGCTGGAGCGCAACGTGCTGCTGACCGTGCTGAGCCGGATGGGACAGAACTCCCGCGTCGTCCTCACGCACGACGTCGCGCAGCGCGACAACCTTCGCGTCGGGCGGCACGACGGCATCAACGCCGTCATCGAGTCGATGAAGGGGCACCCGCTGTTCGCGCACTACACGCTCAGCAGAAGCGAGCGCTCGCCGATCGCGGCGCTCGTCACGAGCCTCCTGGAGGACTACCCGCTCTGACGTACCCGTTGCTGAGCGGGTCGTTAGCCCTGCGCGTCGTAGTAGCTGTGCACCTTCTCCAGCGCGTGCCGTGAGTCGATCTGGCGGATCGTGCCGGAGGAGTTGCGCATCACCAGGGAGGACGTCGTCGCCGAGCGGCCCTCGTAGCGCACGCCCTTCAGCAGCTCGCCGTCGGTGATGCCGGTGGCGCTGAAGAACACGTTCTCGCCGCTAACCAGGTCCTGGATGCTCAGCACGCGGTCGAGGTCGTGCCCGGCATCGAGGGCCTTCTGCCGCTCGGCGTCGTCCTGCGGCCATAGCTTGCCCTGAATCTCACCGCCCATGCACTTCAGCGCGCATGCCGCGATGATGCCCTCCGGGGTGCCGCCGATGCCCATGAGGACGTCGACCGCCGCGCCGCGCTGGGCGGCCGCGATCGCGCCGGCGACGTCGCCGTCCGAGATGAACTTGATGCGCGCGCCAGCCTGGCGGATGTCGCGGACCAGCTGCTCGTGACGCGGCCGATCCAGCACGCATACCGTGAGGTCATTGACCGGGCGCCCCTTGGCCTTGGCGATGCTGGCCAGGTTGTCGGCCACCGAGGCGTTGATGTCGATCGAGCCTACGGCGTCCGGGCCGACGGCGATCTTCTCCATGTAGAAGACCGCTGACGGGTCGAACATCGAGCCGCGGTCGGCCAGCGCCATGACCGCGATGGCGTTCGGCATGCCCTTCGCCATCAGGGTGGTGCCGTCGATCGGGTCCACCGCCACGTCGTACCGCGGGCCGGTGCCGGTGCCGACCTCCTCGCCGTTGAACAGCATCGGGGCCTCGTCCTTCTCACCCTCGCCGATCACCACGACGCCTTGCATCTCGACGGTCGAGATCAGCGAGCGCATCGCGTCGACCGCCGCGCCGTCGCCATCGTTCTTGCTGCCGCGGCCGACCCATCGGGAGGCGGCGAGCGCCGCAGCCTCGGTGACACGGACGAGCTCGAGGGCGATGTTGCGGTCTGGCGCGATCACTGAGCGCTTGGGCGTGGTCTCGTTCTCACCGGGCACGGCTGGCTCCTTCTATCTGGCTGCTGATCCATCCTATGGGTTGGCCCCGCCCCGTCCGCGCCGTGCCGCTGCGGCATCATGGACCGGTGGCCGACACCCAGCCCTACCGCCCTCGCAAGCGCGGATACGAGTCCGCCAAGGACATGTTGTGGTCGCTGATCCCCATCGTTATCGCGGTCGTCGCGTTCGTGTACTTCTGCGGCCCGGGCGAGGACCAGGTGACGACGGTCGACCCGCAGGGCGACATCTCCAGCGCCGCCCGGGAGGTCGACTATCCACTGGTGGCGCCGGCCGTACTGGGTGACCAGTGGCAGGCGACCTCGGCGGTGCTGCTGCGCGATGACGACGACCGGGTCACCGGCCTGTCGATCGGCTACCTCACACCGGACGGTGCGACCGGCCGGTATGTCATCAGCTCCGGGGACCGTGACGCGGTGCTGGACCGCGCGCTGGCCAACGCGGAGATCGTCAACGACCCGGACGGCGAGCCGGTCCAGCTGGGCGGGCTGACGTGGGTGCCCGTGAGCAGCAGCGGCGGCCGCGCGATGGTCGCCGAGGGCGAGGGTTTTGTCGCCGTCGTGTCCGGGACCGCGGCGTACGCCGAGCTGCGCGAGCTGGCCGGGTCCGTGCAGCCCGCCAAGTAGCGCTGGGCTCTAGATCTCGTCGTCCTGGTGGGCGTTCTCGATCGCTGCGTCGAGGCGCTCCTGGGCGCCATCCAGCAGCCGCTGGCAGGTGTTGGCGAGCTTCTCACCGCGTTCCCACAGCGCGATGGACTCTTCGAGCGGGATCCCTCCCGCCTCCAGCTTCTGCACGACCTCCCCGAGTGCGTGGCGCGCCTGCTCGTAGGTCAGGCCGTCGTCGGCGGACTGGGTCATCAGGTCTCCTTCGGGTGGGTCTGCTCGACGGTCAGGTCGATCCGTCCGTCGGTGACGAGCGCGCTGAGCCGGCTGCCCGGGGACACATCGGTGGAGGTGACGACGGCGCCGTCCGTGCGTTGCAGCACGGCGTAACCGCGCTGCAGTGTCGCGGTCGGGGACAGTGCGGTGACGCGAGCCCGCGCGGCTGTCAGCGTCTCACGCTCGATCGCCAGGCGGTGTGTGGTGGCGCGACGGATCCGGTCGCGGCCCCGCTCGATGTCGTCGCGGCGATCCAGAATCATCGACTCCGGTGCGGCGAGCACGGGCCGGGAGGTGAGCTGCTCGATCAGGTGGTAACCCTGGTCGATGGACCGTTGCAGCGCAGCCCGGATCCGGTCGCGGCCCTGCGCGATCCGTGCATTCTCCTCGCCGACGTCGGGGACGACCCGCTTGGCGGCGTCCGTCGGGGTCGAGGCGCGGACGTCCGCGACGTAGTCCAGCAACGGCGCGTCCGGTTCGTGCCCGATGGCGCTGACCACCGGCGTGCGGGCCTGCGCGACGGCACGCACAAGCGACTCGTCACTGAAGGGCAGCAGATCCTCGACCGACCCGCCGCCGCGCGCGATCACGATGACGTCGATCTGGGCGTCGGAGTCCATCCGGCGCAGCGCCGCGACCACCTCACCGGCTGCGGTCTGGCCCTGGACCGCAACATTCAGCACGCTGAACTGGACGGCCGGCCAGCGCTTGCGGGCGTTGCTGAGCACATCCTTCTCCGCAGCACTATCGCGTCCGGTGATCAGCCCGATCCGGCGCGGCAGGAACGGTAGCGGCCGCTTCAGCTCGGCCGCGAACAGGCCCTCGGCCTCCAGCGCCTTGCGCAACCGCTCGATGCGCGCCAGCAGGTCGCCGAGGCCCACCTGGCGAATCTCCCGCGCGCGCATCGAGAACGCCCCGCGTTGAGCCCAGAACTCCGGCTTGCAGTGCACGATTACCCGGTTGCCTTCGGTGAGGCCGCCGTCGACGGCCTGCACCACGCCGACCTGGGCGGTGATCGGCAACGAGTACTGCGCCTCCAGATCGCGTAGCGTCAGGTAGGCCAGTTTGGTGCCCGCCCGAACGTTCAGCTGCGCGATCTCGCCCTCCAGCCAGATCGGCCCCAGACGGTCGATCCAGCCGGCGATCTTCATCGCGATGACGCGGACCGGGTACGGGTTCTCGGGCCCGCGAGCGATCTGCGGCACCGGCTACTTCTGCAGGGTCTCTGCGCGGGCGCGCAGCATCTGCACCACCGCCGGGCGGTTCGTGGCCGCCTCCTCGTAGTCGATGAGCTCGCGCACCTCCGCGAGCTTGAGAGTCTTCAGACGCGAGCGGAGCTGCGGAATGGTCAGCGAGTCGAAGTCCGGCAACGACTGCGGCGTGGCCGGCGCCGCGGCGGGCTGCGTCGAGCCGGCCGCCCGGTCATCGGAAGCCGGGTTCGAGACAGACGCGTTCGTCGTGCTGGAGGTCGCAGGGATCTTGGGGGCGGGCACGTCGAAGGACGCCGGTCCTCCTGGCTGCTCCACGGGCGCGGCGCTGGTTGCCGGCGCAGCCTTCGCGACCGACGGGGCCCTCTTCACCGGAGTCTTCGTGCCGGGGGCCGCCTCCGTTGCAGCGGTGTTCTTGACCGGCGGCGCCTTCTTGACCGGCGGCGCCTTCTTGGCCGGCGCCGTGTTCTTCGCGGGAGTGGCCTTCTTGGCCGGCGCCGTCTTCTTGGCCGGCGCAGCCTTCTTGACCGGCTCCGACGTCTTCGCGGGGCCGACCCGCTTCGCCGGTGCCCGGCGGCGGGCGACCGGCAGGTCGTCGGCGTCCTGCAGGTCGAATGCCGATCCGGGGCCCAGCCCGTTGGACACCCGGGAAGGCGCCGAGCTGCCGGCGTCGACCTGGCTCTGCGGGGAGGCGATCCCAGCGTCCGGGAGATCCTCGTCGAAGGTGGCCCAAGCGGGGACGTCCGGCTGCGGCGCACGGAGCGAGCCGATGAACTCCTCGCCCTTGGCGACCCAGTCCGCGTACTGCTGCTGCACCCGCATGGAGCCGGTGGCGAGCGTGGTGAGCACGGTGCTCGGCAGCTCGCCGACCTTCACCGGAAGGTGGCGAGCGTCCTCGATTGCGGTGATCGTCAGGCCCGCGATCGCCTTCAGCGGCGCCGGCAGGCTCGGCGAGAGCAAGGCGGACAGGGCAGCAGACAGCGGTGATTCGGCCATGCCCTCTAGAGTGCACCATCCCGCCTGACGATGCGTACCCTGGGAGCATGGATTCGCACGCATCAGACCTCACGCCCGAGGCGCTCGCCCAGTCGTCTCGGCCCTCGAACGGCAAGAAGGTCCTGCTGGCCAACCCACGCGGTTACTGCGCGGGCGTCGACCGCGCGGTCGTGACGGTCGAGAAGGCCCTCGAGCTGTACGGCGCGCCGGTGTACGTCCGCAAGCAGATCGTCCACAACGTGCACGTCGTGCGCACCCTCGAGGAACGCGGCGCGATCTTCGTGGAGGAGACCGAGGAGGTCCCCGAGGGCTCCATCGTCGTCTTCTCGGCGCACGGTGTCGCTCCCGTCGTGCACGAGGAGGCGAAGGCGCGCAACCTCAAGACCATCGATGCGACCTGCCCGCTGGTCACCAAGGTGCACCTGGAAGCCCGCCGCTTCGCCTCCGACGACTACGACATCCTGCTGATCGGCCATGATGGGCACGAGGAGGTCATCGGCACCAGCGGCGAGGCCCCCGAGCACATCCACCTCATCGACGGCCCGGACGACGTCGCCAACGTGCAGGTGCGCGATCCGGAGAAGGTCGTCTGGCTGTCCCAGACCACGCTGTCGGTCGATGAGACTATGCGCACGGTCGCCGCGCTGCGTGAGCGCTTCCCGAAGCTCATCTCGCCACCGAGCGACGACATCTGTTACGCCACCCAGAACCGTCAGCTGGCCGTCAAGCGGTTCGCCGCCGACTGTGACCTCGTGCTCGTCGTCGGCTCGCGCAACTCGTCCAACTCCGTGCGGCTGGTCGAGGTCGCGCTCGAGAGCGGCGCCCGCGCGTCGTACCTGATCGACTACGCCAGCGACATCAAGCCCGAGTGGCTGGAGGGGGTGCGCACGGTCGGGCTGACCAGCGGCGCATCCGTCCCGGACGACCTCGTGCGCGGCGTCCTAGGACTGCTGGCCGAGCACGGCTTCGGGGACGTCGAGGTGGTCACCGAGGCCGAGGAGCGGCTCACCTTCTCACTGCCGCAGGAGCTCAAGCGAGATCTGCGGGCGGCCGCTGGCCGCTGAGGCGGCGCGTTCGGGGAGCGACGGCCCGTCGGAGCAAGGTTACGGGCGCTCGCCGACCTTCGAGGTGATCAGCCGTATACCGGCAATGACCGCGGCGACACCGGTCGCGAGCGCCATCACCGGGAACCCCCTGATCGCCATGTCGGCGACGCGGGTCAGGCGGACCTCGCCGCTCATCAGCAGCACCACCGAGGCGATGCCCGCGTACACCAGCGGCGGAGCGACCATTACCGACATGAGATCGCGTTTGCGGGTGGCGAGTGCGGCGAGCGCCGCCCCGACCGTCAGCCCGACGGTGGTCAGCAGCCCGAGACGATCGGTGAACAAGTAGTCGATGATCGCGCCCACCAGGCCGAGCACGATGATCAGCACCACGCCGCCGAAGCCGGCCAGCACGACGCCTCCTCCGCTC
Source organism: Blastococcus sp. Marseille-P5729 (assembly GCF_900292035.1). Taxonomy (NCBI): domain Bacteria; kingdom Bacillati; phylum Actinomycetota; class Actinomycetes; order Geodermatophilales; family Geodermatophilaceae; genus Blastococcus; species Blastococcus sp. Marseille-P5729. Next base: position 959,594 of record NZ_OMPO01000001.1, on the reverse strand, counting down.
GAGGACGACGAGGTGAGGGGGGTCAGCTCGCGGCGCTGCCCGAGCTCGGGCTCGACCCGCGTGGACTCGTCGTGCAGCGGGGCGCGCGCCGCACGCTGCACGCGGCCCGCGGTGTGCGCCGGCGGCTCAGTGCTCGGGCGACGAAGGGGCGGGTGCGCCGCCTTGGGAACCTGCGGGCGGCGCGAACTGATCCGCGTCGGTTGGTCGTCGCGGAAGGGCGCCTTGGTCGCATCGTCGATGATCTCGCGGGCGCTGCGCCGGGGAGTGACGGCGTCCGGGTCACCTGCCGACTCGACCGGAGCCTGGGACGCGCGTTCGGACCGTCGGTCGAATGCGCTACGCACCGAGCCCGGTGCGACGGTCCACCGCGAGCGTGCCGGGGCGTCGTCGGCATCGGCTCCATCACGTGGCGTGTACTCGTCGTTCACTCGGTTACCTGTGCGGTCGGTGCGGGCATTGACTCACTCAGGATAGGGCCGCTCCGTACCGGTTGCCCGCGCGACGCGCGGCGCGACGGCAGCGGCTGGGACCTGGGGATCTTTGGACCCCGACGGCGGGTCGGCAACGTGCAGCTCCCGCACGGCCCGGTCGATCGACTCGGGCACCTCGGTCACGACGCTCGTGGCGCCCAGCTCGTGCAGTCTGCGCGAGGTGCTCAGCAAATTCCGCTCAAGGGATCCGACGGCACTGTTGTAGCTCTTGACGCTGGACTCCAGCGAGCTGCCCACCTTCGCGAGGTGCGCGGTGAAGGTGCCGATGCGCTGGCCGAGCTGCTGACCTAGCGCGAGGATCTGCTTGGCCTCCCGCCCGACGGTGTCCTGCCGCCAGGTGTGCGCGACGGTGCGCAGGAGCGCCAGGAGCGTCGATGGTGTCGCGATTACGACGTTTCGGTCGAAGCCGCGCTCGAGCAGCGCCGGCTCATGCTGCAGAGCCAGCTGCAGAAACGCATCGCTAGGCAGGAACATCACAGTGAAGTCCGGGGAGTCGTCCAGGGCGTCCTGGTATCCCTTCGAGGACAGCAGGTCGAGGTGTGCGCGGACCTGCTTCGCGTGCTCGCGCACGAGCCCGGCCCGCGCCCGGTCGTCGGCATCGATCGACTCGATGAACGCCGTGAACGGGACCTTCGCATCGACCGCGATCGCCCGGCTGTGGGTGAGGTGGACGACCAGGTCGGGGCGCACTCCTCGGTCGTCTCCTCGGACGGCGTACTGCTCGGTGAAGTCGCAGTGGTCGATCATTCCGGCCGATTCGACGATGCGGCGCAGCTGCATCTCGCCCCACCGGCCCCGAACGTGCGGGGCTCGTAGTGCGTTGACCAGCGCCGTGGTCTGAGTGCCCAGCGTGGACTGCATCGCGTGCATCGCTCGGACCTGCTCGCTCAGCTCGCCCTGGGCCTTCGCCCGTTCGGTCTCGTTGCTCTGGAGAAAGCCCTCGACGCGGGACAAGGTCTCGCGCAGGGGGCCGAGCTCGGCACCAAGCTCGAGGGGCGGGTCTGCGGGGGTGGCACGTCGTCCGGCCCAGTAGCCGGCGGCCGAGCCGAGCGCCAGGCACAGCAGCGCGATCAGCAGCACGATGAGGGTGGTAAACTCCATGGCCGTCATCGTGCCGTCCAGGGCTGACGTTTTTCGATGTACCTTCAGCGCATGATCACTACCGGTGGGCGCGCTCGACCCCGGTCGGCCGGGCTTGTGGTCGCCTTGTTGGCGCTTCTCGCCTTCCTCGCGGCCTGCGGACTACCGCACGACACCGACGGCAGCCTCGATCGGATCCGCTCCGACCAGCTGCTGCGTGCCGGAGCGGCCCACCATCCGCCGTACGTAGCGGCAGATGGCAGCGGCGAGCCGGCCGGTAGCGAGGTCGAGCTCGTCGAGCAGTACGCCGAGCACCTAGGTGCGGACGTCGAATGGGAGGTCGACTCGGAGGCAGCGCTGATCGAGGAGCTCGAGGCGGGCCGGCTCGACATCGTGGTGGCGGGCTTCGAGGACACCAGCCCGTGGGCGGAACAGGCGGCCTTCACCCGCCCATACCTTGAGCAGGTCGAGGGGCCAGAGGCGACCAAGCGAGCGCACGTGATGGCGACCCGGATGGGTGAGAACGCCCTGCTGGTAGATCTCGAGCGCTGGCTGGACGAGCACGCTGGTGACAGCGCATGAACGAGCAGACCGTCCGTTTCGGGCACACGGACCTGCCGGCACAGCAGCGGGCCGCGTTGCAGAAGGCCACCCGGCTCGAGTGGATCACCATCGCCTACATGGTCTCGTGCGTGACACTCATCTACGTCGTGATGGGCTCGTCGCAGACGATGAAGGCAGCATGGATCGAGGACATCCTCGCCCTCGTACCGCCGGTCGCCTTCCTGGTCGCTACCCGGCAGGCCCGCAAGCCGCCGTCGTCCGAGCACCCGTTCGGGCGGCATCGCTCGATTGCCAGCGGTCATCTCGCGGCGTCGACGGCGCTGCTGATGGTCGGCGTACTGCTGGTGGCTGACTCGATGATGGCATTGATCGCCGCCGAACGGCCGCCCATCGGGACTCTCAGCATCTTCGGGACCCCGATCTGGGCCGGGTGGCTGATGATCGCGGTGCTGGTTTACACGCTCATCGGGCCGATCATCATCGCCCGGGTCAAGATGCCGTTGGCGCAGACCTTGCACGACCGGGTGCTGTACGCCGATGCAGACATGCAGAAGGCGGACTGGATGACCGCCGGCGGCTCGATTCTCGGCATTCTCGGTGTCGGCATCGGCTGGTGGTGGGCGGACGCCGTCGTCGCGATCGGAATCGCCTTCTCGATCGTGAATGACGGCTGGTCCAACCTGCGCTACGCGCTGCGCGGGTTGATGGATGGGCGGGCGCGAACCTACGACAACAAGCACACGCACCCGCTCGTGGCACAGGTGGAGGACGTGCTGCGTGCTGTGCCGTGGGCGGTGGATGCTCGCAGCCGGGTACGAGACGTCGGCCATCTGCTCCACGTGGAAGCGTTTCTCGTGCCGCGGGCTGGGGCAGTCTCGGCCACCCAGGTCGAAGAGGTCAGCGAACGCGTCAAGGCACTCGACTGGAAGATCCACGAAGCGATCGTGATGATCGTCCAGCGAATTCCGGACGGCCTCCCTGACCCCCTCGCCGACTGCGACTAACTGTCGCCGGCGCCCGCGGGTGGACCCGCACCGTTCTGTGGGGCAGTGGTGCACGCCCAAAGGGCCGAGAGCGTGGTCCACTGTCCCGCAGGTGGAGTCTGACTGGCTTCGCGCGCTATCGGGTGGACACCGGTGCGGGGAGGTGGGTGGTGATGAGGTCGGCGGCGTCGCGGTAGAAGGCGTCGCGGTGTGTGGTGGGGATGTGTGCGGCGATGAGCTGGATGAGCTCGTCGATGTCCTCGCCGGGATCGAGCAGCCCGCCGAGCGGGTCTGCGGGGTCGCCGGGATCTCTGCCTCCGCCGCGAGCTCGTTGTTCTCGAGCGTGCCTGACGGTCTCGGCGAGGTGGGTGATCTCGTTTTGGCAGGGGATCTTGATCCGGGCGTTGATCTGCGGTTTCTGCTCGGGGTCGAGCCACGCCGGTGGGGTCCAGACGGGGATGCCGTTGATGATGTCCACGGCCCAGCCGCGTTTGTCGAATTCGCGGTGGTGGTACCCGCAGACGAGGGTGAGGTTGTCCAGGTCGGTGTGTCCGCCGGACCACCACGCGATCACGTGGTGGCGCTGGCACCAGTCGGGTGGGGCTTGGCAGCCGGGGAAGCTGCACCCGCCGTCGCGGGCGATGAGGGCGTGGGTCTGGGCCGGGGATGCGGTGCGGCGGTCGCGGCCGTAGGCCACGATCCCGTGGATGTTGCTGATCCATACCGGGATCAGGGTCGCGTCCCGGGCCAGGCGCAGGATCTCGTTGATGGTGAGCTGCCCGCTGCCGGCGATGCGGCCGGCGGCCTGCTGCGCGGTCGTGCGGCCGGAGGGGTCGTCTTGGAGCCGCGCGATGGCTTCGATGAGCCGGTCGAGGTCGATGGTGATGTGCACCGTGGCAGCGGTCCCGCCGGACGCGGGCGCTCCGGCGAGCTCGAGGAGGCGTTGGCAGGCGTCTTGTAGGCCGTCGTGGGTGCGCTGGGCGGCGGTGCGGTCATCCGGGCCGTTGGCGTCGGCGGGGTGGGGTGCGGTGAACGGCCCGATCGCGGCATCGAACAGGGCCTTGCCCTCGCGGGTCAGGGCGCCGGAGATCTTGTGGGTGCCGTCGCGGCCTTCGGGCCCGATCATCACCCCTCGCCGCGCCGTGGCGACGTCGTCGCTGGGCAGGGTGCCGTCGGGGTTGATGACCTCCTCGACCTTCTCCGCCGCGACCTCCAGCTCCTTATGCGTCAACCCGGCGGCCTGGTGGACCAGCAGCCGCTCGGCGAGCTCGCGCTGCTGGTGATCCACCTCGGGGTTCTGCGCCACTCGCGCCATGGCCTTGCAGATCACATCCACCTGACCGCTCGACACCCCCGCACCGTCACGGACCGCGTCCGCGAGCAGCGGCAGCGTGGGTGGGGTGGTGCCGCTGCTGAACCCGTTCTGCGGCAACAACTGCTCGGCGCGTTTCGCGCGCGCGTTCGCCTCACCACTGGAGATATGCAGCACCCGGCAAAGCGCGAGGGGGATGCTGCTGGCGCACACGTGATCCTGCAACCGATCCTCCCTCGCCGCCTCGATCACGTACGAATCGACCATCACCAGCCGCGTGCGGTGCGCCTCCAGACGCTGCGCCATCGTGATCAGGCGGTCCGGGCCCAACGCGCCCAGATCGCCCTCTTCCCCGATCCCCAGCAACAGCTCATACCCACGCTGCAGATGCGCGAACGCCTCATCCAGATCGCGGTCCAGCTCCCGAGCAGACTCGCTCGCCAGCCACAACCGCTCCGCATCAGCCGGCGACGCCGCAGCCTGAACCGCCCAGTCCGGCTCCGCCGAGGCGTCCGCAGACTCAGGAGCAGGAGCAGGAGCGGGAGCAGGAGTGAAGACCACCGGTTGCTCGCTTGCCTCGCTGCGGTCCGTTCGCTGCTCGTCCATGGTCGTCACCTCCCCGACGTCTAATCATATCGTACAAGCGTTCGAATGAGTTTGCAATGGGTTCTCGCAAGTTTTTTAGAGAGGGCACCGCGCGGAGAGCGCCTACATTCCGGGGCTATACCCCGAGGTGTAGGCGGCCCAGAGATGCACCGTCAGATACGACCGGTAAGGAGCGAACTGCTCGGCGTACGCCGACAGCTCGCGAGGGGTATCGGGCATACCTAGCTCGGCGGCGCTGCGCCGAACGATGAGGTCGCCTTCAAGCAGCACATCGGCGTCCTGACCGACACGCATCGAGATGTAGCCCGCAGTCCACGGCCCGATGCCTCGGAGCGCGACGAGCTGACGCCGGACGGCGACCGGGTCGGCGCCGAGGTCGATTCGGCCTTCGGCGAGGGCATCTGCCACCCCGACGATCGCGGCGCCGCGCGCACGCGGCATCCGGAGCCGCGTGGGGTTCGCGGCCCGCAACGTGCGAGCGCTCGGGAACAGGTGCGTCAGCCCGGGATCCACGGCCAGCTCGCGTGGCAGTGGCTCGCCGTGCTCGGCAGCGAGCGCGCCGCACGCCGCGGAGGCCCGGGCGATCGAGATCTGCTGTCCCACGATGGCCCGGACGGCGAGCTCCGCGGCGTCCGCGGCCCCCGGCACCCGCAGTCCCGGACGTCGAGCGACTAGAGGGCGGGTATCTGGATGACGGGCAAAGGCCGCGTCGACCTCTGCGGGTGCCGGCCGCAGGTTGAGGACGGCCGTCGCGGCCTGCACGGCCGCCGTCCGATCGGCGCGCTCGGAGAGGAGTCCGGTGACCAGCGCGCGCCGCCCCTCGGTACGTATCAGTAGCGAGCCGGCGCCGCCGGGCAGCCGCAACGAGCGCGCGTATCGCCAGCCGCCGTCGCGGGCCACCGCCTCCACTCCAGGTATGGCGCGACTGGCGAGAAATCCCATCAGCCGGTCTGTGTCGTACGGCGATGGCAGCTCGATCGAGTGCCGAAAGCGATGCGCCCGAGCGGTCATGGCGCCATCCTCCCAGGAGTGACGGCACCGGCGACCGCGGTGCCGCGCCGCTCAGCCGGCGTCCGCGAACGCTCACCCGAGCAGCATCAGCCGCATCGCCCGCTCCGTCGCGTTGGTGACCAGCTCGTCAGCCTCGTCGACGGCTCGAGCGAGGTCCATGGGATCGGCATGATCCCCATGATCGCGTCGATGCCGATGCCGATGCCGATGCCGATGCCGATGCCGATGCCGATGCCGATGCCGATGCCGATGCCGTGGACGTCGGCGGCACCCTTGCCGATGCTGCCGGCGAGCGCGGCGACCGGTTTACGGGCGCGCTTGGCGCGGCGCGCGATCTCGGCACGCACCTTCCCGCGCAGGGTCTGGTAGTCGACCGCGCCTTCCGCCGTGAGCACTAGGTCGGGCCGAGGGATCAGTGAGTCGATGTCGATGCCGACCAGCGATCCGTCCAGCAGGACGTCGAACCGACTGGCCAGCCGCGCGCCGCAGGCTCCGAGCAGTGCGGCACCAAGTCCGCCGGGGGCCCCGGTGCCGCCGCCGGTGCGGAGGTCGCGCTCCTCCGCGACCCGTGGGACGGCCTGCTCGATCAGTCCAGCCCAATGGTCGAGCGATACCGTGAGCGCCTCCACCTGCTCCGGGGTGGCGCCCTTTTGCGGACCGAACACGCGCGCCACGCCGCGCTGCCCGCTCAGCACGTTGTGCATGTTGCAGGCGACCACGATCTCGACCTCGTGAACTCGGGGGCGAGAGTCAGCTGAGATCCAAGCGAGCGGCCCGTGACAGCTCGCCACCACCGACTCCGATCTCCTCACCGGCCCGGTCGAGGATGCGTCCGCCGAGCGCCTGAACCAGCCCGGCGCCGCCGTCCGAGGTGCCTGAGTCCCCGCACCCGATGATCAGCCGTCGGGCACCGGCATCCAGCGCCGCCTGGACGAGCTCGCCGGCACCGCGAGTGGTGGTCACCGTCGGGTCGCGCAGATCGCTGGGAACCAGCCGCATAGCGGTCGTCGTCGAGGCATGTCGCCGAACTGCGCTGTCCAGCCCGGCCGCAGCGGCCATCTCACCACTGCGGGGCTCTCGGCGTCACCGCCGAGCATGGCGAAGTGACCGCGGACGGGTTCCCCTACCGGCCCGGTCACGGTGCGCTCGACGACCCGGCCGCCGGGGCTGTCCGCGAGCGCCAGTGCGGTTCCCTCCCGCCGTCCACCATGGGGACTACGTCGATGACGGCGCCGGACGGCGCCCGGCGATCGCCTGAGCGGCGAGGACGAGCAGGCTCGGGATCGTGAGCGCTTCGAGCGTACGGCGACGCGTGAGAACATCTTCGACATCGGCGAAGACTCTCGTGGGCTCGCATGAACCCAACGTGATTTGTTCATGGGGATACTTCATGCGCATCCCTGCCGGCCTCGTCGAATGCGTGCGCACCGGGCGGTGATCGAGTGTGAGCCAGGACGACTGACCGGGGCACCTAGACTGTCGGGGTGAGTCTCACCATCGGAATCGTCGGCCTGCCCAACGTCGGCAAGTCGACCCTCTTCAACGCTCTTACCCGCAACAACGTGCTCGCGGCAAACTACCCGTTCGCCACAATCGAGCCGAACGTCGGGGTGGTGGGCGTCCCCGATCCGCGGCTGGGCGAGCTGGCCAAGGTGTTCGGCAGCGCCCGTGAGCTGCCGGCGACGGTGTCGTTCGTTGACATCGCGGGCATCGTGAAGGGAGCCAGCGAGGGTGAGGGGCTGGGCAATAAGTTCCTGGCCAACATCCGCGAGGCCGACGCGATCTGCCAGGTGGTCCGCGCGTTCAGCGACGACAACGTCGTCCACGTCGACGGTCGCGTCGATCCGCGCTCCGACATCGAGACGATCAACACTGAGCTGATCCTCGCCGACCTGCAGACCATCGAGAAGGCGCTGCCGCGGCTGGAGAAGGATGCGCGCAACAAGAAGGATCTGCAGCCCCAGGTGGACGCCGCCAAGCAGGCCCAGGAGCTGCTGGAGACCGGCGTCACGCTGTTTGCCGGCGCCGCGGGGGCGGGGATCGACATGACGCAGCTGCGCGAACTACACATGCTCACCGCGAAGCCCTTCCTCTATGTCTTCAACGTCGACACCGACGTCCTGTCGGACGACGCCCGCAAGGCAGAGCTCGCGCAGATCGTCGAGCCCGCCGAGGCGATCTTCCTCGATGCCAAGACGGAGGAGGATCTCATCGAGCTCGAGCCCGAGGACGCCGCCGAGCTCCTTGAGTCGATCGGGCAGCAGGAGTCCGGTCTGGATCAGCTGGCGCGTGCGGGCTTCCGCACGCTGGGCCTGCAGACATACCTGACCGCCGGCCCGAAGGAGTCGCGCGCCTGGACGATCCCGATCGGCGCCACTGCGCCGGAGGCGGCGGGTGTCATTCATACGGACTTCCAGAAGGGCTTCATCAAGGCAGAGGTGGTCTCCTTCGACGACCTGATCGCGAGTGGATCCATGGTCGCGGCCAAGGCCGCCGGCAAGGTGCGCATCGAGGGCAAGGACTACGTCATGGCCGACGGCGACGTGGTGGAGTTCCGGCACGGAGGAACATCTGGCACGGGCGGTAAGAAGTGAGCCAGTAACACGACCAGTCCGCCCCGCTGCCTGAACGAAAGACGATCATGATCAGAGACGCTCACGAGGCCAACGCAACGGTCAAGCCCGCCGACTTCGAGCTTGCGCGGCTCCGCGCTGCCGTGCCCGAGTACTTCGACAAGAACGGCGACTTCAGGCTCGACCGTCTTCAGGAGGCTCTGAGTTCGGCCGACGTGTCGATGACCCGCGAAGGCTACGAGCTCAAGTTCTTGGGGAAGTCGTACGCCAAGTACCTGACCTCGACGCGGACCGAGGCGGTCGTGGTCCCTGACCTCGAGCACAACGCCGAGGCGGCGAACGCTGAGTCGGAGAATCTGTACATCGTCGGGGACAATCTCGATGCGCTCAAGCACTTGCTGGGGTCGTACGCGGGCCAGGTGAAGTGCATCTACATCGATCCGCCGTACAACACGGGTTCCGATGGGTTCGTCTATGTCGACGACTTCGGCTTCACGGCGAAGGACCTGGTCGAAAAGGTAGGTCTTGACGAGGACGAGGCCGAGCGGGTGATGGCACTTCAGGGCAAGTCGTCGCACTCGGCATGGCTTACCTTCATGTACCCGCGACTGGAGCTTGCGAAGGAAGTCCTTGCGGATGATGGTGTCATCTTCATCAGTATTGATGACAATGAGCAGGCGAACCTTAAAGTCCTCTGCGACGAGATCTTTGGTGAAGCGAACTTCGTATCTAACCTAGTCTGGCAATCGCGTCGATCGATCTCAGACGATCGTGAGTTTTCACAGAACCACACCCATACCCTTGTCTACTCAAAGGATCGGTCGCTGCTCGAGGTTTGGGGGAACCAGCTGGATAGCGAGGAATACTCCAACCCTGATGACGATCCACGTGGCCCGTGGAAACTCGTACCTCTAGACGCCAATAAGCCAGGCGGGGACACCATGTATCCGGTAACGAATCCGGCCACGGGTGAGGACCACTGGCCGTCACCAGGTCGCTCTTGGGCGATCAACTCACAGACGATGTCCTCGTTGATAGAGGATGGGCGTGTCGCATTCGGGAAGCGCGGAAATGCGCGACCGCAACGCAAATTGTTCTATGAAGAGCGTGTCGCCAAGGGGGATACAAAGACTCCTAGCACGTTGCTCTTGGACGTTGGGACAACGGTGGATGGAACTGCCGAAGTTGAATCATTGGTGGGTCCGGATATTTTCTCCCACCCGAAGCCTGTCGGACTGGTTAAGAAGCTTGTTGAGTACGCCACTTTGGGCTCAAAAGATGCTGTCGTGCTCGACTTCTTTTCCGGATCTGCATCGACAGCAGATGCTGTTATGCAGCTCAATGGAAGCGACGGCGATGCGGGTCGCCGAAAGTTCATAATGGTGCAGCTTCCGGAGAAAGTAAAGGCTGGTAGTCCGGCCGCTAAGGCCGGCTATGGGCAGATTGATCAGATTGGTCGAGAGCGCATCAAGAGGGCTGCATCGAAGATTAAGAACGAGACGGGTGCCTCGATAGATTATGGTTTCCGTCTCTTCCGTCTAGAGTCGCCGAGTGCGAAGACGCTTGATCAGCTTCAGTCCTTCGATCCCAATGAGGACGGCGTGATGTTCGCTGGCGATTTCGTGTCCAAGTTCGCTTCAAACGGGACACCGGGAGACCAGGTCGCGCTTTCGACTTGGCTCGTCCAGGACGGTTTCGGCCTGACGCCTGAGGTGAGCGACGTAAGGCTCGAAGACTACAAGCTGAAGGTCTGCGAGGACTCCGGTTACGTCATCGTGCCGGGACTCAATAGTGACGACGTGATGGCGCTCGTGGCCAAGCTCGAGGCCGGTGAGCTCGATCTGAAGCGGCTCGTTGTCTTCGGGTACTCGGTGCCGTTCTCGGTCATGCACGAGCTGAAGCAGAATCTCACGTCGCTTCGGTCGGGGCAGACCGTCTCGGTGATCGAACGGTACTGACCCATGCAGATCCGACTTCAGACTCTGGAGCATCAGCAGCGGGCGCTGAAGGCGCTGACCCGCGTCTTCAAGGACGTGGAGTTTGACGCAAGCACCCTGCCGGAGGCGAACATCGCGTTCGACTCGGCCGATCCTCAGATTCGCGAGAACATTAATGCGATCCAGTCCGGTGTCGTAGACGGGATCGCTGCGATCCCTCGTCCATGGCGGGGACATGTAGATGACGGTGTTCTCGGGGTCGATGCCAAGATGGAGACCGGCACCGGCAAGACGTTGGTCTACACGCAACTCATGTACGAGCTGAGCCGGCTCTACGGCTTCACAAAGTTCATTCTTCTCGTGCCCTCGACACCGATCAAGGAAGGCGCGAAGGCGTTCATCCGGTCGGACTACGCGCGCCAGTACTTCGCTGATGCGTACGGCCCGCAGATGGAGCTGCGCCTCGATGTCCTCGATCCCCAGAAGCGATCGAAGGGGCGGAAGATGATGCCGAACTCGATCGTTAACTTCGTGCACGGTTCGCGGCTCTCGCCTGGTCGGATCTCCGCTCTCCTCATGACCGACGGCATGCTGCAGTCGAAGAAGACCATGGCGTTCGACTACGACCAGACGGTGCTCGGCGCGACCAGTGTCCCCTACGAGGCGCTTCGTGGGACTCGCCCCATCGTCATCATGGATGAGCCGCACCGCTTCCGACGCGACAACAAGGCGTATCAGACGCTCATTGACGAGATCCAGCCCTTGGCAGTCTTCCGCTTCGGCGCGACGTTCCCGGAGCTCGGCAAGACGGGGAAGACCGACTACAACAACCTCGTGTTCAATCTCGGTGCCGTCGAGTCGTTCAACGAGCAGTTGGTCAAGGGCGTCCAGGTCCAGTACCCACAGGACAGCAGCAGCGATACGACGCGCCTGAAACTCACGAGCGTCTCTGCGCGCAAGCCGAAGCAGGCGACGTTCCAGAACATCGGCACGGGGAAGTCCCTCACCTTCGATATGGGGGAGTCCCTCGGCATTGCGGACGGCGCATTCGCGGGCATCACAATCGATGGGATCGGTAAGACCGACAACCCGACTATCAAGTCCGGCGTCACGCTGTCCAACGGTCAGGCGCTGGGGACAGGGGACATCCTCTCGGCCCGGGTTTACTCCGACACCTATCAGAGCCTGATGATGCGGCAGGCACTCGACAACCACTTCGAGACCGAGTGGGAGAACTTCCGCCGCTCGTCCAGGGTCAAGACGTTAACCCTGTTCTTCATCGACTCGATCGAGTCCTATCGCGGCAGCGACGGTTCGAAAGGGCACCTCAGGCAGCGCTTCGAGGAGCTCCTTGCTGCACGGCTCACCGCGGAGATCGAGAAGCGCGAGGGCGACTCCTCGCCCGTCGCGAAGGAGTATGTCGCCTACCTGCGGGCGTCGCTCGCTGACGTCGAGGCGACGAACGGTGGATACTTCTCCGCGGACAACTCCACTACCGACGAGGCCATCCAGCGCGAGGTCGACGACATCCTCCGCAACAAGGAGGCGATGCTGTCCTTCGAGACGGCGAACGGTGCGCCGAACACTCGTCGATTCCTGTTTTCGAAGTGGACGCTCCGCGAGGGCTGGGACAACCCGAACGTGTTCCAGATCGTCAAGCTCCGGTCGTCCGGATCGGAGATCTCGAAGCTCCAGGAGGTAGGCCGTGGCCTCCGGTTGCCCGTGGACGCGAAAGGCACTCGTCTCGCGGGCGAGCAGTTCTACCTCACCTACCTCATCGACTACACGGAGCAAAAGTTCGCCGAGTCTCTCGTCGACGAGATCAACTCCGACGTCGCCGTGGGCCCAGCCAAGGTGAAGGAGCTACTGCCCAAGGTCGCCGACGAGCTCGGCAAGACGGAGACGGAACTCTTCATCGAGCTCCTGCAGCAGGGGCTCGTCGATCCCGACAAGAACGTCGTACCGGGGCGCGAAGATGACCTGTTCGCTGCCTACCCCGCGTTCAACAAGACGGGCCTGAAGCCTGACAAGGTGGTGAAGGGAAATCAGAAGGTTAAGGTCGGCATTCGCTCCGAGCGGTACTCCGCGCTCAAGGACCTCTGGGAGACGCTGAACGCCAAGTACTACCTCCGCCTCGACGAGCTCGCGGCCGACGAGATCGATGAGTGCATCGACGAGGTGCTGGGCGCTGATATCTACCGGCAGGAGTTCGGTCGATTCGCGCAAGATGTCGTCGTGCAGGCTGACGAGGGCTCGTCCCTGGAGGTTCGGACGGAGACGAAGAAGGTCTTCAACGCAACCGAGACGATGCCGTACGGCGACTGGCTGAAGCGTGTCCGTGCTCAGACGGGACTGCCGATCGATCGTGTCCACGCGGGGCTCGTCCGCCTCGACGCGAAGAAGAGCCTCCCCGCCGACTTCTTCAACAAGGCGACCCTGCATGAGTTTGTTGCTGGGTTCACGGAGTGGATGGAGCGTAACTACCTCGAGCGGTTCACGTACTCGAAGATCGAGGGGCTCGTACTCGGCACGGAACTCACCGATGCAGATGGTGCCCCGCTCGAGAGCATCACGCAGGGCAACATCGGCGTCTTCCGCGACGACAAGGCCATCGTGCCGGACAAGTTCCTGTACGACGCGTTTGTGTACGACTCACCGAAGGAGCATGGCATGATCCGCGACTCCAAGCTCGATGAAGTCGTCGTCTTCGGGAAGATCCCACGCCGGTCGATCAAGGTGCCCCTGTACTTCGGCGGAACAACAAGCCCGGACTTCATGTACGTGCTGAAGCGCGAGGACGGCGGGCTGTCGCTCAACTTCATCATTGAGACCAAGGACGTCAAGAAGCGCTCCGACCTGCGAGAAAGCGAGAAACTCAGGATGACGGCGGCGCGACGGTTCTTCGAGTCGATGAGCTCGGAGGGCATCGAGGTTACGTTCCGTGATCAGGTGCAACGAGATGACATCGCAGCACTGATCAGGCAGGTTCTGGCGGACTGATCGGGTCGGCCGACACGGCCGGGCGACCTGCACGGTGCTAATCGGAAGCCGTGACACGGTCACAGTCTTGGCGTTACGTCACGTAGACACATCTCGCGCGTACGCTCGTATACGTGACTGAATCGAAGACCCGAGCTGCCGTCTACCTCCGGATCTCGCTTGATCGCAAGATTGGACGGTCTCGCCATCGATCGGCAGCGCGAGGACTGCCTGAAGATCGCGTCCGAGCGCGGCTGGGCCGTCTACAAGGAGTACGTGGACCAGTCCAAGTCCGCGACTGACAAGACCAAGGTTCGCCCAGCCTACGACCAGATGGTGGCCGACTACGAGGCCGGCCGCTTCGACGCGATCATCTCCTACGACCTCGACCGGCTTACCCGGCAGCCCAGGCAGCTCGAGGACTGGATCGATGCTGCCCAGGAGCACGGCCTCGTCAGCGTGACGGCCAACGGTGAGGCCGACCTCGGGACCAACGGCGGCCGGCTCTTCGCCCGCATGAAGGCTGCGGTGGCGCGCTCCGAGGTCGAACGAAAATCGGCGCGTCAGTCCAGAGCCCACGTCCAGCGTGCCCAGCAGGGGCGCGCTCCCAAAGGCGTGAGGCCCCTCGGCTACGCGACGAACGGCGACATCATCGAGCACGAGGCCGCCGCCGTCTACGAGATCTTCCGGCTCTTCTCCATCGAAGACGGTCCGTCCGTCGCCGCGATCGCACGGGGCCTGTCGGGCGGCACCGGTCCAGAAGTGCCGTCCTCTCTGCCTCACCTGCCCAAGCACTCGAGGACGCTCGCGATCGAGCGCAACGAGAGTCGGAAGGAGGCGGGGGAGGAGCTGAAGCCTGTACCGGAGGACGGCCGTTGGCACTCCTCGACCGTCCTCGGCATCCTGCGCAACCCCCGGTACGCCGGCTACTCGGTCTACACCGACCGCCGTGACCGTGCGAAGAACAAGCGGCAGAGCTGGCATACCCAGATCCTGCGCGACGAGAACAACGATCCCGTCCTCGGCCAGTGGACCCCCATCGTGGAGCCCGAGGTCTGGTGGCGTGTCCAGGAGCGGTTGAACGATCCAAGGAGGATCACGAACCGCACCGGATCCACTGCGCGGCAGCACATCGGGGCCGGTCTCTACCTGTGCGGCCTGTGCGATAAGCCCGTCATCACGCACGGCACCCGGTACCGCTGTCCCGATGCCGAGCTGATCCGGACCCGCAAGCAGGTCGATGAGTGGGTCGAGCGCGTTGTCAAGGCGCGTCTGGCGCGGCCTGATCTCCAGGACGTGCGCCTGCGTGTCGATGAGCCCCGCGTCAAGGCGATCAACGCCGACATCAGCGCGCGCAAGGCAAAGCTGCTGCGCGTCCAACAGGACTACGACAACGACCTCATCGAAGCGTTCGACCTCAACCGCGTCCGCAAGCGCGAGAACACGGCGATTGAGGCACTGGAGGCCGAGCGCCGCTCGCTCATGTCCTCGACCGACCTTGACGATGTGCTCGGCGACGACGATCCCGTGGCGGCCTACGAGCGCGCGGACCTGATGATCAAGCGGCGCGTGATCGACTTCTTCTGCACCGTGCGCCTGTTTCCACACCCGCGCGGGAAGAAGACGTTCGACCCCGAGACCGTGCAGATCACGCCGAAGCTTCGGGAGGGCGAGGCGTGATCGCCGCTGGCGACCCGCTCGCGCGCGACGACGAGGGCTACCGCACCTGCGCGCACCCCGTCGGCGAGGGCGTGTGTGGGCGCGACTGCGACCCGGACCCGGTGCCGACCGACGCGGGCATGCGGATCGCCTTCACCTGCCCCGTCCACGGCGTCCACAGCGTCGTCGATCCCTTCGACGGCTGGCAGTAGGCGCGCGCAACACTGCGCGCTGAACATGGATCTGGCCCCGCGCTGCGGGGACACTTGGGGCATGGACTTCGAATCCGCATTCAAGGAGGCCGTGCAGGCCGCGGTGACGCCGAGCGAGGCGGACATTCTCGTCGCCCGCGGGGTCGTCCTCGACGCGATGGACACGGCGACGGAGCCTGTGGTCTCGACGGAGTTCGTCGATCGCTGGCTTGAGGCGATCGGGAGCCAGCGACCGGCTCCTCGGACGAGGTTCACTGCGGCCCCCGCCACGGAGAAGGGGCGTCGCCTCGCCGACCCCGACCCCATGGACCCGCACATGGCAGAGGTCCGCGGCGGGCACGCCGTTCGGTGGGCTGTCTCGCAGCTCGTCGCCGAGGGCGTGCTCACGCAGGGACCAGGCAACAATTATGCGATCCAGCCGGAGCGGATCAGCGTCGACTACCCGGGCGGCAGTTCGGGAGTTCCTGTCCTCGTTCACTCGCCGCTGGTCGGCAATCCCAGGGAATATCAGAGGTTCATGCCTGCTCGGCGCGAGCCCGCGGGGAGCGAGGTTCTGCTGCCGGTGGACGAGCTCCTCGCCGGGCTGGACGAGATCCTCGGCTCCCGCGGGGCGACGATGGTGCGCGAGAGCCGGCGCGCGCTGCAGCGGGGGCTGCACCTCGCTTCGTCGAGCCTGCTCGCCGCGGCGTCGGAGGCCGCGTGGTTCAACCTGGCCCGTGCGGTGCCGGACGCGCCGCGGGCTCTGGAGAAGAAGGTCGGCGAGGGGCGGGACGCCGCAGAGGTCATTCGCCTCACCGAGCAGAAGCTGCGCGAGCTCAAGCCCTCGCCTGGCAGCGCCACGATCACTGAAGTCGTGACGCAGGCCCACATGTACCGCGAGGTGCGCAACTACGCGCTCCACCCGGTCGAGGAGCACGACGGTGACCGTGAGACGTGGCTGACGGAGACCGGGGCGACGCTGCTGGCGATCGCCGCACGCCGGTACTTCGTGAAGATGGCCGAGCTCCAGCGTCGGTTCTTGGAGGATGGCCAGTCGAAGTAGTCGGGGCGCGCCTACCTCCTTCGAGCGCTTATTGGACGAGTAGGTGCCGATGCCGGCGACGACCAAGGAGAGGCCCGAGATGATGAGGGCAGCGATGTCCATGGGGCGACGAGTGGGAAGGGCTAGATGGCTGGCTCGACGCCGAGCGGGCGCTGGGGGCAGCTTTCGGTCGGCAAGTTATGGAGCAGGCGAGGCCGGCGGACACCATCGAGCGGCGGCTGGAGAACCTTGATCCCCTCATGACTTGGGCGCAAGCACTCAGTCACAACCTGCGGCGGCTGAAGGCAACGGGCCACGACGCTTCGGCGCTCAACAAGCTCGCTGACCATGCACAAGGGTTGGTTGCGAGCATCCACGAGCAGAACGGATGGGAGCCGCCGGCACCGACCAACTCGCGGATTCGACCACTCGACTAGGTCGAGGCCACGTGATGTGTTTATGTACCAGAACCGGGTGGAGTTCCGCTTCAACGTGTAGCACGGGTGCTACAATTGGTGCGTGAGTACGGCTGAAGCACCCAGTGAGAGCCTCTCGCAGCGCGAGTTGCGCAACGAATCTGGACGCGTGCTGCGTGAGGTGAGCGAGGGACATTCGTTCGTACTGACCAATCGCGGTATCCCCGTCGGGCGCATCGTTCCGCTCGATGCCCCGCCGTCCGCGCTACCCATCTCGCGACCGGCCAAGCGAGTCGGTGGTTGGTCCGACCTGGAGCCTCAGCCGACTGACCGCGATCGGCCGATGAACCGAATCCTCGACGAACTGCGGGGAGATCGGGTGTGAGTACCGCTCCGCTGGTGTATGTCGATACGTCCGCGCTCGGCGCACTGCTTGTTGCTCAGCCCGAGACTCAAGAGCTAGTGAACTGGCTTGATCGCGAGGATGTGCGCCTTGTCTCCAGTGATCTTCTTGAGACCGAACTACGTCGCATGGCGGTCCGGGAAGGTCGAGACCAGTCGAAAGTGAGCGCACTCTTGGAGGGTGTGTCGCTGGCGACGCTCGACCGTGCAACGTATCGATCCGCAGGCTTCCTGCCGATGCAGTATCTGCGTACTCTTGATGCCTTGCATCTGGAGGCTGCCATTCGCCTTGATGCTGATGCTGTCGTGACCTATGACCGTCGGCTTGGGGAAGCGGCGGAGACGGCTGGGCTCGATGTCATCTCCCCGGGCGCGGTCGGGTGATCCCGGAGAGGCGGCGGCGTCGTGAAGCGCGCTACACATCTGCGGAACTGGCGCTGCTGTCGAGGAGAGGTTGGATCGGGTCAGACACATGGTTGTTTCGTGAGTTGCGTGCACAGGGCGACCCCTTCAACCTGGCCGCCTGGGTCGATCGAGGAGACCGTGATGCGGAGGCATTGGTGGTGGGGGCTGTCGGGCAGTCCTGGACTCGATCGGCGGCTACTTCCAGGTCGGCTACCTCAGGGGCGAGAAGCTGGACGACTTGTAAGCACGCGGCGGCGTCGCATGTGAGCGCCGAGGCGCGGCGAGCGCTCGTCACGCAGATGGTTCTCCGTACCGGAACTCGGTGGAGTTCCGGTTTTCGCTCTAACCTCTCCACGGAACTTTGGCCCGTACCAAGCGATCTGATTCCGGTACTGCGGCGCATCTGCAGGTCTTGCCCGGCGTCTGTCTCCGGCTGACTGATTCAGGCTTCCTGACTTATCGGGAGCTCGCGCGAACGCGACGGTTCGGCGACACGCGCCTGTGTCGCAGGTGCGAGTGAGAGGACCAGGAGAGAGGCGCAGATGCCCGTGAGTCCAGCCCATCCGATAGCGGGGAGGCGCTCACCGACGATGACCACGGCTAGGAGGGCGGCGATCGCGGGTTCAGCGAGCGTGAGCGTTGTCGCGGCGCTTGGCGTGACGCGCGTGAGGCCGTACCCGAAGAGCAGATAGTCCAGGAACATCGGGACCAGTGCCATATAGATTCCGACCATCATCGGTTGGGCGGAAGCGATGAGCGGTGCGCCGGTCAGCAGGAGTACGGGCATGAGGGCAATGCCGCCCAGGCCGAAGACAGCGCCCATCGCCGCAGCGCGCCCGACGCCGCGGTTCATGAGGCGGTGAGCGCTCCACGAGTACATGGCGTAGGTCGCGCCGGCAACCAGGCCGAGGATGACGCCGGCGACCGTGGGGAGCGTCTCGCTTGGCGCGTCGTGCATCTTCGCAGCGCAAGCGCTGCGGCGAGCATCACCAGCCGCTGAGTCTGCGTCGCTCGATCGACCGCTCCAGGAGGCCCGAGGCGATCGGGGCAAAGCCGAGGGACACGACCGTGCCGACCGCGACACCGGCCAGATGCATCGAGCTGTAAAAGGCCTGTAGATCAGCACGACTCCGGCTCCGGCGAGCACTGTCCCACGTTGCGAAGACAGTGCGGGCCGTTCCCGGCGGAGCGAGGGAGCGGCGATGGCTGCCTGCAGGATGCCGCCGATGCCGAGCGCTGCCGCGCCCATGGCCAGCGGCCCGACTGACGGTGCGAATGTCGCAGCAGTCCCCGTGGTGCCCCACAGGAAGGCGGCGGCGAGCACCGCGAAGATGCCGGTGGGGGAGCCTCGCTTCAGAGCGCGGCCAGCATCCGCGATGCGATGGCCCGGGCGTGCTCTCGGCGTACTCGCGTTTGCAGTCGGGACAGGCCGCGCACCGCGGTGATTGGAACTGGCCGGGCTGACGGTGTTGGCTATGGCCAGGAGCTTTGACCTCATCGCCGAGGTGACAGATCGGCCGGTGGAGACGCTCCCGCTGCGCTGACGCGCCTGGGCGCACGCACCCTTTCGTCTTCAGTATCGGGCGTACGCCGCATAGCCCGACGAAGCCCTAGAACTCGACACGGCGGCGAGGACTGTGGACGAGGTCGCAGAAGTCTCGCCCGGCACCGCGGCACGTCCAGGCCGATGTCAGACGTGCGTACTACGCTAGCGTCATGACGACGGTGACCAAGCGTGATCTCAACCAGCGCACAGCGGAAGTCCTCGCCCAGGCCGCGGCGGTGGGCGAGGTGATCGTGACGGAGCGAGGGGAGCCCCGTTGGCGAGTGAGTTCCTACCGGGGCCAGGACGACTCCCTCGCTCGAGCCGAGCGGCAGGGACGTTACACGCCTCCGGCCTCGACGCGCGTGCCGTGGCCCGAGGCGGTCGGCGGGCCTCGCTACGAGTCCGAGGACGTTGACGCGCTGCTGGACGAGCTGAAGGGGGACCGCTGAGCCGTGAGCATCGTCTATCTCGACACTTCGGTGGCGCTGCGGACGATCCTCGACGCGCCTGAACGTCTGCGACTTCAGGATTGGATGGGCGCACCTGATACGGACTTCGTATCGTCGCGGTTGCTGCGGACTGAGGTGGTTCGCGTGCTGCGGCGCGACCGGAGACCGCTGTCTGACGCTGAACCGCTACTCAGTCGTGTGGGGCTTTTCGACATCACCCGTGAAGCGCATACCGTCGCGGAGTCGATCGAGCGGCACATCAGGACACTCGACGCCTTGCATCTAGCTACTGCGCTGTTGATCGGAGATTCAGTGACGGTCGCGACTCATGACGTGAACATGAAGGACGTGGCTGAGCATCTCGGGCTCCCTACGGTCGACCCCGTGGCGTCCGACTGATCGGGCCGCACCGCAGGTTTAAGCCGCCGGTTCGCGAGAGGCGCGGTCGGCCCTGATCGAGGCGACCGTGGAGCCTATCCGTCAGCGGTGCGGTAGCTCGGTCCAGGTGATGACGACCTCGGCGTCCGCTTGCTCGGCGACCTGGCGCAACTCCTCGGCATGATGCGCGATCGAGTCGAAGGCGTCCTCACCCTGCGAGACGATCCAGCGCTCGCAGTGAACCAGGAGAGTGACGCGTTCGCGGCCCGCAGTATTACGACCGCGCCCTACCGCCACCGGGTTCGTCTCCGTGTCGAGGCGCCGGCCGACGACGTCCGCCAGGTGTTCGGGCCGACGATCGCCCCTGGTAGACGACACCGGAGACGGCATCTGCGAGCTGACGACTGAGCCGCACGATCTGCGCGAGATCGCTCTCCACCTTGGGATCAGCGGTTTCCAGTTCCGCATCGTGGAGGGCGCCGGCTTGCGTGACATGATCGCCGACGCCGTTCAACGGCTAGCCGATGCGGTGGTGGCCGGCTGAGCACCGGGGGTATGCGGCATGAGCGTCGGACTGCACTGCTGCTCGGGATGGGACAGCACAGCCGCGTCACCATGCATCCATGAGCGCGGTCGATAGGCTGGGATCATGCTGAAACATGGCTGTGTTCCTCTGCAGCGCACGATGATGTGATGGCGCGAGATCGCGCTGGTGGCGTGCCATCACCGCTGTTGCCCATCGAGCAGGTCGAGCACGTACTCGTGGAGAGTCTCGGCGACCTTGGAGCCGTGGGCGGTGCGGTCGGCGGCGGGATTGGTGGAGGCTGGGCCGGACGGCTCAGCGGTGCGTCGGGAGGTCGTACCGGGGGACGAGCCGGCGCCCGGTACCTGACCCGCATGGACGGCGATCAGCGAACGCTGCACATCGATCGTTCGGAGGCACTCTTGCACGCCGTACGTGTCGGATTCTTCGCAGGCCGCGCCCAGGAGCGCCGCGGGGCTCTCCCAGGAGCGAGCGCCGACGCGGTGCAGATGGTGGGCGTCGTCGGCTCTGGGGCCCTGAGCATGAACCCGTGTGTCGTGCAGCTCGTCTGGTTCCCGCATGAGCTGCACGCGACGGCGCATGCGCGGGAGGGCTTGATCAAGCAGCGGACTTGCGCGAAGGCGTTGGAACGGCTCGCCAGCACGCTCGGCCTCCCCGCGTAACTCCCTTCCACCCCGCTTCGACAAGTTGGCCGTATCTCATCGTGACTCGTCGAGATGACCCAGTGAGCACTTCCGAGGCCGACTGGTCGCGGGACGGTCGTGCAAGGCGTATCGGTCGTATCCAGTTCGGTCGTCAAGCCGCTAGTGTGGCGCCATGAATCGCCGTCTGATCAGCCAGGGACCTGTCTTCGAGGAGCAGCTCAGCTGTTCGTGCAAGGTCTGCGGGCTTGCTGAGGAGTCGATGCGGATCAAGATCGAGCGGACGGCTTACTGGGCGGCCCTGGCGTGAGCGCCTGTCCGTGTGGGGGAGAGTCGTACGAGGCCTGCTGCGAACCACTCCATGACGGAGCGCGGGACGCCGAGACCGCAAGCGAGCTGATGCGCTCGCGCTACTCTGCTTACGCCATTGGAAATCTGAACTACGTCTTCCGCACCTGGGACCCGGCGACGCGGCCACCGACGATCGAGCCAGCCGGCCTGGAGTGGACCGGCTTGCGTGTCGTCGATGTCGTGGGCGGCTCGCCACACGACGACACGGGAATCGTCGAGTTCGTCGCGTCGTTCCGCGACGGCGCTCGTGATGGTGAGCTGCACGAACGCTCGCGGTTCAGATCCCGTAGAGCCCGCTGGGTCTACGTCGACGCCGAGCGGTAATCACGGCACGCCCGGGTCAACGCTCAACCACCACGCCGTACCGACAACGAATCAGCGCCGCAAAGTGTCCACCGGCAGCTCGCCGTAGGCGGCCTGGTAGGCCGCGGCGGAGCGCCCGGCATTGGCGAAACCCCAACGTCTCGCGACGGCAGCAATGGAGTCGCCACGCGTGAGATCGGCCTGCTGCAGATCCCGTCTGGCGGCCTCCAGCCGGACCCGTCGCAGGTACTGCAGCGGCGTGGTGTCGAGGGGGCGACGGAGCCCGTGCTGGACGGCGCGGGCGCTCAAGCCCGCGGCTGACGCCTGTCACCTGGAACGGCACCGGGTGAGGATCGCCTCGGCGGCCTGCTTTGGATTCTTCTCTGGGATCCAATGGTCGGCGTCGATCTCCACGAACCGGTAGTCGCCGTCACAGTAGTCACCGGTGCGCTCGGCCGCCGCTCGCCCGAGGTACTTGTCTCGCCGACCCCACAGATACGTGGTCGGAACGATGATGCGCGCGCTGCGGGGGCGCGGCCGGGTAGGTATCGCCCGATACCAGCCGAGCGCCCCTTCCAGCCCGCCGGGCTCGAGCAGCGTCTCGACGTACTGCCCGGCAAGCTCGTCGTCGATGCCGAGAGAGCGCAGCCCAACGCGGCGCAATCCCTTGCGTAAGAGGAATTCGGGTACTCGCGGGATGTTGAAGAAGCCCATGTAGGCGCTCTTCAGTGCTTGGGTGGAGTGCCGCATCGCCCACGACATCGCCGCAGGGTGCGGGGTGGAGATCACCGTCAGCGTGCGCACCCGCGCTGGCTGCTTCGCTGCCAGCTCCCACGCGAGTGCGCCGCCCCAGTCGTGCCCGACGACGTGCGCATCGGTGAGCCCGGCGGCGTCCAGCAGTGCCGTGACGTCACCAGTCATGGTGTCGAGGCGGTAGTGTCGACGCCCCTTCGGCCGGGCACCGGGGGAGTAGCCCCGCAGATCCGGGGCGAGTGTGCGATAGCCGTCGGCATTCAGGAGCGGCGCGGTGCGGCTCCAGGCCGCCGACGTCTCGGGGAATCCGTGCAGCAGGACGATCGGCTCGCCGTCCGGAGGGCCCGTGTCGCGCACCCGGAATGCCATGCTGCCGCGCAGGTATCGCGTGAGCGCGCTCATCGCCGCAGCCCTCCTCGCTGCGTCGCAGATTCCTGGACGCCGGCCGGACCGACGTGGATCGTCGCGTTGCCGAGATGGTGGACGTAGTGCATCAGGTGCGCCCCGGCGTAGTGCGCGATCTCGTGCGCCTGCGCGAGCGTGGTCTGCGGGTCGACCGAGATCTCTGCCTCGGCGTGCAACCGGTGTCCGACCCACCGCGCGCGAAGCGAGTCCAGGGTCTCGAGCCCTTCGACGTCCGTCAGGGCCTGGCGCGCGGACTCGACGACCTCGGGGGCGGCCCACTCCCAGCCGATCGCGGCGCCTCCCGCGCCGAGCAGCACGGCTAGGCTGGCGAAGCCGTCGGCTCGCGGCGTTGGCTTCGAGAGCGTCGTCGATCTGGTCGGCGTGATCGCGCGAGTGCCCGCCGAAGAAGTCCTGCACGCGGTGCCATGCCCGCGCCCGAGCGGAGCCGACGTGACCGTGATCGTGCGCGGGCGCGTGGGCGTCCTCGTGCGCACCCCCGCGACCGTGGTCGTTCGCAGCCGGGTGGGCGTGGTCGTGCCCGTCGCCGTGCGCGTGGCTGGGGGCGCCCCGCTGTGGAGATGACCCATGTCCTCATCTTCGCAGTCGCACGATCGACGACGTCAAGCCTCCGGTCAGTGTCGCGAGCAGTACGCCGGCCCCGACGACCAGCGCCGGCTCCCACAGCCAGAAGTAGCGCAGGGGTACTCCCATCAGCATCGGGGCGACGACCAGGGTGGCAATCGCCACCAGGCCGGCCAGAGCCGCCCACACGACGACCGCCCGGCGTCCGCCGGGTCGACCGCGGATCAGCGCCACGGCCGCGATCGCGGCGAGCGCCAGCAAGCCCACGGGTATCGCGCTGGCCATCCAGGCCGAGGGGATCTGCGTCTGGTCGCGGCCCGTCGCCTGGTCGTACGCGGCCCGGGTCGCGGCGGCGAGCGCCTCCTCGTGCAGGAAGCCCGATGCGTTGAGCAGGACGACGGCACCGTCCCCCGTTTCGGGATCCAGATAGATGGCGGAGAAATACCCCGGCACCGTCCCGGTGTGCCAGACCGTCGTGCGTTCATCCGGTTCGGAGGTGACCCGCCAGCCGAGTCCGTAGCGGGTGTCCGACCGACCGGTCTCGACCGGCTCGGCGATCTGGGCATCGAACGTCGCTTTCTCGCCGCCCAACTGCGCCACTGCGAAGGCCGCCAGATCCTCGACGCTGCCGCAGGTGTAGCCGTACGTCGCTCCCGCGCCGTCGTAGCCGATCCCGGCGGTCACGGCGAACGGTCCGGCGAGCCGATGGCCGGCGGCCACGCCGGAGCAGTCCTCCGCCGTCGCGCCCGCGCCGGGGGCAACACCGGCCAACGAATCGGCATAGGGCTTGCCGGTAGCCGCCTCGATGGCCGCCTGGAGATACAGATACCCAAGGCTGGAGTATCGATGCTCCCCGGCGGCGTCCAGCTCCGGGTCGAGACCGACCGCTACCTCGACGGCCGTCGTCCCCGGACGCGTGACGTCGAGATCGGCCGCGCCGAAAGGCATCCCTGAGGTGTGGTTCAGCAGGGAGCGCACCGGGACGTCCGGACCGCCGTCGAGATAGCTACTCACCGGTGCATCGAGGTCGAGGACGCCACCCTCGTGAAGTCGCACCGCGACTGCAGCAGCGACTGACTTCGAGGTCGATCCCCACAGCATCTGCGTTGTGGCCTGGACCGGCTCTCCGTCTCCCGTGCTCCCGAACGTCTCGGTGCGCTCCACTACGCCGTCCTCGATGTAGGCGATCGCCCCTCCGGGAGCGCCGGCCTGCGCTGCGAGGTCGCTGAACGACCCGTCGATGGAGTTTGCGTGCGCGGGGGACCCCAGCGCGGTGATCCCGATCGCCGTCATGGCCGCGGCTGCGCGTATCCAAAATTGAACGCTCATACGGTTATGAATACCATACGGTGATATGGTTTCGCCATGGCGCGCACCGCAGATCATCAGCAACGTCGTCGGCAAATGGTGGACGCAGCGCTGCGGATCGCTACCACCGAGGGGATCTCGTCTGTCACGGTGGCTCGCGTGGCCAGCCAGGCGGGCGTGTCCGTCGGTTTGGTTCAGCACTACTTTCCAACCAAGCGCGAGCTCATCACCGCCGCGTACGTCGAGGTTCTCCGGCGCACTGACGACCGAATCGCGGACCTCGTTCAGGACGGGGAGCGGACCGCACGGCCGATTCGCGTCATGGCGCAGGCGGCGCTCGCGCTGCTGCTGCCGCTCGATGCTCGTCGTCGGCGGGAGTGTGCGGTCCGGCAGGAGTTCGCCGGCCTCGCCGTGCGGGACGCCGAGCTGCGAAAGGTGGCCGCCGCGAACGATGCGCGCAGTGTCGCCCGACTGACCGCCGTCATCCGGAACGGGTTGGTCTGCGGCGAGGTTCCGCCCGGCGTGAACCCCGAGCGTGCGGCGCTCGAGCTGCTGGCGGTCGTAGTGGGCGCCGCGGAGCTGGGATCGCGGGCGGGTGCGCCACGGGACGCGCACGCCGCGGTCGACGAGGTGATCGCTCGGGTGTTCTCGGGGGAGTGTCGGGAGCACGCTTGACGGCGACTGGTCTTCACCCGGAAATTTAGGTCACCTGACAGAGTGAGCCGGATCACGAAGGAGCCTGCATCGCCCGTCCTTCCACGCCGATCGCCCGCATTTTCCCCATCCTGACGGCCCGGGCCGGGACGCTGCTGCTGACCGTGGCTGTTCTGAGCCTCTCGACACGCCAAGGGCGCTCACCGCGTGGTGAGCGCCCTTGGGTTTAGGTGAGTACCGGCTAGATCTTCGGGCTCTGACCGGGGGTTCCGGGAGTGCCGGGGGTCCCGTCGACCGAGGTGCCCGGCTGGTGCGCATCGGTCACCGAGCTGGTGGTACCACCGCTGCTGGCGGCCGAGGTCTCACCCGGCGTCGACACGCCCGGGTCGGTCACGGTCTGGGTGGCGGTCTGGACGTCGTCCGCCCCGGCGCCGGCCGGCTCTGCGTTCTTGTTGCGGACCTCGTCGAGCTTGGCGGACACATCGTCGATCAGTGGCTGAGCCTTCTGCTTCGCCTGGTCGAGGTACTGCGGCGCCTTCTCCTTCAGGTCGGCGATCAGCGGCTCGACCTTCGCCTTCAGGTCGCTGAACAGCGGGCCGGCGTTCTTCTTGATCAGCTCGAACAGCTCCTCGGCCTTGACCTTGATCTCGTCGACCGCCTTCTCGGTCCCCGGAACCGGACCACCGGCGTGGGGTCCACCGGCAGCGGAGGTCGTGGTTCCGGCGGTGCCGGAGGTCGTGGTCCCCGGCTCGGCGGGCGGCGTGCTGGGGGTCGTGGCCGCGGTCTCAGCAGCCTTCTGGGTGGGGTCAGGGGTGGTGTTCGGGTTGATGCTCTCGGTCATGTATTTCATCCCTTCGGGAGGTGCAGCGCTTCGTCGGGAAGCGCTCGTAATTGGATCAACGGACGAGTAGCTCTCCACAATTCCCGACCAGAGGCCGGCAGGCCAGTTCTCGGTGGCTGTTGACCTCCCTACTGAACACCCCCTTTACACCTGCGCCCGGCGGCAGGACGTTGACCACACTGGGCCACGCCGGAGGACCGGGCGCCACTACCCTTGAGGGGTTGCCCACCGATCCGCAGCGACGACGCCACCACCTCGAGGAGCTACATGAGCAGCACCATGTCCGTGCGCGAGGACTTGCGCAACGTCGCGATCGTCGCCCACGTCGACCACGGCAAGACCACCCTGGTCGATGCGATGCTGCAGCAGGCCGGGGCGCTTGGCGAACGCCACGAGGGCCAGGCCGAGTCGGCGACGAGAGTCATGGACTCCATGGACCTCGAGCGCGAGAAGGGCATCACCATTCTCGCGAAGAACACCGCCGTGCAGATCGTCCGTGACGGAAAACCCCTGACGATCAACATCGTCGACACGCCCGGGCACGCCGACTTCGGCGGCGAGGTCGAGCGCGGCCTGTCGATGGTGGACGGCGTCCTGTTGCTGGTCGACGCCTCCGAGGGACCGTTGCCGCAGACCCGGTTCGTGCTGCGCAAGGCGCTGCAGGCCGGCTTGCCCGTCGTACTCGTCATCAACAAGGTCGACCGCCCAGACGCGCGGATCGAAGAGGTCGTCGACGAGGCCTACGGGTTGTTCATGGACCTCTACGATGATCTCGGCGTGGCCGACGAGGCAGACCTGGACTTCCCGATCGTCTACGCGCAGGCGAAGGCGGGCAAGGCCTCGCTGAACCGTCCCGAGAACGGCACCAGCCCGGACAACGACGACCTCGGCCCGCTGATCGACGTCCTGCTCGAGACCATCCCGGCGCCCACCTACGACGCCGGCATGCCGCTGCAGGCCCACGTCACCAACCTCGATGCCTCGCCCTATCTCGGTCGCCTGGCGCTGTGCCGCATCCACAACGGCACCATGAGGTCCGGTCAGCAGGTCACGTGGTGCCGCCCGGACGGAAGCCAGCAGCGCGCGAAGATCGCCGAGCTGCTCGTCACCGAGGGACTCGAGCGCAAGCCCGCCGAGCAGGCCGGGCCCGGTGATCTCATCGCGGTGGCCGGGATCCAGGACGTCATGATCGGCGACACGCTCGCTGACGTCGACGATCCCCGTCCGCTGGAGGGCATCACCGTCGACGAGCCGTCGATCTCGATGACGATCGGCGTCAACACCTCGCCGCTGGCGGGCAAGAGCGGCTCGAAGCTCACCGCCCGGCTGGTCAAGAACCGGTTGGATCAGGAGCTGGTCGGCAATGTGTCCATCCGCGTGCTGCCGACCGAGCGCCCCGACGCCTGGGAGGTCCAGGGCCGCGGCGAGCTGGCGCTCGCGGTGCTGGTCGAGACCCTCCGACGCGAGGGATTCGAGCTGACCGTCGGCCGCCCGGAGGTCGTCACCCGCGAGATCGACGGCAAGATCCACGAGCCGTACGAGCACGTCACCATCGACACGCCGGAGGAGTTCATCGGTGCCCTGACCCAGCTGCTGAGCGTGCGCAAGGGCCGCATGGAGACCCTCACCAGCCACGGCACCGGCTGGGCGCGAATGGAGTGGATCGTGCCCTCTCGCGGCCTGATCGGCATCCGCACCGACTTCCTCACTGAGACCCGCGGCACCGCCGTCATGAACGCGATCTCGCACGGGTATGACGAGTGGGCCGGCGAGATCCGTGGCCGGCAGAACGGGTCGATGGTCGCCGACCGCACCGGCGTCGCGACGGCGTACGCGATGTTCTCGCTGCAGGAGCGCGGCACCATGCTCATCGAGCCCGGTGCCAACGTCTACGAGGGCATGGTGGTCGGCGAGAATTCCCGCCAGGACGAGATGGACGTCAACATCACCCGCGAGAAGAAGCTCACGAACATCCGCCAGTCGACCGCGGAGGAGCTGCAGAAGCTGGTCCCGCCGCGGGTCCTCTCCCTCGAGCAGGCGCTGGAGTTCTGCTCGTTCGACGAGTGCGTCGAGGTCACTCCCGATGCCATCCGGGTCCGCAAGGTCACGCTGAACTCCTCGGAGCGCAAGCGGGAGGCCGCGCGTCGCGCGACCGGCCGACTGTAGCCGAGCTCTCGGTAGGGTTCGTGGATGGCCGCGGACGCGGCCGAACCGAGGGGAGGAGTGAGGCGAATCGTGCGCGGACGAATCGGACACAAGAAGCTGGCTGAGAAGGTCTGCTCCGCCGACGAGGCCGCCGCCCTGATCAGTCCCGGTGACAACATCGGGATGAGTGGGTTCACCGGATCTGCCTATCCCAAGGCGGTTCCGCGGGCCCTGGCCCGCCGCATCATGGACAGGGCTCAGAACGGGGAGCCGATGCAGGTCGGCGTGTGGACCGGTGCCTCGACCGCCCACGAGCTCGACGGCGCGCTGGCTGAGGTGGACGGCGTCGAGCTGCGCCTGCCCTACCAGTCTGACCCGGTCAGCCGGGCGAAGATCAACGCCGGGCGGATGGAGTACCTGGACATCCACCTTTCGCATGTGGCCCAGCAGGTCTGGCAGGGCTTCTTCGGCCGGCTCGACGTCGCGCTGATCGAGGTCGCTGGCATCACCGAGGAGGGGCATCTGATCCCCGGCACCTCCATCGGCAACAACAAGACCTGGCTCGACCTGGCCGACAAGGTGATCCTCGAGGTCAACTCCTGGCAGTCCGAGCAGCTGCGCGGGATGCACGACGTCTACTACGGGACGGCGCTCCCGCCGCACCGCAAGCCGGTGATGATCATCGATCCAGGGGACCGGATCGGCGTCCCGCACCTGATCTGCCCGCCGGAGAAGGTGATCGCGGTCGTCGAGACCGACGCGCCCGACCGCAACAGCCCGTTCAAGGCGCCGGACGAGATCTCCCAGCGCATCGCCGGCCATGTCATCGAGCTGTTCGAGGCCGAGGTCGCCGCCGGCCGGGTCCCGGCGAACCTGCTGCCCCTGCAGTCCGGCGTCGGCAACGTCGCCAACGCGGTGCTCGCCGACCTCGCAACCGGCCCGTTCGAGGGCCTGACCTCATACACGGAGGTCATCCAGGACGGCATGCTCGACCTGATCGACTCCGGCAAGCTGGTGAGCGTCTCCGCGACCGCGCTGTCGCTGAGCGAGCAGGCCGTGCAGCGCTTCACCGACGACGCCGCAAAGTACCGCGACAAGGTGGTGCTGCGTCCGCAGGAGATCAGCAACCACCCCGAGGTGATCCGTCGTCTCGGCGTCATCGGCATGAACGGGTTCATCGAGGCCGACATCTACGGCAACGTCAACTCGACCCACGTCATGGGCAGCCGCATCCAGAACGGGATCGGTGGATCCGGCGACTTTGCCCGCAACGGCTACCTGTCGATCTTCGTCAGCCCCTCGGTAGCGAAGGACGGCGCGATCTCGGCGATCGTCCCCATGGCATCGCACGTCGACCACACCGAGCACGACGTCGATGTCGTCGTCACCGAGCAGGGCGTGGCCGATCTTCGGGGGCTGTCCCCGAAGCAACGCGCCCGCAAGGTGATCGAGAAGTGCGCCCACCCCGACTACCGGCCGCAGCTCACCGACTACTTCGAGCGGGCCCAGCGCGAGAGTCATGGTGGCCACACCCCGCACCTGCTGGGCGAGGCGCTCTCCTGGCACCAGCGCTTCCTGACCGACGGGACAATGCGAGCCCGATAGCCGCCCTACCCGGCCTCGGCCCGTCGTCCTGCCGAGATCTGCTTGGTGATCCTGCGCGCGTCGATCCGCATCTCACGCAGCATCCCCGAGATCGGGTTCGGGTGCCGCGAGCCGACCGGCGCGCGGCCCCGGGCGCGGCATCAGCGGCGCGGGGTGATCGCCTACGCTGACGGGCGTGGATCAGACGCATCAGGACGGCCCGGCGCCGAGCGGCCCACCGACCTCCGTGGCGCCTGCCGAGAACGATGACGAGACCATCACCCGATGGGCAAACCTCGTCGTCTGGACGATCCTCACGGTCCTGGTGACATTGCTCGGCGTCCTGCTGATCCCGTGGACGACTCGCGGCGGGGTGAGCATCCCGGTCGCGCCATTGGTACCGCTCGTCGCCAATGTCATGCTGCCGCGGATGATGCTGCGCGGCACCGGGTGGCGGTGGACGCGATTCGTGCCGGCCGTCATCTTCATCATCATCACCCTCGTCGGGTCGACGCCCAGCTCCGGCGGTGACCTGCTGATCCCCACAGTGAGCCACTCCAGCGCCGTCGGGCTGGCCTTCCTCGCCGCAGGCGCGATGAGCGCGATCGTCGGGACCGCGTTCGCTGCGACCGACCTACGCTCCTTCCGCCACAGAGGAGGCGCTGGTCACCCGGTGTCCGGGCCCCGACCCGGCGGCGCCTCGGACTAGTATCGAGAGGTGGCCGGCCTCGGCCATTGCTGCACCGTTCGTGGAGAGGAACATCGTGACCTACGTGATCGCGCTTCCGTGTGTCGACGTGCTCGATCGGGCCTGCATTGAGGAGTGCCCGGTCGACTGCATCTACGAGGGCGAGCGGATGCTCTACATCCACCCGGACGAGTGCGTCGACTGTGGCGCCTGCGAGCCGGTCTGTCCGGTCGAGGCGATCTACTACGAGGACGACGTCCCCGAGGAGTGGAAGCAGTACTACGACGTCAACGTCGAGTTCTTCAACGACCTCGGCTCGCCGGGCGGCGCGTCGAAGATCGGCAAGCAGAACTTCGACCACCCCGTGGTGGCCGCGCTGCCGCCGCAGGCCGAGTAGCCGCGGCGATGCGCGAGATCGCCCTCCCGGACTTCCCGTGGGACACCCTCGCGCCGTACGGCGACAAGGCTCGCGCGCACCCTGACGGCATCGTCGACCTGTCGGTCGGCACCCCGGTCGATCCCACCCCCAAGGTGGTGCAGCGGGCTGTGCGCGACGCCGCCGATTCGCCCGGCTACCCGCCGACCATCGGGCTGCCCGGCGTCCGCGAGAGCATCGTCGAGGCGTGCGAGCGGCTGTACGGGATCACCGATCTCACTCCGGAGCACGTTCTGCCGGTGATCGGCACCAAGGAGATCATCGGAACCCTGCCGACCCTCCTTGGAATCGGCGTCGGCGACACGATGATGATCCCCGAGCTGGCCTACCCGACGTACGCCGTGTCGGCGGCGTTTGCCGGTGCGCAGTCCATCGCCTCCGACGGGTACACGCGCGTTGGTCCGCAGCGGCTGGCACTCACGTGGATCAACTCGCCGTCCAATCCGACCGGCCGGGTGCTCGGCATCGAGCACCTGCGCAAGATGGTCGCCGAGTCGCGGCACCGCGGCGTCCTGCTGGCCAGCGACGAGTGCTACATCGACCTGCCGTGGGAGGGTGCCAAGCCGCTGTCGGTGCTGCATCCCGACGTACGGGACGGATCCTTCGACGGCCTGGTGGCCGTTCACTCGCTGTCCAAGCGCTCGAACTTCGCCGGGCTGCGCGGTGGGTTCATCGCCGGTGACCCGCAGGTGATCGCCAGGATCACCGAGATCCGCAAGCACCTCGGGTTCCTGGTGCCGCGCCCGGTGCAGCAGGCGATGATCGCGGCGTACTCCGACGACGCACACGTGCGCGCGCAGCGGACGGTCTACGGCGAGCGGCGTCAGCTGCTGCGGGCCGCGCTGCTGGAGGCCGGTTTCCAGATCGAGCACAGCGAGGCCGGCCTTTACCTCTGGGCGACCCGCGGTGAGCCGTGCTGGCAGACCGTCGACCTGCTCGCCGAGAAGGGGATCCTGGTCGCCCCCGGGGCGTTCTACGGCGCGGCTGGCGCCACTCACGTGCGGGTCGCGCTGACGGCGTCCGACCACGCCATCGAGCAGGCCGCCGCCCGCCTCACCTCCTGACCCCCCGCAGATCGCGGTCCTCTGACAGACTGGGCGGAATCGTTAGCCGACCGAAGTACCGATGGGATGATCAGATGGCCAAGACCGAGACCGGCACCAACGACCTGCTCGCCGAGGTGAAGGACGGCGTCGGCACGCTGACCTTCAACCGACCCGATGTCCGCAACGCGATGACCGACGACATGATGGCCGGCCTGGCCGATCTGCTGGCCGCCTGGGAGGACGACGACGAGGTCGGCGCCGTTATCATCACCGGCGCCGGAGGCGCCTTCTGCGCCGGCGGGGATGTGAAGGGCTTCAACGAGAAGGGCGGCGAGGGTGGCCCCTCGGGTGAGGTCGACCCGGCCCGCGTCGACGCCCAGCGCACGAACCAGGAGGAGACGGTCGGCCGGATCTACCGCTACGCCAAGCCAGTGATCGGTGCGATCCCCGGCGCCGCTGCCGGGGCCGGTCTGGGCTTCGCCCTTGCCGCCGACGTCCGCGTCGGTACTCCGAAGACCGTGATGGCCACCGCCTTCGGCGGCGTCGGACTGTCGGGTGACTACGGCGTGACCTGGCTGCTGAACCAGCTGGTCGGGCCGGCGAAGGCGCGTCAGCTCCTGCTGTTCAACGACCGGGTACGCGGCGACGAGCTGCGCGAGCTCGGCCTGCTGAACTGGGTGGTCGGCGTCGACGAGCTCGAGGCCAAGGCCTTCGAGCTGGCCAAGACCCTGGCCGACGGACCGCGCGGCTGCTTCTCCCGCATGAAGGCGAACCTCGTCGCCGCGCCCACGGTCGACCTCGCGCAGTCGATGCACGACGAGGTGCAGCGCCATCTCGAGTGCGGCGTGACCGACGATCATCGCGAGCTGGTTGCCGCCTTCGTAGAGAAGCGTGAGCCCAACCTGAAACGCTAGCGGCCTGAGTCGAGCCGACCTGGCGGGCTCGTCCGGACCCAGCTGCCGCGGAGCGGAACACGCCGGCGATTAACCTCGCTCAGCCGGCCGGGCTGCAGTTCCCAACCGGGCGCGTGTACTTCCCAACCGGACGCCGCATCCGTCCGCGGACGGCTGTCGCAACGCGATCTAGTTGGCGTGCAGCGCCTCGTTGAGGACGACGCCGTCGCTCTTGCGCGGCCTGGCTTCGATGGCGCCGGTGACGCTGTTACGGATGAACAGGATGCCGTTCTGCCCGGACAGCTCCGAGCCCTTCTTCGTCGATCCGTCGGGCATGACGACCTTCGAGCCAGCGGTGACATAGCAGCCGGCCTCGACGACACAGTCGTCGCCGAGCGAGATACCGACGCCGCCGTTGGCGCCGATCAGGCAGCGCTCGCCGATCGTGATGGTCTCCTTGCCGCCGCCGGACAGGGTGCCCATGATCGAGGCGCCGCCGCCGATGTCGGAGTCGTTCCCGACGACGACGCCGGCGCTGATCCGGCCCTCGACCATCGCGTTGCCGAGCGTGCCGGCGTTGAAGTTCACGAAACCCTCGTGCATCACGGTGGTGCCCTCGGCCAGGTGCGCGCCGAGCCGCACCCGGTCGGCGTCCGCGATCCGGACGCCGCTAGGGACGACGTAGTCGACCATGCGGGGGAACTTGTCGACCCCGTAGACGGTGACCGGTCCACGGGAACGCAGCCGCGCGCGCACCGCTTCGAAGCCGCCCACCTGGCACGGGCCGTGGTTGGTCCACACCACGTTGGTGAGCTTGCCGAAGATGCCGTCCATGTTGGCCTCGTGCGGTTTGATGACGCGCACCGAGAGCAGGTGTAGCCGCAGGTAGGCGTCGTACGCGTCGGCCGGAGCGTCGGCGAGCGAGCCGATCTGGGTGTGGACGACTACCTGCCTCACGCCGCGGGCGTCGTCCTCTCCGGCGAGCGCGATCAGGTCGGCGTGCTCCTTCGGGATGTCGCCGGCCTCGGGGCTCGTCGTCCCCGTCTCGGCCGAGTCGACCAGTGTCGGCGCGGGGAACCACGTGTCGAGCACGGATTCGTCGGCGGCGATCGTGGCGAGACCGTAGGCAGCAGCGGCGGACGTCAGGGCAGGCATGTGGCGGCTCCGGGGATAGGTGAGTCTTCAGCCGCCCAGCCTACCGACCCGGGACGCTAGGCTCGTCGTCGTGACCGACAACGCACCCGCCCTCGACCTCACTCAGAACGTCGTCTCGCTGACCGGAGCCCTCGTGGACATCCAGTCGGTCTCCGGAGGCGAGAAGCCGCTGGCCGACGCGATCGAGCGCGAGCTGCGTGCAACCGGCCGGTTCGAGGTCGTGCGCTGCGGCGACGCGGTGCTGGCGCGCACCGAGAACGGCAGGCCGGAGCGGATCGTCTTTGCCGGGCACATCGACACCGTCCCGGTCGCGGGCAACCTGCCCAGCCGTGTCGAGGGCGACCGGATCTACGGCTGCGGCACGTCCGACATGAAGGCCGGGGACGCCGTGATGCTGCGGCTGGCCGCGACGCTGGAGGACCCGGCGTACGACCTGACCTTCATCTTCTACGACAACGAGGAGATCGAGGCCAGCAAGAACGGGCTCGGCCGGGTCGCGCGCGAGTACCGGCACTGGCTGTACGGCGATCTAGCGATCGTCATGGAGCCCACCAACGGCGTCCTGGAGGCCGGCTGCCAGGGCACCATGCGGGCGCGCGTCACCACCAAGGGACTGCGGGCGCACAGCGCCCGTGCCTGGCTCGGCGACAACGCGATCCACAAGGCGGGGGAGATCCTCACTCGGCTGCACGGCTACCGGCCGCAGACGCACGTGATCGATGGCATGGAGTACTGCGAAGGGCTCAACGCCGTCCGGATCGAGGGCGGGATCGCCGGCAACATCATCCCCGACGAGTGCAGCGTGCAGGTCAACTTCCGGTACGCCCCGCATCGCTCCAGCGAGGACGCCGAGGCGTTCATGCGGACCTTCTTCGACGGCTTTGACCTGGAGATCACCGACAATGCGCCCGCGGCGTTGCCGGCGTTGAGCGACCCGATGATGCGGCGGTTCGTCAGCCACGTCGACCAGCCGGTCGCCGCCAAGTACGGCTGGACGGATGTCTCCCGGTTCAGCGCGTTCAAGATCCCGGCGATCAACTACGGCCCCGGCGATCCGAATCTCGCTCACAAACCGGAGGAATCCGCTCAGACGCACCTCATCGAGGAGTCCGAGCGGACTCTCCGCACCTTCCTTATCGGCCGCTAGCCCTGGCCGTCGGGTGCCCAGGTGATGTGCACGTCGCCGTCCTTGTTGTCGTAGTGCATGTGCAGCGGGCTGGTCGTCTGCGGCATCTTGAACACTACGTCGCCGAAGGCATAGTTCTCGGTCGCATCCGGGCGGTTGCCGATCGGCGTCTTGTCGGCCAGGAAGTCCGTCGTCGCGCCTTCACCGGTCGGCTGCAGCGGCTCGGCCTGGTAGACCTGCCCGTCGACCTCCATGGTGAACTCGTCGCGCACGATGATGTCCGATCCGCCGTACGCGTTGAAGTAGACGTTGACCCGGTAGCCGCCGAGCTCTGTGTCGTACTCCGGCTCCTCGGTAGACAGCACGATCCACCCCGGGTACTGGTTGACGTAGTTGACGATGTAGCCGTACTTGAACGGCGCGGCGGTGTCGTCGGGCGTGAAGCCGGACGGCTGCGTGTCGGGCAGGATTTCGCGGCCGTTGGCGTCCGTGGGCGCGGCGGAAGTGGTTTCGCTCTCGGACGCCTCCGGTGTCTCGGACTTCCCGGACTCCTCTGGTTCCGTGGAGGCATCGGAGTGCCCTCCGGACGCGCTGCTGGAGTGCGCTGGCGGCGTCGAGGCGGCGTCGTCGGAGTCACCGCTGCACGCGGTGAGCAGGGTGAGGGCGGCGACGGCGATGCTCGCCACCGTGGGACGGATATTCATGACGGGGAGGACTCCTAGGTCGTTTGCGTCTGAGGCTGGGCTGGCCGAGGCCACTGAGTAGGACGCTGCCGACGTCCGGCGCGCTCCACCCGATGACGCCCGATAGCCGACCCGCTACCGCTGCCGGAGCCGGCGTCCGGTCCGCAGGTCCGCGGCGACCTGGGTGGCTCTGCGGCCCACGACGTACGCCGACTGCAGGTCGGCGTCGGTGGGCGGTAGCTCCCCGTTGCGCGAGACCGACGAGGCGCCGTACGGGTTGCCGGTCTCGAACAGACCCGGCTCGGTGTAGCCGGGAGGCACGATGACGCCGCCGAGGTGGCACACCGTCGTATAGATCGACATCAATGTCGTCTCCTGGCCGCCGTGGTTCGTGGCGGTCGAGGTGAACGCCGAGAAGACCTTGTCGGCGAAGGCATTGGCGCCCCACAGCTCACCCCACGTGTCGATGAAGGCCTGCAGCTGGGAGGAGACGTGACCGAACCGGGTCGGGGTGCCGAGCAGGATCACGTCCGCGGCGCGGACGTCGGCGAGGGTGGCGAGGGGCACCCGCTCTGTCGCGTCGAGGTGCCGGGCCCACAGCGGGTTGCGCTCGACGATGTCGCGGGGGACGGTCTCGTGGACCCGGACGACGCGCACGCTGCCGCCGGAATCGCGTGCTCCGTCAGCCACCGACTGGGCGAGGGCGTGCACGCTGCCGGTCGCCGAGTAGTAGATCACCGCGACCTTGAGTGGGTCGTCGTCCGCTCGCCGCGGCGCCGGCTGCTGGCTGTGCAGCACTGTCGTGCGCTGCGTGCCGTCGTCCCGCATTCAGTCACTCCATCAGTGAGGCTCGAGGGTTGTCCCGGCCCGGCTGCGCACGGGACCGTCGGTACGGTTGAGCCTATGACATCGCTCGATCCCGACCGCCTGCCTGAACCGGACTACGCCGAGCGTCAACGTGGCCCGGTGACGTTGCGCCGTGACCAGGTCACTCCCAGCACCACCGACCAGCGGCTGCTGGATCATCGCGGACCGAGCGACTGGGTGCACACCGACCCGTGGCGGGTGCTGCGGATCCAGTCGGAGTTCGTCGAGGGCTTCGGGCTGCTTTCGGAGCTGCCGACCTGCGTGTCGGTCTTCGGCTCGGCCCGCACCAAGCCCGAGGAGTCCGACTACGAGGTGGCGCTCAAGGTCGGCCGCCGTCTGGTCGAAGCCGGCTACGGTGTGATCACCGGCGGCGGGCCGGGAATCATGGAGGCGGCGAACAAGGGCGCCCAGGAGGCCGGCGGGCTGTCGATCGGGTTGGGCATCGAGCTGCCCTTCGAGCAAGGCCTCAACCCGTGGGTCGACCTCGGCGTGAACTTCCGGTACTTCTTCGTCCGCAAGACGATGTTCGTCAAGTACTCCCAGGCCTTCGTGATCCTGCCGGGCGGATTCGGCACGCTGGACGAGCTGTTCGAGGCTCTCACCCTCGTGCAGACCAACAAGATCACGCGGTTCCCGGTCGTGCTCGTCGGGACCGACTACTGGCGCGGGCTGCTGGACTGGATCAAGGGCACGATGGCCCGTGAGCGGCGGATCAGCCCTGAGGACCTCGACCTGCTCTACCTGTCTGACGACCCCGACGAGGTGGTCGAGGTCATCAAGACCCAGCACGGTCGCCAGGCCCAGAGCTGAGCCACCGCGGGGCGCGCACCGCGGGCTCGCTCACACGAGCGCGCGTCACACAAGCGCGGTCACACGAGCGCGCGCAGCGTGCGCCGTGGCGGCCGATCGCCCCGAATCACCGCGAGCATGTCCAGCGCCTGGCGCGTCTCGGCGACGTTGTGCGCCCGGAACACCCGGGCGCCCTTCAACGCCGAGTAGACGGTTGCGGCGAGCGTGCCCGACAGCCGCTCGGCGATCTCGACGCCGAGCGACTCGCCCACGAAGTCCTTGTTCGACAGCGCCACCAGCACCGGCCAGCCGGTGTCAGTGAGGACGTCGAGCCGCCGCGTGAGCTCCAACGAGTGGTAGGTGTTCTTGGCGAAGTCGTGGCACGGGTCGATCAGGATCCCGTCACGGCGCACGCCGGCCGCGGTCGCCCGCTCAGCCAGCCCAGTGACCGTACGGACGACGTCCTGAACGACATCGTCGTAGGCGACCCGGTGCGGGTCGGTCCGTGGCGCAAGCCCGCCGGCGTGCGAGCAGACCAGGCCGGCCCCACTTTCCGCTGCCACCACGACGATCCCCGGGTCGGCACCGCCCCACGCGTCGTTGATCAGGTCGCACCCGGCGCGCACCGCCTCCCGCGCCACCGCGGTCCGGTAGGTGTCGACGCTGACCACCACGTCGGGCCGCTCGGCCTTGAGGGCCTGCACGACCGGGATGACCCGGTCGATCTCCTCGGCCTCGCCGACCTCGGCCCCGGACGCCGCCTTGACCCCGCCGATGTCGACGATGTCGGCGCCCTGCTCGACGACCTGTAGCGCGCGTTCGATCGCCGCGCTCTCGTCGAAGGTCGCGCCCCGATCGTAGAAGGAGTCCGGCGTCCGGTTGACGATCGCCATGATGAGCAGGTCCGAGTCGTCGTACGCGTGCTCGCCCAGCCGCAGTCTCATGGTCGGCCCCTTCGTCGTCCACTCATGAAAGTATCGGTAATCGTGATGGGATTCCTGCTGGTGGTGCTATGCATCGTCGCGGTCGCGGTCGTGCTGTACTTCGTGGTCGCCTACGTCTTCGGGCCTGGGGAGGCGCCGCCGCCCAGCGAGCCCGTCGCCTCGCCGCTGCCGCACGACCGACCGATGACCGCCGGCGACCTGCGTGCGGCCACCTTCCCGGTCACGCTCCGCGGCTACCGCATGGCGGACGTCGATGCGCTCATCGAGCGGATGGCTCGCGAGCTCGAGGAGCGCACTGCGGCCGAGCCGGTACCGGCCGAATCGCCTGGCTCGGCTGAGCCACCAGCAGACGCCTCCGCGCTCCAGAATGCCAACCCCGTGTCAGCGGATGACTCGACGTGAGGATAATTGGTGTAACTCGCGTCTCAGTTGCGGCGAGAGGCGACGATCAACCCCGCGAGCCGTTGCGGCTCTAGACCGGCGGTCGCCTGAGCAGATCGGGCGGCGGCGAAGGAGGAATACATGGCGGCGATGAAGCCTCGGACCGGTGAGGGCCCACTCGAGGTCACGAAGGAGGGTCGCGGCATCGTCATGCGCGTACCGCTCGAGGGCGGCGGCCGGCTCGTCGTGGAGATGACCCCGGACGAGGCGCAGGCACTGTCCGACGCGCTCAAGGGCGTCGTCGAGTAGGACCGCCCAGTACGTAGACCGCCGGAGGGTGGGCGAGCACGGTGCTCGCCCGCCCTCCGGCGTATTTGGTGGCGCCGCCGGTTCAGCGAAGGGTGCGCACGAAGGAGCGGAGGTCGTCGATCAGCAGGTGCGGCTCCTCGAGCGCCGCGAAGTGGCCGCCGCGGTCAGTGACGTCCGTCCACGAGACGATGTTGTTCGACTGCTCGGCGAACCGTCGGATGCCGATGTCGTGGGCAAACTGGATCGCAGCGGTCGGGACGCCGGAGCTCGTCAGCTCCTCGCCCCAGCCTTCCTCGGATGCGTAGCCAACCAGGGCCGCCGAGCCCGCAGAGCGGGTGAACCAGTACAGCGACACGTTCGCCAGCAACCAGTCCATGCCCAGCACTTCGTGCGGCAGGCGGTCGGCCGGATGAGTCCAGGCGTGCAGCTTGTCGACGATCCAGGAGAGCTGACCGACGGGGGAGTCGGCCAGCATCGTGCCCAGCAGGCCCGGACGGGTCGACTGAAGACTGATGTAGCCGAACTCTTGCTGCATGAACGTCGCGGTGCGCTCGAGACGATCGCGCTCAAGGTCGGTCAGCTGCGCGGCAGTCTCGTCGTCCACCTCCGCAACGAAGTCGCCGAGTGCCCCGTTGACGTGCACTCCGAGCACGCGGTCCGGTG
This sequence comes from Blastococcus sp. Marseille-P5729, assembly GCF_900292035.1. Taxonomy (NCBI): domain Bacteria; kingdom Bacillati; phylum Actinomycetota; class Actinomycetes; order Geodermatophilales; family Geodermatophilaceae; genus Blastococcus; species Blastococcus sp. Marseille-P5729. The sequence continues at coordinate 919,479 of NZ_OMPO01000001.1, read as the reverse complement.
CGACTCGCCCGATCTCAGGTGCGATGCCGGCGCCGAGATCCCCACCCTGATTGACGAAGCGGTCGTAGCCGAGCCGGTCCATCAGCTCGACCCATGCCCGGGCGATCGCGTTCGTCGTCCAGCCGTCGGTCGTGAGGGGAGTCGAGAAGCCGAAGCCCGGGATCGACGGAATCACCACATGGAAGGCATCGGAGGCATCGCCGCCATGCTTCTCGGGTGAGGTGAGCGGGCCGATGAGGTCGACGAATTCCAGGAACGATCCGGGCCAGCCGTGCGTGAGCAGCAGCGGGACCGCACCCGGTTGCTCGGATCGGATGTGCAGGAAGTGGATCTGCTGCCCTTCGATGACAGTGGTGAACTGCGGCAGCCGGTTCATTCGGTCGAGGTAGGCGCGCCAGTCGAAGTCGATCCATGCGGAGACGAGCTCGCGCAGGTAGTCCTGCGGTACGCCCCGGCTCCAGTCGTCCGAGGGGAGCGGGGTGGCCCAGCGGGTTGCGGCAAGTCGTGCGCGCAGGTCGGTGAGCTCTTCATCCCAGGCGGTCGCGGTGAACGGGTGGACAGCGGTATCGGTGTGCTCGAAATCTGTCATGGCCAGCACGTTAGGGACAATCACGGTCAGGATACGACCGGATCTCTGGATATTCTTCGAGCATGGCGACAACGACCGGACGAACGCTCGAGCTGCTCGGGCTGCTGCAGGCTCGCCGTCTCTGGTCGGCCCGCGAGCTGTGCGAGCGGCTCGAGATCGGCGAGCGCACGCTGCGGCGTGATATCGACGATCTGCGGGGCCTCGGGTACGGGATCGAGTCGGTGCCCGGTCCCGGCGGCGGATACCGGTCCGGACCCGGGGCGTCGATCCCGCCATTGGTGCTGAGCGGGGACGAGGCGGTCGCGATCGCCGTAGGACTGCGCGCTGCCGCGGCAGCTTCGGTGGCTGGGATCGAGCAGGCGGCGGCGTCGGCGCTGGAGAAGCTCGAGCGCTCCCTCTCGGCGCCAACCCGGCGCCGGATCGAGACGATCGACCGCGCCATGGTGACGCTCGCAGGCGGTGGCGAGGTCGGTGTCGACGTCATGGACTCGGTCGCGCACGCGATTCGCGAATCGCGCCGGTTGAGGGCGTATTACCGGCGGCATGACGGCGTGGGCAGCAGCCGCACGCTGGAGCCCCATCGGATCGTCCATTCAGGCCGCCACTGGTATCTCTACGCGTGGGATGTCGAGCGTGCCGACTGGCGCACGCTGCGGCTCGATCGACTTGCGCCGAAGGTCCCGCTAGGGGAGGTGTTCACGCCGCGCCAGGTGCCGGATGAGGTGTTGCGCTCGCTCGTGGGTCACGCCATCAGCTCGGCACCGTATCCGTACGTGTGCCGGGTACGGGTGCACGCGCCCGTCGACGCCGTGGCGAGCGCGTTCGGCCCGACCGTCGCATCAGTGAGCGATCTCGGTGATGGGATGACAGAGCTGGTCGCAGGCGCCAACAACTTGGCCGAGTTCGTGCTCTACCTCGGCGCCAGCGGCATGGAGTTCGATGTTGTCGAACCGACCGAGCTTCGTGAGGTGATGAAAGCGGCAGCCGCGCGGCTGATGCGCGCGGCTGCCTCGTGACAGGTGGCCGGGTGCTACTTCGCGGCGCGGACGACGGCCTCGTAGAGGTTGTTGACCTGCTCGGCGATCCGGTTCCAGCCGAAGTCGTTCACCGCGCGCTCGCGGCCGGCCCGGCCGAAGTCGTCGCATAGCTGGTCGTCGGCGAGCAGCTGGTTGACCGCCTCGGCGAGCCCGGCCTCGAACTGCTCCGGCTGGTCCTTGTCGTAGTGCACCAGCAGACCGGTCTCCCCGTTGACGACCACCTCTGGGATGCCGCCGACGTCCGAGGCCACCACCGCCGTCTCGCACGCCATCGCCTCGAGGTTCACGATGCCGAGCGGCTCGTAGATCGACGGGCAGATGAACATCCGCGCGTGCGTGAAGACCTGTGCGACCTTCTTCGGCGGCAGGTGTTCGCTGACGAGGAAGACGCCGTCCCGCTGCTCGCGCAGCTCGGCCAGCAGCCGGTCGGTCTCCTCCTTGAGCTCGGGAGTGTCGGCGGCGCCGGCCAGCAGCACGATCTGCACGCCCTCGCTGAACTGCTTGGCAGCGTTCAGCAGGTGCGGAACGCCCTTCTGCCGGGTGATCCGGCCGACCCACATCACGTACGGCTTGCTGAGGTCGACGCCGATCTCCTCCAGCACGTCGGTGTCGGGGTCGGGCTGATAGAGCTCGGGGTCGATCCCGTTGTAGATGGTGTGCACCTTGTCGGGGTCGACGTCCGGGTAGGCCTGCAGGATGTCCCGGCGTACGCCGTTGCTGACCGCGACGATCGCGTCCGCGGCCTCGTAGGCCTGCTTCTCCACCCACGACGACAGGCGGTAGCCGCCGCCGAGCTGTTCAGCCTTCCACGGCCGCAGCGGCTCGAGGGAGTGCGAGGAGATGACGTGCGGGACGCCGTACAGCAGCTTGCCGAGGTGGCCGGCGAAGTTGGCGTACCAGGTGTGTGAATGCAGCACCTCGCGGTCGGCCAGCGCCGCGGTCATCGCGATGTCGGCGGCCATCACCTTCAGGGCGGCATTGGCGTCCGGTGCCCCGGGTACCTCCTCGGGGAAGGTCTGCGCCTTTGGCCGCTCCTCGCCGGTGCAGTAGCCCTGGACATCGGTGAGCTTCTCGAGCTCGCGGACCAGGAAGTCGACGTGGACGCCGGCGCCGCCGTAGACGAAGGGTGGGTACTCGCGCGTGAGGATGCCGATTCGCATGACTCGACCCTAGCCCGCCGAAGAGGCCGTCCGGACAGGTGCCAGTCGGTGTTCACGAACCGGTAATGCGGGCGCCGATCGGGCGCGTTAGGGTCAATCTCGTGGCCGCTAATCCGAGAGTCCTGGGAATCGTTCTGGCCGGTGGCGAGGGCAAGCGACTGATGCCGCTGACCGCCGATCGCGCCAAGCCCGCGGTGCCGTTCGGCGGCTCGTATCGGCTGGTCGACTTCGTGCTGTCGAACCTGGTCAACGCCGGCTACCACCGCCTGTGCGTGCTCACCCAGTACAAGTCGCACTCGCTCGATCGGCACATCACCCAGACCTGGCGGATGTCGACGTTGACCGGCAACTACGTGACGCCGGTGCCGGCGCAGCAGCGCCGCGGGCCGCACTGGTTCACCGGCAGCGCGGATGCGATCTACCAGTCGATGAACCTGATCCGCGACGAGAAGCCCGACATCGTCGTGGTGTTCGGCGCCGACCACGTCTACCGCATGGACCCCCAGCAGATGGTGGACCAGCACGTGGCGACCGGCGCCGCCGTGACCGTGGCGGGGATCCGGGTGCCGCGGCACGAGGCGACCGCCTTCGGCGTCATCGACACCGACGAGACCGGGCGGAAGATCACCCAGTTCCTCGAGAAGCCGGCCGACCCGCCTGGGCTGCCCGACGACCCCGACGCCACGTTCGCCTCCATGGGCAACTATGTCTTCAGCACCGATGCGTTGGTCGAGGCCCTTGAGCGGGACGCTGCCGACGAGAGCAGCGTGCACGACATGGGCGGCAACATCATTCCGATGATGACCGGGGACGGCACGGCGTACGTCTACGACTTCGCCGACAACGTGATCCCGGGCGCTACCGACCGTGATCGTGCCTACTGGCGCGACGTGGGAACACTCGACTCCTACTACGACGCGCACATGGACCTCGTGTCGGTGCATCCGATCTTCAACCTGTACAACCAGCAGTGGCCGATCCTGACCTCCTCAGCGCAGCGGCCTCCGGCGAAGTTCGTGCTCGGTGGCCTGGCGACCGAGTCGATGGTGGCTGCCGGTGCCATCATCGTCGGCTCCAACGTGCGGCACTCGGTGGTCGGCATGGACGTGCGCGTCAACGACGGCGCGGTGGTAGACGGGTGCGTGCTGCTCGACGGCGTCCAGATCGGCAAGGGCGCGATCGTGCGCCGGGCGATCCTCGACAAGAACGTGGTCGTGCCGGACGGGGCGACCCTGGGCGTCAATCTCGAGCGCGACCGCGAGAACTACCACGTCACGCCGAGTGGCATCGTGGTGGTGGGCAAGGACGTCGTAGTCCGCCCGTGAGCCCTTCCCCCTTGAGCGCGCGCCTAGCTGGCTTCTGTGACGTAAGCGGCCCATCGGGCGAGCATTGACCTACTCGACCTGACCAGCCGCGCTGCTGATGACCGGAGTGGCTTGATCGCCCTGTAGGGGTGCGGTCATCAGGCTGCGCCGTCGGCCGCCCGTGCCAGCCTCGGGCGGCCCCTCGGGTGATGCCATGACCTGCTCGCCGGTCTTAGTCCGGCCGGTGCACGGCAGCGATCAGCCCCTCACCGACCGGCAGGATGGCCGGCACCAGGTGGTCGTGCTCACGGATCAGCCTGCCCAGGTCACGCAGCGCCACCGACTCCGCATCGCGCGCGGACGGGTCGGCGACGCGGTCCTTATGCAAGGCATCGTCGAAGACCACCACGCCGCCGTACCGCAGCAGCCGGAGCGCCTCGTCGAGCAGCTCGGCGTAGTCGGCCGGGTCGGAGTCGACGAACACCAGGTCGTAGGCGCCGTCCGTGAGCCGGGGGAGCACGTCGCGCGCTGCACCGGTGATCACCCGGGCTCGCGAGCTCGCGACTCCGGCCTCTGCGAACGCTCGCTTGGCGGCACGCTGATGCTCGATCTCGGTGTCGACCGTGGTCAGCACGCCCTCCGGATGCATGCCCTCCAACAGCCAGAGACCCGAGACGCCGGTCCCGGTCCCGATCTCGACCACGGCGCGCGCGTCGATCATCGCCGCGAGCAGGCGCAGCGCTGCGCCAGCACCGGTCGACACCGTCTCGACGCCGAGCTCCTCGGCGCGCTGTCGAGCCGAGGCAGCCACCGGCTGCTCGGTCACGAACGACTCGACGTAGGTACGGCTCGCGGCGTTGGTCATGCACACACCCTATCGAGCGACCGGCGCGGGAGGCCGCAGCGACGCATCGCGCCCTGCCGGGCATTCCGGTGAGCTTGCTGCGCCTCGCGGCCCTTGACGGCACGACTACGGCGGGTGCGGCAGAATTGAACACATCCCACCGGCCGAGCCCGCCAGCCAGCCAAACCCAGCACGTGACGCGTGAGGAGAAAACACCCCGATGACCCAGCAGGCCACGAGCAGCACGATGGCCGAGAACGACCGCGGCGACACCGAATGGGTGGCGCCGTCCTGGGAGCAGATCGTCCGTGAGCACTCCGTGCGCGTCTATCGGCTGGCCTACCGCCTCTCCGGCAACCGGCAGGACGCCGAGGACCTCACGCAGGAGACCTTCATCCGTGTCTTCCGCTCGCTCGCGTCGTACCGGCCCGGCACCTTCGAGGGCTGGATGCACCGCATCACGACCAACCTCTTCCTCGACATGGTCCGTCGCCGCCAACGAGTCCGCTTCGACAACCTGTCGGACGAGGCCGAGCGGCTACCGGGCACCCACGCCGACCCGGTGACGAGCTTCGATCACAACAACGTGGACGCCGACGTGCAGGCGGCGCTCGCCGACCTGCCGCCTGACTTTAGGGCGGCCGTCGTCCTCTGCGACATCGAGGGCCTGTCCTACGAGGAGATCGCCGCGACCTTGGGCATCAAGCTCGGCACGGTCCGCAGCCGCATCCACCGCGGCCGGCTGCAGCTTCGCGAGGCGCTGGCGCACCGCTCGCCCGAGGCGGTGCGGTCGGGAGGCGCCGAGTGAAGGCCTTCGAGACCCACCTGTCCACCGAGGCGATCTCGGCGTACGTGGATGGGGAGCTCGCCGCCGGCGCCCGCGCCCGGGCGGCCCGCCACATCGCCACGTGCTTCGAGTGTGCCTACGCGGTCGGCGTTCAGCAGCAAGCGAAGGACACCCTCAGCTGCGGGTGCGACGGCGTCGACGTCCCGGCCACGTTGCTGAGTCGGCTCGGGCAGATCCCCTTCTCGGCGGACCTCGGGGCCAGGAGCCTGGACGACGTGGGGTTGTACGCCGACGGGGCCGGCCGGTTCGAGTTCCGGGTCGCTGCGCCGGCCGACCCGCAGAGGTCCTCCCGAACCGGTCTCGGCAACCGCCGCGGCCGGACCTTCCGCAGCAGCGCGGCCACTGTCGCGCTGGTCGGGATCGTCGCCGGCCCGGTCCTGCCCCAGGCCGGTGGGCAGCCCGCACGAGGGCACCAGATCCAGGTCGCGAACGTCCTAACCCGGCACCTGGATCACGACGCGACCCCGACAGAGCGCTAGGGTCGCTCGATCGACCGCCGATAAGGACTGTGATTGATGTCGAACGACGGCCCGCGCCACTCTGACCCGTCCTCATTGCCCGAGGATGCCGGAAGCACGCCGCACGCTCCTGAGGAGGCCGCGAGCACGCCGCGCGCTCCTGAGGACGCCGCGACGTACGCGCGCCCGGACGGCGTCGATGGCGGCTTCGTGCGGCCCGCCGCCGGGCCGCCACAGGGCCGCCCGGCCGCACCGCAGCCCTCCCCGGGTGAGCAACAGGCTTTCGGCCGGCCGGCCGGTATCGCCGGCGGATTCGTGCAGCCGCCCGGCACCCAGCCCCGGTTCCACCGACCGCCGCCCCCGGCCGCCTACCAGCAGGCGTTCGGTCGCCCGCAGGGCACCCCGGGGACCTTTGGCGCCAACCGTCCGCCGTTCGAGCAGCGCTACACCCAGGCATCCCCGCCGATCGCTTACCAGAAGGCGTTCGGCCGCCCCCAGGGCGCGGCCGATCTACAGCGCCAGCCCGGCCTGCCGCCGTACACCGGGGGCGAGCTGCCCTCGAAGACGTGGTGGGAGGAGGCGCCTCGCGACCCGTGGCGCGACCCCGAAGCCGACGCCGCTCTCGCCCCCGCGCCACGGCTCGCCGGCGACGAGGACCCCAGCGACGACGGTGCGGTCGAGCTGGACAAGAAGCGCCGCCGCCGGATCCGGCTCGGCGACATCCCCGTGCGGGTCGCCGCGGCCCTCGCCGCGCTCGCCCTCGTGCTGGGCGTCGCCGGTGGGGTGGGTGGGTTCTTCCTGGCCAAGTCCGCCTCCCAGACTCCGCTCACTAAGCCGAGCCCCGAGTACAACGAGGTCGCGAACAACAAGGAACCGGGCAGCATCGTCGAGATCGCCGAGAAGGTCTCGCCGAGCGTCGTGTCCATCGAGGTGCTGGTCGGCAATAGCGGGGGCACCGGCTCGGGGGTCGTCGTCGAGGCGGACGGGTACATCCTCACCAACAACCACGTGATCTCCATGGCCGCCGACGCGCAGGATGCGACCATCAACGTCTACTTCGTAGATGGCAGCATCAGCCCGGCGCAGATCGTGGGCCGCGATCCGCAGGCCGACCTCGCGGTTCTCAAGGTCGACAAGCCGGGTCTGGTGCCCGTCGACATCGGCAAGTCCAGCGAGCTGAAGGTGGGTGAGGATGTCATCGCCTTCGGCTCGCCGCTGGGTCTGGCCGGCACCGTCACCACCGGCATCGTCTCGGCACTCGACCGGCCGATGCACCTGGCGGGAGAGGGTGCGGACACCGACGCCTACATCCTCGCGGTCCAGACCGATGCCTCGATCAACCCGGGCAACTCCGGTGGCGCCCTCGTCGACTCACAGGGCGCGCTGATCGGCATCAACACCGCGATCGCCAGCTTCTCCTCCGGCGGTGGGCAGGCAGGCAGTATCGGCCTCGGGTTCGCGATCCCGGTCGACTATGCGATGAGCGTGGCCACTGCGCTGATCACCGGGGAGCAGCCACAGCACGGCAGCCTCGGCATCAACGCTCAGTCCGTCTCCGACGGCACCACCGACGGCGTGCTGGTCGTCCGGGCGGACGCCGGATCGCCCGCTGCAGAGGCAGGCATCCAGGAGAAGGACGTCATCATCGAGGCCGACGGCAAGCGGGTCGGCAGCGTCGAGGACATCAACGCGATCACCTACACCCATAAGCCCGGCGACAAGATCACGCTCACCGTGGTTTCCGGTGGTCAGGAGAAGACCGTCGAGGTCACCCTCGGCGCCGCCTGACCGGCCGCTCGCGAGCGACCCTACGCCCGCCTGGCGAACGAGCACTTCGGCGGCGCTGTTAGCCTCGCAGAAAGCCCTGCCGGCGCGCCGAACGCGCCCGCAGCGCCATCCGCGATCTGGAGGACATGCCCATGCGCAGCGCCAAAGACTTCTTCAAGCCCCTCGCCGTGGGGGCGCCGCAGCCGGTGATGGAGGTGCCCGCCCGCCCGTCGCGCGCGATCCACTTCTTCGACCCGAGCAACGAGAAGATGGCCGGCAAGATTCCCGGGATGGTCGGCAAGGTCGACGTCCTGCTCGGCAACCTCGAGGACGGCGTCAAGGCCGACAACAAGCAAGCCGCTCGCGCGGGTCTGGTGAAGATCGGCAAGGAGGTCGACTTCGGCGAGAACACCCAGCTGTGGACCCGCCTGAACAGCCTCGACTCGCCGTGGTTCCATGACGACGTCACCACCCTCGTCGCGGAGATCGGCGACAAGCTCGATGTGATCATGATCCCGAAGGTCGAGGGGCCGGAGGACATCCACTTCGTCGACCGGCTGCTAGCCCAGCTGGAGGCCAAGGCCGGCATCCAGAAACCGCTGCTGGTGCACGCGATCCTCGAGACCGCCCGCGGAATGGCGAACGTTGAGGAGATCTGCGCGGCCAGCCCGCGGATGCAGGGGCTCTCGCTGGGCCCCGCGGACCTCGCGGCCGACCGCCGCATGAAGACCACCCGCGTGGGCGGGGGCCATCCGGGCTACCTCGTGCGGCAGGACCCGACCGACGGCGACATCGAGGGCGAGCGCACGGTCTACCAGCAGGACCTGTGGCACTACACCATCGCCCGCATGGTCGACGCCTGCGTGATGAACGGGATCTTCCCGTACTACGGCCCGTTCGGTGACATCAAGGACACCGTCGCCTGCGAGGACCAGTTCCGCAACGCCTTCCTCCTCGGCTGCGTCGGTGCCTGGTCACTGCACCCGGCGCAGATCGAGATCGCCAAGAAGGTCTTCAGCCCCAGCGTCGAGGACGTCGCGCACGCCCGCCGGGTCGTCGAGGCCATGGGCGACGGCACCGGCGCCGTCATGCTCGACGGCAAGATGGAGGACGACGCCTCCCTCAAGCAGTGCCAGGTCATCGTCAAGCTCGCCGATCAACTCGGCGCGCTCGACCCCGAGCTGGCCGAGAAGTACGCCTCGGCCGGACAGGAGAAGTAAGTCGTGAGCCACGACGCCTACCGCCCCCGCCGCTCCGTTCTCTATATGCCATCGGCGAACGCGCGAGCGCTGGAGAAGGCCAAGACGCTACCGGCCGACGCGATCATCTTCGACCTGGAGGACGCCGTCGCGCCCGACGCCAAGGAAGCCGCTCGCGAGGCGGCTTGCATCGCCGTTCAGAGCGGTGAGTACGGCAACCGCGAGCTGACCATCCGGATCAACGGCATGGACACCCAGTGGCACGCGGACGACATGAAAGCCGCCGCCGCTGCCGGACCCGACGGCATCGTCGTCCCGAAGGTCGGCTCGGCCGAGGAGGTGCGCCAGCTGGTCGCCGCGATGGAGGCCGCCGGGGCACCGGAGAAGACCAAGCTGTGGGCGATGGTCGAGACCCCGGCCGCGATGCTCTCCTGCCTGGAGATCGCCTCGGCGTCCGACCGGCTCGCCGTGCTCGTCATGGGCACCAACGACCTGGCGAAGGAGCTCTACGCCTCGCACGTGCCCGGCCGCGGCCCGCTGCTGACCGGACTCGGTCTTTGCCTGCTCGCTGCGCGTGCCGCAGGCAAGGTGATCCTGGACGGCGTCTACAACGACGTGAAGAACGCCGAGGGATTCGAGGCCGAGTGCCGCCAGGGCCAGGAGATGGGCTTCGACGGCAAGACGCTGATCCACCCCAGCCAGGTCGAGCCCTGCAATGACGTCTTCGCGCCGTCCGAGCAGGAGGTCGCCGACTCCGAGGAGATCGTGCGGGTCTGGGAGGAGACCCTCGCCGCGGGCAAGGGGGTCGCCACCGTGAACGGCCGGATGATCGAGAACCTGCACGTCGAGAACGCCCGCCGCATCCTCGACATGAGCAACGCGATCACCGAGCTGCAGTCGCAGGCGTAATCTGGAGGAACACCACTCTCAGCAGGAAAGCGCCCACAGTGTTCAGCTCGCTCGGGTGGCCGGAGATCGCCGTCCTGATCGTCGTCGCCCTGTTCATCTTCGGTCCGGACAAGCTCCCGGGCGCGGCCAAGCAGGCCGGTGAGGCGCTGCGCGGGCTACGCAAGCAGATCACTGGCGCCAAGAAGCAGATCAAGGAAGAGCTGGGCGACGAGATGCCCGACTTCGATCGGGACCTGCTCAACCCGCGCGCGTTCGTGCGCAAGCACCTGTGGGACGACCTCGAGACCGACAACGAGCCGTCAGGCCGGGGCGCGACCGTCGTATCGAAGGAGCCGGCGAAGCCGGCCCCCTTCGACTCCGAAGCCACCTAGCGCTCCCACACCTCGCCACCACCGTCGCCACGTCTCGACGTCGCTCCTCCGTCGCTCGCTCGACGACCGCTTGGTAATACCCGGTCGTCTCCAACGCGGTGCGGTTACCTTCGTTCGGTCGTCGAGCAAGCCTGAGAGATGGTGTGGTTACCTTCGTTCGGTCGTCGAGCGAGCCTGAGAGGTGGTGTGGTTACCTTCGTTCGGTCGTCGAGCGAGCTGGAGCGCTAGCGGAGGCGACGTCGAGACGCAGTGCGGGTACCTTCGTGCGGTCGTCGAGCGAGCCGGAGCGCTAGCGGAGGCGACGTCGAGACGCGGTGCGGTTACCTCAGTCGGTCGTCGAGCGAGCCGGAGCGCTAGCGGAGGCGACGTCGAGACGCGGTGCGGTGCTCAGCCGCAGGCGCGCAGCACCCGCGCCCCGCCGTCCGGCCCCTTCTCGGCGAGCACGAGGTCTACCGTCGCGCGGCACTGCCGCTCCGGTTAGCCCTTGCGGGTCGGCGTGATGCCCAGGCTCATGCCGGCCAGCCCGCGCTCGCGGGTGGCGAGCTTGCCCGCGATCTCGTGCAGCACCAGGCCGGCGCCAGAGCTAGGGTCAGACAGCACCAGCGGCCGGCCGTCGTCCCCTCCCTCACGCAGCCGGGTGTCCAGTGGCACCTGCCCCAGCAGCGGCACCCGGGTCCCGGTCGACTGGGTGAGCGAGTCGGCGACCGCCTGCCCGCCGCCGGACCCGAACAGCTCGATCGGGTCGCCGCAGTGCGGGCACGGGAAGGCCGACATGTTCTCGATGACGCCGACGATCTGCTGATGCGTCTGGTTCGCGATCGCGCCGGCGCGCTCGGCCACCTCACGCGCGGCGATCTGCGGCGTGGTGACGATGATCAGCTCGCTGTTGGGCAGCAGCTGGGCGATCGAGATCGCCACGTCGCCGGTGCCCGGCGGGAGGTCCAGCAGCAGGACGTCGAGATCGCCCCAGTAGACGTCGGCGAGGAACTGCTGCAGCGCCCGGTGCAGCATCGGGCCGCGCCAGACGACGGGAGCGTTTCCGGGGGTGAACATGCCGACGGAGATCACCGAGACGCCGTTGGCCTGCGGCGGCATGATCATGTTGTCGACCTGCGTCGGCTGGGTGGTCACGCCGATCATGCGGGGAACCGAGTGCCCGTAGATGTCGGCGTCCACGACGCCGACGCGCAGCCCCTGCTGCGCCATCGCGACGGCGAGGTTCACCGTGACGCTGGACTTGCCCACGCCGCCCTTGCCGGAGGCCACGGCATACACGCGGGTCAAGGACCCGGGCTGGGCGAACGGGATCACGGCCTCCGGCTGGCCGCCGCGCAGCTGCTTGCGCAGCTCGGCGCGCTGCTCGTCGTTCATCACGTCCATCTCGACCCGCACACCGCTCACGCCGGGCACCGTCGAGACGGCGTTGGTCACGTCGCTGGTGATGCGATCGCGCATCGGGCAGCCCGCCACCGTGAGGTAGATGCCGACGTCCACCTGGCCGGAGTCCGAGATGGCGACGTCCTTGACCATGCCGATCTCGGTGATCGGCCGGCGGATCTCCGGGTCGTTGACGGTGGCGAGAGCGGCATCGACTGCGCTGCGATCGACGGTAGACATGAGCACCTCAGGTCGGGGACGGAACACCTCATGGTACGCCGCACGAGCGCCGCGCCGGACTGGCGGTGCGGACTTCTTGTGAACGCTGGTCATTTGCGTGAATCTCGTTCATGATGGTGTCATGACGCCTGACCTGCACCCCACCATCGAGCGCTTCATCGAGGCCGACGAGCGGATGGACGCCGACGCGCTCGGCGAGCTGTTCACTGACGACGTCGTGCTCATCTCGCCGATCACCGATGCCTTCCGCTTCGAGGGACGTCGCTCGGTGAGCGCGGTCTACGCGAGCGCCTTCAGCCTGTTCCCCGGCATCGACGTCCACACGGTCACCGGATCGGGCGACACCTGGGCGCTGTTCCTGCGCGGCACGATCGGCGGGCGGCGCTTCGAGGAGTGCCAGCTGCTGCGGCTCGACGGTCAGCGGATCCGCGAGGTCACGATGATCGGCAGACCGGTCCCGGCCCTGCTGATGGTGATGTCGAAGATCGGTGGCGCGATGCACGAGCGCGGGCTGATGTCGCGCAAGGCGGCGATCGCCAGCGCCGGCGTTGCGCCGATGGCCGCGCTGCTCGGGGTGATCGAGAAGCGCCTGATGCCGCGGCTGGCGCCGCGCCGCCTCTGACCCGAGCCGAGGCGGCCTACTCCTCGGTCGGCGTGCCCTTGTCCTCGGCAGCCTTGCCCTTGCCGGATTTCTTCGGGCGCTTCTTGCCCTCGGTCTTCGTGTCGTCCTCTGTCTCGGCGAGGATCCGCTGCAGCTCCGAGCGCACGAAGTCACGAGTCGCCAGCTCGCCGATCGCCAGCCGCAGCGAGGCCAGCTCGCGCGCCACGAACTCGGTGTCGGCCTTCGCGGCGACCGCGCGGGAGCGGTCCTCCTCCAGCGAGATCTTGTCGCGGGAGTCCTGCCGGTTCTGCGCGAGCAGGATCAGCGGCGCGGCGTACGCCGCCTGGGTCGAGAAGGCCAGGTTGAGCAGGATGAACGGGTAGGGATCCCAGCGCAGCGTCACCGAGATGACATTGATGAAGATCCATACGATCACCACGACGGTCTGGATGATCAGATAGCGAGTCGTGCCGAAAAAGCGCGCGATGCTCTCCGACCATTCGCCGACCGTCTCGGCGTCCACCCGCAGCCGGGGGACTCCGCTCGACGTACCGCCGGGGCTGGAAAGGTCGCTCAATCGCCGGTTGCGCTCAGCCATCGTGTTCCCGCCAGTCCTCGGGCAGCAGGTGATCGAGCAGGTCGTCGACGGTCACCGCTCCGACCAGCCGTCCCGCGTCGTCCACGACCGGGGCGGCCACCAGGTTGTAGGTCGCGAAGTAGCGGGTGATCTCGTTGAGGTCGGTGTCGGGGCTCAACGGATCGAGGTCGTCGTCGAGGATCGAGCCGACCTGCTCGAACGGCGGCTCGCGCAGCAGCCGCTGGATGTGTACGACCCCGAGGAAGTGCCCGGTCGGCGTGATGGACGGCGGACGGGTCACGTAGACCTGCGAGGCCAGCGCGGGGCTGAACTCCTCGCGGCGCACGTGTGCCAGCGCCTCGGCGATCGTCGTGTCCGGCGGCAGGATCACCGGCTGCGAGGTCATGACGCCGCCGGCGGTGTGCTCGCCGTACGACAGCAGCTGCCGGACCGGCGCGGCCTCGTCGGGCTCCATCAGGCCCAGGAGCCGCTCGCGCTCGCCGGCGGGTAGGTCCCCAAGTAGGTCGGCGGCGTCGTCCGGGTCCATCTCCGAGAGGACGTCGGCCGCGCGGTCGTCGTCGAGCTGGGCGAGAATCTCGCGCTGGTCGCCCTCCGGCAACTCCTCGAGGACGTCTGCGAGCCGGTCGTCATCCAGCGCCTCGGCGATCTCCTGACGACGCTGGTCGGGCAGGTCGCGGATGCGGGCGGCGACGTCGGCGGCGCGCTGGTCCTCGAACTCCTCGAGCAGCGACGCGGTCTCCTGCTGGGGACGTTCGACGGCGATGCCGGAGACCTCGTCCCAGTCCAGCTGACGGACGTGCCCGCGGCTGAGCCGATGCGCTCGCTCGCGGACGGCGACCTTCTGCACCAGCCAGTCCCGGGTGCGGGTCTGCTCCATCGCGACGTCCACCAAGGTGACGTGGACGCCGTCCTCCTTGATAGTGACCTGACGGTCCAGGAGCTGGGCGATCGCCAAGACCTCGTGCGGACGCAGCTCGAACTTTCGCATGCTGACCGTGCCGGTGGACAGCCGGATGGAGGCGTGGTCGGCGGCCACGAGATGGCTGATGGGGACGAAGGACTGCCGGCCGCGGGTGATCTCCACGACCAGGCCGATGACGCGCGCCGGGGAGTCGTCGCTGCGTAGCGTGAGGACGACGTCGCGGACCTTGCCCACGATGTCTCCGTCCGGATCGCGGACGGTCAGCCCCGCGAGCCGGGTCAGGTACACGCGGGAGGCAGTGATCACGGTGCAAGACTATAGACAAGGCAGAATGGCTCCTATGCAGCGCGCGCCCGACATCCCCGGACTGACCGATCTTGTTCCGATCGGGCAAGGCGGCAACGGAGTCGTCTATCGGGCCACGCAGCGCCAGCTGAGCCGGGTCGTGGCGGTGAAGGTGCTCGGCGCTCGCCTGGACGACGTCTCCGCCGACCGGTTCGCCCGTGAGGGGCAGGCGCTGGGCCTGGTCTCGGGGCATCCCAACATCGTGCCGGTCTACACGGCCGACACCACCCCGGAGGGACGCCCGTACCTCGTGATGCTGCTGTGCGAGAACGGCTCGCTGGCCGACCGCGTCGAGTCCGGCGGCCCGATGAGCCCGCCGGCGGTGCTCGACCTCGGGATTCGGATGTGTGGGGCGTTGCAGACCGCCCACGATGCCGGGCTGCTGCACCGTGACATCAAGCCCGGCAACATCCTGTTCGACTCCTACGACGTCCCGCGGCTGGCCGACTTCGGTCAGGCCCGCTTCGGCGATGTGAATCTCACGAAGACCGGCGACGTCGTGGCCACTCCCGGTTACGCCGCTCCCGAGGTGCTCACCGGCGAGCGCGCGACCATCCGCTCCGACGTCTACTCGCTGGCGACCACGCTGATGGCGGCCCTGCTGGGGCACGGACCGTTCAGCCGCGATTCGGACGAGAACATCGCCGCGACGCTGCTGCGGGTCGTGCAGGACGCGCCGCCGGACCTGCGGCAACTCGGCGTCCCGCACCAGCTGGCCGCTGAGCTCGAGCGTGCGATGGATAAGACCGCCGGGCGCCGGCACATGAGCGCGGCCGAGCTGGGTCGCCGACTGCAGGAGGTGCAGGCCTCGCTGGGCCTGCCGCACACTCCGATGATCATCGCCGGTAGCCCGGCGCCGCAGTCACCGCTGCCGCCGCTCACCGGGGCCCTGCCGCTGGAGGACCGCGTGCGCGAGGGGGAGCGCACCCGGGTCGTCGGGGGCGCGTCGCCCCCGGGCTCCACCGCCGTCATCGGGCGGGACAATGCGAACAAGCCGGCGCGCTCGCCGCTACGCTGGGTGGCCGTCCTGGCCGCGGTGGCCGTCGTGGCGGGCCTCGCGATCTGGGGCGTCACCCAGCTGACCGACTCCCGCAAGCCGACCAACCCCACGGACGCCGGCGAGCTGATCGTCGGCTCCAGCGACTACGGGCCCGGCAGCTGGCAGGCCACTGAGGACATGGGACTGCTGACGGAGGTGATCGGCGAGGTGCCGACCGGTGCGGACGACGAGTCGTCGTCCTACCCGTCGGGCATGATCCTCTGTCTGGGCCTTGAGCCGGAGACCGAGGTGAGCAGCTCGAAGCCATCGGCGCAGTACGTCGACACGGATGCGACGGAGGTCTCTGAGGACGGCGACAGCGTGTCCTCCTACCGCTACGCCCGTTCGCTCGCGATGGTGATGGGCTCCGCCTCGGACGCCGAGCGTTATGTGACCGCCTTCGCCAGTCCGCGCTTCGACACCTGCCTCGACGAGCTGGACGACCTGGGCGTATCGGCGGGCCGTGAGCAGGCCATGTACGGCGAGTCGGCCAAAATCAGCGTGCCCGAGCACGAGCCCGACATGCCCGACGGCACGCACTTCCAGGCGCGGCAGATCGAGATCCCGCTACAGCGTGCCGGCGACAGCGACTCGACCGAGCAGGGCAGCAACGGCGAGTACAAGCAGCAGGGCTCGCGCTATGTGACGGTGCTGGCGATGTCGGCCGGCACGTCCGTCGAGTACGTCGTGATGCAGAGCAGCAGCGACGAGGTGCCCGACGAGATGATCGACTCCGTGACCGAGGCGTTCCTGGCCGTCGCCACGGCATGAGCGCCCCGGCGCAGAATCCGCCGGCTGGTACGCCAGCGGCAGGAGGACTGGCTGCGCCGCTCGGGAATGCCGCTGGTGCTCGCGCCGCGGGTCCGCTCGCTGAGCATCCTCGCCGAGCGGTGCTGATCACGCCGTACGCCACCGACTTGACCGCGCAGCCCACAACGCAATAGACAGGTGCGATGTCGATCCTGCCGTTGCTGCGCGAGCGTCTGCCCGACGACATCATCGTCACCGATGCCGACCTGCTCGCGTCGTACGCCGTGGACCGCGCTGCCTGGGCGCGCGCCGGCGTCCCGGCCTGCCTGGTGCGGGCCCGATCGACCCGGGACGTGCAGGACGTCGTCCAGGCGTGCATCGAGAGCGGCACACCCGTGGTCGCGCGTGGCGCCGGTACCGGGCTGTCCGGTGGTGCGAACGCCCTCGACGGGTGTGTCGTGCTGTCTCTGGAGGCGATGAACGAGGTCGTCGCGATCGACCCGGTGGAGCGCACCGCCGTCGTCCAGCCCGGGGTGATCAACAACGACCTGCGCGACGCGGTGGCCGAGCACGGCCTGTGGTACCCGCCCGATCCGGCGAGCTCGGCCTGGTCCACGATCGGCGGCAATGTCGCGACGAACGCCGGCGGGCTGTGCTGCGTGAAGTACGGCGTCACCCGCGAGTACGTGCTGGGGCTGGAGCTGGTCAACGGCCGCGGTGAGATCGTCCGGGTCGGACGCCGTACCGCCAAGGGCGTCGCGGGATACGACCTGACCGCGCTCATGGTCGGCTCGGAGGGCACTCTCGGCATCGTCACTGAGGTGACGGTGCGACTGCTGCCGGCCCGGCTCCCGGAGATCACTGTGGCCGCTCACTTCGACACCCTGGCGCAGGCCGGCGATGCGATCGCGGGTGTGGCGCGGGCCGGGATCATCCCGTCCGTGCTGGAACTGCTCGACAGCTTCACATTGAAGGTTGTCGATGAATGGAAGAACCTCGGCGTCTCCAGCGAGGGCAACTACATGCTGCTGGCGAACACCGACCTGCCCGGTGAGTCGGGAGAGCGAGAGGCCCGCGCGCTGCAGGAGGTCTTCGACGCGGCGGGCGCAGGCTTCACCGCGATCGCGTCCGACCAGGAAGAGGTGGATGCGTTGTTCGCGGCCCGCCGGCTGGCCTACTTCGCGCTCGAGCGGCGCGGTCCGGTCATCACCGAGGACGTGTGCGTACCGAAGGCGAAGGTGCCGGAGATGATCCGGCGTCTGGAGGAG
Source organism: Blastococcus sp. Marseille-P5729 (assembly GCF_900292035.1). NCBI lineage: Bacteria > Bacillati > Actinomycetota > Actinomycetes > Geodermatophilales > Geodermatophilaceae > Blastococcus > Blastococcus sp. Marseille-P5729. The sequence goes on along the minus strand of NZ_OMPO01000001.1, from coordinate 901,854 downwards.
ATCGCCGCGGGCCGCGGCGTCTACATCGCCACCGTCGCTCACGCCGGCGACGGCAACCTGCACCCCTGCATGCCGCTGCCCGCGGACGCCAGCGAGGAGCTCCAGCAGGCCGCGCTGGCGGCCTTCGACGACATCATCGACGCCGCTATCGAGCTGGGTGGGACCGTCACTGGGGAGCACGGCGTCGGCCTGCTGAAGATGCGGGGACTGGCCAAGGAGGCCGGGCCCGAGGTGATCGCGATGCAACGCGCGGTGAAGGCCGCCCTCGATCCCCACGGCGTCCTCAACCCCGGCAAGGTCGTCGAGACGGCGTGACGCGCGGGTTCTGATGATGTGCAGGTTCTCACGCGACCCAGTGCCGTGGCGGACGCCGTCCGCCAGGTAACTTCATTGGCAACCGAATCTGGTTCGAAACGCTCATATCCACGGAGGCAGCGCATGGCTCGCTTGGCCCAGACCCCAGGCTTGACGGATATCCAGAAGGAGATCCTCGGCACCGTCCGGCAGTTCGTCGACAAGGAGATCATCCCGAACGCCCAGGCGCTCGAGCATGCCGACGAGTACCCCGAGAAGATTCTCGACGGCATGAAGGAGATGGGCCTGTTCGGCCTGATGATCCCCGAGGAGTACGGCGGTCTCGGCGAGTCGCTGCTCACCTATGTGCTGTGCGTCGAGGAGCTCGCCCGCGGCTGGATGAGCATCTCCGGCATCATCAACACCCACTTCATCGTCGCCTACCTGATCAAGCAGCACGGCACCGATGAGCAGAAGGAGTACTTCCTTCCGAAGATGGCCACCGGCGACGTCCGCGGCGCCTTCTCGATGTCCGAGCCCGGCTGTGGCTCGGACGTCTCGGCCATCACCACCAGGGCCGTGCAGGACGGCGACGAGTGGACCATCAACGGCCAGAAGATGTGGCTGACCAACGGTGCCTACTCCTCGGTCGTGGCCACCCTCGTCAAGACCGACACCGGTGCTGACTCGGTCTACAAGAACATGACCACCTTCCTGCTGGAGAAGGAGCCGGGTTTCCGGACCACCGGCGGGCTGACCATCCCCGGCAAGATCGACAAGATGGGCTACAAGGGCGTCGAGACCACCGAGATGGTGCTCGATGGCCACAAGGTGCCGTCGTCCGCAGTCCTCGGCGGTGAGGAGGGCGTCGGCCAGGGCTTCTACAAGATGATGGACGGCATCGAGGTCGGCCGAGTCAATGTCGCCGCGCGCGGCTGCGGTGTTGCGATCCGCGCCTTCGAGCTGGCGATCAAGTACGCGCAGGAGCGCGAGACCTGGGGCAAGCCGATCATCGACCACCAGGCAATCGCCTTCAAGCTCGCCGAGATGGCCACGGACGTCGAGGCGGCGCACCTGATGATGACCAACGCGGCGCGGCTGAAGGACGCCGGCACCCGCAACGACATCGAGGCCGGCATGGCCAAGATGTTCGCCTCGGAGGCTGCCGCGCGGGTGACCACCGAGTCGTTCAAGATCCACGGCGGCTACGGGTACTCCAAGGAGGCAGAGATCGAGCGGCTTATGCGTGAGGCGCCCTTCCTGCTGATCGGCGAGGGGACCTCGGAGATCCAGAAGCAGATCATCAGCCGTGGCCTGATGCGCGACTACAAGAACTAGAGCTAGCCGCTGATCCTTCCTGCAGCACGCTGTGCCGGGGCTCCCCGCGCGGGAGTCTCGGCACGATGCGTCGCGCGGCGGGGCTAGGACCCGCTCCACCCGGGGTCGCGGCCGGCGAACCCGACCAAGCGGTCCAGCGCGCCGGCGTCCTGCGGCACGTCGACCTCGGGCCCGAACCAGCCGCCCTCGCCGCGGGAGTCGGGCGTGACCATCGTGGTCAGGAACTCGCGCGCCGACTCCGCAGCGCCCTCGTCCGGCGTCCACCGCTGACCGGTCGCGGTGGCCAGATCCCAGCCGTGCACGAGGTACTCGCCGAGGATCATCGACAGGGCCATGTCGCCGGGCATGCCGGAGTCGCCGATGGACAACGGTCGCGTGGCCGCGCCGCCGCGGACGGCGTCCGCCAGGGTCTTCGCCGCGGACCGGATCCTGGGCCCGGCCTCGTCGGTCGCGACTCGGACGTCGCTCACGTCGCTGGACGGGCACTGCCCGTCGGTGCTGGCAAAGCCGGCGGCGAAACTCTCCAGCCAGCCGGTGATGTGGCCGGTGAGGGCCGCGACGTCGAACTCGGCGCAGGGCGTCGGTGCGGAGCGCTGGTCCTCGCGGACGCCGTCCGCTACCGCGGCGAGGTCGTCGAGGACGGGGATGAGTTGGTCGAGGGTCTGCTGGGGTTTCATGCATTCAGGATCGCGCCGGGCGAAGTGCCGATCTTGAAGAAACGCGACAGCCGCGCGCTACCGTGTGGGTATGTCGTCGTCCGTACCGGACTACCCCGCATCGGGCCACCCCGCGCCGGGCGATCGCGCATCGGACCAGATCACCCGCGACAGCCGCGGGATCCTGAATCCAGGCCGGATGCGCGAACACGCCGACTTCGTGCGGCTGGAGCCGACCGACGCGCTGGGCGGAATCGTGCAGTGGTTCTGGGCGGTGCGGTGGTCCATGCCGGACGGCGCGGAGTTCGTGCAGCCGGTGCTCTCCCATCCGAGCGCGAACCTGAGTGTCGGGCCACGAAGCAGCCGCGGGTTGGACGACGACTCCATCGGGGCCACCGCAGTGGGTGTGGTGACGAGCATCGATCGCAGGCGGCTTCGCGGTACCGGCTGGAATGTTGCGGCGAAGCTCGAGCCGGGTGCTCTCGGGGCCTTTCTCCACACGGACGCGACCGAGCTCACCGACCGGATCGTGCCGCTCGGCGACGTCATCGACGTCGATGGCGCGCACCTCGCCAGCGAGATGACCGCGGCGGGGGAGACGGGTTCGCAGGTCGCCGTGCTCGCCGACGCGCTCGCCGACGTGCTGGAGCGGGCCGATCCGCAGCGGCTACGGGGCGCCCGGGAGGCCGCTGCGCTGGGCTCGCTCATCGAACGGGATAGGTCGATCCGAAACGTGGCGCAGCTCAGCCGGGCTACCGGCTTGGGCGCCCGCACCATGCAGCGGTTGTTCCGCGAGCACGCGGGCGTCTCGCCGCTGTGGATGATCCGCCGCTACCGGCTGATTGAGGCGGCCGACGCTGCCCGGTCCGGACAGCCCCGGTCGTGGAGCGAGCTGGCCGCCAACCTCGGCTATGCGGACCAGGCGCACCTGTCACGAGACTTCAAGGCGACCGTCGGCATGTCGCCGCGGCAGTACGCCGCCTCGGTGACCGCCGTGGACGACGGACGCCACTAGGTCGAGTTGCGACGTCGTTCGCGGACGCGGGTGGGCTCCCGGCTGGTCCGTTCTGCGGTCATCGGCGAGGGAGTGCACGGCTACATGAGGACTTCTTTCATCGGGTGACCTGCGAAGACCGGCTCGTGGATGCGTGTATGCCGCTGTGCGTCTAGGGTGAGTAGAGGACGACGATTTGACATAAATGTCAGGCGATTTTCTATAGAGTCGTTGCTACTACGCGGGGAGTCCTGCCCGCGCTCCCACGAGATCAAGGGGAAACGAAACATGCGTCAGTACGACAAGTTCTACATCAACGGCGAGTGGGTCGATCCGGCCCAGCCGAAGTCGCTCGACGTCATCAACCCGTCGACCGAGGAGGTCGCCGGGGCGATCTCGCTCGGCAGCGAGGCAGATGTCGACAAGGCCGTCGCAGCCGCGAAGGAGGCCTTCAAGACCTGGGGGCAGACCACGCCCGAGGAGCGCGCCAAGGTCATCGAGCGCGTCATCGAGGAATACAAGAAGCGTTACGACGATCTCGCTGCCGCCGTCTCCGAGGAGATGGGCGCGCCTGAGTTCCTGGCTCAGAAGGCGCAGGCCGCGATGGGCGTGGCGCATCTGAGCACCGCGCTTGAGGTTCTGAAGAACTACGAGTTCGAGGAGGACAAGGGCACCACCCGCATCGTCAAGGAGCCGATCGGCGTCTGCGCGATGATCACCCCGTGGAACTGGCCGCTGAACCAGATCACCTGCAAGGTGGCACCGGCGCTCGCGACCGGCTGCACGATGGTGCTCAAGCCGTCCGAGGTCGCACCGTTCTCGGCGTACATCTTCGCGGAGATCATGGATGCCGCCGGCGTCCCCAAGGGTGTCTTCAACCTCGTGAACGGGGACGGCCCGACCGTCGGCACGGCGATGTCCAGCCATCCGGACGTCGACATGGTGTCGTTCACCGGCTCCACTCGCGCCGGCATCGAGGTCGCCAAGAATGCGGCGCCGACCGTCAAGCGCGTGCAGCAGGAGCTCGGCGGTAAGAGCCCGAACATCATCCTGGACGACGACATGTTCTCCAAGAACGTCGCTGCGGGCATCGGCGCCGTCATGCAGAACACCGGCCAGTCCTGCAACGCCCCCACCCGCATGTTCGTGCCGAAGGCACGCATGGGTGAGGTCGAGGAGATCGCCAAGCAGGTCACCGAGAAGTTCCAGCCCGGCGCGCCGGACTCGGGCGCCAAGATGGGGCCGGTCGTCTCGGAGACGCAGTTCGGGAAGATCCAGGACCTGATCAAGAAGGGCATCGAAGAGGGCGCGACCGTGGCCGCGGGTGGCGACGGCAAGCCGGAGGGCATGGACAAGGGCTACTTCGTCAAGCCGACCGTGTTCACCAACGCCTCGAACGACATGACGATCGCCCGCGAGGAGATCTTCGGCCCGGTGCTCACCGTCATCGGCTACGACGACGTCGATCACGCCGTCGAGATGGGCAATGACACCCCGTACGGTCTGGCCGGATACGTCGCCGGTGCCGACCACGAGCAGGCCATGAAGATTGCCTCGCGCCTGCGCGCCGGCCAGATCGCCGTCAACAACGCCGCGCCGGACCCGAACGCGCCGTTCGGTGGCTACAAGCAGTCCGGCAACGGCCGCGAGTGGGGCGAGCACGCGTTCGCCGACTTCCTCGAGGTCAAGGCGGTCATGGGCGCGACTGCGAAGTCCTAGTCCGGCTAGCTACACCATTCACGCGAGGGGCCCGCTTCGGCGGGCCCCTCGTCATTGTCTCAGGAGTGCGGGAACCAGGCCCGCACGATGGAGTCCAGGTGCGCGTAGTAGGCGGCGACGGATCGGCGGGGACCTTGCGGGGTCATCCCGGCCAGCTCGAGCGTCGTCCAGCCGTGCACGCCCGCCCAGATCGAGGTGCTGATCTGCTCGGTCGTCCCGGCCGACGTAGGGAAGAGACTCAGGGAGCGCTGCACCGCGTCGATGAGGGGCTCGATGGCGGCACCCGGTTGACCGAAGGCAGGACGTTGATCACTGGTCTGCTTGCGGTCGCCGAACATCACTGCGTAGAACGCGGGATGCTCCAGGGCCCAGGCGCGATACGCGAGCCCGAGCGCTCGTAGATCGCTCAGCGGGTCGGAGGTCCGGGGCACCCCCTGCTGGGATGCGGTGAAGCTCTCCGTGACTGAGGAGGTGACTGCCTCAATCAGGTGATCGCGTCCACCGAAGAGGGTGTAGATGGTCGTGGTCGTGCATCCGCAGGCCCGTGCCAAGGGGCGCAGTGCGACCGCTTCGGTGCCCGCCTGCGCGATTACCGCCGCGGCCTGCTCGATGAGCAGATCCCTGGTGGACTCGTCGTACTTCCGTGGGCGCGGCACTTGACGAGGCTAGCATAACGATGTTTCATAACAGTGTTATCGCTACGAGGGGGAGCAGCGCGATGGGAATTCTGGCTGGCAGGCACACGGTTGACTCCGACCGTGACGTGACGGTGTTCCTGATTGGGATGAGGGTCAACCAGCCGTGGAAGGTGCGTAAGTGGCTTCCGGTTGCCAAGGCGATGTCGCCGATGCTGAGGCATCTCTCTCGGGACAAGGCCTCGGGACTGCTCGGCTTCAACCAGTGGTTCGGCCGGACGACGATGCTGTTGTCGTACTGGGATTCCCCGGAGCACCTACAGCGGTTCGCCGCTGATGCGGACGCGCCGCACCTGGAGCCGTGGCGTCGTTTCGTTCGTAGCGTCGGAGACGATGGCACGGTCGGCATCTGGCATGAGACCTACGTGGTGCCCGCGGCCAATCGCGAAGTGGTGTACGTGAACATGCCGGCCTTCGGCCTTGGCAAGGCTCTCGGCGCGCGACCGGTAGGTAGCGGAATGCACACCGCCAAGCAGCGTCTGTCCCGTCACCCGGAGTCCCTGCCCGACCGACCGCAGGCTGCTCAGCCCTAGCCCTTACCCGGCGGTCGCTTCCCGGTGGTCATCACCCCGACTCCGGCTCCTGGTTTCGACTCGCTGGCGCTCGCTCAACCCAAGCGTCGCCGTCGCTCAGTACAAGCAACCGGAGGCGGAGGAGTACTCGCAGCAGGTCCTTCTGGTGGTCGTCGACCCCGGTGGTCATCGATCGGAGTGAGGCGAGGGAGGAACGACCGAGGCCGAGCGGAGCGGAGATGGCGGTAGCGGCGTGTGGACTCATCCCGGGATCGCTACGCGTCGCTGATTATCCGGTGAATGCCGGTGCTGGCTGTTCGCGCCCGGCGGCTGCGTCGAGGTAGCTGCCGATGAGGTCGGCGGCGTCGCGGTAGAAGGCGTCGCGTTGCTCGTCGGGTACTGATGCGGCGATGAGCTGGACGAGCTCGTCGATGTCCTCGGCCGGGTCGATGAGGCCGGTGAGGTCATGGTCTGTGGGCGGGCTCCCGCCGCCGCGGTCCCGTTCTCGTTCGGCGCGGTCGCGCTCGGCACGTCTGATTGCGTCGGCGAGGTCTTGGATCTCGTCTTGGCAGGGGATCTTGATGCGGGCGTTGATCTGCGGTTGCTGCTCACGGTCGATCCATGCTGGCGGGGTCCAAACCGGTATCCCGTTCACGATGTCGACGGCCCAGCCGCGTTTGTCGAACTCCCGGTGGTGGTATCCGCACACGAGGGTGAGGTTGTCGAGGTCGGTCTGTCCGCCGGCCCACCACGGCACCACGTGGTGCCGTTGGCACCAGTCCGGCGGTGCTTCGCACCCGGGGAACGAGCAACCGCCGTCGCGGGCGATGAGTGCGTGGGTCTGGGATGGTGATGCGGTGCGCCGCTCCCGGCCGTAGGCCACGATGCCGCGGGTGTTGCTGATCCAGACAGGGATCAGGACGGCGTCGCGGGCGAGGCGCATCAGCTCGGTGATCGTCAGACCATCACCGCCGGCAACGTGTCCGGCGGCCCGTTGGGCACTGCGTCCGGCGTGGTCGTCCTGCAGCCGGGCGAGGGACTCGATGAGCTGGTCGAGGTCGATGGTGATGTGCACGGTGGCGGCGGTCCCGCCGGTGGCGGGGACGCCGGCGAGGTCGAGGAGGCGCTGGCAGGCGTCGTGGAGTGCGTCGTGGGTGCGTTGCGCCGCGGTGCGGTCATCCGCCCCGGCCTGGTCGTCGGCGGGTCGGGGTGCGGCGAGGGGTCCGATGGCGGCGTCGAATAGGGCTTTCAGCTCCCGCGTGAGGAATCCGGTGAGCTTGTGGGTGCCGTCCCGGCCGAGCGGTCCGATGGTGACGCCGCGGCGCGCCTGCGCGACATGCTCACTCGGCACCGCGCCGTCCGGATTCACTGCCTGCTCGACGGCCGCCGCAGTGGTCTGCAGCTCGGCGTGCGTCAGACCGGCCGCGTGCCGCACCAGTAGTTGTTCAGCGAGCTCGCGCTTCTCGTTGTCGAGGTCGCCGTTGTCGTGGACGCGTTTCATCGCTTTGTTGATCACATCGACCTGGTCGGTCGAGACACCCTGCCCATCGCGGACCGCGTCCGCGAGCAGCGGGAGGCGCGGCGGGGTGATGCCGCTGCTGAACCCGTTCTGCGGCAACAACTGCTCGGCGCGCTTCACGCGGGCGTTCGCCTCGCCCTTGCTGATGTGCAGGGTCTGGGCGAGGGCGAGCGGGATCGAGGAGACGCACACGTGCGTGTGCAGCTGGTCCTCGGTCGCGGCCTCCACGACGTGTGAGTCGATCATGATCAGGCGGGTGCGGTGGGCCTCCAGGCGCTGCGCCATGGTGATCAGCCGGTCCGGGCCCAGGGCGCCCAGCTCGCCGGCCTCACCGATCGCCAGCAACTTCTCGAACCCGCGCTGCAGATGCTCGAAGGCTTCATCCAGATCGGCGTCCAGCTCGCGGGCCAAATCACTGGCCAGCCACAACCGCTCGGCATCGGCCGGCGACCCGGCTGCCGCGGTCACCCAGTCGGAGTCCGCCGCGGAGACTCCATAGACACCTGCGGGCATCTCCGCTGCGCTCGGCGTCGCTCGTTCCTCGCTCGCCTCACTCCGGTCGCTTGTACTGAGCGACGAAGGAGTCGAAGTGATGACCACTGGGGGTGGGGGCGTGGGGAGGTCGCCGGTGTGTTCGTTGTCCACGGGGCCACCTCCTCGGATCATGCTTCAATCGTACACACGTTCGAGTAGTACGTCAAGGGGTGGACGGGATTCGTTACGGGAGAAGGAGGGGGCTACTGGCTCGTCTTTGCCTGGCGAGCGCGGTAGGCGCCCACGGCTGCCCTGTTGCTGCACTGGGTGGAGCAGAAGCGGCGTGAGCGGTTGCGGGTGAGGTCCAGCACGATTCCCTCGCACTCCTCGTCCGCGCAGACGGCGAGCCGTGACAGCTCGTCGGTGCGGATGAGGTCGATCATCCCCATCGCGGTCTCGGCGGCAACGCGCTCGAAGAAGGGCTGGTCTGAGCGCCATGCGTGCAGGTGCCAATCCTGGTCATCGTGGCGCACCAGCTGCGGCTCGCGCCCGTACTCGCGGAGGATCTCATTGGCGAGCTCTGCGGCCTCGTCGCGACCGGCGAGCAGCAAGGCTCGAAGCCGTGGGCGCAACGCTCGGATCTGTTCGAGCTCGCGCTGGGAGCCATCGCGTCGTCCGGTGTATCCGAGGTCGGTGAAGAACCCCTCGAGCGACTCGGTGCTCGTGAGGGTGTCGGGCTCGACCGCCGAGTTCACCAGCGCCACAGCGCTGCGCAGCATGACCTCGGTGTCATCTGCGAAAACCATGTTGACACCTTACAAGGTCGGGTCGTAGCGTCATCGGCCATGAGGCTCGTAGGTAATGACGCTCGACGGAGCGTGATGACAGCGGGGCTGTTGTTCGCGCTCCTGTCCGCCGGCTCGTTCGGGGCGTCGGGCTCGCTGGCGCGTGGGCTACTCGAAACAGGGTGGACGTCGGGCGCCGCCGTCCTTGCACGCATCTCGATCGCGGCTGCGGTGCTCGCCATCCCCGCTGCCGTCGCGTTACGCGGCCGGTGGTGGCTGCTGCGCAGCAACGCGGGCATGATCGCCGCGTACGGGATGATCGCGGTCGCCGGTTGCCAGCTGACCTACTTTCTCGCCGTGGAGCGAATGTCGGTCGCGGTCGCGCTGCTGATCGAGTACACGGCGCCGGTGGCGGTCGTCGTGTGGATGTGGCTGCGGCACGGGCATCGTCCCTCCAGGCGCACTGTGATCGGCGGCGTGATCGCCGGCGCCGGGCTCGTTCTCGTGCTGGACCTCGCCGGCGCGGCGCGGGTGGATGGAGTCGGCCTGTTGTGGGCGCTCGGTGCGATGATCGGCGCCGCGACCTACTTCGTGCTCTCGGCACATCCCGCGGACGGCCTGCCGCCCATCACGCTCGCCGGGTCCGGACTGGCCGTCGGGGCCATCGCGCTCGCCGTCGCCGGTGTCATCGGGATCGTTCCGATGCGCGCCTCGACCAGTGACGCTATCTACGGCGGGAGCTTGGTGGACTGGTGGGTCCCGGTGCTGCTGCTGGGTGTGGTCACTGCTGCGATCGCCTACACCACGGGGATTGCGGCTGGACGGCGGCTCGGATCCCGGCTGGCCTCCTTCGTCGCGCTGTCGGAGGTCGTTGCAGCGATGGTCTTCGCCTGGCTGCTGCTCGGCGAGCTTCCGGGTGCCATCCAGCTACTCGGAGGCGTCCTGATCCTCGTCGGCGTCGTCCTGGTCAAGCTGGGCGAGAAGGACGTCGTGATCGACGAGCCGGAGGCGGCGACGGTTGCCCGTGCCGCGGTCATGGATCGGCCATAGCCTAGACCGCATGACCGACCTACGACGTGGTGAGTACAAGGTAGCCGGCGGCAAGCTCGTCGCGGCTGATGTTGCCGTCCGGAACGGCGCGATCACCGAGATGCACATCAACGGTGACTTCTTCTTGGAGCCAGACGAGGCCTTGCCGCGACTGAACAACGCGCTGGTCGGGCTTCCCGAGACGGCAACCGTCGAGACGATGACCCGCCATCTCGATGCCGCGGTGAAGGGCGCCCATCTCGTCGGGTTCACGACGTCCGCGGTGGCGATCGCGGTCCGCCGGGCGCTCGGGTTCGCGACCGGCTGGGCCGACCACACCTTCGCGGTGGTCCACCCTGCGCCCATGTCTCCCGCGATGCATCTGGCGCTCGACGAGGTCCTCACCGCTGAAGTGGGGGCCGGACGACGTCCGCCGACCTTGCGCTTCTGGGAGTGGTCCAGTCGTGCGATCATCATCGGCTCGTTCCAGTCGTTGCGCAACGAGGTCGACGCCGACGAAGCGGACGCGGCCGATGTGAGCGTCGTACGCCGGATCTCCGGCGGAGGTGCGATGTTCGTCGAGCCGGGCAATGTGGTCACCTACTCGCTGTACGTGCCCTCGTCGTTGGTCGAGGGTCTGAGCTTCGAGCAGTCCTACTCCTTCCTTGACGACTGGGTGCTCGGCGGGCTGCGCAGCATCGGCATCGACGCCCACTACCAGCCGCTGAACGACATCACCTCCCCGCTGGGCAAGATCGGCGGGGCCGCACAGAAGCGGCTCGCCAATGGGGGAGTGCTGCACCACGTGACGATGTCGTACGACGTGGACGCCGACCTGATGCTGCGGGTGCTGCGCATCGGCCGTGAGAAGCTCAGCGACAAGGGCACGAAGTCGGCGAAGAAGCGAGTCGATCCGTTGCGCAGCCAGACCGGAATGCCGCGAGAGCAGGTCATCGAGGCGTTGAAGGACCACTTTCGCGAGCGTTACGACACCGTCGACGGACAGCTGACGGACGACGAGCTCGCCCGCGCACGACGCCTTGCCGAGGAGAAGTTCAGCAACCCGGAGTGGACCGCCCGCGTTCCCTGACGCCGTCGTGTCAGGGGGCTTTTCTAGGCTGGCCTCATGGCGAACGACTGGGCGAAGCCGCTGCCGGTGCGCCAGCTGGCACCCGAGCGCAAGGCGGAGGTCGACCTCCGCCGGTGGCCGGCGACGATCCCCGCCGTCCGTCAGTTACTCAGTGACGGAATGGAGCTCGGGCACGCCACCGTGCTCGTCGGCGCCAACGGCACCGGCAAATCGACCATCGTCGAGGCGCTGGCGATGGTCTACGGGATGAACGCCGAGGGCGGGTCGACCGGCGCCGCGCACCGCACCTTCGACAGCGAGTCGCCGCTGCACGAATGGTTGCGCATCGTGCGGGGTCCGGGAGCCACCAAGTGGGGCTACTTCGTCCGCGCGGAGACGATGCACGGCCTGTTCACCTATCTCGAGCACAACCGGGAAGGCAGTACCGATCCGGTCTTCCACCTGATGAGCCACGGCGAGTCGTTCCTGCGAATCCTCGACACCAGCCGTTTCCGCGGCGACGGGCTGTTCGTGATGGACGAGCCAGAGGCGGGGTTGGCCTTCTCCGCGCAGCTCGTTCTGCTGGGAAAGCTGATCGCCATGTCCGAGCGCGACGGCACCCAGGTCGTCCTGGCGACGCATTCCCCGATCCTGGCGAGCTTCCCGGGTGCGAAGCTCATCGAGCTGGATGCCGACGGCTTCCACGAGACGACGTGGGAGAAGCTCGCCGTGGTAGGTGACTACCGCCGCTTCATGGCCGATCCGCAGCGCTACCTGCGGTACCTGACCGAGTAACAGGCCTCGTTAGGCTGGATGGATGCAGCCCAGTCGCACCAGCGACGGTCGTGTGGTCATGCCGAAGATCGTCCTGTTTTACCTCTTCACGCCGCTCGCCGATCCCGAGTCGATCCGGCTGTGGCAGCGCGAGCTGTGCGAACGATATGACCTGACCGGCCGCATCCTCATCTCCAAGGACGGCATCAACGGCACCGTCGGCGGCGCGATGGCCGACGTGAAGCGCTATGTGCGCCGCACCAAGGAGTACGCCGCCTTCAAGCAGATCGACTTCAAGTGGAGTGACGGCACCGGCGAGGACTTTCCGAGGCTGTCGGTGAGGGTCCGCGATGAGATCGTCACCTTCGGCGTCCCGGACGAGGTCAAGGTCGACAAGGACGGTGTGATCGGCGGCGGCACGCACCTGAGCCCTGAGCAGGTGCACGAGCTCGTCGCGGATCGCGGTGACGATGTGGTCTTCTTCGACGGCCGCAACGCTATCGAGGCCTCCGTCGGTCGGTTCCGAGGCGCCGTCGTCCCCGACGTGACGACGACTCGCGACTTCATCCGTGAGCTCGACTCGGGCAAGTACGACGATCTCAAGCAGCGACCGGTGATCTCCTACTGCACGGGCGGCATCCGCTGCGAGGTGCTCTCGGTGCTCATGAAGAACCGAGGGTTCGAGGAGGTCTACCAGATCGACGGTGGCATCGTCCGGTACGCCGAGGAGTACGGTGACGACGGTCTGTGGGACGGCTCGCTGTTCGTCTTCGACAAGCGGATGACCGTCGACTACTCCGACCATACGAAGGTGATCGGCGAGTGCGCGGTGTGCGGTGCGGCGACCAAGGAGTTCCTGGACTGCGCCCGAGACGACTGCAAGGCGCTCGAGGTCGTGTGCGGTACCTGTCAGGAACGATCGTCGTACTGCACGGCGCATCGCTGATCCAGCCGTCGGAGTCACGCTCAGGCGGTCAGCTCGTTGAGCAGCTTGGTCGGATCGATGCCGAGCCGCTCGATCAGCTCGCGGACGACGTCCGGACCGCCGACCAGTAGCAGCGCCTGCAGGATGTCGCGCGCCTCCATCTTTCGCGAGCGGCGGGCCTTGGCGGTTCGCTGCGCGGTCTCCAGAGTGCTTTTGGCGCCGTGGCTGAGATCCAGGTGTCGCTCGATTCCCGGGACCGCCGCGACCGGCAGGTCGACCGGCTCCACCCCGACCGACCGGAGTGCCTCCGCGTCGATTGCCGACAGCACTCGACGTCCCTCGTCGGCGGTCCGTTCGCCCCACAGAGGTGCGAGGGTGGGGTCGTGAAGCAGCGCGAGCAGCAGGTGCTCGTTGCCGAGCAATGCATCGCCGCGCAGGCGGCACTCGGTGGTGGCCGTCGTCAGGACGTCGCGGAGGACGCCGGTCGACCTGGTGATCACAGGATCCTCCCGTACTTCTTGTGCACCGCTTGCTTGCTGACGCCGAGCGCGTCGCCGATCTGCTCCCACGACCACCCCGCCCGGCGGGCCCCGGTGACGTGCTTGAGCTCGAGCCGGTCGGCGAGCTTGCGCATCTCGACCACGGACCGCAGCCCGACCGCCGGGTCGGGAGTGCTGGTGTCGACTGCGGTTCTCATGATGTCAACTATGGTTGACGTTGGATTCGGTGTCAACCCCGGTTGACCGCAGTTCGCTGCGGGCATACTGCGAGGAGACCGCGAACGAGGCAGCGAGAGATGACCCAGCCCGATGATGCGCAGTTCCTCGCCGACTTTGCGACGCTGAGCGCGTTCGGAGCCACCGGCAACGGCGGTGTCGAGCATCAGGCAGCGAGCGAGGCGGACGGCGAGCAGCGAGCCTGGATGGCCGGCCTGCTGGAGAAGTACGGGGCGGTGGTCGAGTACGACGAGGTAGGCAATCAGCTCGGGCGTTTCGAGCTGCGGCCCCGTGCGCCGTACGTGATGGTCGGCTCGCACCTCGACTCGCAGCCCACGGCGGGCAAGTACGACGGTGCCTACGGAGTGCTTGCCGGGGCGCACGTCGCGGCCCGGTTGACCGCCCGCTGGCGCGAGGAGGGACACACCCCGACGTACAACTCGCCGACGACCAATGCGCCGAGGACGGCGGCGGTGAGTGGCGAGAGCAGGACGAGCAGGGCGGTTGCGGTCACCGGGAGCATCCACAGGTCGTAGGCACGCATGCGCCGAAGGAAGCCGAGCAGGCCACGACGATCCATGCCGACGATCTGGTGCGGTCGACCAAATAGAGCGCGTCTGTGGACAACTGGGAAATGGCGGGCTGCCTGGTTATATTCCTAGCGACCGGTAAACGCTACGCACACGGGGAGTGCCTGGTGGCTCAGTCAGCTCAGGAGGTCGTCGACTCCGAAGTCCGCGAGCTGATCCGTCGCCGTGGAATCGACCCACTGGCGGACGCCACTGCGGTCCGTCATCTCATCGACGAGGTCATCAATGACTACGGGGACCGCGCGCTGACCTCATCCCTACCGCCGATCCCTGATGCCCAGTCGCTCGCGGCATCGCTGCTCAGCACGGTCGCCGGCTTCGGCCCACTACAACCGCTGCTCGACGATCCAGAGATCGAGGAGATCTGGGTCAACGCGCCGGACCGGGTATTCGTCGCCCGGCGCGGGGTGAGCGAGCTGACGACGATCATTCTGACGGCATCCGAGCTCGCCGATCTGGTCGAGCGGATGCTGCGTACCTCCGGACGCCGGCTCGACCTCAGCACGCCGTTCGTGGATGCGCTCATGCCTGATGGCTCCCGGCTGCACGTCGTCATCCCTGACGTCACGAGACGGCACATGGCTGTCAACATCCGGAAGTTCATCGTGAAGGCGCAACGCCTGAACGAGCTGGTTGCGCTGGGAACCCTGACACCGCATGCGGCGGCGTTCCTCGACGCGTCGATGATGGCCGGGCTCAACGTGATCGTGGCCGGTGGCACGCAGAGTGGCAAAACCACCTTGCTGAACTGCCTTGCCGCGGCCATACCTCCGAAGGAACGGGTGGTCACCGTCGAGGAGGTCTTCGAGCTCCGCGTGCCGCTGCCGGACGTGGTCTCCATGCAGACCCGCCAAGAGAACCTAGAGGGACAAGGCGCGATCTCGCTGCGTCGGCTGATCAAGGAATCGCTCCGGATGCGCCCTTCACGGATCATCGTGGGTGAGGTCCGCCAGGCGGAGGCGCTGGACATGCTGATCGCGCTCAACAGCGGCCTGCCCGGTGCATGCTCGATCCACGCCAACTCCGCGCGGGAAGCGGTGCAGAAGCTGTGCACGTTGCCGCTACTGGCGGGCGAGAACATTTCCGCGGCGTTCGTCGTCCCGACCGTCGCCAGCGCCGTCGACCTCATCGTCCATACGCGTCTCGAGACCGGTGGACGGCGACGAGTGTCCGAGATCGTTGCCCTCTCAGGCCGCACGGAAGGCTCCATCGTTGAGATGACTGATGTCTTCCACACGCAGCGCGGCCAGCTCGTTCGAGGACAAGGCTTCCCTCCGCATCCGGATCGCTATGAGCGCGCGGGGATCGACCTGCCCCGGTTGCTGGACCCGGCCGGTGGCCGATCATGACCGGCGCGCTGCTCGGGTTGACGTTGGGCGTCGGGCTGTTGCTGATCTACTCGTCCTTCACGACCGACCCTCCGTCGCGGACCCACCGAGGCACCTCCCGTCGTCAGCTGCTGCTGGCCGAGGCCGGGCTTCGTTCAGTCTCGAGCGCACAGCTCTGGATCGCTCAACTGTCCCTCGCGGTCATCGTGGCGCTGGTCGTGCTGCTCAGCACGACCTCGGTCGTGATCGCCTCTCTGTTCGGCATCTTTGGATTCCTGGCGCCCACGTGGTGGGTGCGTCGGCTGCATGCTCGGCGTCAACGCGATCTCCGCGAGGTGTGGCCAGAGGCCATCGACCACCTCACGAGCGCCGTCCGTGCCGGGATGTCGATACCCGAGGCGCTCGGCGCCCTGTCTGTTCGTGGCCCGGAGGCGCTCCGCGAGCCCTTCGCTCAGTTCGATGCTGACTACCGTACGTCGGGCCGCTTCACCGACTGTCTCGATGCACTCAAGGAGCGGCTCGCAGATCCGATCGGTGACCGGGTCTGCGAGACGATGCGCGTCACCCGGGAGGTTGGCGGCAACGAGCTGGGCACCGTCCTCAGGACGCTCGGCCGCTTCATTCGCGAGGAGTCTCGAATCCGAGGTGAGATCGAGAGCCGCAAGCAGACCGCGGTCAACGGCGCCCGGCTCGCTGTTGCCGCCCCGTGGCTAGTCCTACTGCTGTTAGGTACCCAGTCGCCGACTCTCGCGGCGTACGACACGCCCCTTGGCCTCGTTGTCCTCGTAGCCGGCGCGATCGTCTGTATAGGAGCGTATCGCTTGATGCTGCGGTTAGGCGCTCTGCCAGAGGAACGGCGGGTGCTGCGATGAGCCTCGGGGTGACCGGAGCCCTCCTCGGGCTCGTTGCCGGTCTTGGTCTGCTGGTGATGGTCTTCGGCTCGCCGCCGGCCCGGCGCGTCACGCTCGCCGATCGGATCTCGCCATTCGTGCGTGAGCAGCCGCGCCCCTCGAGTCTGCTCGGCGTCCCCGAGCCGTCGCGGCACGACAGCGGCATGCTCCGTTTCATCACTCCGAGCGCGCGATCGCTGAGCGCAGTCATCGACAGATGGGTCGGCGGCGCTGCCTCCGTACGTCGCCGGCTCGATGCCCTGGGAGACGGACGAACCGTCGAGGACATCCGCTTCGAGCAGGTCACCTGGGGAGCGATAGGGGTCGCGGTCGGCACTGGGCTCGGTGCGCTGGTCACGCTCGCGAGCGGCCGGTTACAGATCGCGTCGATCCTGCTGCTTGCGGCTGCCGGCGGGGTCGGCGGAGTCCTGGGGCGCGACTGGTGGCTCACGGTTCAGGTACGCAAGCGCAATGAGCGGATCATCGCCGAGTTTCCTGTCGTGGCCGAGCTCCTGGCGCTCGTGGTCACCGCGGGTGAGAGCCCGCAGGGAGCCCTGGAGCGCGTCTCCCGCCTCGTCGGCGGCGAGTTGGGTCGAGCGCTGCAGACCGCGCTCGCCCACACCCGGAGCGGTACCCCGCTCACCGAGGCGCTCGAGCAGATGGCGCGGGCGAGCAACCTCGAGCCGCTGTCCAGATTCATCGACGGCCTGGTGATCGCTCTCGAGCGTGGTACGCCCCTGGCCGAGGTGTTGCGCGCGCAGGCGGCCGATGTGCGCGAACAGAGCAAACGTCACCTGCTCGAGCGCGGGGCACGGAACGAGATCACCATGATGGTGCCTGTCGTCTTCCTGCTGCTGCCCACGACCGTCGTCTTTGCGCTGTTCCCTGGGCTGCTTTCCATCATCCAGCTGTCTCAATGACAATCGACTTGCCATACCACCAGAGGGGGCTACATGAGTAAGGCAATGTGGCTGATGCTCCGCCTGACGGCGTTGCTCGTCCGTCCACTGAACGGCCGGCGTGACCGTGGCGATGTTCCCGGCTGGGTCATGGTGGTCGTGATGACGGCGGCACTTGTCATCGCCATCCTGATCCCGTTCCGAGAGGCGATCGTCGAGGCCATTCAGAATGCCCTCAACTCGGTCACCGGCCAGTAACCACGGCCGCGAGGGCGAGCGCGGTTCGGCGATCGTCGAGTTCAGCATGGTCGCGGTGCTGCTGTCGGCGCTCTTCTTCGTCGTCCTGCAGGTCGGCATCTACCTCTACCAACGCAGCGTCATCTCCAGCAGCGCTCTTGCCGGTGCACGGTTCGCCGCCAACGCGAACGTCGACACGACGGCGGGAGGACCGCGCGCCGCCGAGCTGATCTCCGATGCCCTGTCGGACGGCGTCCTGGATGGCGTGAGCTGCACGGCGACCGAGGAGGTGGGGGCCGACGGACTGGTGCTGGTCGTTGTCGAATGCTCGGGCTCGGTCCCCTCCATCGTGAGCGCGCTGGGTCCGCTGCTGCCGATCGACGCCACCGCACGGGTGATCGAGGAGGGGCAGTGACACGGCCTCGTCGACTGGTCCGGCTGCGTGACGAGCGTGGCTCCGGCATCGTCGAGTTCGTGCTGCTGGCGGTCGTGATCTTCGTTCCGCTCACCTATGGGGTGTTGGCGTTCAGCTCTGTGCAGCGCACCGTGCTCGCGGCCACCGACGCCGCTCGTCAGGCTGGCCGGGCGATCGCCACCGCGGACTCGCCGGCGCAGGCTGTCACGCGAGCCACCTATGCCGCTGAGCTCGCCGCGGCGAGCCAGAACGTCTCCGCCGACGACCTCCAGGTCTGGACGGCGCCCGCTCACTCGGATTGCTCGTCGTCGACGAACACCTACTCCGTCGGGCTGCTCAGTGGCGAGACGTTCGCGGTGTGCGTGCAGATTCCCATTCGGCTCCCGCTGATGGCCGGCCTGCTGGACGCCAACACGGCAACCGGCAAGTACGTCGTTGCGATGGACTCATTCCGGTGAGCGTGATGGGCGGCCTGCAGCGCGATGGTGGACAGGACTGTCGCCAGCGGGCAGGCGAGCGGGGATCGACGATTCCGCTGATGATCGGCTTCTTCATCCTGGCGGGACTGATGCTCACCGGGGGAGTCGTTGCCTCGTCCGCGTTCCTGCAGCTGCGCTCGCTGCAGTCGGCCTGCGACGGTGTGGCGGCCGCCGCCGCGAACGGGTTCGAGCGGGGCGGGACCACCCTCGGTGAGGGCCTGCCCTTCGACCCTGCCGCAGCGCAGTCCGCGGCGACGGCGTACGCGGCTCAGGCGTGGGGCAGCGAGGCTGCCGATATCGGGCTGGCCGTGGCCGTCGACGATGACCGGGTCGTCGTCCAATGCACGAAGACGGCGCACGTGCCATTCGAGGCGGTGATCTCGCCTGGCGGTATCTCGCAGACCGTCACTGCTTCAAGCCGAGCGCCGCTCGAGGGTTGAGGCGCCGCTGCGGGTCACACGATGCGACGACTTGCCGGAACGACGGTGTTGCCGCCGGCGTCCATCGCTTATCTTCATGGCCGGCAGCACCGACCGCATCCGGCCAACCGCGCTCCAGAAAGAAGCACAACATGGCCACATCCATCTATCGGAGGCAGGCCCGCACGCGCCTCGCCGCACTCGCACTCGGCTCGGCCGTCGTCCTCGGGCTCACCGCCTGTGGCAGCGATTCCGGCGAGACCAGCAAAGGCTCTGATGAAGCCGGCGGCACGACCGCTCCCGGAACCGAGCTCTCCTACGGCGAATCCGCCACCATCGAACGCGAGACAGTCGGCGGTGGAAAGTACACCGTCACCATCACCGTCGAGGAGCCCGAGAAGGGCACCGCCGAGGACCTCGCGAAGATCAGCGAGATCGAGGACCACGAGTACGAGCCCGAGTACACGGCGTACTTCGTGGACTTCTCGGTCACCTACGACGAGATCGATGACAAGGCCCTCGCGGACCTCGTCAATGAGACCGGCATCCCCGAGGGGCTGGTGCTGAGCGGCGTCGATCAGGGGGACAACTGGCACCACGGATTGCCCAAGACAGGCGCGGGCGGCAGCAACGCGTTCGACAAGTGCGAGCGGGGCAAGATGCCCGACGAGGTCAAGGCCGGGACGACGGTCGAGGGCTGCCGCACCTTCGTGATGTACCCCGACAAGGAGATGGTCGCGGTCTGGTTCGCCGAGGACGACACCCCCTACGCGGAGCCCAAGGCCGACCCCCCCGGGGAGCCGGTCGTCTGGAAGTAGAGCCGCGACCCCGGCGAGTCCCAGATGTGTGGTTTGTGCTGGATTCAACCCGGGTATGCCCTTGCCATCACCCTTTTCACCGGAGGGTCAATAGGGTGGTGACCAGGGATGCTGCCGATCAGCCGGCAGCTCGACGAAGGGAAATGCGTATGTCGATGGGTGACAAGTTCGACGCCAAGAAGGACCAGGTCGTCGGCGGAGCCAAGGAGAGCATTGGCGACGCTACCGATAACGAGCGCCTCCAGGGCGAGGGCGCAGCCCAGGGCACCAAGGGCGACGTCAAGGAAGGCCTGGCGGGCATCAAGGACAAGGCCAGCGAGGCCATTGGGAACATCAAGGACAAGTTCGACGGCGACAAGCGCTGACGAGCAGTCCCGCCGCCGAGGGGCGTCGCACCACACGGTGCGACGCCCCTCGCGTGTTCGCGCAGTAACCTAGGTGATTGTGTCTGCCGATATCTCCACCGACCTCGCCGAACTCGATGCCACGCTGAGCAACATCGAGGCGGTGCTCGACCTGGACGGCAAGCGCGCTCAGATCACCGAGCTCGAGAAGGAGGCCGGTCGCCCCGACCTCTGGGACGATCCCGACCAGGCCCAGCAGGTCACCAGCAAGCTCTCCCGCCTGCAGTCTGAGGTGCGAGGCGTCGAGGAGATCCGTCAGCGCCTCGACGACATCTCCGTCCTGCAGGAGCTCGCCGAAGCCGAGGACGACGCCGACACCGCCGCCGAGGTCGGCCGCGAGCTGTCCGCCGTCCGCCAGCAGATCGACGAGCTCGAGGTGCGCACGCTGCTGTCCGGGGAGTACGACGAGCGTGACGCGCTGATCACCATCCGGGCCGAGGCCGGGGGGGTCGACGCTGCGGACTGGGCCGAGATGCTGATGCGCATGTACCTGCGGTGGGCGGAGAACAACGGCTTCAAGACCGACGTCTACGAGACGTCGTACGCCGAGGAGGCCGGCATCAAGTCGACCACGTTCGTCGTCCACGCCCCCTTCGCCTACGGCACCCTCTCGGTCGAGCAGGGCACCCACCGGCTGGTGCGCATCTCGCCGTTCGACAACCAGGGTCGCCGCCAGACCTCCTTCGCCGGCGTCGAGGTCGTCCCGGTCGTCGAGCAGTCAGAGGCGGTCGAGATCCCGGACGACGAGATCCGCGTCGACGTCTACCGCTCCTCTGGTCCCGGCGGACAGGGAGTCAACACCACCGACTCCGCTGTCCGCATCACTCATGAGCCGACCGGCATCGTCGTCTCCTGCCAGAACGAGCGCTCGCAGCTGCAGAATCGCGCCACCGCCATGGCGGTGCTGCAGGCCAAGCTGCTCGAGCGCCAGCGCCAGCAGGAGCAGGCGAAGATCGACGCGCTCAAGGGCGACGGCGGCAATTCGTGGGGCAACCAGATGCGCTCGTACGTCATCCACCCCTATCAGATGGTCAAGGACTTGCGCTTCGACTACGAGGTAGGCAATCCGCAGGCTGTCTTCGATGGCGACATCGACGGCTTCCTGCAGGCCGGCATCAAGTGGCGCAAGGAACGCGAGACCGCCTCGGCCGACTAACCTCCCGCCCGATACCCGTTGTTGTGTGACGCTATCGGGCGATGTCGCCCGAAAGCGTCACACAACAACGGGTGTTCATGGTGTGACATTTGCTGGTGAGTGCGCCCGGGCCGGGCGCTCTAGAGCCAACCGGGCGTAACGTCGATTCGTCGTACCGCCGGCGTGAAAGGAATGATCGAATGGGTGTGCCCGGGTGGGTCTGGGGAATCACGATCGCGTTCATCGCGGCGCTGCTGATCTTCGACTACGTCTTTCACGTGCGGGTCGCGCACACCCCGACGTTGCGGGAGGCGGCGGTCTGGTCGTCGATCTACGTAGGCATCGCGGTGCTGTTCGGCGTCGCGGTGTGGATCTTCGGCGGCGGCAACATGGGCGAGGAGTACTTCGCCGGCTACATCACCGAGAAGGCGCTGTCGGTCGACAACCTGTTCGTCTTCCTCATCATCATGGCCTCCTTCAAGGTGCCGCGGGCGGACCAGCAGAAGGTGCTGCTGTTCGGCATCGTCTTCGCCCTCATCGCCCGCACCGGGTTCATCCTGCTCGGCAAGGCGATCATCGAGCAGTTCGCCTGGGCCTTCTATGCCTTCGGCCTGATCCTGCTGCTGACCGCCGGCAACATGCTCAAGAAGGAGAGC
This sequence comes from Blastococcus sp. Marseille-P5729, assembly GCF_900292035.1. Classification (NCBI taxonomy): domain Bacteria; kingdom Bacillati; phylum Actinomycetota; class Actinomycetes; order Geodermatophilales; family Geodermatophilaceae; genus Blastococcus; species Blastococcus sp. Marseille-P5729. The sequence continues at coordinate 880,085 of NZ_OMPO01000001.1, read as the reverse complement.
TCCGACGAGGAGGAGCAGGTCGACAACTTCGTCATCCGCATCGCCCGCAAGATCTTCCACACCTCGGACCGCTACGACGGCGATAAGTTGTTCACCGTCGAGAACGGCAAGAAGGTCATGACGCCGATGCTGCTGGTGATGATCGCGATCGGCGGCACCGACATCCTGTTCGCGCTCGACTCGATCCCGGCGATCTACGGGCTGACGACGAACGTCTTCATCGTCTTCACGGCCACGGCGTTCTCGCTCATGGGCCTGCGTCAGCTCTACTTCTTGCTGGACGGTCTGCTCGACCGGCTCATCTACCTCTCGTACGGCCTGGCCGTGATCCTCGCCTTCATCGGCGTGAAGCTGATCCTGCACGCACTGCACGAGAACAACCTGCCGTTCATCAACGACGGGCAGCCGGTTCCGGTTGTCGAGATCACGACGCGGCTGTCGCTCACGGTCATCGTCGGCGTCCTGCTGGTCACGGTGCTGGCCTCACTGCTGAGCCCGAAGGGCAAGGCGCAGACCGCCATCCACAACTCCCGGCGGCTGGCCAGGAACTACCTCGACCTCGACTACGAGACCGATCCCGAGATGCGCGAGCGCACCTACCAGCGGATGGTCTCTTACGAGGCCTTCCTGCGCTCGATGTCGCCGGAGGTGCGCGAGCCGGCGCATCGCGACCAGGAGCTCACCGAGCTGCTGGAGAAGGCGCACGCCGAACACGCACGCGTGACGAGAGGCTAGTGGTTCCCGACCTCGACGGCGCCTTCGCCGTGCGGCGGGTGTCGGCCCGAGGACCTTCCGGCGTACGTTCAGGGGGCCGATGAACGAGAAACCGGCCAACGAGAGGTGCTCCGATGACCGCGCGATTCCCGCATCTGCAGCTCAATGCTGATCTCCGAGAGGCGGTGCGCGCGTTGACCTCGAAGTTCTCACTCGAGTACTGGGAGCAGCACGACGGCGACGACCAGTTCCCGGAGGAGTTCTTCCAGGCATTCGCCAAGGCCGGGTTCATGGGCGTGCTGGTGCCCGAGGAGTACGGCGGGGACGGCGGCCAGATCGCAGACATGTGCGCCATCCTCGAGGAGATCGCGTACTCGGGCGCGGCGATGAACGGCTGCTCGACGGTGCACATCCCGATGCTGAGCCTGGCCGCCATCACGGCCTTCGGCACCGAGCAGCAGAAGAACGAGGTCCTCCCGGCCATCGCCTCCGGCGAGCTCTATGTGACCTTCGGCGTCACCGAGCCGGACGCCGGAACCCAGACCACCAAGATCCGCACCTTCGCCCGCGAGACCGAGCCGGGCCGCTACCTGATCAACGGCGGCAAGGTCTGGAACTCCGGTGCATTGCGCGGCGACAAGATCATGGTGCTGACCCGCACCCACACTCCAGATGCCCAGGAGAACCAGGCGCTCGGGCTCACCCTCTTCCTCACCGACCTGAAGGCCGACACCGTCAAGATCCAGCCGATCAAGAAGATCGCCCGCAATGCGGTCGCCTCCGCCGAGGTGTTCTTCGAGGACCACCCGGTGCGCGATGAGGACATCGTGGGGGAGAAGGGCCGCGGCTTCTACCACCTGCTGCACAGCCTGAACTCCGAACGGCTGATGCTGGCCTCCGAATCTCTCGGCATGGGCCGCTGGGCGCTGGACGCCGCGACGACGTACGCCAAGGAGCGGATGGTCTTCGACCGTCCGATCGGCAAGAACCAGGCCGTCGCCCACCCCATGGCCGATTCCTTCCTCAAGCTGGTCGCCGCCGCCAACGTGCTGTACGAGGGCGCCGAGCAGTACGCAGCCCAGGGCGCCGGCGAGGTCGGGACCTACGCCAACGCAGCAAAGTACCTCGCCAGCGAGGCCGCGTTCGAGTGCGCGGACCGGGCGATGCAGACCTTCGGCGGCTACAGCTTCGCTCGCGAGTACCACATCGGCCGGTTCTTCCTCGAGTCCCGGCTGATGCGGATCGCGCCGGTCAACAACCAGATGGTGCTCAACTACATCGCCGAGCGCGAGCTCGGCCTGCCCAGGTCGTACTAGCGTGCCCGAAGGCCACACTCTTCACCGGCTGGCCCGCGAGCTGAACGAGGCGTTCGCCGGCACCATGCCACAGGTCACCAGCCCGCAGGGGCGGTTCGCGGAGTCCGCCGCGCTGGTCGACGGGCGCCTCTTCGAGCGCGCCTGGGCGCATGGCAAGCTGCTGTTCGTCGAGGTCGGCGGGCAGACCATCCACGTGCATCTCGGTCTGATCGGAAAGTTCCAGATCGCCCCTGTCGTTGGGATCGAGCCGCCGGTCAACGGCGTCGTCCGGCTGCGTCTCCTGAACGAGCATCGCGTGGCGGACCTGCGCGGACCGATGGTGTGCGACCTGGTGACGCCCGAAGAGGTCGATGCGCTCGTGACTCGGCAGGGCCCGGATCCCATTCAGCCCGGCGCGGACCCGGTACCGGCGTGGGAGCGGATCCACCGCAGCGGCAAGAGCATCGCGGAGCTGCTCATGGACCAGACCGTGATCGCCGGCATCGGCAACATCTACCGGTGCGAGGTGCTGTTCCGGCAGCGGGTCGGCCCGGCGTACGCAGGCAAGCGGATCAAGCGGACGTCGTTCGATGCGATGTGGAGCGACCTCGTGCGGCTGATGGCGGTCGGCGTCCAGACCGGGCGGATCATCACGGTCGAGGAGGACCTCGAGGCCGCCGAGCGGGACATCGCCACCGGGCGGATCAAGCCGGAGTACGACCGGCCGAACTACGTCTATCAGCACGATGGTGAGCCCTGTCCGCGGTGCGGGTCGCGGGTCCGCACCAGGGTGCTCGCCGGTCGGAATCTCTACTGGTGCGGCGGCTGCCAGCGCCGCACGTGAGCCGCCTACCCCCGAGCCGAACCAGAAAGCGGTCCAGCGTGGGGCGCGGGTCGATGTACACCGTCGTCTCGCTGCGCTCGACCTCGTCGAGGACGCACTGGCGTCACTGCTGCGTGACCGGCCGAGCAGTGGGGTGGATCAGGTCGGCGCGATGAGCAGAGGCTGGTTCACCACGCCGCACATCCCGTCGGCGTCCCCGATCAACCCGTTGGACAGGCCCAGCCCGTCGTCGGCAAGGGTGGTGACGGCCTCCATGTAGACCCACGGGCCGGACGGCGCCCGGAACGAGGTGAAGGTCATCGCGGGCGGGATGAACAGCCACTCGCCGAGCGGCAGCTCGTTCGACAGCCCGTTCGCCGAGTCGGCGACGACGATGGCGCGCTCCAGGCCGGTCATCTCGCGCCCAGCGACGAGCGGGACCAGGGGGCGGCACCACACCTGTGCCGGCCCCGGCGCGTCGTAAGCGCCGCTGGCGAACCGCCACTCGATCGACTCGCCGTACCCCCAGTCGCGCAACCCAGGGAAGTAGGACTGCTCCTGCTCGTCGGGCAGCGGGGGGACGTCGAAGTCGTGCACGCCCTCCGAGGGCGGCCTCGGCCCGGTCGCGAGAAACCAGGCGCTCGCGGCAACCGCCACCTTCCCGCCGACCGACAGGCTCGCCTCGGCGCGACAGACGCGCCGTCCGGGCTTGGTGATCCGTGCCTCCACCAGGCACTCGGCACGCGGAATCGGGCCAAGAAAGTCCACCGCCAGCCGGCCCAGGCGCATCGACGGCTCGACCAGCGCGGTCATCTCGTGGGCCAGCAGCGCCGACGGTGGACCGCCGTGCTGCGCGGTCGGCTCCCACGGGCTCATGGTCGCGTAGGTCGCCTGATAGGAACCCCCGCCGACGGGCAGATAGTAGGCCTCGGTGCCGCTCATGGACTCGCTCATAGGGACGATCGTACGTACGGCGTACGGCGTACGACGGGCGGGCCAGGCCTACGCAGCTGCTCGGCGGGTGGGACGGGTGGGGCGATATGTGAAACTGGGGCGATATGTGAAACCGCGCTCGTTTGACTACAAATTGATAACGGAACTGTAGGATATCCGGTTGTGATTCGCCTCGATAACGTCAGCAAGTTCTACTCGACGTCCACGCGCGCTGCGCTGGATGACGTCTCCGTGCAGATCGACAAGGGTGAGTTCGTCTTCCTCATCGGCCCCTCGGGCTCGGGCAAGTCGACCTTCCTGAACCTGCTGCTGCGCGAGGAGACCCCCTCCAAGGGCGACGTCCACGTCAACGGCAAGCACCTGAACAAGATGAGCCGCTGGCAGGTGCCCAAGCTGCGCCGCACCATGGGCTGCGTCTTCCAGGACTTCCGCCTGTTGAAGAACAAGACCGTCGCCGAGAACATCGCGTTCGCGCTGCAGGTGATCAACAAGCCCCGCAACACGATCCGCAAGGTCGTCCCCGAGGTCCTGGACCTCGTCGGCCTGGAGGGCAAGGCCGACCGGATGCCCCACGAGCTCTCCGGCGGCGAGCAGCAGCGCGTGGCGATCGCGCGCGCCTTCGTCAACCGCCCCCTGGTGCTGCTGGCCGACGAGCCGACCGGCAACCTCGACCCCGAGACCAGCCAGGACATTATGCTGCTGCTCGAGCGAATCAACCGCACCGGCACCACCGTCCTGATGGCCACCCACGACTCCAACATCGTCGACGCGATGCGCCGCCGAGTCATCGAGCTGGACAACGGCCAGTTGATGCGCGACCAGAGCCGCGGCGTCTACGGCGTCGGCCGCTAAACCAAGCCCGCTTCTTCCCGCTGGCTAGCGACTACGGTAGCCACCGACCCACGAGGAACCAATGCGTCTGAAGTTCATCCTGTCCGAGGTGGGCACGGGTCTACGTCGAAACCTGACGATGACCATCGCCATGATCCTCACCACGGCGATCTCGCTGGGCCTGCTCGGTACCGGTCTGCTGATCAAGCGCGAGATCGACGCGATGAAGGACATCTACTACGACAAGGTCCAGGTCTCGATCTTCCTGACCGATGAGGTCACCGATGAGGAGAAGAGCGCGATCGAGGCCAAGCTCGATGACCTGAAATCGAAGGACGTCGTCCGCGACGTGACCTACGAGTCCCAGGACGAGGCCTACGAGCGCTTCAAGAAGCAGTTCGAGTCGCAGCCGGATCTGGTGAAGAACACGCCCAAGGAGGCGATTCCAGAGTCCTACCGGGTCGGTCTGGTCGACCCGGAGAACTACGAGGCGATCGCTGAGGCGTTCACCGCCTCGGAGGTCGGTGGCGTCCCGACCTTTGATCCCGGCGTGGACTCGGTGCGCGACGAGGGCGAGATTCTCGACCGGCTGTTCTCGGTGCTCAACGGCCTGCGCAGCGCGGTCATCGCCATCGCCATCGCGGGCGCGGTCGCCGCGCTGCTGCTGATCTCGAACACCGTCCAGCTCGCCGCGTTCACCCGACGCACCGAGACCGGCATCATGCGTCTGGTCGGCGCCTCCCGGTGGTACACCCAGGTGCCGTTCGTGCTGGAGGCGATGGTGGCCGGCTTGATCGGTGCGGGTTTGGCGATCGGCGGCCTGTTCATGCTCAAGCGGCTGCTGTTCGAGGGCGCCTTCGCCAGCATCGTCGAACGCGGCACCATCCCGCCGGTCTACGCCTCCGACATCTGGGCGGTCTCGCCGCTGATCGCAGGTGCCGGCGTCATATTGGCTGCTATCACCGCGTGGCTCACGCTGCGGCTGTACGTCCGCACCTGAGCCACCCCACCGAATCACCCGCGACTGCCGCTGTGCCCCGCCAGGGCGCGGCGGCAATTGCGCTTTACGAGGCGTGGGAGAATGGCCTAATGCCCAAGGAGAGCGGAAAGAAGCTGATCGCCAGCAACAAGCGGGCGCGTCACGACTATGCAATCTCGGACGTCTACGAGGCCGGGATAGTCCTGCAGGGCACCGAGGTGAAGTCGTTGCGCGCTGGCCGGGCGAGCCTCGCCGACTCCTTCGGCATGGTCACCGACGGCGAGGTCTTCCTGCACCACGTGCACATCCCGGAGTACACCCAGGGCTCGTGGACCAACCACATGCCGCGCCGTACCCGCAAGCTGCTGCTGCACGCCAAGGAGATCGACAAGATCGCCCAGAAGGTCCGCGAGGGCGGCCTGTCGCTGGTGCCGCTGTCGATGTACTTCAAAGACGGCAAGGTCAAGGTCGAGATCGGTCTGGGCAAGGGCAAGAAGGAATGGGACAAGCGCCAGGACATCGCCAAGCGGGACGCCGAGAAGGAGATCCGCCGCGAAATCGGACGCAGGTACAAGGGCATGTGAGCCGCGCTCGATCATCGGGTTTTTCGGGTGGTGGCGTCCGCTGGCGGATGCGGCTCGGCCTATAGGTTGGGGTCATGAACCCACCGAAGAGCGACGGCGCGATCCCGGACTACCTCAAGCGGCTCGAGATCCCCGGGCTGGCGGACATCCACGTTCACTTCCTGCCTGAGAGCATGCTCGCCAAGGTGTGGGACTACTTCGACAGCGCCGATCGGCACTACGGCATGCGCTGGCCGATCCACTATCGGTTTTCCGAAGAGCGGCGTCTGGAGCTGTGCCGGTCCTTCGGCATGAAGGCGATCCCGGCGCTGAGCTATCCGCACAAGCCAGGGATGGCCGAGTGGCTGAACATCTGGTGCGCGGACTTCGCCAAGCGGGTGCCGGACGCCGTCCACTGCGGCACGCTCTACCCCGAGCCGGACGTCGAGCGATACGTGCGCCAGGCGCTGGGCCGCGGTGCGTGGTTGTTCAAGATGCACGTGCAGGTGGGCAAGTACGCGCCGGACGACGATCAGTTGTGGCCGGCCTGGGAGCTGCTTGAGGACGCCGGTGCCCCGGTCGTCATCCACGCCGGCTCCAAGCCGGTCCCGGGAGAGTACACCGGCAGCGAGCGGGTGCGCGCCGTCCTCGACAAGCACCCGAGGCTCACGCTCGTCATCGCGCACCTGGGCATGGGGGAGTACGACAAGTTCGCCGATCTCGCCGAGGAGTTCGAGAACGTCCACCTCGACACCACGATGGCCGGCACCGACTTCACCAACAGCTTCGCCCGGCTGCCGGATACCTATCTATGGCGGCTGGCCGAGCTCGGCGACAAGGTCGTGCTCGGATCGGACTTCCCGAACATTCCCTACCCGTACGCCCACCAGCTCGAGGCCCTCGACCGGCTGGGCTTCGGGGACGAGTGGCTCCGTCAGGTCCTGTGGACCAACGGCGCCCGGCTGATGAGGATAGGCGACGCTGGGTGAGCATTGGCACATAGCCAACGCCTCTCGATTGTCTCCATTTCGATATAGAGTGTTGATAGCGCCAAGAGCGCTCCGTCACTCAATCGAATGGAGACTCGCTTCACCATGTCCCTGATCAACACCAAGATCCTTCCCTTCAAGACCACCGCTTACAAGGCGACCGAGAAGGACTTCGTCGAGGTCTCCGAGCAGGACGTCCTCGGCAAGTGGGCGATCTTCTTCTTCTACCCGGCCGACTTCACCTTCGTCTGCCCGACCGAGCTGGCCGACCTCGCCGACTACTACGACGAGCTGCAGAAGATCGGCGTCGAGGTGTACTCCGTCTCGACCGACACCCACTTCGTGCACAAGGCGTGGCACGACGCCTCGGCCGAGATCAAGAAGATCGACTACTTCATGCTCGGCGATCCGAACGGCGTCATCACCAACAACTTCCAGAACATGCGTGAGGGCCAGGGCTTGGCCGACCGCGCCACGTTCCTGATCGACCCGGACGGCGTCATCCAGGCGATGGAGGTCACCTGCGAGGGCGTCGGCCGCAACGCCGCCGAGCTGGTCCGCAAGGTCAAGGCCGCGCAGTACGTGCGCAACCACCCGGGCGAGGTCTGCCCGGCCAAGTGGGAAGAGGAAGAGGCGGCGGCGACCCTGAAGCCGGGCATCGACCTCGTGGGCAAGATCTAGAGACCCGTACTTCAGCACCATCCGGTTCCGGGGCTCCACGAGAGCCCCGGAACCACCCCACCAGCGCCCTCGGATCTGCGGTGGGTTGCCCCGGGTTAATCCTCCTTGTCCCTGATCAACCCACGGCAGAACTCAGCACTCGCACACCCTGCGCCCGCCCTTGGAGATCACCATGCTCGATGCCGACCTCATCGCCCAGCTGACCCAGTACCTCGAGCTCGTCCGCGAGCCGATCGAGCTGCACAGCAGCCTCGACGACACTCAGCCGAAGTCCCGCGAGATGGCCGAGATGCTCGACCAGATCGCCGGCTGCTCCGACAAGGTCACCCACGTCCGCGTCGACGACGACGCCCGCAAGCCGTCCTTCGCCATCGTCCGCACCGGAACCGACATCTCGGTCCGCTTCGCCGGGCTCCCGCTCGGGCACGAGTTCACCTCGCTGGTGCTCGCGCTGCTGCACGTCGGCGGTCACACCATCAAGGAGGAGCAGTCGCTGATCGACGCGGTCAAGGACCTCGACGGCGACTACGAGTTCGTTACCTACATGTCGCTGAGCTGCCAGAACTGCCCGACCGTCGTGCAGGCGCTGAACACCATGTCGGTGATCAACCCCCGCATCAAGCACGTGGCCGTCGAGGGCTCGCTGTTCCAGGACGAGGTCAACGAGCGCAAGATCCGCGCCGTCCCGACCGTCTACCTCAACGGCGAGGAGTTCGCCTCCGGCCGCATGGACATCGCCGACTTCGTCGCCAAGCTGGACGAGTCCGCCGGCGCCCGCACCGCCGAGTCGCTGAACGAGCGCGAGCCGTACGACGTCCTCGTCGTCGGCGCCGGCCCGGCTGGTGCGGCCGCGTCGATCTACGCCGCCCGCAAGGGAATCCGCACCGGCATCGTCGGCGAGCGGGTCGGCGGCCAGGTGCTCGACACCATGTCGATCGAGAACTTCATCTCCGTCGGCCACACCGAGGGCCCGCAGCTCGCGGCCGCGCTCGGCGAGCACATGAGCCAGTACGACATCGACCAGGTCAAGAACGTCCGCGCGAGCGCGCTGCGCCCGGCCCGCGACGGCGGCCTGCACCAGGTCGAGTTCGAGGGCGGCGGCGTCCTGAGCGCCAAGTCGGTCATCCTCGCCACCGGAGCCCGCTGGCGCACCCTCGGCGTCCCCGGTGAGGACGAGTACCGCAACAAGGGCGTCACCTTCTGTCCGCACTGCGACGGCCCGCTGTTCAAGGGCAAGCCGGTCGCGGTCGTCGGCGGCGGCAACTCCGGCATCGAGGCCGCGATCGACCTGGCCGGCGTCGTCGACCACGTCACCGTGATCGAGTTCCTCGACGAGTTGCGCGCGGACGACGTGCTGGTCCGCAAGCTGCATTCGCTGCCGAACGTCGACGTCGTCCTCTCCGCCCGCACCACCGAGATTCTCGGGGACGGCGACGAGGTTACCGGCCTCGCTTACGAGGACCGCCTGACCGGCCAGGCGAAGCAGATCGACGTCAGCGGCGTGTTCATCCAGATCGGCCTGTTACCGGTCACCGAGTGGCTCAAGGACTCCGGCGTCACGCTCTCCGAGCGGCTGGAGATCGCCATCGACGAGCGCGGGGCGACCAACATCCCCGGCATCTTCGCCGCGGGTGACGCGACGACGACGCCGTACAAGCAGATCGTCATCTCCATGGGTGCCGGCGCCACGGCCGCGTTGAGCGCGTTCGATCACCTGATCCGCAGCGACGTACCGGCGGAGGCCGGGATCGGGGTTGCGGTGTGAACATCCGCGACCTGGAGTACCTGGTGGCTCTGCACGAGCACCGGCACTTCGGACGCGCCGCCGAAGCGAGCTACTGCAGCCAGCCGACGCTGTCGACGCAGATCCGCAAGATGGAGACCGAGCTCGGCGTCGACCTCGTCGAGCGCGGCTCCCGGCAGGTGCTGTTCACTGAGGTCGGCGAGCGCGTCGTACGGCGCGCTCGCCGGATCCTCGGCGAGGCCGCAGAGATCCGCGACATCGCCCGCAGCGCAAAGCACCCGCACTCCGGTTCGGTGCGGCTCGGGGCATTTCCGACGCTCGCGCCGTACCTGCTGCCGCACGTCATCGGCGATCTGCACCGCGCCTACCCCGACCTCGAGGTGCTCCTGGTCGAGGAGAAGACCGAGGTGCTCCTGAGGCAGATGCGCGAGGGCGCACTGGACGCAGCCCTCGTCGCGATGCCGGTCAACGACGAGTCGCTGCACGTCGAGCCGCTGTTTCGTGAGCAGTTCGTGCTCGCCGCGCCGGCCGGGCACCCGCTGGCGGACCTGCCCGCCCCGGTGCAGACCACGGCCGCCGTCAACGGTGATCTACTACTGCTCAGTGACGGCCACTGCCTGCGCGACCAGGCGCTCGAGGTGTGCCGGATGGCCGGTGTCCAGGAACGCAAGGGATTCCAGGCGACCAGCCTGGAGACCCTCCGGCACATGGTCGCCGGCGGGGTCGGTGTCACCCTGATGCCGCGGCTGTCGGTGATGCCTCCAGTGGTGGACAACCCGCGGATCGTGCTGCGCGACCTCACCGAACCCGTGCCCTACCGGGAGATCGCGTTGGTGCGCCGCCGCTCCAGCGTGCAGCGCGACCTGATCGACGACATTGCCGGCGTCCTACGCGACGCCCTGCCCGACGGCATCGAACCACTCGCCCAGTAGGTTGAGGGGCGTGACCGACAGCCTGCCCGTCGCCCTGCTGCACGGAATCCGGCTTTCCGGAGCCATGTGGCGGCCCACCTCGGCGATCCTCGGCCGTAGCCGCGACGTACGCTCTCCGGACATGCCTGGGCACGGCGCTTTGCGGGAGGAGCCCTTCACTGTCGAAGGCTGTATCGAGGCGGTCGACCGCGCCATCGCTGAGGTCGGTGGGCGCGCGCTGCTGGCCGGAGTGTCGATGGGCGGCTACCTCGCCCTCGCGGCCGGTGCTCGCATCGGGCAGCCGCGGATCGCCGGGATCGTGGCGATCGGCTGCACCGCGAAGCCCGGGACCCGCGCCGGCGTCGTCTACTCGGCGGCCGCAGCGCTCGCGCAGCGCGCACCCGATCGGTACGACAGAGCGACTGAGCGAGCGATGCGCCGCATGGTCCCGCCCGAGCTGTCGGACGCCGTGATGGAGGGTGGGTTCGCCACCGCGTCGTTCGGGGACGCCGTCCGCGAGATCACCGCTCTCGATTCGTTGTCGGACGTCGCCGCGTACGGCGGTCCGACCTGGTTCCTGAACGGCACCTTCGACCAGATGAGGCTGCACGAGAAGCAGTTCCTGGCGGCCGCGCCGCAGGGACGACTGACTGTCTGGCCGGGCAAGAACCACCTGACGGTGCTGAGCGACCCGCAGCGGCTCGCCACGTTCATCGACGATGCCTGCCGGGTGATCGAGCGTGACCCCGCGCCGGAATAAGCGCTCGCGTGCGGCGGTTGCACCGACGTACAATGAACGACCGACAACTCAATAGGGTGAACTGACGCTGTCACCAGCGTCATCCCCATCACGGGGGTGAATGGTCTCGACTGTGGACGTCGCGACAGGTGAAGCGGGCCGAGAAAGGCGACGATGATCTCGTTAACCATGCGTCGTAAACCAATAAGCGCCGAATCCAATCAGCGCGACTTCGCTCTCGCTGCCTAAGCAGTAGAGCGAGTCTGTCAGACCGGGAGGCCTCCGGCCCGGACCCTGGCATCGACTAGGAGGATCACCAACCGACCCGGTCACGGGGTCGCGCGGGACATCTCACAGTGACTGGGCCCGTCACAGGATCTTGTGCACATGAATCCTGGGGCCGAGCAGAGACAACGTGCACTGCGCCCGGAGAAGCCCTGCCAAACCGCCATAGGACGCGGGTTCGATTCCCGCCACCTCCACGTAGGATGAGAAAAACGAAACTTGCCCCGCCTGATGGCGGGGCGAGTTTCGTTTTCTGCGGTGACTTCCTCCAGGGCGTCGGTGTAGACGCGGGCAAGGACCTCAGCGGCGGGCTCGGCAGGGACGGCGCTGATGTCCTCGTCCTCGTCGATGATGATGCGGTCGAACAGGGCGCGGTTGTGGATGCGGCGTTCAGTGGGTTTGCATCGGTTGTGGAGATCGCCGAGGTCGGCGGGCATGCCAAGGATCCCCAGCGCGGTCTTGCGGACCCGCTCTCCGGTGGCCTTGGCGACCTCGGCCGGCTCGTTGCCATCCACACGCACTGCCCACGTGGACACATTCAACGCAACCGACTCGGCCTCGGCCTGGACCTCTCCGTTTCCGCCGCGCCTCGTCCGGGCCGTGCATCAGCACATGCCCAAGCTCGTGTACGTGGGTTTTCACCCGCGCGGCGGGCTCCATATTCTCCGGCACCGATACCGTCTTGGGCGTGTAATTGATGAGCCCGTTCGCGCCGTGGATCGACCCCTCGTGTTCGACGAGTTACAGCTTGAACCCTGCCGCATCGACCTGTCCGGCGAGGCCGTCCGAGAGCCCGACAGGCGCTTCCCCTTCGAGGGGCATGATCCCGTCCACGGCTCCGCCGCGTCCCGTGAAGAGGCGACTGACGAAGCGCTCGGACGGGGCGTGAATCCCCGGGAGGGTAGGCGTGCGTGGAGGTGGAAGCTGAACCAGGGGGCGGATTGTGCGGTCATCAGGGTGCTGCCGCCGACGGCGGCGTGTTTTCGTGCGACTTCCCATTGGGTGAGGAGGATCGCGCCCGACCATGTGCGGGTGTTCAGCAGTCGCCGCAGGAGCGGGGTGGTGAGGTGGAAGGGGATGTTGCCGACGATCACCGGCTCGTGAAGCTGGCGGGAGAGGGCATCGGCGTATTTCAATTTTCAATGCGACATTGGGCAGCTCCCGGGGCGAAACGGCGCGCGGTCCTCGTCGAGCTCGATGGCGGTGAGTCGAGTCCCAGCTGCGCCAGGGTTTGGTCAGTGCGCCGTCGCCGGCACCGATTTCCGGGATCTCACCGTCGGTGCGGCGGACAAGATCGACGACGAGGGCGATTGTGTGTGTGGGTGAGGAGGTTCTGGCCGAGTTCGTGTCAGCCAACGTGGATTGAACGAGGCATGAGTGCGCTCCATCGTGAGATTTGGGAACGCCTCGAAGGCGTGAAGACGCGGTTGACCTGCGTGTCAGAGGATCTGACTCGTCGCCACGGGGGTACCGCCTCACGGCGAGCAGCTCAGTCGTCTTTGCGGATGTAGTAGACGACGATTCCGATGATGATGACGAGGAGGATGATCGCGAAGGGGCCGGCATCGAATGACCAGGGGCCGATCCCGATGCGATTGTTTGCTGTGATCATGCGTTCTCCTTGGTGCGAGTCTCGGGTTCTTCAGGGACGTATCGTGATTGGAAGATGGTGGTGTAGACGGGGCCGGTGAGCAGCCAAACGATGTTGATGAGGGTGAGTCGCGTCACCCAGGACCACAGCTCGTCAGTCCAGAACTCCTCCATCGACGAGGGCCACGACCAGCCGGAGAACGCCTTCATGATCAGCAAGGCGGGCACGGCGATGGCCCAGGCCGTCAGCACGCGCAGCCAGTCTTGCCACTCGCGCCGGACCTTGGCGGGCCCTGTCCGTGGAGGACGTGAGGGTCTGGGGCCGCCGGCGAATCGATGAGCGAACCACGCATCGGCTCGGCTGATGATGTAGCGCCCGAATCCGACGCTGAAGCCCAGGTAGACCGCGGCAAGCCCGTGGACGGAGGTGGGCTCGGAACCGCGGGAGAGATCGCGGCCCACCAGGATGATCACCACCAGATCGGCGAGTGGCACGCTGAGCAGCAGGGCCGTGCTGGTCCGTTTCAGCTTGAGTGCGTAACGAGCGAGCAGCCCGAACACGAGCAGAACCCAGAACGCGATCTCGGCGCCGATGATGGCACCCACGATCCAGCTCCCAGACGAGTCCATGCCTCCACTGTGCGGGGCCAGCGCCGGGGCCGTCATCGACCAGATCGCCGCACTTCCCGAATCCGGCGTCACCCGTTCGGGCTACGCTGATCGGTGCTTGCCCGAGAGCCGCCATCGGGTTGAGATAGAAGGATAGGCACGGACGAGCTCGGTTCACGAGGTGATGACATGGCGGGGACAGACCCGATTCCGTCGCCGCGCCAGGCGTGGATCACTGTCGGGTACGTCGTGATCGCGATCGGCTTCTGCTTCGTGCCCGGCATCGGGATTGAATGGTTCGCGGCATCCCGCTCACGGGTCCTGATCGGCGGCATCGCCACCGCGATCGCCCTCGGCGCCGTGCACCTGTTCCGGAATCGGTGGCCCACCGTGGTCGTCGTGGCAGGACTGGCAGTGATGACCGCCGAGGCCCTCGCCACCGGGACGACATCGGTCGGCGCGATCCTGATCGAGTGTGACGCCCTCTACAGCCTGGTCATCGTTCGATCGACGGAGCACACCCGACGGCTCCTCCCGATGATCGCCGCGGCCTGCCTGTCCATCGGCGTCGCAGGATTGCTGCTACCGAACATCCTCGCCGCTCCGCTGCTGCAGGTCACCATCCTGCTGCTGGCAGTCGGGGTGACCCTGTGGTGGGGCATCACCGTACGGGCGCCGATGACCCGCGCCGAGGAGGAACGTGAACGCGCTGCTCTCATCGCAGAAGCCGCCGCGGCCAAACAACGACAGGCGCTGGTTGCCGAGCGACTGCAGATCAGTCGCGAACTGCACGACACCATCTCCGGGCACCTGTCCGCCATCACGATCCAGGCAGCTGGCGCCCTGGCCCCCACGGCACCGCCCACAGCCGAGGAACTGACCGAGCGCCTCGGGCGCATCCGGGCCCTCAGTCTGGATGCGATGGGCGACATGCGCACCCTCGTCGACGTGCTCCGGACCGATGCGTCCTCACCCGTCGCGCTGCCGCAGAACTGGTCATCGGTGGACTCGCTCATCGCGGGCGCACGCGAATCCGGCGCTTCCGTCGCCCTGACCGGCGACGATCCTGCGATGATCTCCCTGCAACCGCTGGTCTCGGTCACCGCCTACAGCGCCCTCCGCGAGGCACTGGTCAATGCCGAAAAACACGCCCCGGGCAGGGATGTGACCATCGATATCCAACGCGAGGCCGAGGCTATGAGTATGACGATCACGAACGGACAGCACCCACCTCCGCACGTCGGAGCGGTATCTTCCGGGTACGGCCTGATCGGCCTGGCCGAACGCGTCCGCCTCTGCGGCGGTGACCTCGACATCGACCGCTCCGACGACACCTGGGCCCTACATGTCCGTCTTCCGCTGACAGCCGGACGGGAGACGCAGCATGCCTAGCCTCGTCATCGTCGATGACCACGCCGCCGTGCGGGCAGGCGTCACCGCCATCCTCACGGCCGATCCGGACATTGCGATCCTCGGCGAAGCCGCGACCGGCCATGACACGATCCGGCTCATCGACAGCCTGGAACCCGACGTGGTCGTCCTCGATCCCCAGCCCCCTGCCCGCGACGGCGTCGATATCTCCCGCGAGATCCCCGCAAGGCCCGCCACTCGCGTGCTGATCCTCACCGCCTACGAGATCGGCGACAACATCACCGCGGCTCTAGATGCCGGAGCGGCGGGGGTCCTCGCCAAGACGGCCGAGCCGCAGCAGATGATCGACGCCGGGCACGCGGTCGCAGCAGGACAGGCATATCTCACCCCATCGGCGACCCGGCACGTCATCGCACAGGCGACAGTCAGACATACATCAGCACGAACAACCAGTGCTGGCGCGCCTGGCCTGACCGACCGCGAGCAGGAAGTCCTGCAACTGGTCGCCGAAGGCCTCACCAACAAGCAGATCGCTCAACGCCTCGTGATCTCCCCAGCCACTGCGAAGACGCACTTGGCGCGCATCATGCAGAAACTCGGAGTATCCACCCGCACCCAGGCAGCCATGCTCGTTAGAGCCGCCGACCATCGGTAGACGCCAGCGAGTGCTGGGTCACCCTTCTCTATGCGGGAGCGATCTCGTAAGTGATGCGTACGAGGCCCTCGCCAGTGACGCGTGACCCTCGCACACGAAGCGACGTCTCAGGCACGCCCTCCCCGAACAGCGATATTCCTGCGCCGAGGATGACGGACCGCAGCTCATGTGGACGCCATTCGGGGATGACTAGCAAACTCCTGGCCGAGGCACGGCAACGTATTGATCAGAGTTCACGTCGTCCGCAGCGCCCGCCTGATCGTCGACTCCGACAGGTACGCAGTTTCCGCCTCCTGAAGAGCAGCCTCATCCGGTCGAGACAGCTGAAGGAGGCTCCGCCTCGGCGGGTCTGGTGGACACGCACGCCTCCGAAGTGCCCTGTGGCTCGCGACCATCCGCGCCAGCGCTGGGGGCAAGTTTCGACAAGCCTCCCGCTAGGTCCACCTCGCGGCCCCTGCCGGTTCGTCGGCAGGGGCCTTTCATTGTCGTGGTCGCGTTCAGTTTCGGCTGAAGGTGCTGGTAGAACGCCCCGATCGAACCTCATCCTCGAACAACGCCTCTGACGTGCGCGCCCGGATGGGCGATTTGGCCCTCGGCGCGGATCACAGCACCATCCCGGCGATAAAGGCTGCATAGCAGATGGCAGCCGCGATGGCGGCTCCATCACGGACTCGCTTAGGCGCGCCCGCCGCGACGAGGAGGCCGACGGCGGCGAGGAGCGCCCAGCACGCCGGGTGGCCCCAGCGGATGGCGAACTCCTGTAGTCCGCTTGTCTGCTCGGCCTTCGCGGGCACCATGACCAGCCAGAGGCCGGTCATGCCGGCCGCTGCTGCCGCGAAGGTCAGTCCCAGTGGCCGGCGATGGCGATGCGTCCATGCGGTCAGCGTCGATGGCGCCTGGTCGGTGTTGATGTCAGTCGGTGGGTTCTTCACGTGTCCAGCTCCTCGCCTTGCTTGCCGAGTAGGGCTACCGTCTCGTCGACCCACACCAGTCCAGCCTCGTTCATTGCTAGGCCGTGTCGGATCGTTGCCAGCCAGTAGGAACGGTCGGGTGATCGCTCGTCGAGTACCGCGCGTTCGAACTTGCGATACTGCTCGCGGGCCGCGAGCCGTCTCACGCGCAAAACCCACCTGCGGTACGTCTCGCCTCGATAGCGAGGTGAAACGTACCGCAGGTGGGTTTGAGTGGTGATGCGTTCTGACTAGACCGGCTGGTCCGACCAGCCGTCCTCGTCGTAGTCGGTGACCGTGGTGTCGACGACCTGGTCGCCATCGGTGTCGATGAGGTAGACGTCGTCCACGCCGTTGCCGTCGGTGTCGTAGCCGATCTGATCGGCGACGCCGTCACCGTCGGAGTCGTAGTAGTTGCCGCCGCCCGACGAGGTCGAGGCCGCCGAGGTGGACGCCGATGCCGAGGAGCCCGAGTCGGCCCCGCCCGAGGAGGCGCCGGTGTCGTACTCGTTGTAGTAGGGGGTGGCCGAGCCGGCGTCCGCGACGCCGTCGCCGTCCCAGTCGGTCACCTGGGTGTCGGTCCACTGGTCGCCGTTGGTGTCGATCAGGTAGGTGTCCAGCTGGCCGTCGCCGTTGGTGTCGTAGCCGACCTGGTCGGCGACGCCGTCGCCATCGGAGTCGAAGGTGGTGCCGCCGCCCGGGGTGCTCTCGCCGCCCGCGTAGTAATCGCCGCCCGGCGCCGAGATGTCCTCGGTGCCGTAGCCGTCCGGCACACCGTCGTTGTTGAAGTCGGTGACGGTGGTGTCGGCCCACTGGTCGCCGTCGGTGTCGATCTCGTAGGTGTCCAGAACGCCGTCGCCGTTGGTGTCGTAGCCAACCGAGTCAGCGACGCCGTCGCCGTCTACGTCGAAGTACTCCATGATCGTGCTCCTTTGAAAGTGAAATGCATTGATGAATGTAGATTCAGTTGAGATGTTCTGATGTAGCTCTTCGCGTCTTCAATCGCGTTTCAAGCGCTACATAACAGTTGATGCTCGTCCGTGACGAGCGGTTCCTCAAGACCTAGAAGATTTTTTGCCAGAGTTTCCAGCCCGGGCTCTTGGGCCCCGTCTCAGGCCTCGTGGGCCTGGTCGGCGCGGCGGACGGCGACGGCCAGATCCTCGCGAGCGCGAGCGACGCGCGACCGGATCGTGCCGACCGGGCAGCCGCACACCTCGGCGGCCTCCGCATAGCTGAGACCCAGCAGCTGGGTCATCACGAACGCCTCCTTGCGGTCGGCGTCGATGTGCTCGAGCAGCTCGCGCAGCGCGCCGTACGCCGAGTGGTCGGCCGGCTCGGCCGGCTCGTTCAGCTCATCGAGCGGGGTGAGCGTCGGACGCCGCATCTCCTCGCGCACGTGGTCGGCGCAGACCCGGCGGGCGATGGTCAGCAGCCAGGTGCGCGCCGAGGACTCGCCGCGGAAGCGCGGCAGCGAGCGGTGGGCGCGCAGGAAGACCTCCTGGGTGAGGTCGTCAGCGGCCCACCGATTGCCCAGGTGGCTGCACACTCGCCAGACCTCGGCCTGGGTGGCCCGGACGAACAGTGCCATCGCCGTCATATCGCCCTGGCCGGCGCGCAGCGCCCACCGAGTCACTTCCTCAGTGGTCGGCTCGCCACTCACGTTGCCTCGCTCGGTCGGGAACTATCGGCGTCCGCCCGGCGACTACTTCCCTCCGAGGGAAGGGGGCGCCGTGCGAACCATCGACGACCAGGGTAATCCGCAGATCGACGTGACCTGCGCTACCTATCGAGAGTCGCTGTCGGCCGAGCTGGACGGCGAGCAGCCGCCGGTCCAGACCGCGCTGCACGTTGCGGGATGCGATGGGTGCGCGAAGTTCGCCCGCGAGGTCCCCGGTCTGACCCGTCCGCTGCGGATGCGCCCGGCTGACGAGGTGCCCGACCTGACCGAGCGGATCCTGACCGCGATCGTCGGCACCGTCCCGCGGCCCTCCCTCGCGCTCTCGCTGAGCCGCGCCGCCCTGATGGCGGTCGCCATCGCGCAGGCCGTCACCGGCATCCTGTTCCTGGCCGGAGGCACCGAGCACAGCGGACCGCACGCCGCCGCGGAGTCCGGCGCCTGGAACTTCGCGATCGGGATCGCGCTGGCCACCGCTGCGCTGCGGCCTCGGGTGGCGTACGCCGTCCTGCCAATGGTCTCGAGCCTGGTCGCCGTCCTCGCGTTCGCGTCGGCGCGCGACCTGCTCTCCGGCGACGTGACGGGCCAGCGGGTGCTCTCGCACACCCTGATCGTCGCGGGCCTGGTGCTCGTGGCGGCACTCGCCTGGCAGCTGCGCCAGCCGAGGTCCAGGGGCGCTCGGGTGCCGTTCGGTGCTCGGGGAGATTCCGTGCCGGTTCGGCAGGGACTGATGCCTCGGTGAGGACGCCGACCGGCGCGCTGCAGCGCGCCGTGCTGATCCTGCTGGTCGCCGTGGCTGCGGTGGTGTCCGCTGCCACGGCGGCGTCCGCGCATGCCACCCTCGTGACCTCCACACCAGGCAACGGGGACGTCCTCGACGCCGCCCCGGCCCAGGTGACGGTCGAGTTCACCGAGCCGGTGACCATCACTACCGGCTACTTCCGGGTGCTGGACGCCGACGGTGAGCGCGTTGACTCCGGCAACCCGGTCGTCGACGGCAGCAGCATCACCGTCGCCCTGCCCGCCGACCTGCCGGACGGCGGATACGTGGCGACCTGGCGAGTCGTCTCTGCCGACTCGCATCCCGTCTCTGGCGCGATCTCCTTCGCCGTCGGCGACGCCGCGCCGCCGCAGATCGACTCGCAAGGCACACAGATTGGGCAGGCCTCGGAGGATCCGGTGATCGGCGTCCTCTACCCGCTCACGCGCTGGGTGGGATACGCGGGTCTGGCGCTGCTGGCCGGTGTCTTCGTGCTGGCCCTGATCGACCCCGTGCTGCGCACGAGCATCTCGCTGCGCCGCTGGGCCTGGGGTGGGTTCGACGCCGCGCTCGGCGCGACCGTCCTCGGGGCGCTGCTGCAGGGGCCGTACGCCGCGGGCCAGGGCATCGGATCGCTCGTCGACCCGG
The DNA here is from genome assembly GCF_900292035.1 of Blastococcus sp. Marseille-P5729. Taxonomy (NCBI): domain Bacteria; kingdom Bacillati; phylum Actinomycetota; class Actinomycetes; order Geodermatophilales; family Geodermatophilaceae; genus Blastococcus; species Blastococcus sp. Marseille-P5729. The sequence continues at coordinate 860,319 of NZ_OMPO01000001.1, read as the reverse complement.
CACTGATGTCGGCCACCATCGAGACGGACGTCGGTCGCATGGCAGCAGTCCGGCTCATGCTGCTCGGCGTGCTGGGCGTCGTGATGTGGGAGTGGTTCAATGCCGAGCGCGACAAGCGCGTCCTGGCGTGGGCCGGTACCGGTGTTGTCGTCGTCTGCGCAGCGACGCACGCCGCGAGCGGGCACGCCGTCGCCGACGACCAGCCGTGGCTGACCATCCCGCTCGACACCGCACACCTGGCCGCGGCGGCAGGCTGGATCGGGGGACTGGCGATCCTGCTGCTGTGCGTCCTCGGACGCCGCGGCCCGCTGAGTCAGGGCGAGCAGCGTGCGATCGCGCGTCGGTTCTCACCGGTCGCAGCGTCGTTCGTCGGGGTCGTAGTGCTGACCGGCGTCGTCCAGGCGTGGGTGCGGGTCGGCGCGTGGGGGGCGTTGCTGGAGACGACGTACGGCCGGCTGCTGCTGGCGAAGTCAGCCCTGCTGGTGCTGGCGCTCGGCGCAGCCCTGCTCACCCGCCGGCTCGTGATCGGCGGACGTCAGCACCCCGACCTGCTTCGCGATGGTGAGTGCCGGGGCGGCCGCGAGTCCGGGCTGGGCGACGCTGAGGTCCGGGGTGAGGGCGAGCTGGCGTCGTCCGCCCGACGCCCGGTGCTGTTCGAGGCGATCGCGGGGACCGCGGCCATCGCCGTCGCCGCCGTCCTGGTCGCCACCCCGCCGGCGAGGGATGTGTACGCCGTCGCGCGCGACGCGCAGATCGCCTTCGACAACGGATATATGGCCCAGGTGAGCCTGGATCCGGCCCGCACCGGCAGCAACACGCTGCACGTGTACCTGTTCGACCGCAGCAACGCGCTTGCGCCGATCGAGGAGGCAGAGGTGAGCCTGCGCAACGACGAGGCGCAGATCGGCCCGCTGGAGGTCGACGCGCGCAACGTCGGCCAGGGGCACTTCATCGCCTCGGGAGTAGAGCTGCCGGCAGCCGGCAGCTGGACGGTCACGGTCAAGTTCACCGAGCCCGGGTTCGGGGCCGTGAGCGCCGAAGGGAGCATCGATGTCGGCTGACCCCCAGGACCCCGGGAAGCTCTCCGTGCGGCTCGTCGTCGCGCTGCTCGCCGTCATTCTGGGCGCCACTGCGCTGGTCATCGGGCTCACCCGCGGCGACGACCCGCCGCCCGAGCTGCCCGCGGACGCCGTCCGCCAGGGCGACATCGCGGTGTACGGCGCCTACGTGCGCGAGCCGGCCACCGACACCGCGGCGGCGTACTTCACAATGCAGAACGTCGGCGATCAACCGGACACCCTGATCGCGGTGTCCAGCCCGGTCGCGGCGTCGGCGATGATGCACGACGTCGGCAAGAAGGCGCCCACGGCAGAGGACGGGATGGATACCGGCTCGATGGTGCCCAGCCCGACCGTCGTCCTGAAGGCGGGGCAGGTGATCGCGCTGGAGCCGGGCGGTGGCCACATGATGCTCGAGGGCGTCACCGGGACGATCGCGCCCGGCTCGACGGTCAACCTGATGCTGGTCTTCGAGAAGGCCGGGACGCTCACCATCAAGGCGCCCGTCGTAGGGCTGACCGAGCCTGCGCCGTCCACCCCGGCACCCGCGACCTGAGCCAAGACCGGGCCCGGCGCGGCCACTACGACCGAGAGAGAATGGACCCCATGCGCAACCGACGTCGATCCATAGCCCTGCTCGCTGCCGGCCTCATGCTGGCGCTCACCGGATGCGTCGCGTCGTCCGAGTCGGGTGGGGGAGTCGCCGAGGTCTCGCAGGTCGCGGACAACTCCGCCTACGAGGGGGTCGAGCTGCAGCCGGCGTGGGAGCGTCCGCAGTTCACCCTGACCGACCAGACCGGCCAACCCTACGACTTCCATGCCAAGACGCAGGGCATCCCGACGGTGCTGTACTTCGGCTACACGCACTGCCCGGACGTGTGCCCGTTGATCCTGGGGCAGCTGTCGGCCGCGATCCAGGAGGCGCCGGAGGAGATCCGCTCGGAGCTGCAGGTCGTGGTCGTGACCACCGATCCGGCGACCGACACCCCCGAGGTGCTCGGGGCGTACCTGTCGAAGTTCGACACCGAGCTGCCGGTGAAGTTCGTCGGGCTCACTGGCGACCTGCCCGCCGTCGAGGCCGCGCAGACGGCGACCGGCGTCCCGGTAGCCGAGGACGGCGGCAAGACGCACTCGACGATGGCGATCTACTACGGCTCGAGCGACAAGGCGAACGTGGCGTGGCTGGCCAACACCAACGCCGACGACATCGGGCACGACCTGCCGATCGGCGTGAAGTGACCCTCGGCGTACGCCGCGTTGCCCGCATCCTGTTCATCACGGTGGCGGCGATGCTGGTCGTCACCGGCGGCACCGACGCGGCGTACGCGCACTTCGCCGGCGGGCGGGAGCCGTCGAGCTACCGGGGCGAGATCACCAGCGTGTCACCGGAGATACCCGGGGTCACTTTCACACTGGTGGACGCCGCTGACCGCATCGAGGTGCGCTCGACGTCCGACACGCCGGTGATCATCTACGGCTATCAGCACAAGGAGCCGGGAGACCGCGACCAGTACCTGAAGGTCAGCAAGGACGGCGTGTGGGTCAACACCGAGAGCCAAGCCGGCTACCTCAACCAGACGCTCTACGGCTCGGGGGACGCCGTCCCGGAGCGGTTGCGCAATGACCTCGGTGATGGCGAGCCGGTGTGGGAGAAGGTCTCCGACGAGGGCGTCTACCGCTGGCACGACCACCGGATCCACTGGATGTCGGAGGACCCGCCGCCGCAGGTGGCGGCCGATCCCGGCAGCGAGCACCACATCATCCGCGACTGGGCGATCTTTGCCAAGTACGGCGACCACCCGGAGTCGACCCTGACCGGGCAGCTGTACTGGGTGCCGGCGAACCCGACCCCCTGGTGGATCGTGCTCGGCGGTCTGTCCGCCGCTGCCTTCGTGGTGGGCCTGGGGTGGCGGCGAATGCCCTTGATCGCACTCACCGGCTTGATGGGCGTCGCCGCGCTCGGGCAGGCGATCGTGACCCCGCTGCCGCAGGACGAGTATCAGGGCAGCTGGAGCTTCGTGCTCGCTGCGGCCGCCGTCCCCGCGCTCGCGGTCGCGGGGCTGTGCGCGCTGGCGATCCTTGCCATTCGGCGGGGTTCTGACTCGGCGCGCTATCTGCTCGGTGGCGCTGCAGCGCTCGCGGCGCTGCAGGGCACCTCCGATCTTCCGGTGATCACCCGCTCGCAGCTCGAGCAGCACGGGCCCGACTGGCTGGCGCGGTTGGTGATCGCCGTGGTCGTCGGCATCGGTGTCGGCTTGCTCGCGGCGGTCGTCGTCCGCTCGCTTCGCGCGCCTGCGTCGGACGATGCCGAACGTGGGGGAGGGGTCGACATCGCCAGCGACGAGGAGATGCGTCAGATCCACGAGAGCTGGTCGGCCGATCGCAAGCGGGGATCATGGGTGACGAAGCGAGATAGGCCACCCCCGCGTGCAACATCGGATGGAGGGGTGTAATGTGGTCTCTCGCAACAAGGGGCTATGGCGCAGCTGGTAGCGCACCTGCATGGCATGCAGGGGGTCAGGGGTTCGAGTCCCCTTAGCTCCACGTAAGATGAGAAAATCGAAACTTGCCCCGCCTGATGGCGGGGCAGTTTTGTTTATGCGGTGACGTCGGCTGGGGCATCGATGGTGGTGTGGGCGAGGACGATCGTGAGAGGCTCTTCCGGATCAGGCAGCAGGCGTCGCTGCTGTTTCCGCGGTTCACGACAATCATTGCCCAGCCAGGCCTGAGCATAGGGTCAGCGAGTGACGAGCAACTACGGCTCATCGCTGGTGCCGCCTCATACGTGCAGACTGTGACCAAGGGTGGGTTTGAGGTCTACGGATCGGACTGAGCGGCAATAGCCGTACGGATCTTCGACGAAGCAAACATCGACGCCCAGGTCGTCTGTACGGGCTATTGAACGAGTGCGTTGGACAGGTCTCGGAAGTAGTTGTGGCGCGCCCAAAAGGAGCGATCGCCAATGACGTAGAGGCGGCGTTTGGCGCGGCTGGCGGCAACGTTGACAAGGTTCGGGGTGCGTGCCCAGTTGGCGGGTGCTCCCGGTTTGCTGGGGTCACCGCCGAGGACGAGGATCACGACGTCGGCCTCGCGTCCTTGCGCTGTGTGAATGGTTCCGGCTTGGAGGCCCTGATATTTCGGGATGAGGCTGCGGAGGCGATCTGCGACGGCTCGGAACGGGGAGATGGCGATGACCTCCGACGGCGGGATGCCGTGGTCGTTCAAGTAGGCGAGGGCCTTCTCGAACCGCTCGATCTGGCTTGGTTGGAGATGGCTGCCTGCGCTGTTGGCCGGCTCGTCGGCCCAGTAGCTGGGGGCGATGAGTGGTCCGGTTGGGCTGTCGAAGCGCTCGTCGGGGTCGTCGAGATCACGGTGGACGCCGTTGACCATGAGGTTGTTGTAGGCGATCTGGTTGCACAGAGTGAACATCGGGTTGTCGCAGCGTCGGTGCACCAGGAGTGGCGCGCTGACCCAGACTTTGTCCTCGCCCTGATCGAGCTGGGTCCCGAACGGCGTGACGCGGTCGGCCAGGGTCTGGACGGAGGCGCGTGGCGGGATCCAGGTCGTGCTGAGGTCGTAGTTGCTGGCGATGTTGCGTTGTGCCTTCTCGGGGAGTGTGACGACGGGCTCGAGCTGGAGCGGGTCGCCCATTGCGACGATGCGTTGCGCGCGCCAGATCGCGCCGGCGGCGTACTGGGGTGAGGCTTGCCCGGCTTCGTCGATGAGGAGCCAGCCGATCGCCTCGGAGCCGATGCCGCTGAACATCCGGCTGGCCGAGGCGAAGGTTGTGGATATCAACGGGACGACGAGGAAGAACAGTTGCCAGGCAGCCCGGAGCTTCTCGGGCTCGAGGTCGCGGGGGTAGTTCCCAGCGACGACCTCACCGGCGGCGCGCAGCCCGTTCAGCATGTCTCGTGCGGTGTTGGCGAGGAAGTCTTGGTGTAGTTGGAGTGCCGCGACGAACAGATCCGACCGGGCGGTGTCAAGCTCCTTGTCGAGCCATGGGGCGTGTAGCTCTCGCTGGTCGCCCTGCCATGCCGGGCCGGGATAAGCCGCACCGAACCGTTCTTCGTCCTGCGCACACTGATCCTGAAGTCTGGCCCGTTGATCTCGGAGGCCGTTCAGGTCGTGTTGAGCTGATGACAGCCGTGCTTGGGCATGCCGCACGGCGTCGTGGAGCCGTTGCCCACGGTCACATACGTCTCGGTAGTGTTGCTCGGCGTTGTCCAGTGCTCGCGCGAGGTCGGCGAGGCGGGTGCGCCATGCTCGGACGGCTCGTCCGAAGGAGAAGATCGCCTCCAACACGCCGGGCTTAGTAGCGAGGTGCCGGTCGTGGCTGGCGGCAGCTTGCGTGCGGGCTGCGTCTGCCTGCTGCTGAACCGGCTGATGCTGGGACAGATCGTGTTGGGCCCGGTTCAGACCTCGGAGTTCCTGTTCGATCGCTGCTTCCAGACCGCGTTCACGTTCGGCCAGTTCTGGGACTTGCCGGAGCCGGTCTTGGGCCTGAGCGCGTTGCCGGATGAGTGCGTCGACGCGCTTTTCGGCAGCGTGGAACGCCTCGCGTGCTTGTGCCCAGGGCGTGTAGGGGACCTCGCCGTCGCGCCACTGCGTCAGCCTTGTCTGTATCCTCGGGACGCCGTTCTCGACAGGCTTCTTGGTCTTGGGGTCCTTTTCGTCGAACCAGAACGCTGAGTGGAAGGCCGAACGGTTCCTCTTTCTGCCGAGTCGGGCGGCGACGAGACCCCAGGCTGTTGGCGGTGTCGCGTTGCTGGTGGAGTTGCTGGCGGCCACGTCTTGGAGGATCTCGGTCGCGATATCACCGAAGTAGTCGATGTGGCCACGCCACGGCGCCTCGATTGCGTTCTCGTCGGGGATCTCGGTGGTGACGTTCTCGACAGCCGCATTGTTCGCCGAGGCGACGACCATCTCGAACCCTGTCAGCTCGGGTTTGAGCTGGCGAACGATCCGGTCGTGGCCTTCGCCATCGGACCATCGATGGGTGACCTCAGTGAAGACATGCGATGGCCGAGACAGAGCCGCGAGTCGTCGGGCTCGCTCGACGACGTTCCCTGCGAGGATGTCGCGCAGCATGGTCGTCTTGCCGGTGCCTGGCGGACCGTTGACGCCCATTAGACCACTGCTGTGCCCGAGGTCGTTCAGCGCTCGGTTGACGGCGAACTGCTGGCTCAGGGCCAGTGAGTGGCCCGGGTTGGCTGGCCATCGACCCTTGGGGAGGTGCTCGATCCCGGTTCCTGCGTCGACCGCGCCCGGGTGTGTGACGACATCGATCCGGTCGGACACAGGCAGTGTCTGGTCGCCGGTGAGATATGTGGCGAGGCCGGCGCCGAGATCTCCGCGTGCGACATGGTCGCGTACGGCCGCGAGGTCGTGGAGGTAGAAGCTGTTCAAGAAGTCGGTGTCCGTGCCGTCCTCGGCTCGTCGTGCCGACACCGCTACGCTCTCGATGACCATGCGATCGTCCGCGAGGTCATCGAAGCTGTCGACTCCGGCAACGACATGGGAGAGCTTCAGCAACTTGTTCAGCGAGTCCGAGTCGTAAGGCGGGGGTTGCTCTCCGCCATCGGCATCACGGCGGGCGCCTTCAAATGCGTCAATCGAGTCGACGAATCTTCCCGCGGTCTCGTCGAACCCGTCCATCCAGCGCGGGTTGCTCGGTCCTGGATCTCGTGTACGACCGGCAGCCCAGAGCGCCGAGGACAGCACCGCCGAATCGGTGACGAGACGACCGTCGTGATCGATCAGGAGACCGGCACAGGCGCTCTCACCCTCAGGCCGCTTGTCGTAGGCATCAGGATCCTCGCCGAACACACGACCCAACGCCTCGTACGTCGCCTCAAGCTTGTAGACGCCCAGATACACGGTGTGACGCCAGACCTTTCGCGTCCCGTTGAACGGCTCGGGCGGAGCCAGCACCTCCCAGGGAAGAGGATCCCCGGCCTGCCACGCGATCACCTGACGATCCGACGGGCGGGTTGCTCGACGCGTCAAGGCCGGCACCTGCTGTGGGCTGAACAACTCCAACATCCACCAGAACGACAGAATCCGCAGCCGCTCATCTCTGACCCGATCCAGTCCCATGGACCCATCTTGCCTGGTCGGGCAGCAACAGTTGCCTGGCGTCCGATCTCGGCGATCGACGTGGTTCGCTATCTTTCACGTCCGTGCGCATCACGCAGCACTATGCCGGCAGATCGGAGATGGTTGTGGACTGTGCTGGGTGAGAATCCGAGGTGCTTGCCCACGCGTTCGAGCGACTCACCACCAGCATAGCGACGAGCCATCTCCCGCACCTCATCCGGCGACGGTGTAGCACGCCGCATCCGTACACCCCGGTCCCGCAGCAGAAAGGCCAGTCGCTCCCGACCGATCCCGAGCTCGTTGGCAAGCTCTCGCAACGTGGCGCCAGCCTCGTACTGTCTCTGTGCCACGTCGAGCAGGTCCTTGCCGGCGCGAGGGAGCCTACGCAGGAGCGGCTCCTCGCGGCTGGCTTTGAGCACGCGGATCCGAATCGACTGGTGCACCGAACCGATCCGAACCAACGGCGGGGCGAGTTTCGACGAGCCTCCCGCTAGGTCCACCACGGTGTCCTTGCTCAACCAATGGACCGAGCAGAGTGCCACCGAGTGGATTGAGGAAGAGTGAGAGGCTTGCCGGGATGACCGGCGGGCCTCTTGGCATTTATGCGGACCGTGTCGAACGGCTCGGCGAGCTCTGCTTCGAGTCGTACGCCGACGCCGCCGGTGACCAAGGGCCTGAGCGCCCCCGAGCAAGCTTGTGGGCGATCACGTCGCGCTGGCGGTACGGGAAAATCCCAGGTAGACAGGGAGGTATGGCTATCACTCTGACCCGCGGAATCGGCGCTCTCAGCGCCTCGGCGATCATGCTGCTGACCGGCTGCGCCAGCTCGGACGACGGCTCGACAGACGGCGCCAGCGCCACCACGACCGTCGCCGACGACAGCTCCTTCACCGTCGACCCGTCCGCATCACCGTCCGCCAAACAGGACGACGATGCCGACGACACCGGCGAGGCCACCGGCAGTCCCACCGCGAACGCGGGGGCAGCCGGCGGGGAGGCCGCGCTCGCAGCCATCGCCACGGCCGCCGCTTCGCAGACCGACGGCAAGGTCTACGACGTCGAGCTGGACGACGATGACGACCAGCGGTGGGAGATCAAGGTCGCTTCAAGCGGGCAGGGCCACAAGGTCTACGTCAGCCTCGATGGCGCGACCGTCATCAGCCAGGAGCCTGATGACGACGACAATGACGACATCCAGGCGATCGAGAAGGCCGCCGTCGACGCAGCCACCGCACTGCAGACCGCGCTTGACGCCAAGGGTGGCAGCCTCGACGAGATGGAGATCGACGAGGACGACGGCACCCTGAAGTGGGACATCGAGCTCGACATCGACGGCCAGGACGTCGAGGCTGACGTCGATGCCACCTCCGGCGAGCTGCTGAACTGACACGCCCGCGGGTGACGCGTCGTTCTGAATGTCCCCGGATGTGCCGAAAACGACCCATTCGGGGACAAGTCTTCAGCCCGCCCAGCGGCATCTCTGTCAGCCCGCCCAGTCGTCCTTCGTCAACCCCGCAAACCGTCGTCCTCGGGCGCCGGACGCCGTCCGCTAGGTTGAAGGCAACCCGGCGCCGACCCAACCTGTCCCATCCGGCGCCTGCATCGACAAAGGAGCGCACATGAGCGAGCTGGACTACGGCAGGCTCCAAGGAATCTACATCGACGGCCAATGGCGAGACGCCACCTCAGGCGCAACCTTCGAGGTCACCGATCCGGCGACGGGCCGCGTGATCGCTACGGTGTCGGACGCCGGCACCGACGACGTGAAGGCAGCCATCGACTCGGCGTCCGCGGCGCTGCCGGCGTGGGCGAAGCTCACCGCCTACCAGCGCTCGGAGATCCTCTACAAGGCGCACGCGCTGATGATGGAGCGCCAGGACGAGCTCGCCCAGCTGATGTCCACTGAGCAGGGCAAGCCGCTGCGCGCTGCCTCCATCGAGGTCAAGTACGCCGCCGACTTCCTGCTGTGGTTCGCGGAGGAAGGCAAGCGGGTCTACGGCCAGACCATCCCATCGGCGCGCGCGGATCAGCGGTTCATCGTCATGCACGGTCCAGTCGGCGTCGTTGGAGCAATCACGCCGTGGAACTACCCGATCTCGATGATCACCCGCAAGGTCGCTCCCGCGCTCGCGGCCGGCTGTACCGTCGTCCTCAAGCCGGCGGAGCAGACGCCGATCTGCGCCATCGAGGTATTCAAGATCCTCGAAGAAGCGGGCGTCCCGGCAGGCGTGGTGAATCTCGTGCCGTGCCTCGATCCGGTCCCGATCGGCGACGAGTTCCTGACCAACAAGGCCGTGCGCAAGCTGACCTTCACCGGCTCGACCGCCGTCGGCAAGCACATCGCCCGCGGTGCCGCCGATCAGATGAAGCGCGTCTCGCTCGAGCTCGGCGGCCATGCCCCGTTCATCGTCTTCGGGGACGCCGACCCCAAGCATGCGGCGACCGGCGCGGCAATGGTCAAGGTGCTCAACACCGGCCAGGCCTGCATCTGCCCGAACCGGATCTACGTGCACTCGTCGATCAAGGACAAGTTCCTGGAGATCCTCACCGCCCGCCTGGAGAAGATGAAGGTCGGCCACGGCCTGAGCGAGGGCACCAACATCGGCCCGCTGATCGACAAGGACGCCCACGACCGCATGGAGCGTCAGGTCGCCGACGCCGTAGAGAAGGGCGCCACGGTCGCGACCGGCGGCAAGCGGGTCGAGGGCGACGAGTACGCCGAGGGCTACTTCTTCGCCCCGACCGTGCTCACCGACGTCACGCCGGAGATGACCATCTACCGCGAGGAGACCTTCGGCCCGATCGCGCCGATCATCGTCTTTGACGACGAGGACGAGGTCATCGAGATGGCCAACGACACCGACTACGGTCTCGCCTCGTACATCTATACCCGTGACATCGGCCGCGCACTGCGCGTCGCCGAAGCACTGCGCTTCGGCATGGTCGGCATCAACGACATCAACCCGACGTCCGCGGCCGCGCCGTTCGGTGGCGTGAAGGAGTCCGGCCTCGGCCGCGAGGGTGCGCAGGAAGGGATTCTCGAGTACCTCGACACCAAGCTGGTCGGCATCTCGATCAGCTAGTCCGTCGCCGGCTCGCCAGTGCGAGCCAGTCGACGATCAACCGGGCGGTGCAGGACCGGGCTAGTGCCAGGTGGCCTGGTGGTCGTGGTGGGTGCTGAGGTACGAGCCCGGCTTGAAGAGGGTGTCGTAGTACTCGGTGTCAAGGTGCTGCGCCTGAAGGTAGTTCATGATCCACACCGTTGGCACCGTGCCTGGGAACTTGCCGAAGGTGTCGTCGATGTAGGTCGCCTGCAGCGCCATGAGCTCGGTGAACCGCTCGTCGGGGCGCGCCGCCTGTGCACGAATCGCCGCACTCTCGGTCCACGGCCCATCGGTGTCAGGGTGGAATGGCCCGCCTGGGCCGTACTTGCGCTCGAAGAACGCGTCGATCGCGTCGCGCATCGAGTCGTAGTACGGCCGCGTGTAGGTCTCGTAGACGCCCGGTAGCCCGGTCGCGTTGGGCAGCGCCCACCGCTCGTCCTCGACGATGTCAAACCCCAGGCCCGGGGTGTCCTCGCGACCAGACGCTCCGAGGAAGGTCAACCGATCGATCCCGTCGAAGCTCCACCCACCGAGACCCATCGCGCCGAGCACGAGGTGACCGACGAGCGTCGCCGACATGAGCTCGGCCGAGGCCTCGGTGATCGAGTACTGCTCCAGGAACGACAGGGGGAGTGGGTCATCGACACGGGCTACGTCCGCGAACTTCTCGATGCCGGGGATGGGACGGTTGTTGATGTCGTCAAAGATGACGTACCGGTTGCGCGTGAAGAACGCGAGGTTCGCGAGCGTGTGCTGAGCGAGGTCGGCGACCGGAGCGATCAGCAGCGATCCCGGGTGATTTGCGATCCAGGTGTTGTGCCCCTCCAGATAGGGCTCTTCGCGCGGAATCCACACGCGCGAGTCGCTGAGCCGCCGGACCCGCTTCAAAACGCCGTTCAGCCGGTCGGCGGTAAAGCCCTCACCCTCGCTGAACGCCACCTCCGGCTCGGCATCTCGAGTCGACAGGAAGTAGGTGCCCGATTCGTCGGTGAAGAAGAAGTCGACGATCTCGAAGCCAGCTGCGGACGGGAAGGTGCGACCGGTCGCGCTGCCGGAATAGTCGGGCAGCGCCGGTGCGTAACCGGGGTGGTGACTGATGCCATGGTGCCAACCGGTCGTGCCGGCAACCGTCGCCAGGACGACGGCCCGCTCTAGATCGCTCAGTGGCTGCACCGGCTTGTTGCTCTTCCACGCCAGCGGACCAGCGGGAATCTCTCCGCCGACGGGGAAGCGGCGCGAACGGCGTCCGTGAATGGCGTCTAGCAGCGGGAACTCCGCCAGTCGGGCGAGCCGCTCGTTGTCGGCGTCGGTCAGGCTCAGCAGGGGCAGATCGTTCATGTGCGTTCCTCTCGTGCCAACCGGGGTCAGCCGGCCGACGAAGCGATTGCTCTGTCGATGAAGTCGATGATCGTGGCAGCCACCTCGGCGTGCTCGACGTCGTTAAGGACGTCGTGTCGGCTGCGCTCCCACACCGTCACCTCGCTCGAGGGGATTTGTGCCGCGACCTGTCGGGTGTCCTCGAGCGGGGCCACCTCGTCGTCCGCGCCGTGCACGATCAAGGTCGGGACGGCGATCTTGCTGACGCCGGAGGACAGCTCGTTCCAGCCGGGGATCAGGCTCGCCCGGAACGCCGCAACCGCGTCCGCCTCGGTGAACGCGAGCGGATCGTTCTCCAGCCACGATAGGTAATCAGGGTCGGTGGCCAAGCCCTCGGCATCGAGGTCGATCTGGGCGCCAGGGGTGTCGAGCACCTCCTTCAGCCAGACCGGAGGCTTCAGCGGCGCGCCCGACAGCACTAGCGCCTGCTGCCACGCAGGGTGCTTGATGGCGAGCACCGCGGCGACGACCGAGCCCAGCGAGTGCCCTTGCAGGACGACGGGTACAGCCGCGTCAGCGACGACAAGCTCGTAGAGACGCTCGGCGTCCGCCACCAGCCCATCGAGTGAGCCGACGTCGCCGCGTGGTCCTTCACTGCGCCCGTGGCCGCGGTGGTCGAGGGTCACCAGCGTGATGCCGGCAGCATTGAGTGCCTCGGCGTACCGCTGATACAGGCCACCGTGCTCACCGAAGCCGTGTAGGAAGAGCACGACCGCGCGGGGGTCAGCCGCCTCGCGCACCTCGTAGTGGATCGAGCCAGAACTGCCATCGAACGCGGGCACCTATCGACCTCCATATGGCTAACGGCCCGCATGCCCGCGCTGCTCGCAGGCAGGGCCGGGCCATAGCATACTTTCCAGCCTGATACCGCCCGATGAAAGGGGCAGGGAAGTGGATCAGCGGGCGTAGCGGCGGGCGAAGTTGCTCAGAATCTTGTGCTGGTCACCCGGCAGGTCGGCGGTGTGCGCGTCGGTGATGAGCTGAGTCATCTCATCAGGTCGGAAGTACCCCGCGTTCTCGTACAGCCGGATGCGGGTCGCGAGGTCGTCGGCGTCCAGCTCGGGGTGGAACTGGGTCACGTAGAGGTTCTCGTCGATCCGGTACATCTGCACAGGGCAGGCCGACCCTTTAGCCAGCAGCACGGCGTCCGCCGGCGGCTGTGCGCAGGACTCCTTGTGGCCCACGAACGCCTTGAACCGGGTGGGGACGCCCGCCAGCAGCGGGTCAGCGGCGCCCTCGTCAGTCAGCTCGACCTCGATCGCGTGCACCGGCTCCTTGTAGATGTCGTTGACGACGCCGCCGAGGCGCATGGTGACGACACCGATGCCGTAGCAAAGGCCGATGAACGGGAACTGGCGCTCGCGTACCTCGTCGACGAGCCGGCCGAGGAAGTCCTCGACCTCGATCTGCACGTCGGACTTCACGACATCGCTGGCGTTGAAGGGGCCACCGCCGAGCACCACGCCCGAGTAGTCGTCCAGATCGACCGGGTCAATCGGTAGGTCGGTCAGCTGGCGATGCTCGAGATCGGCCGCGTCGACCTGCAGGTGGCGACGCACGGACTCGTATTCGTCGAAGGCGGCCTGCGGGTCGCGGGTGCCGAGAAGGAGGAACGGTTTCACGGCGACCAGGCTAGCCGCGCGCCGAGCGGCCTGGATCACCCAGGACCGACGCGCGAGCGACTAACCTGGCACGGCCCACCTAAACTCTGGCCCGGGGTAGCACATGGACCGTATGCATTCCCGTGACGACGTCCTCTCGGAGGACGTCGCAGACGAGGACATCGTCTACGACGACGAGATCGACCACGTCGACACGCGGCCGCGCGCCCTCGTCGTCGCGGCCTGGGTGCTGGTCGTCTCGGGCGCCGTCGGCCTCATCGGAGCGGTTGCCCTCTTGATGGAGCGGCTCGCGCTGCTCGGCGACGCCAGTTACATCCCGCAGTGCAATGTCAACGATGTGCTCTCGTGCGGGTCGGTGATCGAGTCCTGGCAGGCAAGCGTCATCGGGGATCTGCCGAACCCGGTGCTGGGCATCATCGGCTTCCCGATCGTGATCGTCACCGGGGTCGTCGTCCTCGCGGGTGCCCGATTGCCGGACTGGTACTGGGGCGCCTTCCTCGGCGGCACGCTCTGCGCGGTGGCCTTCATCCACTGGCTGGCCTGGCAGAGCTTCTTCGTGATCGGCGCGCTGTGCCCGTACTGCATGGTCGTGTGGCTGGCGACGATGTGCACCCTGGCCGCGATCCTCGTGGCGATGGCCGCGCAGGGACACTACTCGCGCAGGCTGATCAAGTGGATGCCGATCGCGGTCGTGGCGTGGGTGGTGCTGATCGTCGTCCTCGCCTTCGTCCGCTTCGGCTCCGAGGTCATCGCCTAGCCACTTCACCTTTCCAACCGTCGCGGCACGAACCTTCCGAAAGCGTGCCCCCCGTGTCAAACACTCGTTAGAGGCACTATCCTCTCTACATACGTGTCGCCTCGCGCGCCCTTGAGAGCCACAGGGGCACCAAAGGTGGCAACGTATGCCGGGAGACCACAGATCCGGAGGATGACAGTGACCCTCGCGCCCGAACGTCCGGTCGTCGCAACACCGACAGCCACTCCGCCGCGCACCGCGGCGAAGGGGTCGATGTTCGCGAACGTCCTGCGGACGACCGACCACAAGACGATCGGCAAGATGTACTTCATCGCGTCGTTCGGCTTCTTCATGATCGGCGGGATCATGGCGCTGCTGATGCGCGCCGAGCTGGCATACCCGGGCTACCAGTTCCTGTCGCCGGAGCAGTACAACCAGCTGTTCACCAACCACGGCGCGATCATGCTGCTGATGTTCGCCACGCCGTTGTTCTTCGCATTCGCGAACCTGGTCGTGCCGATCCAGATCGGCGCGCCCGACGTGGCCTTCCCGCGGCTGAACGCCCTGTCATTCTGGCTGTTCCTGTTCGGCTCGCTGGTCAACCTCTCCGGCTTCTTGACTCCGGCCGGCGCGGCCGACTTCGGCTGGTTCGCCTACACGCCGCTGTCGACCGCCGCTCACTCGCCGGGCGTCGGCGCCGACCTGTGGATCGTCGGCCTCGGCATCTCCGGTCTGGGCACCATCCTCGGCGCGGTCAACTTCATCACCTCGATCGTGTGCATGCGTGCCCCCGGCATGACCATGTTCCGGATGTCGATCTTCACCTGGAACACTCTGATCACCTCGATGATCATCCTGGTCGCCTTCCCGATCCTGACCGCTGCGTTCCTGGTGCTGATGTCCGACCGGCAGCTCGGCTCGGTGGTCTTCGAGCCGGAGAACGGCGGCGCCATCCTCTGGCAGCACCTGTTCTGGTTCTTCGGGCATCCCGAGGTCTACATCATCGTGCTGCCGTTCTTCGGCGTGATCTCCGAGGTCCTGCCGGTGTTCAGCCGCAAGCCGATCTTCGGGTACAAGGGCCTGGTCTTCGCGACCGCCGCCATCGCGGTCCTGTCCATCGCGGTGTGGGCGCACCACATGTACGCCACCGGCTCGGTCATGCTGCCGTTCTTCGCCTTCATGACCTTCCTCATCGCTGTCCCGACGGGTCTGAAAATGTTCACCTGGGTCATGACGATGTGGCGTGGGGCGTTGACCTTCGAGACCCCGATGCTGTTCGCGGTCGGCTTCCTGGTGACCTTCCTGTTCGGCGGCGTCACCGGTGTGGTGCTGGCCAGCCCGCCACTGGACTTCCACGTCTCCGACACCTACTTCGTGGTCGCGCACTTCCACTACGTGCTGTTCGGCGCGGTGGCCTTCTCGGCGTACGCCGGCGCGTACTTCTGGTTCCCGAAGTTCACCGGCCGGTTCCTCGACGAGCGGCTGGGCAAGTGGCACTTCTGGCTGACCTTCATCGGCTTCCACGGCACCTTCCTGGTGCAGCACTACCTGGGCAATGAGGGCATGGCCCGCCGCTACGGCGACTACCTGATGACCGACGGGTTCACCGGCCTGAACCAACTCTCGACAGTGTTCTCGTTCGTGCTGGGCGCCTCGGTCCTGCCCTTCATCTGGAATATGGTCCGCTCGTACAAGTACGGCGAGGTCACCACCGCCGACGACCCGTGGGGCTTCGGCAACTCGCTGGAGTGGGCGACCACCACCCCGCCGCCGCGGCACAACTTCCACCAGCTGCCCCGGATCCGCTCCGAGCGTCCGGCCTTCGAGCTGCACTACCCGCACATGCTCGAGCGGATGGAGCTCGAGGCGCACACGGGCAAGAAGCACCGCGAGCACGCCGAGGCGATGATCGCCGAGCGCCGCAAGAAGGGGTCCGAGGAAGGGCCGCAGGCTGCCGGCAGCGTGCGCTCGCGCGACCCGCAGAGCAACCCCGACCACGGCTAAGCACGATCACTAGACTCATGGCCGCCCACCGGGCGGCCATGAGCCTTTTCTGGGAGCCACCGCATGAGCTGTTTCGCCGTCCTGCTCGCCGCCGAGCTCGACACCGCGCTGCTGCAGTCGACCGAACGGGCCATCGAGGACGCCGACGCCGACATTCAGGCGATGCGGGTGCTCAGTGACCAGCCCGCCGCCCTCGAGCTGCGGATCGACGGGCTGGAGGCCACCGCTGCCCGCACGGTGCTGCGCGACGCGGCAGGTGACGTCCCGGTCGACATCTGCGTGGAGGACGCCGTCGAGGGCCGGCGTCCGCGCCGGGGGCTGCTGCTGATGGACGTCGACTCGACCCTGGTCGCCGGGGAGGTCATCGACTCGCTGGCCGCGTACGCCGGCAAGGGCCCCGAGGTCGCCGCGGTCACCGAACGCGCGATGCGCGGTGAGCTCGACTTCCGCGAGAGCCTGTACGCACGCGTCGCGACCCTCCAGGGGCTGCCGGCGCGGGTCATCGACGAGGTCGGCGGCGGCTTGCGGCTGACTCCGGGCGCGCGGACCCTCATCGACACGCTGCAGGCCGAGGACTGCCTGGTCGGAGCGGTCTCCGGGGGATTCAGCCAGATCCTCGATCCGCTGGCCGAGCAGATCGGGCTCGACTTCGCAGCGGCGAACCTGCTCGAGGTGCAGGACGGCGTCCTCACCGGCCGGGTGCTCGGCGAGGTCGTGGACCGCTCCGTCAAGGCCCGGCACCTGCGAGAGCTGGCCGCGCAGCACGGCTTGAGCCGCGCCGAGACGATCGCGGTGGGCGATGGTGCCAACGACCTGGACATGATCGCCGAGGCCGGCATCGGCATCGCCTTCAACGCCAAGCCCGTCGTGCAGCTAGAGGCTCCGGCCAGCCTGAATCAGCCCGGGTTGGACGGCGTCCTGCTGCTGCTAGGCATCGAGCGCGAACGGTGGCAAGTGCCGACGTGAGCCTCCCGGTGCCGTACGGGCGGCTGCAGCACCGCCGCCGTCCGGCCAGCTACGCGGTGGACGGACGCCAGCCGGGGACTGGGGGCGGGAGTGATCGGGCCGCCAGGCGTGGGCTCAGTCCGGTGCCTCGGAAGAGACCTCGGCGCCGGCGGCGCGCAGCTCAGCGATCGCCCGCTCGGTGGATTCCTCAGCGACGCCTGCTGTGTAGGGCAGCAGCACTCGCACGGCGAGTCCTTCGCGCACCGCATCGAGGGCCGTCGCCCGCACGCAATGATCGGTCGCGATGCCGACGATGTCGACCGAGCCCACCTTCTGCTTGCGCAGCCAGTCGGCCAGCGCCTCGCCGTCCTCGTTCTCGCCCTCGAATCCGGAGTAGGCCGCCTCGTAGTTGCCCTTATCGAAGGTCTCCTCGATCGGCTCGAGCGCCAGATCGGGGTGCAGCTGTGCGCCGTCCGTGCCGACCACGCAGTGCACCGGCCACGAGTCTACGAAGTCCGGCTCGTCGCTGAAGTGCCCGCCTGGATCGATGTGCGCGTCACGGGTCGCGACGACGTGGTCGTACGACGACCGCTCGACCAGCGCGCTGACGTCGCGGGCGACCTGCGCACCGCCGGTCACCGCGAGCGACCCGCCCTCGCAGAAGTCGTTCTGGACGTCGACGATGATCAGCGCGCGTCTCTGGCGGTCCTTCATCAGGCTCATCCTTCCGGTTGGTACACGTCGACATCGAGCACCGGCGAGCCGCGTAGCAGCTTCAGCGCCTCGCGCGGCAGCGATGCCATCGCCTCGCGATGATAGGCGCGCGACGTCTCCAGGGTGTCCCGCTCGAGGAACTCGCCACCGCGGACGAAGTCGACCTGCAGGTGGATGTCGTTGTCGTCGTACTCCGGCTGACCGTTCACCGCAGCGCGCTCCTCGGTCATCTGGCCGCGCTCGTCGATGCGCCGTACGGCGGTCTTAGCGCCGCCGATCGAGCCCTTGCCGGAGGCCTTCTTCTCCACCGGCACCCCGTCGCGCTCGACGAGCTTGTAGACCATGCCCGCGGTGGGCGCCCCTGAGCCGGTGACCAGCTTGGTCCCGACGCCGTACCCGTCCACCGGTGCGGCCCGCAGCGAGGCGATTGCGTACTCGTCGAGGTCGCTGGTGACGATGATGCGGGTCCTTCTCGCCCCGAGCGAGTCCAGCAGCTCGCGCGCCTCGTGCGCGAGCGAGCCGAGGTCGCCGGAGTCCAGCCGGATCGCGCCGAGCTCGGTCCCGCCTGCCTCGATCGCGTTGCGGATGCCGTCCATGACGTCGTAGGTGTCGACCAGCAGTGAGGTGCCGGTGCCGAGCGCCGCCACTTGGGAGGCGAAGGCGTCGTCCTCGGTGTCGTGCAGCAGCGTCCACGAGTGAGCGGCGGTCCCGGCGGTCGGGACCCCGAAGCGTCGTCCGGCCTCCAGGTTGGACGTCGAGGCGAAGCCAACCAGGTAGGCGGCGCGCGCCGCCGCGACCGCCGCCTGCTCGTGCGCTCGCCGCGAACCCATCTCGATACAGGGACGGTCGCCGGCAGCGGACACCATGCGGGCTCCGGCGCTTGCCACCGCCGAGTCGTGGTTGAGGATGGACAGCACGAGGGTCTCGAGGACGACGGCCTCGGCGAAGGTCGACCGCACGGTAAGGACCGGGGACTCGGGGAAGTAGATCTCACCCTCTCGGTAGCCGACGATGTCGCCGGTGAACCGGTACCCCTCGAGCCACTTCACCGTGTCGGCGTCCACCACCTTGGTGTCGCGCAGGAAGCGCAGCTGGTCATCATCGAAGCGGAACCGCTCGATCGCCTCGATCAGCCGGCCGGTGCCACCGACGACCCCGTACCGCCGTCCGTCCGGCAGCCGTCTGGTGAACGCCTCGAACACGCTCGGGCGGTTTGCGGTTCCGTCCTTCAACGCCGCCGCGATCATCGTGAGCTCGTAGTGGTCGGTCAGCAGAGCAGTGCTCGGGCCAGGGGTAGTCGAGGTCATGGGATTGATCCTAGGGGCGTTCCCGTCCTCCCATGCCGGCCGGATCTCTGGGACACTAGAGGGCATGACTGCGCGACGAGCGACCGCGAGCGCCCTGCCCGATCAGCTGCAGCAGCAGGAGACCGACGAGGTCCGCGACCCGCAGAAGCAGTGGGTGACCATCGTCTGGAACGACCCGGTGAACCTGATGAGCTATGTGACCTACGTATTCAAGAAGCTGTTCGGGTACGACGACCAGAAGGCGACCAAGCTCATGCTGGACGTGCACCACGAGGGCAAGGCCGTCGTGTCGACCGGCAGCAAGGAGCAGGTCGAGCACGACACCGCCCGGTTGCACGCGATGGGCCTCTGGGCCACCTTCCAGCCGGCCTAGCGGATGCGTCATTTCACGGTGCACGGTGACCGGATCGCCGTCAGCTTCCACGATGTCGAGCGCGAGATCCTCACCGGCTTCTTCGGTCAGGTCCGCGCCATCCTGCACGAACGGGCCGCCGAAACCGGGCAGTCCGGCGCGTACGCCGAGTCCGGCGACGATGAGGAGGCGCTGTTCGCCTCGCTGGAGAGCCAGAGTCGCCCGCTGCCGCCGCCGGACGACCCGGCGATCGCGCGGCTGCTGCCGTCAGGCCGGCGTGATGACGGCCCGGCCGCGGGGGAGAGCGCGATCGAGTTCCGCCGCCTTACCGAGAGCGACCTGAGAGGCGGCAAGGTGCGGGACGCCGAGCGCTCCGAGGCCCTGATCGAGTCCGGCGGCGAGCTCGACCTGGAGGACGCGACGGCGCTGCTGCGGGCGATCAACGACGTCCGGCTCAGCCTGGGAGCGCGGCTGGCGGTCGAGGAAGACACTCCGTACCCGCACAAGATCCGTACCGAGCACGACCAGGCGCTGGCCATCTACTTCTGGACCGGCGGGGTGCAGGAGGAGCTGCTCGAGGCGCTGCTTGAGATCGACGAGGACGTCTGATCGCTACTCGGGGACGCCTACGCCTGCGTCGCGGCGAGCGCGCTGGCGCAAGTAGTGCAGCAGGAAGCTGGCCGCGATGATCCAGGTGAGGACGGCGCAGACCCAGACGCCGCGCGGGATCCCGACGCTGCCGCGGTGCGCGGCGAGCGAACCCACGACCGCGATCACGGCCGCCGTCGCCAGCAGGATCAGCAGGCCGATCTTGAGGAACGCGACGACTCCCTGATGGACCACATCGCGCAGGTAGTCGGGATCGTTATCTGGATTCCAGGTGCGCACCGTCAGCGCGCCGGCCACCAGACCGACGGGGCCGAGCGCGGTCGTGAGCACGACGAGGAGCATGGGCATGGTGCGCCGAGTCTAGCGGGGGAATCACACGGCTCAGGCATCATGGACCCATGAGCGCCCCTTCCTTCACCCGCAGCCCGGGAGTCCCGGAGACCAAGCAGTCCCTTGACGAACGGCTCTCGCGGCCCCTGCCCGCGCTGATCACCGTCGGCGTGCTGCTGCTCGTGATGGTGGTGCTCGAGATCGTGGACGCCGCGATCCCCGCCAACCTCGACCTGTACGGCATCGAGGCTCAGGAGCCGGACGGGCTTCCCGGGATATTCAGCGCACCCTTCCTGCACCACGGCTTCGCTCATCTGTGGTCGAACGCGGTGCCCTTCTTCGTCCTCGGCTTCCTGACGATCATCGGCGGGATGAAGCGGTTCGTGTTGGCCAGCATCGGGATCATCATCATCTCGGGACTGTTTGCGTGGGGCCTGACCTTCGGGCCTGGCACCCAGATCATCGTCGGGGCCAGCGGCTGGGTGTTCGGCCTGCTGACCTACCTGCTGGCGCGGGGGGTGTTCACCCGCAACGGTAAGCAGATCGTGATCAGCGTGGTCGTGCTGGCCCTCTACGGCAGCGTCCTGCTCGGCATCTTCCCGACCGAGGCGGGCGTCTCCTGGCAGGGACACCTTGGCGGCGCGGTCGCCGGCGTGCTGATGGCATGGCTGCTCTCACGGGGCGATCGAGCCCGGCGAGCCTCATCGAGCGTCACGAAGACCTCGCCAGGTCCTACGCTGTAGTGCGTGCCAACCCAAGCTGACCGCAACGCGCCCATCGGAGTCTTCGACTCCGGAGCTGGCGGTCTGACTGTCGCCCGGACGATCATCGACCAGCTGCCCTCTGAGTCGGTCACCTACCTCGGGGACACCGCGCACGTGCCGTACGGGCCGCGTCCGATCGCCCAGATCCGCGAGTATGCGCTGGCATGTATGGACCGGCTGGTCGGCCAGGGGGTCAAGGCACTCGTCATCGCCTGCAACTCGGCCAGCGCGGCGTCGCTGCGGGACGCCCGGGAGCGCTATGACCTACCCGTCGTCGAGGTCATTCAGCCCGCCGTACGCCGCGCGGTCGCCGCGACCCGTAACAACCGGATCGGCGTGATCGGCACCGCCGCCACCATCGCCAGCCGCGCGTACCACGACGCCTTCGCAGCAGCGCCCCAGGTCGAGCTGCACGGCGCGGCCTGCCCGCGCTTCGTCGACTTCGTCGAGCGCGGCATCACCAAGGGTCGCCAGATCATGGGACTGGCGCAGGCGTACGTCCAGCCCCTGCAGGAGGCCGGTGTCGACACCCTGGTGCTCGGCTGCACCCACTACCCGATGCTCACCGGCGCGCTGGGCGTCGTCATGGGCGAGCAGGTGACGCTGGTCAACTCCGCCGAGGAGACCGCTAAGGACCTCTACCGCGTGCTCCTCGCCAGAGATCTCTACGCCGAGCGGGAGGGAGACGGCGAACGCCGATTCCTCGCTACCGGCGATCCCGACCAGTTCCTGGAGCTCGCCCGCCGCTTTCTTGGCCCGTTGATCGAGTCGGTCGAGGCCTCGCTTGGGTAAGCAGAGCACCGCCCCCTCGGCCAAACCGTCGCGTGCGGTCTGGATCTGCTACGCCGCAGGCGTCTTCGCGTACGTCGTGGCGGTGTTCAACCGCACGTCGTTCGGCGTTGCCGCGGTGCCTGCGGCCGAGCGCTTTCAGGCGTCGGCGTCGGACATCGCGATGTTCACCGTCGTGCAGCTGGTGGTGTACGCCGGCATGCAGATCCCGGTGGGCGTCATGGTCGACCGCTACGGCCCGCGCCGACTGGTGATCACCGGCGCGTTCATGATGGCGGCCGGCCAGGCGCTGCTGTCGATCTCGACGGCGGTCACGCCGGCGCTGCTGGCCCGCATCCTGATCGGGGCAGGTGACGCGCTCACGTTCGCGTGCGTGCTGCGCAAGGTAGCCGACACCTTCCCGGCACGCCTGGTCCCGCACATCACCCAGCTCACCGGCCTGCTGGGGCAACTGGGCCAGCTGATCTCGGCGATCCCGTTCGCGGCGTTGCTGGCCGCCACCTCGTGGACGACGAGCTTCCTGGCGGTGGCGGCGCACGCGCTGCTGGCCGGCATCCTGGCGATTGCCTTCTTTCGCGGTGAGACGAGCGGCGGCAAGCAACTGCAGTCGCTACGGCCCGGAGACGTCGTCCGCCAGATCACCAACGCATGGCGGCATCCCGGGACCCGGCTCGGGTTCTGGAGCCATTTCGTCACCCCGTTCAGCGTGACCACCTTCGCGATGCTGTGGGGCTACCCGTTCATGACTGAGGGCCTGGGGTTCAGCCAGCGGACGGCGAGCACGATGCTCACGATCAACGTCCTGGTCGCCCTCGTCGCCTCGCCGCTGATGGGCCGGTTAGTGTCCCGGCACCCGCTGCGCCGCTCCATGATTGTGCTGGCCTGTGCGATCGCCGCCGCGCTCGGATGGACGCTCGTGCTGCTGTGGCCCGGCGCCGCCCCAGCCTGGACGATCGCGCTGCTGATGGTGCTGATCTCGCTGGGCGGGCCCGGATCGATGGTGGGTTTCGACTTTGCCCGCACCTTCAACCCGACCAGCCGGCTGGGTACCGCCACCGGCATCGTCAACGTCGGAGGGTTCTTTGCCGCCCTGGTCACGATGTTCGCGATGGGGATGATCCTCGACGCGCTCGGCAGCGAGCGGGGCAACTACTCGCTCGAGTCGTTCAAGTGGGCGTTCGCCTTCCAGTATGTCGTCTGGGCGATCGGCATCGTGATGATCGTCCGCAACCGCGACCGGACCCGCAGGATTCTCGCCCGCGAGGACGAAATCGTCGTCCCGCCCCTCCGCTCGGCATTGCGGCGCGATTGGAATCGCTACCAGATGCGCAAGAACCGCGAGCGGCTCGCCGCCCGCAAGGTCGCCGAGCGGGACAACGCATCCCGTGAGGCTGCCGCGCGAGAGGCCGGGCGCCGACCGGTAGCCTCGGATGACGACAGCGCCCCAGATCCACCCGATTGGCAGATATGACCTCCCAGCCCCGAAGCGACGGCCGCCAGGCCGACCAGCTCCGCGACGTCCGCATCACCCGCAAGTGGCTCGACCACGCCGAGGGTTCGGCGCTAATTGAGTTCGGCCGCACCCGGGTGCTGGTCGCGGCCAGCGTGACGCAGGGGGTGCCGCGCTGGCGAAAGGGGTCGGGTTTGGGCTGGGTCACGGCTGAGTACGCGATGTTGCCACGCGCGACCCACGACCGGTCGGCCCGCGAGTCGGTCAAGGGCCGGATCGGCGGACGCACCCACGAGATCTCTCGCCTCATCGGCCGCGCGTTGCGCGCGTGCGTCGACCTCGGCGCGTTGGGGGAGAACACCATCGAGATCGACTGCGACGTCCTGCAGGCCGACGGCGGCACGCGCACCGCCGCGATCACCGGCGCCTACGTCGCGCTCGCCGACGCGATCTCCTGGCTGCGCGAGCGCGGCGCGCTGGCCACGGACGCCGCCCTCACCGGATCGGTGGCGGCGATCTCGGTCGGCATGATCGACGGTGAGCCCCGGCTGGATCTGCACTACGAGGAGGACGTGCGTGCCGGGACCGATATGAACGTCGTCGCCACCGGCGACGGACGGCTGGTCGAGGTCCAGGGAACGGCCGAAGGCGTGCCCTTCTCGCGCGCCGAGCTCGACGCACTGCTGGACCTGGCGCTCGCCGGCTGCGCCGCCCCCACCCGCCTGCAGCAGGAGGCGCTCGGCTCATGACCCGATTGCTGCTGGCCTCGCGCAACGCCAAGAAGCTCGCCGAGCTGCGGCGGATCATGACCACCACGGGAGTCGAGGTCATCGGGCTGGACGACGTCTCGCCGTACGACGAGGCCCCCGAGAGCGGCGCCACCTTCGAGGACAATGCGCTGCTGAAGGCACGTGAGGCCGTGCGCGCCACGGGGCTGCCCGCGATCGCGGACGACTCGGGCATCTGCGTCGACGCGCTGAACGGGATGCCGGGCATCTTCTCGGCCCGGTGGGCCGGGGAGCACGGCAACGACGAGGCCAACAACGACCTGCTCCTGGCCCAGCTGCGCGACGTCCCGGACGAGCGGCTCACCGCCCGCTTCGTGTGCGCCGCGGCGTACGCCGACCCGAGTGGTAACGACGTCGTCGTCCGGGGCGAGATGCCCGGGCGGCTGCGGCGGGCGCCCTCCGGCAGCGGAGCGTTCGGCTACGACCCGCTGTTCCAGCCCGACGGCGAGGAGGTTACCGCCGCTGAGCTGGCCCCCGAGGCGAAGGACGCGATAAGTCATCGAGGCAAGGCGATGCGCGCACTTGTCGCTGAGATCGAGCGCTACCTCGGCTGAGCTGCCACGCGGCGGCAGGCTAAGTCCTGGGAAATGGGCAGGCGGTGCGTGGGGTAACTTGGGGACGTCCAGCAGGCAGCGCTGACGTCTCCGTCTTGGATCAACCAACCGGCGAGGATCTTTGATGAACACCGATCGCAGTCTGTTGCAGGGCCCTGTGTGGCTGCGGCTGTTCGTCCTCGGCTCGCTCGTGCTGATCCTGCTGTTCGCGGCCGGATCTGCGCTGAACTCCATCGGCGCGATCGTCAGTGCCGCCCTCGTGCCTCTGCTGGTGTCTCTGCTGCTGACCGCGCTGCTGATGCCTCTGCAGATCCTGCTGAACCACCGCCTCCGCCTGAACCGGCACCTCGCGGCCGGGCTCACCCTCGTCCTCAGCACCGGGGCGATCGGCGCCGTCCTCTATCTCGCGGGGGCCCAGCTGGTCAACGGTATCGCCGACCTGCGCGACTCCGTCGCCGAACAGCTCGACAGCGTCCGGGACTGGCTGCTCAGCTCGTCGCTACCGATCACCGAGCAGACCATCGACGGGGCGATCGACCGAGCGCAGGAATGGCTGTCCGACAGCCGCGGCACCCTGGTAGAGGGCGCGGTGAACGTGGGGGTCTCGACCGCGAGCTTCCTGTTCGGCACCTTTCTGGCCCTGCTGGCCACCTTCTTTTTTCTTGCTCAGGGCGACAAGATCTGGGCGTGGTGCATTACGGCCCTCCCGGCGGCGAGCCGCCGCCGCACCTACGAGGCGTCACGGCGGGCCTGGGTCACCCTCAGCACCTATGTGAAGACGCAGGTAGTGGTCTCGGGGATCGACGCCATCGGGATCGCGCTCGGCGCGTGGATTCTCGGGCTCCCGTTCGTCATACCGCTGCTGATCATCACCTTCGTCCTGTGTGTCATCCCGGTGGTCGGCGCGTTCATCTCAGGGGCGCTTGCGGTGCTGATCGCGCTGACCTTCGAAGGCCTCGGGTCGGCGCTGATCATGCTGGCGATCGTGCTGGTCGTGCAGCAGCTCGAGGGTGACGTGCTCAGCCCACTACTGATGGGCAAGGCAGTCAAGATCCATCCGGTCGTGGTGCTGTTCGCGATCGCCGCCGGCGGTTACGCGTTCGGATTCCTCGGTGCGCTGTTCGTCGTACCGCTGATCGCGACCGCGAACACCGGTTACAAGTACCTCAACGGACGCGACCCGTTCCCCGTGCTCGACGAGGGCGGATCGGCGCTCACCGACCGTCCGAGCAAGCTGGTGGGCGACATCGTGGACGTACAGCTGCCAGCCCGAGTCGGCGACGCCACCCCGGTGTGGCTTATCGCCGCTCGGAACGCCTCGGAAGAGGGAAAGACCGAGCCGTCGCCCGGACACCTGGCCATCGCCGAGGCGGAGCTCGACCTGATCGAGCGGGACCGCGTCGAGGCGGAGCGGATCGCCGAGGCCCGGGTGGAGGCGGAGCGGATCGAGGCGCGCAAGATCATCGCCGACGAGGTCGAGGGCGACGAGGTCAAGGCCGATCAGATCGAAGCCGATGAGATCCAGGCCGACGTCGTGAAGGTCAACGAGGTGGACGCCGAGGTCGTCGAGCCGGACGAGCCGGGTGGCGCGCATGAGCAGACTGGCACGCCGGGGTCGCGGAGCGAGCGGCGCGACTGACAGTTCGTTCGCACCATCAACGCGACCGACGGTTCGTTTGCACTACTAAGTAGTCCTCTGGTGAACTAGACCGATGCACTCACCGCCCGCCGAACACGCCGCGTTCGGCTGGCGGTTCGTCGCCCCCTTGTGCATCGGTGCCGCGCTCAATCCGATCAACTCGACGATGGTCGCCACCGCTGTGGCCACCATCGGCGAGCATGTCGGCGCCGGCGCCGACCGCACCGTCTGGCTGATCTCGATCCTGTACCTCAGCAGCGCCATCAGCCAGCCGGTCTCCGGACGGATCGCCGACCGGATCGGCCCGCGCAAGGTCTTCGTCGCGGGCAGCATCCTGGTCGCCGTCGCGGGTTTCGCCGGGTTCTTCGTCCACAGCCTCTGGGGTCTGGTGGCGCTGAGGGCGGTGATCGGCGCGGGCACCGGCGCGGTCTATCCGGCGGCGATGGCGATGGTACGCCAGCGTGCGGACTCTCTCGGCCTGCCGCCGCCCAACCGGGTGCTGGGCTGGCTCGCGACGGCGTCGTTGACGACCTTGACCGTCGGTCCGCTGCTGGCCGGGCTGCTGGTGCAGACCGTCGGCTGGGAGTGGATCTTCATCCTCAACCTGCCGCTGGCGCTGCTGAGCCTGGCGATGGTGCTGGCCTTCGCACCCCGCGACCGGCCCCGCGAGCCTGGGCAGCGGGCCGCGCTCGATGTTGGCGGAATGGCGCTGTTCGCGGGCGCGATTGTGGCGCTCCTGTTCTTCCTGATGGAGCTTCGGGAGCCGCCGTGGTGGGTCCTGGCGGTCTCCGCCGCGTTCGTCGTCCTGCTGGTGCGGTACGAGCGGGGCCTCCGCCAGCCGTTCGTCGATGTCCGGATGATGGCCGCCAACCGGCCGCTGCTGCTGACCTACCTGCGGATCACGCTCGCGTTCGTCGTCCTCTACGCGGCGATGTTCGCGCTCGCGCAGTGGTTCGAGGCCGCCCGCGGCCTGAGCCCCACCCAGGTCGGAATGCTGCTGCTGCTGATCTTCGGCGTGGGCGCCCTGCTGTCGAGCTTCGGGTCACGCTTCTCCGCGATCCGCCCGCCGCTGCTCATCGGCGCGGTCAGCATGATCGCGGGTTCGCTGGTGATGGCGTGGGTGAGCGCGGACTCGCCCATCTGGCTGTTCGCGCTGATGTGCCTGTGCTTCGCGCCGTCCGCAGGTCTGTCGATGCTGGCGAACCAGATGGCGATCTACGTGCAGGCGCCGGCCGAGCAGATCGGAATGGCCTCTGGGCTCTCGCGCACCGCCCAGTACCTCGGCGCGATCATCGGCTCCGGGGTCATCGCGCTCGCCTTCGGGGCCCATCCGACCGATGCGGGGCTGCACCTGATCGCGTGGATCCTTGCAGTGACCGCGCTGCTGTTCATGCTCGCGACCCTCGTGGACCGCTCGTTGTCGAAGCGCTAGTTCCCTCCGTGGGAACCACCTGCGGTAGGTTTCGACTCGCTATAGGTGCGCGCAGAGCGGGATCGCAGCCGCGCCATCCCGAGGAGAGGACTGAGGACCAGGATGAGCACCCCACACACGCCGCCCACCGCACCCACCCAGGCCGGCGGGCAGCCTCAGCCGACGTCACCGGAACAGACCCGCGCGGGTGGTGGCTCGTCGAGCGCATCCATGCCCCGGGAGGGCTACGGGCCATCGTCCGGTTATGCGCCGCCGTCGGCGTACGGCCCTGCACCGGGATACGGTCCGCCTCCGGGCTACGGTCCGCCTCCCGGATACGGTCCCGGACCCGGGTATGGCACTCAGCCGGGCGGACCCGATGAGCATCACCGGCTACGGCCTCTCGGCCCGATCCTGATGATTCTCGGCGTGGTCGCCGCCGTCGTGTCGCTCTTCCTGCCGTGGAACCACGACATGGTGATGGTCGATGTGCCGGGTGGCGGGTTCACCTACGAGAAGGGGGAGGCCTGGAACGCCTTCGACCAGATCTCGGTTAACCAGGACGCCGGCCGCACGTACGGCACCTTGATGCTGATCGCAGTGATCGTGGCACTGGCGGCGTGCGTCGTCGTCCTCATCGCAGCGCTCGGCGCGCTCCTGGCTCGCCCGCGCGGGCGTGGCCTCGGCGTTCTTGGGTTGGTCGCGGCGATCCTCGGCCTGGTGGGCACTCTCGGCGTCCTGCTCGGGTACGTGGCTCTCGGTGCGACCGCCGAGAGCGACGTCGGCATGTGGGTCTACGGCCTGTCGTTCATCCCGGTGCTCATCGGCGCGATCGGCGTCCTGTCGAAGAAGTACTGACCGCCGCGTACTATTGACCAGCCCGCGTGATCACGGGCGGTGGGGCCGTAGCCCAATTGGCAGAGGCACACGGTTTAGGTCCGTGCCAGTGAGAGTTCGAGTCTCTCCGGCCCTACTTGATCGGCCACCTTCGTCCGGCTGCTGTCATCCGGTCCACTCGGGCGCGGCCGTCTTCAGTGCGTCCGCTCAGGCGAGGTTGAGCGTCTTGACGAGGCGCTCGACGTGGCCGGTGGCCTTCACGTTGTACTGGGCCTGCGCGATCTTGCCGTGCGCATCGATGACGAACGTCGAGCGGATGATGCCGACGCTGGTCTTGCCGTACATCTTCTTCTCGCCGTAGGCACCGTACGACTCGGCGACCTTCTTGTCCGGATCGCTCAGCAGCGTGATCGCAAGATTCTCCTTCGCGCGGAACCTCGCCAGCTTCTCGGGCTTGTCGGGCGAGATCCCGATGATCTTGAACCCGGCACTCGTCAGGTCGTCGTATGAGGTAGTGAAGTCGCAGGCCTGCTTGGTGCAGCCAGGGGTCATCGCGGCGGGGTAGAAGTACACGATCACCTGCGATCCGACGAGGTCCGCCAGCGAGACCTCGTTGCCAGCGTCGTCGGTCAAGGTGAAGTCCGGCGCGGTGTCGCCCGGTTCCAGCGTGACCTTCTCGGTCATGGTCGCTCCTCTGGTCGGTGGCTACCCGCACGATGCTAGTCCGTCGGGAACTTCGGGCGGCCGGATCGCGACTATCCTTTCCGGCAGTCGACGAGAGGCGCGTAGTGGCACTGAGCAGGCGGGGCTTCCTCGGGGCTGCGGCCGGTTCGGTCGCGGCCGGAGTCGTGCTCGCCGGCTGCGAGGGCGAGGGCACGGCACCCGCGACCAGCGGTGAGGGCAACCCCGGAGCCGGTCAGCAGCCGCAGTCCTTCCACGGCGCGCACCAGATGGGCATCCTGCCGGGCCCCGCGTCGTACGCCGTCGCGTTCGCCCTCGATCTCACCGTCGCCGACCGTGGCGGGCTGGCCGACGTGCTGCAGACCCTCTCGGCCCGCATCAAGTCGCTGGTCGAGAAACCCTCCGACGACCCCACCGATCCGTTGAAGGTGCCCGAGGACAACGGGATGCTCACGGGTCTGGACGCCCTCCTCGTGAGCGGCACCGTCGCTGCAGGGGCGTCGTTGTTCGACGCCCGCTTCGGCCTTCAGTCGCTCAAGCCGACCGCACTCGACCCGATGCCGGACGGCTTGGCCCGCGACGAGCTCGACCCGCAGCGCACCCACGGCGACCTTCTGGTGCTCGTGCAGGGGGAGCACGCGGACGTCGCGATGCACGCCGTCCGCCGCATCGTGCGCGACCTGGGCGGCAAGGCGACCGTCCGGTGGCTGCTCGAGCTGTTCACCCGCCCCGACACCACCCCCGAGCCGGACCGTACGACTACCCGCAACCTGATGGGCTTCAAGGACGGCACGGGCAATCCCGATCCCACCCTCGATGACCTGATGGACGACGTCGTCTGGAGCGCCGGTGCCGAGGACGGCGAACCGGCGTGGTGTGCCGGCGGCAGCTATGTCGCGGCCCGCACCCTGCGGATGATGATCGAGGAGTGGGATGGGCACACCCTCGACCACCAGGAGAAGGTCTTCGGTCGGGCGAAGGTCTCCGGCGCCCCGCTCGACGGCGAGAAAGAGACCGACGTCCCGGTCTATCCCAAGGATCCGGCCGGTGCGAAGATCCCGTTCACCGCGCACATCCGGCTGGCCAACCCGCGCGACGGGAAGGCCAAACTGATGCTGCGCCGGTCGATGAGCTACACCCGCGGCATCGACGGTGCCGGCCTGCTCGACCAGGGGCTGTTCTTCGTCAGCTACCAGCGCACCATGCAGGCATTTCTGGAGGCGCAGCAACGGCTGAAGGGCGAGCCGCTTGAGCAGTTCGTCATCACCAACGGGGGTGGGTTCTACTTCGCCTTCCCGGGACCGGCCGAGGGGGAGTACCTCGGTCAGGGCCTCATTGAGGCCGCCGGCTGACCCGGTCCGGCGACCGTTCTGCAAGCAGCCAGCGGCGTACGACGCTACGACCGCCTTGACCAGTCAAACGCCCTTGAGGAGACCCCGGGGCAGAGCGCACCCCCGCCGATATCCAGCGTGACATCGACCGCACCCGCGACGCACTCGCCGGAACGCTCGACCAGATCGCCGATCGCGTGAACCCCAAGCGGCTGGTCGACACCGGCAAGTCCCAGGTCCAGGCATTCCTCGAGTCACCTCAGGGCAAGGCCGTGATCGCCGGCGCCGGCGCGATCGTGGTGTTCCTCGTCGGACGCCGAATCGCGCTGGCGAAGAAGAACAAGCAGGAGCGCAACCTCGAGTTGCTCTACCGGTACAACCTGCTCGCCGACTAGGCCCACCGTCCGACGGACCGCGGCGCACCACTTCGTGGGCAACGCGGTCCGTTCTTTTGAGCGCACCCTGGCATACGGGTACCCCCTAAGGGTATAGTCGTGCGTATGGAGCACGCAATGACGCCCGGTTACACCGATGACAAGGACGCGATCCTCAAGCGGCTGCGCCGCATCGAGGGGCAGGTCCGCGGCATCGCCCGCATGGTCGAAGAGGACACCTACTGCATCGACGTGCTCACCCAGGTGTCGGCCGCGACCAAGGCGCTGCAGTCGGTGGCCCTCGGCCTGCTCGACGAGCACCTCGGTCATTGCGTTCGCCACGCGATCGACGAGGGTGGCGAAACTGCCGATGCCAAGATCGCCGAGGCCAGCGCGGCCATCGCGCGGCTGGTCAAGTCCTAGCACTCACGAAGGAGAGCCCGATATGGCAACCCAGAACTTCACCGTCACCGGCATGACCTGCGGCCACTGCGTCGCATCCGTCACCGAGGAGGTCTCCGAGGTCGACGGCGTGCAGAAGGTCGACGTCCAGCTCGACGGCGGCACGCTGACCGTCGAAGGCGACGCCGATTCCCAGGCCATCATCGACGCGGTCTCAGAGGCGGGATACGAGGCCGTAGCGGTATGACGACCGCCCCGGCGCGGAGCGTCAACCTCGAGCTCGAGGGGATGACCTGTGCCGCCTGCGCCAACCGCATCGAGCGCAAGCTGAACAAGATCGACGGCGTCGAGGCCAGCGTCAACTACGCGCTGGAGAAGGCGCACGTCGACTATCCGGCGTCCATCGACGTCGCCGACCTGCTGTCGGCCGTCGAGGCTGCCGGGTACAAGGCCACGCCCGAGTCCACCAACCAGGCGGCCCAGCGTGATTCGCTGGACGTCTCGGGTGAGAAGGGCATCACCCTCGGCACACGCTTGCTGATCAGCGCGCTCCTCACGATCCCCGTCGTCGCCATCTCGATGGTGATGCCCTGGCAGTTCGACGGGTGGTACTGGTGGGTCTTCGCGCTCACCACCCCGGTCGTCGTGTGGGGCGCCTGGCCGTTCCACGCAGCCGCGGCGAAGAACCTGCGGCACGGCGTGTTCACCATGGACACGCTGGTCTCCATGGGCGTGCTCGCCGGGTACCTCTGGTCGGCCTGGGCGGTGCTGAGCGGTGCCGCCGCGAAGGCCGCCCACGATGACAGCGGAACCGGGCACGTCTACTTCGAGGCGGCAGCCGCCATCACCACGCTGGTCCTGCTCGGCCGCTTCTTCGAGGCGCGGGCGAAGCGCAACGCCGGATCTGCGCTGCGCGCACTGCTCGATCTCGGCGCGCGCGATGTCACCGTCGTACGCGACGGTGTCCAGTCCCGCGTCCCGGTCAGCGAGCTGAGAAAGGGCGACGAGTTCGTCGTCCGGCCCGGGGAGAAGATCGCCACCGACGGCGTCGTCCTCGGCGGAGCGTCGACGGTCGACTCCTCGCTGCTGACCGGCGAGTCCGTCCCAGTGGAGGTCACCGAGGGCGACGAGGTTGTGGGAGCGACCATCAACCTCAGCGGGCAGATCCGGGTGCGCGCCACCAAGATCGGTGCGCAGACCCAGCTCGCCCAGATCTCGCGGCTGGTGTCCGAGGCGCAGGCCGGCAAGGCCGACATCGCCCGGCTGGCCGACCGGATCTCCGGCGTCTTCGTGCCGATCGTGATCGTGATCGCCGCCGGGACCTTCCTCGCCTGGCAACTCACCACCGGTGACACTGCGCGAGCGCTCACCGCCGCCATCTCGGTCCTGGTCATCGCGTGCCCATGCGCGCTCGGGCTGGCCACGCCGACGGCGCTGCTAGTGGGCACCGGCCGCGGAGCCCAGCTCGGCATCCTGGTCAGCGGTCCAGAGGCGCTTGAGTCAGCCGGGCGGATCGACACGGTCGTGTTCGACAAGACCGGCACGCTGACCACGGGCCAGATGCAGGTGCAGCAGATCGAGCCCGTCGACGGCGTCGATGACGAACGGCTGCTGTCGATCGCGGCGGCCGTCGAACGCGGCTCGCAGCATCCCATCGCCTCGTCGATCGTCGATCACGCCGAGTCGCTCGGCCTGGGCGATCGGCCCGCGAGCGACTACAAGACGCACGACGGCTTCGGTGCGACGGCCATCGTCGATGGTGCGCTCGCCGCGGTCGGCAAGCCCGGCTTCCTCGCGGACCAGGGGATCGCGACCGACGTGGCGCCGACGTCCGACGGGCACACCCGTGTTGCGGTCGGCTGGAACGTCCACTTGCTCGGCTGGATCGCGCTCGCAGACGCCCCTCGGCGCGAGAGCGCCGCGACGATCGCCGCCGTCCGGAAGCAGGGCATCGAGCCGATGCTGCTGTCGGGCGATCGGGCGGACGTCGCTAGCGCCGTCGCCGCAGAGGTGGGCATCGATAGTGGCAACGTGATCGCCGAGGTGCTGCCGGCCGACAAGGTCGACCAGGTGAAGACGCTGCAGGGGCAGGGCAGGAGCGTGGCCATGGTCGGGGACGGCCTGAACGACGCCGCCGCCCTGGCGACGGCGGACCTGGGCATCGCGATGGGCACCGGCACCGACGCGGCCATGAAGGCCAGCGACATCACGCTGGTCCGCGGAGACGTCGCCCAGGTCCCCGACGCGATTGCGCTGAGCCGCAAGACGCTCGGCACGATCAAGGGCAACCTGTTCTGGGCGTTTGCCTACAACGTCGCAGCGATCCCCCTCGCAGCCAGTGGCCTGCTCAACCCGATGATCGCCGGAGCGGCGATGGCGTTCTCGTCGCTGTTCGTCGTAGGAAACTCCCTGCGGCTGAGGCGCTTCCAAGCGACGGCTCGCACCTAGCACCGCCCTGCCGGGTCTTTTGACGGGCGGTTGAGGTGGTGCGCTTCGTTGGCTATGCCCAGGGGACGCCGCGAGCGGTCAGCAGCGCCTGCAGCGGACGCCGAGTCAGGTTTGACAGCTCGGCCTGTAGGGCCTCGGACAGCCGCTCGCAGAACTCGTTCGGCTCGTCTGCGGCGTCCGGGTTCTCCAGGACGACGGTGTGGATGGCGCCCGCCTGCAGCATCTCCTTCACACTGACCTTCTGTGCCCGTGCCATCTCGTCGGCGTGGTCGATGGTGCGGTGGATGATCGCGCTGGCGCCCTCCGGCGGCAGCGGCGAGAGCCAGGAGTTCTGCGCCGCGATCACACGGTCGCTGGGCAGCAGCGCCAGCGCCGCGCCGCCGGTGCCCTGACCCATCATGATCGCCACGGTCGGCGTCCGCACCGTCGAGAGGTCGGCCAGGCACCGGGCGATCTCGCCGGCCAGCCCGCCGTTCTCGGCCTCGGCCGACAGCGCGGCGCCCGGCGTGTCGATCACCGTCACCAACGGCAGACCCAGCTCCGTAGCGAGGAGCATGCCGCGCCGGGCCACCCGCAGACCCTCGGGGCCCAGCTGGTGGTTCGCGGTCTGCATCCGGCGGTCCTGACCCAGGACGACGCACGCGTACGAGCTGAAGCGGGCCAGCGCCAGCAGCAGACCCGGGTCGCGCTCGCCCTGACCGGTGCCGTTGAGCGGGACGACGTCCGAGGCGGCGATTCGCAGCAGATCGCGTACGCCCGGCCGGTTCGGACGCCGTGAAGCCAGCACGCTCTGCCAGACGTCGGCGTCCGGCAGGGCGTCGGGATCCTGGGTGGTCATCTCCGGGCGCGGCACCTCGATGGGTCCCTCCGCGGCCGAGGTGATGCGGAGGACCTTGTCGAGCAGCTTGCCGACCTGCTGGGGGGTCACGACGGCGTCGATGATCCCCTTCTTGTAGAGGTTCTCGGCGACCTGGACGCCGTCCGGGAACTTCTTGTCGTAGATCGCCTCGAACACCCGTGGCCCGAGGAAGCCCAGCATTGCCTTCGGCTCGGCCGCGGTCACCTGGCCGAGCGAGCCCCATGAGGCCATCACGCCGCCGGTGGTGGGGTTGCGCAGGTACACGAGGTAGGAGAGGCCCGCCGCCTTGTGCGCCGTCACGGCCTTGGAGATGTCGATCATTTGCAGGAACGCCGGTGTGCCCTCCTGCATGCGGGTGCCGCCCGAACTGGGTGCGGCGACGAGCGGGAGTCCTTCGGCCGTGGCGCGCTGGACGGCGGCAACGATCCGGTCGGCGGCGTTCTTGCCGATCGACCCGGCCAGGAACTTGAACTCGCTGGCGATGATGGCGATCCGACGTCCGGAGAGTAAGCCCTCGCCGGTGATCACCGACTCATCCGTCCCGGCCGTCTCAGTCGCCGCGACCAGTTGCTCGACGTACTCCTGAGATGCCCCCTCCACGGCGTCCTCGGGGTAGTGCAGGGGGGTGTCCCAGGAGACGAACGAGCCGTCGTCCAGCGTGAGGTCGATGAGCTCGCGGGCAGTGAGCCGCACGGGCTTCTGCTCGACGGGAGTGGCTGCGGTCATGCCCCCATCCTGACGGATCAGCGGCGGTGAGGCACTGTCAGTGGCTGCCAACAGAGCAGCCAGGGGCTGATACCACCGTCACACCAGATCGGGTGGATCTGGCTACCGGCGTACGTCGCGCGCCTGCTATTGTTTATCGCTGTTGCTCATGGAATGAGCGCGCGCCGCTAGCTCAACTGGCAGAGCAGCTGACTCTTAATCAGCGGGTTCGGGGTTCGAGTCCCTGGCGGCGCACATCGGGAGCCCTCGTCCGGACGATCCGGGCGAGGGCTTCGGCGTTAAGGAGCACTGCCGGAAAGACAGGAAGCGCATGGCTATTCGCCGGACCAAGATCGTCGCCACTATCGGCCCGGGGTCGGAGAACGCGGTCACGCTGCGGGCGTTGATGGATGCGGGCATGGACATGGCCCGCATCTCGCTGTCCCATGGATCCCTGGATGAGGCGCTGGGTCGGATCGAGCGCATCCGCGCAGTGGCCGAGGAGGCCGAGCGGCCCGTGGGGATCATGGCCGACCTGCCTGGACCCAAAGTGCGTGCCGCTGAGCTGCCCGACGGCGGCGTCCTGCTGGAGGCCGGCCAGACGATCGATCTCGTCGAAGGCACGCCGGGGGACAGGAGCACAGCCGAGCGGATCGCGATCGATCATCCAGGCGCCGCGAGCGCATTACGACCGGGAGACCGGGTGGTGATCGGCGACGGCGGCATTCAGTTCATCGTGACCGAGACCCATGATGAGCGGGCCGTGGCCGAGATCAGCACGGGCGGGTTCACCCAAGGTCGCCCCGGCGTCAGCATGCCATCGAGCCGGCTCGGACTATCGGCCCCGACGGCCCGAGATCTCGAGCTGCTCGCCGCGCTCTATGACGCCGAGGTCGATGCAGTGGCGATCTCGTTCGTGAAGTCTGCGGCCGACATCCTGCGTGCTCGCCACGCGATCGGTGATGACGCGCCCATGCTGGTCGCCAAGGTCGAGACTCCAGAAGCGGTCGACAACCTCAACGACATCGTCGCGGTCGCTGATGCCGTCATGGTGGCTCGCGGCGACCTTGGAATCCGGTGCGCGCTGGAAGACGTGCCCCACATCCAGAAGCAGATCATTCACTCCGGTGTTGCCTTCGGGCGACCGGTAATCACCGCCACCCAAATGCTCGAGTCGATGGTGCGGTCGCCGGTGCCCACCCGGGCGGAGGTCACCGACGTGGCGAACGCGGTCTCCGACGGGACGAGCGCGGTGATGCTGTCCGGCGAGACTGCCGTCGGTATGCACCCAGTCGAGGCAGTCGCCACGATGGCGCGGATCATCGATCGCGCCGAGCGGGACTTCCCCTACGAGGCGTGGGGCAAGGACCTTGAGCGACAGCGGGCGGCCGATCCCTCCGGAGTTTCTCCGAAGGACCGCATCACGAACGCGATCTCGGCGGCCGCATCGCGTGCTGTCGTGGACGCCGAGGCATCGGTGATCATCGCCTGCACGGACTCGGGCACCACGGCCCGGTCGATCTCCCGGTATCGCACGAAGGCTCCGATCATTGCGGTGACGCCCGTAGACCGGACCGTCCGCCAGCTCACGATGAGCTGGGGAGTCACGCCGCTGAAGGTCGAACGGCAGGACACCACCGACAAGACGGTCTGGGAGTCGGTCGCGGCTGCGGTGCGCGAGGGGCTGTTGCGTCCCGGCGAGGTGGTGGCTGTGCTCGTCGGCTCGCCCGCCGACGCGCCGCTGAGCACCGACACGCTGCGCCTCGTCCGCGTGCGGTGAACGACGCTCCGACGCAGGGGCCGTCCCACGCACGCCCGTCTCAGCCAGATCGCGGGTAACCGGTGCGACAATGGCGGGACATCTCGGCACGGCGAGCACGTTGAATCGATGGCGATGAGCGGATCCTGGAGCACCACACCACCGACGCGCCGGTCCCTGCGTGCTGGGCTCGGCGTCAGTTCATCGTTGGCGCTGGCCGCCTGCACGACCGGGGAACATCTTCGACTGGACCATCGAGTGGGCCACCTGGCAGCAAGGCAGCGCCCTCTAGCCGAGCGCGTGCTGCGCTAGCCGAGGGCGGCCTGGAACTTCTCGAGCAGATCCTCGGAGAAGAGCACGAACTGCACGTGGTCGAGGTCGGCGAGCGCAGGGGAGCGTCGTACGGTGTCCACCGCGATGTGGGCCACCTCGGCAGGGTCCCAGCCGTAGACGCCGGCGCTGATCGCGGGAAACGCGACGCTGCGGGCGCCGACCCGCACCGCCTCCGTCAAGGAGTTCGAGAAGCAGGCGGCGAGGTCGGCCGGGTCGGTCTGGCCGGCGTGCCGGTTGGGTCCGACGGTCTGGATCACCCACTTGGCCGCGAGCTGCGCGCCCGGGATCGCCGCTGCGGCACCCACGGGGAAGCCCTGGGGGTAGTGCGATCGCAGCTCTCTGCAGTGCGTGAGTAGCTCCGGGCCTGCGGCGCGGTGGATGGCGCCGTCCACCCCACCACCGCCCATCAAGCCGGAGTTGGCGGCGTTGACGATGGCATCGCAGCTCGACTGGGTGATGTCGCCGCGGACGGCGTCGATGCGGGCTGTCATGCTGCCACCCTACGACCTGCGGTACGCCGGTTGCTCCGTCGGGAACTCCACGATCGTTGCCCGCTGTGGAGCCCGGCCCTTGAGGGTCACTGGCTGTGTTTGCGCAACGATGCGGGCGTCGAAAGCATCGAGGGTGGCATCTACCTTCGATAGGTATTCGCGCAGCGCAGGTGTCGGCGACACGTCGTTACTGAGAAGACGGCGAGTACCGGCATCTCACAGCACCGTGAAGTCGTCATCCAGCCGAGTGCGGCCGGTGAGCGTCATCAGGATCTGGGTGCGCATCTCGGGTGTCGCGACCTGGGCGGCCAGCTCGATGGCGGGGACGGCGGCCGCCGCCAACGTCTCCGGGATCGGCTGACCGGTCGCTCGCGCGAGGTCGATCCCGTGGACGGTCAACTCGAACGCGCGAGTCGGAAGATATGCATCGAGAGTCATCGATCCCACCGGGGTCGCCACGTGGCGCGAGCCGGGGGTGTGCTCGACGAGATCGATCACCTGCTCGCCGATCGCGACGGCCTCGGCCGTGGGCTCCGAGCCAAGCGCCCCGCCGGCCTGCCGCCCACGTTCGGCGACCTGGGCCGGATCCGCCAGCCCGGCGCGCACCGCGGCGAAATACTCGGCTGCGGTGCGCAGGTCTGGCTCGCCGCCGTCCTCGCTGAGATAGCTCTCGATCGTGACGAACGCGCGGGAGGCGTGGCCGAGCAGCGCCCTCACGTCCCACTCGCCCAGGCCGGGGCCGTCGAGGGAGTCGGGATCGACCTGCCGGGCGACGTCCAGGAAGCCTCGCGCTGCTAGGAAGAACCAGTCGCGTCCAGTCGTCATTGCGTGACCGCCTTCTCGAAAAGCCCGGCTCCGGAGGAACTCCAGTATGGCACCGCGGGGCTGGAAGGCCGGGCCCCGGCCTTGTCGACCAGATGGGCGGTGACCATGCTGTGGGGGCAACCCACGAGCGCCGCGAAGAACGGCGGCGGGGCCGGGCTTCGCGCTGTCGCCAGGGGACGACGTGGAGGACCGGTTGACGGGCATGGATGCCGAGTCGGCGGTCGTGCGCGAGTCCTTAGAGCGCGGCACACCGGTGGCGTCGATCTGCGTCGGCGCGTTCCTGCTCGGTATCACCGGTCTGCTCGATGGCCGAGTGGCAACGACCGCGTGGCTCTATGCGGATGAGCTGCAGGAGCGGCACCCGCGGGCCAGAGTGGACGCGCGGCGGCTGGTCGTGACTGATGACGGCGTCACCACGACAGCCGCGTTGAGTGCGATGTTCGATTTCGTGCTCGATCTGACGGAACGCGAGTGTGGCTCGGCCGTCGCGCGGGCCACGGCTCGCCACGCGCTGCTGCCGGGCACGCGCACCAGCCAGTCGCCGTACGTCGACCGGTCGTTGCTGCCAGCGAAGGTGCATGGAGACGTCGTTCGGGCGGCGCAGCGGCTACTTCGCCAGAATCTGGCCGATCCGTACGACCTTCCCAAACTTGCTCGCGACTGTCGCGTCAGCACCCGGACGCTGCTGCGGCGCTTTCAGCAGGAGACTGGGGAGTCCCCGCTGGCGTATGCAGAAGGTGCGGATCGAGCGGGCCAAGCGATTGCTGGAGCGTTCGGAGCAGAGCTTCGCCGCCGTACGGAGCGCGGTGGGCTATCGCGACGGGGGCGCCTTTCGCGCGCTGTTCGCCCGGCATGTCGGCATGAGCCCCAGTGACTGCCGAGCGTCCTTCTGCGGAAGACCCGACGGATGATTCCAAGCAGCCGCCTCTGCGAGGTGTGAGTCGAAATCTGTTCGACTCGTGTGGACGGGGCCGATAGCGTCGGCTGCACCCTCCGCAGATCAACCCGAAGAGGTGTTTATGAACGGATTGTCTCGCCCTGCGCTTCCGCTGCGTGGTCGCAATGTAGTGGTCACCGGGGTGAGCCGCCGCGCGGGCATTGGCTACGCGACCGCGTGCCGGCTGGCGGCGTACGGCGCCAGCGTCTTCTGTCACCACTTCGCACCACACGATCATCAGCAGCCTTGGGGTGGCGATGACATCGGCGCTGTGCTGGACGGCGTCCGCAAGCATCTCACCGAAGGGGCCCAGATCGCAGACATGGGCGCGGATCTCGCTGATCCGGATGCACCCGAGCGTGTTATCGCGCATGCTGTCGCGGCTCTCGGGAGGGTCGACGCGCTGGTCTGCAATCAGGCGCTGAGCGGATCGGACGGCGCCCTGGGGCAACTGAGTGCTGACTACCTCGATCGCCACTGGGCGGTCGATGCGCGAGCGTCGATTCTGCTCGCGCAGGCATACCTCCGCCATCATGAGGAAGGTCGCGACGGCTCGATCGTATTCCTGACGTCCGGACAGGCGCACGGCCCCATGCCGGGTGAGATCGCCTATGCAGCGGCGAAAGCGGCAATCGCGGGCGTCACATTGACCATCGCCGACCAGCTCGCGGATCGCGGCATCCGTGTCAACACAGTCAATCCCGGGCCGGTGGACACCGGCTACCTCTCCAACGAGATGTGGAAGGCGGTGGCGCCGATGTTCCCAGCCGGACGATTCGGGAAGCCCGACGACCCGGCGCGACTGATGGCCTGGCTCGTCACGGACGAGGCTGCCTGGATCACTGGCCAGGTGATCAGCAGCGAAGGCGGCTTCGCTCGGTGGCGGGCCGGCAGCGAGTGAATTCGGACGGGCGCTGAAGATGTGCTGACGCGACCGGCCCCGGCGGGAAGCCGGGGCCGGTACATGGGGTGAGTAACGGGACTCGAACCCGCGACATCTGCGACCACAACGCAGCGCTCTACCAGCTGAGCTATACCCACCATTGTCACGTCACGCGCACATGCGCGATCTGCGACGTCTAAGAATAGCGGACGCCGGCCGCCCGGGCGACCGTGGGGCGTCCGGTCCGGGGATCCGACGTGCGGGCATTGTCGTACTCTGGCGCTCTGCCCGCTTCGCGGTCGTCGACGAGCGTGGGTGCTGCGCGGTCACGAACGAGCGTGGGGTGCCCCGTGATCACCGGCGGGCGTGCGGTCAGGGGCGAGACTGAGCGCGACCTGCTTGGCCTCCTCGCTGGAGGGGCCGGGCAGTGGGACGAAGACCGTCTCCCGGTAGTAGCGCAGCTCGGTCACCGACTCGAGGATGTCGGCCAGCGCGCGATGCGCCAGCCCCTTCTCGGGCTTGTTGTAGTAGGCCCGTGGATACCAGCGGCGGGTGAGCTCCTTGATCGAGGAGACGTCGATCATCCGGTAGTGCAGCATCTCGTTCACGCGCGGCATGTCGCGGGCGATGAACCCGCGGTCGACCCCGATCGAGTTGCCGCATAGCGGCACGGTGCCGTGGGTCTTGATGTGCTTGCTCAGGTAGTCGACGACGAGCTGCTCGGCCTGTTCCAGCGACACGGTGGAGCGCCGGACCTCGTCGGTCAGCCCGCTGGCGGCGTGCATCTCGACCACCACTGGCGGCATCGACTCCAGCATCTCGTCGGTGGTGTGGATGACGATGTCGATGCCCTCGTCGAGCACGTTGAGATCGCCGTCGGTGACCACGGCGGCTACCTCGATCAAGGCGTCGTGATCGAGCCGCAGGCCGGTCATCTCACAGTCGATCCACGCCAGCAGATCGGAGTTCGCAGAGTCGTTCATGGCGCCCAGCCTAGGCCGTTAGGCTGACGGTCGTGTCAACCGGCGCCGGGCAGCGGCGCGCCACCGAAGGGACCCGCATGAGCGAGCGCGATCAGCACGCAGACCAGCAAGGGCGGGCGTCGTCGTCCGGCCCTCGCGCCGAGGACGCCGCCCGCATCTCCGCCGGATACGCCTCCGACGGCGAGGCGCTGCGACTGGGTGCGGTCATGCTCGACGGGCAGGTGTATGGCGAGGCGCCGATCCGGATCCCGTTGGCGATGATGAACCGCCACGGCCTGATCGCGGGCGCGACCGGCACCGGAAAGACCCGCACGCTGCAGCTGCTGGCCGAGCAGCTCTCGGACGCCGGCGTCCCGGTGTTCGCCGCAGACATCAAGTCCGATCTGTCCGGGCTGGCGCAAGCCGGCGCGTCGAACGCCAAGATCGCCGAGCGCACCGCTCAGGTACGTGACGATTGGACGCCGACCACCTACCCGGTGGAGTTCTTCTCGCTCGGCGGTGACAAGACGCAGGGCAGCCCGC
Source organism: Blastococcus sp. Marseille-P5729 (assembly GCF_900292035.1). Taxonomy (NCBI): domain Bacteria; kingdom Bacillati; phylum Actinomycetota; class Actinomycetes; order Geodermatophilales; family Geodermatophilaceae; genus Blastococcus; species Blastococcus sp. Marseille-P5729. The sequence goes on along the minus strand of NZ_OMPO01000001.1, from coordinate 818,297 downwards.
TCCGGGCGACCGTCACGAGCTTCGGTCCGCTGCTGTTGTCGAAGGTTCTCGGGCTGAACGAGACGCAGGAGTCCTCCCTACAGCTGATGTTCCACTGGGCCGACACCAACGGCCTGCCGCTGCTGGACCTGAAGGACCTCCGTTCGGTGATCACCTTCCTGACCAGCGCCGAGGGCAAGAGCCAGCTCGAGGGCATCGGTGGAGTGTCGAAGGCGACCGCCGGAGTGATCCTGCGGCAGCTGTCGGCGCTGGCCACCAGCGGAGCCGAGGAGTTCTTTGGCGAGCCGGAGTTCGACACCCGCGACCTGCTGCAGACCCGCGGCACCCAAGGCGTCATCAGCCTGATCGAGCTGGTGAAGGTGCAGAATCGCCCCGAGCTGTTCTCCACCTTCCTGATGTGGCTGCTGGCCGACCTGTACAACGATCTGCCCGAGGTGGGCGACACCGACAAGCCGAAGCTGGTCTTCTTCTTCGACGAGGCGCACCTGCTGTTCAACGGTGCGTCGAAAGCCTTCCTTCAGCAGGTCACCCAGACGGTACGGCTGATCCGCTCGAAGGGCGTCGGCGTCTTCTTCGTGACCCAGCAGCCCACGGACGTCCCGGACGACGTCCTCGCGCAGCTCGGCAACCGCGTGCAGCACGCGCTGCGTGCCTTCACCCCGGACGACGCGGCAGCACTCGCCAAGACGGTGAAGACCTACCCCAAGACCGAGGATTACGACCTCGCGCACGACCTCACCCAGCTGGGCACCGGCGAGGCGGTCGTGACCGTGATGAGCGAGCGGGGCGCACCCACGCCGGTCGCGTGGACCCGGCTGCCGGCCCCGCGATCGTCGATGGCCCCCGCGGATCCCGCGCTGTTCAGCCAGCTGGTGACGGATTCGACGTTCATGAGCAAGTACGGCGAGGAGGTCGACCGGGACTCGGCGTACGAACGGCTCGCCGCCCGGACCCAGGGCACCGGCGAGGACGGCGAGCAGGCGCCGAAGCCCACGAGCAAGGCATCAGCAGACAGGAAGTCTGCGCCGAAGCGTGAGCCGAAGCCGGAGCCGAGCGCGGTCGAGAGGTTCTTCGAGAACGGCGCGGTCAAGCAGTTCATGCGCAGTGCCGCGGCAGCGATCGCTCGTAACATCTTCGGCACGGCTCGGCGAAGGCGGTAGCGGCCGCTTTCGACCCGTTCCTACACTTGACGCTTGGTTTGACGCCGACGTCAAGGAGGGCCCGTGTCCTCGGACTCGCCCCGCGAGAACGACTCCACCACTCCGGTCGACCGCCGCGCCGCCGTACGGCGGCTGGCGACGATCGTCGGGGTGGGTGCAGGAGCGGTCGCGCTGCCGGCGCTCACCCAGCCTGCCGAGGCCAAGCCAGGGGACGCCGTCCGCGCGGGCGCCAAGAACGACGCCGGAGACGCGCAGACCGCGCTCCAGGGCTCAGGCTCCACGCCCGTGCTGCGCGTGGAGAACACCCGCTCGAAGTCCGGGCCGGTCGGCGACTCGGTGGACCTGATCTCGCCGCAGCTCGAGCTCGGCGCTCCCGTCCCCGGCGCCAACCGTCCACAGGTACCCGACGTCCGCGGCCTGCCCCCGGGCGGAGTGGGCATTGCCGGCGGCATCGTCATGGTCGGGGCCGATCTGGGTCGGGACACCGCCTTTCCGGTGCAGGTGCACACCTCGGCGGTCGGCAACCTCGTGGTGCCGATCCCGCTGGCGGCGGCGACCGTGCTCGACACCGCCACGATGTCCGCTGACCAGCGCGCGCAGCTGCCCGCGGGGGCGTTCGACGGCGCGGGCCGGCTCGCGCCAGGCACCCGCACCCCGGTGAGCCTGCGCGGCCTGGTCAACAGCGAGAAGTTCGAACAGCACGTGCTCGCGTGTGTGAGCATCACGGCCGCGGGCGGGGACTTCAGTGGCGCGGTCAATGCCCACGCCGATGATCAGCTCCCCGGTGACGTCGTGGTGCTCTCCTATGCTGTGCTGCCTCCCGAGGTGACCGCGAACGGCCAGCCGTTCGCGCTGCCCGCGACGGCGTCCGCGATAGCCCCGCTCGACCAGGTCGATCGGCTATGGATCTCGGTCAGCACCGCCACCCACGTGAAGCTGCAGGTGAGCGCGGTGATCGTGCCGGACCACAGCGTTCTGGTCGAGCCGGCCGAGCCGAGCGCCGGGCTGAGCGATACCGCTCGACGCGGCGCACTGCAGCGCCAGGCGGTGCGTGAGATGACCGCCTCCCAGCCCAACGCCAAGTAGCCCGCTTCCGACACAACGAAGGAGGCCCGGCACCCGCGTGGGTGCCGGGCCTCCGGTCGAGGCGATGCCTTAGCGGCGGACGGAACCCGCCGAGCGTCCCTTGACGGCGCGCCAGATCAGCAGCGCGATGATGGCGCCGATGATCGAGCCGATGATGCCCGAGGTCTGCAGGTAACCCTCGCCGAAGCCCTTGCCCTCATTTTTGAAGATCAGCCAGCCGAGGAAGCCGCCGATGACGGAGCCGACGATGCCGAGGATGATGGTCTGGCCGATGCTCATCGCATCCTTGCCCGGAACGACCGCGCGAGCGATGAAGCCGGCGATGGCGCCGATGACCAGAAGAACCAGAATTGCCCAGAGTGTGCTCATTGACAATCTCCTTCTACTTAAGTGGGAGTTCTGTCTCCCCGAACGGGAGCAGGTTTGCTCCCCTCTAGGAGCCGGGGGCTTGACTCACCATGTAAACCCGAGGTTATTGGCTCCCATTCCCCGATCATCGGTTATTTGGCCTTCCAAGACGAACATTCGGCAGATCGTTATGTCCTGGTAACTATTGCCCGCCGGCGATCCGCAACCGCACCCCACCGCGATGAACCCGCTTCGGACGCCGGATAATGGCCTCTCGTGACCGCCGTCCTCCTAGCCCTGACCTCGGCATTCGCGTACGGCTTGAGCGACTTCCTGTCCGGTGCGGCGAGCCGCACCACGCACTACGCGCGGGTGGCGCTGGTCACTCAACTTGTCATGACGGTCGCAACCTGGTCGGTGGCCGGGTTCTTCGGCGGATCGAGCACCGCCGCGTCCGTCGGTTGGGGACTCGCTGCCGGTCTGGGCTCCAGCCTCGGCACCGTGTTCCTGTACCGCGGCCTGGGGTCGGGGCAGATGAACGTCGTCGCTCCGCTGTCCGCCGCGACCGCCGCGGTCGTGCCGGTCGCGGTCGGATTGACGCTGGGAGAGCGGCCGTCCGCCTTGGTGCTGCTCGGCGTGGCGCTGATCATCCCGTCGATCTGGCTGATCTCGTCGGCGGCGCCGCAGCCGGGACGTCGCGGCCGGGCGGGTCAGGGTGCGATCGACGGCCTGCTCGCCGGCGTTGCGTTCGCGGTCAGCTTCATCGCGCTGGACCAGTCGCCGTCGGACGCCGGCCTGTGGCCCGCGGCGTACGCACAGCTGTCTGCGATGCTCGTGATCGCGGTAGCTGCGCTGCTGATCCTTCGCCGAGCAGGCCGCAGCGAGTCGCCCATGCCCAGGACAGCGATGCTGGCGGCTTTGGCAGCTGGCGTCCTGGGTTCGGTCGCGGTCGCGACCTTCCTGCTGGCCACCGGCTACGGCCTGCTGGTCGTGGTATCGGTGCTGACCTCGCTATATCCGGCGATCACCGTGCTGATGGCCAGGTTCCTGCTCGGCGAGAGCGCCACTGCGGCCCAGGTCGCGGGCTTCGCGCTCGCGGCGGCGGGCGTGGTGCTGGTGACGATCGGATGAAGTCGGTCGCCCCGGCGCGCCCGGCAGGGATCGAACCTGCGACCTGCCGCTTAGAAGGCGGTTGCTCTATCCGCTGAGCTACGGGCGCGTACGGCGCGAGCGCCGCCGGATCATTGTAGGCGCGCCCACTAGGATGGGCTCATGTCACGTCGCGCCATCATGGCCATCGCTATCGCTCTCGCCTGTCTGCTGGTCGTGTTCGTCGTCCTCTCCGTGGTGACGTCCAACGCGCAGTGGATCCTGTGGAGCGCCGTACCGCTGCTGCTGGCGCTCGGGTTCGTGCTGTCGGCGATCCGCGGCGAGACGCTCGGAGAGGGCAAGCGCCAGCGTGACGTCGTGATGGCCGAGCGCAAGGCCGCCGAGCGCAAGGCCAAGATCGCCGCCCGCGCCGCGGGCAAGTGAGCATCCCTAGTAGGAGGAGCCACCGATGACCATCACCGCCGAGCAAGTGCGCGCTGACGTCGCGCAGTACCTGCAGCTGGACCCGGACACGCTGACCGAGTACGCGCTGTTGACCGAGGACCTCGGTGTGGACTCGCTGACCGCGATCGAGATGTCGATCGAGCTCGAGGGTCGCTACGGCATCGACATCAGTGACGAGGAGCTGGCGGAGGTCGCGACCTACGGCGACCTCGAGAAGCTCGTGCTGGCGAAGGCCGGTGAGCAGGCATGATGGAATCGCGCGACGGCCGCCGCGTCGTCATCACCGGCCTCGGCGTGATCGCTCCGTGCGGCACGGGCCTGGAGGCCTTCTGGGAGGGCCTAGGCAAGCAGCCCGAACCCGCGGCGGAGCGGACGATCCCGGACTTCGATCCCAAGGAGCACGGTCTCAAGCACGCCGAGACGCGCCGTCTGGACCGCTTCGCCCAGCTCGCCTACGTGGCGGGCCGGATGGCGCTCGAGGATGCCTTCGGCGAGCAGGGCCCAGCCCAGTACGACGAGTGGAAGCGCGGTGTCGTCATGGGTACCGGCATCGGCGGGGCCCACGCGTGGGAGGCCAATGCCCAGGTCCTCGGCGAGAAGGGCGAGAAGGGCGTCTCGCCGCTCGTCGTCCCCATGGTCATGCCGAACGCCGGCGCGGCCGCAGCGTCGATGCGGCTGGGCTTCCGAGGCCCGGTCGAGACCATCGCGACCGCCTGCGCCTCCGGCACCCACTCCATCGCGCACGGCGCGAAGCTGGTCGCCTCGGGCCGCTGCGACGTCGTCCTCGCCGGCGGCTCGGAGTCCTGCCAGACCGGGGTGATGCGCGGCGGCTTCAACAACATGAAGGCCACCAGCAGCAGCGGCATCTCGCGGCCGTTCGACGTCCAGCGCGACGGGTTCTGCAGCGCAGAGGCCGCGGGCGTCCTCGTGCTGGAGGAGTACGCGGCGGCCAAGGCCCGCGGTGCCACGATCTACGCCGAGGTTCTCGGCAGCGGGTCGACCGCGGACGCCCACCACATCACCGCCCCTGACCCCGAGGGCAATGGCGCGTTCAACTGCATGCGGCTGGCCCTGGAGGACGCCGGCCTCGAGCCGTCGCAGATCACCCACATCAACGCCCACGGCACGTCCACGCCGCTGAACGACGCCGCCGAGAGCGCGGCTGTCGCGCGGATGTTCGGCACCGACCCGGGCCCGGCGATGACCTCGATCAAGGGCGTCACCGGCCACTCGCTCGGTGCCGCGGGCGCGATCGAGGGCGTCGCGCTGGCACTGACCTTCCATCACCGGAAGATCCCGCCGACGATGGGCACCAGCCAGGTCGATCCGAAGATCGAGACCGACATCGTCCTGGACTGGCGCGACTGGGATCCTGCTCCGGCGCTGAGCAACAGCTTCGCCTTCGGTGGGCACAACGGCTCGGTGATCTTCGGCCCGGTCCGGCCGTAGGCTCGCCCGGCGGCGACGCCAGCGCCGCTAGAACGAGTCAACCGTGCCCGGCACGATCTGCTTGGTGCCGTCGGCCGCCGCAGAGTCGGTGTCCTCGGCGGTCGGCCGGGTCGCCAGCGCGATGACCACTGCCGCGACCGTCGCCACGCTGACGATCACGGCGACGGTCGTGATGATGGTGACCGGAGTGTCAGACAGCCCCAAGGCGTAGAACGCGAGGATCTCCGCCGCGATGCACGCCCACACGATCGCCAGCCGGCCGCGGCGCAACACCGCCAGGCCGGCATAGATCGCGAACTGCATCACCGCCAGGCCACCACCCGCGAGGGCGAAGATCCACAGATCCTCGTCGAGGTCGGGGAACTTGTCGCCGGCGACGATCGTGCTCACCAGCCCACCGAGAACGGCGCATCCGGCGATGGTGGCCGCGGCGAGTCCGCCGACGGCCGCCAGGCCCTGCCGGGTCGCCGTACGGTGACGGGCCCAGTCCGACAGCGAGGCGAACAGCAGCGAGGTGACCGGCTGCGGCAGCCACAGCGCCGCGCGGAAGATGACATTGCCCGCGGCGTACCACCCGGCCTCCTCGCCGCTGAGCACATTGCGCGCGATCGTCATGTCGAGGCTGGACAGCAGTAGGAACACGCCATGTGCGTGAGCGGCGTGCACCGTTTCGATCAGCAGGCCCCGGACCGGCTGGCTGCCGTCCACGGGGGACTGGCCGATCAACCGGAGGGTGGGTCCGAGCATGACCGCGGCAGCCAGGGCCAGGCCCACCGCGGTGCCGAGCAGCGCGCCGGCCGAGCTGCGCGAGACGATCAGACCGGCGACGCCACCGGCCACGCGACCGACACCCATCAGCACTACGGCGATGCACAGCGTGCGCCACTGCCGGCGTCCTTGGGCCGCGCCCTGGGAGACGCCCAGCAGCACGAGGGCCGGCACGCACAGCGCGCCGCCGACGACTCCCCAGTAGCTCGGCAGGTGCAGAAAGCTCACGATCAGCGGAGAGACGAGCATGATCGCGCCCGCTCCGGCAATTCCGATCAGCACCGCGACCCGCATCAGCCGCGGCCCGACCGTGTCGGTCGCCGTCCGCCGGGCGACGACGGTCTGGATGGCGAAGCTCGGGATGGTGGCGATGACCACGAGATTCAGCAGCGCGAGGGTCTCGCCGAAGGTCGCCTTGTCGAGCAGGCGCGCGGAGAGCAGGAACAGTGCGTACGAAAGGACGTTCGCGATGATCGTCGCCGCGGGTACGAGAGTGCGCCAGGTCTTCTCCGACATCCTGCTAGCGCTCACGAGGTGAGAGTCTCCAGATCACGACGGATGAACAGGCTGGAAAGTGCTGGCGACGAATTCTACCGGCTGGTAACTTATCGCAGACGGAGTGGTGCGGGTCACGTGACCGGCGGCACTCGACCCTACGAGGAAGGTCCAGACGTGGTTGTTGCGTCCCTGCCAGCCTACGGCGTCGCGCCGAGCGAGGTTCTGGACCCGCTGCATAGTGGCGATGCGTCGCTGCTGGACGAGCAGACCGGGCTGGCCTTGGTCGGACGGCGGGTGGCGATCCTGAACTGGCGCGAACCCGGCCAGTCGGTCGCCGGTGGGGCCGAGGTGTACGCGTGGAACGTGGCCAAGGCACTCGTCGCCGCCGGCGCGTACGTCGACTTCTACAGCTCGCGCGAGCCTGGACAACCCAAACGGTCGGTCGTCGACGGCATCACGATCTACCGGCAGGGCGGCTTCTACGACGTCTACGCCCGAACCGCGCTGAAGGTCTGGCGTCGGCGCCATCACTACGACCTCGTCATCGACGCCGAGAATGGCGTGCCGTTCTTCGCTCCGCTGTATCTGCGGTCGGTGCCCGTGGTGCTGCTGCTGCATCACGTGCACCAGGACCAGTTCGGCGTCCATATGGGCCCGCTGCACACGTTCGTCGCCCGGTTCATCGAAGGCCGGCTCATGCCGTGGGCCTACAGCCGCCATGAGGCGATCGCAGTCTCGCCCTCGACCCGCGACAGCATGCGCAGGCGGCTGGGGTGGCGCGGTCCGATCGACGTCATCGAGAACGGGTCCCCGTCTCCGCGCCCGCACCGCGCCCAGGACCCTACGGCGGTCCTGCGAGTCTGTGCCCTTGGGCGGCTCGTCGCGCACAAGCGCGTCGACCGGGTCATCGAGGCGGTCTGCCAGCTGCACGCCCGCGGCGTACCGGTGCACCTGGACGTCGTGGGGCGCGGTTACGACGAGGAGATCCTGAACGACCTCGTCCGGGCGCGCGGGGCCGAGGAGCTCGTCACGATGCACGGCTTCCTCGACGAGGAGCGCAAGATCGAGGTGCTGCAGTCCGCCGACGTCCACGTCTGCTGGTCGGACGGTGAGGGCTGGGGACAGGTGGTGCTCGAGGCCGCGGCGGTGGGCGTCCCCACGATCGGACGCCGGGTCACCGGCCTGCAGGACGCCATCGTCGACGGCGTGACCGGATGGCTGGTCGACGACATCGACGGGCTGGCCGACGCGCTGCAGGCGGTACGTTCGCGCCTGGCCGACCCGCAGCAGCGGGCCGAGCTTGCCGCGGAATGCCGCATGCGCGCCTATGACTTCAGCTGGCCGCGGATGCAGCGCGCCGTCCGCGAGTACGTCGCGGCCCGGCTGATCACCTCGGCGGACTGACCCCCATGACGGCTCTCGAGTCGCGCACCATCCCGAGTCGTGACGCCGCCGATGTGGCGATGGAGCAGTCGGCTGGCGTCCTCGCGGCCGACCCGGACGCGCGGTCGTTCTTTCCTGCGCTGGACGGTGCCCGTGCCGTGGGAGCCATCATGGTCGTCGCCACCCACTGTGCGTTCCGGTCCGGGCAGTCCCTGGAGGGGACCTTCTGGTCGCACATCACCGCGCGCTTCACCTTCGGGGTCGCGCTGTTCTTCGTGCTGTCGGGCTTCCTGCTCTACCGCCCGTTCGCGGCGGTGGCCAACGGTAAGCGACGCCCGCATGTCGGCCGGTACCTGCGGCGCCGCGCGGCCCGCATCATCCCGCCGCTGTGGGTGTTCATCATCGTGATGCTGACCTGGGTGGAGAAGCCGAGGGGGACCTGGCAGGAGTACCTGAGCTTCCTGACCCTGAGCCACATGTTCAACGGCCTGGACAACCGGGCCGAGATGACGCACCTGTGGTCACTGAGCACCGAGGTCTCCTTCTACCTGCTGCTGCCGCTGCTGGGACTGCTGCTGGTCGGACGGCGCGGCCGGGGCTCACGCAGCTTCGCCCGGCAGGTGATCGGGATCGGTCTGCTCATCCTGTCCTCCTACGTGTTCCTGGTCGTGTGGTCGGTGGGCGTCATCAGCCACCCGCAGGCGCCGAGCTGGGTGTTCGCGTACTTCTCGTGGTTCGGCGGCGGCATGCTGCTCGCTGCGCTGTCGGTCGCCGGCAAAGCGTGGGTGAGCCGGTGGCGTGCGGGCCGGACGCTGCTGGCCTGGGCCGGGTCGCTGGGGCTGTGCTGGGGCATGGCGGTGGCGCTGTTCCTGCTGTCCACCTTGCCCTTCGGCAAGCCCTACGACCTCTCACCCGCTCGGCTGTCGCAGGTCGTCTGGGAGAACCTGCTGTACGGGCTGGCGGCCTTCTTCTTCCTGCTGCCGCTTGTGCTCGCCGAGCACAAGGGGGCCGATCGGGTGCTCTGCGGACGCGTGGGCAAGTTCCTCGGCGACATCTCGTACTCGACCTACCTCTGGCATGTCCCGCTGATCCTGGCCGCAGAGTGGCTCACCGGATCGGGGCTGTTCCAGGGTGGATTCCTGCTGCTGTTCGCGGTGACGCTCGGACTGACCATCGTTGTCTCGTCCGCGTCGTGGTTCCTCATCGAGCGTCCGGCGCTTCGCTATCTGTCCGGACGCCGCCAGGCCGCCACCGCCAGTACGCAGCAGGTCACGACTGCGCCGTAGGTCAGCAGCGCCGGCAGCATCTCGCGGTCTCGTTCGAGGATGCCGTCGCGGTCCGGGATCAGCACGTACGCCGTCGCCGCCAGCAGGAGCAGGCCGGGCAGTAACTGCGCGACCGGTCTGCTGAGCCAATGGCGTAGCCGAGGCACGCCCCAGATCAGCCCGATCCCGGCGATCAGCCCGAGCAGGCCCACGAGCTGATAGCCGAGCAATACGAGGCCGGCCGCACCGCCGATGCGGCCCAGCCGGCCCCAGGCGAGCTCCTCCGCGGGCGGCAGCGCCGCATCGCGGCGGAACGGGATCAGGCACAGGCCGCCGAGCACGAGCAGCAGCAGCCCGCCGCCCACGAGACCGGCGCGCACGGTCCCGGCCGGCTCGAAGACCAGCTCGACCACCCCGGTCGTGCCGGCCGGGACGACGTACGCCTGCTGCCAGCCGTTCACCGTGGTGGCTGCGAGAACCCGACCATCGACCGTCGCGCGCCAACCGGGATTGGCGTTCTCCGGGATGACCAGCAGGCTGTCGGCCGTGGCGTCGACCTGCACCATCCGATGCGTCGCGTCCCAGGACTGGATCTGCGCCGACCCCGCCGCGTCGGTATCGTCGACCGGGCCGAGCGGGGCACCCGGCGGATGCATGTCGATGCTCACCGGGGTAGCCACCGCCGTGCCGCTCACGACCACCTGGTTCGTGCCCGCCCGCAGGCTGGGCGAGCCCTCCCCGCACGCCGTGGCCGTGACCGGGAGCCCGGCGAGGACATCCGCTCGGTCGGCCGTGATCTCGGTCTGCAGCACGGTCCCGTTGATGCTGACGGCCGGTCCGTAGCCGCAAGGGATGACGACGGACTCGCTAGCCGCGGGGGCCGGGGCTCCGTTGACCGATAGCTGGGAGATGCCGGCGGGGAGGATGCCGCTGCGCAGATCGAACGAGCTCGTGCTCGTGCGCAGCTCCGCACTGCGGATCTGCACCCGAATCGAGGACGTCGTGATCTGCTGTCCGAACTCGACCTCGCCGTCTTCGGGAAGGGTGCCGGTCCAGATGAACTCGCCTGCGGTCACCCGCACGGTCCTCGGCTGGGGCAGCGGGTCGGACTCGTCGACCGTGATCTCGAGCCCGTCGGTGGTGACCGGCTCGGCGTAGTCGACCTGCAGCCAGGGTCGGGCGTCACCGGGCTCGGTCTGCCAGTACGTGCTCGGGTCGTCGTCCAGCGCACCGCCGCCCTGCACTCGCGGGTCCGCGCTGATCGTGCCGGAGGTCGTGACAGCTGGGGCGCTTCCGCCGGCCAGCAGCTGGTTGAGGGCTGGGCCGCGCTGGAGCAGTGCGGTGACCGCGAACTCGATCGAGCCACCTTCGACAAGGCTGAACTCGCGCGCGAACTCGTAGTGTTCCTCGCTGAGCAGCGTCGCCGCCGAGTCGCAGTAGGTGTGCTCCTCGACGGTGCGGCACTCGGGGCGCGCACCGGGGGAGCGCTCGAAGTGGACGTGGCTGGCTGCGTGCTCACCGGGGATGACGAGGTAGCGCTGGGGCAGGACGGCGGAGAACTTCAGGTCGCTGATCGCGAAGTAGGTTCCCACGGCGTCCGCTCGGTCCAGGACGGCGGCCTGGACGGTCAGGAAGGAGGTCTCGGGGACGTCGATCGCCACGAACTGCGACTCGTCGTTGGGCTGCACGGAGACGCGAGTCGTCCCGGCGTCCGTGGTGATGTTAAGTGCGGTGGGGTACGCCAGCAGGTCCGGTGGGAACTTCATGGTGAAGCCCGAACCGGACCAGGTGCCGTCGAAGTCGACCCGCAGCGCCTCCCCGATCGCTCCCAACGCCGAGGCCGAGTACCACGCGGTCACCGGTGACCCGTCCAGCGCGGACCAGGGGCCGTTGAGCGGGCTGGAGTTGGCCGCTGCGTAGATGCTGTCGCCCGACGACGTGGCGTACACGTCCTTGATGCCGGCGATCCGGAACCCCGACAACGGGGCGTCCGGTGGCAAGTAGTCGTAGGCGGCACGGGTTCCGAGGTAGCCCGAGCCGACGTTTAGCGTCTTCGACTTGGTGAACGAGCTGCCGAAGAATGCCTGCTGCTTGCGGATGCCGTCGGTGAGGAGACTGGGTCCGGTGGCGGGCAGGCTGTCGGTGGGGCCGAAGACGACGGTCGGCTGCGGACCGATCAAGTTGGCCAGCTGCGGCGAGAGATTGTCGCTGCTGCCGTTGGCCGTCACGACCTGATCGGCCGGCACCAGGCGCGCGGGTGTGGGCTGTGGGGTGACGGTCCAGATCTCGACAGCCGGCCGGGGCTGGGTCATCCCGCCGTCCATCAGATCGTTGTCGTCGCGCTCGAAGGTGGTGTCCGGGCCGAACGTGGTGGTCAGCTCGAACCCGGGGGAGGACGCCAAGGTCGCCCGCACGACCTCCCGCGGTGTGGCCGACGACGCGTACGAGTCAAGGTCGTTGCGCAGGACCACGTACCCGACGCCGGCGTTCGAGAGCGCCGCTGCGAGGTGCGGGTTCACGGTCCCGGCGGCGAGCTGGTGTTCGACGAGGTCCAGGAACCGGATGTAGCCGGCGGGGGTCAGCGGAATGCCGCTGCGCGTCGTCCACGGCGAGCTGGTCGCCGGCTGGAGGGGCTCATCCCCGGTGCGCCCCCACAGATAGGTAGGTGACGGGCTGCCGGGGACGACGAGGGCGCGCGCGCCGTCGGCGTTCTCATCCAGCCACTGCCCGGTCTGTGCCCACCAGGTGGTCGTGGCCGACGCGCGAGGCGATGCGGCCGACGACCCGGTGACCATGGGGGCGGCGTACGCCGCGGCCAGGCACAGCAGCACGAAGGTGGTGACTCGCTGGGCGCGGCGGCTCAGCCGCGGCGTCCGGCCGCCCCGGAGCCCGACGCCGGCGTACAGTCGGCGGACGGCGTACCCCACGCCGATCGCGACCGGCAGCCGGACGAGCGGGTCGAACTTGTGGATGTTCCGGAACGGAGCGAGCGGGCCGTCGAGAAGTGACTGCGTCCAGCTCGCCCACGCGGGGCCCCAGGTGCTGACGAACCCCAAGGACATGACGAGCATGCCCACGGCCAGGACGATCAGCAGGTAACGGCGGTGCAGTGCGGACCGCTGGGAGAGCCCCCAGAGCCCGAGGCCCAAGACCGCCACGGTCGCGGCGATGACCGCGGGAGCGGTCGCGATCGTCCATCCACCCGGCCAGGTGCCGGGCCCGAGGTAGGACACCCACTGCGTGGAGCCGCGCGCGATGTTGAAGGCGCTGAGCGGAGCGCTGGTGGTGCTCGCCCCCTCGATCCAGTCGAGGAACGGCGGGCTGTAGCGGCCCAGCACGAGCAGAGGGACTGCCCACCACGCCGAGGCCAGGGCGACGGCAAGCGCGAACCAGCGAGTCAGGATCCCGCGCCGCTTCGATCGGCGGCGGGTCAGCAGCCAGAGCGCCGGGACGGGAAGGATCGCCAGCGAGGCGGCGGCGTTCACGCCGCCGGCTAGCGCGAACGCCGCTCCCGCCAGGACGGCGCCGTGCCGGGGAGAGCCACTGCGGCTTGCGCGCACGAGCGGGATCATCATCAGCGGCAGCGCCACCATCGGCATGAGCTCGGACGAGATCGACGTCAGCTCGCTGATGACGCGCGGCGACAGGGCGTAGACGAGACCGGCGGCAATCTGCGGAACGAATCCGCGTACCCGCAGCTCGCGGGCCAGCCGGGTGGTCGCCAGGAAAGCGCCGCACACCAGTATCGATTCCCACAGCCGCTGCGCCGCCCAGGCGGGGATGCCGAGCGAGAACATCGCGCCGAAGGTCGGCCCCATCGGGAACAGATAGCCGTAGGCCTGGTTCTGCACCACACCGCCGTCCACCAGGGGGTTCCAGAAGACGGCGCCGCGTTGCAGGAACTCCCACGGGCTCACCACCAGATCGAGCTTCGTGTCGGTGGTGGCAAGGCCCGGTGACTGGCTGAAGACCAGGAAGGTCAGCAGCGCGCAGCCGAGGAGGAGCGCGAACCGCTGCCGGGATCTGCGCGCCTCTGCTGCACCCGGCGTTCGTCTGCGCTTACTCGGGAGGGTGGCGGTAGAGGTCATCGGGCGCCCGCCGTGCCGGCTACGGCTAGATTGTGCTGATGCCCGCCACGTCCCTCAGACGCCGCGCGTCGCCGCGTTGGCATCCGGTGGAGATCGGGGCCGTGGCGCTCATCGCGAGCTACCTGCTGTGGCCTGCACTTCGGCCCGGTGACCTGCTCGGTCGGGACATGGTCTTCACGCCGTACCCGAAGCTCGACCTGGCGGCGCTGGGTCTGGCCGACGGGTCGCCGCGCGCGGTGCCGCTCGACTCGGTCGTGGGCGTGGCCACGGCGATCTTCGGCTCGCAGCCGACCGGCCGACTCGCCCTGATCGGCACCGTTGTACTCGTTGCGAGCGGCGCCCGGGCCCTGGTGGCACGCGCTGTCCTGCCGGGCCGGCTGGCTGCGATCTCGCTCGCCCTGGTCAACCCCTTCGTGGTGGAGAGGCTGGCCATCGGGCAATGGCCGGTCGTCGCGGCGTACGGCGCCCTGGCGTGGCTGCTGATCGGCGTACGCCGGTTCCTCGACGGTGGGTCGGTGAGCTGGCTGCTGGCGGCGATCTGGATCGCGTCGCTGACGCCCACCGGCGGGCTGCTCGCCGCTGGCGTGGTGCTCATCGCCGCGGCGCTCGGCAACGGGCGGGTTCTGCGCAAGACGATCGCCGTCGCGCTGGCGCTGGTCGCTCAGGCGCCGTGGGTAGTGGCCGCGATCGCCAGCGGCGCCAGCCTGTCTGCTGATCCCGTGGGGGTCGAGGTGTTCCAGGCGCGTTCCGAACGGCCGGGACCGGTGCTGCTGACCCTCATGACAGGCGGCGGGATCTGGAACTCGCAGACCGCCGTCCCCTCGCAGAGTGGCCCGCTCGGCTGGGGATGGCTGCTGCTGGTCGTCGGCGTCCTGATAGCCGGCTGGAGCGGGCTGTCGCGGATGCTGGGCACGCTGCGCCGTCCGCTGGTCGTGGTGGGCCTCGGCGGCGTCCTGCTCGCGCTGCTGCCGGTTCTGCCGCTCGGCCAGGACCTGATGGAGTGGGCGAGCCGGGCGCTGCCCGGTGCCGGGCTGCTGCGGGACAGCCAGAAATGGATCGCGCCATGGGTGCTGCTGGTCGTGGTCGTCGCCGCGACCGCGGTGGATCGGCTGGCTCGATCGCTGCGACCGCCGGCGACCGGCTTCGCGGCGCTGGCGGCGATCACGGTGCCCCTGGCGCTGCTGCCGGATGCAACGGTGGTGCTCGGGCCCACCCTCCGGCCGGTCGGGTACAGCGAGGAATGGGACGACGTCCGCGCAGCCGTCCGGCCCGGCGATGTGACCCTGGTCCTTCCCCCAGGCAGCTACCGCAACTTCGGCTGGATGGACGAACGACCGGCGATCGATCCCGCGCCGCGGATGCTCCCGGGGGTAGTGATCGCCGACGACACCCTGATCGTGGGCGACACGCCGGTGGCGGGGGAGAGCGGGCGTGCGCGGGCGGCGTTTGCGGCCCTCGACGACGACGATCCGGTCGCCGCACTCGTCGGGCTCGGCGTCAGCCTGGTGCTCATCGAGCAGGACACCCCGGGCGCCTCGCTCGAGCTGCCCGGCACCGCCGTACACCGCGGTGATCAGCTGATTCTGGTGCGCATCAGCGAGTCCGGGGCGGACGAGGCGCGGGCAGTGCGCGCGGTCGCGGCGGTGGGTGCACACGGGCTCTACGCGCTCCTTCTCGTCGGTGCGTTCGTCAGTCAGTTCAGCAGATCGCGGGAAAAAACCCGCAAAAGGTCTCCCGAGACTACTGGCGAGTAACCTACTATGTCTCGTACGTCACGAGATGCGCATCACATCACCGACACGAAGGATCGTCATGTCCAACACAAACGGAGCCCGTTCGACGCTGATCGCCGCCGTCATCGGCATCGCGGCTGCGCTGCTGGCCGCGTTCGGTATCGCCTCCGCCGCCACCGGCTCGCAGGGCGACGCCCCCCGAAACGAGATCTCCCAGTACGGCGCGAACTGAGCGCCCACGCCTGAACCTGCGCGGACCAAGTCCCGCCGTACGAACTGGAGCCCCTGTGCCCGCTTTCACCGACAACGAGCCCCAGCACGCAGCTGACGGCCAGAGGCGCAAGCCCGGCATCCTCGCCCCGATCCTGATCGGACTCGGCGTGCTACTTCTTGCGCTCGCGATCCTGCTGCCCACGATGGTGCTCGGCATGGTCAAGAAGACGCCGCTCGACCCCGCCACTACGACGTCCATCGCCGAGGGCAAGGGAAAGATCTTCGACGCGGACGCCGGAGAGCTCGTCGAGTACGACAACATCCAAGCCACTCGCCTGGTGTCGATCGACACGAAGGCGTCCGACAGCGACGTCGCGGTCTTCCAGGCGACGCTGTGCGTGCGCAAGGAGCCCAAGTCCGGCGCGCCGGACGAGTGCGACTTCATGAACGACCCCGACATCCTGTCCTTCTCCTGTGACCGGGTCGCCACCAAGCGGTATGAGGCCACGGCGGTCAACGAGAAGAAGTACTTCGAGAACGTGAACAACGAGCCGACCGACTGCGAGGGGACCGACTACCCCGACCACCAGGGACTCACCTACAAGTTCCCGTTCGACGTGACCGCCGACGGCAACTACGAGATGAACGACGGTGACAGTGGGGGCGCGGTCAAGGCGGAGTATCAAGGCAAGGAGACGATCAAGGGCGTCGACGTCCTGCACTTCAAGGCCGAGTTCCCTGAGGCCGACACCAAGATCAAGGGCATCTTCCCCGGCACCATCCAGAACACCATCGAGTACTGGGTCGAGCCCACCACCGGCATGGTGATCAAGGGCGCCCAGCACCAGGTGCAGAAGTTCGAGAACGGGGATACCGCGGCTGACGTCCAGCTCGATTTCACCGAGGACAACGTCAACAGCAACGTCGCCAAGGCCAAGGACTCGCTCGGGCTGCTGAACATCGTCCAGCTGTGGGCTCCAATCGGAGCCGGCCTGATCGGGCTGTGCCTGATCGCGGCCGGTCTCATCCTGCGCAGCAAGCGGCGTCGGGACGATGAACAGGACCGCGAGTACGAGTACCAGCCGCCCGCCGCGTACGCCGGACGGTGACTGCCAGCGCACCTCGCACCGAGCGCCCGTGGGCTCCGACCCTCGGGCGCTCGGTGCGTCTGTTCCGGCTGTTCCTCAAGGAGCAGAGCGATCCGGATCTGTTCTACTCAGCGCTCGCGATCGACTCGGCCGAGCAGGTGGCGGCGTACGCCGACCTGGACGGCGCCACGCTGCTCGACATCGGCGGCGGTCCGGGATACTTCGCCAGCGCCTTCCGGGATCGCAGCGCGAGGTACGTCGGCATCGACCTCGACGCACCCACCGACATGACGCCCGATACCTACGCGCTGCGCGGGTCGGCTGAGGCGCTGCCGTTCGCGGACCAGAGCGTGGATGTCAGCTACAGCAGCAATGTGCTCGAGCATGTGCCCAACCCCTGGTTGATGGCTGACGAGATGGTCCGGGTGACGCGGCCCGGCGGCACCGTGTTCCTGTCGTTCACGCCGTGGTTCTCACCATGGGGCGGTCACGAGACCGCGCCGTGGCACTTCCTCGGCGGGCGGTACGCCGCGAACCGGTACGCCCGCAAGCACGGCAAGCGGCCCAAGAACGACTACGGTGTCGGCCTGTTCGGTTATCGCGTGGGCCAGGCGCTGCGGTGGGCCCGCAACCATCCCGACATCGAGGTGCTCGCTGAGCTGCCCCGGTATCACCCGCGCTGGGCGTGGTGGTTGGTGAAGGTGCCCGTCGTCCGCGAGGTCGCGCTGTGGAACCTCGTCATCGTCGCCCGTCGCCGAGCGTGATAAAGACGCCGACCCGTTCTGCGAGATGACGCGGTTCATCACACTGTACGGGGTTCTCGTTGCGCTCTCGGTGGTTGGAACGCCGGCGACGCCCTTCGCCGTGCAGTCGTTGGGTGGCTGATCTACGCGATGCCCGCGGCGCCCGCCGTGAAGCCGCCGGGCAGTGGCGCCCGTAGGCGCTCGGCAATGCGTAGCGGCCGCGGAGAACTGAGCCGCTCTCCGCGGCTGCGTGTCACGCCGTCTTCGACGACAGCTGGATGAGGTTGCCGCACGTGTCATCGATCGTCATGACTCGCACGGGCCCCATGTCGGTCGGCGGGGACACCACGCGCACGCCGAGCCCGGTCAGGCGATGATGCTCCGCGTCGATGTCATCGACCGCGAAGCTCGTCAGCGGGATCCCATCTTCGATCAGGGCTTGCTTGTACGTCTTGGCGGCAGGATGCTGATCGGGTTCGAGCAGAAGCTCTGTGCTGTTGTCGTCTGTCCCGACGACGGTAAGCCACCGGTACTCACCCATTGGGATGTCGGTTTTCGGGATGAACCCGAGCGTGTCGCGGTAGAACGCGAGTGCCTTGTCCTGGTCGTCCACGAGGACGGACGTGACGATGATGTGCGGCATCATTTCTCCTGTTCGGTTGGTGGGATCGGCCATCGAGTGACGATGGACCGTAGGGGCCCCGGGGTGAACACGTGCACCTTGGTGCGCCCATGTCGGCTCGTATGAACCAGCCCTGCGTCTTCCAGCACCTGAAGATGCTGCGAGATCGCCTGGCGGCTCATGGTGATGCCGTGATGGGCGGTAAGACGCGAGCAGATCTCGAAGAGTGGTTGACCCTCGCGTCGCTGCAGCTCGTCAAGGATCAACCTCCGAGTCTCGTCGGATAACGCCTTGAAGAGTGCGTCGTCGCTCACGAATATCTCCAATACGCAAGTTACAACTTGCATATTGCCTGAGAGGTCGAGAAAGCGCAAGCGCCTGCTTGCCTTTCCGTTCGCGGAAGTGAGCCGCGCTACTGGAGAGCTACCGACGGGTAGCTGTCCCCGAATGCGCCGCAATCGCCGCATTCGGGACATCTACCGGCGGGTAACTGAAGTGGGGCACTGCGCAGCGTCGTCGCGTACCACGTCGAGCGGCTGATGGTTACCGAGTACCCTGGGCCAAGATCTACTCCCAGACGCAGGAGGATGGATGACTGCGCCCTCGCAGCCCAACGACCCCAACGCCGGCGGCCAGGTTCGTCCGCCGGGCGCCGAGATCCCCGAGGCGGAGTATGGCAGCACTGCCCAGTTCCAGGCCTTCGTGCGCGAGAACGACGACCCCGACGAGGCACGCGACCGCGCGGCGGCCGACCCGGACGGCGCCCGCCCGGCGCTCGACGTAATGCCCGACGACCGCGAGATCCAGTTCTCCGAACCCCCGCCGGTGCGCAGCGCGCAACCGACGCCGCGCCCGGCCACCGCCGATGTCGAGGACGCCGAACTCGGCAGCACCGCGCAGTTCCAGGCCTTCGCCGCCGGGCCGGACGACGACACGATCCAGAGCGCTGCATCCGAGCGCCGCACCACGACGGACGACGACCAGGTTCTCGAGGCCGTCGTGCCCGAGGACCATGACCCCACCGCCGCGCAGATCATGGACGACCCACAGGTCCGAGGCTCGGTCCAGCCCTCCGACCTGCCGCCGGTCAACCCCGACAACAAGCGCAATCTGTACATCGCGCTCGCGGTGATCGTCTTGGTGGCGGTCGTCGTCGCGCTGATCTACTTCATCGCCTAGCACCTGCCCGACATCCCGCCGGCGTCCGATCGGCGGGCTCCACAGGCGTGCCTGCCGTCAGCGGCCCGACCCCGCTGGGAGAGAATCGGCCACTGAGGCAGCGCACTCCACCACAGCAACGAAAGAGGCTTCGATCGTGGCGCAGTACATCTACACCATGCGCAAGGCGCGCAAGGCGCACGGAGACAAGGTCATCCTGGACGACGTCACCCTCGCCTTCTACCCGGGCGCCAAGATCGGCGTCGTCGGCCCGAACGGCGCCGGCAAGTCGTCGGTGCTGAAGATCATGGCCGGGGTCGACAAGCCCTCCAACGGCGATGCCTTCCTCAGCCCCGGCTACACCGTCGGGATGCTCGCCCAGGAACCGCACCTGGATGAGAACCTGACCGTCCGCGAGAACATCGACCTCGCGGTGCAGGACATGCGCGACACCCTCGCGAAGTTCGAGGAGGTCTCGGCCGCCATGGGCGAGCCGGACGCCGACTTCGACGTCCTCATGGAGGAGCAGGGCAAGCTCATGGAGAAGATCGAGCACGGCGGTGGCTGGGAGCTCGACTCGACCATCGAGCAGGCCATGGACGCGCTGCGCTGCCCGCCCGGCGACGAGGAGATCTCGCACCTGTCCGGCGGCGAGAAGCGCCGCGTCGCGCTGTGCAAGCTGCTGCTGGAAGCCCCCGACCTCCTGCTGCTCGACGAGCCCACCAACCACCTGGACGCGGAGTCGGTGCACTGGCTCGAGCAGCACCTCGAGAAGTACGCCGGCACCGTCGTCGCCGTGACCCACGATCGCTACTTCCTCGACAACGTGGCGCAGTGGATCCTCGAGCTCGACCGCGGCCGCGCGCACGCCTACGAAGGCAACTACTCGACCTACCTCGAGAAAAAGCAGGCCCGCCTGAAGGTCGAGGGCCAGAAGGACGCCAAGCGCCAGAAGCGCCTCGCCGAGGAGCTCGAGTGGGTGCGCTCGAACGCCAAGGGCCGGCAGGCCAAGAGCAAGGCTCGCCTCGCCCGCTACGAGGAGATGGCGGCGGAGGCGGAGAAGACCCGCAAGCTCGACTTCGAGGAGATCCAGATCCCGCCGGGCCCGCGCCTCGGTGCGGTCGTGGTCGAGGCCAACCACCTCACCAAGGGCTTCGACGACCGGATCCTCATCGATGACCTGTCCTTCACCCTGCCGCGCAACGGCATCGTCGGCGTGATCGGCCCGAACGGCACCGGCAAGACGACCCTGTTCAAGATGATCGTCGGCGCGGAGCAGCCCGACTCCGGCTCGATCAAGCTCGGCGAGACCGTCAAGCTGTCGTACGTCGATCAGAGCCGCGCCGGTCTGGACCCGAAGAAGAACGTCTGGGAGGTCGTCTCCGACGGACTGGACCACATCCAGGTCGGGCAGGTCGAGATGCCCTCGCGCGCCTACATCTCGGCGTTCGGCTTCAAGGGCCCCGACCAGCAGAAGCCCTCGGGTGTGTTGTCCGGTGGCGAGCGCAACCGCCTCAACCTCGCGCTCACCCTCAAGCAGGGCGGCAACCTGATCCTGCTCGACGAGCCGACGAACGACCTGGACGTCGAGACCCTCTCCAGCCTTGAGAATGCGCTGCTGGACTTCCCCGGCTGCGTCGTGGTCACCTCTCACGACCGGTGGTTCCTGGACCGAATCGCGACCCACATCCTCGCCTACGAGGGTGACTCGCAGTGGTTCTGGTTCGAGGGCAACTTCGACGCCTACGAGAAGAACAAGATCGAGCGGCTCGGACCCGAGGCCGCCCGCCCGCACCGCGCGACCTATCGCAAGCTCACCCGGGGCTAGGCGATGGGCAAGACTTACGACTACGACGTCCATCTGCGCTGGTCGGACGCCGACCGTCAGGGCCATATCAACAACGGCAAGTTCGCCACCTACGCCGAGGACGCCCGCATCGAGTGGTTCGAGCACCTGCCCGGACGCGAGGGTCGGGTGCCCAGCGGCGGGCTCATTCTGGCTCGCCAGGAGATCGAGTACCACCGGCAAGTCCTCACCGAGGGTGAGCCGGGCAAGCACATGGTCATGAAGTGCTCGGCGCTGTCGGTGGGGCGCACCTCGGCCCGGATCCGCGAGGAGCTGTGGGGGGAGAACGACACCACGCCCGCGTGCACCGTCGTCTGCGTACTGGTCAACTTCGACTACGAGGCGCAGTCCTCGACGCCGTGGACCGACCAGCAGCGCGAGTGGATCGAGTCGTTCGCCGCCGAGGAACGGTAGTGGTCTTCCAGACGCAGATCCCGCTGCGGTGGGGCGACATGGATGCCTACGGGCACGTCAACAACGCCACCTTCGTCAGCTACCTCGAACAGGCCCGCGTCAACGCCTTCGAGTCGCGCACGGAGGATCGGACCGGCGCGGAGATGCTGATGACTGGCATCGTCGTGGTCGAGCACCAGATCCGCTACCGCCGCCAGGTGCCCTTCTCGCCGGTTCCGCTGCGCGCCCTGCTGTGGGTGCAGGAGGTCAGGTCGGCGTACTACGTGACGTCGTATGAGCTGTGGAATGATGCGGGGGAGCAGCCCGAGCTCGCCGTCACGGCCACCACCAAGCTCGCGCCGATCAACTTCGAGACCGGCCGGCCACGCCGGTTCACGGACGCTGAGCGTGAGTACCTGCTGGCCTTCGAGCCACCTGGAGGACGCACATGAGCACGCTCGCGCCGGCCTCGCACGCGGCGCGCACCGACCTGCTCACGTTCAGCTCGCGCGTCGCGCGACTTGCCCCGGACGGTCTGATCCGCCTGAAGAACGAACGCGACCGCACCACGGCGTGGGCGCTCGCCGTTGGCGTCCTGGTACGCCGCGACTTCGGCGCCAACCTCGAAGGGGCCGACGACGTCACCGTCTCGGCCAAGGCTCTCGCGGACGCCGTCGACCGGTCGGTGTCGTCGTCCGAGGTGGTAGACCTGCCCGAGGCGATGGACGCCGCCTGGCGCGCGTCCCTGCCGCCGTCCACCGACTGGACCCACCGGGAGGACCTCCCCGCGACCGAGATCCTGCAGACCCTCGACTTGGCGGGCTCTCAGCTGAAGGCCCTGGACGACACGCAGATCGCGGCGGCCGGGGACGCGATGCTCTCGCAGACCATCGCCATGGTCGACCGCGACAGCGTCGAGCCGGTCGAGATCCCGATGCGGATGCTGGTGGCGATGAGCCGGCTGGGGTTCCTCTCCGAGGCCGGCGGAGAGAACGACACGATCCGGGTGGCCACCAACGGCCGTTGGATCGTCGCGGCGACGCGGCTGGGCGCGGCCTTCCGCCGTCCGGCCTCCATTGACCTGCTCGGACTGAGCTGAGCGCCTGAACAGTCCGGCCGTCAGCCGGTCTGGCGCCAGGAGTCGCCGGACGAGCTCGACCCGTTCGACGGCTCGGGGGCGATGAACTGCGGGGTGGCGTGCGGCCGGGGCGGTTGCTCTCCCTGCTCTCCGCGCCCGGTCATGATCACCGGGATGTACCCGCTGTCGTCGACCCGCCGGGGGTACGGGGCGCCGTCCGGCGTAAGATTCTCCACCGCCTTCAGCCGGGAGTTCCACACCAGGGCGATCAGGGTGAACCCGGCGAGCGCGACCCGCAGCCCGATCGGGGTGTCCGCCGGCCGTACGGCGTCCCCGCGCAAGGACATCACCAAGCACAGCATGACCAGCGCGAACGCTGCGCCGATGGTCAAGGTCATCGCCAGCCGGGTGGCGCTGGCGCGCCGGGTCGCCAGCGGGAGGACGGCGATGCCCACGCCGACCGCCATGATGATCAGGATCATGAGCCGGAACAGCGTGACCCCGGGGGCGCCGGTGGCGGACGTCGCGAAGAACAGCTGGAAGGCCGCCATCTGCCCCGACTCCTCGCCGATTCCGGAGACCACGACCCACGGCAACCAGATGGTGGCGAAGGTGAGCGCGGCGGCGACCGGAGCGATGATCCATCGAGTCTGCTGTTCGCGGGCTGGGAAGCTGAAGGCCGAGACGACCCAGGCGATTCCGATCACCGCCAGCGACAGGACCACGACCTTCACCGGCCAGGGATAGCTGCCCGATTCAGGCATGAGAACCGGGCCGATGGCGGTCAGCGCTCCGATCGTCGGGATGAAGGCGACATAGCTCATCCAGCGATGCGGGAAGGCCAGCGCGAGCGCGCCGAGGATCACGGTAGCGACGCTGGACCAGACCAGCTCGGGACGAACGTCGGCCGGCGGCACCTCAGAGGCGGAGGACCAGGGGATGAACAGCATGATCACCACGGCCGGAAGCAGGCACACCAAGACCCACCAAGCCCCTCTGCTGGAGACACTTGATGGGAGGATCGTCTTCGAACCCTCGGGAGTGAGGTAGTCCTTCGCCGGCGTCATGATTGGTCCAAGTGTGACCGAGTTGTAGTTACCGGACCGTAGGTGTCCCCCTGATGGATCGCAACCGTGACTGGGCCGTGACTGAACAGAGTCCGGGACTGTGGCGCGGATTACGCCGCCGCCGCGCTGGGTGCGTTCAGCGTGTCGCGGCGGGGTCCGAATCGGCGCTGTTGACGAGGCTGTTCGCCGCCATCGTGAGATAGCCCCACAGTTGGGCATCGTGCTCGGGGGACAGCTCGATGGAGTCGACCGCATCGCGCATGTGCTTCAGCCACAGGTCGCGTTCATGCGTGCGGATCACGAACGGCTGGTGGCGCATCCGCAGGCGCGGGTGACCACGCTGCTCGGAGTAGGTGCCCGGGCCGCCCCAGTACTGCTCGAGGAACATCCGCAGCCGATCCTCGGCCGGACCGAGGTCCTCCTCTGGATACATCGCGCGCAGCTCGGCGTCCGCCGCGACGTTCTCGTAGAACCGGCGTACCAGCCGCGCGAAGGTCTCGTGCCCGCCGATCTCCTCGTAGAACGACCCGTGTCGCCTCGCTCTGGTGGTCACGATCCTCCTACTGGCTGCCGTTGCCCGTCCCTGGGAAGGATACCGCCGGAGCCTGGATGCCGGCCGCCGTGAACGCCTCGCTGATCCGCTGCTTGGCGTCGCGGCCGACGCGATAGCGATCGAGCGGGGTGACGGTGAGGACGGCGCGGAGGGTGATGCCGACGGCGTTGACGGCCTGTACGCCCAGCACCTGCGGATCGTCCAGGAAGGAATCCTGCTCGTCGTCAGAGGTGGCCATCGCGTCGAGAACCCGGCGCATCTCAGATCGCGCCAGCTCCAGATCGGTGCCGTGCGCGACCGGCATGTCGACGATGACGCTCGCGGTGCCCTGGCTCTGGTTGGCCACCCGTAGGATCTCGCCGTTGCGGACGTACCAGACCACGCCCTCGACGTCCCGCAGGCGGGTAGTGCGCAGCCCGACTGCCTCGACCGTGCCGATCGCCTCGCCCAGGTCGACGGTGTCACCGACGCCGTACTGGTCCTCGAGGATGATGGCGATCCCGTTGAGATAGTCCTTGACGAGGTTCTGGGCTCCGAAGCCGAGGGCGACGCCGACGATGCCGGCGCTCGCAACGATCGGTGCGAGGTTGATGCCGAGCTCGCCGAGGATCAGAACGGTGGCGACGCTGAACACCACGATCGAGACCACGCTCTTGAGCACGCTGCGGATCGTCTCGCCACGCTGGCGCCGCCGCTCGTCGTTCAGTCCAGCCGCGGCCGCGATGACGCTGCGGGCGCGGCCGCGAACCGGTATGAGCATCACCGGGTCCTTGCCGTCGATCGAGCGCTGGGTGAGCCGTCGGATGGCGCGGTGCAGCAGGAACCGGATGACGACCGTGATCACGATGATCAGCGTGATGCGGCCGCCGACGACCAGCCACTCGTTGGCTTCGGCGAAGGTCTGCTGGGCTTCTCGGGGTAGCTCGTTGAACATCACCGCCGAGTGTAGGGGTGGCGGCCGATGGTCGGCAGGATCGCGACAAGGTTGACTAACGAAACTTACAGTAAATAAAGTGAGGGAGTGCCCTCGCTGTCGAACCGCCCGTTGCTGTCGACCTCGGCCGACCGCGCCCTGGTGGTCGAGCGCACCGCCGAGTTGACGGTGGTAGGGGACGCCGTCCGCGGCGGGCTGAACGTGCTGCTCACGGGTGCGCCCGGGGCAGGCGCCACCACGGTGCTGCACCAGCTGTTGCGCAGGCTGCCCCGCGAGGGACAGGTGCACCCGCGATTCGTGAACGCGGCGGCCTTGCAGACCACCGACGAGCTGCTGCAGGAGTCGCTCGCCGAGCTGGTCCCGGCCATGGCCGTCGTCGGCGGTGGCTCGACCTACGCGCGGTTCGCCCGCTACGGCGAAGCACCGGACGGCGTGGTCGTGCTGGTCGACAATTCGCCACTGGCGCTCCTGCAGGACGCCTTCGGCACGCATCGCGACGAGATGTGGCAGGTCCCCGTGCGGTGGGTGGTGACCTGCCACGAGCAGCAGCGCGCGGACCTCCTGGCGACGCCGGCCGGCGACTTCTTCGATGTCGTCGTCGACCTCGAGCCGCTGACCGACGTACAGGCCGCGAGCCTGCTGCGCCGCCGGACGACGAAGGATGAGCTGAACGGGCACGCGTTGCGGGTCGCGGTCGAGTCGGCTGGGGGCAATCCGCGGGCCCTGATCCGGGCCGCGCGCCGGGTCGTGCTGGAGGGAGTCGATCCGGACGACCTCCAGCGCGACGTGTATCGGCGCGCCGAGGTGGCGCGGGGGCTGTCGCGCCCTGCGGCCATGCTGCTCGCGGAGCTGGTCGAGCGGGGCCCCTCAAGCGCGTCGGATCCAGGCCTGCAGGCCGCCACCGGGTGGACCAGATCGCGTCTCGTGCAGGTTCTCAACGAGCTCGAGCGCAGCGGCGCGGTCGACAGCGACGAGCACGGAGGTGGGCGGTCCGGCAGGCCCCGCAAGGTCTTCCGGTCCCGCTACTAGTGGCGCGATGCCGTTCGCTCACGTCCGAATAGCACCGCAGCGGGCGATAGCGTGGTGAAACCCACCGCAGCCGGTTGGGTAGGTTGGCAGCATGGCCGCCCTTCACGATCTCAGCGCGCTCGAGCAGGCTCAGATGATCGCGGCGCGTGAGGCATCCCCGGTCGAGCTTGTCGAGCACTATCTAGACCGCATCGAGCGGCACAACGACACCGTGGGCGCGTTCGTCACGGTGACCGCGGACGCCGCTCGGGCGCAGGCCAGGAGGGCCGAGCGCGCCCTCCGGAGCGGCGCGGACCTGCCGCTGCTGCACGGCGTGCCAACCGGCATCAAGGATCTGTCGAACCTCGAAGGCGTGCGCACCACCTCCGGGACTGCGCTGATGGCGGACTTCGTAGCGCCGTACACCGACGAGGCCGTGCAGCGGATCCTGGACGGCGGCATGATCAGCCTCGGCAAGACCCAGACGCCGGAGTTCGGCTTCCCCTGCTGGACCATCAACGACGTCGGTCCGACCTCCCGGACCCCGTGGGACCTCACCCGCCTCGCGAGCGGGTCGTCCGGCGGGGCGGCGGCCGCGGTGTCCGCGGGCCTGCTGCCGATGGCGCAGGGCTCCGACGGCGGTGGCTCCGTGCGCAGCCCGGCGGCCGCGTGCGGACTCGTCGGGCTGAAGCCGTCGCGGGGGCGGATCACCAACGGCCCGCTTCACGTAGACCCGGCCGGGCTGGCGGTCATCGGCCCGCTCGCCCGCACGGTCGATGACGTGGCCGCGTTCCTGGACATCGCCGCCGGGCCGGGTCGGTCCGATCCGTACTGGGCGCCGCCGCTACCGGCAGGGGAGAGCTTCCGGGACGCCGTACGCCGACCGCCGCGGCGGCTGCGGATCGGGCGGTACATCGACCCAGTGATGCCCGGCGCGGTGGTGGCCGCGGACGTCGCTGACTCCTGGGAGCGGACCTCCACACTGCTGGAGTCGCTGGGCCACGACGTCGAGGACATCGATGCCCCGATCAGCGTCGACGGTGTCGCTGAGTTCATGAAGGTCTGGGCGCTCGGCGCGACCGGGCTGCCGTTCGACGACGAGCAGGCCCGCGGGCTCAAGCCGCTCACTCGGTGGTTGCGCGAGCAGGGGATGCGATTCACCGGCGCCGAGGCGATGGCCGCGCTGGTGGCAATGGGCCAGGTCGGGCGCTCGATCGTGGAGCGACTCGCGCCGTACGACGTCGTGCTCTGCCCGGTCACCACCGACGTCGCCAGGCCGCTCGACTGGTACGGGGACGACCCTGCCGCGGACTTCGAGCTGCAGAAGCAGTACTCGGCCTTCACCAGCCCGTACAACGTCTCCGGACAGCCCGCGGTGAGCCTCCCGCTGCACCACAGCAGCGATGGCCTGCCGATCGGCATGATGCTGGTGGGTCGGCCGGCCGACGAGCTCACGCTGCTCGCGCTCGGCGCGCAACTGGAGCAGGCACTTCCGTGGCGCGATCGCGTACCCCCGATATGGCACGAGTGAGAATCGGCTAGATTCTCTAGGCATGAGCCTCCCGCATGTGATCTTGATGTTCGTCGGCGGACCACTGCTGGTCATGGCGATCGCCTACGGCCTCGCCTACCTGATGTCTCGCGACACCGCCTCGGCCGGCACCTACAAGCTCGGCGACACGTGGGAGCGTGAGCCGCTATGGTTCGTCGGACAGCCCCGCGAGGGCGTGGCCGCGCACCTGCCGCAGCACGCACTCGAGACCGCTCACGAGCCCGTTCCGTCGGCCACCATGGTCGGTGGCGCCAGCGGTACCTGGTAGCGAGGAGAGACTGAGATGGCCACCACTGCACCCGCCGAGCACCCCACCCTCGCGTTCGGGCCGACCGGCAATTCCGGACCCTTCACCTTCAAAGAGCTCGATCGTCTTTCCGAGGCGCTGACGATGAGCTCTCACGAGTCCGACATCAACTTCTCGGTGTTCATCGGCAACCTCGGCGCGGACCGTCGCGGCGCGGTCGCGCAGCGACACCGCAGCTTCGGCGCCAAGGCCGGTAACACCTGCCTGATCGCCGTCTCGCCCAACGAGCGGGCGGTCGAGATCGGCGTCGGTGAGATCGCCGCCAAGCGGCTCGATGACCGCGCCTGCAACCTCGCGGTTGCCTCGATGGTCTCCAGCTTCCAGGGCGGCGACCTGGTCGGTGGGCTGGTCGACGGGCTGCGGCTGCTGTCCGAGCAGGCCGGCCGCCCGCACCAGGCCTAACCGCGGGGGCTTCTACGTCAATGCTTGATTTTTGCTGAGAGGCGATTGCGCAGGACCAGCGGTAGATGCCGTAGCAAGCGTTCGTGTGACCTCAGCCGCGATTGCCCTCGGCGTCCGTGCGGCGGCAGGCCAGCGCCCGCATGATGCTGTCGCGCTGCTCGGCGACTAATCGCGCCTGGGGGTCGGCATGTCCGCCTGCAGACAGCCATCGGTCGGCCGCATCCACGGTCTCCTGCTCGATCAGCCGGGGGAACATCAGCTCGGTCACCTGCTGGGCGATCGCCGACGAGCGGTTCTGCCACACGTGATCGAGCGCCTCGAAGTAGCGATCGCGGTAGCCGCGGGTCAGGTCGTACTGGCGCCACGAGTAGAACCCCAGCGCCGTCGCCTCATGCATGTAGTTGGTGAGCTCATCGTTCTCGACCGCGGAGCTCCACGCCTCTGCCTTCGCCTCGGGAGTCGCTCGGACGGCGAGCGCGGTGGCGGCGCGGCGCTGGGCCACGTCCCCGGGGTCCTTCGCCAGCGCCGCCTCGATCTCGGCGTCCCCGGCTCGCCCGGCCGCGACCAACGGCGTGAGCAGGGCCCACCTGGTGTCGAGATCCATCGCCAGACCATCGAGCTTTTGCGAGCCTGTGGCGATCGCCGCGAGTCGGTCGAGCTGGGTGTCGGTCACGGCGGACGAGGCGAACACCCGCGACCAGTGCACCTGGGCGTCACTGCCGGCCGCCGCCTGCTCGGTCTGCGCCCACGCGAAGTCCGCCAGCTGCTCGGCACCCTCGCGCATCCAGTCCGGCGCACTGTAGGAGAAGACCGCTGACTGCGCCTGCGCCGAGAGGGTCTGGATGACGCTCATGGTCTGCTCGCTGCCGACCCCGGTCAAGAACAGCGCGAGGTAGTCGCGGGCCCGCATCTCGCCATCGCGAGTCATGTCCCACGCCGCGCCCCAGCAGAGTGCGCGGGGCAGCGACTCGGCGAACTTGTCGATGTGCTCCAGCAGGAAGGTCAGCGACTGCTCGTCGAAGCGTATCTTGGCGTAGGCGAGGTCGTCGTCATTGACCAGGAACAGCGCTGGGCGCATGGTCCCGACGAGTTGCTTGACCTCGGTGCGCTCACCTTCGACATCGAGTTCGATGCGGTTGGTGCGCACCAGGCGGCCATCTTGCAGGTCGTAGCAGCCGACGGCGAGCCGGTGGGTGCGCAGCGTCGGGTGCTCGGCGACGGCGGTCTGCTCGATGGCGAACGACGTGATGAGGCCGTTCTCGTCGGTTTCGACGACCGGGCGGAGGGTGTTGACCTGGGAAGTCTCCAGCCACTGCGCCGCCCACCACGACAGATCGCGTCCGCTGGCCCGCTCCAGCTCGTCGAAGAGGTCCTGCAGCTCGGTGTTCGCGTATTGATGCTTCTTGAAGTATGCGCGCAACGCGGCGAAGAAAGCATCCTGGCCGACGTACGCCACGAGCTGCTTGAGCACTGAGGCGCCCTTGGCGTAGGTGATGCCGTCGAAGTTGACCTCCACGGCCTGCACGTCGACCATGTCCGCGGCGATCGGGTGCGTGGTCGACTTGGTGTCCTGGTCATAGGCCCACGTCTTCTCGACGTTCGCGAAGGTGGTCCAGGCGTTGGTGTACTTCGTCGCCTCCGCCTGGCAGTGCACTGAGGCATAGGTGGCGAAGGACTCGTTGAGCCACAGGTCGTCCCACCACCGCATCGTGACGAGATCGCCGAACCACATGTGCGCCATCTCGTGCAGGATCGTCTCCGCGCGACGTTCGAGCCGGTATTCAGTGACCTTCGACTGGAAGACGTAGTCGTCACGGAACGTGATGGCGCCCGCGTTCTCCATCGCGCCGAAGTTGAACTCGGGAACGAACAGCTGGTCGTACTTCCCGAAGGGGTAGGGAAAGTCGAAGAGCTCCTGGAAGAAGTCGAAGCCCTGCTTGGTCACCTCGAAGATCTCGTCCGCGTCGAGGAACCGCGCCAGCGACGACCGGCAGTAGATTCCCAGGTCGATGCCGTCGTGGCGGTCGTGCACGTGATGGAAGGGGCCCGCGATCAGCGCGGTGATATAGGTCGACATCGGCTTCGTGGTCGCGAAATGGACCGTCTTGGAACCATCGCCGTTGTCGGTGACCCGCTCCGGCGTGCCGTTCGAGACGACCTCCCAGTCCCGGGGTGCGGTGACGTGGAAGGTGTAGGTCGCCTTCAGATCGGGTTGGTCGAAGCACGGGAACATCAACTTCGCGTTCGCCGTCTCGAACTGCGAGTAGAGGTAAACCGCCTGATCGCTCGGGTCGACGAAACGGTGCAGCCCTTCTCCGGTGTTGGTGTAGAGGCAGTCGACGTCGACCACCAGCTCGTTGCGTGCCGCCAGACCACCGAGGGAGATGCCGTCTTCGGCGCGGTAGCCGGAGGTGTCGATGCTCGAGCCGTTGAGCACCACCTCGTGCACCCGGTCCGCGACGACATCGACGAACGTCGATTCGCCTGGAGTGGCCTCGAAGCGGATCAGCGCGCGCGAGCGGAAGGTGCGGTCGCTGGGCCGTCCCGCGCCGTCGGTGAGGTCGATGCGCACGTCGTACGACGTCGTCCGTACGACCGACGAGCGCTGCCGCGCCTGGTCGCGAGTGAGGTTCGGGTGGGCCACTGAGGTGTCCTTCGCGTCGCTGGCGTGCCGCGCACCTGTGGTGCCGGCGGCAAGTTCGTCGTGCCCGTGATCTTCAGGCAACCGGGAACGATCCTGCCATAGGATCGATGAACGCATGGATGCCGACAGAGACGAGGAAGCAGCCCGTGGGCAAGAAGAAGGACGCTGCGGCGAAGGCCGGGGAGCTCGAGGCCAAGAAGGCCAAGAAGAGGTCCGACAAGAATTCCGCGATCAAGTCAGGCAAGAAGGACACGAAGAAGAAGGACGGCAAGAAGTCCGACAAGAAGGCCAAAAAGGACGATCGCACGACCACAGGCCCGCACGGAGACGCGCTCGGCGCTCCGCGGCCGGGCGAGGTCGATGCCGCCATCGCCGCTGCCGACCAGCTGACGGGCGAGGACGGCGCAGACCGCGACCGTGTCGACTTCTGGTTCGACCCGGCCTGCCCCTGGTGCTGGATCACCTCGCGGTGGATCCTCGAGGCCGAGAAGGTGCGCGACCTCGAGGTGAGCTTCCACGTCATGAGTCTCTCCGTGCTGAACGAAGGGCGCGACCTGGACCGGTCGTACGCGGCGCTGATGAAGAAGGCGTGGGGCCCGGTGCGGGTACTGATCGCCGCTGCCCGGGAGAAGGGCGATGCCGTGCTGGGACCGCTCTACACCGCGATGGGCACCCGCATCCACAACGAGGGCCGCAAGGACTTCGCCAAGGTCATCACCGAGTCGCTGCAGGAGGTCGGACTGCCGACCAGCCTGGCCAAGGCGGCTCGTTCGACGGAGTTCGATGATGAGCTGCGCCGCTCGCACCACGAAGGCATGGACAAGGTCGGCGACGATGTCGGTACGCCGACCATCCACGTCAACGGGGTCGCCTTCTTCGGACCGGTGCTCTCCCGCATCCCGCGCGGCGAGGACGCCGGAACCGTCTGGGACGGTGCGGTCAAGCTCTCGTCGTACCCGCACTTCTTCGAGCTGAAGCGTTCCCGCGACGAGTCGCCGTCCTTCGACTAGCGGGACTCTCGCGATGAACGATGCCCGCTCCGTGCACGATTACGAGTCGGTCGACGAGCGCTCGGCCCGCGGCCTCGTCGACAGCGGGCCATCTCGGATACGCCGCGATCAGGCGATGCGCGCGCGAGACATCGACCGGCCCACCGAGGCCGATCTGGCCGAGGCCGAGGACTCGCTGCAGGTCGTTCACCGCAACTGGAAGCCGCCGTCTGGCTAGCCCGCCAGGCCAGCCAGACGACGGGCTTCGGAAGCCGATGCGGCTACCTGCTCTCGTAGTCCGCGATCAGGTCGATCCGGCGCTGGTGACGCTCGTTCTCGCTCCACTTGGTGGCGAGGAAGACATCGACGATCTCGGCCGCCTCCTCCAGCGAGTGCATCCGCGCCCCGATGCCGATCACCTGTGCGTTGTTGTGCTCGCGGGCCAGCGCTGCGGTCTCGGTGCTCCAGGCGAGTGCTGCGCGAATCCCGGCTACCTTGTTCGCTGCGATCTGCTCGCCGTTGCCCGACCCGCCGATGACGACGCCCAGGCTCCCGGCATCGTCCCGGACCGCCTCGGCGGCTGCGATGCAAAACGGCGGGTAGTCGTCGTCCTTGTCGTAGACGTGAGCGCCCAGGTCGGTGACGTCGTGGCCCGCGTTCTGCAGGTGCTGCACGAGGTGGTTCTTGAGCTCGAATCCGGCGTGGTCGCAACCGATGTAAACGCGCATGGCAGCAAAGGTAGCGCGCCGCTCATTTCGAACCGGCGACTGGTCATGGCGACGTACGATCGTGGTGTCCGTCCGCTGAAGAAAGGCAGCCCATGTCGCGTCGTCATCACGTGGTCATCATCGGATCCGGTTTCGGTGGGCTGTTCGCTGCCCGCGCCTTCGACGGGCAGCCGGTCGATGTCACTCTGATCAGCAAGACCGGGCAGCACCTGTTCCAGCCATTGCTCTACCAGGTCGCGACCGGCATCCTCAGCGAGGGCGAGATCGCACCGGTCACTCGCGAGGTGCTGCGCCGGCAGAAGAACGTGCAGATCCACCTCGGCGAGGTCACCGACATCGACCTCGGTCAGCGGACGGTGCATTACCGACTGTTCGACAAGCGCATGGTGATGGAGTACGACTCGCTGATCGTCGCCGCCGGTGCGGGGCAGTCCTACTTCGGCAATGACGAGTTCGCCCGCTTCGCTCCCGGCATGAAGTCCATCGACGACGCCCTGGAGATCCGCGGCCGCATCTTCGGCGCGTTCGAGCTCGCTGAGCTCAGCCGGGAAGAGTCTGACATCGACCGATTGACGACCTTTGTTGTGGTCGGTGCCGGGCCGACCGGAGTGGAGATGGCGGGGCAGATCGCCGAGCTCGCCTATCGGGCGTTGCCGTCGGAGTTCCACAACTTCGACACGCGGGCCTCGAAGGTGATCCTCGTGGACGGCGCCGACCGCGTGCTCGGTTCCTTCGGGGAGAAGCTGTCGGCCAAGGCGCGGCGAGCGCTGGAACGGCTCGGGGTGGATGTCCGGCTGGAGAGCAAGGTGGTCGATGTCGACACGGGCGGTCTGCTCATCGAGCGCGCGGACGGCACGCGCTATCGGATCGAAGCGAGTTGCAAGGTATGGGCGGCCGGGGTGCAGGCCTCTCCGCTGGCGGGCATCCTCGCCGCGCAGTCCGGCGCGAAGCTCGACCGGGCAGGGCGGATCGAGGTCGAGCCGGACCTGACCATTCGCGACCATCCAGAAGTGTTCGTGGTGGGCGACATGATGGCGCTCGACGGTCTTCCGGGCGTCAGCCCAGTCGCCATCCAGGGTGGAAGGCACGCGGCCAAGATCATCGCCGAGCGCGTGAGTCGGCCCGGCTTCACCGAGCGCTTCCAGTACGTCGACAAGGGCAGCATGGCGACGATCTCCCGTTTTTCGGCGATCGCCAGCATCGGGCCGATCCGGACCGCGGGGTTCTTCGCCTGGCTATTGTGGCTGGCGGTCCACCTCTGGTACATCATCGGCTTCAAGCAGCGCCTCACGACGCTGCTGCACTGGGTGGTCTCGTTCGTGGGAAACGGACGCGCGGAGCGCGCAGTGACCACTCAGCAGGTGATCGCGAGGGGCGCGATCGCGGACCATGGCCCGGGGTACGACCCGCTGGCCGGAGCGGACTAGACACCCAGACGCGTCTCGGGTGGGACGGCCGAGGCCATCCCACCCGAGATTGGCGGTGCGGTGTGGTTACCGCCGCTGCGTTAGCGGCGGTCGCGGCGACCGTCGCCGTCCACGTCACCGCGGACGTCGCCGTCGATCTCGACCTCTTCCTTGCGGACGTCGGCCTGGACCTGCTCGGTGCCCTCGACGGTGGTCTTGCCGACGTTGATCTTCTCGGCAGCAACGACCTCCTTCTCGACGACCGGGCGCTCCTCGCGCAGGATGATGTCCTGCTCGCCCTCGCCCAGCTCGGCGCCCGTAGCAGCCTTGCCGTCGCCATCGTTGATCGGGGTGCGCTCGACGCGCAGCTCCTCGCGCTTGACGGGGACCTCGACGGTGCGCTTCTCGGTCACCACGTGCTTGCGCAAGCGTGCCCGGCCGGCTTCCTGGGTCTCGGTGCCGACGTTGACGCGCTCCTCGTGGCGCACGACCTCGTCGCCGTCGGCGACGTCGCGGTCCCGCGTGCGGTCGCGGTCGGCGACATCACGGTCGCGCTCGACGTCTACTCCGCCACCGGCAACGGCCGCATCGCGGTAGTTCTGCTCGTAGTAGTCGCGGTCGTAGCCCTCGGCTGCGCGGTAGTCGCGATCGCCGAAGTACTCGTACAGCCGACGCTCGTCATCGGCATCGAGGTGGTGGTCGGCGTCCACGTTCGGGGCGTCCTTGATGAAGCCCTTCTCGTAGGGCACGTGGATCTCTTCACCGCTGATGCGCGCGTCGGCCAGCGGGATCAGGGTCTCGTTGGTGCCGAACAGGCCGGTGTTCACCGACACCCAGGTCGGCTCCTGCGTCTGATCGTCGGTGTAGACCTGGCTCACGCCGCCGACCTTGTCGCCGTCCTGGTCGTAGACGGTCGCGTCGAACAGTGAATCGATCGTGTACTTCTCGCTCATGTCTTGCTCCTTGCTCGAACACAGGCGCGTTTTGCACCCGGCGGGCATTGGCCGCTGTAGGTAGCCCTACCCGGTAGTACCGGTAGTAATCGGATAAGCCCAAAGTCGCGGCAAAGCCAACGGAAGATTTACCGAAGTATGCGCGGGATCTTGACGCGAAGGACTTAAGACCGGCTTGAGCGCCAGGTTGCTGGTCGGGGTGACAGGATTCGAACCTGCGACCCTCCGCTCCCAAAGCGGATGCGCTACCAAGCTGCGCTACACCCCGAATGTGCGCCGACCAGTGTACGCAGGCGACGGGAGCGGGCGGCATCCGGGCGGACGGGCGGTGTAAACTACTGGACGGCCGTTCGCGGCCGCGCGGATGTAGCTCAATGGTAGAGCCTCAGTCTTCCAAACTGATTACGCGGGTTCGATTCCCGTCATCCGCTCCATCGGCGCGCTTGGCAGCACTCAGGGCATGCTGCTCATCGCCTCATGAATTCCAGCGTGCGACGCCAGGCATCCTGACAGGCGTCCTCCCACTCGGCGCTCGACCGGTCGAAGAACGAGTGCGGCGCGCGAGGATAGACGTGCAGGTCGTGCTGTACGCCGGACGCCGATAGCTCGGCGCCGAACGCCTCGACGATGTCCGGCGGGATGCTGCTGTCCCCGCCGCCGAACAGTCCCAGCACTGGCACGGTCATCCGGTCGGTCATTTCGATCGCGCTGAGGGCGGAGTTCGACTCGTTGTACGGCTTTCCGTAGAAGCCGACGACGCCGGCAAACCCGAGATCGGTGGCCGACAGGCAGTAGGCGTGCGCGCCACCGAAGCAGAACCCCACGGCGTATGTCGCATCGCTGCCGAGCTCCTCCTTCGCTGCCGCGACGTCGGCCTGGACCCCGGGCACCGTCGTTGCACGAACGTGCGGCCAGGGGTCGAAGTCCTCGGTTCGGTTGGCGTCCTCGGTGCTGCGCGCGAAGTAGTCGATGGCCATCGCGTCGAAGCCCTCGGCAGCGAACGCTCCGGCGAGGTTCTTGTAGAAGTCGAACAGGCCACGGACGTCGGGAAGTACGACGACCGCTCGACCGTTGGGCTGTTCCGGGCGGGCGCGGTAGGCCAGCACCTGGGCGCCGTCCGATGAGGTCAGCGTGAGGTCCTCACCGGACAGCGGGGACCGGCCGCTGGGCAGCGGGGGAGGGGTGGCGTCGGGCGCGAAGCACATGATGGGTCCTCTCGTCGTGTACCTGCCTTGCGCCCGTCGCGGCGGCACGACCTAGACTGAACCGCTGGGCCACCCGGAGCCACTGGCGCGTCCGCCGACCCGACAAGCATTCAGGTGCGTTACGCGAAACCTAGCGACCACCGCGACCAAAGCACAACCGCGAGGAGAATCTGTGAAGAGCATCGTCGAGAACCTGAGCACCACTCGGGTCAAGCTGGCCGTCGAGGTGCCGTTCGATGAGCTGAAGGACAAGTTCGACGCGGCGTACAAGCGCATCGGTCAGCAGATTCGCGTCCCCGGCTTTCGACCGGGCAAGGTTCCGGCCAAGATCCTCGAGGCGCGCGTCGGTCGTGGCACCGTCCTGCAGGACGTCGTCAACGAGGCCCTGCCCGAGGCCTATGCCGAGGCGTGCCAGGAGAACGGGCTGAAGGTCATCGGCCAGCCGCAGGTTGAGGTCACCGAGATCACCGACGACGAGTTCAAGTTCACCGCCGAGGCCGACATCCGCCCCGAGATCGCCGTCCCCGACCTGACCCAGGTCGAGGCCACGGTCGAGGACCCGGTGGTCGAGGACGACGAGATAGACGAGCAGATCGACGGACTGCGCGAGCGCTTCTCGACGCTCAAGGGCGTCGACCGCGAGGTCGCCGAGGGCGACTTCGTCTCCATCGACCTGAAGGCTGAGCTCGACGGCGAGGAGATCGAGGGCGGCTCGGCCAGCGGCCTGTCGTACGAGGTCGGCACCGGCCAGCTCGTGCCCGGCATCGACGAGCAACTGGTCGGCATGAAGGCCGACGACGAGAAGACCTTCAGCTCCGAGCTCGTTGCCGGCGAGCACGCCGGCAAGTCCGCCGACATCACCGTCAACGTGAAGTCGGTCAAGGAGAAGGAGCTGCCCGAGCTCGACGACGACTTCGCCTCGATGGCCTCGGAGTTCGACACGATCGACGAGCTGAAGGCCGACCTGCGCACGCGCCTGGAGCGTGCGAAGTCCTTTGCTCGCATCGCCACCGCACGCGACGCCGTCATGGAGGCGATCGTCGAGAAGGTGGACTTCGATCTTCCGCAGGGGGCGCTCGAGCAGGAGCTCGAGGCACGCAAGCACGACGCCGTGCACTCCTTCGACCACGACGAGGACGCCCTCACGAAGTGGGTCGAGGAGCAGGGCAAGACCCGCGAGGAGTTCGACAAGGAGATCGAGGAGAACGCGCACAAGAGCCTGCGCGCCCAGCTCGTCCTCGACCAGATCGTCGACGACCAGGAGATCGAGGTCGACGACGCCGAGATGACGCAGTACATCATCCAGCAGGCCGGCCGCTACGGCATGGCGCCGCAGCAGTTCGCCGACGAGATCGCCAAGGCCGGTCAGGTCGGGGCGCTGGTCGCCGACGTACGACGCCACAAGGCGCTGGACTACGTGCTCACCCAGGTCACGGTCAAGGGGTCGTCGGGCGACGTCCTCGATCTCGACGCCATTCGCCAGGAGGCCATCGCCTCGCTCGGCCAGACGGTCGCCGTCGACGACGAGGACGAGGCGCAGACCGATGCCGAGACTCGGACCGACGCCGAGCCCTCCGAGGACGACGCCAAGTAATCACCACAGCTGCCGACATGGCCCCGGACCACCTCAGGTCCGGGGCCATGCTCATGCTCGCGGTTGCTGCCGAGGCCGGGCGGAATCCGATCCTGGACGGCGCTCGTGCGCTGACAGCGAACGAGCCGGTTCTCGGGACTCTTTGGCTCTGAAACCGCGTTAATGTCGTGCAAGCCGAAATGACGGACCGCCTGCTGCGCAGGCAGGAGAAGGTAGGCACTGACGTGAACCCCAGCCCGATGATGGCCAGCGGCTCTGGCATGAACCTCTCTGACTCGGTCTATGACCGGTTGCTGCGCGAGCGCATCATCTTCCTCGGGTCGGCAGTCATGGACGAAGTCGCCAACATGCTGGCCGCGCAGATGCTGCTGCTCGCCGCGGAGGACCCGGAGCGCGACATCCACCTCTACATCAACTCACCTGGCGGCTCGGTGACCGCCGGCATGGCGATCTACGACACGATGCAGTTCATCGAGTGCGATGTCGCCACCTACTCGATGGGCCTGTCGGCGTCCATGGGGCAGTTCCTGCTGTCCGCGGGGGCCAAGGGCAAGCGCTATGCGCTGCCGCACGCGCGGATCATGATGCACCAGCCCTCCGCGGGCGTGCAGGGTACGGCGTCCGACATCAAGATCCAGGCCGACCTGTTCAAGCGCACCAAGCGCGAGATGGCCGAGATCATCGCCGAGCAGACCGGCCAGAGCGTCGAGCAGGTGACCGAGGACTCGGAGCGGGACCGCTGGTTCACCGCTGCGGAGGCCAAGGAGTACGGCTTCGTCGACCACATCATCAGCCGCGCCGAGGACCTTCCCTCCGGCGGACGCCGCTAAGGAGACATCACCATGAATTACGACCTCAGCGGACAGTCCCGCATCCAGCTTCCCGAGAGCCGGTACATCCTGCCCTCGTTCGTCGAGCGGACGTCGTACGGCGTGAAGGAGTCCAACCCGTACAACAAGCTCTTCGAGGAGCGCATCATCTTCCTCGGCGTGCAGGTGGACGACGCCTCGGCGAACGACATCATGGCCCAGCTGCTCACGCTCGAGTCGGACGATCCCGATCGCGACATCACGATGTACATCAACTCGCCCGGTGGCTCGTTCACCGCGCTGACGGCGATCTACGACACGATGCAGTTCGTGCACTGCGATGTCGCCACCGTCGTCCTCGGTCAGGCGGCCTCTGCCGCGGCAGTGCTCGCGGCCGCGGGCACGAAGGGCAAGCGGGCGGCGACGCCGAACTCGCGCATCCTGATCCACCAGCCCTCCGGCGGTGGCGAGGGCTATGTCTCCGACCTGGAGATCCAGGCCAACGAGATCGTGCGCATGCGTGCCCTGCTGGAGACGCTGCTGGCCCGGCACACCGGCCAGCCGATCGAGCAGATCCAGAAGGACATCGAGCGCGACAAGATCTTCTCGGCGGCCGAGGCCAAGGAGTACGGCCTGATCGACACGGTGATGCCGTACCGCAAGCTCTCCGGTGCCAGCTGGGACGATTAGTCACCAGACACCGACAACAGGTGGAAGAAGTTCGGTGAGGGCGTCTACCTGGGTTCGGCGTGCATCGACGTGAAGCTGGGCACTTCTGTCATGCCGCGACCACCTTCGGCGGCCGCGGCATGACGGACGAGGGCGCTATTGGCAGTCCCCGACGTGGACGACCGTCGTGTAGACGACCCTGACCTCTATTCCGCTATCAACCGAGCGGACCGTCACCACGACTGATTCCTCGGTCTCGGCCCGGCTGCTGACGTAACTGGAGCGCACCAAGGGGCCGGAGGGGAGGGGGCGGAAGGCCCACGCCCCGAAGGGCGGAGAGACCTTGCTCGCGAACGTCTCCAGGAGTGCTGCGCCTCCAAGTTCGTCGGTCTTGGCAACCCATCCCGGTGAGGTGTACCAGCAAGTCTCGATGGTGCGGCCGCCGGCCCTTGGGCCGCGGTCCACCCATTTCTCGTCGACTCTGGTCTGGTCATGACCGACCTCGACGAAACCGAGCTCGTAGGTCGCGTCGAGCTTCGACACCGTATGAGATAACGCTGCGTCTGCCGCCTTTCTTGCGTCATCGAGCGGCATGCCGCGGGTTTCTTCTCGCCAGAATATCCACGCAGCGGTGATCATACAGACGATGCTAACTACCCTGAGCCGTCGGTACCGTCGGCTGGGATCGATGTCGTCATCATCGATTACATCCGCCCGTGCATTCTCCATGCCGCTACGGACGAAGCCGCCGGCTGGAGAGTTCCGGCCGAAAGCAGCAGGTCAGCCGACAACCGCCGAGGATGCGAGTTCGCAATCTGGCCCATGCCAGCAGCGCCGGGCAAGTACTCGTGAATAGCCCGAGCCGCGGCGTATTCCGATCGCCCTGTGGGTGCGCGGCTGCGGTGGTGAGGAGACCAAGGACGACGCCGTACCGCAAACTCTCCGGCGCTACGTGGAGGAGTGACTTCCAGGCGGTCAGAGGGCGTGGGTGACCTGCTCGGCAAGAACCTCGGCGATCTGGCGCGCGAGGCCGAGTCGCACCCCGGTGTCGTCGGGTATCTGGGCGCTCTCGTGCAAAAGCACTACGGTGACCGATGGTCCGATTCGGAAGGCCAGCATGGTGTAGGCGGAGAAGTTGTCGTTGCCGATGCCGTGCTTGTAATCGTCAAGGTCGCTTTCCTGCGCGATCGACGCGTCACCGACGTCAGCGCCATCGAGCACGGTAGTGTGCACGGCCCCGTCTTGTGATGTGCCATCGTTTCCTCCCCCGGTGAGTCCCCGCGAAGTGACATGACTGACGCATTCTCGCGGTCCGTCGTCCCGGTAGGTCATGTCTGTAATTGGCCGTGATCTGTGGTGCGAGAGTGAGCCGTGAGAGGCCAGCGTGCCCAGAACTCCGAAGTAGTGGTGAATCGCCCGGCGCAAAGACGTCTCGTTGTCGGTCGCAGCGAGTACCTTCGAATATGCGTCGAACTCGGCGTGAGGCAGGTAGGGAAGAGGTAACGCGTGGCACGTGTCGGTGAAGGCGCTGATCTGCTCAAGTGCTCCTTCTGCGGCAAGTCGCAGAAGCAGGTGAAGAAGCTCATCGCGGGGCCCGGGGTCTACATCTGCGATGAGTGCATCGACCTCTGTAACGAGATCATCGAGGAAGAGCTCGCCGAGACCAGCGACGTGAAGCTCGACGCGTTGCCCAAGCCGGCCGAGATCTTCTCCTTCCTCAACGAGTACGTCGTCGGGCAGGACAAGGCCAAGCGTGCCCTCGCGGTGGCGGTCTACAACCACTACAAGCGGGTGCGGGCATCCGTTGGCGAGAAGCCCAAGGATGACGCGGTCGAGCTGCAGAAGTCCAACATCCTCATGATCGGCCCGACCGGCTGCGGCAAGACGCACCTCGCCCAGACGCTGGCCCGGATGCTCAACGTGCCCTTCGCGATCGCCGACGCGACCGCCCTCACCGAGGCCGGCTACGTCGGTGAGGACGTCGAGAACATCCTGCTGAAGCTGATCCAGGCCGCCGACTACGACACCAAGCGCGCCGAGACCGGCATCGTCTACATCGACGAGATCGACAAGGTCGCCCGCAAGAGCGAGAACCCGTCGATCACCCGCGACGTCTCCGGCGAGGGCGTGCAGCAGGCGCTGCTGAAGATCCTCGAAGGGACGACGGCCGCCGTCCCGCCGCAGGGTGGGCGCAAGCACCCGCACCAGGAGTTCATCCAGATCGACACCACCAACGTGCTGTTCATCGTCGGCGGCGCGTTCGCCGGGCTCGAGGACATCATCCAGGCACGCGTCGGAAAGAAGGGGATGGGCTTCGGTGCGGAGATCCGCTCGAAGGCCGACATCGACACGACCGACGTGTTCGGTCAGGTGATGACCGAAGACCTCGTCAAGTTCGGGATGATCCCCGAGTTCATCGGCCGCGTGCCGGTCACCGCGTCGGTCACCAACCTCGACCGCGACGCGCTGGTCAACATCCTCACCGAGCCGAAGAACGCCCTCGTTCGTCAGTACCGGCGGCTGTTCGAGCTGGACGGCGTCGAGCTGGAGTTCGAGCGCGAGGCGCTGGAGGCCATCGCCGACCAGGCGATCAAGCGCGGCACCGGCGCCCGCGGACTGCGCTCGATCCTCGAAGAGGTCCTGATGGGGGTCATGTACGACATCCCCGGCGACGACAACGTCGAGAAGGTCATCATCACCAAGGACACCGTCGAGTCGCAGGTCTACCCGACGGTGGTGAACCGCAAGAAGTCGAAGTCCAAGGATAACGGCGCACCGGAGTCCAAGTCGGCCTAAGGAGCCGATCGTGGATCACTTAGCGGTGCGCTCACGGCTGATCGAGACGCTCGCCGCCGAGTTGATCGCAAATGAGGACGAAACGGTATTTCGTCTTCACTTATAAGATAAGTGAAGTTAGAATCGTTGCATGTCCTCAGATCGACTTGCGGAGTGAGCTCGTGAATAGTTCACTAAGCGGGTCGTGATGGACAGCTCCGCTGGTCTCGACGTCTCAGGGTCCGCCGCAGGCAGCGGCTGGCCCAGACTCGACTACGAAGAGTTGCTGTGGACTCCGTCCGATCTCCCCGACCCAGGGACGTCGCACCGCGCGCGCCAACGAGAAATCGAGGAGCTCACGGGGCCCTATCTCGCCGCCGTGCCGCCACGAATCGCCCGCGCGACGTACATGACGTCGACCGAGACAGCGATTGCGGCCAGTGAGGCCGAGAACGAAATCTCACGCTTCGACGTGGAGATGGGCGGCGAGATTGCGCCCTTCTCGTCAATCCTGCTCCGTACCGAGGCTGCGGCATCCAGTCAGATAGAGAACCTGAGCTCGTCGGCGAAGGCCATCGAGCTCGCCCTGCTTGGCGATGACAGCCGAGGCAACGCGAAACTGATCGCGCGTAACGCCGTGGCGATGCAATCTGCCGTCGACCTGTCGAACAATCTCGATCCCGACACCATCCTGGAAATGCACCGAGCGCTTCTCGGGGACGTCGAGCCGGCGATCGCGGGCCGCTGGCGCGATTGCCAGGTGTGGATCGGGACATCGTCTCGCACCCCAGTGGGAGCAGACTTCGTGGCGCCGCACTACGAGCGTGTCCCGGACGCGATCGACGATCTCGTCGAGTACTTCCGTCGAGATGACGTACCGATCCTGCAGCAGGCCGCCATCGCGCACGCTCAGTTCGAGACGA
The DNA here is from genome assembly GCF_900292035.1 of Blastococcus sp. Marseille-P5729. NCBI lineage: Bacteria > Bacillati > Actinomycetota > Actinomycetes > Geodermatophilales > Geodermatophilaceae > Blastococcus > Blastococcus sp. Marseille-P5729. The sequence goes on along the minus strand of NZ_OMPO01000001.1, from coordinate 775,306 downwards.
TCCACCCGTTCCCGGACGGAAACGGGCGCACGGGACGCGCCCTCATTCACGCAGCGTTGCGCAAGAAGGGACTTACCCGAAACGTGACGGTCCCTGTCTCGGCGGGGCTGCTGACAGATGTACACGGATATCACCAGGCGCTGACGGCATATCGCGAGGGCAATCCGGACGAGATCGTGAAGCTCTCTGCTCACGCCTCGCTGCTTGCGATCGAGAATGGTCGACAGCTCGTGACCGAGCTTCGCGACGTGCGCGCTGATTGGGTTCAGCGGATCTCGGCAAGAAGCGACTCGGCGGTCTGGAAGATCGCCGACCTCGCGATCCGCCATCCGGTCCTTACAACTCGCTCGCTGGAGTCCGACCTAGGCATTCCGGTGAAGAACGCCACGCGATACCTCAACCCGCTCGAGGACCTAGGAGTGCTGCGGAAGGCGAAACTCACCAAGCGCGATCACTACTGGGCGGCACATGACGTGTTGGCTGCGCTGGATCGATTCGCCGAACGAGCTGGCCGTCGACGCAGCTGACTTCCCGCGTATCGGCTTAGATGCGGCTCATGCTTAGTTGCCCATGCGCGAGACAGTGCTGGTGTCGAAGGCCTTCGCGGTCGCGGCTTTGATGCCGGCCGGGAACTCGCCCATCGCGCCGGTGTCGAGCGCCGATAGGCGCCGCTGCGCACGCACGTCACCGTTCCAGGCCGCGACCGAGTCGGCAGGCGCGGCGTTCGCGATACCGAGGATCATGCCCGGCAGTCCCAGCGCCGCGCAGTAGAGGGTGAGCGGGGCAGCCCCGGAGTAGATGGCTCCGCCGAAGGCGTCGATGGTCTGCATCAGCCTGCGTACGTCACCGGAGGAGTCCTTCACGCCGGCGATCGGGAGATCAGCCAGCAGCGGGACCGGGATGCCGGGCGCGCTCATCACCGGGAAGTGGTAGGCGAGCATCGGCGTCCCGTCGAGCTCGGCCGCGACCGCCCGGTAGTAGGCCGTGGGGTCGTTCGCGCGGATCGGGGAGAGCACCAGGACGGCGTCCGCCCCGGCCTGCACGCTGTCGCGGGTCTGCTCGGCGGCCTGCCGGCCGCTCGCCGCGCCTGTTCCGGAGATCACCGGGACGCGCACCGCCGACTTGACCGATCGGACCAGCTCGGCTCGCTCTGCCGAGGTGAGCGTCGGCGCCTCACCGGTCGACCCGCCCACGACCACGCTCGTGATGCCCTCGTCCACGAGCCGGACGGCGTGCTCGGTGGTCGTCTCGACGTCGACGTCTCCGGACTCAGTGAACAGCGTGACGAGGGCCACGCCCACGCCGGTGAAGATGTCAGTCATAGCCACTTGGGTATCACACCGCGTCGCCTGTGAGCCTGCCCGCGGCGGCCGTACCGCCGCGCCAAGTGCACCGTGGACCGGCTGGCGCTGCGGAACGAGCCGGCCGAATAGAATGCACGGCATGACTTCTGCTTCACCCGGCTCTTCCGCGCTGCCCGAAAAGCCCACGCTCGACGGCGTCGAGGCCAAGCTGGTGGCGCGCTGGGAGTCGGAGCAGACCTACGCCTTCGACCGGACCCAGCCGCGCGAGAACATCTTCGCCATCGACACCCCGCCGCCGACGGCCTCCGGCGCCCTGCACATCGGGCACGTGTTCTCGTACACGCACACCGACACCGTCGCTCGTTTCTGGCGGATGCGCGGCAAGGCCGTCTTCTACCCGATCGGGTGGGACGACAACGGGCTGCCCTCGGAGAAGCGGGTGCAGAACTTTTACGGCGTCCGCTGCGACACGTCGGTGCCCTACGACCCGGACTTCACGCCGCCGGAGAAGCCGGGCAAGCAGGAGGTGCCGATCTCGCGGCGCAACTTCCTCGATCTCTGCGAGATCCTCACCGTCGAGGACGAGAAGGCCTTCGAGAACGTCTTCCGCACCCTCGGCGCCTCCGTCGACTGGAGCATGCAGTACCGCACCATCGACGACCACTCGCAAGCCACCTCGCAGCGGGCCTTCCTGCGCAACCTGTCCCGCGGCGAGGCCTACAACCAGCAGGCCCCGACGCTCTGGGACGTCACCTTCCGCACGGCGGTCGCCCAGGCCGAGCTCGAGGACCGTGAGCGCCAGGGCAACTACTTCCGGGTCGGGTTCGCCAAGGCGGACGGCGAGAAGGTGTTCATCGAGACCACCCGTCCCGAGCTGTTGCCCGCGTGCGTCGCGCTGGTCGCCCACCCGGACGACGAGCGGTACGTCGACCTCTTCGGGCACACGGTCACCACGCCGGTGTTCGGAGTCGAGGTGCCCGTCGTGGCACACGAGCTCGCCGATCCCGAGAAGGGCTCCGGCATCGCGATGATCTGCACCTGGGGCGACACCACCGACGTGACGTGGTGGCGCGAGCTGCAGCTGCCGGCGCGCGCGATCATCGGCCGCGACGGCCGCCTGATCGCCGAGGCACCCGAGGCGATCACCTCCGAAACCGGTCGGGCGGCGTACGCCGATCTCGCCGGGCTGACCCCGCACTCGGCCAAGCAGAAGGTCGTCGAGCAGCTCACCGAGGCAGGCGCCATCGAGGGCGAGCCGAAGCCGACCACCCAGCAGGTGAAGTTCTACGAGCGCGGCGAGCGCCCGCTCGAGATCGTCTCCACCCGCCAGTGGTACATCCGCAACGGCGGACGCGAGGCCGAGGTCCGCGACCGGATGATCCAGCGCGGCCGTGACCTGCGCTGGGTTCCTGAGCACATGCGGCACCGCTACGAGAACTGGGTCGAGGGGCTCGCCGGCGACTGGCTGATCTCCCGCCAGCGGTTCTTCGGCATCCCGATCCCGCTGTGGTACCGGCTCGACGATCACGGCGAGCCGGACTACGACGACCCGATCGTTCCCGACGAGGCCACCCTGCCGATCGACCCGTCCAGCGACGTGCCGCCGGGCTTCGAGGAGTCCCAGCGCGGCCAGAGCGGCGGGTTCGTCGGCGATCCCGACGTGATGGACACCTGGGCGACCTCGTCGCTCACCCCGCAGATCGCCGGCAAGTGGGGAAGTGACGACGACCTGTTCCAGCGCGTCTTCCCGATGGACGTCCGCCCCCAGGGCCACGACATCATCCGCACCTGGCTGTTCTCCACCGTCGTCCGCTCCGAGCTCGAGTTCGGGGTGACGCCGTGGAAGGCGGCAGCGCTGTCGGGCTGGATCCTCGATCCCGACCGTAAGAAGATGTCGAAGTCGAAGGGCAACGTCGTCACGCCGATCGGTCTGCTCGAGCAGTACGGGTCGGACGCCGTCCGCTACTGGGCCGCGTCGGGCCGGCCCGGTACCGACACGGCCTTCGACGAGGCGCAGATGAAGGTCGGCCGACGCCTGGCCACCAAGATCCTCAACGCCTCGAAGTTCGCTCTCGGCACGGGCGCGAGCGCGGCGGACGCCGACAAGCCCGTGACCGAACCGCTCGACCTGGCGATGCTCGCCGCCCTCGCCGATGTCGTCGACGCCGCGACCAAGGCGTTCGAGGACTACAACTACGCCGTGGCGCTCGAGCGCACTGAGTCCTTCTTCTGGTCCTTCTGCGACAACTATGTCGAGCTGGTCAAGTCCCGCTCGTACGGCGAGGGACCAGGGGCAGACTCGGCCAAGAGCGCCCTGTCGCAGGCGCTATCGGTGCTGCTGCGGCTGTTCGCGCCGATCCTCCCGTTCGTCACCGAGGAGGTCTGGTCGTGGTGGCAGCAGGGCTCGATCCACCTGCAGTCGTGGCCCGAGTCGAGCGCACTTCGCAAGAATGACAGCGATGCCGCCGTCCTCGACGCCGCGATCGCTGCTATTGCGGGGATCCGCAAGGCGAAGTCGGAGGCGGGGATCAAGGGCTTCCACGAGGTGGCAGCGGTGCGCGTGACCGCTCCCAACGCCGACGTCGTCCGGCTGGTTGCCGACGATCTGAAGGGCGCGGCTCGAGCGGCGAGCATCGAGGTCGCCGAGGGGGCGGAGGCCGGCTTCGCGATCGTGGCCGGGTCGCCTAGTGAGTGATTCCGAGCTGACCGCCGAAGCGGTCGAGAGGCTGCTACAGGCCAGGTGGCCGGAGACTCGCATCGAGCCCTCCCTCGTGCGCATGCAGTCGCTCATGGACCTCATGGACGCGCCGCAGTCGCGTTATCCGGTCATCCACATCACCGGCACCAACGGGAAATCGTCGGTGGCGCGGATGATCGATCAGTTGTTTCGCGCCCTCGGGCTGCGCACCGGCCGCTTCACCAGCCCGCACCTGGAGTCCTCGCGCGAGCGGATCTGTCTGAACGGCGAGCCGATCAGCGAGCAGCGTTATGTCGAGACCTACCAGGAGATCGAGCCATATCTGCAGCTGGTGGACGCCGGTCACGGCATCCCCGACGACGCGCAGCAGGTGCCGGTGTCGTACTTCGAGACCATGACGGCGATGGCGTACGCGGCGTTCGCCGACGCGCCCGTCGACGTCGCGATCGTCGAGGTCGGCATGGGCGGTGCCTGGGACGCCACCAATGTCGCGGATGGGCGGATCGCTGTGATCACGCCGATCGGCATCGAGCACGCGAAGTACCTCGGTGACACGATCGAGCAGATCGCCAGGGAGAAGTCGGGCATCATCAAGCCAGAGTCCACGGCTATCCTCGCGGCCCAGACGCAGGAGGCGGCTGAGGTGCTGCTGAGCCGGTGCGTAGAGGTCGGGGCGGTCGCTGCCCGCGAGGGCATCGAGTTCGGAGTCGTGGACCGGCAGGGGGCGGTGGGCGGGCAGATGCTGTCCATTCAGGGGGTGGCGGCTCGCTATGACGAGCTGCTGCTGCATCTGTGGGGTGAGCACCAGGCATCGAACGCCGCCTGCGCACTCGCTGCCGTCGAGGCGTTCTTCGGCGCGGAGTCGTCGCAGACGTTGAGTGAGGACGTCGTCCGCGAGGCCTTCTTCGAGATGACCTCCCCGGGGCGTCTGGAGATCGTGCGCACCTCCCCGACGACGGTCATCGACGCTACCCACAACCCGGCGGGCATGAAGGCCACGGTACAGACGCTGCAGGAGTCCTTCGACTTCTCACGGCTGATCGGCGTGTTCGCAGCGTCGTCCGACAAGGACATCGCCGGGATGATCGAGCAGCTCGAACCGGTACTCGACGAGATCGTCATCACCCGCAACAACTCCACGCGATCGCACGATATCGACGCCACCGCGCGGATCGCGGTCGAGTACTTCGGCGCGGACCGGGTGGTAGTCGAGCCTGATCTACCCAATGCGATCGACGCCGCGGTGACCCTCGCCGAGGAGGGCGAGCACTTCGCCGGTGTGGGCGTACTCGTCACCGGTTCGGTCTACACCGCAGGAGATGCGCGCAAGCTGTTCAACCCGGATCGCAAGAAGCCGTGGGAGAAGGCATGAGCGACGCCGTCGAGCAGCGCGGGCTGCCGCCGGTCGACAAGGTCCGGCTCGAGAAGTCGATGCGGGGCATCTACTCGGCCCTGCTGATACTCGAGGCGATCGTGGTGCTGATGGTGCCGGCGACGATCCGGCAGTTCGGCGTCGGGCTGACCGGCTTCCGGCTCGGTGCGATCATCGCGGTCGTGGTCGGCCTCGTCCTGCTGTGCGGCTTCATCAAGAAGCCGTGGGCCTATCACGCGGGATGGGTGCTGCAGGCCGCCGTCATTCTGATGGGCTTCTGGGTATGGGCTATGTTCCCGCTGGGCATCGTGTTCGCCGCCATGTGGTGGTACGCGGGGCGCCTGCACACCCAGCTCAAGGCCCGCCCCGACCTCTAACCACCACACGCGCGTTGATCGCGCACGCAGTGCGCGTAGAGACTTCGCTGGGTGCTGGTTCACGTGACCCGCGGATGAGTCGTGCAGGTCCACTGCCCACCGTTCGGCCAGCAACGCGGATCACCGATCAGGCCGACCCGCGCTTCGACGCTCACTGAACCGTCCCAGGTTTGATGCCGCTTCCTTTCGAGTTGAAAGGATGGCGTTATGCCAAGGAAGATTGATTCTGCTGCCCGTGAGCGGGCGGTGCGGCTGGTGCGTGAGCACCAGGGCGAGTACCCGTCTCGCGCGAGAGCGATCGAGGCTGTAGCTCGCCAGGAGAGTGTCGGTGTCGAGTCGCTGCGCCGCTGGGTGGTGCAGGCCGAGATCGACGCCGGCGAGCGTGATGGACAGACCAGCGAGGAAGCCGCTGAGATCAAACGGCTCAAGGCCGAGAACCGTCGGCTGCGCGAGGACGTTGCGATCTTGAAGGCAGCGACGACTTTCTTCGCGGGGGAGCTCGACCCCCGAAACCGCTCCTGATGGGATTCATCGATCAGCTGCGCGCGGTGGGGTATGCAGTCGAGTCGATCATCCGCGTCCTGCGCGAGCAGGGCGTGAAGATCGCTGCACGCACCTACCGGTCCTGGCGCACGATACCGGTCGCCGCGCGCACCGTCACCGATGCGATGGTCCTCGACGCGGTCCGTGCGGCCGCCTGGAAGAACGTGATCGCATCTGACGGCAGCACGCGACGCAAGATGACTCCCGAAGGCCTCTACGGCCGCAAGAAGATGACGGCGTTCATCCGCCGCACCGCGCTGCCGGACGCGTCCCGCGGCGCTGTGGACCGCGCCATGACTGCGCTCGGTTTGTCCGGGATTACCCGCGCTAAGGCGATCCGCACCACCATCGCGTCCAAGGATGGCGTGCGTGCCGGGGACCTGCTGGATCGTAACTTCACCGCACCGCGCCCGGACTACGCGTGGGTCATGGACTTCCCCTACGTGCGTTCCTGGGCCGGCTGGGTATACGTCGCGTTCATTCTCGATGTGTTCTCTCAACGCATCGTCGCCTGGCACGCCCAGACCGCCCGAGGGACCGATCTGGTGATGATCCCGCTGCGGATGGCGCTGTGGGTGCGTGAGCGTGACGGTCACAAGATCCAGCCGCGGCAGCTTATCGCGCACTCCGATGCCGGGTCTCAGTACACCTCCGTGGCGTATACCGAGAAGCTCGCTCTGGATGGAATCGCGCCGTCGATCGGGACTGTCGGCGACGCATACGACTGTCAGTCTGTTTCTACCGGGTTCCGCAAGAATCGGGTAGTCCCGGCCGGAGTGCTCTGACCCATGCTTACGATTGGCCCGCAGGGTGCCTCAGCGTTGATCTGTCGAGCCTCCGGCCGGGCGCGCAGCAAGCGCTGCCGCCGGATCGGGCGTGACCTAATAGGAGCCTGGAGCAGCCTGGTCAAAGCGTCCCCATGACAGTCCTGTCCGCCCGCCGGCGACAGCGTGATACCCACGCTAATCGGCAGGAGGACCAGAAGCTATGGCCACCATAGAGGCCGCCCGATCCGGGCACGTCGTCATCGGGGTCGACACCCACAAGCACATCCACGTCGCTGCTGTGATGGATTCTATCGGCGGGATCCTGGCCACGCTCACGATCGCTACTGATGCTGCGGGCTATAAGCAGCTGCTGGACTGGGCCAGTGGGTTCGGGAAGATCATGGCCTTCGGCATCGAGGGAACTGGCTCCTATGGGGCTGCACTCACCTCATTCCTGAGGCGGCATGACCACAAAGTCATCGAGGTCGCCCGGCCGGATCGCCGGCTACGGCGCCTGAACGGCAAGTCAGACACCCTGGATGCTGAGAACGCCGCCCGGGCCGTACTGGCGGGATTCGCCACCGCAGTCCCCAAGAGCGCCGACGGTGCGGTAGAGATGATCCGGCAGCTGAAGGTCGCTCACGATACAGCGGTCAAGGACAGGACCGGGGCGATGGTCACGCTCAAAGCCATGCTCGTCCACGCCTCAGAAGACCTGCGCCGTGAAACAGCCGGGAAGACCCAGAAGATGATCGCTCGCCACTGTGCTCTCCTGCGTCCACGCGGGCTGAATACCCCGGAGGATGCCAACCGCCACGTACTGCGTTCGATCGCGAAACGCTGGATCGCACTCAATGACGAGATCACGGAGCTAGAGGCCATGATCAAGGACCTCGTGGCCCAGCGGGCACCGCATCTGCTGGATCGCTTCGGCATCGGCGTTGATACCGCCGCGGAGATCCTCATCGTCGTCGGCGACAACCCCGAGCGCATCAAAAGTGAAGCAGCGTTTGCGAAACTTGCCGGCATCAGTCCCATTCCGGCAGGGTCAGGGATGACCTGCGGGAAACATCGCATCAACCGTGGCGGGCACCGACAGCTCAATGCCGCGATCTACCGCACCGTAATCGTTAGGATGAGATTCCACGAACCAACGATCGCCTACGTTGCCCGCCGCACCGCCGAGGGCAAGTCCAAACGCGACATTATCCGATGCTTGAAACGCTACGTAATCCGAGAGGTCTACCACCTGGTCAAAACGGACCCCCACACCGGCGAGATCCGCAGTTGACAACTATAGGAGCATCAACGCGCTCATGGAGACCATCAATGGGCTCTACAAGACCGAGTGCATCCGCACCACGATCTTCCACGACGGCCCGTACAAGACGATCGCTGACGTCGAGTACGCGACCGCCGGCTGGGTCGACTGGTACAACCACCGCAGGCTGCACGGTAGCCTCGGCATGAGCAGCCCAGCCGAATACGAGGCTGCCTACTACAAGAGTCTCAACCGAGAACCGCTCCCCGTATAGAAGCGGCACAGAACCTAGGACGATTCACACTCGCGACAGAGGATCGCGAACGCTTGCGGATCGCGTTCCGCACCAATCGGACCTCGGGTGAGCTGGGCTACCGGGTATAGCCCGTGGGCCGCGGCGACGGCGAGGACGACGTCCAGCGACCGGTGGTGGCGCTCGAGTCGTACGTCGTGCCCGAATCGCCGGAACGCCTCGCCGATGTCGCGGATGCCGTCACCGCTCTGGAAGGCCACGACGACGTGCCCACCCGGCCGTACGACGCGAGCGGCCTCGGCGAAGATGCTCGGCAGCGCCTCGTCGGGGAGATGGATCATCGAGTACCAGTAGACGGCGCCGTCGAACCGCTCGTCCCCGGTCGGAAGCCTGGTCATCGAGCCGACGGCAACCCGCAGGTCGGGATGATGCCGACTTGCCATCGCCACCATTCCGGCGGAGAGGTCAACACCGGTCACCTGGCACCCACGATCGGTGAGATAGCGGCCGATCCGTCCCGTCCCGCATCCCGCATCAAGAACCTGCGGGCGGTCCAGAGACAGCAACGCTACGAAGTGGTCGAGGATCGCCAGGTCGATCGCCGCCTCCGGCTCCGTGCTCGGGAAGTGGGTCGCGTAGTCGGCAGCGATGGCGTCGTACGCCGCCCGGACCTCGTCCGACTCACCCATCATGCCGCCGAGCCTACAAATCACCGACGAGAACAGGGACTGCTGGTTGTACCGAAGACGTCGACGAGATACCAGTTCCGTGGCGGGAAGTGGATCGCCTATCCACACCGAGAGAGTTATCCACAGTCTGGCCACCGCTCGCTGCGCGTTTCCGCGCAGCCTCGGTAGGAAGACCGCATGACCAGCAAATACTCACCTGAGGAGTTCCTACGCGTCTTAGAGCGTGAGCTTGCCGCCATCGCCGACGACGTCATGCAGGTGCGCCCGTCGGAATGCCTTGTCTGCTACGTCTATCGGCTGTGCGGACTGGAGTGCACGGGCCCGGAGTTGATCGAGGAGTACCAAAGGCGCGCGGCTCCGAGGTCAACGCGCCTCCTGGAACGCCTGCAGGGCCTCGGCGCTTCCTGTGCGTGTGAGCTGTTCTTCAACGTCTATCAGCCGCTCGAGGGTTTCATCGCGATCCCCATCGAGGTGTACGTCGCCTCGCCTGAGATGTGCGCCGAGCTAGGAATCGCCGAACCGTCAATTCCATACGACGCGGACCCGATGCCCGGATTCCCTTGTCTTGGCGTTCGCAAGGGCAGTACCCAGCCGTGCAGCCTGTGGCGACGCCATGCATTGCTCGGGACCTGGAAGCACTGACGTCCGGGAGCGAACAGCGAGCGTGGAAGGGTGGATGTTGGGGGTCGTGGTCGGGGGCATTGTCGGCCCGCGCGTCTCGCCCGTTGCGCGCTCATCGATGACCGTGTCGAAGGCCGTAGGATGTACGGCGGTCCGCACGCATCCCAGGGAGAAACCGAATGTCTGTCGAGCGCACGCTCATCCTCATCAAGCCGGACGGCGTCGCGAAGAAGGTCGTCGGCGAGGTCGTCAGCCGGATCGAGCGCAAGGGCCTGACCCTCGTGGCGATGCAGCTGCGCACGATCGACGAGTCGACTGCGGCCGCGCACTACGCCGAGCACGAGGGCAAGCCCTTCTACCCCGATCTGATCGAGTTCATCACCTCAGGCCCGCTGGTGGCCATCGTCGCCGAGGGGGAGAACGCGATCGCCGCCTTCCGCCAGCTCGCCGGCGCGACCGATCCGGTCAAGGCCGAGACCGGCAGCATCCGTGGTGATTTCGCCACCGTCATGAACCGCAACATCGTGCACGGCTCCGATTCGCCGGAGAACGGCGAGCGCGAGGCGAAGATCTTCTTCCCCGATCTGTAAGCATCCGCGGCCGGTCAACTCCCCGCCCTCCTCGGCGGGCCATCTCGTGGCCGTTCTGAATCCGCGGTGACTTCCGTAGTTCACCGTGCCCGGTTAAGTTCGTCGCGTGACCCATGACGCCATGCGCCCCTCGAGCCTCCAACCTCGGACCGGAGAGACCGCCGCCCTCAGCACCGGAGGCGTGGTCTCCAAGAAGAAGGTCCTCTCGTGGGCGATGTGGGACTGGGGGACGCAGCCCTTCCACACGGTCATCGTCACCTTCGTGTTCGCCGTCTATGTCACCAGCGACTCGTTCGGCTCGGAGAACACGACCTCCCTCGCCCTCGGCGTCTCCACGGCGCTCGCCGGCCTGTTCATCGCCCTGCTGGCTCCGGTCCTCGGGCAGAACTCCGACCGGCACGGCACGACGGTACGCAACTGGCGCTGGATGACCTGGCTGCTGGCCGCCGTCGCAGCGTCGCTGTTCTTCATCGAGCCCGATCCGGCGTTCCTGTGGCCAGGGCTGATCCTGCTCGGCATCGGCAACGTCGTCGCGGCGATCGCCGAGGTCAACTACAACGCCGCGATGGACGACATCGCGACCGCCGAGAACGTCGGCAAGGTCTCCGGGTTCGGCTGGGGGATGGGTTACCTTGGCGGCATCGTCAGCCTGCTGCTGCTGAACTTCCTGTTCATCGCGCCGGACGTCGGGCTGTTCGGTGTCACAAACGAGAACGGGATGGACATCCGCGTCTCGATGGTGGTGTGCGCGGCCTGGATCGTCCTGTTCACGATCCCCACCTGGCTGAACCTGCGGGATCGCCCCGGCCGGCAGAAGGCGCCGCGGATCGGCGTCGTCGACTCCTACAAGGCGCTATGGCAGTCGGTGAAGCGGATTTGGCGCACCAGCCGCGACTCGATGAAGTTCCTGCTCGCCTCGGCGCTGTTCCGCGACGGCCTGTCCGGCGTGTTCACCTTCGGCGCGGTGCTCGCCGCCCGCACGTTCGAGTTCACCGATGCCGAGGTGATCATGTTCGGGGCCGCGGCGAACGTCGTCGCGGGCCTGGCCACGATCGCCATCGGAACCCTCGACGACAAGCTCGGCCCGAAGCGGGTCATCCTCTTCTCGCTCGCCGCGATCGTCGCGCTGGGAATCGCGATCTTCGCCCTGCACGACGCCGGCAAGACCGTCTTCTGGGTCTTCGGCATGCTGATGGTCATCTTCGTCGGGCCGGCGCAGTCGGCGTCCCGCAGCTTCCTCGCGCGGATCATTCCCGAGGGCAAGTCGGGTGAGATCTTCGGCCTCTACGCCACGACCGGCCGCGCGGTGTCCTTCCTGTCGCCGGCGATGTTCGCGCTGTTCGTCCTCATTGGCTCGTGGGTGACCGGCAGCGACCAGACGCAGTACTGGGGGATCATCGGGATCGTCCTGGTGCTGCTGGCCGGGCTGCTGCTCATGACCCGCGTGAAGGACCGTCCGGCGGTCATCGACGCGGGCTGACCCGCAGACTTCCTATGTCCTACGTGAAGGCCGACTCGCCGGTCAGGTCGCGGCTCACCAGCAGCGCCTGGATGGTCTCGGTTCCCTCGTAGGTGTGGATCGCCTCGATGTCCGACATGTGCCGGATGACGTGGTAGTCCAGCAGGATCCCGTTGCCGCCCATCATGTCGCGCGCCGTCGCGATGATCTCGCGCGCCTTCGTCGTGTTGTGCATCTTCGCCAGCGACGCCATCGTCTCCTCGAGCTCGTCGTCCGAGCTGAGCTGCCCAAGCCGCCAGCAGTAGAGCTGCATCGCAGTCAGGTCGGACAGCAGGTTGGCGAGCTTGTGCTGGATGACCTGGAACTCGGCGAGCTTCTGGCCGAACTGCTGACGCTTCTGGACGTAGGAGTGCACGATCTCGAAGGCCGCGAGCGCGTGGCCGAGCGCGCTCCAGGCCACGCCGCCGCGGGTCTTCGCCAGCACACGGGAGGTCTGCGCGAACGACGTCGCGTGGGGCAGGCGGTCCTCCTCGGAGACCCGGACGTCCGTCAAGGTGATCTCCGCCTGCCAGATCGCCCGCATCACGCCCTTGCCGGTCATCGGCTCGGCCGCGTAGCCGTCCAGGGTCGTGTCGACGAGAAAGCCCTTGACCTCGCCGTCCGCCTCGTCGCGCGCCCAGATGATCGTCACGTCCGAGATCGACCCGTTCCCGATCCACTTCTTCTGGCCGTTGAGCACCCAGTGGTCGCCGTCCCGACGCGCGGAGCTCTCCAGGGCGACCGAGTCCGAGCCGTGGTCGGGCTCGGTCAGGCCGAACGCGCCGATCTTCTCGACCTTCGCCAGCTGGGGCAGCCAGTACCGCTTCTGCTCTTCCGAGCCCAGCATGTCGATGGTGCGCATCACCAGGCCGGACTGGACGCCGTTGAAGGTGGCGACGCTGCCGTCGCCGCGGTTGAGCTCCATCGCGACCAGACCGTCGGCGACTGGGGACAGGCCAAGCCCGTCGTAGCCACGCACGCCGCCGCCGAGGATGTCGAGCTCGCCCATGCGCTTGAACAGCTCCCACGGCAGCTCGGCCTTCTCCCAGTACCCGTTGATGACCGGGAGCACCTCGTCGTCCACGAAGTCGCGGGCGCGTTCCCAGACGGCGCGATCCTCGTCGCCGAGCTCCTCGAACAGCCGCAGATAGTCGGTGCCGCCCGAGCGGCCGATTCCTTCGTGCATCGTGTGCTCCTCGCGCCGGTTGTTCAACCGACCCTAGACCCAAGCGCTACCGACTCGGGGTCGGTTCGGGCTGTCGATCGTCGCGCTCCATGCCATCGTGAGCGCCGTGTTCAATGCGTGCGCGCCGAAGGACCCCTGTTAGCGGTGCGAACTACCGGCGTGGTGTACTCAGGGATGGACCTAACACCACGATTTTTGGAGCGCACCCATGGCTCATGACTTCAGCGGGAAGGTAGCGTTCGTCACCGGCGCTGCCCAGGGCATCGGCAAGGAGATCGCGATCACGCTCGCCAAGGGCGGCGCGGCCGTCGCGGCGGTGGACCTCAAGGAGGACTCGCTGGCGGGCACCGTCGAGGCGATCAACCTCGCCGGCGGCAAGGCCATCGCGATCGGCTGCGACGTCTCGAAGATGGACCAGGTCGAGGCTGCGGTGCAGAAGACCGTCGACGAGCTCGGCGGCATCCACATCCTGGTCAACAACGCCGGCATCATTCGCGACAACCTGCTGTTCAAGATGACCGAAGAGGACTGGGACATGGTCATGGCCGTGCACCTGCGCGGCGCCTTCAACACCTGCAAGGTCGCGACCAAGTACATGACCGAGCAGAAGTACGGCAAGATCGTCAACCTCTCCAGCCGTTCGGCGCTGGGCAACCGCGGCCAGGCCAACTACTCGGCCGCCAAGGCCGGCATCATCGGCTTCACCTCGACGCTGGCACTCGAGCTCGGCAAGTTCAACATCAACGTCAACGCTGTTGCCCCCGGATACATCGAGACCCCGATGACCGACTCGACCGCCGCCCGCGTCGGCGTCGACAAGGAGGACTTCAAGAAGGCCGCCGCGTCGGCGACCCCGCTCGGTCGCGTGGGCCAGCCGATCGATATCGCCAACGTCGTCGCGTTCTTCGCCTCCGACGAATCCGGCTTCGTCACCGGTCAGACGCTGCACGTCAACGGCGGCCGCTAGGCCAATCGCTGCATGAGCAGCGCCGCGGGAGCATCGCAGATCGCCACCACGTCACGGGTTCGGGCCCGGAACGTGGTGGCGATCTGCTGTGCGGCGATGTTCATGGGCGGCCTGAGCATCTCGATCGTCAGCATTGCGCTGCCGGCCATCTCGGCCGACATCGACGCGACCGCCGCCCAGTCCAGCTGGATCCTGCTGGCGAACCTGCTGGCCAGCAATGCGCTGATGGTCGCCTTCGGCCGACTGGCCGATCTCACCTCGCGCCGGGCGATGTTCCTGATCGGGATCGTCACCTTCGCGCTGGGGTCGATCCTCAGCGGCATCGCCACGAACGGCGGAATGCTCATCGCCGGGCGCGCCGTCACCGGCGTGGGGGCAGCGATGGTGTTCGCGACCACGACCGCCCTGATCGCCATCGCAGTCCCGCGCGAGCGCATCGGTCAGGCGATGGGCATCTACTACGCCTGCAACTCGGCCGCGCAGCTGATGGGGCCGGTCGTCGGCGGCATCTTCGCCGACACGGTCGGCTGGCGGTGGCTGTTCTGGATGAACCTGCCGCTCTGCGTGATCATCCTGCTCGCCTCCTGGCGCTTCCTCGTCCGGGACGCCGTCCACGAGGCGCGGTCGTTCGACGTCAGCGGCGCGCTGCTGTTCATCGCCATGGCCACCACGACCGTGGCCATGCTGACCTCGATCAGCTCGAGTGGCCTGGATCCGCTGGTGATCGGCGCGGCTATCGGATCTCTCGCGGTGCTGGTGCCGCTGTTCATCTGGCGGGAGAAGCGCGCCCGGAACCCGATGGTGGAGCTGTCGCTGTTCGGCGACCGCCTGTTCGTCGGCACCACCTTCGCGACCTTCTTCAGCCACGTCGCTCGTTTTGGCATCGTCATCGTCGTCGCGCTGATCTACCAGTCGGGATACGGGATGTCGGCCACCCGAGCCAGCTTCCTGGTGCTGCCGGTGGCGGTCGGCACGCTCATCGCCTCGCCGATCGCCGGCACCTTGGAGATCCGGCGGGGCAGCGCATGGGTCAGCAAGGCCGGCGCATTCATCGTGGTCGCCGGCGTCCTGCTGTGCTCGATGATGATCTGGTGGCCGACCTGGTACTGGGCGGTGGTCGCGGGCGGTCTGCTCACTGGCGCCGGCGGCGGCATGGTGCAGACGGCCAACTCATCCGCGGTCACCCGCGCGACCCCGCGCGAGAAGCTCGGCGTCGTCGGCTCGCTGCGGGTCATGGTGCAGGGCGGCGGGATCATCACCGGAAACGCTCTCGCGCTCGCCGCCGTCTCGCTGTTGCTGCCCGCCGACGGCAAGAGCGCGGTCTACGCCGGAGGCAGCGCCGTCCTGCCCGATGTCTTCCGGCACGGGCTGCTGGACGGCGTCCCGATCGCCTTCGGCGTACTCGCGCTGTCCGCGTTCGGCTCGGTGGTGCTCTCCCGTGTGGGCTACCGCGGATACCGGGAGTCCTGAGCCGACTGCGTTGCGGGTCACCCACGGCCGGAGACTAGAGTCTCGATGCGTGTCCAAAGTATTGACGAGCATCCCTGTAGGTGAGCGGGTCGGGATCGCCTTCTCCGGCGGCCTCGACACGTCGGTGGCCGTGGCCTGGATGCGCGAGAAGGGTGCCGTTCCGTGCACCTATACCGCGAACCTCGGCCAGTACGACGAGCCCGAGATCGACCAGGTCCCCGGCCGGGCAGAGCAGTACGGCGCCGAGCTGGCCCGTCTCGTCGACTGCCGCGAGCAGTTGGTGGAGGAGGGGCTGGTCGCGATCACCTGCGGCGCCTTCCACATCCGGTCCGCCGGCCGCACCTACTTCAACACCACGCCGCTGGGCCGCGCCGTCACCGGCACGCTGCTGGTCCGCGCGATGCATGCGGACGACGTCAACATCTGGGGCGACGGGTCGACCTTCAAGGGCAACGACATCGAGCGTTTCTACCGCTACGGTCTGCTCGCCAACCCTCAGCTGCGCATCTACAAGCCGTGGCTGGACGCCGACTTCGTGCGCGAGCTCGGTGGCCGAACCGAGATGTCGCAGTGGCTCACCGCCCGCGACCTGCCGTACCGCGATTCGGTCGAGAAGGCCTACTCCACCGACGCCAACATCTGGGGCGCCACCCACGAGGCCAAGCTCCTGGAGCACCTCGATCAGTCGATCGAGCTCGTCCAGCCGATCATGGGCGTCGCGCACTGGGACCCCGCGGTCGAGATCGAGCCGGAGGACGTCACGATCACCTTCGCCGAGGGTCGCCCGGTGGCGATCGACGGCCGGGAGTTCGACACCCCGGTCGAGCTCGTCATGGAGGCCAACGCGATCGGCGGGCGCCACGGGCTCGGCATGAGCGACCAGATCGAGAACCGGATCATCGAGGCCAAGAGCCGCGGGATCTACGAGGCGCCGGGCATGGCGTTGCTGTTCGCCGCGTACGAGCGGCTGGTGAACGCCATCCACAACGAGGACACGGTCGCCACCTACCACGAGCAGGGCCGCCGCCTGGGCCGGCTGCTGTACGAGGGCCGCTGGCTCGACCCGCAGTCCCTCATGCTGCGCGAGGGTCTGCAGCGCTGGGTCGGTTCGGCGATCACCGGCTCGGTCACCCTGCGGCTGCGCCGCGGTGAGGACTACGCGATCCTCGACACGCAGGGGGAGCACTTCAGCTATCACCCCGACAAGCTGTCGATGGAGCGCGTCGAGAACGCCGCGTTCGGCCCGACCGACCGCATCGGGCAGCTCACGATGCGCAACCTCGACATCGCCGACTCGCGCTCCAAGCTCGAGTTCTACGCCGGCCGCGGCCAGCTCGGCAGCGAGTCGCAGCTCGTCGGCGAGCTCGAGCACGGCGGGTCGGAGTCGATCCGGGGCATCGGCGAGCCGCGCACCGCGGACGACGAGCTGCTCGACCGCGCCGCCATGGAGAGCGGCACGGACTGAGCGCGTGGGGCCCGTGGGCGTCGTCCGTCGGTCCTACGCGGGCAGCGCGACGGTGGCCGATGTGGTCTGGAACGGCACTGGATAGCCGTTGCTGACGGTGTACTGCTGGTCCGAGGTGAGCAGCTGGCCGGCGAAGTTCAGCGTCACCTGGCCGCCCGCGGCCGCCGTCCCCATGATGGTCGCGGTACCCAGAGCGCCCGCCTGACAGCTCACGGTGCCCTCGTTGATGGTGGACGACGCGCAGTCCAGCTCGTAGTAGACGGTCGTCGTCGAGTTCGTGACTCCGGACGACGAGATGGCCATCTCGATGAACTGCTGCCCGTCGGCGGCCCAGCCCTCCCCGTTGCGGTAGCCCGAGACGCTCACGCTGTCGACCTTGATCGTCAGGTCGAAGTACACGCCGTTGGACTGGGACGCGCGGGGCAGGGTGAACGAGACGCCCGGATCGTGTGTCTTGGGCTGACCATCCGTGTAGAGCCACTCGGTGCCCGGGTCGCCGGTCCGCTCGCCGGTGATCAGGTTCAGGGTCTGGTTCTTGCCCTCGCTGTCCACCACCAGGTTCAGCGGTCCGCCGTCCGGGGCGGACACCAGCAGCGACACCGGCGCCTTGCTGGGATCGTCGATCGCCTCGGTCTGGTCGCCCACGTTCAGGCTGAGCGTGTTCTCGCCGCTGAAGCCGTTGGCGGCGGTGGTGCCGCTGAGGGTGAGCAGGTAGAGCTTCTGGCCCTCGGCAGGTTGGGTGATCGAGGCGTCGATCGTCGCCGCCTCGACCTCGACGATCGAGTCCAGGGCGAACTGGGTGCCGAGCCCGGCGACGTTGGCCTGGCCGGACGTCGGGAGCGCGGCGCCCTTGTCGTCCTCCTCGACCGAGAAGCTGCCGGCCTTCCATATCGTGTTCTCGTCCGCGGTCGGGATGTCGGGCTCCTTCAGCCCGGCGCCGTCGATCTCGACCTGCTCACCGTCGCCGTTGACCAGGATCGTCGAGCCCGGTAGCTCCTGCGCACGCTGCGGCTCCTCGTCCGGGGCCTCGGCCGTCGCCTCGTCGTCCTTCGAGCCGGGCGTCACCGTGTAGGCATAGGTGTCCCAGACCTGCTTGTCACTGGTCAGCGGACGACGTACCGGACCGCAGGCGAGCTGCTTGGTGACCTCCTCCGAGGCCTCGTCGGCGAGATAGAAGCACTGGGCGCCGTCTGCCTTCGCAAGGCCCTTCTCGGGCAGTCCTTCCTCCCAGGCCTGGGTCTGCGACTCGGCGAACTCCTTGGCGTTCGTGATCGCGCGGTCGCCGTCCTTGACGCCTGGGTCGCCGCCGACCACCAGGAAGGTGATGACGAGCGCCGCCACGACGAGGGCAGCGAGCGGCACCAGCCACTTCCACGCCCCGGATCCCTTCTTCGGCTGCGCGGGCTGCGCACCGCTCGGTTGGGCCCACGGCTGACCGGCGTACGGACGCTGGTCGTAGTCCGGCTGCGGGGCCGTGCCGTACGCACCGGTGGTCGGCCCGGTCGGCGGGCCAGCGGGGGCGGAGGTCGGCGGGCCGGCAAACCCGCCGGTAGGCGGCCCGCCCCACGTCTGATGGCTCCCGGTGCTCGGTCCAGCAGGCCACGTCTGATCGTTGCTGGGCGGGACCGGAGGCCACCCCTGGTGACCGGCGGGCTGGGGCCACGACTGGTCCGACCCGGGCCCGTCAGGACCCTGATGCCCTGGTCCGGTCGGTCCTGTTGGTCCGGTGGGTCCCGTCGGCCCTGTCGGGTTCGTCATCCGTGCCGTCTCCTCGCGCTCGCGTGCCCACAGCACCCTAACGGCGGGGGATCACGCCTTTTCATCGCCGCGTTGAATTCTGCGGGCCTGCTGCGCTCAGCCGGACGTCTGGGCGCGGCCCCTGGCCTGGATGCCCGCCCGGCGCTCGGCGACCTTCTCCGGGGAGAACTGGTCGTGCTTCCACTGCCAGCCGGCCGCGGCCTCATTCTCCCAGGCCGCCTGCTCGGCGGTGTTCTCCGCATAGGTGCGCAGGATGCGGCGTACGCCGGCCTGGTCGTTGTCGACGATGGACGCCGCGAGCGCGTACGTGGTCGGCATCAGCTCGGCGTGGGGGACCACCCGGTTGACCAGTCCCCAGTCGTACGCCGTGGCCGCGTCGAGGAAGCGGCCCGAGAGGCTCAGCTCGCGGGCCCGGCGTACCCCGATGGCCTGCGGCAGCAGCACCGTCAACCCCCATCCGGGTTGGACGCCGACGCGGGCGTGGGTGTCGGCGAACCGCGCGTTCTCGGAGGCGATGAGCAGGTCGCAGCACAGCGCCAGCTCGAAGCCCCCGGTCACCGCGACGCCGTTGACCGCGCCGATCAGCGGCTTGGTCAGCTCGGGGAACGGCTTGCGGACGCCGGCCTCGCTGTCGGTGTCGATCAGCACGCCCTCGCTGACCTGCTTGAGGTCCAGTCCGGCTGTGAAGGCGGGGTCGGTCCCGGTCAGCACCAGCACGTCGACGGCGTCGTCGTCCTCGGCCTGCTGCATGAGCCGCGGTAGTAGCTCCAGCAGCTCGCGGCTGAGCGCATTGCGGGCCTCGGGACGGTTCATCGTGATGGTCGCGACCCGGTCGCGCACCTCCAGCAGTACCGGTTGCTC
The DNA here is from genome assembly GCF_900292035.1 of Blastococcus sp. Marseille-P5729. NCBI lineage: Bacteria > Bacillati > Actinomycetota > Actinomycetes > Geodermatophilales > Geodermatophilaceae > Blastococcus > Blastococcus sp. Marseille-P5729. The sequence continues at coordinate 755,626 of NZ_OMPO01000001.1, read as the reverse complement.
GCCCACGGGATGCCTCCTTGAACATCGGTTGTCCTCGAGGCTATCGGGCTACCCTGGACGGGTTATGACCTCACACTCTGTCTTCTCCGACCTGGAGCCGTTACTGGCCCAGGTGCAAAAGCCGATCCAGTACGTCGGAGGCGAGCTGAACTCCACCGTGAAGGAGTGGGACTCCGTCGACGTTCACTGGGCGTTGATGTATCCCGACGCGTACGAGGTCGGCGTCCCGAACCAGGGGCTGATGATCCTCTACGAGGTGCTCAACGAGCGCCAGGACACCCTCGCCGAGCGCACCTACGCCGTGTGGCCCGATCTCGCCGAGCTCATGCGCAAGCACGAGCTCCCGCAGTTCACCGTCGACGGGCACCATCCGGTGCGCGACTTCGACGTCCTCGGGGTCTCGTTCGCCACCGAGCTGGGCTACACGAACCTGCTGGAGGCCCTCGACCTCGCGCAAATCCCGATCGCCGCCGCCGACCGCACGGCCGATCACCCGATCGTGCTCGCCGGAGGGCACGCCGCCTTCAACCCCGAGCCGATCGCCGAGTTCATCGACGCCGCCGCCCTGGGTGACGGCGAACAGGTGGTCGGCGAGATCACCGACGTCATCAAGCAGTGGAAGGCCGAGGGCTCGCGCGAGCGGGCCGAGCTGCTGCTGCGACTGGCCCAGGTTCCGGGTGTCTACGTGCCCAGCCTGTACGACGTCGAGTACGGCGCCAACCACCAGATCGCCGAGGTGCGGCCCAACCGCGACGGCGTCCCGGCGGTCGTGCCCAAGCGGACGACGATGGACCTTGACCAATGGCCCTATCCCAAGAAGCCGCTGGTGCCGCTGGCCGAGTCGGTGCACGAGCGGATGTCGGTAGAGATCTTTCGCGGCTGCACGCGCGGCTGCAGGTTCTGCCAGGCCGGCATGATCACCAGACCGGTGCGCGAGCGCTCGATTACCGGGATCGGTGAGATGGTGGAGCGCGGCCTGCAGGCCACCGGGTTCGAGGAGGTCGGCCTGCTGAGCCTGTCCAGCGCTGATCACTCCGAGATCGCCGACATCACCAAGGGGCTGGCCGACCGCTACGAGGACTCCAAGACGTCTCTGTCGCTGCCGTCGACGCGCGTCGATGCCTTCAACATCGACCTGGCCAACGAGCTGTCGCGCAACGGGCGACGCTCCGGGCTGACCTTCGCCCCCGAAGGCGGCAGCGAGCGGATCCGCAAGGTCATCAACAAGATGGTCAGCAAGGAGGACCTGATCCGCACCGTCACCACGGCGTACGCCAACGGGTGGCGGCAGGTGAAGCTGTACTTCATGTGCGGACTGCCCACCGAGACCGACGAGGACGTCCTGGAGATCGCCGAGATGGCCAAGGAGGTCATCCGGGCCGGGCGCGAGGCAGCGGGGCGCAAGGACATCCGCTGCACGGTCTCCATCGGCGGGTTCGTGCCCAAGCCGCACACCCCCTTCCAGTGGGCCGCGCAGGCCAGCGCCCAGACCATCGACGAGCGCCTGGCCAAGCTCAAGGCAGCCATCACCGGCGACAAGGACCTGGGCCGCTCGATCGGCTTCCGCTACCACGACGGCAAGCCGTCGGAGGTCGAGGGGCTGCTCTCGCGCGGTGATCGCCGCGTCGGCGCCGTCATCCGGAAGGTGTGGGAGTCCGGCGGCCGCTTCGACGGCTGGAGCGAGCACTTCTCCCACGAGCGGTGGGTGGACGCCGCCACCGAGGCGCTCGCGCCGTACGGCATCGACCTCGCCTGGTACACCACCCGTGAGCGCGGGGAGGACGAGGTCCTCCCGTGGGATCACCTGGACTCCGGTCTGGACAAGCAGTGGCTGTGGGACGACTGGCTCGATGCGCTCGACGAGACCGAGCTCGACGACTGCCGCTGGATCCCGTGCTACGACTGTGGCGTGTGCCCAGGCATGGGCACCGACATCCAGATCGGGCCGACGGGCAGGAAGCTGCTCCCGCTGACGCCGGTCAACACCGGCGTGCCCCAGCCGGACGGAGCGAGGCAGTGAGCGGGCCGCGCAAGCGCAAGCAACGCGCTCCCGAGGGGCCGCCACCGCCTCCGGTGGTGCAGCGGCTGTGGATCCGCTACACCAAGACCGGCCGGCTGCGGTTCATGTCGCACCGCGACTACACCCGCGTGTTCGAGCGGGCGGTACGCCGGGCCGGGCTCCCGATCGCGTTCTCGGCCGGCTTCACGCCGCACCCGAAGATCTCGTGGGTAGGTGCCGCTCCGACGGGGGTGGCCAGCGAGGCGGAGTACCTCGAGATCGGGCTCGCCGCGGAGCTGGATCCCACCGACGTCAGCTCACGCCTGGACGCCGCGCTGCCGCCTGACCTCGACATCGTCGAGGTTGTCCCCGCGAGCGCCAAGTCCTTGGCGGACCGCGTGGATGCCTCTCGGTGGAGGTTCACCTTCCCGGGTATGGACCAGAGCCTGCTGCGCGAGGCCGCCGAGATGCTGGTGACCGGCGAGTCGGCGGTGGTGGAGCGCCTGACCCAGAACGGCCGTAAGCAGGTCGATGTGGGTAGTGCGTTCGCTCATGCCGAGGTCGGCGGCGCGCCAGGGTGTGCCATAATGACCGCAATCGTGCGACAGTCGATTCCCGTCGTACGGCCAGATGACGTGTACGCCGCGTTGCGTGACGTCGCAGGACTCGTGCCACCGCAGCTGCCGCAGGCGCTAAGGCTGGCGCAAGGATCCCTCGACGACACCGGCCGGCTGCTGGACCCACTCGCGGTCGACAGCCCCGCCATCGCCTCGTCGCCGGCGAGCTAGCAACTGCGCGTCCTACCGGACGCCGGTCTGTGCCACGGCGACGCCCTACCAGACTTTCGCGGTCTGACCTGGACGGCCAGAGGTCCAGACCGCATGACATGCCCGGGCATGCCGGCGCCTGCACTGCAGGCGCAGCACGCGCGGGCCGTGAGGAGTTTCGCCCGCATGCGCGAAGACGAGACCGACGGCACAGCCGCTGAACCCAACGCCCAGCACGAGCAGCCCGCACCTGAGGCTCCGGCACCCGCGAAGCGCACCCGGCGCCGCAGCAGCTCACCGGCCACGTCGCTGCGCGAGCCGCAGCCGGTGAGCGTCGATCCGGTGAGCATCGAGGCGCCGGCTACGCCGTCCTCGCCGCCCGTTGATGCCGCGGAGGAGCCGGCCGAGAAGCCGAGGAAGCGGGCTGCCCGCCGCCGGGCCGGCAAGCCCGAGACGGCAGTGCCGGCCACGACAGTGCCCGAGGTCTCGCCCGACCAGTCCGCGACCGAGGACGTGCCCGGCGCCCTGGCGCCGGTCGTCGAGGACGCCGAGCACGCTGCGTTCGAGCAGACCCGGGCAGACCAGCCGCCGACGGGCCAGCCACCGGCGGGCCTGGCGTCGTCCGAGGACCCGCCCGCCGAGGAGCTGCCCGCCGAGCAGGCGGCCGAGCAGGTGCCGGGCGACTCCACCCAGGCGCCCAAGGGCGAGCAGGGCTCGCTCCCGTCGCTGGCGCCCGCTCTGTCGCACGTCGACTCCACCGGTGCCGAGATCGAGCTGGCCGCCCCGGCGGCCTTCAACCCCTTCGCGGTGTTCGTGGCGCCGGAGGATGTGACCGTGCCGGCGGCCCCGGCCCGTCGTGAGCAGGCCGGCGAGGAGGAGCCCTCCCCGGACGACCCGGAGACCGACACCGACGGCGACGATTCGGACGACGAGGGCGAGTCCGGCTCACGTCGCCGCCGGCGCGGACGCCGCGGACGGGGTAGGAAGTCCGGCGACGACACAGCCGCAGACACCGGTTCCGATGACGAGCCCGGTGCCGAGAAGAAGGGCGCGAACGGCTCGGGCGACCAGCCGGACCAGCCCAAGAAGGGCGCCGACGACAAGACCGACGACCGGGGTGCCGACTCCGGCAAGGACGACGACTCCGATGAGGAGGGGGAGTCCACCTCCCGCCGTCGCCGGCGGCGTCGCCGACGTGGCGGCGACGACGACTCTGACTCCAACGGCAACGGCTCGCCCAGCTCGAACGACAAGGTCAAGGGGGTCACCGGCTCGGTCCGGCTGGAGGCCAAGCGTCAGCGCCGCAAGGAAGGACGCGACGCCGGCCGTCGACGCGCACCGATCCTCACCGAGGCCGAGTTCCTCGCCCGCCGCGAGTCGGTCACCCGCCGCATGGTCGTCCGTCAGCAGGGCGAGCGCACCCAGATCGCCGTCCTCGAGGACGACGTCCTGGTCGAGCACTACGTGACGCTCGCCAGCGAGCAATCGTTCGCGGGCGGGGTCTACTACGGCCGCGTGCAGAACGTGCTGCCCAGCATGGAGGCGGCCTTCGTCGACATCGGCAAGCGCCGCAACGCGGTCCTGTACGCCGGCGAGGTCAACTGGGATGCCGCAGGCCTGGAGGGCAAGCAGCGCAACATCGAGCAGGCCCTGAAGTCCGGTGACAAGGTGCTGGTGCAGGTCACCAAGGACCCGATCGGGCACAAGGGCGCGCGACTGACCAGCCAGATCTCGCTGCCCGGCCGCTACCTGGTGTACGTGCCCGGTGGCTCGATGACCGGCATCAGCCGCAAGCTCCCCGAGGGGGAACGGCAGCGGCTGAAGGACATCCTCCGCAAGATCGTCCCCGACGACGCGGGGGTGATCATCCGGACCGCTGCGGAGGGTGCCAGCGAGGAGGAGCTGACCCGCGACGTCGAACGCCTGAAGGCGCAGTGGGAGGTCATCGAGCAGCAGGTCGCCGACACCAAGACCAAGGCGCCCTCGGTGCTCTATGAGGAGCCCGACCTGGCGATCCGCGTCGTCCGCGACCTGTTCAACGAGGACTTCTCCGAGATGGTGATCTCCGGTGCGGACGCCTGGGACACCATCTCCGGGTATATGCAGCACGTCGCTCCGGACCTGGTCGAGCGCATCCAGCGCCACGAGGACGACGTCGACGTGTTCGCCGCCAACCGCATCGACGAGCAGCTCACCAAGGCGCTGGATCGCAAGGTGTGGCTGCCGTCGGGAGGCTCGCTGGTCATCGACCACACCGAGGCGATGACCGTCATCGACGTCAACACCGGCAAGTTCACCGGCAGCGGCGGCAACCTCGAGCAGACCGTCACCAAGAACAACCTGGAGGCGGCCGAGGAGATCGTCCGGCAGCTGCGGCTGCGCGACGTCGGCGGGATCGTCGTGATCGACTTCATCGACATGCTCCTGGAGAGCAACCGCGAGCTCGTGCTGCGTCGGCTCACCGAGTGCCTCGGCCGCGACCGGACCAAGCACCAGGTCGCCGAGGTGACCTCGCTGGGCCTGGTGCAGATGACCCGCAAGCGCGTGGGGCAGGGGCTGCTCGACGCCTTCAGCGAGCCGTGCCCGCACTGCGAGGGACGCGGCCTGACGGTGCATGCCGAGCCGGTGGAGAAGAAGACCGCCTCGCCCCAGAGCGAGCCGCAGAACCGCCGCGGGCGTTCGCGCCGCGGTGGCTCCGGGCGCGACGACAACGCCAAGCAGGCCACAGAGCCCAAGCGCGACTCCACCGTGCAGCTCAGCGCCATCGCCGCGGCCAGCAAGAAGCACGACGAGGACGGCGACGGGGAGACGGCCGCTCCCGGGTCGCCAGCGCAGCCGGTGGCGGACGCCGCGGCCGAGACCGGTGCCCCCAGCCCGGAGCCGGCCGGTGACGGCGAGCGGCTCGGGGACCAGGGGCAGGGCGAGCAGGACAGCGCCGAACGGCGGCCGACCGCGCGCCGCAGGCGTGCCGCTCGCCGTCCCGCCGGACCGCCCACGCCCTCCACCGACGAGTCGAAAGTGTGAGCGAGGTCAGCGTCGGCTCCGATTGACCGCGATCGGGGTCGATGCGATAGACTTGCTCGTCGCGCCTTGTGAGGAGTGCGCGAACCAAGACTTGCACCATCCGCGCGCGGCTGCACGCTGCGTGCCCAGGAAAGATACGTAAACCAGGGAGTTGCCGTGTACGCCGTAGTCAAGACTGGCGGCAAGCAGTACCGCGTCGCCGAGGGCGACGTGTTCGAGGTCGAAAAGCTCGAGGGCGAGCCGGGCGCGTCGGTCTCGCTGCCTGCCGTGCTGCTCGTGGACGGCGGCGACGTCACTGCCGACGCGGACGCGCTGGGCAAGGTCCAGGTCGACGCCGAGATCGTCGACCAGGTCAAGGGTCCAAAAGTCCGCATCCTGAAGTACAAGAACAAGACCGGCTACAAGAAGCGCCAGGGCCACCGTCAGCCGCTGACGGTCGTCAAGGTCACCGGCATCACGAGCGGGAAGTAGGTACTAGTCATGGCACATAAGAAGGGCGCATCCTCGTCCCGAAACGGTCGCGACTCCAACGCTCAGCGCCTCGGCGTGAAGCGGTTCGGCGGCCAGGTCGTCAAGGCCGGCGAGATCATCGTTCGCCAGCGCGGCACCCACTTCCACCCGGGCGCGAACGTCGGTCGCGGTGGCGACGACACCCTCTTCGCCCTCACCGCGGGCGCTGTCGAGTTCGGCACCCGCCGCGGCAAGAAGCAGGTCAGCATCATCGAGGCGCAGACCGCGGCCGGCTAGACCCGCGCGACTGCACGAATCTTCAGTCGAGGGGCGAGAGGACCAGTCGGTCCCTCGCCCCTCGATCCTTTCTCCGGTGGGGAGCACACCATGGCGGACTTCATCGACCGCGCCGTCCTGCACGTCACGGGCGGCAACGGCGGTCACGGCTGCGTCTCGGTGCACCGGGAGAAGTTCAAGCCGCTCGGCGGGCCGGACGGTGGCAACGGCGGCCACGGTGGCGACGTGCGAGTCGTGGCCGACGGGAACGTGCACACCCTCCTGGACTTCCATCACCGTCCACACCAGAAGGCAGCCAACGGCAAACCCGGCATGGGCAGCCACCGCAACGGCGCGAACGGCGACGGGCTGACCTTACGGGTCCCGCCCGGCACCGTCGTGACCACCCGCGACGGCGAGGTCCTCGCCGATCTCGCCGTACCCGGCAGCGAGTACACGGTCGCTCCCGGCGGACGCGGCGGTCTCGGCAACGCCGCGCTGGCCACCGCCCGGCGCAAGGCTCCCGGTTTCGCGCTGCTCGGCGAGCCCGGCGAGGAGGCGACCGTCGTCCTCGAACTGAAGTCGGTCGCAGACGTCGGGCTGGTGGGCTTCCCCTCGGCCGGCAAGTCGTCGCTGATCTCGGTGATCTCGGCCGCGCGACCGAAGATCGCCGACTACCCGTTCACCACTCTGGTGCCCAACCTCGGGGTCGTCCAGGCCGGCCAGTATGTCTACACCGTCGCCGACGTCCCCGGCCTGATCCCGGGTGCCGCGCAGGGCAAGGGACTAGGGCTGGAGTTCCTGCGGCACGTCGAGCGCACCTCGGTGCTGGTGCACGTCGTCGACTGCGCGACCCTCGAGCCGGGCCGCGACCCGATCAGCGACATCGACGCCCTCGTGAAGGAGCTCGACGAGTACGGCGACCTCGCCGCACGCGCCACGATCGTCGCGCTGACCAAGATCGACGTCCCCGACGCCCGCGAGCTCGCCGAGTTCGTCACGCCCGAGCTGCGCGAACGCGGGTTCGACGTCTACCCGATCTCCGCCGTCACCCACGAGGGCCTCGATGCCCTGAAGTTCGCGCTCGGCGCTGCCGTCGAGGCACACCGCGCCGAGCACCCCGCCGACGAGAGCCCGCGGATCGTGATCCGGCCCAAGGCGATCGGCGAGGACGAGTTCGTCGTCCGCCCCGACCCGGAAAGCGTGGGCGGGTTCATCGTCGAGGGCGGCAAGCCGGTGCGGTGGATCCGGCAGACCGACTTCACCAACGACGAGGCGGTCGGCTTCCTCGCCGACCGCCTGGCCCGCCTCGGCGTCGAGGCCGAGCTCGCCCGCCAGGGCGCCCTGCCGGGCTGCGATGTCACCATCGCCGGCATCACCTTCGGCTGGGAGCCCACGGCCGAGTCCGTCGCCGGGGAGATGGGCGTGGTGGCCTTCGGGCACCGCGGCACCGATCCCCGGATCGAGGCTGCCGAGGGACGGGAACGCACCTCGGCCGAGGAGCGCCGCGCGGCCAAGCGGGCCCGCCGAGTGCCCTACGAGCTGAAGGAGTCAGACGGGTACCAGATTGGGGACGACGATGACTAGTCCGCACGCGGTGCTCGGTGACGCCAAGCGGGTCGTCGTCAAGGTGGGCTCGTCGTCGCTGACCAAGCCCGCTCAGAACGGCGGCACCGGGCTGGACGCCGACCGGATCGGGTTCGTCGCCGACGTCATCGCCGAGGCCGTACAGGACGGCCGCGAGGTGGTGCTGGTGTCCTCCGGCGCCATCGCCGCCGGTCTCGAGCCGCTGCGGCTGCGCCGTCGTCCGCGTGACCTCGCGACCCAGCAGGCGGCGGCCAGCGTCGGCCAGCTGCTGCTCGCCGAGGCCTATGCCACCGCGTTCGCCCGGCACGGCCTGCAGGTGGGCCAGGTGCTGCTGACCTCCGACGACCTGCAGCGCCGTACCCACTACCGCAACGCGCAGCGCTCGCTCGAACGGCTGCTGCGGCTGGGTGTCGTGCCGATCGTCAACGAGAACGACGTCGTGGTGACCGACGAGATCCGCTTCGGTGACAACGACCGGCTCGCCGCGCTCACCGCTCACCTCGTGAGCGCGCAGGGCATGGTGCTGCTGTCGGACGTCGACGGGGTGTACGACGCGAACCCGGCCAAGGGCCCGGCGAACCTGATCCCGGTGATCGAGGACGAGGCCGGCCTCCGGTCGGTCGACACCTCAGGACCCGTTACCGGGGGAGTCGGCACCGGCGGCATGACCACCAAGCTCGACAGCGCCCGGATCGCCTCCGGCGCAGGTGTCGCGGTCATCATCACCTCGATCGAGAACGCGCGAGAGGCTGTCGCCGGGCAGAGCGTCGGCACCTTCGTACCGTCCCGCGGCAAGCGACCCTCCCAACGGCTGTTCTGGCTGCGCTGGGCCAGCGAGCCACGCGGCCAGATCGTGCTCGACGAGGGCGCGGTACGCGCAGTCGCCGGACGACGCAAGTCGCTGCTGCCGGCCGGCATCACCGGCTCGGTCGGCAACTTCGAGGTGGGGGACGCGGTCGAGCTCGTCGGTCCCGACGGTCTGGCGATCGCCCGCGGGCTGGTGGCCTACTCTTCAGAAGAGCTTCCCGATCTCATCGGGAAGCAGACCCACGACCTCGACGCCGATCATCAGCGCGAGGTCATGCACCGAGACGACATCGCCGTCCTGTAAGGAAAGCAGCAAATGACAGACGCCACCGAGATCGTTCGTGAGCTAGCGACCCGCGCCCGCGAGGCCGCCGCGGAGCTGTCCCTGCTGCCGCGATCGACGAAGGACAAGGCGCTGCGCGCGATGGCCGATGCGCTCGTCGCCCATGCATCGACGATCCTTGAAGCCAACGCCCGTGACGTAGACCGGGCTCGGGCCGGCGGTACCAGCGAGGCGATGATCGACCGCCTGGCCCTGACCGAGCGCCGCGTCAGCGACATCGCCGACCAGCTGCGCAATGTCGCCTCACTACCCGACCCGGTGGGGGAGGTCGTGCGCGGGTACACCATGCCCAACGGCGTGCGGGTACAGCAGATCCGGGTCCCCATGGGCGTGGTCGGGATGATCTACGAGGGCCGCCCCAATGTCACCGCTGACGCCGCCGGGCTGTGCCTGAAGTCCGGCAACGCGGCGCTGCTGCGCGGGTCGTCGTCCGCGAGCGAGTCCAACGAGGCGATCGTCGAGGTGCTGCGGACCGCGGCCGCGGCCAACGGCGTGCCGGCCGACGCCATCCAGGGCGTCCCTGCTGATGACCGGGCGACCGTGGATGCCCTGCTGCACGCGCGCGGGCTGGTCGACGTGGTGATCCCGCGGGGCGGCGCCGGCCTGATCCAGCGGGTCGTCACCGACTCGACCGTGCCGGTGATCGAGACCGGCGTGGGCAACGTACACGTGTACGTCGACGCCACCGCGGACCTCGACATGGCCGAGAAGATCGTGCTGAACTCCAAGGCCCGGCGCCCGTCGGTGTGCAACGCCGCGGAGACGCTGCTGGTGCACAAGGACGTCGCCGACGAGTTCCTGCCCCGCGCGGCCAAGGTCCTCGGCGAGGCCGAGGTAACGCTGCACGGGGACGAGCGCACCCGTCAGAGGCTGGGCGAGGACGTCGTCCCCGTCACCGACGAGGACTGGGATACCGAGTACCTCTCGCTCGACCTCGCGGTCGGCGTTGTGGACTCGCTGGACGATGCGGTCGCGCATATCCGCAAGCACTCCAGCGGCCACACCGAGGCGATCGTGACCTCCTCGCTGGATGCCGCCCGCTCGTTCACCATGCGGGTGGATGCCGCCGCGGTCATGGTCAACGCTTCGACCGCGTTCACCGACGGTGGTGAGTTCGGCTTCGGCGCCGAGATCGGCATCAGCACCCAGAAGCTGCACGCGCGCGGGCCGATGGCGCTGCCCGAGCTCACCACCACGACGTACGTCGTCCAGGGTGAAGGCCAGACCCGCCCCGCCAGCTGACCGGATCTGCGACGGACGTGAGCCACGGCACTCCGGAGCCCGAATCGGATTCGGTATCGTTGATACCAACGTCAAGTTCTATAGAGGTGGTTTGCGTTGAGCGCAGAACAGTCCGCGAGTGCCCCCGTCGAAGCCCAGCACCGCCCCCAGTTCGGTGGTGTGGACGACGTCCTGATCCGTCTCGGACAGGCCGGCTATCTCGCTGACCGCGCGACCGCCACGACGGTGTTCTTGGCCGACCGGCTCGGCAAGCCGCTGCTGGTCGAGGGCCCGGCTGGCGTCGGCAAGACCGAGCTCGCGAAGGCGATCGCGGCCGCGACCAGGTCCGAGATCGTCCGCCTGCAGTGCTACGAGGGTCTGGACGAGGCCCGTGCCCTCTACGAGTGGAACTACAAGAAGCAGCTGCTGCGCATCCAGCAGGGCACCGCGGCCGCGCAGGCCAGCGGCGAGACCTGGGACGACGCCAGCGACGACATCTTCAGCGAGGAGTTCCTGCTGGAGCGTCCGCTGCTGACCGCGATTCGCCGCGACGAGCCCACCGTGCTGCTGATCGACGAGATCGACAAGTCGGACGTCGAGGTCGAGGGCCTGCTGCTGGAGATCCTCTCGGACTTCCAGGTCACGATCCCCGAGATGGGTACCATCCACGCCAGGCGCCGCCCCTTCGTGCTGCTGACCTCGAACGCGACCCGCGAGCTGTCCGAGGCGCTGAAGCGCCGCGCGCTCTACCTGCACCTGGACTACCCCGGCCCCGAGCGCGAGCGCGACATCATCATTAGCCGCGTCCCGGACATCGCTCCGGCGCTGGCGGACCAGATCGTCCGGACCGCCCGCGCGCTGCGCGCGATGGAGCTGAAGAAGTCGCCCTCGATCGCCGAGACCATCGACTGGGCCCAGACCCTGCTGGCGCTGGGCATCAATACCCTCGATGAGAACGCCGTCAAGGAGACGCTCGGAGTCGTCCTCAAGCACGCCAGCGACGCGGTCAAGGCCGCCGGAGAGCTAAGGCTGAACTGATATGACTGCCACGGTCGAGACCAAGGGTCTGCTCGCGCACCTCACGGGCTTCGTCGGTGCGTTGCGCGAGGCCGGGATCCCCGTGGGAGTGGGCGAGTGCGTCGACACCGCGTCCGTGCTCGCAGCCGTGGACGTTCTCGAGCGCGAAGACCTGCGCGAAGGCCTGGCCGCGGTCTGCGTCAAGCGCCCCGCATATCGGCTGGCCTTCGACACCATGTTCGACCTGTGGTGGCCGTTGGCCACCGGCGAGGGCGTGGCCATCGGCAAGGGCAGTCCGGACGGCGAGGGCGATCCGGACTCCGAGGCCGATGCGGAGGCGGCCGGTGACGGTCAACCCGACATCGACGCCTGGCGCGAGGCCCTGGCCAAGGCGCTGATGGATGGCGACTCGGAGACCCTCAAGCGGCTGGCCCGCAACGCGGTCGCCCAGCTCGGCAAGGGCGCGGCCGGCGGAGGCCGCGAGTCCTACTACTCCTATCGCGTGATGCGGGCCCTCAGCCCCGACACCCTCGTCGCGCAGTTGCTCGACGGCCTGCTCAACAAGGCCGAGTCCGAGCGTGGCGGCATGCAGGAGCAGGTCGCCCGCCAGACGATCCGCGACCGGCTCGCCGAGTTCCGCCGGTATGTCGATGCCGAGGTTCGCCGCCGGGTCGCCGAGGACCGCGGCAAGGAGCAGGTGGCCAAGACGACGATCCGTCCGATGGCCGACCAGGTGGACTTCCTGCGCGCGCAGAGCGACGATCTCGCCGAGCTGCGCCGTACGGTGCACCCACTGGCGCGCCGACTAGCGAGCCGGCTGTCGGCTCGCCGCCGGCTGGGGCGCAGCGGGCGGCTGGACTTCCGCCGGACGGTCCGCTCCTCGCTGGCCACCGGCGGCATCCCGATCAACACCCACCACAAGCCGCGCAAGCAGCACAAGCCCGAGCTCGTCGTTCTCTGCGACGTCTCCGGATCGGTGGCGGGCTTCTCGCACTTCACCCTGATGCTCACTGCGGCGTTGCGCGAGCAGTTCAGCAAGGTGCGTGCGTTCGCCTTCGTCGACACCACCGACGAGGTCACCTCGTTCTTCACCCCGGGCGAGGATCTGCCGACCGCCGTGCAGCGCATCGGCAGTGAGGCCAACCTGGTGTGGTTTGACGGGCACTCCGACTACGGGCACTCCTTCGAGGTGTTCGAGGAGAAGTGGCCCGAGGCCATCGGCCCCAAGACCAGCCTGCTCATCCTGGGCGATGCACGCAGCAACTACCGTGATCCGGCGCTGAGCACCCTGAAGCAGATGGTCTCCCGCGCCCGCCACGCCTACTGGCTCAACCCCGAGGCGCAGCGCATGTGGGGCAGCGGTGACTCGGTCGCCAATCGATATGCCGAGGTCATCGAGATGAAGGAGTGCCGGACGGCGCAGCAGCTGGCCGACTTCGTGCACGACATGCTGCCCGGCGCCTAGTTCACGAACCGGCCACGAACCGGTCACGGCGACTCGGTTGCGGCGTACGGGGATCTGGTTATGGGACGATCCCGCCCCCGGCCGGGTAGAGTCGTTCGTCGATGATCGCTTCACTGCAGTCCGCCGCATGACCCGCCTCGGGATCATGGGCGGCACCTTCGATCCGGTGCACAACGGCCACCTTTCGGCCGCGTCCGAGGTCGCCTCGCTGTTCGGTCTCGACGAGGTAGTCTTCGTGCCGACCGGCCAGCCCTGGCAGAAGGCCGAGAAGAAGGTCTCGCCCGCCGAGGACCGCTATTTGATGACCGTCATCGCGACGGCGTCCAACCCCCGCTTCAGCGTCAGCCGCGTCGACATCGACCGGCCTGGTCCGACCTACACGATCGACACGCTGCACGACCTCAACCGCCAGTATCCGGACGCCGAGCTGTTCTTCATCACCGGCGCGGACGCGCTCCAGCAGATCCTGAGCTGGAAGGATCACCAGGAGATGTTCGAGCTCGCGCACTTCATCGGTGTCACCCGGCCCGGGTACCCTCTCGACGACACGGGCCTTCCCGAGGGATCGGTCTCCCTGGTCGAGGTTCCGGCGCTGGCCATCTCGTCGTCCGACTGCCGAATGCGACGTTCGCGCGGTATGCCGGTCTGGTATCTGGTGCCGGACGGCGTCGTCCAGTACATCGACAAGCGACATCTCTACCGTGAGCAGTAGCCCGAGGAGCACACCAGCTATATGAGCGCCCCCGAGCGATCGATCCAGATCGCCACCATCGCAGCCGATGCCGCCGCAGACAAGCTCGGCCAGGACATCGTCATCATCGACGTCAGCGATCAGCTCGTCATCACCGACTGCTTCGTCGTCGTCACCGCCACCAACGAGCGGCAGGCGTCCGCGATCGTCGACGCGGTCGAGGAGGCGCTGCTGAGGGAGAAGGTCAAGCCGGTACGACGCGAGGGCCAGCGCGAGGGACGGTGGGTGCTGCTGGACTTCGTCGACGTCGTCGTGCACGTGCAGCACACCGACGAGCGGAACTTCTACGACCTGCCGCGGCTGTGGCGCGACTGCCCCCGCATCCCGTACGAGCAGCTGGCCGCACCGGCGGACGACCAGCAGACCGGCAGCGGGAAGTGAGCCTCGATCGCCTGCTGCTGTGGCGCCACGGCCGCACTGACTGGAACGCCGACGGACGCTTCCAGGGCCAGCTCGACACGGCACTGGATGCCACCGGCGTCGCCCAGGCGAGGGAGGCCTCCCCGTACCTGGCTGCCGAGCGGCCGACGGCGGTCTACGCCAGCGACCTGAGTCGCGCGGCGGCCACCGCCCAGGTGCTGGCCGACCTTCTGGCGGTCCCGGTCACGCTCGATCCGCGACTGCGCGAGACCAGTCTCGGCGGCTGGGAGGGACTCGATCGCGCCGAGGTGGCGCAGCGCTTCCCGGAGGAGTTCGCCGGCTGGACATCGGGTCTGCGCACCAACCCGGGCAACGGCGAGACAGCCCAGGACGTCGCCCGCCGGGAGCGTGAGCTGGTCGCTGAGCTCGAGCGGACGGCGTCCGGCACGGTCGTGCTCACCGGGCACGGAGGCGCGCTCAAAGCGCTCACGGCGAGCCTCATCGGGCTGCCCGATCCGGCGTGGTCGGCGATCGCCCCGCTGCGCAACTGCCATTGGACCGAGCTGCGACGCACCGACGCCGGGGCATGGCGGCTGGTCGCGCACAATGTGTACCCGCTCAGCGACCCGAGCACGCTCACGACCGAGGAGCTGAACGTCGACTCCGACGCCGGAGACGCGCAGATCGGGACCCCACGTCCATCGGGGACCGACAGCGCCGGCCGTTAGCGAACCGAAAAGGTTCTGCTGCCGGGAACCCGGCAGGTAGGGTCGAGAGATGAGCCGGGGAACAGTCGTCGTCACCGACTCCACCGCGTATCTGCCCCCAGGCATCGACGAGGGGCTGCCGATCGATGTCGTCCCGCTGCACGTGATCATGGGCGACCATCAGGGCGAGGACGGCATTGAGATCACTCCCGCCGACGTCGTCGAGCGGCTAAGGGAGAAGTCGGTCACCGTCACCACGTCGCGACCGACACCCGCACAGTTCGTGGAGCGCTACCGCGAGCTGCTCGCCGAGGGCTACGACCACATCGTCAGCGTGCACATATCGAGTGAGCTCTCGGGAACCTGGGACGCCGCTCGCCTCGCGGCGGTGCAGTGCAACTCCGACGCGGGAGAGGAGATCGTGCGCGTCGTCGACTCGCGGGTGACGGCCATGGCGCTCGGCTTCCCGGTGCTCGTCGCCGCCCGCAAGGCGGCCGCGGGGGCGAGCAACGACGAGGTGTACGACGCGGCCGTCAGGTCGCTCGAGGACACCTCGAACTTCTTCTATGTCGACACTCTTGAGTATCTCCGTCGCGGTGGCCGCATCGGTGCCGCCGCCGCCTGGCTGGGCACCGCCTTGGCGGTGAAGCCGATCCTGCACCTCCTCGACGGCCGGATCGTGCCCTTGGAGAAGGTGCGGACCGCCAACAAGGCCATCGCGCGGATGAAGTCCCTGGCAGTGAGCGCCGCCAACGGGATCGAGGGCGACGTGCTCATCGCCGTCCACCATCTCGCTGCTGAGGAGCGTGCTGAGAAGCTACGGGCGGAGCTCGCGGAGGAGATTCCCGGGTCGGCAGAGATAGTAGTGAGTGAGGTCGGCGCGGTTCTCGGTGCGCATGTCGGCCCCGGGATGCTCGCCGTGATCGTCGTACCCACCCTCGACGGCTAACCGCGACACCGCTACCGCTGTCCACAGGACGGCGTGTCTCCACATCGTGGAGGTTGCGGACGCCGCACGAATCGGAGCATCCGTATCGTCGCGGCCATGAGGAGGGTCGACGATCTCGAACGGGACCGCCAGATCGCCGATATCAAGGCGATCCTGGAGTCCTCGATGCGTGACTATGACCAACGGGCAGCCGAGCCTGATGATCCGTCCGTGCTGGACGACGGCGAGACCGACCGGCGCTCGCTCGACGGCTTCGGCGACGGCTTCGAGCCCCCGCGCTCCGCCTGGCGGGCCAGGCTGCACTCGGGGCGCGTGTCGATCGGCGTCTTCGTCGTCGTCGCCGTGCTGACCGCCGCCGCCACTGCTCTCGTGACGTGGCTGCTGCGACCCGCGGGGACGGCTGTCGAAGGAGCCGCCACCACGATCGCTGCAGCAGATGAGCGAGCCGATCCCGATGAGCCCGGCGGGGAGACCGCGAGCGCGGCCGCATCGCCGGCCTCTACGTCGAGTGCCCCAGGAGTCTTGGTGGTCGCGGTCGTCGGCAGCGTGAACGTCCCGGGCCTGGTCACCCTTCCGGAGGGCGCGCGGGTGAGCGATGCGATCGAGGCTGCGGGAGGGGCGCTGCCCGGCACCGACCTGAGCACGCTGAATATTGCCCGCAAGGTGGCGGACGGGGAGCAGATCGTGGTCGGTCTGCCGGGCCCTCCCGTCGACTCCGGAACGAGCGAGCCGCAACCTACTGCGAACGGCGGGTCTACTGCGCTCGTCGACATCAACTCCGCGAACGTCACGCAGCTGGACGAGCTGCCGGGCATCGGTCCGGTCCTGGCGCAGCGGATCGTCGACTTCCGCGAGGAGAATGGGCCGTTCAAGTCCGTGGAGGAGCTGGAGAACGTCTCTGGTGTGGGTCCGGCGGTGCTGGCCAAGGTCAAGGATCTGGTCACCGTGTGAAGCACTGGCGCGAGCATGACGCGCGGCTGGTCCCCGGGGCCGCGCTGGTCTGGATCGGCGTTGCGTCCGGGGAGCTCGGATGGTCTGCGGGCCTCTGGTGGGCGATGGTCGCAATGGCGGCGACCGGATTGATCGGCGCATTCGCTGGTTGGCGCTCGGTAGTGCACAGATCCCGCTGCTGGCTGGTTGCTTTCTCATGTATGGCCGGGATCGCGGCCGCACTGCTCTCCTCGGCGCGCCTTCAGGACCGGCTGGACTCAGTGGTTGCGCACGCCGCGCGGGAGGATGCGTTCGTGCGCCTCGAGGGAACGGTGGAGAGCAGGCCGCGGCAGGTCGGCGGCACACCTGACCGGGTAGTCGTGCAGGTGGCCGTGAGCCGCATCGAGCATCGCGGCAGGGTGCACGAGGCCGACCAGTCGGTCGTCGTCCTGGGCACGTCCGATGTCTGGGCTGGAACGCTCCCCGGCGCGACCGCGTACATCGTCGGCACCGCGCACCCGCCCGATCGTGCGTCGTCCGTGGTCGCGTTCGTCGTGGCGTCCGATGGCTCGGTGGTCGATCCCGAGGCCCCGAGGTGGAGTGTTGTGGCAGAGGCGATACGGGATGGTCTTCATGAAGCAGCCTCGGTGAACGATCCGGATGCCGCTGGCCTGCTCGTCGCGCTGGTGGACGGCGACACGTCGGGGATCGGCCCGATCGTGCAGGAGGAGTTTCGGCTGTCCGGCCTGGCACACCTCTTGGCAGTCTCCGGTGCCAACGTGGCCATCGTCGTGGGAGCGGTGCTCTGGCTGACCCGGCTCTGTCGCGCACCGTTCGTGCTGCAGATCGGCTGTGCGGCCGGGGCGCTGCTCGCGTTCGTCGTGGTCGCGGGTCCGGAGCCCAGCGTGCTGCGCGCCGCGGGAATGGGCGTCGTGATGCTGGTGGGGTTGGCATCCGGCCGACCCCGCGCGGCGGTACCCGCTCTCGCGACCGCCATCGTCGTGCTGTTGACCTGTGTCCCGGCGCTGTCGATCTCGGTCGGGTTCCTGCTCTCGGTGCTGGCGACGGCGGGGATTGTCGTGGTGGGGGCGGAGTGGACCAGGCGCTGGTCAGAACGCATGCCGATGATGCTCGCCGCGCCGTTGGCGGTCGCGGCGTCAGCGGGGCTGGCGACTTTGCCGGTGATCGTGCTGCTGCTGCCGATGGTGAATCTCGGGTCGCTGGTGGCGAATATCGTGGCTGCGCCCGCCGTCCCGGTGGCCACCATATGCGGCGTCTGCGCTGCGGTCCTCGCGCCCATCGCGATGCCGCTGGCCCAGCTGCTGTGCGTCGTGGGCGGATACTTCACCCGGTGGATCGCGCACGTCGCGCATGTTGCGGCCGAGCCAGGACCGGCCCAGATACCGATGCCGCCGGGGGTCGGGGCGTTCTTCATCGTGGTGGGAGTGCTCCTGGTCGCGGCGCTCGCCTGGTGGCTGACGAGACGGCGTCCGCTGGCGCGTACGTCGCTGGCGGCAGCGGCGGTCGGCGTCCTGGTGCTGGCCACGCCGGTGCGGTGTGCAGTCGATCGGTGGCAGTCGCCGAACTGGGTGATCGCGGCGTGCGATGTCGGACAGGGTGATGCAGTCCTCGCACGGGCGGGACCTGATGCGGCCGTCCTGCTCGATGCCGGGCCCGATCCTGCGCTGCTGGACCGCTGCCTGCGTGAGCTCGGTGTCGAACGGCTGCCGCTGGTGCTACTGACGCACTTCCACGACGACCACGTCGCCGGCGTGCCTGCGGTGCTCGGCCGGCGTGACGTCGAACGGGTCGTCATCGGCTCGTACGACGGCGGGGCGGTCGAACAGTCGATCAGAAGCATCGCCCTCGACCAGTCGATCCCGGTCGACGAGGTAGGCACCGGGCAACGCTATTCCGCTGGGGACGTCGTCCTCGAGGTTCTTGGACCTACCCGCCCGATCCTCGGCACGACAAGCGATCCGAACAACAACTCACTGATAGTCCGGATCGACGTGGGCGGTCTGAGGCTCCTCGTGACCGGCGATGCGCAAGTCGAGCTCATGGCGTCGATGGCGGGGTGCGGTTGCCTGCAGGCGGACGTACTGAAAGTGCCGCACCACGGGAGCAAGAACCGCGACGACTCATTTCTTGCCGCCACCGGGGCGAGCCTGGCTCTGATCTCGGTCGGCGCCGACAACGACTACGGCCATCCGGCTCCGAGCACGATCAGCGAGCTCGAACGGCTCGGGATGACCGTCCGGCGTACCGACCGTGACGGCATGATCCTGGTGTCGGCGGCGGACGAGGGAGTCGTCGTGACGCACGATCGATCGTCCTGAGCAGAGATCTGCTTGCCTAGAAAGGCCGGGCGAAGACCTGCGTTATGCGAAGACGACGCTGGGGTAGCCAGCGTCCGCCTCGGCGGTGATGAGCTTGCGGAACTTCGGCGTACCGCCGTTGTAGACCAGGTAGCGGATCTTGCCCTTCTCGTGCCCCGGGACGTTCGAGTTGTAGCCGGTGAACCAGCCCTGGGCGTTGCGCATCAGCATCATCCCGTAGAGCTGTTCGACCTCCCGGGTCCACGCCTCTCCGGCCTCCGCCGTGGCCTCCACCCGTGAGTACCCGCGCTCCCAGGCGTACTGCAGGAGGTCGGTGCACCAGTCGACGCCGATCTCGATACCCCGCGGAAAGTTGGTGGTGGCAGAGGCGCTCTGCGGGCCGTTGGGCATCAGCATATTCGGGAACCCGGGCACCTGCAGCCCGTAGCTGGTCACCGGGCCGTCGGCCCAGAGCTCGCGCAGTGACTGACCGCCCACGCCCCGGATGTCGATCCGGTCGAACGCACCGGTGATCGCGTCGAACCCGGTGGCGTAGAGGATCACGTCGAGCTCGTACTCGCGCTCGGTCGTCCGTAGCCCCCTCTCGGTGATCCGCTCGATCGGGGTGTGCTGCACCGAGACCAGGTGCACGTTGTCGCGGTTGTAGGCCTCGAAATAGTTGGTCTCCAACGGGAGCCGTTGGACGCCGAACCCGTGGTCCTTTGGGATCAGCAGCTCGGCTACCTCGGGGTCGTGCACTCGAGAACGGATCTTGTCGGCGATGAACGCGCTGATCTCGGCGTTCGCCTCCTCGTCCATGAAGATGTCGCGGAAGTTCGCCAGCCAGATGCCGAAGCCCGGCTCGTCGTACAGCTTCTCCCACATCGCGATGCGCTCATCACGCGGCACCTCGAAGAACGGGCGGCGGTCGGGCTCGTGCAAGAACCCGTTACCTTCTTCGTGACCCCGTACGGCGGGGTTCTGGTCGCCAGGGTCGGCATGACTCAAAGCCCCTGTCTCTTGCATGATCCGGGGGGTGTTGTCACCGATTCTGGTGGCGTTGGCTGACCGCTGATAGGGACAGGGCCGCCCTTGGGTAGGTCTCTTCGTAACGTGGGTGCCGGCTTCCTTCGCCAGACGTGCGACCAGCACCTGCAACGAGCGGAGAGGAATGAACGATGCCGCGACCTGAGTATGCCGTGTTCCTTGGTCTGGACGTCGGCAAGCAGGAGCACCACGCCTGCGGGCTGGGCCCGGATGGCAAGCGCGTCCACGACGGGCCTCTGCCGCAGTCCGAAGCAAGGATCGGCGAGATCCTGGAAGATCTCAGCGGGCGCGGCCGGGTGCTGGTGGTGGTAGACCAGCCCGCGTCGATCGGCGCGCTGGCGGTGACCGTTGCGCGGTCGCTGGGCGTCGATGTGGCCTACTTGCCCGGGCTGGCGATGCGACGGATCGCGGATCTGCATCCGGGCAACGCGAAGACCGATGCTCGGGACGCCTGCGTGCTCGCCGAGGCGGCCAGGCCGATGCCGCACGCGTTGCGTCGCGTTGACGCTGGCGATGAAGCGCTCGCCGATCTAGAGGTCATCGTGGGGTTCGATGATGACCTGGCCGGTGAGGTCACCCGGATCAGTAACCGCATCCGCGGCCTGCTCGCCCAGGTCCATCCAGCGCTGGAACGCGTGCTGGGTCCCAAGGTCCAGCACCGAGCGGTGCTCGAGCTGCTGCAGCGCTTCGGTGGACCTCAGGGACTCGCGAAGGCGACCCGGCGTCAACTCATCGCCGCGACGAAGGTGCGTGCGCCACGCTCATACGAACGCCTCGTCGACGCGGTGGTGAAGGCGCTGACCGAGCAGACGGTGAGCGTGCCGGGCACTCGGGCGGCCGAACTCGTGCTGCCACAACTCGCCGTGACCCTCGGTGGGCTGCTCGACCAACGCGAACAAGCGGCTAAACAGATCGAGGAGATGCTCGATCCGCACCCTCTTTCCCGGGTCCTGACCTCGATGCCGGGGATCGGAGTCAGGACCGGCGCACGGATCCTCCTCGAGGTCGGTGACGGCTCGGCCTTCCCCACCAGCGGACACCTCGCGGCCTACGCCGGGCTCGCGCCGGTGACCCGCAGATCGGGCACGTCGATCCGAGGGGAACACCCCAGCCGGGCCGGGAACAAACAACTCAAGCGAGCGTTCTTCCTGGCCGCTTTCGCATCTCTTTCTGACCCGACCAGCCGGGTCTACTACGACCGCAAACGCGCCGCCGGGAAGAAGCACAACGCCGCCCTGATATGCCTCGCCCGGCGCAGAGTCGACGTACTCCACGCCATGCTCAAGAACGGCACCCTCTACGAAACGAGACAATCCTCAGCTCCGGCAGCTTGACGAACCTGATAGGGACACCCCCCTCTTCGGCAGGGACTGTCCGCCAAACGGTGTTTCTGGCCTGACACGCCGGCTCAGCTGGCGGGGAAGGTCATGTGATGACCGAGAAGATCACGAGCGTGAGCTCGATGCCGAAGAAGGTGAAGAAGACGACCTCGCGCAGCGAGGCCGAGCAGGCTGCGGTCCGGGAGCTGGTCAAAGCCGCCCGGGCCCGTGGTGAGGACCTGACCGGCCCGGACGGGCTGCTCAAATCAATCACCGCCACCGTCCTGGAGACAGCGCTGGAAGAGGAGCTGACCGAGCACCTCGGCCACGAGAAGCACCGGGTACCCACCGCAGAGAACGGCAACATCCGCAACGGCACCCGACCCAAGACGGTGCTGACCGACGCCGCCGGAGAGGTGACGATCGCGGTCCCCCGGGACCGGGCCGGCACGTTCGAGCCGGTGATCGTCAAGAAGCGACAGCGGCGCCTCTCGGACGTGGACGCGGTCGCGATCAGCCTGTTCGCCAAGGGCCTGACGACCGGTGAGATCAGCGCGCACTTCCACGAGGTGTACGGCGCCTCCATCAGCAAGGACACGGTCTCGAGGATCACGGACAAGGTGCTCGAGGAGATGGCCGCCTGGTCCTCCCGGCCGCTGCAACCGGTGTACGCGGCCATCTTCATCGACGCGATCTACGTCAAGGTTCGCGACGGGCAGGTCGGCAACCAACCCTTCTACGCCGCGATCGGCGTCGACCTGAACGGCCGGCGAGACGTCCTGGGCCTGTGGGCCGGGCAGGGAGGTGGTGAGTCGGCGAAGTTCTGGATGAACGTGCTGGCGGACCTGAAGAACCGCGGCGTACGCGACGTGTTCTTCATCGTCTGCGACGGCCTCAAAGGACTGCCCGACAGCGTGAACGCCGTCTTCCCCCAGGCGATCGTGCAGGCCTGCGTGATCCACCTCATCCGGGCGACGCTGCGCTACGCCTCGCGGAAATACTGGGACCAGCTGGCCAAGGACCTGCGCCGCATCTACACCGCACCCTCGATCGAGGCAGCATGGGCGGCGTTCGAGGAGCTGGAGGAGAAATGGGGCAAGCCCTACCCGGCCATCCCCAAGATGTGGAGAGCGGCGTGGGAGGAGTTCATCCCCTTCCTGGCCTACGACGTGGAGATCCGCCGGGTGCTGTTCTCCACCAACGCCCTCGAGTCCCTGCACGCCAGGTACCGGCGCGCGGTCACCGTGCGCGGGCACTTTCCGACCGAGCAGGCCGCCCTCAAGTGCCTGTACCTGGTCACCAGGGGCCTGGACCCCAAGGGCACCGGCCAGGCACGATGGACCATGCGGTGGAAGCCCGCGCTCAACGCTTTCGCCGTCACCTTCGCCGACCGCATGCCGGCCGCGGAGAACCTCTGAGATGAACGCCGGAAACACCGTTCATCGGACAGACCCCTTCGGCATGGTCGATAGTCAATGGTATCCGCTCAGAGGTCGGATCGGGTGGCCTCATCCGGTGCCTCGGTACCGGTCGTGGGCGTGTGGTGTCTCGCCAGTGCGGTTGCGGCGAGGGTGCCGATGGTGGCGAGGACGATGGCTGCGGTGGTGAAGGCGGTGGTCATCGCGTCGGTGAAGGCGGGGCGGACGAGGTCGAGCAGCATTGCGGCGCGGTCCTCGGGTAGTTGTTGGGCGGTGGCGACCGCAGCGCCGAGGGTTTCGGTCACCGCGTCGGCGATGTCGGGTGGGGTGTCGGCGGGGAGGGCGTCGGTGACCTGGGTGCGGTAGATGCTGGTGCCGAGGGCTCCGAGGGTCGCGGTGCCGAGCGCGCCGCCGAGCTCGTAGGCGGTCTCGCTGATGCCGGCTGCGGCTCCGGCCTTCTCGGGTGGGGCGGTGCCGACGATGACGTCGTTGGAGAGGGTGTCGGCGATCCCGATGCCGGCCCCGACGAGCGCTCCGCCGGTGAAGGCGATCCAGGCGATGCCGTCCAGGCCGAGGGCGGTGAGCGTGAGGTATCCGCCGGCGGCGAGGATGAGGCCGCCGCCGATGAGCCACCCGGCCCCGATCACGCGGGCCAGGGTCGCTGCGATCAGCGAGCCGAGGATCGCACCGGCCGCGATCGGCAGCGCCCAGAGTCCGGCGGTCAGGGGCGAGTGGCCGAGGACGAGCTGGAGGTACTGGGGCAGGTAGTACAGCAGCGCGGTGAGCGCGAACACCCCGGCGACGTTCGCGATCACCGCGGTGCTGAACGGCAGCGACCGGAACAGGGCGATGTCGATGAGCGGATCGGACAGGCGGCGTTGCCGGAGCACGAACACCACCGCCAGCGCGAGACTTGCCGTGACCCAGAGGGCGGGAGTGATGCCCCATCCGTGTGCGGCGGCGTCTTTGAGGCCGTAGACGCCGGTGAGCATCGCGGCCATCAGCAGGCCGGCGGAGAGCAGGTCGAACCGTCCGGGGGCGGGGTTGCGGAACTCGGGCACGAGCGGCGGGGCCGCGATCAGCAGGGCGATCATCACCGGCACGTTGATCAGGAACACCGATCCCCACCAGAAGTGCTCCAGCAGGAACCCGCCGACCACCGGGCCCAGGCCCGCACCACCGGCGAACGCCGCGACCCAGACCGAGACCGCACGACGCCGCTGGGCGGGGTCGGTGAAGATGTTGCGGATCAAGGCCAGCGTGGAGGGCATCAAGGTCGCTCCGCCGATGCCGAGCAGGGCGCGGGCGGCGATCAGCACCTCGGGTGACCAGGCGAACGCGGCCAGCATCGAGGCCGCCCCGAACGCGACCGCACCGATCAGCAGGAGTCTGCGCCTGCCGATCCGGTCGCCGATGTTGCCCATGAGCACGAGCAGTGCGGCGAGGAAGAACCCGTAGATGTCCACGATCCACAGCAACTGCGTGCCGGTCGGGGCGAGGTCTTCGCTCAGCTCGGGGATCGCGACCGCGAGCACGGTCAAATCGATGCTCATCAGCAGCACCGGCACGGTCAGGGCCGCAAGCGCGGCCCACTGGCGGGCGCCGGCGCGCTGGGGAACAGGGACGGGCGCGGACATCAAGGGGTCCTCTCCTTCGGCGGACACCTCACACTATCTTGGCCATATGGCCAAGTCAAATGGCCAAGTCGTTTGGCCAAGGTTCGGTAGAGTGGGGCCATGGAGACAGAGGAGCCCACCGAGACGCGCACGCACATGCGCGCAGACGAGCGCCGTCAGCTCCTCGCCCAAGCCGCGCTACGGGTGATGAAGCGCGACGGGGTGAAGGCGGCATCGACCAGGGCGATCTGCGCCGAGGCGGACATGCCGCACGGGGCGTTCCACTACTGCTTCCGATCCAAGCGAGAGCTCTACGCGGAACTGCTCTCAGCCGACATCAACGTCGACCTCGACCACGCCTGGGCACAGATCGACCCCACCGGCGAGGTCCGCGCCAGCATCCACGCCCTCTTGGACGCCTACTGGCGCACCGTCGAGGCCGACCCTGCGGCGCAGATCGTACTCACCGAGCTGACGACCCTCGCCCTGCGCGACCCCGAACTGCGCGAGCTGCCCGAGTGGGAGCAACGCGCCTACCACCGGCGCGTCACCGAACACCTCGAACGCTTCGCCGCACTCGCCGACATCGAGTACGCCATCCCCGTGGCGCTGCTGGCCGAGATGATCCTCGCCGCGCTCTCGGGCATCACAAGCTCCTGGCTCTCGGCACGAGACGACGAGAACGCCAGGCGCGCCCTCGCCGAGTTCGCCGACGTCTTCGCCACCTACGCCCACAGGACCACCCGATAGGCACTGTCCCCCTGCAGCGCACGTCC
This sequence comes from Blastococcus sp. Marseille-P5729, assembly GCF_900292035.1. Taxonomy (NCBI): domain Bacteria; kingdom Bacillati; phylum Actinomycetota; class Actinomycetes; order Geodermatophilales; family Geodermatophilaceae; genus Blastococcus; species Blastococcus sp. Marseille-P5729. The sequence continues at coordinate 730,479 of NZ_OMPO01000001.1, read as the reverse complement.
ACAGGTTGACGATGTAGGCACTTCTGCCGCAGTACGGGGTGCGCCTCTCCACCTAGGGCGTGTCTCCTAACCTTGCGGGTTGGTTGACGGCAGGCTTGACGCGTGTCGCGTACTCGTGTTCTCTCGGATGCTGCTTGGGCTCGGATCGAGCCGTTGATGCCGGTCGCCTCCCGCAAGGGCGGCCGGCCGTTCCAGGACCATCGCCGGGTCGTGGAGGCGATCGTGTGGCGGTATCGGACGGGGTCTCCGTGGCGGGACCTGCCGGCGGAGTTCGGGCCGTGGCAGACCGCGTGGAAGCGGCATCGCCGGTTCAGCGGTGACGGCACGTGGGATGAGATCTATGCGGAGATCCTCGCCGAGGGGGACGCTGCCGGTGAGATCGACTGGGCCGTGAGCGTGGACTCCACGATCAACCGCGCGCATCAGCACGCGACGAACCTCCCGCGCGACACGGGGGGCTCTGTCGAGTTACAAGAATCTGCGCGAGGAGCCTCCTGATCATGCGATTGGCCGGTCACGGGGCGGTTTGAGCACCAAGATCCATCACCTCGTCGACGGGCGCGGGCTGCCGCTGGTCGTGCTGGTCGGCCCCGGGCAGGCCGGTGACGCGCCCATGTTCCCGGTGCTCCTGGATCACCTCAGAGTCGCCCGGCGCGGCCCGGGCAGACCGCGCTCGAGGCCGGACCGGGTCCGCGGCGACAAGGCGTACTCGTCGCGCGCGATCCGCACCCATCTGCGGGACCGCGGGATCGTCGCAGTCATCCCCGAGCCCGCAGACCAACAAGGCCACCGCCTGCGCCGGGGCTCCCGCGGTGGCAGGCCGGTCAGCTACGACGCCGAGGACTACAAGGGCCGCAACGTCGTCGAACGCGGCTTCAACGAAGACAAGCAGTGGCGCGGGCTCGCCACCCGCTACGACAAACTCGCTCTCACCTACCGCGGCGGAGCAGTCCTGCGAGCCATCACCCACTGGCAGAAACGGTTAGGAGACACGCCCTAGCTGCGCCCCTCTCGATTGTGGCAATGGGCGAGGGCCTATCACTCTCCGGTGGTGCTAGAGGCCCCGGGGAGGGGCCACCGCCACCCCCTGCCAGTGTTCGGGTGACGGCGTGTCGCGGTCGTTGTGCCAGCTTGGGACACACCTCCGGTGCATGAGAACACGACTCACAGCCTCGCTAGCCCTCTGCCTACTGCTCGCCGGACGCGGTGGCTCAGATGACCAGACCGACGGTGGCACAGCCGGCGGATCTGATGCCCTACCGACAGCCGGCGTCGGCGTTCCGGTGACGATCACCGACGATGTCGAGCTCACTCTGACCGACGGCTACCCGCGCGGCGCGATGACCGCCGAGTGGACGGTCAAGGCCCTCACCAACGGCGCGCCCTGCCCGACGATCGAAGACACATACGTGCAGCGCCAGGACGGCGCGCGGGTCCCGTTCGTTGAGTCCCCGTCGTGGTCCTGCGTCACCCTCATGGAAGGGCAAGAGGGGAAGGCGCGGATGTGGACCGAGAACGGTTATCCGATCAGTGACGGCGACCTCATCGTGTGGGCTCCCGGCGGCCAGCCTGTGGCTACTTGGGTCCTGCGGGATAGGTAATCCCTGCCCGGCTCAGTCGTCGTAAGCACCGAGGAACCGGTGACCGCCACGGGCGGACCTCATGAATCCCCCTCGATCGCGCGGACCCATGGAAGGGCCCCCAGCAAGCCGACCCATGGAAGCCCCGACCCCCGGGGACAGCACCGCCCCGGTGCAGGGTCCGGGGCGGTGCGGTGCGCTGCTGTGGACGGCGCGCGCTCAGCCTACGGTGTCTACCGTCAGACCTAGAGAGCCCCCAGGCATGACTGTGCCCCCGGTCTGGACACCAGGGGCACAGTTCGCTGGGTTGAGCCAGCCGACATACGAAACTCTCGACAGCACCATGGTACCCGAAACCAGCGGTACCGAGTAATAGCTTGCGGGTGTGTCGGGGCCGCCGCTGATGCCGTCGCGGTCGGTCTGTGTGCTGCACGACGTGCACGTCATGCTCTCCTAAAACCGCAGGTCAGGGCGGGGTGTGCACGCTGTGCACGCACGTTTCTATTATCGCCCCCCCCGGGAGTCCGCGAGCACGCGGCGAAGATCTCGTCGTATCGCGCCTTGATTCCGGCCATCTCATCGGGGGAGATCTCGGAGTTGTTCAGCGGGGCACTCCAGTTGGGCCGGCGCTGGAACACCGTCAGGTCCTCGACCTTGTCGGCGATCTCGGCGATCAGCTGGATCGCGGTCGCGCCGGTGCCGATCACTCCGACCCGCTTGCCGGCGAGGTCGACGCCGTCGGGCCAGTCGTAGGTGTGGAAGGACTCGCCCTGGAAGTCATCCATGCCCTCATAGCGAGGCAGCGTGGGGGCCGACAGCAAGCCGAGCGCCATGACCACGAACCGGCACCGCAGTGTCTCGCCGTCGTCCAGGTGCAGCACCCAGGTGCTCGTCTCCTCGTCGAACACGGTGCGCTCGACGGTGACGTTGAAGCGCATGTTCTCGCGCAGATCGAACTTGTCCGCGACGTACTGCAGGTAGCGCAGGTTCTCCGGCTGGCCCGAGAAACGCTCCTTCCAGTCCCACTCCTGCAGCAGCTCGTCGGAGAAGGAGAACCCGTAGGTATAGCTCTCCGAGTCGAAGCGCGCACCCGGGTAGCGGTTCCAGTACCAGGTGCCGCCCAGCTCCGGACCCGACTCGAGCACGAGCGCGTCGATCCCGAGCTCGCGCAACCGGTAGAGCTGATAGATGCCGCACACCCCGGCCCCGATGACGATCACCTCGTGATCGACCTGCGCGTCCTTCTGCTCCGCCATCGCCGCTCCCGCTCTCAACCTAGTTGACATCGATGTCACCTTATGGTGCGTGAGTGGCGTAGGCAACCGGCGAGGCAGCCGATCAGCGCAGGATGTCGGTCAGCCACTCGACGAACGGACGCAGCTCGCGCCAGTCGGCCCGCACGCGGTCGGCGAGGCCCGCGGTGCCCACGATCTCCTCCTCGATGGGGCGGGTGAGGCTCAACGACTTGTGCCGTAGCAGGTCGATCCGCGGATGATCGGCCTCGAACCCGCGGGGAGCGGTCTTCAGCTGCTCGCCACGCAGCTCCCACCCCTTTCGCTGGAGCCGCTCCACGAGGTCTGCGAACGCACCGCCCTTGGCGCCGGCGATCTGGTTGCGCACCCTCTTGAGGCCAGCGGCATCCGCTCGGTAGAACCCGCCTCCGGTCCGGAAGCATGGCGCGCCGATCTCCGCGTACCAGCCGGCGCCCGGAGCGGTCTTCACGTAGGCACCCTGGTGCGTCTTGTACGGCGTCTTGTCGTGGGAGAAGCGCACGTCGCGGTACGGGCGGAAGATCTTCGCGGCGCCGAACTCCTCGGCCAGGGTCTCCATCAGGGCGGTCATCGGGGCGCGGACCGCGTCGTCGTACTGCTGCTTGTGGGCCTGCCAGAAGGTCTTGGAGTTGTCCTGCTCGAGGTCCTCGTAGAACTCGAAGGCTTCCGGCGGAAAGCCGGTGAATCCGGCCGGCAGGTCGGTACTGGATGCCACGGATCGTCCTCTCCTCGCTCGGGCCATCGTACGAACTCACACCACCGGGTGTCGGCCGTGCATGGAAGGATCGAGGCATGCCGCAGACTGCTGAGCGACTCGTGCTGGTCGTGGGCGAGGACGAGTTCCTTCGCTCGCAGGTCTCCTCTGCGGTCATCGCTGCCCAACGGGCGGCGCGGCCGGACGCCGATCCAACGCTCGAGCGGGTCGATGCGGGCGTGGCGGACGCCGCCAATGCGCTCGCCGACGCCATCAGCCCGGCGCTGTTCGGCGGTGAGCGGATCGTCGTGCTGAAGTCGGCCGAGCAGTCCACGAAGGATCTCGTCGCGGTCCTCACGCAGTATGCCGCGGCGCCCGACCCCGACATCTGCCTCATCGTCGAGCACTCCGGAGCGGGGCGGGCCAAGACGCTCGCGGTCGACCTGCAGAAACTGGGAGCGGCGATCGAGCGAGTGCCGGTGGTGAGGTCTGTGGACGACCGCATCAAGTACGTCTGTTCGGAGGTCGTGGCGGCGGGCGGGAAGATCGACGCTAAGGCCGCTGCCGCGCTGGTGGAGGCCGTGGGGGAGGACCTCCGCAGCTTGTCCAGCTCCGCCCGGCAGCTGGTGGCCGACGCCGGCGGCACGATCGACGTCGACACGGTCGGGCGCTACCACCGCGGCCGCGCCGACGTGAAGGTCTACGCCCTCGCCGACGAGATCGTCGGCGGTCGGGTGGAGTCCGGCCTCGAGCAGCTACGGTGGGCGCTGCACGACGGCGCCGCTGAGGTGGTGATCGCGGACGCGATCGCAGAATCCGTGCGGTCGGTTGCGAAGGTCGCTGCTGCCGGCCGGGCCGACCCCAACACACTCGCCCAGCGGCTGGGGATGCCGGCGTGGAAGATCCGCAAGATCCGGCAGAGCGCCGGCACCTGGTCAGCTCCGGGGCTGACCAAGGCGCTGCAGATCGCCGCTCGGCTCAACGGCGAGGTCAAGGGGCAGGCGGCGGACTCGCGCTACGCGTTGGAGAAGGCCGTCCTCGACATCGCCGCGGCGCACGAGATCCGCTCCTGACCGACCGCAGCCGGACAGCACGAAGCCGCGCATCACGACGATGCGCGGCTTCGGAAAGCGCTGAGTGCTACTTGGCGCTCAGGCCGGCGAGCGCCTTGGCCATGCCCGACTTGCGGTTGGCGGCCTGCTTGCGGTGGATGACGCCCTTGCTGGCGGCCTTGTCGAGCTGACGCGAAGCATGTTGCAGAGCAGCGGTCGCCTTGTCGGCGTCGCCCGCGGCGGCGGCCTCGCGGAAGCGGCGGACCGACGTCTTCAGAGCCGACTTGACGGCCTGATTGCGCTGGCGCGCGACCTCGTTGGTCTTGACGCGCTTGATCTGGGACTTGATGTTCGCCACGAAGTGCCTCGTTCAGGTTGGTGGTGCTGGTGCTGAGTCTGGGAGGTGCGTGATCTGTGGATCTGCCGGCGACGAGCGCGTCGGCGGTGCGACAGATCGCAGCGCACACGAAGAGACAGAATATCAAGCCAGCGGGGCGCGGCACAACGGCAGCGGCGTACGCCACACTGCCGCGGCCCTGGACCGGTCGCCTGCCGGAGGGTATACCTGCACGAGTGCAGTACCCCTACGCGCGTCGGGACGACGCGGTCGAGAACGTTCACGGCACCCCGGTCGCCGACCCTTACCGCTGGCTGGAGGCCCCGGCCTCGTCGCAGACCCACCAGTGGGTGCGTGAGCAGAACGCGCTGAGCGGCTCCTACCTGGCCGCACTGCCGGAGCGAGCCTGGTTCGAGCAGCAGGTGACCCGCCTGCTCAACCGCCCGCGCTCTGGCACGCCCTACAAGAAGGCCGGCCGCTACTTCGTCTGCCGCAACGACGGCGCGCAGGCCCAGGACGTGTGGTGCTGGGCGCCCACGCTCGAACGTCTGGCCGAGGGCGGAAAGGTACTAGTCGACCCGAACCGGCTGGACGAGACCGGCGCGACCTCCATCGCGGCCACGGGAGTCTCGGAGTCCGGGCGATACTTCGCCTACGCGCTCAGCTATGCCGGCAGCGACTGGAACACCATCCGGATCCGCGACATCGACGAGCGGCGTGACCTTGACGACGAGCTGACCCTGACGAAGCTCAGCTCACCCGTCTGGCTTCCCGACGGCCGGTCCTTCGTCTACCTGCACTACCCGAGCGCCGAGAACGCCACCGGAGATGTGCGACAGCATGCCGGACTGCTGAAGCTGCATCGGCTGGGTACTGCGCAGACCGATGACCAGGTGCTCATCGACACCGGTGACGACTCCCGGCTGCACGCCTACCCCGAGGTGTCGTACGACGGGCGGTGGCTGATCGTCGAGGTGTACAGCGGCACGAGCAGCAGCAACCGGCTATGGGCCTTCCCGCTGACCACCGGTGGCCGGACCGAGGTGGGGCCGGCCGTGCGAATGTTCGATGAGCCCGATGCGCGCTACGACTCGGTGCGGGTGATCGGCGACGAGATGCTGGTGCGCACCAATCGCGATGCGCCGCAGTTCCGGCTCGTGAGGGTGCCGATCGCGCCCGGCGTACACGAGATGACCGACGTGATCCCGCAGCAGGACGGCCTGCTGGATTCGGTGACCTCCGCCGGAGGCGCGCTAGTCACGGTGCACCTCGACGACGCGATGCCGGTGCTGCACCGGTACTCGCTGGACGGGCGTTTCGCCACCTCGATCCCGATGGCCGGCACGGCCGTCGTCGAGCTGAATGGACGCAGTGCGGACACCGAGCTGTTCGTCGGGATGTCCTCGGCGACGGCCCCCCTGAAGAGCTTTCGCGTGGACCTCGAGACCTTCGACATCGTGAAGCTCGCGGTCAGCATGCGCCGCCCGGCAGGGCAGCGACCGCCGTCCTGGCAGCCACCGATCGCCACCGTCGGTCGCGGCAGCGCCCGGTCGGCAGACGGGACGATGGTGCGCTACTTCCTGATCCACCGGGAGGATCTGGCACTCGACCGGCCTCGGCCCACGATGCTGTACGGGTACGGCGGGCTGAACGTGCGCACCCTGGCTGACTTCCGCCCCGGCTGGCCGGCGTGGCTCGAGGCCGGCGGGGTACTTGTCATCGCCAACCTACGCGGCGGCGGCGAGTACGGCGTCGACTGGTATCACGCCGGACGGGGTCTGAACAAGCAGCGCACGTTCGACGACATGATCGCCGTGGCCGAGGAGCTCATCGAGCAAGGCATCACCACCGCGCCACAGATAGCGCTGCATGGCCGCAGTGCCGGGGGACTCGTCGTCGGGGCGGTACTCACGCAGCGTCCCGACCTGATCGGCGCAGCGGTGCCGATGGTGGGACTGCTGGACCTGCTGCGCTTTGACCAGCTGCCCTCCGGCGCCAGCTGGACCGCGCACTACGGCTCGCCCGCGGATGCGAAGGTCGCCGCGACCTTGCTCGGCTACTCGCCCCTGCACAACATCCGCGACGGGGTGGAATACCCCGCCACCCTGGTGCTGACCGGTGATCACGACGATCGCATCGTGCCCGCGCACAGCTACAAGTTCACCGCCGCGCTGCAGCACGCGCAGGGGGGCAGCGCTCCGGTCCTGGCGCGGATCGAGACGGGCACCGGCCACGGCAAGGGAAAGCCGCGCGCGATGGTGGCGGCCGAATGGATCGACCTGCTCGCGTTCGCGGCCCACCACACCGGCCTGCGCCCGCCCCAGCCGCCAGCCCCGTGACCGGTGCGATGCGGCAGAATGGGATGACTGCCGATTCGCCCCGATGAAGGATGTTCGTGACCGCCGACTACACCGACCCTGCGCTGATCAGGAACTTCTGCATCATCGCGCACATCGACCACGGCAAGTCGACCCTCGCCGACCGGATGCTCGAGGTGACCGGGGTGATCGAGCAGCGCCAGATGCGCGCGCAGTACCTCGACCGGATGGACATCGAACGAGAGCGCGGCATCACCATCAAGGCCCAGAACGTGCGGCTCCCGTGGGCCGGCAACGACGAGCGGGGCTACACCCTCCACATGATCGACACCCCGGGCCACGTCGACTTCACCTACGAGGTGTCGCGCTCGCTGGCCGCGTGCGAGGGTGCCGTCCTGCTGGTGGACGCCGCCCAGGGAATCGAGGCCCAGACGTTGGCGAACCTCTATCTTGCGATGGAGAACGACCTCACCATCATCCCGGTGCTCAACAAGATCGACCTGCCCGCGGCGCAGCCCGAGCGGTACGCCCAGGAGATCGCCGGCATCATCGGCTGCGACCCGGACTCGATCCTGCGGGTGTCCGGCAAGACCGGCGAGGGTGTACCCGCACTGCTCGACCGCATCGTCGAGGAGGTCCCGCCGCCGGTCGGTGACGCGGACGCGCCGGCCCGAGCAATGATCTTCGACTCCGTCTACGACATCTACCGCGGCGTCATCACCTACGTGCGTGTGGTCGACGGTCGGATCTCCGCCCGTGAGCGGATCAAGATGATGTCGACCAACGCGACCCACGAGCTGCTCGAGCTCGGTGTCATCTCGCCCGAGCCGGTCCCGGTGAAGTCGCTGGGCGTCGGTGAGGTCGGCTATCTCATCACCGGTGTGAAGGACGTGCGGCAGTCCCGCGTCGGCGACACCGTCACCCTGCAGGCCAAGCCGGCCGACGAGGCCATCGGCGGCTACCGCGACCCCAAGCCGATGGTGTTCTCTGGTCTCTACCCGATCGACGGCTCGGAGTACCCGTTGCTGCGCGACGCCCTCGACAAGCTTCGGCTCAACGACGCAGCGCTGACCTACGAGCCCGAGACGTCGACCGCCCTCGGATTCGGATTCCGTTGCGGCTTCCTTGGGCTGCTGCATCTGGAGATCACCCGCGACCGGCTCGAGCGCGAGTTCGACCTTTCCCTCATCTCGACCGCTCCGAACGTCATCTACGACGTCACCATGGACGACGGCGCCGAGATGGTCGTGACCAATCCGAGTGACTGGCCGGTCGGCAAGGTCGCCGAGGTGCGCGAGCCGATGGTGAAGTGCACGATCATTGCGCCGACGGACTACACCGGCGCCATCATGGAGCTGTGCCAGGCGCGTCGAGGAACGATGCAGGGCATGGACTACCTGTCCGAGACCCGCGTCGAGCTGCGCTATCTGCTGCCGCTGGCCGAGATCATCTTCGACTTCTTCGACTCGTTGAAGTCGCGGACCCGCGGCTACGCTTCCCTGGACTACGAGGAGGCCGGCGATCAGGTGGCCGACCTGGTCAAGGTCGACATCCTGCTGCAGGGCGAGCAGGTCGATGCCTTCTCGGCCATCGTGCACAAGGACAAGGCCTATTCCTACGGCGTGATGATGACCGGGAAACTGCGAGAGCTGATTCCTCGGCAGCAGTTCGAGGTGCCGATCCAGGCGGCCGTCGGCTCCCGAATCATCGCCCGCGAGACAATTCGCGCGATCCGCAAGGACGTGCTCGCCAAGTGCTACGGCGGCGACATCAGCCGCAAGCGCAAGCTGATCGAGAAGCAGAAGGAAGGCAAGAAGCGGATGAAGATGGTCGGCCGCGTCGAGGTCCCGCAGGAGGCCTTCATCGCCGCGCTGTCGACTGACGACGCCGCGGCCGCCAAGTCCAAGTAGTCGTGGAGCCGATCCGCTGCGGTTGGCGGCATTGCCCCTATTGCGGCGATCCGCTCGATGCCGCCCCGCCGATCCGATGTGCGCGCTGCGGCCGCAGCCTGTACGTGAACTCGAGTCCGGCGGTCGGCGTGGTCGTCGTCCGGGACGGCCGGTTCCTGGCGATCAAGCGGGCGCGTGATCCTTGGCGTGGTTATTGGGACATCCCGGGCGGCTTCTGCGACAGCGGCGAGCACCCGCAGGACGCCGCCGTCCGCGAGATGCGGGAGGAGACCGGCCTTGACGTCCAGATCGCCGGTCTGGCTGGAATCTACATGGACACCTACCCGTTCGAGGGCGACGTCATCTCGATCCTCAATCTCTACTTCGCCGCGACCGTGAACGACTCGCAGCAGCCTCGTCTGGTCGACTCCGAGGCCACTCAGGTGGAATGGCTGCCGGTCGACGCTCATCCGCCGCTGGCTTTCGAACACGAGGAGCAGGCGCTCGCCGACGCGTTGGAGCTGCTGCGGGCGAACCGCTGAGAATGCACCAGACCGTGGCGGTTCCGAGCGCGAGGCCGATCGATGATCCGGAGATCGGCGTGGAGGTGGCGCCGGCGTGGTTGCGCAGGTGCACCTGGTGGCCGCTAGCTCGAAGGCATCCACTCGAGGGCGGCGACGATGATCGCCTTCGTCGCCGACTCCAGGGTCGGATGCATGACGGGGGCGAAGAACGGCGAGTGGTTGCCGGCGATCTCCGTCGCTACAGCGCCGCGCTTCTCGGCGTCCGCGTAGGTCTCGCGGTCGGCCCCACCGATGATCCAGTAGCAGTAGGGGATCCCGAACGCGTTGGGGATCTCGCTGAAGTCCTCGCTGCCGGTCGAGGGCAGCTCCTCGACATAGCGGTCGCCGAACGCGGCGGCGAACGCTTCGCGGATCCGGTGCGTGATCGCCTCGTCGTTGACGGTCATCGGGAACTGGTCGAAGTACTCGAAGGTCGGCGGTGCCGGTGATCCGGAGGCCTCGCACTCGGCGTGCACGATCCGCTCGATGGCCGTCAGCACGCGGGTCCGGGTGTGCTCGTCGAGGTGCGCACGTTCAGCTGCAGCTCGGCCCGGTCGCTGATGATGTTGACCTTCGAGCCCACGGTCATCTTCCCGACCGTCACGACGGCGAACTCGCCTGGCCGCGTCTCGCGCGAGACCACGGTCTGCAGCCGCAGGACGATCATCGAGGCCAGCACCGCGGGGTCGACGGTGGTGTGCGGCATGCTGCCGTGGCCGCCGCGGCCGAAGACGGTCACCTTGATCGAGTCCGCAGTCGAGAACGACGGGCCGAGGCAGGCGTGCACATTGCCGGCAGGAGTGGCCATCACGTGCTGCGAGAAGGCGACGTCCGGGGCGGGGATCCGGACGTCCAGGCCGTCGTCGACCATCTTGCGTGCCCCGCCGGCCCGTTCCTCGGCGGGCTGGAAGAGTGCCAGGAAGGTGCCCGACCACCGCTCGCGGTGCTCGGCAAGCAACCGGGTGGCCCCCAGCAGCGCGCTGATGTGCACGTCGTGTCCGCAGGCGTGCATGATCGGTGACTGCTCGCCGTCCACCGACACGCCTTCGACGATGCTCGCGTACTCCAGGCCGGTGAGCTCACGCACCGGAAGTCCGTCGATGTCGGCGCGCATGAGCACCGTAGAACCCTCACCGTTGCGCACGATTCCCACCAGCCCGGTCTCGCCGATCCGTGGATGACCTCGACGCCCTCCAGCCGCTCGAGCTCGGCGGCGATGCGGTCGTGTGTCCGGTGCTCGACATAGCTCAGCTCGGGATTGCGGTGGAAGTGGACGTAGAGATCGTCCTGCCACTGCGCGATGCTCTGCTGTCCGGCGAGGACGGCGTCCAGGTCGCTGCTCATTGGTACCTCCCGAGAACGAGCGTGGGCTCCGGGACGAGAAGTCTCGGCGCCCACGGTAGCGCTGGGTGCGCTCAGACGGTGAAGACGATCTTGCCGTTGGTCTCGCCGTCGACCATCGCCTGGAAGCCGTCCTTGGCGTCCTTCAGCGGCATGGTCTTGTCGATGGCCGGGCGGACGCCGGTCGTCTTCAGCAGATTCATCAACGCCGTCAGCTCGGTGCGGTTGCCCATCGTGGAGCCGATGATGCGCATCTGCAGGAAGAACACGCGGGCCAGGTCCGCCGGCGGGTTGAAGCCGCTGGTGGCGCCGCACACCACGAGGGTGCCCCCGGGGCGCAGCGAGCGCAGCGAGTGCGACCAGGTCGCCTCGCCGACCGTCTCCAGGACCGCGTCCACCTTGCCGGGCAGCTTCGCGCCGGACTCGAAGACCTGGTGCGCGCCGTTCTCCAGCGCCGTCTGGCGCTTCTCGTCGGAGCGGCCGGTGACCCAGACCTGCAGTCCCATGGCCTTGGCGATCGCGGTCGCCGCAGTGGCGACGCCGCCGGACGCGCCCTGGATGAGCACGGTGTCGCCTGGGTTGAGGCCCGAATCCTTGGTGAGCATCCGGTAGGCGGTCAACCATGCCGTGGGCAGGCACGAGGCCTCCTCGAACGACAGCTCCGCGGGCTTGGGTACCAGGTTCTGCTTCGGCACGGTGACGTACTCGGCGAAGGTGCCCTGGTGCACCTCCGACAGCAGCGAGCGCTTGGGGTCGTAGGTCTCATCGCCGGTCCAGCCGGGCGAGGAGACGACGGAGTGGATGAGGACCTCGTTGCCGTCCTCGTCGAGGCCGGCGGCATCGGTGCCGAGGATCATCGGCATGCGCTCGGCGGGAAGACCCTGGCCCTTCAGCGACCAGACGTCGTGGTGGTTCAGCGAGGCAGCCTTGACCTGGACGCGGGCCCAGCCGTCGGTGATCTCAGGCTCGGGCCGATCGCCGAGCTCGAGCGCGGCCATCGGGTCGTCGGTGTTCGGGGCAGATACGAAGACAGAGAACATAACCGGATACTACGCAGCGCCTTGTGAGAACGCCGGTCGGAGTCACGTCGTCGCATTCGGGTCGAGACTTCCGTAGCCAGCCATCCGTTTCCACAACCGGTAGGCCGGGCTCCGGCGCTCATCGTCGAGCGGGCGGATCGATGGGCCGCTTTCGTAACCGAAGTTAGCGACGCACCACGATGACGGCGCGGCCGGTCGAGCTCGTCGGCCGGCCGCCGCGTACCCGCCCGGCCACCCACGCGACGGCACCGATCAGCACCAGGATCGGCAACGCGATGATCGCCACCATGATGGACAGCGCGGCCAGCCCGGCCACGGCCGCGATGATCAGCACCGCGATCGCGACGCCCTTCCAGCCCAGGATCTTCCAGAGGGAGGGCTTGCCGTCGCGGCCCAGGTACTTCTCCGGGATCTGCGGTGTCGGCATCGCACCGAAGGGCGCCGACCCGAACGGCATACTGCCGAAGGGGATGCCGCCGGGCTGCTGAGCGCGCTGGTCACCGTCGATGAACGGCTTGCCGTCCTCGTCGATGATCGTGGGCTTGCTCTGCTCCTCGCGCACGGTGTGGCTCCTGCCTCGCTTGGAAGGGGGTCTTGCTAGTTACTACGCCTCGCAGGCCGCGGTTGTTCCCTAGAATCGGCTGCTGCACCGTCCGCCACGCGCGAGCGTCCCAGCAGAAGGCACCCCGTGACTCGTCGCACCCGTTCAGCCTCGCGCCGCCGTTCGCCCGAGGCCCAGCTCACCGGAGCGTTCAACCGGCTGGTCGCCGACCGTCCCGTCACCGCGGCGATCGTGCTGGTGGTGGTGGCGCTCGGCGCCTGGCTGCTGCTGAAGGACACCGGAGGCGCGGACGCCGTGCCCTCGTCGGAATCCACCGCAGCGTCGTCCGCGACCGGGACCACCGACCCCTCCGATACCGACCAGACCGACGCCGACCCCTCCGACGCTGGCCAGACCGACCCCGCGAGCGGGCTGCCGTACATCGCGGAGTCGGACCTTCCACCGCAGGCACAGGAGGTGCTCGATGTGGTCCGGGCCGGCGGACCGTTCGAGTTCGAGCAGGACGGCGGGCACTTCGGGAACTACGAGGGGCTGCTCCCGCAGGAGCCATCGGGCTACTACCGCGAGTACACGGTGCAGATGCCCGGCGACAGCGACCGTGGAGCGCACCGATTCGTCGTCGGGGACGGCGGGGAGATCTACTGGACCACCGACCACTACGAGTCGTTCTTGATCGTGAAGGAGGACGCATGATCGCGTGCCTCGGTGCTGACGAGTCGCTGCCGAACACGCTGGCCAGGCTGCGCGCCGCCGGGCGCACCCCGTACGTCGTCGGCGGGGAGACGAAACGAGAGCTGCTCGCGTCGTTCGCCGCTGCCCTGGACTTCCCGCAGTACTTCGGTCACAACCTGGACGCGCTGGCCGATTCGCTCACCGAGGTCCGCTGGCGCACGCCGGCGACCATCGTGTGGGTCCACGCGGCGACGCTGGCCCGCGTGGATCACCGGACCTTCTCGGCGGTCGAGCAGATCCTCGCCAGCAGGCTGCCCGACGGCGTGGACGTGCTGCTGTGCCTTCGGTAGACCTGGACTCGACGGACGTCGTACCACTCGACGGCCGGCTCGCGAGTGATGCGATCGAACGAGCCGCGACTGCGCCGTTCGCCTTCTACGTGCACATCCCGTTCTGCGCCACGCGCTGCGGGTACTGCGACTTCAACACCTACACCGCGCGGGAGCTCACCGCCCGGGACGGCTCGGCGATCGTCAGCAGGGAGAGCTACGCGGCCCTGGTGCGCCACGAGGTGCGTCTGGCGCGGCGCGTGCTCGAGAACGTCGACCTGCCGGCGCAGTCGGTCTTCTTCGGCGGCGGCACCCCGAGCCTGCTGCCGGCCGCCGACCTCGTCTCGGTGGTGGACACCATCCGCGATGAGTTCGGGCTGACCCCCGATGCCGAGATCACCACCGAGGCCAACCCGGAGTCGGTCTCGCCCCGCTTTCTCGAGCAACTGCGCGACGGCGGGTTCACCCGCGTCTCGCTGGGCATGCAGTCGGCCGCGAAGCACGTGCTGCAGGTGCTCGACCGTCAGCACTCGCCCGGGCGGGCCGTCGCGGCCGCCCGTGAGGCTCGTGCTGCCGGGTTCGAGCACATCAACCTGGACCTCATCTACGGCGCCCCGGGGGAGAGCGACGACGACTGGCGGGCCACCCTGGACGTTGTCCTCGACGCGCCGGTCGATCATGTGTCGGCGTACGCCCTGATCGTCGAGGAGGGGACCGCGCTCGCGCGGCGGATCGCGCGCGGCGAGATCGCCGAGCCGGACGACGACGTCCACGCCGACCGATACGAGATGGCCGACGCGGTGCTGAGCGCGGCCGGCTTCGGCTGGTACGAGGTCTCCAACTGGGCGCGTGGGCCGCAGGCGCGCTGCCGACACAACGAGATCTACTGGTCCGGCGCCGGCTGGTGGGGCGCCGGGCCCGGTGCGCACAGCCACGTCGGCGGCGTCCGCTGGTGGAACGTCAAGCATCCCGCGGCGTACGCCTCGCGAGTCGGTGGCGGGCTCAGCCCCGCACAAGGACGCGAGACCCTCACCGCGGAGCAGTCCGCGATGGAGCGGGTGATGCTCGGGATCCGGATGCGCAAAGGGATCGAGCTAGGAGAGCTGAGCCCTCGAGCCCGGGCCGAGACGCCGGCGATGGTCACTTACGGGCTGCTGGATGCAGCGGCGCTCGATGCCGGCCGGGTCGTGCTGACGCTGCGCGGCAGGCTGCTGGCCGACGCCGTCATCCGCGACCTCGTGGACTGACCGGTGACCGTGGCGATGGGCTGCATAGGGTTGTGGCATGTCGATTGTGAAGATCAACGCCATTGACGTCCCGCCGCAGGCCGGCCCCGAGCTCGAGCGTCGGTTCGGGGCCCGCGCGCACACCGTGGACGGGTCGCCTGGCTTCCTCGGATTCCAGCTGCTGCGTCCGGTCGCAGGCGAGTCGCGCTACTTCGTCGTGACGCACTGGGCGGACGAGGAGTCCTACGCCGCGTGGCGGGACGGTGACGCCCGGGCGGCTCACGGCGGTGAGCACGGCAAGCCGGTCGCGACGGGCGCGACCCTGCTCGAGTTCGAGGTCGTGATGGACGTGCGGCCCGACCAGGGCTGAGCGAGAAATCAGACCAGCTCGAGCGACTTGAAGGTGTCGGCGACGTCCTGATCGATCTCCTCGCGCTTCTTGCTCAGGTCGCCGTCCACCCGGTAGGACGCCACGAACACGACCGTCTCGCCGTCCGCGTTCTCGAATCCGAAGGTGGCGATGTGCACCTTCGACGTGCCGCACTCGTCCGCGCCGGTGGGCCGCGGCGCGTCGATCTCGACCAGCTGGCCGGTGAGCTCGTGATCGGTAGACTTCTCCACGGCAGGGGTGGGGTCGGTGATCTTCGCGTCCCCTTGAGATGCCCAGACGCTCTTGGCGACGTCGACTGCCACAGTCTTCGCGGCGCCTGCCGGGTCCTCGGAGGAGGAGACCAGGCCGTAGAGCAGATCCTGGCCGGCTTCGGTGGTGCAGGCGCGCAGGCCGACCAGGTCGGTCATCTCCACGATCCCCAGCTCGGTGTCCAGGGGGCCGTCCCAGGTGCGGCCGTCGTACCCGTCGGTCGGGTAGGTGTAGCGGACGCCGTGTGTGCTCGAGGTCACCTGGGTGCCGGCGGGCGCCGAGGCGCTCGACGGCGCGGCGGAGGAGGCGCTTGACCCGCTGCCGCCGCCGTCCGAGTCGCTGGTGTTCACCACCACGATCACTGTCACGATCGCGAGCACGGCCAGCGCGGCGAGTGCGGCGATGATCGGGGTCGTGAGGATCTTGCGTGGGGCCGGGGCCGGGGACGGCACGGGATGGCTCATGGGGTGCTTTTCTCACCTTCGCGATCGGTGCGGGTATGGGAGTCGTCGAGGTCGAGCACGCGGCCGTGCACGGTGGAGCGCTGATGTAGCGCCGCCCGCAGGGCTCGGTGCAGGCCGTCCTCGAGGTAGAGGTCTCCGCGCCAGCGGACGACGTGGGGGAAGAGGTCGCCGTAGAAGGTGCTCTCCTCGGCCAGCAGGGCATCGAGGGCGAGCTCGCGCTTGATGGTGATGAGCTCGTCGAGCCGGATCTGGCGCGGCGGGATCTGCGCCCAGTCGCGGTAGGTCAGGCCGTGCTCCGGGTAGGGCTTGCCGTCGCCCACCGCTTTGAAGATCACGTCGCTTCGCCGTCCGCCTCGCTCTCACCTGCACCGGAGTCTAGATCGCTTCGGTCGAGGGGCCCGACGCGGGCACCGCGCCACACGTAAACTGGGCTACTGGCACTCTGCCGGTCGGAGTGCCAGCGACCACGAGCAGGAGGAGGTGCCCGATGTCCGCGGACCAGCGACGGCTTGCGGTGCTGCGCGCCGTCGTGGAGGACTTCGTCTCGACGAACGAGCCGGTAGGCAGCAAGGCGATCGTCGAGCGACACGGCCTGGGCGTCTCGGCTGCGACCGTCCGTAACGACATGGCGGCTCTCGAGGAAGAGGGCTACATCACACACCCGCACACCAGTGCCGGGCGCATCCCGACCGACAAGGGATACCGGCTGTTCGTCGACCGGCTCGACGAGCTGCGTCCGATGTCGTCGGCCGAACGCCGAGCGATCGAGCGGTTCATCGCGGGCGCGGTCGATCTGGACGACGTGCTGCGGCGCAGCGTGCGGCTGCTGTCCCAACTGACCCGCCAGGCCGCCGTCATCAGCTACCCGAGCCTGTCGCGCTCCGGCGTACGCCACATCGAGATCGTGCCGGTGGGCGCCACGCGCATCATGGTCGTCGTCATCACCGACGCCGGGCGCGTCGAGCAGCGGGTTGCCGACCTCCCCGACGAGTTGGCGGCCGACGACGTCGCCGAGCTGCGCACCGAGGTCAACCGATCATTGGTCGGCAAACCGCTCTCGGCGTCGGTCGAGCTCGTCGAGACGTTGCCGGAGGAGGTCCGCACGTCGCTGCGGCCGGCCATGGCCATCATCTGCACGCTGCTGATCGACGCGCTCGTCGAACCGGCCGACTCGCGGATCCTGGTCGGCGGCGCGGCCAACCTGACCAGGCACTCCGCCGACTTCCACTCCAGCCTCGGCGAGGTCCTCGAGGCCCTGGAGGAGCACGTCGTCCTGCTGAAGCTCATCGACGAGTCGAACGCCACCGCCGGCGTGCACGTGTCGATCGGCGCCGAGAACCCCACGCCCGGGTTGCAGTCGACATCCGTCGTCACCGCGGCCTATGGCGAGGACGGCAACCTGCTCGGCGGTCTCGGCGTCGTCGGGCCGACCCGCATGGACTACGCCGGCAACATCGGCGCCGTGATGACCGTCGCCCGGTACGTCAGCCGGCTGATCAACAGCGGCTGAGCGCCGCCACCCCCTACCTCGACCACGACTGGAGCACAGTGGCAACGGACTACTTCGCCTTGCTGGGCGTCGACAAGAACGCCTCGGCCGCGGACATCAAGCGTGCCTACCGCAAGCTGGCCCGCGACTACCACCCCGACGTCAACCCCTCGCCGGAGGCGCAGGAGCGCTTTCGGGAAGTTTCGCGTGCCTACGAGGTGCTGACCGACCCGGAGAAGCGGCGCATCGTCGATCTCGGGGGTGATCCCTACGACCAGGGTTCCGGTGGCATGGGCGGCGGGTTCCCGGGCGCGGGCTTCGGCGGGTTCAGCGACATCATGGATGCCTTCTTCGGTGGCGGCGGGGCAGCGCGACAGCGCAAGAGCCGGGTGCGGCCCGGGGCCGACGCGCTGCTCCCGGTCGAGCTCACGCTCGAGGAGACGGCGTTCGGCATCCAGAAGGAGTTCGCTGTCGAGACGGCGATCGTCTGTGACGGCTGCACCGGCCAGGGCACCAGCCCAGGGACGTCGCTCGCCGAATGCGGCACCTGCGGCGGACGCGGCGAGATCCAGGCCGTCCAGCGCACCCTTCTGGGCCAGATGATGGTCTCGCGTGAGTGCCACGCGTGCCGAGGAACGGGCACGATCATCCCGTCGCCGTGCCCGAAGTGCGGCGGTGACGGCCGGGTTCGCGCCCGGCGCAGCGTCGCCGCGAAGATTCCCGCCGGTGTCGAGAACGGCATGCGGATCCGGCTGGCGAGCCAGGGCGAGGTCGGTCCCGGTGGCGGCCCCGCCGGCGACCTCTACATCGAGGTGCGCGAGGCGCCGCACGACATCTTCACCCGGGACGGCGACGACCTGCACTGCCGCGTCTCGCTGCCGATGACCTCGGCCGCGCTGGGCACGTCGCTGGAGCTGACCAATCTCGACGGCTCGGTCGAGGACCTGGAGATCAAGGCCGGCACCCAGCCCGGTGAGCGGATCACGGTGCGTGAGAAGGGAGTCCCGCGGCTGCGGTCGAGCGCCCGCGGCGACCTGATCGTGCACCTCGAGGTCCGCACCCCCACGAAGCTGGACGCCGAGCAGACCCGGCTGCTGACCGAGCTGGCCAAGGTTCGTGGCGAGGAGGGCGAGGCCTCGACCAAGGCCAACCCTGCCGGCGGGCTGTTCAGCCGGATGCGCGACGCCTTCCACGGGCGCTGAGCGTGCGCTCGTCGGCCTATCTGCCGGTCTTCTTCGGCTCGCCCGCGGCCGAGGGCTCGATTATCGAGCTGGATGGTGACGAGGGCGCCCACGCCGCCCGAGCTCGTCGCATGCGGGTGGGCGAGGGAATCCGCATCGCCGATATGCATGGGGAGTACGCCGACTGCGAGATCGTCGAGGTCGCCGGGCGCTCAGTGCGGGCACGCGTCGTCCAGCGGGGGGCGGTACCGGAACCCCGCCCGCGGCTGGCCGTGGCGCAGGCCCTGCCGAAGGGCGACCGGGCCGGCCTGGCCGTCGAGCTGATGACCGAGGGCGGCGTCGACGAGATCATCCCGTGGCAGGCCGCCACCTGCGTCGCGCGGTGGCCGGACCAGCAGAAGGCCGAGAAGGGACGCGCGAAGTGGCAGGCGACCGCCCGTGAGGCGGCCAAGCAGAGCCGTCGGGTCCGTGTCCCGCGAATAGCCGAGGCCGTCAGCACTGCGCAGCTCGCTGAACGCATCGCCGGGAGCACCGCGCTCGTGCTGCACGAATCGACGTCCGACCCGATAGAGAGCATCCGGCTGGACGGCGCTGCCGAGATCGTGCTGATCGTCGGTCCCGAGGGTGGCATCACCGCCGGCGAGGTCGAGCTGCTCCATGACGCGGGCGCCCACCCGGTACGGCTGGGACCAGAGGTGCTGCGCACCTCCACCGCAGGGGTGGTCGCGCTGTCCTGGGTCGCCTCCCGCACCGGACGCTGGGCCTGAGGCGGTCGTGACCGGCCGCGGCGACGCGAACGCGGGTAGCGTCGAGTCATGGACTCGAAGGACATCCTCATCGACGGGATCACCCGCAGCCATCAGGTGTGCGGCGAGGTGCTCGACGGGCTCCGCGCCGAGCAGGCGAACTGGCGCCCGGGAGGCGACCACAACTCCATCGCGTGGCTGGTCTGGCACATCGCCCGCCAGCAGGATGCCCAGATCGCGGCGTTGTCCGGCGACGAGCAGGTGTGGCTGCGCGAAGGATGGGCCGATCGGTTCGGTCTGGATCTGCCTCGGGACTCGATGGGGTACGGGCATTCGACCGCCGAGGCCAGCCAGGTCGCTGTGGAGGACCTCGGGCTGCTGACCGGCTATCTCGATGCTGCGGTCGAGGCGACCGTCCGCTACCTTCACGCGGTCGATCCCGGTTCCCTCGATGACGTCATCGACAGGCAGTGGGACCCACCAGTGACCCGCGGCGTGCGTCTGGTCAGCATCGTCGACGATGCGGCGCAGCACGCCGGTCAGGCGGCCTACGTCAAGGGCATGCTCGCGGGCTGAGCAGGAGCCATCGCCACCGTGCGGCGGGGATTTCGCGTGGTGCTTGTCCGCGGGGCTCACTAGACTCGTCCCTACGACGCCGCACCCACGTCCCGCTTCGCAGAAAGGCCAGGCCCGCCCCCTAGTGTCGAGCACCCACGAACCCGCGACCGTCACGACCACCTTCGACCTCCCGGCAGGAACCTCCATGGTGGCGCTGCTGGGGGTGCGCGACGAATACCTCCGCCTCGTCGAGTCGTCGGTCACGGCGCAGATCGACGTCCGCGGCACCAGCATCACCATCACCGGCCCACCGGGCGAGGTGGCCTTCGCGCAACGTGTCATCGACGAGCTGATCGCGCTCCTGGACGCCGGGCACGAGCTGTCTGCGGACGTCGTACGCCGCAGCATCGGCATGATGCGTCAGGACTCCCGCCAACGGCCGGCCGACGTGCTGAGCATGAACATTCTCAGTCGTCGGGGCCGTTCCATCCGGCCCAAGACGGTCGGTCAGAAGCAGTACGTCGACGCGATCGACGAGCACACGATCGTCTTCGGCATCGGCCCGGCCGGTACCGGCAAGACCTACCTCGCCATGGCGAAGGCGGTCCAGGCGCTACAGACCAAGCAGGTCAGCCGGATCATCCTCACCCGTCCGGCCGTCGAGGCCGGCGAGCGGCTGGGCTTCCTTCCGGGGTCGCTGTCGGAGAAGATCGATCCCTACCTGCGCCCGCTTTACGACGCCCTGCACGACATGATGGACCCCGAGGCGATCCCGCGGCTGATGGAGGCCGGGACCATCGAGGTCGCGCCGCTGGCGTACATGCGTGGCCGGGCGCAACCGGTCGACAGCATGGTTCTCACCCCCCGCGGATTCCGGACGATCGGAAGCCTGCGTGTCGGCGACCTCGTGATCGGGTCGAACGGCCGGCCCACGCCCGTCCTGGGTGTATACCCGCAGGGCGAGAAGCAGGTCTACCGCGTGACTGCCCAGGACGGGTCGAGCACACTTTGCTGCGGCGAGCACTTGTGGAACGTACGCACGCCGGAAGACCGGCGGCGCGGCAGGTGGCGGACTCTCGAGACGCAGGACATGATCGGTCGGCTGCGGCGTGGCTACATACGTCGCTACGAGCTACCCGTCGCCGAGCCAGTGCAGATGCTTCCACGGGAGGTTCCCCTCGACGCGTATGCCATGGGCCTGCTCCTAGGCGACGGGTGCCTGACGACCTCGACGACGCCGAGCTTCACAACAGCAGACCCCGAGCTGGCCGAAGCGGTCCAGAAGGCAGTCGCCGCGGATCTGGGCGACGTCGTGCTGCACCGTAAGTCCGCCTATGACTACGTGATGCGGCACCCGTCCGGCGGTCGCGGGGGGCTGCTCGTTGCCAACCCGGTGACCGAGTTGTTGCGTGATCTGGGCTTGGCGGGCACTCGGTCGAGCACCAAGTTCGTACCGACGCTCTACCTGTTCAACTCGCTCGACGTCCGGCTCGCCATGCTGCAGGGGCTGCTGGACAGCGACGGCGGACCGGTCGTGCAGGCCGGCAGGACTACGCGCGTTCAGTGGACGACGACATCGCAGCGGTTGCGAGACGACATGCTCTTCCTCGTGCGCTCACTCGGCGGCGTGGCGTACTGGCGCACCCGCAAGGCCGAAGGTCGCCAGCCAGGTCTGGCTAACGGGCGGCCCGTTGACTATCGCAACGACTCATATGTGCTCGATATCCGGTTGCCGGCGGGCATCGCGCCCTTCCGCCTTCGTCGCAAGGCCGAGAAGTACGCGTTGGCCGGCGGCGGACGCCCAATGCGACACATCGAGTCGATCGAGCCCGCCGGCCGGCGCACCTGCGTCTGCATCCAGGTCGCCGCGGAGGACAGCCTCTACGTCACGGACGATTTCCTCGTGACGCACAACCCTCTTAATGATGCATTCATCATTCTCGATGAAGCGCAGAACACCACCGCCGAGCAGATGAAGATGTTCCTGACCCGCCTCGGTTTCGGCGCGAAGATCGTCGTCACCGGCGACACGACGCAGGTCGATCTGCCAGGTGGTCAGCAGTCCGGCCTGCGGGTGGTGCGCAGCATCCTCGACGGCGTCGAGGACATCAGCTTCTGCGAGCTGAGCAGTCAGGACGTCGTCCGTCACCGGCTCGTGGGCGAGATCGTCGATGCCTACGCCCGCTTCGATGCCGCCGCCCGACAGCGTGATGATCGCTCGAGGCGCCAGGCATGAGCGTCGAGATCACCAACGAGTCAGCGATCCCGGTTGGAGAGGTGCGGCTCTCGGCGATCGCCGGCTTCGTGCTCGATGAGATGGGCATCCACCCGCAGGCCGAGCTGTCGATCCTGATCGTCGACGTCCCCCACATGGCCGCCCTCAACGAGCGATGGATGGGGGAGGAGGGGCCGACCGACGTGCTGGCCTTCCCCATGGACGAGCTCGAGCCGGCCACCCGGCCGGGAGTAGCGCCCGCAGACTCCGCCGGGCCGGACGACGACAATCCCGCGATCGTCGGCGACATCGTGCTGTGCCCTGCGGTCGCCATCTCGCAGGCCGCCGCGGCCGGCCACTCGTTCGAGGAGGAGCTGCACATGCTCACCACGCACGGGATCCTGCACCTGCTCGGCTACGACCACATGGAGCCGGCCGAGGAGCGCGAGATGTTCGGGCTGCAGGCACAGCTGCTGAAGAAGTGGCGAGCGGAGACCGAACGCAGCCGTGGCTAGCTCCGACATCACGCTCGCCGTCGTCGCCTTCGTGCTGGTGGTGGTGGCGGGACTGTTCGCGGCGATCGACGCCTCGCTTCAGCGAGTCAGCAAGGCCCAAGTCGCCGAGCTCGAGAAGGAGGGCAAGCGCGGGGCAGGTTCGCTGCGCGACGTCGTCGCCGACCTGCCACGCCACACCAACCTCCTGCTGCTGTTGCGCCTCGCCTGCGAGATGACGGCCGTCGTGATGGCCACCGTCGTCATCACGAACTACGTCGAGGCGACCTGGGTCCAGGTCGTTGCCGCCGCGGTCGGCATGACCCTGATCAGCTTCGTGCTGATCGGAGTCGGACCGCGTACCCTCGGCCGCCAGCACCCCTACGCCATCGCGCTGCCCACAGCCGCGCTGGTACGCACCTTCGGCATCATCCTCGGCCCCATCGCGAGCCTGCTGATCCTCATCGGCAACGCGATCACGCCCGGCAAGGGATTCCGCGAAGGACCGTTCGCCACCGAGGTCGAGCTGCGGGAGCTGGTCGACATCGCCGAGCAGACCGGCGTGGTCGAGCACGAGGAACGCGAGATGGTGCACGCCGTGTTCGAGCTCGGCGACACGATCGTCCGCGAGGTGATGGTGCCGCGGCCGGACGTCGTCTGGATCGAGGGGTCGAAGTCGGTCGGGCAAGCCCTCGCGCTCGCGCTCCGGTCGGGCTTCTCCCGCATCCCGGTCATCGGCGAGAACGTCGACGACATCACCGGCGTGGTCTACCTGAAGGACCTCGTACGCCGTACCCAGGGTGCGGGCGCGGACGCCGCGCGCCAGATCCGGACCTCCGAGGTGATGCGTGAGGCCTCGTTCGTGCCGGAGTCCAAGCCGGTCGACGACCTGCTGCGCGAGATGCAGATCAACCGCATCCACATGGCCGTCGTGATCGACGAGTACGGCGGCACCGCCGGCCTGGTGACCATCGAGGACATCCTCGAGGAGATCGTGGGCGAGATCGCCGACGAGTACGACATGCACGAGGTGGCGCCCATCGTCGACCTCGAGGACGGCGCCGTCCGCATGCAGTCACGCGTGACGGTAGAAGATCTCGCGGAGAAGTTCGACGTCGATATCGAGATCAACGACGACGTCGAGACCGTCGGCGGCCTGATGGCCCAGCAGCTGGGTGTCGTCCCGATCCCGGGCGCGGTCGTGCACGTCGCCGGCCTGCGGATTGAGGCCGAGGAGACGGTCGGGCGCCGCAACCGGATCTCCTCGGTGCTGGTCACCCGCGAGGAGTCACCTGCCATGCTGGAGCATGCGGAGGCCGCGCACGGGTCGACCAGCAGCGAGCGCGTGGGCGCAGTGGAGGACGAGCGATGACCCAGCCCGAGTACCGCAGCGGCTTCGTCAGCTTCGTGGGCCGACCGAACGCCGGGAAGTCGACGCTCACCAATGCTCTGGTCGGTGAGAAGGTCGCGATCACCAGCGACAAGCCGCAGACCACCCGGCACGCGATCCGCGGCATCGTCGACCGGCCGCACGCGCAGGTCGTCATCGTCGACACGCCCGGGCTGCACCGGCCGCGCACGCTGCTCGGCGAGCGGCTCAACGACGTCGTCACCGCCACCCTCTCGGAGGTCGACGTGATCGGCTTCTGCCTTCCCGCCGGCGAGAAGGTCGGCCCGGGGGACCGGTATATCGCCCGCATGCTGCAAGAGCACACCAAGGCGCCGGTCATCGGCATCGTCACCAAGACGGACATCGCCGCCTCGAAACGGGTCGTCGAGGCACTGCTCGAGGTCCAGGGTCTGCAGGACGAGCTGGGCCGCGAGTTCGCCGACATCATCCCGGTCTCCGCCGTCGAGCACACCCAGACCGACCTGCTGCTCGAGCTGATCGAGAAGCAGCTGCCCGAGGGGCCTCGACTGTTCCTGGACGACGAGAAGACCGACGAGAGCACCGAGACGTTGATCGCCGAGTTCATCCGGGAGGCCGCGCTCTCGGAGGTCCGCGACGAGCTGCCGCACTCGATCGCGTGCGCCGTCGAGGAGATGCTGCCGCGCGAGGACTCCGAGGTGATCGACGTCCACGCCTTCCTCTACGTCGAGCGCAAGAGCCAGAAGCCGATCATCCTCGGCCCGCAAGGATCGCGCATCAAGAGGATCGGCACTGCCGCCCGCAAGCAGATCGAGCAGCGGCTCGGCCTGCGAATCTACCTGCACCTGCACGTCAGTGTGCTCGACGAGTGGCAGCGCGACCCCAAGAAGCTGACCAGACTGGGGTTCTGATGCCGTACGCCGCCGATCTGTCCTCCGCCGTCCAGCCCGGCATCTGGGTCCTGGTCATCATCGTCGCCCTGCTCGGGTTCGCCGTGCTGGTCGCCAAGCGCGAGCAGAACCGCAAGGCCAAGATCGACGCCGAGCTGCCAGACGGCGCGTGGAGCGCCACCTGTCTGGACGCCGCGGTGCCGAGCACCAAACGGTTGCTGATCGTCACCGACGACGAGCTGGCGATCGCCGAGACCCGCACGGGCTCGCGCGACTCCTGGCCCTGGCCGGAGATCGCCGGGGTCGAGATCAAGAACCTCCGGGTGCGACTGCAGAGCTACCCGGGTCTGCGCATCGAGCTGGCCGACGGGCACGCCCGCGAGCTGCTGGTGTACATCGGCGAGGGGAAGTCCTCGTACCAGGCCGGCGCGACTGCGGCGTACGAGCGCATCACCGCGCACCTACCCCGGAGCACGCGCCCGCAGTGAGAAGATCTAGCGAATGACCACCATTCGCGACGAGGGCGTGGTCCTACGCCTGCACAAGCTCGGCGAGGCCGACCGCATCGTCACCCTGCTGACCCGCCGCAGCGGCATCGTCCGCGCGGTGGCCAAGGGTGTGCGCCGCACCGGCTCGAAGTTCGGCGCGCGGCTCGAGCCGGGCAGCCACGTTGACGCGCAGCTGTACGTCGGCCGATCCCTGGGCATCGTGACGCAGGCCGAGAGCCTGCACGCGTACGGCGCCCGCGTGGTCGATGACTACCCGCGGTATACGACGATGCAGGCGATCCTCGAGTCCGCCGAGCGGCTCGCCGGCGAGGAGGGCGCCGCGTCGATCCGCCTCTACCTGCTCGTCGTCGGGGCGCTGCGCTCACTGGCGGAGAAGGACAAGCCCGCCCAGCTCGTGCTCGACGCCTTCCTGATTCGCGCGATGACCGTCGCCGGCTGGGAGCCGGAGCTCGAGGAGTGTGCGCGCTGTGCCCGCCCCGGGCCGCACCGCCGCTACTCGGTCGAGTCGGGGGGCATCACCTGCATCGAGTGCGCCGTCCCACGCGCGGTCACCATCCAGGCCGAGACGCCCGGGCATCTCACCGCGCTGCTGCGCGGTGACTGGGACACCGCCATGGTGACCGAACGTCGCGTGCAGCGCGAGTCCAGCGGCGTCCTGGCCGCCCATCTGCAGTGGCACCTGGAGCGGGCGCTGCGTTCGCTCCCGTTCGTCGAACGCGACCAGGTCGCGCCACTGACCCGCTCGCCGTACGACGAGCTCGATCCCGACCTGCTGAGCGAGCTGAACCGATGAGCCGCCCGCCGCTGCGCCGTCCGAGCCGGCACCGCTCGGGAGCGGTCGCGCCGGAGCTGCCAGCCGACCTGGTGCCACGACATGTCGCGATCGTGATGGACGGCAACGGCCGCTGGGCCAAGCAGCGCGGACTGCCGCGCACGAGAGGCCACGAGGAGGGCGAGTCCTCGCTCTTCGACGTAGTCGAGGGCGCCATTGAGATCGGCGTCAAATGGATCTCGGCGTACGCGTTCTCGACCGAGAACTGGAAGCGCTCGCCCGAGGAGGTCCGTTTCCTGATGGGCTTCAACCGCGACGTCATCCGCCGCCGCCGCGACGAGATGAACGAGCTCGGGGTGCGCGTCCGCTGGGCCGGACGCCGTCCGAGGCTCTGGCGCTCGGTCATCAAGGAGCTCGAGATCGCCGAGGAGCTCACCCAGGACAACGACGTCTGCACGCTCACCATGTGCGTGAACTACGGCGGCCGCGCCGAGATCGCGGACGCCGCGGCGGCGCTCGCCCGGGACGTCAAGGCCGG
The DNA here is from genome assembly GCF_900292035.1 of Blastococcus sp. Marseille-P5729. Lineage (NCBI taxonomy): Bacteria > Bacillati > Actinomycetota > Actinomycetes > Geodermatophilales > Geodermatophilaceae > Blastococcus > Blastococcus sp. Marseille-P5729. Next base: position 703,743 of record NZ_OMPO01000001.1, on the reverse strand, counting down.
CCGGATCGATCCCGACAGGATCGACGAGCGGGTGTTCGCCCGCTACCTCGACGAGCCGGACATGCCGGACGTCGACCTCTTCCTGCGGTCTTCCGGCGAGCAGCGCACCAGTAACTTCCTGCCGTGGCAGTCGGCGTACGCCGAGCTGATGTTCGTGGATCGGCTGTGGCCGGATTTCGACCGCCTTGACCTCTGGGATGCCTGCCTGGAATACGCCGGGCGCGAGCGACGGTTCGGCAGCGCCTGATCGAGGCTAGTGGCGGTGCAGGTGCTCCTGCGCGTGCGTGATCGCGTCGGCGACGATGTGTGCGATGTGGTCATCCGCCAACCGGTAGCGGACCTCCCGGCCGTGCCGGTCCCCGACGACGACGCCGGCCGAGCGTAGGACCCGCAGATGCTGGGAGACCAGCGGCTGGGCGACGTCCAACGACTCGACCAGCTCATGCACACACAACGGGCCGTGCTCGTCGAGCAACGAGACCAGGTGCGCCCGCAACGGCGCGGCCAGTGCCTTCAGCAGATCGCCGGCGGCGATGAAGGATGCGGCGCCACCCCGGGAGGAGACCTTGGGTCCAAGGTCATGGTCGTGAGCGTGCGCGGTGGTCTCCTCGGGCACGGCACCTCCTGAGGTGGGATGACGGTGAATGTGATGCCTGCCCCACGAGCAGTAGTGCGTCACGTCCGGCTCACCAGCCTACCGACCACGGCGGAGACGAAGAACAGCCCGATCGCGAGGACGACGATCAGCGAGCCCGGGCCCACGTTCATCGGATAGGACAACAGCACCCCGGCGACCGCGACCACCACGCCGAACGCGATCGAGCCGACCTGAGTCGCGGTGAACGACCGGGCGAGCTGGGAGGACGCCGCCACCGGGAGCACCATGAGAGCGCTGACCAGCAGCAGGCCCACGACCCGCATCGCCACCGAGACGGTGAGCGCAGCGGTCACCGCGATCAGCACGTTGACCCAGCTCACCGGGACGCCGCCGACCCGCGCGAACTCGTCGTCGTGGCTTACCGCGAGCAGCACGCGGCGCATCCCGATCGTCACCAGGACGACCAGCACCGCCAGGACGCTGATGATCACCAGGTCCGCGCGGTTCACGGTGAGGATCGAGCCGAACAGGAACGACTGCACGCTGATGTTGCTGCCGCCGCTCTGCATCGAGATCATCAGTGCTCCGGCCGCGATGCCTCCGTAGAACAGGATCGCCAGCGCGAGATCGCCGCTGGTCTTGGCGCGGGCGCGCACCAGCTCGGTGAGGATCGCCCCGATCACCGAGACGATGACCGCCATGAGGACCGGCGAGGTCCCGGTGAGCACCCCCAGGCCGACGCCGGCGAAGGCGATGTGACCGATCCCGTCTCCGAGTAGCGACATCTTGCGCTGCACGATGTAGATCCCGACCGCGGGCGCGCAGATCCCGACCAGCACTGCCGCGATCAGGGCACGCTGCATGAACGGCATCTCGAGAACGCTGAGGGAGAGTGCGGTGCTCATCGAGCGCGCCCCGGCGCCGACAGCGCCTCGGGCATCCACGGCTCACCGGAGCTGCGCGGCCCCTCGTGCGGGTGCACGTGGTCGTGGGCGTGCTCCGCGCGCGCATGCGCCTGGCGAACCCAGTCGGGGTGGTCGTTGGTGGCGCAGTGGTCGCCGACGTCCTCGGGCCGCGCCTCGAACTCGATCTGGCCGTCGTGCAGCGAGATCACCCGGTCGAGCAGTGGAGCGATCGCACCGAACTCGTGCAGGACGACGATGACCGTGTGCCCCTGGGCGGTGATCTGCGCGAGGGTGTCGGCGAACGCGGACTGCTGGTCCAGGTCGACGCCGGCCAGCGGCTCGTCGAGGATCAGCAGCTGGGGGCGCCGGATCAGCGCGCGAGCGATCAGCACCCGCTGCTGCTGACCGCCGGAGAGCTCGGCGACTGGGCGCCTGGCCATGTCCTGCAACCCGGTGACCGCGAGTGCCTCCTCGAGCGCCGGACGCCAGTCCTGCGTCGTGCGCCGGAACAACCCGGAGTGCAGGCCGGAGCGCACCACCTCGGTCACTGTGGCGGGAACGCCGCCTGCGGCGCTGACCCGCTGGGGCACATAGCCGATCCGCTCGCGGGAGCGTCTGGTCAGCCGCCGGTCGCCGAAGACCTCGACGCTGCCACCGGTGACCGGTGCCAGGCCGATGATCGCGCGGACCAGGGTGGACTTGCCCGATCCGTTGGCGCCGATGATCGCGAGGACCTCACCGCGGCGGACGGTGAGGTCGATCCCGGTCAGGACCTCACGGTTACCGTAGGAGACGCGGACGTCGCGGGCGTTGACGACGACCTCGTCGGGCGAAACGGGGGACTCGGGCACTGGTCTACGTTGCGCCTGACGGATACCTATTGTCAAAGACGAATACATGCATGGAAGGGGAGTGCCTCGTGCAGTCGATCGTGCGCTTCGACGAGCCGGACGACCGGGAGGACTTCCTCGCCCGCGGCGAGCTGGCGCTGGGCGCGCTCGCGGCGTGCGCGGGATTCGAGGGCGGCGAGCTCGCGTGCAGCACCGACGAGCCACAGACCTGGGTGCTCTGCACGCGCTGGGCGAACGTCGGAAGCTACCGTCGCGCGCTGTCGGCGTACGACGTGAAGCTGTACGCCACACCCTTCATGTACGCCGCGCGTGACGAGGTCAGCGGCTTCGAGCCGGTGCTGGTCGCTGAACCGGGCGCGGCCGGCGTACGCCGTTTCGAGGGCGATCTGGCCGACGATGCCGGCAGCACGCACATCGGCGAGTTCGGTCCGCGCGGGTCCGGGAACGGCGGCCCAGCCGGTCACGTCGAAAGGCGTGGCCGGACGGATCACGGCCGCGAGTGAACCGCGACACTACCGCAGCGTGAACTCGATCGACTGACCGCGCCAGCAGTTATCGTTTCCACGAGCCGCAGCCAGAGGAGTCCCATGAACCAGCCGTATGACCCTAACCAGCCCCAATGGGGACAGCCGCAGACCGGCGGTCAGCCCTCCCAGCCGCATCAGTGGGGCGCACCCACAGGCCAGCCCTACGGCCAGCAGCCCGGGTACGGCGGGGCGCCGCATTGGGGACAGCAGTCTGGGTACGGTGCGCCGCAGTACGGACAGCAGGGGTACGGGCCTCAGGGGGCGCAGCCGTGGGGCAGCCCGCCGCAGCAGAAGGGCAACGGCAAGCTCATCGGTCTGATCGTGGGTGGCGTGGTGTTGCTCGCTGCGATCGGCGTCACGCTGTGGCTCGTGCTCGGCAGTGGCGGCGGGCGGAGCGTCGAAGAGACGATCGACGGGTACGTGGCGGCCGCGAAGGCGAACGACCCCGAAGAGGCCAAGAAGTTCACCTGCCCGCAGGTTGACTCGGAGATCGACGCTTCAGGCGATCCCGGCTACAGCGGGGGGCAGTTCGATATCGAGGTCAAGAGCGTCGAGGAGAACGGCGACCAGGCGACCGCGGAGGTCTCGGCGGTCTACATGGGCGAGTCCGTGGACGCCACCGTCCAGCTTGAGAAGAACTCGGACGACGACTGGGAGATCTGCGAGATTCAGGTCGACTTCGGCGCACCGAGCACGACGACCGTCGACTGACCGGATCCCGACAAACCTTCCCCGAGACAGAGGAGCCCCATGAACCAGCCGTATGATCCGAATCAACCCCAATGGGGACAGCCGCAGACCGGCGGACAGCCCACCCAGCCCCCGCAGGGGGACCAGTCCTACGGCCAGCAGGGCTACGGCCAGCAGGGCTACGGCCAGCAGCCGGCGTACGGCGCTCAGCAGAGCTACGGCCAGCAGCCCGGTCATGACCCGCAATCCGGCTACGGCCAGCAGGGCTACGGCCAGCAGGGCGCTCAGCCGTGGGCCTCGGCGCCGCAGAAGTCCGGCAACGGGAAGATGATCGGCCTCATCGTCGGCGGCGTCGTGCTGCTCGCGGCCATCGGGATCACCCTCTGGCTGGTGCTGGGCAACAGTGGCGGTCGCAGTGCACAGGAGGCCGCCGAGACCTGGATGGACGCCGCGAGCAAGGGCGATGTGGCAGCCGCGCAGGCCGTCAGCTGCCCGTCGCTGGATGACGCGATCGACGTCGATAACGAAGACGGATCGAAAGGCGGGGGAAGCCTGGCCCAGATCGACTACACCGTCCACGACGTCGAGGAGGACGGTGACACGGCCACCGCCGTCGCGACGATCGAGGAGGATGGGCAGTCGTCCGATATCGACGTGGAGCTCGAGAAGAACGACGACGGCGATTTCGAGGTGTGCGACCTGAAGGTCGCCGGCCAGTCCTACAAGGACAGCTTCAGCTAAGCACTCTGTCTCGGGCTCACCGCTCGGGCCGGTAGCATGGGGGGTTGGACGCCGCGGGCGTCCGACCCCCCAAAGCATTTGACCGCCGACCGCCAGCCGGATGGAGCAGCACACCGTGGCCAAGCCCGCACCCTCGAAGATCGACCAGGTCGTCAGCCTCGCGAAGCGCCGTGGCTTCGTGTTCCCGAGCGGTGAGATCTACGGTGGTACCCGGTCGGCCTGGGACTACGGGCCGCTGGGCGTCGAGCTGAAGGAGAACATCCGCCGGCAATGGTGGAAGTCGATGGTGCACGGCCGCGACGATGTCGTCGGTCTGGACTCCTCGATCATCCTGCCGCGCGAGACCTGGGTCGCCTCCGGTCACGTCGGCACCTTCACCGACCCGCTGGTCGAGTGCCTGCAGTGCCACAAGCGGCACCGCCAGGACCACCTGCAGGAGGCGTATGCCGCGAAGAACGGCATCGACGACCCCGACTCGGTCTCGATGGAGCTCCTCGCGTGCCCGGACTGCGGGACCCGCGGCCGGTGGACCGAGCCGCGCGACTTCCAGATGATGCTCAAGACTCATCTCGGTGTGATCGAGGACGAGTCCGGGCTGCACTACCTGCGCCCGGAGACCGCGCAGGGCATCTTCGTCAACTACGCGAACGTCGTCCAGGCCGCGCGCAAGAAGCCACCGTTCGGCATCGCGCAGACCGGCAAGTCCTTCCGCAACGAGATCACGCCCGGCAACTTCATCTTCCGCACGCGCGAGTTCGAGCAGATGGAGATGGAGTTCTTCGTCAAGCCCGGCGAGGACGAGGAATGGCACCAGTACTGGATCGACGAGCGCACCCGCTGGTATGTCGAGCTCGGTATCGACCCCGACAACCTGCGGCATTTCGAGCACCCGCAGGAGAAGCTCTCGCACTACGCCAAGCGGACCGTCGACATCGAGTACCGATTCCAGTTCACCGGCTCGGAGTGGGGCGAGCTTGAGGGCATCGCGAACCGCACCGACTTCGACCTGTCGAGTCATACCAAGCACTCGGGGACCGCGCTGGAGTTTCACGACCCGAACTCCGGTGAGCGTTACACGCCGTACGTCATCGAGCCCGCGGCCGGCCTGTCACGCTCGCTGATGACCTTCCTCGTCGACGCGTACGCCGAGGACGAGGCGCCCAACACGAAGGGCGGCGTCGACGTCCGCACTGTGCTGCGCCTCGACCCGCGGCTGGCCCCCCTGAAGGCCGCCGTGCTGCCGTTGTCGCGCAACGCAGATCTGTCACCCAAGGCGCGAGATGTCGCAGCCAAGCTGCGGCAGAGCTGGAACATCGACTTCGATGACGCCGGCGCGATCGGCCGCCGCTACCGCCGCCAGGACGAGATCGGAACGCCCTTCTGCATCACCGTCGACTTCGACTCGCTGGAGGACGACGCGGTCACCGTTCGCGAGCGCGACACCATGCGCCAGGAGCGGGTCGGCATCGACGCATTGCCGGCATATCTGGCCCCGAGGCTCACCGGGGCGTAGGGACGAAGGACGACACCAGGACACGGAGGAGGGGAGCGACGATGACCTACGGTCCGCCGCCGGGCTACGGTCCGCCGCCGGGCCCGCCTCCGGGTCGTGGTCCGCTACCAGGACCGCCCCCGGGTACGGCCCTCCGCCGGGGTATGGCCCGCCTCAGGGCCCGCCACCCGGTTACGGCCCTCCGCCGGGGTATGGCCTGCCCAGGGGCCGCCGCCTGGGCACCCGAGACCTCCCGGCCCACCCCGGGCTACGGTCCACCTCGGCTACGGCCCGCCGCCGGGCTATGGGCCACCGCCTGGTTCGCCGCCGGGCTACGGCCCGCCTCAGGGCCCGCCTCCTGGGTACGGCCCTCCATCGCCGGCAGGCCCACGCAACGTCCGCCCCGCCGGCCGAGCACGACTGGCCCCCTCGGCCTCGCCGCGGGCCGGACGGCGTGAGCGAGCCCAGCGGCGTGTTCACCAACGACGAGCTGATCGCCCCGCGGTCGGGGAAGGTCGGCGAGACGCTCGAGGGCGACGGCAGCTTTTGCGCGCCGGATGGCGCGTGCTGTCTATCGAGTACCCGCCGACGACGTGTTCATCGACGCCGGCCTGACGATCCCGGATGGCTACGCCTCGGCCATCGTCGGCGCCCTGTTCACCAACAAGGGCGACGAGCCCGTCGAGTGCGTTCCCGCGCGCGGGCTCTGCCTGATCGACAGCGACGACGGAATCCACCTCTCGGCGCCCGCCGAGGTCGAGACGCACCCGGGCTTCCGTGACGGGATGGTGAGGCCGGAGGAGACCATCGCCGGCCATGCCTTCTACCTGATCCCGAAGGAGCTCGGCGTCCGCGGCGTTCAGTGGCGAGACGGCGGCGAGAAGTTGACGTGGATGCGATGAGCGGGCTGCGTTTCGGGACGATCCCGGTCGACCCACCTGTGGTGCTCGCGCCGATGGCCGGCATCACCACCAGCGCGTACCGGAGGGTGTGCCGCCAGTACGGCGCGGGCCTGTACGTCTCGGAGATGATCACCTCCCGGGCGCTCGTCGAGCGCACCCCGCTGACCATGGACATGCTGCGCTTCCACGAGAGCGAGACGCCGCGTTCGGTCCAGCTCTACGCGGTCGATCCGCAGATCGTCGGCGAGGCGGTGCGGATTCTCCTCGAGGAGGATCGCGCCGACCACATCGATCTCAACATGGGCTGCCCGGTCCCGAAGGTGACCCGCAAGGGTGGGGGCGCGGCTCTCCCGTGGCGACGAAACCTGTTCCGGGCCATCGTCGGATCTGCGGTCACCGCGGCCGACGGCCGGGTGCCCGTCACGGTGAAGATGCGGATGGGCATCGACGAGGAACACCTCACCTTCCTCGAGGCCGGCCGCGCGGCACAAGAGGAGGGGATCGACGCGGTCGCGCTGCACGGCCGTACGGCGGCGCAGATGTATGGCGGCACTGCGGACTGGAACGCGATCACGATGCTGGTCGAGGAGCTCGACGTCCCCGTGCTGGGCAACGGCGACATCTGGGAGGCGGACGACGCGATCGCGATGGTGGCGCAGACCGGCTGCGCCGGGGTGGTGGTCGGGCGCGGTTGCCTGGGCCGTCCCTGGCTGTTCGCCGACCTCGCCAACGCGTTCGCCGGCCGGCCAGAGCGGGTGCGGCCCGCGCTGTCCGAGGTGGCGGACACGATGCGCCAGCATGCGGCCTACATGGCCGAGGATCTCGGGGAGATCCGTGCCTGCCGCGACTTTCGCAAGCACGTGGCCTGGTATCTGAAGGGATTCCGGGTGGGCTCCGAGCTGCGCCAGCAGCTCGGCCTGATCGACTCGCTCGCCCGACTCGACGACCTGCTCGACGGTCTGCTGCAGGTTCACGGCGACCAGCCCTACCCGGAGAGCATCCTGGGGCTAGCGCGTGGGCGGTCGACCGGCACTCGGAAGGTCACACTGCCCGAGGGCTGGCTGGCGGATCGTGACAGCTGCGCGGTGCCCTTCGGAGCCGAGGTAGACGTCTCCGGTGGCTGAGCGCACACGTTGTCCGGCGCCCATACACTGGCGGGCGTCCCTCGTCGTCGTGAGCAAGGCAGCAGCGTGATCGGCAAGCTTTTCGTACGCCTCGGCGCCGGTCTGCTGCTCGGCAGCGTGCTCGGGGTGCTCGCTGTTGCCTACAGCGTCTGGAAGGTCGCGCGTGAGACTGACGACCAGCCCGCCGATGTGATCATCGTGCTGGGAGCCGCGCAGTACAACGGTGAGCCGTCGGCAGTCTTTCAATGGCGGCTGCAGCACGCTCTTGACCTGTGGCGCGATGGCTATGCCGACACCATCGTGACCGTCGGCGGCAACCGCGCCGGGGATCAGTTCACCGAGGCCTCCGCCGGCAAGAAGTGGCTCGTCGAGCAGGGGGACGTACCCGAGTCCGCCGTCCTGGCTGTCGAGTCCGGCAGCAACACGCTGACCAGCGCTGAGGCTCTCGGCCCGGTCTTCGCCGACCGCGGCTGGAACGACGCTCTTGTCGTCACCGATCCGCCGCACATCCTGCGTGCCAAGACGATGATCGCCGATCAGGGCATCGTGGTCTATGGATCACCGCCCCGCGCCGGGCCGGCGGTCCAGACCCGCCGCACCCAGCTCGAGTACATCGTCCGCGAGACCGGTGCCTTGCTGTACTACGGCGTGTTGGGTGACTCGGGCGAGTCGGGGATGTCGATCTCATGAGCTACACCGCAGCAGACACGCAGCGCTTCGTTCGCGAACCGGGCAAGTCGAGCTACTTCGCCGGGGGAGAGGGCGCCGTCCGCTCCGAGTTCGCCCGCGACCGCGCCCGGATCCTGCACTCCTCGGCGCTGCGTCGGCTGGCCGGCAAGACCCAGGTCGTCGTACCGGGCGAGGACGACTTCCCGCGCACCCGGCTGACCCACTCTCTCGAGGTCGCGCAGATCGCCAGGGAGATGGGGGCCGCGCTCGGTCTGGACCCGGACATCACCGACGCCGCAGGCCTGGCACACGACCTCGGTCATCCGCCGTTCGGTCACAACGGGGAGCGTGCCCTCGACGAGGTCTCGGACGAATGCGGGGGGTTCGAGGGCAATGCGCAGACGCTCCGCGTTGTCGCCCGGCTCGAGTCGAAGGTGCTGGCCGGCGAGATCAATGCGGGCCTGAACCTGACCCGGGCGGTGCTGGACTCGACCTGCAAGTACCCCTGGCCGAGGCGGGCCGGGGTGCGCAAGTTCGGCGTGTACGCCGACGACCTGCCGACCTTCGAATGGGCGCGCGCCGGGATCGATCACCAGCGGCCCTGCATGGAGGCCCAGGTGATGGACTGGGCAGACGACATCGCCTACTCCGTCCATGATGTGGAGGACGGCGCGATCACCGGCCTGCTCGACCTGTCCCGTCTGGCCGACCCGGAGGAGGCGGCCGTGGTGTGCGCGATCGCGGCGGGATCGTTTGTAGCGGCCGATCCCGCCGGCCTGCAGAGCGTGCTCAGCGACCTGCTCGCGCTGCCGGTCGTGCAGGACGTCGCGGCGTATGGCGCAGAGGTCGGGTCCTCCCGGCGTGGCCGGGTCGCGCTCAAGCGCGCGACCAGCGAGTTGCTCGGTCGCTTCAGTGCCGCGGCGATCGAGGCGACCCGTCGCGAGTACGGCGAGGCGCCGTTGACCCGTTACCACGCGTCGCTGGTGATCCCGGACGTCGTTGCTGCCGAGTGCGCGCTGCTGAAGGCGACCGCCGTCCGCTATGTGATGGAGCGCGAAGGAGCCGCGGAGCTGCAACGGTGGCAGCGGTCGGTGCTGAAGGACCTCGTGGCGGCGCTGCGTGAGCGACCGGAGGAGCTGGTCGATCAGCATGCCGATGCGTACGCGGCCGCGAGCGACGACGGCGCTCGGTTGCGCGCGATCATCGACCAGGTCGCCGAGCTCACCGACAAGAGCGCCGTGCTGTGGCGCAACCGGCTGTGCGGGGACGACTGATCCATGGCTGGTCTGATCCGCAACGAGGACATCCAGGAGGTGCGTGAGCGCGCCGGGATCGCAGATGTCATTGGGGAGTACGTCACGCTGCGTAATGCGGGCGGCGGCAACCTGAAGGGACTGTGCCCCTTCCACGACGAGAAGACTCCCTCGTTCAGCGTCTCTCCGGGCCGCGGGTTCTTCTACTGCTTCGGGTGCGGGGAGTCGGGCGACGTCATCTCGTTCGTTCAGAAGATCGATCACGTCGGGTTCGCCGAGGCGGTCGAGCAGCTCGCGGACCGGGTCGGCATCCAACTGCGTTACGAGAGCAGCGGTGGCCCCGCCGGCGGGCAGCGTCAGCCGGGGATGCGGCAGCGTCTCGTGGCGGCGAACAGGGCGGCGGTCGACTTCTACCGCGAGCAGCTGTCGGCGCCGGGCGCGGCTGCGACGGCCCGCGCATTCCTTGCAGAGCGCGGTTTCGGCCAGCAGGCCGCCGCCGACTTCTCGTGCGGGTTCGCCCCGGACGGCTGGGACCTGCTGGTGAGGCATTTACGGCAGAAGGGCTTCAGCGAGAAGGAGCTGCTGATGGCCGACCTGGCGCGCCGCTCGTCACGGGGGACGCTGATCGACCGCTTCCGTAAGCGGCTGATGTGGCCGATCTTCGACCGACACGGAGATCCGATCGGTTTCGGTGCTCGTCGACTCTTCGACGACGACCCGAGCGAGGCGAAGTATCTCAACACCTCGGAAACGCCGCTGTACAAGAAGAGTACCGTGCTGTTCGGCATCGAGAAGGCGCGTCGCGAGATCGCGAAGAGCCGCCAGGTAGTGGTCGTCGAGGGCTACACGGACGTGATGGCGTGCCATCTCGCCGGCGTGCCGACCGCGGTCGCCTCGTGCGGCACGTCCTTCGGGTCGGAGCACATCTCGGTGATCCGGCAGCTGCTGATGGACAGCGACGTGTTCCGCGGCGAGGTCATCTTCGTCTTCGACGGCGACGAGGCAGGCCAGAAGGCCGCGTTGAAGGCGTTCGCCGACGACCAGAAGTTCACCGCACAGACCTTCGTCGCGGTCGAGCAGGACGGTCGCGACCCGTGCGAGCTCCGGCAGGACGTCGGCGACGCCGCCGTCCGCGACCTGATCGCGCGACGCCAGCCGCTGGTCGAGTTCGCCATCACGTCTCGGCTGCGGCTGCATGATCTCGACACGGTCGAGGGGCGAGTGGCCGCCCTGGACGAGACGATCCCACTGGTTGCACAGATCAAGGACGTCGCGCTGCGTACGGAGTACGCGCGCCGGCTCGCCGGGTTGATCGGGGTGGACGACCCGAACCGGGTGGTGGCACGGGTGCGGGCGTGGCGCCCGGATCACCAGCATCCTAGGCAGCGACGGGTCGCCCGCGAGCCTGAGGCGCCGGCAGAGCGGGCCGGGATGGCGCGGCCACGGCCGGATGACCCGGCGGCGCGCGCCGAGCGCGAGTCCCTGAAGCTGGCGCTGCAGGCGCCGGCGATCGTCGGTCCGTCACTGGACGCCGCCACCGAGGAGCTGTATCGGGTCCCGGCGTACGCGGCGCTGCGCAGGCACATCGAGGCTGCCGGCGGGGTCGCCGCGGCGCCGAACGGCCAGGCCTGGGTCGGCCAGATCGCCGAGACTGTGCGGGGAGAGGACGCGGCAGTGCTCGTGAGCCTGCTGCACGAACTCGCGGTCGAGCCGTTGCGAGTGCCTGGGGAGGCCCCCGACCACCGGTATGTGACGTCGGTGATCGCCGCTCTGCAGCTGCCGCGGGTTTCCGAGCAGATCAGGCAGATCAAGTCGCGGTTGCAGCGGATCAACCCACTGGAGGACGACGCGACCTATCGGCGCACATTCGGTGAGCTGGCGACGATGGAGCAGCTGGCGCGTGGGCTGCGCGAGCAGGCGGCGGGAGGGCCGTGATGGGGATCCTGAAGAAGCTGTTCTCCCGGCGTCCGCCGGTTCCGGTGTCCGCCAAGCGCTATCTGGAGCCGGAGGAGCGGGAGCTGGCGTGGGCCGAGGCGGTCACCGGCCAGGTGCTCGTGGCGACGCCTCGGGGTCTGCATGTCACGGGTGAACGTGCACACCGCCTAGTGCCGTGGCACACCGTCACGAAGGCGACCTGGGCCGATCGCAAGCTGACCGTGATAGAGGCCAAGCCGGCCGAGGGCAGCGAGATCGTCGATGAGAGGCCTTGGCAGCTCGAGTTCGACGAACCCGGTGGGATCCCCGTCATCTTGCGGAAGCGGGTGCAGAACAGCGTGGCGGTGACCGAGCACCAGCCGATTGTGGGCGGCGTCCGGTTCGTAGGGCGCCGGGTCGCCGGCCAGGATGGTCTGCTGTGGCAGTACCGCCTCGACCGGCCCAGGGTGCTCTCTCACGAGGAGCGGGCGATGGCCGAGTCGGCGCTGGAGCAGATCCGCCGTGAGAACACCCCGACTGATCTCTGACAGCGGGGAGGCCAGCCGCTTCCGATCTTCTTCATGGGCGCAGCGTCTTTCATCTGTGACCTGGGACTCGGCGCCTCGAACCTAGCTGCGTGGAACGGGATGACAAAGCCCCGCCGGCCAGCGCCAGCGGGGCTTTGGGGTGGTGTATCTAGACCGTCGTACCGGGGTTGGCCTTGATCTCGTCGATCTCTGAGGTTGGGTACCCGCCCCCGGCGACCTTGGACTTGACGGTGTCCACGACGGTCTCGGCCTGCGCCTCGAGCATTCCGGCGACGCCCTGGACCTTGGGGTTGTCCTTCACCTGGCGCGACAGACGCTTGATCTGCTCGTAACGCTGGCGACCGGCTTTTGCTCCAAGTACGTAGCCCGCGGCAACGGCGGCGAGCAGGAACAGCTTGCGCATGATTTTCGACCTTCTCTCGTGATGCTGGTCATCTCTGGCGGGGTTGCTGTTCTCCACCCTAGTCGTCTGAGGTATTGTTTGTCGGTCGGTTCCCGATACGGTCCCCTATAGCTCAATTGGCAGAGCATTCGACTGTTAATCGAAGGGTTCTTGGTTCGAGTCCAAGTAGGGGAGCCGCCAAAAGCCCAGGTCAGAGCCTCTATCGGCTCGCCTGGGCTTCGTCGTTCTCCAGGTCGAGAAGGCGTCAAGAGGCCGTCATCCCCGGGGATCTCTCGGCGTTGGTCGAGTCTCGAAGCGCAGCGAAGCACTGGGTGAGTAGTGTCTCGTGCAGGAGGCGACGAATGGACCCTTTTGACCTCATTCCGGACGCGACGCGCGAGGCGCTCAACGCGGCGGCGTTGAGCGCGGCCCCGAGCCTCAACCGCGCTGTGCTCGATGCCGTCAGTAAGGCGTCCATCCCGCCGGACCTCCTGCGGTTGAGTGCGAAGGCTGCTAACCAGGCTGCCGAAGCCGCCAGTGTTGCGCTCCAGCAGTCCCTCGTTGTTAACGCCCGTCAATGGCAGGTCGACGTGTCGAAGCTTGCCAATTCGGTCGTCCCCGAAGCCGCGCTCAAGGCTGTGTACGCGAACATGGCCGGCGCCGCAGTCCCGATCGCGCGCGACATCTTGTCGAGCGTGGCTACCCACCCCTCTTTGACCGAGGTCATTTCCAACGCTGAGGTAGCCTTCGAATCCCTTCGGCAGCAGATCCACAGGGACATCGGTGGCGAGGGCATAGAGGTCTCCGACGATGGCTGGGTCAGTAACATTGATCGAGACGTAGAAAAGGACGAGGCTTGGGCGAATGTCCTCGTCGCATACGGGATCGTTTTTCGTTACGTCGCTGCTCTCTTCGGCGCTGCCGGCATCGTCGCGGATGACGCGCGACGAGTGGCCAACTACAACACGGACCAAAGGCTGGCGGCGGCGAGCGGGCTCGGGCTTCTCGCGGCACCGGCGGCGCCGTGGGCGCCAGTTGTCGCTGGCATTGCCATCTACCTGGCGCTGGCGGCGTGCGGCGCGCTCGCGAGGGAAGATTTCGGCGAGCAACTCGCGGACGACGGCGAGCCGACAGATGGTTGTTCCGCTTAGGCATGCAAGACTGAGAGAACCCGCGAGCGCTTCGAGGTGTCTAGCATCTCGAATCGCTTGCGGGTTCTTAAAGCCACCAAAACCCCACGTGGGAGCGTAATTGTTGGCGTGGGCTTCAGCATTCTCCGCACCCGGGGGCGCCATATACCGGGGGCTCTGACGTCGCAGTGGAGATGCCCCGGGGCCACAAGGTTGCCGGCACCGAGAACAGCATCGCGTCAGCTGCTTAGGCGGCTCTGGTCAGGCCCGGGCGGCCGAATGGCGTCGATGGCTTTCGCGAGTCGCTGTTCGATGCCGGGCGGTGCGGACCCTCGGGCACGTTCACCGCTCGTGGCGACTGTCTCGGCTCTCGGCCGGTCGGGTGTGATGAGGAGCGGTGGGGGTGGGTGGCTGGTGTAGCGGTGCCCGGTCGGGGTCCGGATGACGGTGACGTGTGCTCCGTCGACCTCGAAGGCGCCGGTTCTCCATCCGGGCAGGGTCTTGGTCTGGTTGCAGCGCCGGCATAGCCCCTGCCCGTTGAGCCAGCTCGTGGCGCCACCGGCGGCATGGGGATTGATGTGGTCGATGTCGCGGATCGGGGCGCCGCAGACGCGGCAGGCCTGGTCGCGGACCTGGATGGCGTGCCGCAGTGCTCCGGTGAAGGAGCGGCGGCGTTCGTCGACCTGGCGGACCTGACCGGAGACCGGGTCGGTGAACACGCGGCGGATCCACCGCCTGGCCTTCTCGTCGGTGATCAGCGCGATCTGGCGGGCCAGGGGCGCGGGGATGACGTGCTCCCCGATTCGTCCCGGCAGCTCCCCGCACCTACCCACCGGCTCCGCCGGTTCTGTCGGTTCGGGGCTGCGGGGTGGTGTCCGGGTGCCGAACGGCCAGGGCGCCGGACTCATCGCCGCGCCGTACGGCGCGACGTACTCACCCGGCACCGCGGGCTCGATGTCCGCGGTGGGCTGGGTGCTGGGGTCAGGCTCGAGAAGGGCTTCGGCGGGCATCACCAGCTGGATCTCGACCGGGACCAGGTCGGCATCACTGATCCCGGTGAGGCGGGCGAATAACTCGTCGGCCATGATCTGCCCGCGTGAGCGGGGGTCGCCGGCCGCTTTCTGCGCGTCCGCGTGCTTCGCGAGGGAGGCGTAGGCCGCCACGCCCTCCTTCACCGGCAACAAGCCGGTCAGGTACAGCATCGCATCCGGTGCCGGGCGGGTGGTCACGGTGCGGTCCTTGTGCGCCATCGCGATCCGCCGCGTTACCGACGCGGCATCCACTCGGGCGGCCTCAGCGCGAGCGATTGCCGCGGCGCGGCGAGCACTCGTGCCCGCGGCCAGCCTGGGCGCGAGGCGTTCGTCGACGATCGCGCGGTCCTGCGGCATCAGGCACACCGTTTCCTTCGCCACCGCCAGCGCCACACCCTCACTGACCGCGCCGCACGCTAACCGGCCCATGGTCTGGGGCAGCTCGCCCACCAGACCCTTGGCAAGAGCCAGGTCGTTCGCGGCGCGGTGCGCACTCACCCCACGCGCCAGCGCGATCTGATCAGCGATCCCCCTCCCGCGCTCGGCCCTCGGCACCCCGCGCTGCTCGGCCGCGGCACGCTGGGAAGCATCGAACGCGACCTGGACGCGTGCCTCACCGGCAGCGAGCACCGCCCGCAGTTGCCGGTAGGCCTGTAGCAGGTCGATCAACCCGGCATCACTCACCTGAGCAAGTCGCCCATCGGCGTCCGCGCCGGCCAGCGATCCCAGACACTCCAGGGCAGCGCGCAGCGACTCGATCGGACGCACATCGTCCGCGAGCGTGACCGCTACTTCGCCGTCCTGCCTGAGATCCATGACACACACGCTACGGACCAGCACCGACAATCCCGCCGACAAGAAAACCGATCCGGGCGCATCTGTGGACAACCACCGGTCTGTGGACAACCGACGCCCCAGCCCCGGCCCTCGTCCGCCTCATCTGCTACCGGCCCCTCACCTCTCGACACTGGCCAACCTGCACCAGCAGGCGCGTGGTTGCGTGAACCAGCACCCTGCGGCGTCTCCACGCGCCTGCGGCGCTGGTCGACGACCCTGCCAAGCGGCGCCTCCACGCGAGCAGTTCCGGCAGGCGTGATTGACACACGGTCGTCGATGGCGGCCGGAGGCCGCTAGAGACGTAGCGGGACGCCGATGTTCGCATCCCACTGATCGATTGCAGCGGCCGACGGACTACCGGCGGCAGGGTGGCCAACTCGGCTGGCAGAATAGGTGCGCGCGACGCGGGGTGTCCGGTCGCGATGGGGCGGTAGCTCAGTTGGTCAGAGCAGTGGACTCATAATCCATCGGTCGCCGGTTCGAGCCCGGCCCGCCCTACCGGTCCTCGTCCCCAGACCTGCCCGGCTGGTCCTCGAGGGCGCGGTGCAGCGTGGCGGGCCCGATGGTTCGGGCGCCGTGGCGCTGCACACGGGCTCGGAGGTCGCGGTCGGCGGTTACCACCGCCACGTCCTGCTCACCGAGTCGGGCCACGTGATCGACGATCGCGCTGTCGCCGTCCCGCTCGGCACGGACGACCGAGATGGTTGTCTCGCCGGGGATCGTTGCCTGCTTTGCCTGGCCTTCGAGGACGACGCTGAGTGTCGGCCAGAGACGCCATGAATCGTCGGAGCCGAACCAGTGGCCGGGGACGCCGACGTCCAGCAGTCCGGTGAGTCGGCCAAGGAGCTGCTCTGCAGCCCCGGAGCGGTCGTGCCACCAGCCGTCAGGACGCGAACCGATGACGTTGGCGGCGTCCACGACCAGGACCGTGGGTCGCAAGAGCCGCTGGTGCATCGATGGCCAGGCGTTGCCGAATCCGGGGTGGAGGGGTAGATCGTCGACCTCGTCGAGGGCGACCCAACGGAGTTCTACGCTCTCGGGATCGGTGATCTGGGCCTCGAACGGCTCGTCGACGTTCACGGCGACCGTCGTATAGCTCCAATAGCCGACGTCGAAGGTGAAGGTGAACCGCAGGCTCATCCCGCCGTCCGGCACACCGGCTTCCTCACGTGCCTCGCGCAGAGCGCCGTCGATAGCGCTTTCGCCAACGTGCCTCGCTCCGCCTGGGAGACCCCAGGTTCCGCCTTGATCGCTCCAGGCGACCCGGTGTTGCAGCAGGATTCCCCGCGTTGGATCATGCGCGAGCAGGCCGGCTGCGCCACCGCGCCCCCAGAATCGCCCCCGCGGACCAGTCGCCCAGCCGTCATTGGGATCCCGGGGACCATGCGGTCGCCGCGGTTCGAATCTCGCCATCCGCCCAGCCTACGTGCGTCAGCATCGATCGCGGCTGTCCGTCGCTGCTTGCGGAGATTGTCGTCCTGCGGCGTATCTAGCGGCCTGCGGCCGCAATCGACGACCGTGGTGGTACACAGCCGTGATCGATGGTCGTAGTGGTGCGCGGCCCGCTATATCGACGGCACGGCCGATAGGTCAGGCTGCCGGCTCGAGGGCGGCCGCCAGGAAGCAGCGTACGGACTCCTCGAACAGCTCGGCCTGACCATACGGGTTGGCGGCAAGTGCCGCCTTCAAGTACGGCTGCTTGCGGGCCGTGACCCCCGGGATGACGCGGGTGCGAGGTGCGGCCGGAAACTGGGCTTCAGCAGCAGTGCCGCCGAAGATGATCCGCTGTAGCCCGTCGATGATGAGGACCTGCCGATCGGTGGGCACGTCGTCCGCGTCCAGGTACTCGGCGATACGCTCCTGCATCTCCAGCAGCGACTCACGAGGCAGATAGCGAAGGACGACGTCGGCGGCCTTGCGATGACTCAGAATAGTGCTTCTGGCGCTGCAGCACAGCGTGACGAGCCATTCGAACACGTGCTCGTTCTCGTCGTACTCGGGGACCGGGATCGACGCCAGGACGTGCTTCGCGACCTCGGTAAGCAGCTCTGCCTTGTCGTTAAAGTGATGGTAGAGCGACGGAGCGCGGACGCCGAGCGCCTGCGCCAGCCGCGGCAGGCTGAACCCGTCGAACCCGTCATCCGCGATGATCTTCAGGCTGGTGGTGACGGCGATCTCGCGGCTGATGAGAGGGGACGACGGACGTGGCATTGCTACAACAACTCCCGGGGGGCGTCGGGACATGACGCGGATTGCTTCCGCATCTCCACTCTAGTCGCAGCGAGCGAATCGCGACGACATCTAACTGCATTAGTTTTGACCTACTGGTCACCGTGCGCAGCGGTTCGACACAGACTCCGTCATGCGGTGACGCTGAACCGTCTTTCCAGCGAGAGCCTAGATCTCCCGGGTCATCGAGACCTCGACGAAGAGGTCCGCGCCAGGCTTTCCTGCGTAGATTCCGCGTAGCGGTGCCACGTCCGCGTAGTCGCGGCCACGTCCGACGATGACGTGCGAGTCGTTGATCTCCAGCGAGTTGGTGGGGTCGTATCCCGTCCAGTCGCCAGCGTACCACTCGATCCACGCGTGGGACTCGCCGGAGAGCTCCTGACCGACCTCGAACGACGAGGTCGGTTGCACGTAGCCCGATACATAGCGAGCCGGAATCCCGATCGAGCGCAGAGCCGAGACCGCGACGTGGGCGATGTCCTGGCAGACGCCCTTCTTGTGCTCCCAAACCTCAGCAGCGGTGGAGGCGACATGGGTGGCGCCACGGACGTACTCGATCTCGTCGGCGATCGCGTCGCAGATCTCACGGGCAGCAAGGGCAGGAGTGGCCGCCCGTGCTCGCACCTCCTCGGCCAGGGTGACGATCGGCTCGGTCGGTGTGGTGTGCACGGTCGCGAACAGCTGGTCGGACAGCTCCACCGACCGATCGCCGATGCCGTCCAGGTCCTCCCACGTCAGGTCGCCCGGGTCGTGCTCGCGTGGCTGGATCTCGATCAGGCTCTCGGCGGAGAGGGTGAGCTCCTCGTGCTGCTCCAGGATCTCGAATGCCGTCACGCGGGTGCCCCAGTAGTCGATGAACGAGTCGCGAGAGGTCAGCGGATTGATCTCGATCCGCGAGTGCAGCAGGTACTGCCGCTGGGTGTCCATCGGCTGCATCCGCGCCTCGTTGTACGACGCGCTCACCACGGCGGGGTAGTGGAAGCCGGTCTGGTGCTTGATTCGTAGCCGCCTCATGCGCGATCTCCCGTCCACTCCGGTGCGTAGCTCTGGAAGTACCGCCGTTGGATCGCCTCGGAGATCGTGGCGGCGGCGGTCTGGATCTGATCGACGTAGTCGTGCAGGTTGTTCACGAGCTCGTCGGTCTCCAGGTACTCCAGCCGGTTGCGGAGGTTGCCGACCTGGCGTGCCGCGGGGTCGTTGACCCCGGCGCGTTCGACCGTCGGGTCGATCCGGCGCAGGCAGTCCTCGGCCAGCCGCAGCGAGTACAGCGCGGAGCGGGGAAACAGCCGGTCGAGAATTAGGAACTCCGCGGCGGACGACGTCTTCGGCGCGCCGCGATAGGTGCGCAGATAAGCCTCGTACGCGCCACAGGACCACAGGATCGTCGTCCACGACGGCCGAGTCGGCAGCATTCGGGTCGCGACCATCCGCGCAGTCATGTCGGCCCGCTCCAGCGAACGGCCGAGCGTGAAAAACTGCCAGGTCTCATCGCGGCTCGTGGCAGACTCGATCATCCCGATCGTCATCGCTGTACGGTCGCGGACCCACCCGTAGTGCTTGTGCGACTGCTCGGCCGACAGCCGGCGCGGCATGCGCATCTGGGTGGTGTTCATGCACTCCCAGACGTCGCTGGCGATGATCTCGCGGGCCCGCCGCGCGTTCTCGCGAGCGGACAGCAGGGAGTGCGCGATCGATCCCGGATGGTTCGCGTCGAGCGTGAGCTTGTCGATCACGTGCTGCCCGGTCACGAGCATGTCGTCCTCGACCGGGCTGCCGAGCACGACCATCAGCGATCGGCAGGCCTGGTCCTCGGAGACACCGCTGTCCTCCAGCAGCAGCTGCAGGTGGATGTCCAGGATCCGGGCCGTGGAGTCGGCCCGCTCGATGTAGCGGCCGATCCAGAACAGCGACTCGGCGATCCGGCTCAGCACGAGCTACCTCCCTCGACGCGGGCCTGCTGTTGCTGTTGTTGCTGCTGCTGTTGTTCCTGCTCGCTCTCGTCGGCGTCGAAGCGGCCGGTGGCCGCCGGATGGATCACCAGCGGCTTGAGGTCCTCCTCCTGGACGGCGGGCCGCTCCTCGGACAGCTCGTCGTCGACCGGCTCCTCCGAAACTGCGCGGTCCTCTGGCTCGAGCGCGGTCTCGAGTGCTTCCTTTTGCTCGACCTCGTCGGCGTGCCGTCCCAGTACCCAGGTGTCCTTGGTGCCGCCGCCCTGGCTGGAGTTCACGACGAGCCGGCCTTCGGGCAGCGCCACGCGGGTCAGGCCGCCTGGCAGCACCCAGATGTCGGTTCCGTCGTTGACGGCGAACGGGCGCAGGTCGGCATGCCGTGGACGGATGCCCTCGTCGACGAGGGTCGGGATCGTCGACAGTTGGACGACGGGCTGCGCGATCCAGCCGCGCGGGTCGCGCAGCAGTGTCTTGCGTAGCTCCTCGAGCTCGTCCTTGGTCGCGTGCGGGCCGATCACCAGCCCCTTACCCCCGGACCCGTCCACCGGCTTGACCGCGAGCTCGTGGAGGCGGTCGAGGACCTCCTCGAGGGCGCCCGGCTCCTCGAGGCGCCATGTGTCGACGTTCGGCAGGATCGGCTTCTCGCCGAGGAAGTAGTCCATCAGATCGGGCATATAGGTGTAGACCAGCTTGTCGTCGGCGACACCGTTGCCGATCGCGTTGGCGAGCGTGACGTTGCCGCGTCGCGCCGCCTCGACCAGGCCGGGCGCGCCGAGCACCGAGTCGGGGCGGAACTGCAGCGGGTCGAGGAACTCGTCGTCCACCCGCCGGTAGATGACGTCGACGCGCTGGGGGCCCGCCGTGGTGTGCATGTAGACCCGGCCGCCGGTGCAGAACAGGTCGCGACCCTCTACCAGCTCGACGCCCATCAACCGTGCCAGCAGGGTGTGCTCGTAGTACGCGGAGTTGTAGACGCCGGGGGTGAGCACGACGACGGTGGGATCGTCGACGCCATTAGGGGCGCTGGCCCGCAGTGCCGCGAGCAGCCGGTGCGGATAGTCGCCCACCGCCCGCACCGTCATCTTGAAGAACAGCTCTGGCAGGGTCTGGCCCATGACCCTGCGGTTGGAGATCACGTACGAGACCCCGGAGGGCACCCGTACGTTGTCCTCGAGGACGCGCCACAGGCCAGCTTCGTCACGGATGACGTCGATGCCGGCGACCACCACGCGGACGCCGTTCGGTGGCTCGATGTCGGCGGCCTGGCGATGATAGTGGGCCGAGCTGCTGATCAGCTTCGCAGGGATGACGCCGTCCTTGATGCACCGGCCAGGACCGTAGATGTCCTCCAGGAACGCCTCCAGGACCCGCACTCGCTGCGCGACGCCCGATTCGAGGTAGCCCCACTCGGGGGGCGAGATGATCCGGGGGACCGCATCCAGCGGCATCGGGGCTTCCTCGCCAGCGAAGTCGAAAGTGATGCCCTGGGCCAGATAGGAACTCGCGAGCGCATCGGTGCGCTCGCGGAACTCGGTCTGCGTCATCTGATCGAGAGCGACCAGGATCTCGCGGTATTCCGGACGTGGCTTGCCGTGGACGTCGAACATCTCGTCCCACGCCTGTCCTTGGCTGCGGCCACCGCGCCGATAGCCCTCGAACAGGTCTCCTGTCGTCTTCGAAGCCATGCGACCACCCTATCGGCCTTATGTTTCGAGTGTGGGTCGTCCGGCTGCGGACTTCTAGCGGTCGAAGGCGCGCAGGATCTCGTCGGCCGCCTCGGCCGCGGCGATATCGCCGTCGAACACCTGCCGCTTGAGGTCGTTCCGGAGCGCGCGCACCGCCTTGTTGCGGGCCAGCCGGTCCTCGAGCTCGGCGCGGACCAACTTCCAGGTCAGTTCCCACTCTTGCTGGTGGCGCTTGGCCAGCAGACCTGCTTCGCCGAGATCGTCGCGATGCCGACCGATCGCCTCCCACACCTCGTCGATGCGCAGGCCGGTCAGACCGGAGCAGGTGAGCACGGGTGGGACCCAGCCGTCGTGGCCGGTGTAGACCATGCGCAGCGCGGCCTGCAGCTCTCGCGCGGCGGCCTTGGCTGCGCGCTCGTGCTCGCCGTCCGCCTTGTTGATCGCCACGATGTCAGCGATCTCCAGCACGCCCTTCTTGATGCCCTGCAGCTGGTCGCCGGTGCGGGCGAGGCCAAGGAACAAGAAGGTGTCGACCATGGTCGCCACCGTCGTCTCGGACTGCCCGACCCCGACGGTCTCGACCAGGATCACGTCGTACCCGGCGGCCTCGAGGATCCGCATCGCCTGCGAGGTCGACTTGGCGACTCCGCCAAGCGTGCCGGAGGAGGGGGAGGGGCGCACGAAGGCGTTCGGGTTCACCGAGAGCTCGGGCATCCGGGTTTTGTCGCCCAGCACCGACCCGCCGGTGCGCATGCTGGACGGGTCGACGGCCAGGACGCCGACGCGGTGGCCATCGTCGGTGAGCATCCGTCCGAAGCTCTCGATGAACGTCGACTTGCCGACGCCTGGAACGCCGGAGATCCCGACCCGGATCGTCGGCTCATCGGGCGTCCTCAGCGCGTCGAGCAGTCGTCGCGCGAGCGGACGGTGCTTGGGGTTGGTCGACTCGATCGCGGTGATCGACTGGGCGATGGCCGAGCGGTCGCCCTGGCTTACCGACTGGGCGACCGCTTCGGGATCATGGCGCCAGTGGGCCATCAGGCCGCTTCGTGGCCGAGCTGCTTGGCCAGGTTCTCAATCAGGCCGAGAGCGCTGTCGGCAATGACGGTGCCGGGCGGGAAGACCGCGGCCGCGCCCATCTCCAGCAGCGTCGGGACATCGGCCGGTGGGATGACACCGCCGACCACGACCATGATGTCCTCGCGGCCGAGCTTCTGCAGCGCCTCCCGCAGCGCCGGCACCAGGGTCAGGTGGCCGGCGGCGAGGGAGGACACCCCGACGATGTGCACGTCGGCGTCGACCGCCTGCTGGGCGACCTCCTCGGGCGTGGCGAACAGCGGGCCGACATCGACGTCGAAGCCTATGTCGGCAAAGGCCGACACGATCACCTTCTGGCCGCGGTCGTGGCCGTCCTGGCCCATCTTGGCGACCAGGATGCGCGGACGGCGTCCCTCTTCCTCGGCGAACCGGTCGGTCGCGGCCAGCACGGCGTCCAGGTTCTTCGCCCCGGATGCTTCCTGTCGGTACACACCCGAGATGGTACGGATGACGGCGGTGTGCCGCCCGAACACCTTCTCCAGCGCGTCGCTGATCTCGCCGACGGTCGCCTTCGCGCGGGCCGCGTCAATCGCCAGCGCCAGCAGGTTCGAGTCCATCTCTGTCGACTTCGCCTTGGTGCCGGCGGCCTTGGTGAGGGCCTCGAGGGTGCGCTGCACCTCGGCGTCGTCCCGCTCCGCGCGCAGTTTCTCCAGCTTGGCGATCTGCTGCGCGCGCACGCTGGCGTTGTCGATCTTGAGGACCTCGACGTCCTGGTCCTTGCTCGGTACGAAGGTGTTGACGCCGACCACGACCTGCTTGCCGGAGTCGATGCGGGCCTGGGTGCGGGCAGCCGCCTCCTCGATGCGCAGCTTGGGAATGCCCGCGTCGATGGCCTTGGCCATGCCGCCGGCCTCCTCGACCTCCTGGATGTGCGCCCACGCCTTCTCCGCGAGCTCCTGGGTGAGCCGCTCGACGTAGTACGAGCCACCCCACGGGTCGATGATGTCGCCGGCGCCGCCCTCCTGCTGCAGCAGCAGCTGGGTGTTGCGCGCGATCCGGGCGGAGAAGTCGGTCGGCAGCGCGAGCGCCTCGTCCAGGGCGTTGGTGTGCAGCGACTGCGTGTGTCCGGCCGACGCCGCCATCGCCTCGATGCAGGTGCGGGCGACGTTGTTGAAGACGTCCTGCGCGGTCAGCGACCAGCCGGAGGTCTGCGAATGGGTGCGCAGCGACTGCGACTTAGGATTCTTGGGGTCGAACTGCCCGACGATCCGCGACCAGAGGGCACGGGCCGCGCGCATCTTCGCGACCTCCATGAAGTAGTTCATCCCGATCGCCCAGAAGAACGACAGGCGCGGTGCGAACTTGTCGATGTCGAGCCCGGCGTCCATACCGGCGCGCAGGTACTCGAGGCCGTCGGCGAGGGTGTAGGCGAGCTCGAGGTCCTGGGTCGCCCCGGCCTCCTGGATGTGGTAGCCGGAGATCGAGATCGAGTTGAAGCGCGGCATCTTGGCCGCGGTGTAGGCGAAGATGTCGCTGATGATGCGCATCGACGGCTGCGGCGGATAGATGTAGGTGTTGCGCACCATGAACTCTTTGAGGATGTCGTTCTGGATGGTGCCCGTCAGCTGCTCCGGCGCCACGCCCTGCTCCTCGGCCGCGACGACGTACAACGCGAGGATCGGCAGGACGGCGCCGTTCATGGTCATCGACACCGACATCTGGTCGAGCGGGATGCCGTCGAAGAGCTGGCGCATGTCGTAGATCGAGTCGATCGCCACGCCGGCCATGCCGACGTCGCCGAACACCCGCGGATTGTCCGAGTCGTAGCCGCGGTGGGTGGCGAGGTCGAACGCCACCGACAGGCCCTTCTGGCCGGCCGCCAGATTCCTCCGGTAGAAGGCATTGGACTCCTCGGCGGTGGAGAAGCCGGCGTACTGCCGGACGGTCCACGGCTGCGAGTTGTACATCGTGGGGTAGGGGCCGCGGATGAACGGCGCCAGCCCCGGGAAGGTGTCGAGGGCGTCGAGGCCGTCGAGGTCGTCGGCGGTGTAGACGTCCTTGATGACGATGCCCTCGGGCGACTCCCACTCATTGGCGGCCTGGGCCTGCAGGCTGCCGTGCCGGTCGGGAGCCGCGTCGTACGGCGTATCAGCGAAGCTCTGGATGCTCATCGGTTCTCCTCCAGTGCCGAACGGGTCCGGTCTAGGAATTCCAGCACGTTCTGGCCTACGGCCATATGGTCGTCGACGACTCCGTCGAGCTCGGCGACCGGCTTGCCGGCGACGATCACCCGGGGCACGCCGGCTGCGCGCAGTTGCTCGACGAGCGCGGCGCCCTCGTCGCGGTATCCCGAGTCGCTGCCCACGAGGCAGACGACCGGCGAGCCGGACTCGTCGTACTGCGCCTTGATCGCCTCGAAGCCGCCGCCTGCAGTGCCGGTGACGACCGGGACGCCGCCTGCGGCCAGCAGGTTGGCGGCGAAGCTCTGCCGCGCGGTCGAGGCGGCCAGCGAGCCGATCGGCCAGAGGAACACGGGCTTGTCGGCGGGGTTGTGCCGCAGCCGCTCGAAGCCGTCGGCGTCATGCACGGGCTTGATCAGGCCGCCGGCGTTGAAGCGCGAGTAGGCGGGGGCGCGATCGAGCAACTGCTCGTCGGTCTGCGGGAATTCGCTCACGCCGGTGATGGCCTGCTTGCGCCTGGCGATCGCCTCGGTACGGCGCGCGATGGCCTGCTCGAGCTCGTCCACGAGCTGGCCGTCGACGAAGGAGTCCAGGCCGGCCTGCTCGATCTCGGTGAACTTCGCCCACGCGGCGCGCGCGAGGTCGTCGGTGAGCTGCTCCATGCTGCCCGCTCCGCCGGCCGGGTCGGTGACCTGGCCGATGTGCGCCTCGTGCACCAGCAGGTTGGAGACATTGCGCGACATGCGGCGTCCGAACTCGTCCGTCGTGCCCAACGCCGCGTCGTAGGCCTGGACCGTGATGGCGTCGGCCCCGCCCACGGCGGCGGCGAAGGTCGCGATGGTCGTGCGCAGCAGGTTGGTGAACGGGTCGAACTGGGTCATCATCCGGCCCGAGGTGACCACATGCTGACGCTGCACGTCGTCATCGACATCGAGTACCTGGCAGATCCGGGCCCAGATGGCGCGGGCGGCCCGCAGCTTCGCGATGGTCGTGAACTGCTGGTCGGTCGCCGCCAGGCGGAACTCGAGCAGCCGCGCGGCGTCGGAGACCGCGACGCCGGCCTCGTCGAGCCGGCGCAGCAGGTCGACGCCCGCGGCTGCCGCGTACGCCAGCTCCAGGACCTCGCCTGCGCCCGCGTCGTGCACGATGCTGGCGTCGATGACGAAGGCGCGGATGCCGTTTTCCGTGGCGAGCGTGGCAGCTGCCGCGAGATCGACGTCGCTGGCGGAACCGGTCAACAGCCGCTCGCCGGTCGGGTCGATGCCGAGGTTGCTGGCCTCGTTCAGCTTGCCGCCTGCGAGCTCGACCAAGGTGGCGCCGTCGGCGAGCGGGTCGGCCGAGTCGAGCACGACCGGCGCGACATCAAGCAGCACTCCCTCGAGTGCCTTGCGCAGGTCGGCCACCGCGCCGGGGCGGGTGGTTACCCAGACCGAGGAGGCGCCTCCCTCGAGCTCCGCCGTCGCGGAGTCGTTGGCATCGACGACATGCACCCGGAGGTCCCAGGTCGGCACGTCGCCGGGCTCGCGCTGCGGCTGGGGCCGACCGCGCACGGCGTCCGCGCCGGCCGGGCCGCCTGCCAGGCTCTGGGCGACGTCCGTTCCGGCCAGCGGCGCGATCGCGATCCCGTCGGTGGTCTGCTTC
The DNA here is from genome assembly GCF_900292035.1 of Blastococcus sp. Marseille-P5729. Classification (NCBI taxonomy): domain Bacteria; kingdom Bacillati; phylum Actinomycetota; class Actinomycetes; order Geodermatophilales; family Geodermatophilaceae; genus Blastococcus; species Blastococcus sp. Marseille-P5729. The sequence goes on along the minus strand of NZ_OMPO01000001.1, from coordinate 677,427 downwards.
GTCAGCTTCGCGGGGGCGAGCGAGGCGTCGTCGTCCTCGCCGAGCCTGCCGCTCTTGCGCAGGACTGCGGCTACCGCCTCCTGCCATTGCTGCTCTGTCGCGTCGTTCGCGCCGCGCAGGCTCAGATGTTCTACAGAATCCTCGGCCATTCCTCGATCTTATGGCCTCGACTGATCGCTGTCGGCCGCGGCTCCGCCCGCCCCCTGAGCGGCCGACCTCGCGCGGGCGCTCACCGGTTGATCGCGGCGCGCCGGGGAGTCCGGGCCGGCCGGGACGCCCGCTGCCGGCGAATCGACCGGCGGTGCATCATCCGTGGTCGTGGCATCATCTGCCGCGGGACTCGCCGGGGCGAGGGTCTCGCGCAATGGGATCACCTTGATCATCAGGGTTGCGATGAGCGCCAGTGCCACGATCGGCAGCATGACCGTGAAGACGACGTGCAGCCGGTCAGCCAACCCCTGGCGGACGGCGTCCACGATGACCGGAGGCAGGCCGTCGAGCTGGCCGGGATCGAGGACCGACCCGACGTCGATCCCGCCGTCGGCGGGAAGGCTCGCCTGGACGTCGGCCGGAAGGTAGCCGAGGATCGCGCGGCTGAGGCCGAGGGTCATCAGCGAGCCGAAGATGGCGATGCCGACCGTCGAGCCGACGTTGCGGAAGAACTGGGTCGCGGCGGTGGCCACGCCCATGTCGCGACCGTTCGCGTCGTTCTGCACCACGAGGGTGTACTGCTGCATGCACATGCCCAGACCGACACCGACCACCACCATGATCATCGTGAGCTCAGCGGCGGAGGAGGTGTGGTCGAGCAGTGTCAGCAGCCACACGCCGACCCCCGTGATCGTCACCCCGGCCACCATGAACGGCTTGTACAAACCGGTGCGGGTGATCAGCATGCCGGTCAGGATGCCCATCACGATCAGGCCCAGCATCAGCGGCATGAGGATCAGCCCCGAGTTGGTGGCGTTTACGCCGATGACGGCCTGGGCGTAGATCGGGATGTAGATGATTGCGCCGAACATGATCATCGAGACCGCGAACGCGGCCAGGACCGACCAACTGAAGATGCCGCTGTTGAACAGCCGCAGTGGGATCACCGGCTCCTCGGCTCGGCGCTCGATGGCGACGAACGCGACGAGACCGGCCAGACCGACGCCGAACATCGTGAGGATCAGCGGGGAGCCCCAGGCGTACGACGTCCCGCCGAGCGAGGTGGCGAGCAGGATTGCGGTGAGCGTGACCGTGAGGACGACGATGCCTGCGACGTCGATCTTGGCGCGGCGGCGCTGGAAGGGCAGATCGAGGAACTTGACGATGAAGAACAGCGCGATCAGGCTGACCGGCAGTGCGGCGAAGAACAGCCACCGCCAGCCCCAGTGGTCGGTGATGAAGCCGCCGGCGATCGGGCCGGCGACCGACGTGACGCCGAAGACCGCGCCCATGAGCCCCTGGTACTTCCCGCGCTGACGGGCGGGGATGATGTCGCCGATGATCGTCTGCGACAGCGGCATGAGGGTGCCCATGCCCACGCCCTGCAGGGCGCGTCCGGCGACCAGAGTCCAGAAGTTCGGTGTCAGGCCGCAGACCAGGGTCCCCACCAGGAAGACCGCGATCCCGCCGAGGTAGAAGGCCCTCCTCCCATAGAGGTCCGAGAGCTTTCCGACGATCGGAACGGTCACGGCCGACACCAGCATGGCGGCGGTAGCGACCCAGCTGTAATGGTCCATGCCGCCGAGCTCGGCGACGATACGTGGCATCGCCGGACCGACGATCGTCTGGCTGACGGACGCGACGAACATGCCGAGCATCAAGCCGATGAACACCCGGCGGTGCGCGGGGCTCATCCGGTACGGGGTGGCGGGGGTCGACGTCAACGGCATAGCAGCTATTATTGCATAGACTGCAAAAATGCAGGTACTGCAATATTAGGTTGTGATCGAGTGAACGGCGACGACATCTCGCTACGGGAGCGCAAGAAGATCCAGACGCGTCGCGAGATCCACCGGGCGGCGCTCGAGCTGGCTATCGAGCGGGGCCCGGGCAACGTGACGGCCGATGACATCGCCGCTGCTGCGGGAATCTCGCCGCGCACCTTCTTCAACTACTACGAGACCAAGGACGAGGCCTTCGTAGGCGGGGGAGGTCGGGCGCCCGAGACCATCGCCGACGACCTGCGCGCCCGCCCGACCGACGAGCCGATCGTCGACAGCTTGCACGCCATCTTCCGACGCCGCCTGCAGGTGCTGCTGGAGGACGTCGAGTCGTGGCGGCTGCGCCGCGAGCTGGCAGCGCGCGCACCGGAGCTCGGGCGGGCGATGCTCGGCTCGACGGCTCAGATCGAGCGCAGACTGGTGGAGGTGGCCGTCGAGCGTGCCGGCAGCGACGATCTGACCGTCGTCATCGAGGTCTATCGGGCGATGGCCGCCGTCCGCGCCGCCCTCTGGGCGCACGGCAACGCGGGGTTGCGCGGCGACCTGCTGGAGCGCGTGGACGAGTCGTTCGCGCTGTTGCGGCCGCAACCCGGTCGATCTGCGGCCGACGCGCGGCCTAGCGGTCGGTCTCGCCCTTGATGAACTGCTCCACCGCGTCGCGTGCCGCGGAGTCGTCGTACTGCTCCGGCGGGGACTTCATGAAGTAGGACGACGCCGACAGGACCGGCCCGCCGATCCCGCGGTCCTTGGCGATCTTCGCTGCGCGCAGCGCATCGATGATGACGCCGGCGGAGTTGGGGGAGTCCCACACCTCGAGCTTGTACTCCAAGGAGGTCGGAACGTCGCCGAAGCCCCGGCCCTCGATGCGGACGTAGGCGAACTTGCGGTCATCCAGCCATGGGACGTGGTCCGACGGGCCGACGTGGACGTCGCGGGCGGGCAGCTCGCGCTCGGTGATCTGCGAGGTGACCGCCTGGGTCTTGGAGATCTTCTTGGACTCCAGCCGCTGACGCTCCAGCATGTTCATGAAGTCCATGTTGCCGCCGAAGTTCAGCTGGTAGGTCCGCTCGACCTTCACTCCGCGGTCCTCGAACAGCTTGGTCAGCACGCGGTGGGTGATGGTGGCGCCGACCTGCGACTTGATGTCGTCTCCCACGATCGGGACGCCGGCGTCCTGGAACTTCTTGGCCCACTCCGGGTCGCTGGCGATGAACACCGGCAGCGCGTTCACGAAGGCGACCTTGGCGTCGATGGCGCACTGGGCGTAGAAGCGATCGGCCTCCTCCGAACCCACCGGCAGATACGACACGAGGACGTCGACCTTGCGCTCCTTGAGGACCTGCACGACGTCGACCGGCTCGACCGGCGACTCGTTGACCACGTCGCGGTAGTAGGTGCCTAGGCCATCGAGGGTGTGCCCTCGGCTCACTTCGACGCCCAGCGTCGGGACGTCGCAGATCTTGATCGTGTTGTTCTGGCTGGCGTTGATGGCCTCGGAGAGGTCCTTGCCGACCTTCAGGTCATCGACGTCGAACGCGGCGACGAAGTTGATGTCACGCACGTGGTAATCACCGAACTGGACGTGCATGAGGCCCGGGACGGTCTCCGACGCCGGGGTGTCGCGGTAATAGTGCACGCCCTGCACGAGCGACGACGCGCAGTTGCCGACGCCGACGATGGCGACATTGATCGAACCCATGGGTGATGTCCTCCGGAACAAAAAATGAGCGTCGTCCAGCCTACACGGATTGTTGAGCGCTAAACCGCGCTTCGTCGGCGGCGTTTGTGCCGCGTTGGTCACGTAGGCCGGTGCTCAGAGCTCTTTGAGCAGGACAACGTTCTCGTGTGTGCCTCGGCGCTTCTTGCCTTCTGCGTCGCGGTAGACGTATCTCTCGGACGTCGTCACCCCGGTGTCCTCGAAGCCGAGCTCCTCGAGGTGGTCGCGGACCGAGGTATTGGTGGACTCGATCGTCGCCAGCAGCCGATCCTTGCCCTGCTTCTCGCAGACCGTGATTGCGGCCTCTATTAGCTTGCGCTCGACGTCCTCAGTGACATAGCGCTCATCGGCCCACAGGTTGGTCAGCGCCGGGACGTCGGGATACTCGGCGCGGACTTCGTCGTTCCAGTCGCCGGTCCATGAGACCAGAACGTATCCGACCGGGGCGCGCTTGACCCAGGACACCAGCAGCATCGCCTCGCCGAACTGCTGCAACGCCATCCACGAGCGCACGATCTCCGGGTGTACGTGGCCGTCCTCCGGGAAGCGCTCGAGATCGGGGAGAGTGGCGACCTTGACGGTGAAGTCCGGGCCGTATTCGATCTTGCGCTTGCGCGCCTTCAGCCACGCGAACCGGCCGGTCGGTTTGGGGTCCTCGTAGAGGTCCTCCTCGTCGTCTTCGTCGTCCCGGTCTTCTACGTCGTCCTCGACGTCCCGGTCTTCGTCGTCGCCCCGGTCTTCGTCATCGTCCTCGACGTCCCGGTCTTCCTCCGCGTCGCCATCCGAGTCGGCGTGGAGATCGTCCTCGGTGGGCTCGGCGTGCTCAGTCGGCTCCGCTTCGTGAACCGCATCCTTGTCGACCTCGCCGGCGGCGTCGTCGACCGGCTGCTCGTCGCGGTTGCGGCGGAATCGCATGGGGCTCCTCGGCGTACGGCGGTGGGCTGCGCACTATCAAACCATGTGGGCTGGCGCGAACGGCGCCGGTGCGTCACAATGAGTGCACAACGAGAACACGTGTCACACGCACCACTTCAGTCACCGGCGTTGGGGAAGACGTCCGATCGACTCGGGAGGGCTGCGATGCATACGCGTGGCGTTGTGTTCGTCCACTCGGCACCACCGGCGCTGACGCCGCATGCTGAATGGGCCATCTCGGCTACCCTCAAGTGCCCCGTGAAGATGCAGTGGACGGCGCAGCCCGCTGCCCCCGGGGAGCTCCGTGCCGAGCTCGTCTGGCAAGGTCCCTCCGGCTCGGCCAACAACATCGCCGCGGCGCTGAAGGCGTGGCCGATGCTGGTCTTCGAGGTGACCGAGGAGCCGACCGCCGGCACGGACGGCGAGCGCATCGCCTACCTCCCGGGCCGCGGCATCTTCCGCGCCCAGATCGGCGTGAACGGGGACATCGTGGTCTCGGAGAACCAGCTGCGTGCGCTGCGTGAGACGGCCAAGACCATCGAGGACTTCCAGCACGGGCTCGATCAGCTCACGGGGCAGAGCTTCGACGCCGAACTCGAGGTCTACCGCGAGGGCGGCGACGGTGCGCCGGTCACCTGGATAACCGCAGCCTCGTAGACCCGAGCGGGCAGGCCGGCCGCCCCAGCGGCTCGTGGCTACGAGGCCGTTCTCATAGTGGGATGTTCCCGTGCATGCCGCGGCCGGCGGGGCGGCTGGCGAGCGCCTTTACCAGACCGATCTGGGTCTGCGCGGGCTCGATCACCTCGTCGACGACGCCGATCGCGAGCGCCCGGTCCACGCCGCCGGCGACCTTCTCGTGCTCGGCAGCGAGCTGGTCATGCAGCGCTTCGCGCTCCTCGATGGGCGCGGCGGCCAGGGTCTTGCGGTGCAGGATGCCGACCGCCGCCTTGGCGCCCATGACCGCGACCTCCGCCGTCGGCCAGGCGAACACCCGCGTCGCTCCGAGCGATTTTGAGTTCATCGCAATGTAGGCACCGCCGTACACCTTGCGGGTGACCACGGTGACCCGCGGCACGACGCACTCGGCGAAGGCGTGCAGCAGCTTGGCGCCGCGACGGACGACGCCGTCCCATTCCTGCCCGACGCCGGGCAGATAGCCGGGCACGTCGACGACGACCACGAGCGGGACGCCGAGCGAGTCGCACATCCGCACGAAGCGCGCTGCCTTCTCGGCGCTGTTGGAATCCAGGCACCCCCCGAGCCGGATCGGGTTGTTCGCGACGACGCCGACGGTGCGGCCGGCGAGCCGGCCGAGACCGCAGACGATGTTCGGAGCCCACCGCGGCTGGATCTCCAGCAGCTCGTCGTCCATCAACTCCCGCAGCACCGGGCGGACGTCGTACGCGCGCCGGGCAGACTCCGGAAGCGCTGTCTCAAGCGACGGCTTCTCCTCGGCCTTCTGCAAATCGAACCTGCCTTGCTCGCCCAGCAGGTCGACCAGCTGCCGCGCGGTGTGCAGGGCGTCCTCGTCGGTGGGGGTGGTGATATGGACCACGCCGCTCTTCTTGCCGTGCGCGTCCGGCCCGCCCAGGGCCTCCATGTCGACCTGCTCCCCGGTCACCGAGCGAACCACCTCGGGACCGGTCACGAACACCCGTCCGTTGCCGGACATCACCACGACGTCGGTCAGCGCCGGACCGTACGCCGCCCCACCGGCCGCCGGCCCGAGGACGACGGAGATCTGGGGAATGCGTCCGGAGGCGTGCACCATCGCGGCGAACACCTGGCCGACGGCGTCGAGGGCCTCCACACCCTCGGCGAGGCGCGCCCCGCCGGAGTGCCAGATGCCGACGCACGGGATCCGCTCGCGGTTGGCCGTCTCGATCGCGTCGACGATGTTGGCGCAGCCTTCCGAGCCCATCGCGCCGCCCATCTTGGTGGCGTCGGAGCAGAAGGCGATCGCGGGCGAACCGTCGACCTTGCCGCGGCCCCACACGACTCCTGTGGCCTCTTCGCGGCGGTTGGCCAGCTCGAGCGTGTTGGGGTCGAACAGGGCCGCCAGCCGGGTGATCGGGTCGCGTGGGTCGACCGTCTGCTCGATCGTCGGCGCGGTGGTGCTCACGGGGGGCTCCCTTACGGCTTGGTGAACAGCACGGCGGTGTTGTGGCCGCCGAAGCCGAACGAGTTGCTGATCGCGGCACCGATCTCCATCTGGCGGGCCGCGCCGCGCACGAGGTCGAGGGCCTGGACGTTCTCGTCCGGATCGACGTCCTCGAGGTTCCTGATCGGCGGGCACACCTGGTCGCGGACGGCGAGCACCGCGAACAGCGCCTCGACCGCGCCCGCAGCGCCCATCATGTGCCCGGTCGCTGCCTTCGTGGCGGTCACTGCCGCATGGTCGCCGATCGCGGCGCGGATCGCCGCGGCCTCGGCGATGTCGCCGACCGGCGTGGAGGTGGCATGCGCGTTGACATGGTGGACGGCGGAGGGCTCGATGCCGCCGTCGCGCAGCGCGAGGGTGATCGCGCGGGCCGCGCCGGAGCCAGCAGGGTCGGGGGCGACCATGTCGTAGGCATCCGAGGTGGTTCCGGCGCCGGCGAGCCGCGCGATGACCTGGGCGCCTCGTGCCGCGGCGTGCTCGGCGCTCTCGAGCACCATGATCGCTGCGCCCTCGCCCATGACGAAACCGTCGCGGCCGGTGTCGAAGGGCCTTGAGGCGCCCTCGGGGTCGTCGTTGCGGGTCGACATCGCCCGCGCCATCCCGAACCCGGCGAAGGGCGTGGGATGGATGCAGGCCTCCGCACCGCCGGCGACGATGACGTCGGCACGGCCGGCGCGGATCAGGTCGAGACCGAGCTGCAGTGCCTCCGCGCCGGACGCGCAGGCGGAGACGGTGGTGTGGACGCCGGCCTTCGCGCCGACCTCGAGCCCGACGGTCGCGGCCGGCCCGTTCGGCATCAGCATCGGGACCATGTACGGCGAGACGCGCTTGGGACCGCGCTCCTCGCGGACGTCGTCCTGGGCCAGGAGGGTGACCGCGCCGCCGATGCCGGTGCCGACGACGACGCCGAGCCGTTCGGCCTCGACCTCGGGAGCGCCCGCGGCCGCCCACGCCTCGCGTGCGGCGACCAGGGCGGCCTGCTGTGAGACGTCCAGGCGGCGGGCCTTCGGTCGGTCGATGTGGTTGCCGGGGGCGTCTGCGAACCGGCCCGCGAGCCGACAGGGGACGTCGGCGTACGCGTCGTCGGTGAGCAGGCTGACCCCGCTGCGCCCAGCGAGCAGGGCGCTCCAGGAACTTTCGACGTCCCCGCCCAGCGGCGTGGTCGCTCCGAGCCCGGTGATGACGACGTCGGTCACGGGTCTCTCCTCGAAGGTCGGGTGGTTGCGACGCGGGTGCCTGTCCAGGCTGGAGCAGGCACCCGCGTCGGCTGTACGCGTGAGCGCGAAGGACTACTGATTGTTCTCGATGAAGGTGATGGCATCGCCGACGGTCTTGATGTTGGCGAGCTCCTCGTCGGGGATCGCGACGCCCCACTTGTCCTCGACGGCCGTGGCGATCTCGACCATGGACAGCGAGTCCACGTCGAGGTCGTCGGTAAACGACTTCTCCGGCGCGACGTCCTCGGGCATGACACCCGCAACCTCTTCGAGGATCTCGGCAAGGCCGTCCTGGATCTCCTGGGTGGTAGCCATAACTGGTTCCTTTCTTTCGCTAGGGCATCTCGAAGACCTGCCCGGCGAAGGTGAGACCCGCGCCGAAACCGATCGTGAGAACCTTATCGCCGCTGGTGGCCTGACCGGCATCAAGCAGCGTGTCGATCGCCAGTGGGATCGAGGCGGCCGAGGTGTTCCCGGCCAGGGCGATGTCACGCGCGACGACGACGTCGTCGCGGAAATCCAGCGCCCGCAGCATGTTGTCGATGATCCGCATGTTCGCCTGGTGCGGCACGAAGATGTCGATGTCGCGCAGGCTCAGCCCCGAGGCCCCGCAGATTCGGTCGACCTCGGCGCGGACCTCCGTGGTCGCCCAGCGAAAGACCGCACGGCCGTCCATCTCGAGCAGCTGATCGCGGCTGCGGATGATGATGGCCTCCGGCCGGTCGCCGGCCGACCCCCACACCGTGGGTCCGATTCCCTGAGCGCCCGATCGACCGACGACGGCCGCGCCGGCTCCGTCGGCGAAGATGATGCTCGTCGTCCGGTCGTCGTGGTCGATCCAGTCGGTGAGCTTCTCGACGCCGATCACCAACGCCTTCTGCGCCGCCCCGGCCTGGATGGCGTGCGAGGCCTGGGCGAGTGAGTAGCAGAACCCGGCGCAGGCGGCGTTGACGTCGTACGCGCCGGGAGCGCTGGCACCGAGCAGGTGGGCGACCTGCGGGGCCGCGCTGGGCAGCTGCGACGGCGCCGTGCAGGTGGCCACGATGAGCAGATCGACTTCGCCGCCCGCGACCCCGGCCTTGCCGAGGGCGTCGCGGCCGGCCTCCACGGCCATCGACACGACGGTCTCGTGGGCGGCGGCGTACCGGCGCTCCTTGATGCCGACGCGGGTGGTGATCCACTCGTCACTGGTGTCGACGCGCGTCGCGAGCTCGTCGTTGGTGACCACGCGCGCGGGACGGTAGGCACCGAACGCCTCGATGGCTGCGTGTTGTGGAGGGGTGGTCTGCAGCATGATCAGCCGAGCAGCTCCCGGACGGCGTCGAGGTCGTCCGGGGTCTTCACGGCGAGGTTCTGCACGCCCTTCATGCCGCGGCGCGCCAGGCCGGTGAGCGCTCCGGCGGGCGGCAGCTCGACGATCGCCTCGACACCCAGCTCGAGCATCGTCTGCATGCACAGGTCCCACCGCACTGGGCTGGTCACTTGGGTGACCAGCCGGTCGAGGAACTCCGTGCCGGAGGTCACAGCCTTGCCGTCGGCGTTCGACAGCAGGGTGTACGACGGGTCGGTGGCCTCGAGGGCCGCGCGCTGCTCGGCGACGCGGTCCTGGGCCGGCTGCATGAAGCGGGTGTGGAAGGCGCCGGCGACCGACAGCGGCATGACGCGGGCCTTGGCCGGCGGGTTCTCGCGAAGCGCCTCGATGGCATCGACCGGTCCCGCAGCGACGATCTGGCCTCCGCCGTTGCGGTTTGCCGGATCGAGTCCCAGGCCGCTCAGCGTGCTGAGCACCTCCTGTTCGTCGCCGCCGAGAACGGCCGCCATCGAGGTGTCCTCGGCCGCGCAGGCATCGGCCATCGCGCGGCCGCGGACGGCGGCGAGCTTGACCGCCTCGTCCTTCGCGATGACGCCGGCCATCGCCGCCGCCGCGATCTCGCCGACGCTGTGCCCGGCGACGGCAAGATCGCCCGAGGGCTGCAGGGCGTCGAAGGCCAGCAGCGCCAGTGATACGACTAGCGGCTGGGTGACGGCGGTGTCCTTGATCTCGTCGGCGTCCGCCGTCGTGCCGAGCCGCTTCAGGTCGAGCCCGCTGAGCTCGGACATCGCGGCGACGGTCTCCTCAGCGCCGTCCAGCTCGAGCCAGGGGGTGAGCATTCCGGGAGTCTGAGAGCCCTGTCCGGGCGCAACAATCGCGATCACGAGTTCAACCCTGGCCGTTACCCGGCAGTATTGCCAGCACCCCGCGCCGTGTTAGGGCCAGCATCACCCCTTCCCGCCTGCGGTACGTTTCGTCTCGCTACATCTAGGTAGAACCCACCGCAGGTGGGGATGGCGAGGCAGGAGCATGCTCGACGGGTGGTGGCCAGGACGCCGGATGGTGACGGCTGCGGGCGCAGCCTTCGCCGGCTTCCTGCTGCTGGTGCTGCTCGTCGTTGCGACGGACGGCGCATCGACCTGGCTGGACGGCGACCTGACGCCGTCCCTGTGGGCCTGGGCGTCGCAGGACGCGGGGCGGTGGAGCGCGATGCGCGTGCTGACCCGCGGGGGAGAGGCGATCTTCCGCACGCTCGTGATCGCTCCGCTGGTGATCGTGGGTCTGCTGCGTCGGCGGGTCGCGGTCGCGACCTGGGCGGGGCTATGTGGTTTTAGCTATGGGCTGGTGAGCTCCGCAGCCAAGGCGATCATCGGTCGGCCCCGGCCCGTCGGGGCCGACCCGGAGCTCACCTTCCAGGAGAGCTCCTTCCCGAGTGGTCACTCGGGCGGGGCGATGGTGGTGGCGATCATCGTCGCGTGCGCGGTCGGGATGAGCCTGCGCGGCGTGGCGCGCGTCGCGGTCATCGTGCTCTCGTCCGCCCTGCCGGTCGTCGTGGGGTTCACCCGCATGGCGCTCGGGGTGCACTACCTGAGCGACGTACTGGCCGGGTTCGCGCTCGCCTTCGCGTGGGCGATGCTGCTCGCGGTCGTCGTCCGGCAGGCTGCCGGGCGACTCTGCGGTGCGGCCCCGCCCGTCGTTCGGAAGGAGTAAACGGCCCGCAGCGGCCTGGCTCAGGTCAGGCCACCGGAGTGGTCCTCCTCCACCTTGGTCGGGTCGTCCACGCCGTACTTGTCGATCACCAGCTGCAGCTGGGAGCGGTCGTACTGGCCCTCCTCGGCGAGCGCGGTGAGCGCCTGCAGCACGATCGACTCGGCATCCACGCGGAAGTGCCGCCGCAGCGACGGGCGAGTGTCCGACAGCCCGAACCCGTCGGTGCCCAGCGAGTTGAATCGGCCCGGCACCCACTGGCGGATCTGGTCCTGTACCGCGCGCATGTAGTCACTGACCGCGACCACCGGCCCCTCGCGGTCCGCGAGCTTGCTAGTCACATACGGGACCTTGGGGTTCTCGTTGGGGTTCATCAGGTTGTGGCTGTCGCACGCCAGGCCGTCGCGGCGCAGCTCGTTCCAGGACGTGACCGACCAGACGTCGGCGTCCACCGCGAAGTCCTTACCGAGAATGTGCTGCGCCTTCAGCGCCCAGTTGACCCCGACGCCGGAGGCCAGTAGCTGGACGCGCGGGCGTCCGGTGTCCGTCATGCCCTCGGAGTACAGGTGGATCCCCTTCAGGATCCCCTCGACGTCCGTGCCCTCGGGCTCGGGCGGCTGCGGGTAGGGCTCGTTGTACATCGTCAGGTAGTACATGACGTTCTGGTCGCGGCCGTCCGCGCCGTCGCCGTACATCCGGGCGAGGCCGTCCTTCACGATATGGCCGAGCTCGAACGCGAACGCGGCGTCGTACGACACCACCGCGGGGTTGGTGGAGGCCAGCAGGATCGAGTGGCCGTCCTCGTGCTGCAGGCCCTCGCCGTTGAGGGTGGTGCGGCCGGCGGTGGCGCCGAGCACGAATCCGCGGGTCATCTGATCGGCCGCGGCCCAGAAGCCGTCACCGGTGCGCTGGAAGCCGAACATCGAGTAGAAGATGTACATCGGGATCATCGGCTCGTCGTGCGTGTCGTACGACGAGCCGGCGGCGGTCAGCGATGCGGTCGAACCGGCCTCGCTGATGCCCTCGTGCAGCAGCTGGCCGTCGGTGGACTCCTTGTAGGCCAGGATCAGGTCCGAGTCGACCGAGGTGTAGTGCTGGCCGTGCGGTGAATAGATCTTCTGGGTGGGGAAGAACGAGTCCATGCCGAAGGTGCGTGCCTCGTCGGGGATGATCGGCACGATCCGCTTGCCGATCTCGGGGTCCTTGAACAGCTCGCGGACCAGGCGCACGAAAGCCATGGTTGTCGCGACCGGCTGCTTGCCCGAGCCGCGGGACATCACCTCGAACCGCTCGTCCTTGGGCATCGGCAGCGCCTTGTGCTTGGTGAGCCGCTTGGGGATGCCGCCGCCGAGCTCCCGGCGTCGCTCCTGCAGGTACTTCATCTCCGGGGAGTCCTCGGCGGGCTTGAAGTACGGCGGCAGGTAGGGGTCGAGGTCGTCGTCGCTGATCGGGATGTTCATCCGGTCCCGGAAGGCCTTGAGGTCCTCCTTGGACAGCTTCTTCATCTGATGGGTCGCGTTGCGGCCCTCGAAGGACGAGCCCAGCGTCCAGCCCTTGATGGTCTTGGCGAGGATCACGGTCGGCTGGCCCTGGTGGGCCACGGCGCGTGAGTACGCCGCGTACAGCTTGCGGTAGTCGTGGCCGCCGCGCTGCAGCTTCCAGATCTGCTCGTCGGTCATGCCCTCGACCATCTTCAGCGCGCGGGGGTCGCGGCCGAAGAAGTGCTCGCGGACGAAGGCGCCGTCGTTGGCCTTGTAGGTCTGATAGTCGCCGTCCGGCGTGGTGTTCATGATGTGCAGCAGCGCACCTTCGGTGTCCTGGGCGAGCAGGTCGTCCCAACCGCGTCCCCACACGACCTTGATGACGTTCCAGCCGGCCCCGGTGAAGAAGGACTCCAGCTCCTGGATGATCTTGCCGTTGCCGCGCACCGGGCCGTCGAGGCGCTGCAGGTTGCAGTTGACGACGAAGGTGAGGTTGTCCAGCTCCTCGCGGGCGGCCAGCCCGATGGCGCCCAGCGACTCCGGCTCGTCCATCTCGCCGTCGCCGAGGAAGGCCCACACATGCTGGTTGCTGGTGTCCTTGATGCCGCGGTTGTGCAGGTAGCGGTTGAAGCGCGCCTGGTAGATGGCGTTAAGCGGGCCGAGACCCATCGAGACGGTCGGGAACTGCCAGAAGTCGGGCATCAAGCGGGGGTGCGGGTACGACGGGAGTCCGGGCTTGTGCGACAGCTCCTGCCGGAAGCCGTCCATCCGATTCTCGTCGATTCGGCCCTCGAGGTAGGCGCGGGCGTAGATGCCGGGGGAGCTGTGGCCCTGGAAGTAGATCTGGTCGCCACCGCCCTCGGAATCCCGGCCCTTGAAGAAGTGGTTGAAGCCGACCTCGTACATCGCGGCGGACGACGCGTACGACGAGATGTGCCCACCCACGCCGATACCCGGCCGCTGGGCGCGGTGCACCATCATCGCTGCATTCCAGCGCAGGTACTGCCGGTAGCGGTGCTCGATGTCCTCGTCGCCAGGGAACTGCGGTTCCTCGGCCGGCGGGATGGTGTTGATGTAGTCGGTGGAACGCAGCGCCGGGATTCCGACGGCGCGCTTGCGGGCGTGCTCGTTGACCCGCAGCAGGAGGTGTCTGGCACGCATCTCGCCGTGCGGATTGTTGTCGATGACGGCGTCCAGGGAGTCGATCCACTCCTTCGTCTCCTCGGGGTCGGAGTCGAAGATCTGCGCCGCCATGCCGTCGGTGATGATCTGCGTGCGATCTTCCGGGGCGGTGCCGATCAGGGTGATGTCGTCGGCATGCGGGTCAGCCGACGGCTGCAGATCGTCGGCGGTCTCCTTGGGATCTCGTGCCACGATGGGTTCTCCTTCGGCGCTGGCATCGATCGGTCGCTCGCGGTCCACGCCCTGGTGTGGCAGGGCCGCGGATGCGGTGTCCCCAATCTATGCGGTTCGCGCCGGATACTCGAACCATGGCCGAGATATCGGAAGTCCCACACCGGCCAGGCCTGCGGGCTCAATATCTGTTCGACTAACCTGAACGGCGACCTCGCTTTGTCCGCAGCCGCGACCGAAGGTGACAACAGGTGTTCCTGACAGTGGTCCGACGAGCAGCCGTCGGCGTCGCAGCAAGCGCGCTCGGCGTGTCTGCGGTCGCCGGCTGCGTCACCACCGTGCAGGGCACGGCCGGTTACGCGCCGGGCACCGTGACGTCGTCCTCGTCGTCCTCGGGGTCCGCGAGCGCGGATCCGCAGGAAGAGCTCAAGAAGCAGTGTGCCGTGGCACTCACGACCGCCAAGGGCTTCCTCGACAGCTGGAAGGAACTCGCCTCGTCCGGGATCACCCCGACGGCCGAGCAGCGCGAAGGCTTGGCGAACGAGGTCCAGGGCTACATCGACCAGCTCAACGCCCAGCTGCCGACAATCGTCGATGCCACGCTCATCTCGCACGTGCAGGCGATCGTCGCCGAGATGGCCAAGATCGTCGAGGGCCTGAAGTCGGGCATCGCGGTCGAGCTCACGGCCTACCGCACCGCCGTCAACAACGCCACCGACTACTGCGGCTGAGGTAATCCACGCTCGTCGAGTGAGCCGCCCCGCGCGCCGAGTGAGGCGTCGCCACGGTCGTCGAGCGAGCCGCCCCGCGCGCCGAGTGAGGCGTCGCCACGGTCGTCGAGCGAGCCGCCCCGCGCGCCGAGTGAGGCGTCGCCACGGTCGTCGAGCGAGCCGCCCCGCGCGCCGAGTGAGGCATCGCCACGGTCGTCGAGCGAGCCGCCCCGCGCGCCGAGTGAGGCATCGCCACGGTCGTCCAGCGAGCCGCCCCGCGCGCCGAGTGAGGCATCGCCACGGTCGTCGAGCGAGCCGCCCCGCGCGCCGAGTGAGGCGTCGCCACGGTCGTCGAGCGAGCGGAGCCGCTAGGCGGAGCGACGCCGAGACGCCGTGCCAAGTACACTCAAGCGGCCGAATGCCGGGGCGTATAGCTCAGTTGGTAGAGCGCTCGCCTTACAAGCGAGTGGCCACAGGTTCGAGTCCTGTTACGCCCACCAATTTGACCTGGGGAAATGCTCGCGAGAGCAGACCTCGTGCCAGATTCGTGCCAGAACCGGCGGCGCTGGATACTCCCGACCGGCAGGGAGGAACAGCACCCATGAGCACGACCTACGTGACCCGGACCGTCGCTATTCAGCGGGCAATCATCGAGCCGTTGACGGGGCGGGTCGCCGACTACGACATCGAGGCGATTGCCGACCGGATCATCGAGCACACCGAGCACGGCTACGTCTGCCCGGTCGAGCCCGACGAGTTCTGGCAGATCGCCAGCGAGCACGACCTCAGCGCGAACGCGCAGGCAGTCGCGGAGTTCGAGCAGGCGATCGAGCATCAGCCCGCGTGGGCGAAGTAGACCAGCATGCACCACGCCGACGAAGTGCCGATGACGTGGCACTCACGCACGGCCGACGCCGTACCCGTCGACGACGACGGCAAGCCGTGCCGGATCACGCTCGAACAGACCGTCACCGACGGCCAGCTCGGCGAACCGCTGGTGTACGTCGAGGTGACCGCGCTGACGGTCGACCAAGATCGCGTGCCTGCGCAAGCGCTGTCTGAGCTCGTCGAGGCGTTCGACGCCGCGCGGTAATCGCGCTTACAGCCATCGCCGACAGCCGTACTGCCCGCCCCATCGGGGGGCGGGCAGTTTGCGTCCTTCTTGCTGAATAGAGTTGAGCACGCGACGTGACACCAGGCGGAATTCGAATGGGGCTCGACCGGACTTGCACGTATTCATAGATGACTCCGGAGACGGAGGTCTGAAGATCGGTCAGGGCTCAACGAGCCACTTGGTGATGGCTGCCTGCATCTTTCGCGATCCATTCGAAATCCAGAGACTCGCGGCCCAAGTCGCCGTGTGCAGGACAGCGACCAGACATACGCGAGAGTTCAAGTACAGCTCGACGAAGGAGAGCGTCAAGGATGCGTTCTTCGCCCACGTCGCGACGATCAATTTCGATGTGCGGGCGATTGTCATCGACAAAGCGAAAATCTACAGCACGAAATTGCGGTCGGAGCCTCAGGCGCTCAAAGCCTACGCGCTACGCATGTTGCTGACGAAGAACTTCGGACAGATCACCGACGCGAAGATCATCATCGACGGTCAGGATACGAAGGCATTCGGCGTCCAGGACTCCGAGTATCTGACCCGAATGGTCAACCGCGAGACACCCGGCACAATCGCGACAGTGAAGTTCGACGACTCGCGGGCCAACATCGGGATCCAATTGGCGGACATGATCGCGGGCGCAATCAATCGTGGCTGTCGAACGCACAAGAAGGCCAACCCGAAGCACCTGGCGCTAATTCGACCGAGAACCTACTATCCGACGGGCACCTTGTGGCACTTCTGCAAGTAGCGGAGAACAGGCGACCCGCTGCCCTAGCTCCAGATCAGGAGCACGCGCGCCAGAGGACGACTATTCGGACAGCGGGTCTCGGTAGAACCCAATCTAGGCTGCGCCGCTGACAGTTTCAATGCCCTGCTCCGCGATTCATCTCACCGCTGAGAGGCTCAGCGGCCGAGTTGCCGGTTCCCCCCAAGTCGACGTCCGCCGGTTTGCCGGTGCACCGAACCGCATTAGTGTCGGGTGATCAGGCTAGGTTTCCCCACATCGGCACCGAACGAGCCGGCCCGATTACGGAAAGTGGGTGCGTGATAGTGGGCGACGTTGAGTTCAACAAGGGCGCGTTAGACAAGGTGCTCCGCGACGTGACGAAGAAGCTGCCGAGTGAGGTATCGGTTCGCGCGGGTGCGAGTGAGGACGAGATCCTCCGCAAGCTCGAACGCGAACTGACCTCTGCCGGAGTGAAGGTTGACCGTTCGGCGCTTCGCGCTGAGGCTCGCCGTATCGCACGGGAGCAGTCGAAGTCTTAGTGATTCGTGGTCGGCGTGGCCGGGTGGGGAGGAATGCACCCGGCCACGCCCGTTCACGGCGCCGCTTACGCGGCGAGGTGGACAACGGCGAGTGCCCGGAGCCCGCCGACTTTGATGTCGTAGCGGCCTTCGGCGCGCAGCTTGGCAAGGTTCTTGTCGAATAGGCCGCCGGCCTGGCTGGATGCGAGGATGTGCTCGGCCTCGCGGACCTTCAGCCGGATCTGCGACCAGTCGTCGACGAGCGCCGGGTCGGCCGGAATCGCGCTCGATGAGACGCGGTGCACGCCGGGCCGAACAGCACATCCATGGCGACGCTTGCCAATGAGGAATGCGCCGGTTGCACCATTCTCGCGCATGAGCTTGATGTTCGCCGCGTCGGCCGGTTTTGTGACCCACTGCGAGTCGGTGTTGCGCAAGGGAGTCACGGAGTCCTTCCGGGTCCGAAGCCTGTCGATCGGACCGGTTTCCTTCCCAGGTCGGTTATGTTCGCTGACATGGGATTTCGAATGCGCAAGAGTTTCAAGCTCGCCCCGGGCGTCCGCATGACTGTCTCTAAATCGGGGGTGAGTTACTCGGCGGGCGGGAAGGGCTACCGCGTCACGAAAACGGCGCGCGGTGGAGTAACGCGAACGATCGGAATCCCGGGCACGGGGCTTTCCCATTCTTCTACTGTCGCCGGCGGCCGATCTTCTCGCGGATCTGCCTCGCGTTCCGCGGTTCGGGGCGTGCCCGTGGGAAAGTCGACGAAACCGAACAAACCAGGCTTGTTTGCCCCCGCGGGGGAGAAGGCGCTGCATGCAGAGGTGTTCGGCAAGCAGCGCGCCGCGGAGATAGAGCAGATCGGCATGTCGCACGCGGAGTACCGTCCCATCGCCTCCGCCGTCTCGGGCCTTCTCGCATACGCCGGGAAGGATTACGAGCGCGCGGAACGCTGCCTTGGGTTCGCGTTCAACGCGGGGATCGAGCCAACAGACGATTCCTTCTTCAAGAAATACATGAACGCTACCGAGGTGTCTTTGGAGATCGCCCCCGGCGTCACCGCCGAACTGCCGATGAGCCGCGAGGCTATTGGACTTGCGCTCGCAGAAATCGGTCAGGGCACAGGTCGTCTGGACTTGGCCATCGACACAGTGGAACAGCTCGATCCGACTTACACTGCCGCGATCTCGCTCGCGGAACTGTATTCGGACGCCGGACGGCACGACGACGTAGTCAAATTGACCGACGGTACGGCTAACGCGGACGACCAATCCGCCTTCCTGCTGATGTTGCGTGCCGTAGCTCTACGCGAGCTCGGAATGCCTGACGCCTCAAAGGAGGCATTCAAAGAGGCGCTGAAGCGCCGCTCGACTGATCCCGCTATCCGGCACCGTGCCCTCCTAGAACGCGCGATCCTAAATGCACAACAGGGGAAGAAGGCGCTGGCGCGGAAAGACCTCGAACGGGTGATCGCAGATGACTCGACCTATCCAGGAATCGCGGACCTGTTGGCGGCCCTGGACTGAGCCCGAACGGAAGCCCATTCGTTAGAGGCGCGCAGGCGACCGGGGCCTGAACGCGTGCTGCACCAGATCCCGGGAGGAACGCCCGTGCAGGTAATGGCGCGCTGTTGGAGGGCAACGACAGGGGGTTGGCACAATCGGAGCCATGAGACTCGCCGACGTCATCGCCGTACTCGACGAGCTGTACCCGCCCGCGCTCGCGGAGTCCTGGGACAGCGTGGGCCTGATCAGCGGTGATCCGGACCAGCCGGTCCGGCACGTGCACCTCGCGCTCGATCCCACTGCGCAGACTGTCGCCGAGGCGATCGCGTCGGGCGCCGATCTGCTGCTCACCCACCACCCGCTGCTGCTGAGGGGCGCCAGCCAGATCCCGTCGACGACGTCCAAGGGGCAGATCCTACGTGCGGCCATCAAGAACGACCTTGCGCTGTTCAACGCCCACACCAACGCCGACCGCGCCCGCGACGGGGTCAATGACGCGCTCGCGGACGCCGTCGGACTGCGCGACACCACGCCGCTGGTACCGGCCAACGAGCTCCGGCTCGAGAAGATCGTCACCTTCGTCCCGCATGACGATGCATCGAAAGTCATCGATGCGCTCGCGGACGCCGGCGCGGGCGCGATCGGCGACTACTCCAGATGCGCCTTCCTGGGCACCGGCGTCGGCACCTTCACGCCGGGGGAGGCCGCGAACCCGGCGATCGGGGAGCGGGGACGGGCCGAGGAGGTTCCCGAGACCCGCGTCGAGATGGTGCTCGAGCCGCGGCGCCGTACGGCGGTGATCGAAGCGCTGCGGGCCGCCCATCCCTATGAGGAGCCGGCCTTCGATCTCCTCGCGATGGTGCCGCTGCCGACGGACCAGGGTCTGGGACGGGTCGGGGAGCTGGCGACGCCGATGACCCTGCGCACGTTCACCGCGCATCTCGCCGGGGCGCTACCGGCGGCGCCGGTCGGCATCCGCGCGGCCGGCGATCCCGACCGTGAGATTCGCCGCGTGGCCGTGCTCGGCGGATCAGGCGACAGCCACCTGGCGGACGCGGCCCGCGCACGCGTCGATGCCTATGTCACCGCCGATCTACGGCACCATCCCGCGAGTGAGCACCTCGCCGACGGCGGCCCGGCACTGGTGGACGCCGGCCACTGGGCTACCGAGTCGACCTGGCTGCCGCTCGTGGCCCGGATCCTGACCGAGCGGCTCGGTCCTGATCTGCAGACCTCAGTGTCGGAGATCTGCACCGATCCGTGGACCGTCCGGGCCTGACTCGACCGCCGGAGGACGGCGCGGGCTGCGGGTAGGGTGGGCTCCGTGCAGATCGAACCCCGTGAGCAGCTGCGGCTGCTCGAGCTCGCCGATGTCGACAAGCAGCTCAACCGGCTGCGTCATGAGCGCGGCGCCATCCCGCAGCTGAAGACCATCGAGGAAGCCGATCAGCAGCTCAGTGCGACGCGGGGTGACGTCATCGACACCGAGACCGCCCGCAACGACCTGGGGCGAGAGATGCAGCGTCTGGAGAGCGACATCGACAGTGTGCGCAAGCGCATCGAGCGCAACCAGCAGCGACTCGACTCCGGCGCGGTCAGCAGCGCTAAGGACGTCACCGCGCTCGAGCACGAGATGCAGACCCTGCACCGGCGTCAGACGCTGCTGGAGGACCAGGAGCTCGAGCTCATGGAGCGTGCTGAGCAGCTCGACACCCAGCTGGAGGAGGTGGGCAAGGCCCGCCAGGCCGTCGAGGAGATCCGTGCCTCCGCGCTGATCCAGCGCGACGAGAAGTGGGCGGAGATCGACCAGCAGACGTCGATGACCGAGACCCAGCGCAGTTCGATCGCGAGCACCATCCCCAATGAGCTGGTCGCGCTCTACGACAAGATCCGAGGTACCGGCGTCCCCGGAGCTGCCCTGCTGACCCAGCGGCGGTGTGGCGGCTGCCGCCTCGAGCTCGCCGGATCAGAGCTCGCCGCGGTCCGGGCCGCGGCGCCCAGTGAGATCGTGCGGTGCGAGTCCTGCCGCTGCATCCTGGTCCGCACTAACGAGTCCGGGCTGTGAGCGGCCCGTTCAGATATGTGGCGATGGCCGACGGCGGGTCGCGGGGCAACCCCGGCAAGGCCGGCTACGGCGCGGTCGTCTTCGACACCGAGGCAGAGCTGGTCGTCGCCGAGCGCTCGGAGTACATCGGCACCGCCAGCAACAACGTCGCCGAGTACCGCGGTCTGATCGCCGCGCTGGAGGCCGCACTCGAGCTGGGTATCACCGAGCTGGAGATGCGCATGGACTCCAAGCTCGTCATCGAGCAGATGTCCGGGAGATGGAAGATCAAGCACCCGGCGATGAAGCCTCTGGCCCTTCAGGCGCGGCGGTTGCTCGACCAACTCGACCGGGTCGAGCTGGTATGGATCCCACGTGCGGAGAACTCACACGCCGACCGGCTGGCGAACGAGGCGATGGATGCCGCCGGCAAGAAAGACGTCCATCGCACTGCGGCCCCGTCCGCACCGGTGCCCGTGCGCGGGGTGGCCGAGCCGGGCGAGATGCCGCAGCCGACCGAGAAGCGCGCCGATGATCCGGAGCCGGCCGACGAGCCCGCCGCATCGCTGCTGACCGCTCATCCCGGACCGCCGCCGAACCTCAGCCTGGTACTGCTGCGGCACGGCGAGACCGAGCAATCCCTCGAACGGCGCTTCAGCGGCCGCACCGACCTCTCGCTAACCGCGAAGGGCACCCGCCAGGCCGCGGCGGCCGCGGCTCGCATCGCCGGTGCACAGAGGATCGACGCGATCTACTGCTCACCCCTGCGCCGAGCCCGCGAGACGGCCGAGGCCGTCAGCGCGGTGACCGGCGTGCCGGTCATCGTGGAGGACGAGCTGCGCGAGGTCGACTTCGGAGAGTGGGAGGGCCTCACCTTCGGTGAGGCGCAGCGTGCCGGGGGTGACGCGTTCGCACGATGGTCCTCGGCCACGGACCTCGCCCCGCCGGGCGGAGAGAGCCAGGCCGCGTGCCTGGAGCGAGTTGCCGCCGTCCGCAACAGGTTGCGCAAGGAGCACGACGGGCAGCGGGTCCTGGTGGTCACCCATGTCACGCCCATCAAGGCGCTGCTGGGGGAGGCACTCGGCGGGCTGGCGATCACCCGCCGCATCAATCTCGACCTGTGCTCGCTCTCGAGGATCGACTACTACGACGGACGAACCGTGGTGAAGCTCGTCAACGAGATCAGCCACCTCGGCGAGCTCTAGCCGAGGGACTCGACGATCAGCCAGATTGCAACGCCGACGCTGAGCAGGATCACTACCCAGCGCAGGATGTCGTCGCGGATCCGGCGTGCTGTCCTCGCCCCCAGTACGCCGCCGACGAGGGCTGATGGCGCGGTGATCGCGAAGGCGAGCCAGTCCACCGGGCCGAACAACGCGAAGGCCACCACTGTCACGGTCGACACCACCAGCGAAATCGCGGTCTTCAGCGCGTTGTTGCGCTGGAGCGTGTCAGGGGAGACCAGCGCCAGCGCCCCGAGGAGGATGACGCCGAGCGCGCCGCCGAAGTAGCCGCCGTACACGGCGCCGAGCCCGACCGCGACCGGCAGCTCCCATTCCGGACCCGACTTCGACTGCTGCCGTGCCGTCGCGTACCGCTTCAGCCGGGGCTGGAAGTACAGCATGACCGCGGCCAGCAGCACCAGTGCCGGGACGACGGCATCGAAGGCGGACGACGGCAGCATCAGCAGCAGCGCGCACCCGATCGCCGACCCGATCACGGCCGCGACGACGACCTGCCGCACGCGGTGCGCCTGGCCCGTCAGCTCTCGGCGAAACCCGAGCACTCCGCCGAGATAGCCCGGCCACTGCGCGACCGAGTTGGTGACATTGGCCTGCAACGGGGACATTCCGGTGGCGAGCAGGGCAGGAAAGACGACCAGCGAGCCGCCGCCAGCGATGGCGTTGATGCCGCCCCCGAGGAGACCGCCGACCAGCATCAGCACGATCTCCCCGGTAGTCACCCGAGCGATATTAGTGACGCAGCTCGCGACGCAGGATCTTGCCCGAGACGGTCTTGGGCAACTCGTCGATGATCTCGATGATGCGGGGGTACTTGTAGGCCGCCATCCGCTCCTTGCAGAAGGCCGTCAGCTCCTCGGGGGTCACCTGCTGGCCCGCCTGCAGCGACACGACTGCCTTCACCGTCTCGCCCCGGTAGTCGTCGGCAATGCCGACCACCGCGGCCTCGCGGACGGCGGGATGGGTGTAGAGGACGTCCTCGACCTCGCGCGGCCACACCTTGTAGCCGGAGGCGTTGATCATGTCCTTCTTGCGGTCGACGATGAAGAACCAGCCGTCCTCGTTCATGAACCCGACGTCGCCGGTGTTGAGGCGCCCGCCGGGGATGTCCTGCTCGGTGGCCTCGGGCTTGTTCCAGTACGCGGGCACGACACCCGGGCCTTCCGACTGCAGCTCGCCCACCTGCCCGGCGGGCATCTCGTTGCCGTCCTCGTCGAGGATCCGCACGACGGTGCCGAAGATCGGGACGCCGACACTGGTCGCCCCCGAGTCCGGGTCGACGGGCGCCTTCTGCCCGAGCGGACCGAAGTGCGTCGGCGAGGTGGTCTCGGTCAGCCCGTACGCGTTGTGGATATAGAGACCGAACTTCTTCTCGAATGCCTCCAGCACGGCGGGCGGGATCGGCGCTCCTCCCGAGTACACCTTCTGCAGCGACTTCAGCTGCTCGGGCTTCACGTCGGGGGAGTTCATCAGCGCGATGAACACCGTGATCGAGCCGATCGTGAAGGTGCACTGATGCTCCTCGATCGCCTCCGGCGTGACCGCCGGGTCGAAGCGGTAGGTCAGCACGCACGGCAGCGGCACGAGCAGGGCGAGGGCCAGGTGACCGATCAGGCCGGTGATGTGGAACAGCGGCGCGACCGCGTACACCGCGTCCTCGGGCCCGAGCTTGATCCAGTCGCGGTAGGCCATGGCGTTGTGCACCATGTTCAGATGGGTGTTGGTCGCGCCCTTCGGCTCGCCGGTCGTGCCGGAGGTGTACGTCAGGAAGGCGATGTCGTCGCCGGAGAACTCCACCGGCTCTGGCTTCGCGCCGTCGTGCTCCTTGATCATCTTCTCGAGATTGGTCGTGCCCGGGCAGTCGATTCGCTCGATGCCCTTGAAGATGCGCTCGTCGTTCCGGGTCTGGTACTCGAGCTCCGAGGTGGTCAGCGCGATCTTCAGGTCGGACGACTTCACCTTCGACACGACGTCCTGCCAAATGGACTCCAGGCACAGGATCGCCGTGGCTCCGGAGTCCTGCACGATGTAGCTGACCTCGCGCTCCCGGTTCATCGGGTTGACCGCGACCGCGATGCCGCCGGCCTTCCAGGTGCCGACGGCGCCGATCAGCCATTGCGGGGTGTTCTGCAGCATGATCGCCAGCCGGTCCCCACGCTCGAAGCCCTGCTCCCGCAGCCCGACGGCCATCGCGTCGGTGACGCGGTCGAGCTCGGCCATGGTGATGACCCCATCGAAGTACTTGATTACCGCGGCGTCCGGCGCGCGCTCGACGCTCTGCTTGAAGACCTCGAGCATCGAGTCGGTGCTGACCGCGAGTTCAGGTGGCAGATCGCCGTAGTACTGGAGCCAAGGCTTCGAGTCGTAGGTTCCGGTCATGCTGGTAGTCCCCTCGTTACTTCACGACGATCGGGTTCACCGGGGCCCCCGTGCCCTCCACGATCTTCAGCGGAGCGGCCGCGTAGAGGAAGGCGTACTGGTTGTCGGACGCGCAGTCCTCCGCCAGCGCCTCCAGATCGCAGATCTCGGTGAACGTGACGCCGAGATTACGCATCAGTGCGCAGTGCAGCGGCAACGCCACCCCGGTGTCGGGCTCGTATGTCGTCTCGTTGGCGATGGTGTCGGTCACGAGGTTCGGGATCTCCCGCTCGTGGAACCACTCGACGAGCTCTTTGGAGAAGGTCAGGCCCGGCTCGTTGAAGCCGTCGTAGAACTTCACTGGACCGTCCTCGTGGAAGGACCCCAGGAAGCCGGTGCGGATCAGGATGATGTCGTGCTTCTCGATGGTGATGCCCTGTTTCTCGGCGCACGCCTCGAGGTCCTCGTGGGTGAAGGTCTCGCCCTTCTCGAGCCGGTCCTTGCCGCGGTAGCGGGCCATGTCGAGCAGGACGCCGCGTCCCACGATGCCCTTCTCGGCGATCGGTAGCACGGACGCCTTCTTCAACCCGCCGATGGTGGTCTTCGCGTCGTAGCCGTTGTAGATCTCGCCGTCGTACCAGACGTGACCCAATGCGTCGTACTGCGTGGAGCCTTGCAGGAACGCCGTGATGAAGTCATCGGCGTAGTGCAGACCGCCGGGGAACTCGGGAGCGCTGCCGCCGATCCAGTTGCCCTCGTCGATGACCATCAGCCGCTCCGCGGCGCGCCGGCCCGGCCACACCGGGTCACCGTTCGGGTCGCCCATCTTCAGCTGCACGGGGAAGACCTTGCCCTGCTTGACGTGCTGCACGCCGCGCAGCACCTCTTCTGCGGTGAGGAAGTTCAGCGCGCCGACCTCGTCGTCCTCGCCCCAGCGCCCCCAGTTCTTGGGGCAGTCCTTGAGCACTTCGCTCATCGAAGGGGAATCAGTCATGGCCAGTCCTCCGTGTCGCAATGAGTAGGTTTGGGAAGTGACGTGCAGCACTCAACATACGTTCGGCTTAAGTGCATGGCAACAGCGATGCTGGCCACCGTTGAGCGACCACGATGGTCGGATCAGAGATATATCTCAGATCTGGCAGGATGAGAAGTCGACCGCGGTGGGTGTCGTTCGAGATGCAGCGTTGAGTTTCATCGAACGACGGGCCAGGGTGGGAGTAGACGACACGGCGATGGAGACGACGAGATGACCCGAGCACCATTCATGAAGCGCGTGAGCTCGTACGAGGAGATGCACGCGCAGATCGACCACTCGACCATGCAGATCCCGGAGCACTTCAACCTCGGCGTCGCGTGTGTCGACGAGCACGATCCCGAGGCGCGGGCGATGACGACGGTCAACCCGGACCGCACGTCCCAGGACTACACCTTCGGCGACGTGAAGAAGATGGCGAACCAGGTCGGCAACGCGCTGCGCTCCCGGGGAATCGGACGAGGCGACGTCGTCGCCATCATCAATCCGCAGTCCATCGAGACCGCGGTCAGTTTCATGGGCATCTGGCGGATGGGCGCCATCGCCCTGCCCATCTCACAGCTGTTCGGACCGGACGCGCTCCAGTACCGGTTCGAGAACTCCGGCGCCAAGGCGGTCATCGTGACCGCGAAGAACGAGGAAGCGGTGCGGGAGGCGCTCGGGGAGGGCTCGGACGTCGTCGTGATCGTCATCGGTGCGGGGGAGGGCCGCGAGGACGACTTCTACGCTGTGCTCGCGGCCGAGTCGGACGAGGCAGCGCCGGTCGACACGCTCGCCGAGGACCCCGCCTTCCTCATCTACACCTCAGGGACGACCGGGAACCCGAAGGGGGCGCTGCATGCGCACCGCATCGTGTTCGGACAGATCCCGATGTTCGAGGCGGCCTACGACTTCTACCCCGAGCCGGACGACGTCCTCTGGTCGGTCGCCGACTGGGCCTGGATCGCGGGGCTCATGGACATCCTGGTCCCGGCCTGGTTCTACGGGCTACCGATCATCGTGGATCTGCAGGAGGGCTTCGACCCCGAGCGGGCCGTCTGGTTGTGTCGCGAGCACAAGGTCACCCTGAGCCTGCTGCCCGCTACCGCGATCCGGGGCATCCGCTCCTCGGGCCTCGAGGGCGGCGGGTTCGCCTTCCGGGCGCTGGCCTCCGGTGGTGAGCCGTTCAGCGCCGGCCTTTACCAGTGGACGCGCGACTTCTTCGGGTGCGACGTCAATGACGCCTACGGGCAGACGGAGATGAACGGGCTGTGCTGCCACAGCTCCAAGGTCTACCCGAGCCGCCCGGGGTCGGTGGGCCGCGCCGGACCGGGCAACAAGGTCTCGGTGATCGACGGCGAGGGCAACGAGCTCGTCGACCAGGTGGGTGAGATCGTCGTCGACCGCAACCATCCGCTGGTGATGATCGAGTATTGGCGCAACCCCCAGGCGACCAAGGAGAAGTTCCACGGGGACTGGCTGCTCACGGGAGATCTCGGCCGCATCGACGAGGATGGCTACGTCTGGTTCGAGTCACGCAAGGACGATGTCTTCAAGACCTCGGGCTATCGCGTCGGGCCCACCGAGATCGAGAACTGTCTCAGCGCGCACGACGCCGTCGCGCTCGCCGCGGTGATCGGTGTCCCGGACGAGAAGCGCGGGCACGTGCCGAAGGCGTTCGTCGTACTGCGGGACCAGTCCGCCGGGAGCGATGAGCTGGTCGAGGAGCTGCGCGCATATGTCCGCAGCCGGCTCGCCGCGCACGAGGTACCCCGCCAGATTGTGTTCGTGGAGGACCTGCCGCGGACCGTCACCGGGAAGATCATGCGGCGCGCCCTTCGCGATGACTAGGCCGTGTTGCGTCAACGGTCATCGCTGGGTCGAGCGGCACACGTCGGCCGTAGGCTGCGACTAGACTGCATCTCGCGGATGAGCCGGGTGGGCGATCGCGAGCGGCGCAGGCCGCTCGAGGAACGTCCGGACTCCACAGAGCAGGGTGGTTGCTAACGGCAACCCGGGGTGACCCGCGGGACAGTGCCACAGAGAACAGACCGCCTGCCGCGAGGTAGGTAAGGGTGAAACGGTGGTGTAAGAGACCACCAGCGCCCCGGGTGACCGGGGCGGCTCGGTAAACCCCACCCGGAGCAAGGCCGAGAGGCCGTGCGGTCCGCCGCGCGGCTGCGCCAGCGCCCGAGGGCTGCTCGCCCGAGCTGGCGGGTAGGCCGCTGGAGCCTGCCGGCGACGGCAGGCCTAGATGGATGGTCGCCCATCGGTGCACCGCGAGGTGCCCGGGGACAGGATCCGGCGTACAGCCCGGCTCATCCGCGCCACTCCACCGACCGCGACCGCAGGCGGTCTCGCCGCGCCCATGACTTGGCTAGGGTGGGGAGGATCCGCACACTCGAGGAGGGTTGGCATGTCCGACAGCGACGACAAGTGGTGGCTGCGCATCAGCGACGGCAAGGTGATCCGGGCCAGCGAGGCCAAGGCTAACGAGCGGCTCGGTCCCTACGACACTCCCGAGGAGGCTGCCAACGGGCTCACTGCGCTGCATGAGCGCGAGGAGCGGCTGGAGGAGGAGGACCGCGAGTGGAACAGCTGGGGTCAGGACGAGGACGACGAGGGCCAGTAGGTGAGCACTCGCCGCTCTGTTCGGGGCGCTGACTTTCCGCGCGTACGCGCCGATCTGGAGGTGCGCGACCAGTTCCCGCCCGAGGCCATCGCAGAGGCACGTGAGGCAGCCGCGAACCCGCGGCTGCCCGACTCCGACGACACGGCGTTGCCGCTGGTCACCCTGGACCCGGTCGGCGCCAAGGATCTCGACCAGGCAGTGCACATCGCCCGCGAGGACGACGGCTACCTCGTCAGCTATGCGATCGCCGACGTCGCGGCGTTCGTCGACCCGGGGGGCGCGATCGACCAGGAGGCATGGCGGCGCGGGCAGACGCTGTACAGCCCCGACACGCGAGTTCCTCTTCACCCGACGGAGCTCAGCGAGGACGCCGCCAGCCTGCTGCCGGGACAGGAGCGTCCGGCAGCGCTGTGGGAGATGCGCCTGGATGCCGACGGCCAGGTGACCGGCGCGACCGTACGCCGCACGAAGGTGCGCAGCATCGCGCAGCTCGACTACGAGCAGACCCAGAAGGACTTCGAGGCAGGCGCCGCCCACCCGTCGCTCGCGCTACTGGCCGAGGTCGGCCCCAAACGCATCCAGCTCGCCAGCGAGCGGCACGCGATCAACCTCAACCTGCCCGAGCAGGTCGTCGAGCACGGCGAGCACGGCTGGCAGCTCGCCTACCGCAGCCAGCTGCCCTGCGAGCTGTGGAACGCCGAGATCTCCTTGATGACCGGCATGGCGGCGGCGACGATGATGGTGAACGCCGGGACCGGCCTGCTGCGCACCCTGCCGCCGGCTGCTGAGGAGACCCTCGAGCGAGTCCGCACGACCGCGGAGCTGCTCGGCATTCACTGGCCCGACGGCGCCTATCCTTCCGACGTCCTCGACAGCCTCGACCGCGGGGTAGCGCGCAACGTCGCCTTCATCGAGCAGGCCGGGCACCTGCTGCGCGGAGCCGGTTACCTGGCCTTCACCGAGGGGAACCCGCACGAATCGGTGCACGCGGCGATCGGCGCGGTCTACGCGCACGTCACCGCCCCGCTGCGGCGACTGGTCGATCGGTACGGCGCCGAGGTATGCCTCGCGGTCAGTGCCGGCGAGGCAGTACCCGGCTGGGTCATCGACGCGCTCCCCAAGCTGCCGGAGGTCATGAGCCAGACGGGCAACGTCGAGCGTCGCCTGGAGAACGCCATCATCGACTCGGTCGAGGCGCTGCTGCTGCAGGACTCTGTCGGCGAGCGCTTCCCGGCCGTCGTCGTGGGCGCGGGGAAGGAGGACGTCACCGTCGTCCTCGAGAACCCCGCCGTGCGGGCGCGGGCCCGCGGCTCGGCGGAGCTCGGCGAGACGGTCCAGGTGGAAGTGCTCGAGGCGGACCCGGTCAAGCCCGAACTGCGGCTGGACGTGGTCCGCGATGCCGATCGTCACTGACGACCTCGGCCGCGAGGTGCGGCTCGGCGAGATCCGACGGGTGGTCAGCCTGGTGCCGTCGCTGACCGAGTCCATTGCGTACGACGCGCCCGAGCTCCTCGTCGGCGTGACCGACTGGTGCACTCATCCGCACGGTCTGACGGCGTCGCGCATCGGCGGAACGAAGAAGCCGGACATCGGCCGGATCGTCGCGTTGCGCCCCGACGTCGTCGTCGCCAACAAGGAGGAGAACAAGCGCGAGGACGTCGACGCGCTCGTCGCCGCGGGTGTCCCCGTCTATGTCACCGACCCCAACACGCTCGATGAGGCGTTGCGCTCCATCGGAGCGATGCTCGACGCACTGGCGCTGCGCCGCCCCGCGTGGCTCGATACGGCGGCGCGGGTGTGGGCCAGCCCCGTACCCCAGCTGGACGGGGTCCGCACCGTCTGCTTCATCTGGCGCAAGCCGTGGATGGCGGTCGGCTCGCACACCTTCTCCGGTGACCTCATCGAGCGTCTCGGGCTGGTGAACGTGGTCACCGAGCCCCGCTACCCGCGGACCGACCCGGCGGTGGACGCCGAGCTGATCCTGCTTCCCGACGAACCGTACCCCTTCAGCCTGCGCGATGGCCCGGAGGCCTTCCCCGGACGGCGCTGCGCACTGTTCGAGGGGCGCTACCTCACCTGGTACGGGCCGTCGCTGGTGGAGGCCAGGGCCGTGATCGCGGGCGCCGCCCGCGGCCCGGTGATAGCGACCTGAACCACCGTGCGCGGCGCGCATTCTGTGGGAGAATGGCTCATTGTGTGTCTGCCTGCGGGCAGGCAACCCCCTGCCCGGGTGACGCCGAGTCACCGACCCCGCGCGTCTGGAAAGCGATGAATCGAACCTCCCCGATTACCCGGATCGTCCTGGTGCTGCTGTGCGTTCTCGGCCTCGCCGTCGCGACCGCGTGCACCACCGGATCGGAAGACGAGGGCAGCGCCGGCGAGCAGACCTCCGCGGCACCCAAGAAAACCAAGGAGCCCGAGGCTACGGCGGTGACGCTGACGCCGCCGGACGGCTCGACCGGCGTCAACCCGCTGACCCCGCTCGTCGTGAACGCGAGCAAGGGCATCATCACCTCGATCTCGGTGACCAACAACGACGGCAACGAGGTGCAGGGCACGCTGTCGCCGGACGGGCTGACCTGGACCTCCGGTGAGCTGCTCGGCTACGCGCGCACCTACACCGTGAACGCCGAGACGGTCAGCGTCCAGGGCGTGGAGGAGCAGTACACCGGCAGCATCCAGACCGTCGTCCCGAACAACCAGACCAAGGTCACCACGATCCCCGGCAAGCCGGGCAACACCTACGGCGTCGGGATGCCGTTGATCGTGAAGTTCGACGAGCCGATCACCGACAAGGCCGCCGCCGAGCAGCACATGAAGGTCACCACGAACCCGCCGGTCGAGGGAGCCTGGTACTGGTTCTCCGACAAGCAGGCACACTGGCGGCCGCAGAACTTCTACCAGCCCGGTACCACCGTCAGCCTCGAGGTCGACATCTACGGCAAGGACCTCGGCGGCGGCCTGTACGGCCAGGAGAACCACTCCACCAGCTTCACCGTCGGCGATGCCATGGTCTCGGAGATCGATAACTCCGACCTCCAGCTGAAGACCTACAAGAACGGTCAGCTCGTGCGCACCATGCCGGCGTCGCTGGGCGAGCCGAAGTACCCCTCCCAGAGCGGCGTGCACGTCGTGCAGGAGAAGTACGAGATGAAGATCATGGATTCCTCCACCTGGGGCCTGCCGACCGACCACCCGGACGGCTACTACGAGGAGGTCCCGTACGCCACGCGCATCTCCATGTCCGGCGAGTTCGTACATGCCGCGCCCTGGTCGGTGGCCGACCAGGGGGTGCGCAACGTCTCGCACGGGTGCATCAACCTGAGCATGGACAACGGCAAGTGGTTCTACGAGAACGCCTCGTACGGCGACATCGTCATCATCACCGGCACCGAGGCCGACCTGAAGCCGGGAGATGGCTGGGGCGACTGGAACGTGCCGTGGGAGACGTGGAAGGCCGGCGGCAAGAAGTAGCTAGAGTTGCCCCTGAGGACCGTCGTAGGAGGAGCAACGTGGATCGTCAGCAGCAGTTCGTCCTGCGCACCATCGAGGAGCGCGACATCAAGTTCGTGCGGCTGTGGTTCACCGACATCCTGGGCTTTCTCAAGGCAGTAGCCATCGCTCCGGCCGAGCTCGAGTCGGCCTTCGAGGAGGGCATCGGCTTCGACGGCTCGGCCATCGAGGGGTTCGCCCGCGTGACCGAGAGCGACATGGTCGCCCACCCCGACCCGACCACCTTCCAGGTGATCCCGCTGGAGAACGGCGAGCCCTCGGACACCGCCCGCATGTTCTGCGACATCAAGATGCCGGACGGCGCGCCGTCCTGGTCCGATCCGCGCCACGTCCTGCGCCGGGTGCTGTCGAAGGCCTCGGACATGGGCTTCTCGTGCTACACCCATCCCGAGATGGAGTTCTTCCTGCTCGAGGACGATCCCGCCTTGGGCAAACCGCCACGGCCGGTCGACAAGGGTGGCTACTTCGACATGCCCACGCACGCGGTCGCGCACGACTTCCGCCGCCGCGCCGTCAGCGCGCTCGAGGCGATGGGGATCTCGGTCGAGTTCAGCCACCACGAGGTGGCACCCGGCCAGCAGGAGATCGACCTGCGGTACGCCGACGCGCTCACCACCGCTGACAACATCATGACCTTCCGGCACATGATGAAGGAGGTCGCGCTGCAGGAGGGCGTCTACGCGACCTTCATGCCCAAGCCGTTCACGCAGTACGCCGGAAGTGGCATGCACACCCATATCTCGTTGTTCGAAGGCGAGAACAACGCCTTCCACGACCCGACTGACGAGCTGTCGCTGTCCAAGACCGCGCGGCACTTCATCGCTGGCATCCTGAGACATGCCCGGGAGCTGACCGCGGTCACCAACCAGTTCGTGAACTCCTACAAGCGGATCTACGCCTTCGAGGGCGAGGGCGAGATCTCCGAGGCCCGGGCGTGGATCTGCGGGGGGCCCGCCACCCGTTCTGCGCTGACCCGGGCCCCGCAGTACAGCACCGGCAAGCCCAGCCCCCCCCGCCTCGAGGTCCGCTCGCCCGACCCCGCGTGCAACCCCTACCTCGCCCTCGCCGTGCTCATCGGCGCGGGACTGCGGGGGATAGAGGAGGAGTACCAGCTCCCGCCGGGCGCCGAGGAGGACGTCTCGCAGCTGACCTCCCGGGAACGCAAGGCGATGGGCTTCGCCGAGCTCCCGCACAACCTCTACGAGGCGCTGACCTGCCTCGAGGAGTCCGACCTGATGGCCGAGATCCTCGGCGAGCACGTCTTCGACTACTTCCTGCGCAACAAGCGGCAGGAGTGGGCCGGGTACCGCGCCCGCGTCACGCCGTTCGAGCTCGAATCCTTCCTCGGGGTGCTCTGATGACCACGAAGCCGATCGCGATCATCGAGCACGATCCCGTGTCGCCTGCCGGCACGATCCTGGACTGGCTCAGCGAGGCCGGCTACCCGACCGAGGTGATTCGCCCGTACGACGGTGATCCGCTGCCGGAGGACCTGAGCGAGTACGCCGGCATGATCATGCTCGGCGGTGGCCAGTCCACCCGGTCGGACCGCAAGTTCGAGTGGCGCTCGCAGACCATCGACCTCGTGCAGCAGGCCGCCGCGGCGCAGTTCCCATCGCTAGGTCTGTGCCTGAGCTCGCAGGTGTTCGCCCACGCCCTCGGTGGCGTCGTGGAGAAGGGCGAGCACGGCATGGAGATCGGGGCCATGCAGGCCGGCCGCAAGGACATCTCGTATCAGGACGAGCTGTTCGACACCCTGCCGATGGCGCCTGACGTCATCGAGTTCCACGGCGAGGTGATCAGCGAGCTACCGCCGGACGCCGTCCACCTCATGGGTGGTCCGCTGTACGAGAACCAGGCCTTCCGCGTCGGCAAGAACATCTGGGCGATGCAGTTCCACATCGAGACCACCCCCGAGATCTTCGGGGGTTGGATTCGGGACAACAAGGAAGCGCTGCAGCGCAAGGGATTCGACACCGATCGGCTGCTGGAGCGCTACGCGATCGTGCATCCCGACCTCGAAGAGGTCTGGGCACCGTTCATCCGCAAGTTCGCCGAGATCGCCACCGGCACAGACCGATGAGCTCGTCCGGGCCGCGGCGGGCAGTCGACACTGGACGACAGCGCCGCAAGCCGATCGCCCGCCTGGACTTCACCGATCCCGATCGCGCCACGCGATTCCTGGGGCCGCTCGGGCTGGTGACCGAGGACGGCGGGTTCGCCGATGCCGCTGCCGAGCGGATCGTCCGGCTCGTGTCGGACGCCGCCGACCCCGACCAGGCCGCGCTGCTGCTGGCCCGGCTGGCCGAGGCCGCCGGCAACGAGGAGCTGATCCCGACACTGCGCTCCGATGCGGAGGTCGCCCGCCGGGTCGTCGCCGTCCTCGGGAGCTCGCGCGCCCTGGGCGAGTGGATGTGCGCCAACAGCGGGCAGTGGGAGCTGCTGCGGGACCGCCCTGAGTCCTTCAAGGAGCTGCTCGACGGGATCGCCAGCTCGGTCGGGGCCGACCTCGATCGCCCGTATACCGGCGAAAGTGGTCAGCTCGCGACGACGACCGGATCAGAGGCAATCCGGTTGCTGCGCACGGCCTACCGGCGTGCACTGCTGGACGTCGCGAGCCGCGACCTGGTCGGTGAGCTCAGCGTCGAGAGTGCTGCCGACCACCTTTCCGAGATGGCCGGTGCGCTCATCCAGACCGCTCTGGCAGTCGCGGCCGCCGAGCTCGAGGAGCGTGCGGCCGGCGTCCGCCTCGCCGTCATCGGCATGGGCAAATGCGGCGCGCACGAGCTGAACTACATCTCGGACGTGGACGTGATCTACGTCGGGGAGCCGGTGGGGGAGACCTCCGAGGACGTCGCGATGCGCAACGGCGCGACCTGGGCCTCGGCCATGATGCGCATCTGCAAGGAGATCGCGTGGGAGGTCGACGCCGCGCTGCGTCCCGAAGGCAAGGCGGGAGCGCTGATCCGCACCCTCGACGGCCATCGCTCGTACTACAAGCGGTGGGCGCGCACCTGGGAGTTCCAGGCGCTGCTGAAGGCGCGGCCCATCGCCGGGGACCCGGCACTGGGGGCCCAGTACATGGAGGAGATCGCAGCGCAGTGCTGGCAGGCAGCCGAGCGGGACGGGTTCGTCGAGGACGTCCAGGCGATGCGTCGACGGGTCGAGGAGAACATCCCCGACAAGTTCGCCGACCGGGAGCTGAAGCTGGGACCGGGTGGGCTGCGGGACATCGAGTTCTCGGTGCAGATTCTGCAGATGGTCCACGGGCGGGCCGATGAGAAGATCCGGGAGCCGGCGACCCTCGAGGCGCTGTCTGCGCTGACCGCCGGCGGGTACGTCGGGCGCGAGGACGGACGTAAGCTCGCCGACTCCTACCGCTTCCTGCGCACCCTCGAGCACCGCGTGATGCTCACCCAGCTACGGCGCACCCACCTGCTGCCGGAGAACCCGGACGAGCTGCTCGCGCTGGCGCGTTCGCTGCAGTACGAGGGCGATCCGGTCAAGGCGCTGCTGGCCGACCGGGAGCGCCATGCCCGCGAGGTGCGAAGGCTGCACGAGAAGCTGTTCTACCGGCCGCTGCTGTCCTCGGTCGCCGCGGTGCCCGGAGACGCGCTGCGGCTCACGACAGAGGCGGCAGTGCAGCGGCTGCGAGCGCTGGGCTTCGAGCGGCCTGAGGGAGTGCTCAAGCACGTCGAGGCACTGACCACCGGCACCAGCCGGACCGCGGCACTGCAGCGCATCGTGCTACCCGCGATCCTGTCGATGTTTGCCGATGCCCCCGACCCGGACGGCGGCGTCCTCGCCTACCGCCAGGTCTCCGAGCAGTTGGGCCGCACCCCGTGGTATCTACGGCTGCTGCGCGACACCGGTGCCGTCAGCGGCCGGCTGGCGAAGGTGCTGGGATCGAGCAAGTACGTCGCCGGCCTGCTCGGGCGCGCTCCCGAGGCGATTCAGATGTTCGCCGAGTCCTCGCAGCTCGAGCCGCGGATGGAGACTGCGATCGAGATGAAGATGTTCGCGGCTGCCGGCAGGGCGGGCACCCCCGAAGAGGCGATCGCGGCCATCCGGTCGATCCGCAGGCATGAGCTCGTGCGGATCTCCTCGGCCGACATCCTGCACCGCGCCGACATCCTGCACGTCGGCAGCGCGCTGACCGCGCTCACCGACGCGACAATCCGGGCGGCCCTGTCGGTGGCGGCAAAGGAAGTCGGCCTGGAGCGCGGCATCGGCATGGGTGACTTCCCCTGCGACCTGGCCGTCATTGGCATGGGCCGCTACGGAGGCGCCGAGCTCGGGTACGGCTCGGACGCCGATGTCATGTATGTCTACGATGTACGGCCGGGCGCCGACGCGGACGAGGCTCGCGGGATCGCGCTGCAGACGATCGAGCTGATGATCAGTCTGCTGGCCAAGCCCGGCGCGGACCCGGCGGTCGGCCTGGATGCCGACCTACGCCCAGAAGGACGAAATGGCGCGCTCGTCCGCTCGCTCGACGGGTATCGGGAGTACTACGAGCGGTGGAGCCAGCCATGGGAGATGCAGGCGCTACTGCGAGCCCGGCCGGCGGCGGGGGACGTCGTCCTCGGAGCGCGGTTCATCCAGCTGATCAACCCGATCCGCTACCCAGAAGGGGGACTGAGCCCTGAGCAGCTGATCGAGATCCGGCGGATCAAGGCGCGGGTCGACACCGAGCGGTTGCCTCGCGGCGCCGACCCGAAGCGCCATCTCAAGCTCGGGCGCGGCGGGCTGTCCGACATCGAGTGGACGGTCCAGCTGCTGCAGCTGCAGCACGGCCACGATCACCCCCAGCTGCACACGACCTCGACGCTCCCCGCGCTGCGCGGGGCCGTCGAGGCGGGCCTGATCAGCAGTGACGACGCGGTGGCGCTGGCCGAGTCGTGGCGACTGGTGTCGCTGTGCCGCGCCGCCAACATGCTGGCCAAGGGCAAGGCATCGGACGAGCTGCCGCGGCCCCCAAAGGACCTCGTCGGCGTGGCGCGGCTCGCGCAGTATCCTGACTCGGTCACCAGCGAAGAGTTCCTGGACGACTACGCGCGCAAGACCCGCCGCGCCCGTCAGGTGGCCGAGCGCCTCTTCTATGGGGAATAGCCGCTGGTTCTCAGTGATGACTGGGAAGCGCGTCGGCGATCGCGGACAGCGTCTCGCTGACTCCGGCGTCCAGCCGCAGGTCGGCCATCGAGTCGCCCCGGGTGTGGCCGCGGTTGATGATCGCGATCGGCTTCGCGCCGTGCGCCCGCCTGACGAACCGCAGCCCGCTCTGCACCTGCAGGCTCGATCCCACGACCAGCAGCATCTCCGCGGCGTCCACCACGTCGTAGCTGGCCTGCACCTTCTCCGGCAGAACGGTCTCGCCGAACATCACCACGTGCGGCTTCAAGCGGCCGCCGCACACCAAGCAGTCGACGACGGTGAAGCCCTCGGTGCTCTCGATGTCGGCATCGCCGTCGGGTGCGATCGCACCGTCGTGGACCTCCAGGAACCCCGGGTTGGCCTCGGCGAGCCGGGCCTGCAGTGCTTCGCGAGTCGTGACCTGCCGGCAGTCCATGCAGATCACCTCGTCGATGCGGCCGTGCAGATCGATAACGCCCACCGACCCGGCCTCCTGCTGCAGACCGTCGACGTTCTGGGTGATGATGCCGCCGACGTACCCGTGCTGCTGCAGGTCAGCCAGCGCGCGGTGCCCGGCATTGGGCCCGGCCACCTCGAACTTCTCGAAGCCCACGTAGGATCGGGCCCAGTAGCGCTGCCGGAACGCGGCGGACCGGCTGAACTCCTGCAGGGTGATCTGACGTCGCGGTCGTGACGTCGGACCCCGGTAGTCTGGGATACCGCTGTCCGTGGACAGTCCCGCACCGCAGAGGACCGCCACCCCGCCGTTGCCGATCTCGTCGATGAGCCACCGCAAGCCGTCGGCGGGGGTGAGCATCATGCCGCCCATCGTAGTGATTGCGGTTCTCGCGACCGCGTGCCCGGCAGGAACCCGGCGCGCTCCGAGGAACTCCAAGGACACCGGGGCTCGAGATTGTGTGAAGGGAAAGCGACGGATGGACGTGATGGCGCCGACACCGAGCGGCGTTCCGGTGAAGACGGTGATCGGTCGCCGGTGGATGCCGTGGCGAAGCCGGACCCGCGAGTGGACGTCGTCCGCATGGGATCTGGTGCCGACCGGCCCGGCGAACAGCGTCGGGGACGATCCGGTCTCCGCCGTCCTCGGCCTGCTGTGGTTCGTCCTGGTGTTCCCATTCATGATCCCGGCACTGCTGGTGACGCCGCTCTTCCTGCTCGAGTCGCTGCTGCAGTGGATCGTGCTGCCGTTCGCGATCCTGCTACGGATGCTCGGCATGCTTGACGTCGAGGTCGACGCGCGGCAACAGCGCGGGTTCCGGCACGTAGAGCGGGTGCGGGGCTGGGGCGCGGCGAAGGCTCGGATGCGCGAGATCGCGCACCTCGCTTCCCGCGGAGCACCGCCGCCGTACCGCTACCCTGGTCGTCCGTGACCGAATCCCAGAGCAGCGTGCTGCAGGACCTGCCGGCGCAGCCCAATCCCTACACCGACGAGCGGCCGCTCGTCGTACGCGACCATCCGATGCGCGAGAACTCAGCAACGGTGGCGACCGGCGCCGTCGTTCTGGCGGCGCCGCTGATCTGGGTGCTGGTCCGGTTGCTGACCGATCAGCGTCCGGTACTCACGAGCCAGCTCATTCTGGCGCTGGTGCTCGCGGTGCCGCTGGGCGTGCTGATGGTCTGCTTTCCGCTGGTGATCAGCTCCGGGACCTGGGTCACGGTCGGGAGCACCCGGCTGACCCGTGGGGTGAAACGGAGCCGCGGCGCCACCAAGACGGTCGCGCTGACCGACATCCGCGGAGGCGTCTACGCCTCGCGGGTGCGCTACCGCCGCGGCACTGGCGCCGAGCTCGTGCTGTTCCTGCCCGAGAACGAGGTCGTCTGGATCGCCGACGGCATCGCGCCCGGTGACGTCGCGCGGATCGCCCGCGCGTCGTCGACCTACGGCATCAAGGAGTACGCCGACCCGATCACCAACGACCAGCTGCAGGCATTGATCCGCAAGGCGCGCCGCGCGAGCTAGAAGTTGATCATGTGGCCGGCGATGCCCTCGACGGCCTCCTTCACGGCCTCAGACAGGGTCGGGTGGGCGAAGACGTTGCGGGCGACCTCATCGGCGGTGAGATCCCACTTCTGGGCGGGCGTCAGCGCCGGCAGCAGCTCGGTGACGTCGGGGCCGATCATGTGCGCGCCGAGGATCTCGTTGTGCTTGGCGTCGGCGACGACCTTCACGAAGCCGACGGTGTCGCCCAGGCCCTTGGCCTTGCCGTTGGCCGAGAAGGGGAACTTCGCGGTCTTCACGTCGAAGCCCTTGTCCTTGGCCTGCTCCTCGCTGTAGCCGAACGAGCCGATCTGCGGCTGGCAGTAGGTAGCCCGCGGGATCATGTCGAAGTCGATCTCGATGGTCTCGGCGTTCGCGATGGTCTCGGCGGCCACGACGCCCATCGCCTCGGCGACGTGCGCGAGCATCATCTTGCCGGTCACGTCGCCGATCGCGTAGACATTGTCGACGTTCGTGCGGCCCCGCTCGTCGACCTTGATCGCGCCGCGGTCGGTGGTCTCGACGCCGATCGACTCCAGGCCGTAACCCTCCAGGCGCGGCGCGAACCCGATGGCCTGGAGCACCTTGTCGGCCTCCAGCACCTGCTGATCGCCGCCCTCGGCGGGGGAGACGGTGACCTTGACCTTGTCCCCGGAGTCGTCGATCGACTCCACCTTGGTGCCGAGCATGACCTTCACGCCGAGCTTCTTGTAGTGCTTGGCGAGCTCCTTGGAGATCTCGGCGTCCTCGGTGGGGACCATGCGGTCAAGGAACTCGACGATCGTGACGTCGACGCCGAAGTTCTTCATGACGTAGGCGAACTCGACGCCGATGGCGCCGGACCCGGCGATGATGATCGACTCGGGGAGCTGGTCGTCGAGGATCTGCTCCTCGTAGGTGACGACCCGCTCGGACAGCTCGGTGCCCGGGATCAGCCGAGTGGTCGCGCCGGTGGCGATGATGAGGTTGTCGAAGGTGATCTGCTTGGTCTCACCGTCGTTCAGTTTGACGTCCATCGACGTGGGGGAGGTGATCGTGCCCCAGCCGTCGATCTCGGTGATCTTGTTCTTCTTCATCAGGAAGTGCACGCCCTTGACGATCTCCGCGGAGACCTGGCGGGAGCGGGCATGGGTCGGGCCGTACTCCATGGACGCATCGCCGGTGATGCCGAACTTGTCCTTCTCGTGCTGCAGCAGATGCGAGAGCTCGGCGTTGCGCAGCAGTGCTTTCGAGGGGATGCAGCCGACGTTGAGGCACACGCCGCCCCAGTACTTCAGTTCGACGACGGCGGCCTTCAGGCCCAGCTGCGATGCGCGGATCGCAGCGACGTATCCACCGGGACCAGCACCCAGAACAACTACATCAAAGTCAGCCATGCTCCCCAGCCTAATGGGAGCCCGGTCGATCATTCACGATGCGGTGATGAAAGCCGGTGGCCGAGCGGTCGATCTGTGACAATCGGCCGGGCCTGGCGCGTGAACCTTCTTCTCTACATCGAGTTGATGGTGGTCGCACGATCACCCGCAATCGGCGAAGTGAGACCGCCGTCACTCGGAAGTGCGGCTGGCTGTGCGGAAGCTCATTATCGCTTTGCGTCGTCTTGTCATTTTCGTTCTGGCGTTGGCCGTGAGTATCGGTGTGATGCAGGTGGTAGTGTCTGCTGCCCCTCCTCCGCCGCCCGCGGCAAATTCGAAGCCGATCGATACGACGAACGTGCCGCCGTTGTCTGATAGCGGCTGGTCGCCGCCTGCTCTTGATCCTGGTTCGGTGGGGGATATGGGGAATCCTCCGGCGGAATCGGTGGTGCCGGTCGAGGACGAACCGGTGGTGCCGAAGAACTCGAGTGGTTTCGATCCGGCGAAGTCGACGATCAGTGACCGGTCGTTGATGTACAACGTGTACGACAATCCGGACGGGTCGAAGACCGCGGTCCAGAAGCTGGAGCCGGTGAATGCTCCTCAGCCGGATGGCAGCTATACCCCGATTGATCTCGCTTTGACGACGGCGTCCGCATCGGACGCGCCGAGTGCGGCGAAGGCTTCGGTCGCGGGTGCGGATATGGCGCCGTCGACGAAGGCGAAGAACCACCCGTTGAAGCCGGTGTTCGGGAAGGATGCATCCACGGGGGGCCGTTGCGGCGACCTCGAATGGGGTGAGTGTGTCGGTGACGCCGGTGGATGCCCCGAAGGGGGTGGGGCCGAAGAAGGGGAAGAAGCCTGCTGGGGGTTCGTCGGAGACGATTACGTACGCGAAGGCAGCAGCGGGTTCAGACGTGACGTATGAGCTGACTGAGGGTTCGATCAAGGAATCGATCATCGTGTCGGCGGCGCCTGGCGAGACGGGTGCTGCGGCTTGGTCGTTCTGGCTCGTGGTCGATGGTGAGGGTGCTGTCCCGGTGGTGACCGAGACGGGTGCGGTAGAGATCCGAAAGCCCGACGGTTCGGTTGTGTTCGGCATTCCGAAGCCGTATGCATACGACTCCGCGGGCGTGGCCGGGCAGCGCGAGCGAGGGTCGATTACCCAAACCGGTTCCAGGCAAGACAAGAAGAGGTGCGGCTGTGTAAGGCTTACCTCGCCAAGCATGGACCCAAATCGCTCCGGGGGAGTAAACGATGCTAAGAGTGGCTCACGGGCCATTAGTCGGAGGTGCTTGTGTTCATAGAGGTGTTCGCGAGCACGGATCTGACCTATGGAGGATCTCCGTTCGATGGGATCGGAGGGTTCCTGGTCGACGGCGCGCCGTCCTTCGGTCCCGCTATCGAGGGCGTGCAGATCGTACTCGCTATGCCGCCGATTCCCGATCCCAATGCGTGGTTGGCGGAGCAAGCCGCGGTTAACGGTGAGTCTTATCAGGATCCCACCCTGTCAGGGGCGGTCCCCTGGGCCGTCGCTCGTGATGAGTATGAGCGGGCCCGAGCTGCACTACCGAAGGTCGTTTTCCGTCGGTCCCAGGCGCGAGCCGAGGTCCACGTACGCAGTGAGATCGTTTACCCGCGGCAGTGGATAACCGACCAGAACCTGGTATCGGACTTCGTTGAGGGGGTCGATGAGGTGATTGCTGCGCTCGGGTTGCTTGA
Source organism: Blastococcus sp. Marseille-P5729 (assembly GCF_900292035.1). Taxonomy (NCBI): domain Bacteria; kingdom Bacillati; phylum Actinomycetota; class Actinomycetes; order Geodermatophilales; family Geodermatophilaceae; genus Blastococcus; species Blastococcus sp. Marseille-P5729. Next base: position 636,053 of record NZ_OMPO01000001.1, on the reverse strand, counting down.
ATCGCGCTTGGATCGCTCAGATGACTTCGATTTGAACGCGCTGCTCGCACACTGTGAACTCGCCCGGGTGCGGCTGCCAGGCACTCCGAAGGACCTGGATCGTGTGCTCGAGGAAGCGTTACACCGCGATGTGGTGCGGGTCAGGAGTCAGACAGGCTGGGCGGCGGTTGATGTGGATTTCGACGAGTTCCACCAGGCTGCGCGCGAGCTACTGGACGATCCGTTCTTCTGGGATGAAACGGATGACGACGCGCCACATGGAAACGACACTGGGGCTGACCTTCTCGCCCTCTATCGAGATGCGATTGAAGAGGATCCTCGCGTTGACACTGCGTCGTGGACCCGGAGACTTCTCGTGTCATGGGGCGCGAACGATGATAGCGACGAGGCCATGCTGATGCGGGATGAGGCGTGGATCGCGGCCGCGTTCGCCGAGCTCAAAGTACGAGGGCGTCTCGCGCCTGAGCTCGCACGGGAGGCCCTCGCCTCGGTGGACCGTCTTCGTCGTCGTCCGCCTGATGCGGGCGACGACGGGGACCACGAGGGCAAGCTAGCCAAGATCGCAGAGCGGCTGAATGCGTTGATGTAGACGGCCGCACTTCATGTAGGCATCGCCGTAGGGTGTGATCGCGCCGTCGGGCGCCTGCAGGAAGCCCCGGTTGGCCTTGGCGGCTGCAGGCTGCGCGACGGCCGCGGGCAAGAACTCCAACCGCGTCAACGAGACCCGCGCCATCGCCGCAGCGCCGCAACCGGCGACGAGCTATTGCTACGTCAACGCCGGCCGTATCCAGTCCAGCAACAGCGGGCGGGCCTACGTCTACGACAAGCACGGCAACACCACCAAGGTCACCAGCACCAACGGCGGTGAGGTGACGATCTTCGTCTACGACGCGGCCGATCGCCACGTGAAGACCATCACCCCGAACGGAACCGGGACGGCCGCGACCGTGGCCTACACGCGCGATGCCACTGGGAGGATCATCTCCCACCAGACGAGCGGGTCGGGGACCGCCAGCGAGAACGGGACCGTCCGGTGCGGGTTCACTGCCGGCGGCGACACGCCCGACATCTACCTCGGCAGCGGCGGCGTGATCGGGTCGCGGGTTCTCGGCCTGGATGGGGAGTTGCTTCGTCACGGTGGGATGGGCAAGGTCTTCGTCAACGCCTACGCGCCCTCGACGCTGGGTTCGTTCCTGCGCTCGTTTCACCTTCAGACGCGTCCGCCAGCTCGATGCGGTGGCCTCCCGGTTCCTGACGGGGTTGGCCGATCGGGCACCGCTGGGATTAGTGGCTACATTTTCGAATACAAGCTCGGCCCTAGAATTGTGGCTGGTGTCGCGTCACGATCGTATACTTGAGGCATGGCGGCTACCACGACAATCAAGGTCTCGACTCATGTGCGCGACCGGCTGAACTCAGCAGCATCGGCCCGCGGCGTCACGCCTGGCAGGCTTGTCGAGGAACTCATCGCCGATTACGAGCGCGCGCGGTGGTTCGAGGCAATCCGAGCCCGATACGACGCCATGCCGGCTGATGATGACTACGACGCTGAAACCAGCGCATGGGATGCGACCGCCGCTGACGGGCTCGACCATGCCTGAGCTTGTCTGTGGACAGGTCGTGTGGGTGAATTTGAATCCAGTCGTGGGCTCTGAGCAAGCCGGCCACCGACCCGCGGTCGTCGTCTCCTCGGACGAGTACCTTGCCGCGATCCCGAACGTGGTGATCGTTCTGCCGATCACCACCCGCGACCGCGGACTGCCCAACCATGTGCGGTTGCGCGGCAGCACCGGGCTGGACGAAGCCTGCTTCGCGATGACCGAACAACCGCGCACCATCGACCGGCGGCGGATCACCGACACCGCGGGGGAGGTCGATCGCGGTTCGCTGCGCGAACTGCGGCTATGTCTTGCTCGATTCCTAGGAATTGACCACGACTGACATCGGCTTGCCCCAGGACCGATAGGTGCGTGCAGCGATCTTCACGCCCTGCTCGCGCAGGATGCGGAGGATCGACTCGACTGCGTACCCCACCGCGCAGCTGATCGATGAACCCCATTGTGAACAACGTGCACGGGGTTGGCCCGTCGTCACGGGGCGCCTTTCTGGATCAGAATCTCGGATGCGCAAGGAAGGTGAGTCACCCGATCGGGTGAACAAAAAGCATCAGGGGGCCCGCTCGAGAGCCTGTGCACGATCCGTTGGCCGAGATCGACAGTGGTGTGTGGTCGAGCAAGGCCACCGGAGATTTCTCGGAGATCCGCTAGGTCTTGGCGGGGCCGTGCGCCGCGCCTCGCTTCGACTTCGTGAGAATCGAATGCGATTCAGGCACGCAACGTGGGTTCTGAGAGGTAAGCCGCCGCTCCGATAGTTGGCCAGCACTCGCCTGAATACGCTGCTCGCTCGGCACGCCAAGCCGCTCCGTTCAGAATGCGGCATGAAGAGCTCCAGATTCCTGGGGAGGATTTAACAACGCCACGGGACTACACCATCCTGATCCGGCAGATTGACGAGCAGACGGCGAGGGGGAAACGAACTACGGGGACCGCCTCGCGTGCATCCGATGCAATGATGCCGCTCTGGTTGCCATGACGTGGACTATCGGCTAGATAGCTGGCTATACACCGGCTAAGTGTGATGCTAGACTAAGCGGCATGAGGACAGTGCCATTGTCGGAAGCCAAGGACAAGCTTTCGGGTCTGGTCGAGGACGTAGATAGTACGCACGAGATCGTGACGATCACTCGTCATGGTCGGCCGGCTGCTGTGCTGATGTCCGCTGATGACCTGGAGTCACTGCACGAGACGCTGTACTGGCTCTCACAGCCTGGAGTGCGTGCCGACGTCGACGAGGCGCGAGCCGCCCATGCTCGAGGTGAATCGCTCTCGAGCGCGGACCTGCGAGGACAGCTGGGGTTGCCGAGCTGATGAGCGCCTCGGTCCATTGGTCGCCCCGGGCTGTTCGCGACCTGGCGCGGTTGCCGCTACGTGTGGCGGCCGCGGTCGCGACCTATGTGGACGAGCGGCTCGCGACCAACCCCCTGCGGCTCAGCAAGCCCCTTGCGGGCGATCTCGACGGGGTGCGCTCTGCGAGGAACGGCGACTACCGGGTGCTGTTCGATTACGACGAGGAGACCGAGAGCATCTTGATCGTGCGCGTCGGTCACAGAGCGCACGTGTACCGGACCTGAACGACGCGACTGAACTGTCGCCCTCTCGTGAAAGACTCACACGAAGGATTGAAGCCCGCCATAACCGGGGTGTTTCGTTACGAGCAGCTGCGCGATCGTCGCGCTTCGGTCTGTAGGAGCTGGTGCACCAGGTCGAGCTCGACGCGACGGACGGTCAGGCTCGGAACTTCCTGCCCTCGCCGTTCTGGGCCAACCGCTCGCCAGGTGCGGTGCCCAATGGGGTGTCGGTGAAGCTGCGCTCGTTGATCTTCGCCGCGGTGGCCCGCAGCTCGTGCCACCACTGGTCCACCGGGCGCCGCGTGTTCTCGTCGATGTGTGCGGCGAGCTCGTTGAGCGGAAGCATCACCAGGCTCTTGTCGGCCTCGCCAGCGAAGGCGACGTCCGAGCGGCCGGCCTCCAGCTGCTCAGTGAGGAAGCCGATCCCGCCGGAGGCGAGGCGCGCGGCCGTCATCCGGTCGAAGGGGCTCGGGAGCGGCCCCTCCTGCACGTGCCCGATGATCAGGCTGCGGACGTCGTACAGGTCGTTGCTCTCGGCCTCGAACAGCCGCGCCAGGACGTCGGTCGTGTAGTACTCGTTCGCCTCCTCGTTGCGGACGACGAGGTAGAAGCGGCGGCCCTGCTCGAAAGCGGCCCGCATCTGGCGGATGTCTTCCTCGAGGGTGGCGATGTCGATGCCGTCCTCGTTGAGGTAGACGCGCTCGGCGCCGGCCGCCAAGCCGCTCATCTGCGCCAGGAATCCACAGTTGCGGCCCATCGTCTCGACCACGAAGCAGCGTCGATGGGCGGACGCCGACTGCTTCACCCGGTCCAGCGCCTCAGTCGCGACGCCGAGCGCGGAGTCGGCGCCGATCGACATCTTCCAGCTCGGCAGGTTGTTGTCGATGCTCGCCGGCAGCAGCGCGATCGGGATCCGGAAGGCCGGGTAGCGCTTGCGCTCGGTGACCATCAGGCGCACCGACTCGTAGGCTGCGTACCCGCCGATCACCAGCAGCGCGTCGAGCCGGGTGTTCTCGATCGTGCGGCCGATCTCGTAGAGATCGTCGACGGTCGGGATCGCGCGGCGGGTGCCGAGCTCGGCGCCGCCGCGGCTGACCCATCCCTCCACGTCGCCCCATTCGAGGTCGGCGACCCGGCCCCGCTTGAACCCGGGGAAGCCGCCGTTGATCCCGACCATCTGGTGGCCGCGGTCGATACCGAGCCGGACGGCGGCCCACACCGCGGTGTTCATGCCGGGAGCCAGACCGCCGGCGTGGATGACGCCGATCCGCTTCGCGGCGCCCTCGGGGCAGACCGTGGGCCCGGCCTCGGAGATCGCGTGGAAGATCTCCATCGACCGCGCGAAGCTCGACCCGCGGGCCTCCGCCGCCTCCTCGTAGCGTCGCTCGCTGACCAGCTCGCCGATCCTGCGGGTCTGCTGCACCGCCTGCATCAGGGGGCGCTTCACGACCTGGTTGTGGTGGACGCCGATCACGCCCGGCTCGCTGTCCGGTCCCGCCGAGAGCAGCTCATCGGTGGCCGCGACGCCCACCACGGAGGCCATCCACCGGTCGTATGCGCTCGGCGTACCGCCGCGCTGCACGTGGCCGAGATCGGTGATCCGCGCGTCCTGCCCGAGGCGATCCTGAACCGCGGAACGGACCTGGTCGCAGGTGATCTTCTCGCCGCTGGAGTCGCGGGCGCCCTCGGCCACGACGATGATCGAGTCCCGTCGTCCGGCCGCACGGGCGCGCTCGATCACCGAGCACATCTCCTCGGGCCAGTCCGGACCCGGCGGAAGCTCCGGGATGAAGACGTAGTCCGCGCCGCCGGCCAGTGCACTCATCAGGGCGAGGTAGCCGCAGTCACGTCCCATCACCTCGATGATGAAGGCCCGCTGGTGGCTGGCCGCCGTTGAGGTGATCGCGTCGATCGCGTCCGTGATGCGGTGCAGCGCCGAGTCGGCGCCGATGGTCATGTCGGTGCCGACCATGTCGTTGTCGATCGAGCCGACCAGTCCCGCGAGCATGAGCTTCGGGTGCCGCGTGGCGGTCTCCTGGCTGATCTCGCCGGCGGCGAGCAGCTCGTCGATGAACTGGGGCCACTCCTCGCGCAGCTCGTCCGCACCGCGCAGTGAGCCGTCGCCGCCGATCACCGCCAGGCGGTCGATCCCGACGTTGACCAGGTTGCGGACGGCGGTGCGGCGTCCCTCGACCTCGCGGAACTCGGCGCACCGGGCGGTTCCGATCACCGTCCCGCCGCGCTGCAGGATCCCGGAGACATCCTCCCAGCCCATCGGCTTGATGTAGTCGCCACCGGTGACCGCGCCTTGCCAGCCCTCGTAGATCGCGTAGACTTCGGCGCCGGCGTTCAAGCCCGACCGGACGACGGCGCGCAGTGCGGCGTTCATGCCGGGCGCATCGCCACCGGAGGTCAGGACGCCGATCCGGGTGGGGTTGGAGTTCTCGGGCACAGGGATCCTCTCAGCGGTGACTGGGGTGCCCAGCCAGTCTAGGGAGGCCGGATGAACGCCAGGTTTCGGCTTACTGCTGGTACGGCGTCTCGTACTCCTTGGCCTCGTCGGTCACGTAAGGCCCTTCGACGATCGACTCGCCTCCCGGGGCGTCCGGGTCGATCTTCACGATGTAGACCGAGCGGGTGGCCGGTACGCCGGGGTTGCTGAGGTCCATGTCCGCGGACAGCCCCTGGGCATCGACGCTGTCCAGGCTCAGCCGCGCCTCCAGGAGACCCTCGCGGGTCATGTCCCCGTTGTCGCATGCCTCGTTGAGGATCGCCTCCCACATCAGCCCGCCGAGGTAACCGGGCGGGATCCCGTAGCCGGGCTCCTCGTCCGGGTAGCGCTCATCGAAGGAGGCCTGGATCTCCTTGCTCAGCTCGCTCTCACCCGAGTAGGTCTCGTAACCCTGGGCGATGTGGAAGTTCTCCATCGCGCTCACGACCGACGCGTCGCTGAGCAGTGCGGTCGCGAAGTTGGGGTTGTTGCCGATGATTGGCACATTCAGCCCCTGCACCTGGTTCTGCAGCGCGGCCGATGCCGCACCGGCTGGAGCGAGGGACAGCGCGATCAGCTTGACCCCGTCGTTCTTGAGCTTGGTGATCGTCGCGGTCATGTCGGTGTCGGCCGCCCCGACGGGTACCTCGACGACCTCGATGCCGTGCTGCTTCGCGTAGTGCTTCGAGCCCAGCAGCCCGTTCTGGCCGTACTCCGAGTCGATATAGACATGGCCGATCTTGTCGCCGTCGGCGAGCATGCCCTGCTCGCTCGCCCATGCCAGCCCGTTGATCATCTCGAGGTCGTAGCCGGTCCCCGGCATCATCAGGTAGTCGTTGTCCAGCAGCACCGAGGAGTTCGTGCCGATGACCGCCAGCATCTCGTCGCTGACGACCTTCGACTTCAGCGCCGCCACGATGGGCGAGCCGAGCAGCTGGACATAGCCGACGATGTCCTGCTTGCCCTGCTCATAGAGCGAGACCGCGTTGTCGGCCTTGTAACCGTGGTCCTGCAGGGCCAGCTTGATGTCGCGGCCACAGATGCCACCCGCCTCGTTGACCTTGTCCGCCCACAGCTGGTCCCCCTGGGTGAGGTTCAGCCCGACAGCCTTGAAGACGCCGGAGGTGTCGGTGAGCACCCCGAGAGTGATCTCGTCGGCCGTGACGCCGTAGTCGGTCTTGAGATCGCCGTCCCCTCCGGAACCGGAGTCGGCGGCCTTGTTCGAGCAGGCGGCCAGCAGCATCACCGCTGCCGCTGCCAGGCTGATGGTGGCTGTGGTCGTGTTGGTGCGCATGCGTCTGTCGTCCATCCTCGTCGGTTCGTGGCCATCGTTCGAGCAAACATGATTCGGATGTCAAGTCAGGCTCACGACTACCGTATATGTGCTGGCGGGAGACGACAAATGTGGGTCGGCGATCCTGCGACGCGCCGTCCGAGCTGCGCTGGACGTCGAGTCCTGGCACCAGGACTCCCTCGACCTGCTGTTCGCCCTCAGAGTGGGGGTTATCGCGGTTATCAACCACCGTCGGGCCCGGACGCTTCGCGCGTCCGAGCCCGACAGCAGTGCACGACGCGAGCCGTGCGCCGTGGGTTGAGGGTCGGTTAGCGCATCGCGAAGCCGTCGTACTGCTTGCCCTTGACCTCGCCGAGGATGTCCCGGTAGGCGCTAAGCCCGCCCATGTAGAACATCACCGCGTTGGTCTTGCCGGAATGTTCGCGCCGCAGATCCATCTCGTGGACGGTCCGGTGGACTTGCGGGCTCAGCGAGTCCACGTCGCCGACGAGGAGCGCGCCTACCAGGTCGCGATCTCGCCGTTGCGCGGACGGCGGCGGCGGGCTGGCGCGGTAGGTGCGGCCGGTGCGATCGGGCAGCGCTGGCATCCGGTCAGCGCTGTCCACGACGAGCTCGTCTCGGTCGCCGGTGCCAGTCCGGTGGTCGCGATCGCGGGGGAGGGTGGCACCGGCAAGGCCTACGCGGCGCGCCGGCTGCTGTCGGCGTCCGGTCAGGACTTCGAGGACCTCGACCCGTCCGGCCAGCAGCGGGCGTGGGCGCCGTCCTGGGCCGGGACGGTGCGGTTCGCGCTCGCGTCCGGACGCCGCGTGCTACTGCGGCATGTCGAGAGCCTCCCGGAGTCCGAGCACGCCGAGCTGCGTCGCGTGCTCGCGGCGGCCGCAGAGCTCGCCGACGGTATCGCGACTCCGGCCCGGCTGGTGCTCACGGTCGACCTGACGGTCGCCACCCCGGAATTGCTCGCCGTGGTCTCGCGCGGCGCCAGCGTCGTCGAGCTGCCCGCGGTCTCGAGCATGCGCTCGTCGATCCCGCTCGTCGTCGACGTCCTGCTTCGGGAGCACCCGGTCGGCGCTCGGTGCGCGATCTCGCCCGCGGCTCTGCAGGCGATGATGCGCCGCGAGTGGCCAGGGAACATCGGAGAGCTGCGGAATGTGGTCAATCAGCTCGTCGCCAAGCGGCCGGGAGGTCTCATCCGCGAGTCCGACCTGCCGGCGTCCGCCACCGCGCAGCACCACGGCCGTGCGCTGTCGGGCATCGAGCGCTCGGAGCGTTCGGCGATCGTCGACGCACTGCGTGAAGCAGGCGGCAACCGGGCCGCGGCGGCACGCATCCTCGGGATCGGCCGGACGACGCTCTACCGCAAGCTCAGGGTGCTGCGCATCGACCAGGACGACCTGGGCCCCTGAACGCTGCCTGCTGATTGCCCTAGCAAGAGGGGTTGACGCCGGGAAGAGGAGTTGACCTCAGCAAGAGGGGATTTTTCCCCTCCCGCTGCAGCCAACCCCTCTCGGAGCCTGGCTTGCGGCCCGGAACAACGACGGGTGGGAGAAACGGGCAGCAGCTCCGGGTCGAAGGCCGGCGCTTCCCGTCGATCGTCTGCGGGCGCGCCGGTGGTCGCGGCTCCGGCCTACGGCGGTTTGGCTGCCCAGGAACGGTGAATGCCGGGGCCACCATCGGTGGCCCCGGCATTCCCCGCGCAGCGGTCGAGCTAGATATCGAAGTACAGCGCGAACTCGTGCGGGTGCGGGCGCAGCCGGATCGGATCGATCTCCTTCTCACGCTTGTAACGGATCCAGGTCTCGATCAGGTCTTCGGTGAACACACCGCCCTCCAGCAGGAAGTCGTGATCCTCCTCGAGCGCGTCCAGGACTCCGCCGAGGCTGTCCGGGACCTGCGGGATCCCGGCGGCCTCGTCCGGCGGAAGCTCGTAGAGGTCCTTGTCGATCGGGTCGGCCGGCTCGATCCGGTTGCGGATGCCGTCCAGCCCCGCCATCATCTGCGCCGCGAAGGCCAGGTAGGGGTTGCAGGACGGGTCCGGCACGCGGAACTCCAGGCGCTTGGCCTTGGGGTTATTTCCGGTGATCGGGATGCGAATGCACGCCGAGCGGTTGCGCTGCGAGTACACCAGGTTCACCGGCGCCTCGTAGCCGGGAACCAGGCGGTGGTAGCTGTTGATCGTCGGGTTGGTGAAGGCCAGGACGGCGGGGGCATGCTCCAGCAGGCCGCCGATGTACCAACGGGCCTCGTCCGAGAGCCCCGCGTACCCGGACTCGCTGTGGAACAGCGGCTTGCCCTCCTTCCACAACGACTGGTGGGTGTGCATTCCCGACCCGTTGTCGCCGTACAGCGGCTTGGGCATGAACGTGACGGTCTTGCCGGCGTCCGCCGCAGTGTTCTTGATGATGTACTTGAACAGCATCATGTCGTCGCCGGCGTGCAGCAGCGAATTGAACTTGTAGTTGATCTCTGCCTGACCCGCGGTACCCACCTCATGGTGCGCACGCTCGATCTCGAACCCGGCCTCCTGCAGGTTCAGCGTCATCAGGTCGCGCAGGTCGCCGTAGTGGTCGTACGGCGCGACGGGGAAGTAGCCACCCTTGGGGCGGACCTTGTAGCCCTTGTTGCCGCCCTCCTCCTCCTTGCCGGTGTTCCACCAGCCGGACTCGGAGTCGATGTGGTGGTACTGCTCGTGCATGTCGCCGCCGAAGCGGATGGAATCGAAGACGTAGAACTCGGCCTCCGCGCCGAAGAACGCCGCATCGGCGATACCGGAGGACTTCAGGTACTCCTCGGCCTTCCGAGCGATGTTTCGCGGGTCGCGGCTGTAGGGCTCGCGAGTGATCGGGTCATGCACGAAGAAGTTCACGATCAGCGTCTTGGCCGCCCGGAACGGATCGATGACCGCGGTCTTCGGGTCAGGCAGCAGGAGCATGTCGGACTCATGGATCTCCTGAAAGCCGCGGACGGACGAGCCGTCGAAGGCCAGGCCGTCCTCGAACACGTCCTCGGCGGCGCTCGCAGGGATCGTGAAGTGCTGCATGATGCCGGGCAGGTCGCAGAAGCGGACGTCGATGAACTTGACGTCCTCCTCCGAGACGAAGTTGACCAGCTCTTCCTTGGAATCGAACATTGATCCTCCGTGATGGGTCGGTGATCTCGACTTTAGTCGCGGGCGATTGCCCGACCATGACCCCGTTGTTTCCGCAGTGTTACGCACCGGCGGTCGTCCTGTGATGGCGCGCACGACGGAGCGGGCGCTCAGCGCACGTTGACCACCACGGTGCCAGCGGCCTTGTCGTGCAGGCCGCGGCGATCCTGATCGATGAGCACGGCGGGGATCAGCAGCATCAACAGCGCGGTCCGTATGGCGGCCTTGGGCAGCCCGAGCGGCTTGCCCTCCACCTCGGCCGCAAGCCCCAGGCCCATCAGCGTCATGCCGGGGGTGCGCCCGACGAAACCGGTTGAGACGGTGTAGACGACGAACAACGTCAGCAGCGACCAGTTCCGGGGCAGCTCAGGAGCGGTGAACACCCAAGTGATCAGACCGGCCAGCACGCAGTCGATGACCAGGGCAAGCACCCGTGAGCCGATGGTCGCCACCGAGCCCAGGCCGGTGCGGGGAAGACCCAGGTCCGCGCCCGGGTACTCGACTTCGTCGCTCATCCGCCGTCGTCAGCCCATACCCTTGCGACGCATCTGGCGGCTGCTGACCTCCATCTTGCGGCCCATCGGCATCGGGCCCTTCGGCAGCGGCATCTTCGGCGCGGCGATCGCCTGCAGGCGCTTCTCTACCGCGCGGATCTGCGCGCCCTTGATGTTGCGCGGCAGCTTCATGATGGTGCGGTTGAGCTTCTTCAGCGGCACCTGGCCCTCATCGTCGCCGACGATGATCGTGTAGATCGGGGTGTCGCCGATGACGCGAGCGATCTTCTTCTTCTCCTGCCCCAGCAAGGTCCCGATGCGCGGCGAGCCGACCTCGCCGACGAGAACCACGCCAGGGCGGCCGATGACGCGGTGCACGATGTCGCGCTGGGTGTTGGCGCTCGTGGCCTGCGAGATCCGCCAGTCGCCGCGCAGCTGCTCCATCGCCCACGCGGCGGCGCCGGGCCGTCCCTCGGCCTGCGCGAAGGTCGTCTTGCGGGCACGGATGCCGAAGACGGCCATGCCCGCGAGCATGCCCAGCAGCAGACCCGCTATGACGGCGAAGATGATGCCGAACACGCCCCAGCCAGCGAGCCAGGTCATCAGGAAGAAACCGATCAGGAACCCGCCGAGCGCGGCGAGCCCGATGAACAGCCCGAGCTTCGGGTCGTTGGGCTTGAGGAGGGTGTAGGCCTGCTTCAGCTCGCGCGCGCGAGCGAAGCGCTGCTTCTTGACCTTCGGCTCCTTCGGAGCCTTGGCGGCCTTCGCGCCGCCGCGGACCTTGCCCTTGGGGCTCTCGGAGGTGTCTGCTGGTTTCTTTGCCATAAGAACTCCGATTCTAGTTGGTCCGCCCGCGCGGTCGGCCGGTACGTCGCACGGCGCGCGAAGGGCCCCGGCGATGTGTATCGCCGGGGCCCTTCGCGCGTGGGTTACTTGTCGTCCGGAGCCTGGTGGCGCGGAGCGCGGTTCTTCTCGAGCTCCTCGATTGCCTTCGGTGTGGCGGTCTCGCCGGGCTTGCCGCCCTCGGTCGTCCTCGGCGTGTCGCCCGGCTTGGGTTCGGTGCCGGTCTGCACGCCACCGGGCTTGACGTCCCTCGCCTGGGACAGGTCGACAGGCGGGGGAGAGTCGACCTTCTGCGACGGCTTGGGCACCTCGACCTTGCCCGCGGGCGCCGGGCCGGTCTGCTTCGCGCCGGCGGCGGGAGCATCGGCGTTGGTGGTCGGCAGCGTGGCAACCGATCCGGGCTCACCGACCGGAGCGGTCTTCGGCTGCGGCCGCGGAGCGGGCTGCTGCCAGGTCACGCCCGGGTCCTCCTGCGACTTCTTGTAGGCGAATGCCGCACCGCCTGCGAGCGCGGCGATCAGCGGCCACTTGCGACGCTTCTTCTGCTTCTTTCCGCCGACGTCCTTGAGCGCCTTCGCGGAGTCCTGCAGCGCTGCCTCGGCCTTCTTCGTCGCCTTCTTGGAGGCCTTGCGAAGGTCCTTGGCGTCCTTCTTCGCGGCGGCCTTCGTCTGCGACAGCGCTGCGGCCGCGGCCAGCAGCTGCTCGTGCGCGTCCTTGCGCGCTGCCTTCGCTGCGCGACGTGAACGTCCCTTGACGTCGGCTGCGCTTGCCCGGGCCTCGAGGACCTGGGCGCGTACGTCGTCGATCGTCGGTGCCAGCGCCTCGCGCGCCTTCTCGGCCTGATCGTGCAGCGCCAGGCGTGCGGCACGGGCGCGCTCGCCGGCCCGGTCACGGGTCTGCGCGGCCTGCTTGGAGCTCTTGGCTGAGGTGTCCTTGGCGCGCTCTGCCAAGTCGTCGCGAGTGTCCTTCGCCTTCTCCGCGGTCTCCTTGGCCTTCTCCGCGAGCTGCTCCCGGGCATCCTTGGCCTTCGCGGCGACGATCCCGAGGGTCTTGTCGGCTCGCTTCTGGGTGTCCGCGGCGGCGTCCGCGAGCTGCTCCCGGGCTTCCTTGGTCCGCTCCGACATGGTGTCGCGGGTCGAGTCGAAAGCGTCCGCGATCGACTCGCGAGCCGACTCGAGCTTCGGGCCGATGGCCTTCTTGACGTCCTTCGCGGCGACCCGGGCCAGCTCTGCGACGTCCTCGACAACGTCCTGGACGTCGTCCTTCAGGACCTGGGTCTTGCTCTTCCTGAACAGCATCTGGTCGTCTACCTCCACGAGTCGAACGGGCTGTGCACTGAGTCCTATCTAACCGCAAATGGCCTGGCCGGGGAGTGAAGTGCCCGTTTCGCTGGAGACTGCAGCGGTATGATGAACGACGGCCCACCCCTGATGCCTGCGGGCGCGGGGGTTTCTTTGCGTCCGGGGTCGTCGTGTCGCCACGTCCCGGAGCGAGCACGAAGGATGAGACGTGAGCGAGAACGACGTCCCGCGGTACCGCTACAACGCCGCGCTGGCTGGTGAGATCGAGCTGGCGTGGCAGGACCGCTGGGAGGCGGACGGCACCTTCCACACCCCGAACCCGGTCGGCGAGCTGTCCGACGGCTTCGCCCAGGTCGCCGACCGCCCGCACCTCTACGTCAACGACATGTTCCCGTACCCGTCCGGGGCCGGGCTGCACGTCGGTCACCCGCTCGGGTTCATCGGCACCGATGTATTCGCGCGTTACCAGCGGATGAACGGCCACAATGTCCTGCACACGATGGGCTTCGACGCCTTCGGACTGCCCGCCGAGCAATACGCGGTCGAGACCGGGCAGCACCCCCGTGTGACCACGGATCAGAACATCGCCACCTACCGGCGGCAGCTGCGCCGGTTGGGGCTGGGGCATGACCAGCGGCGTTCGGTGTCGACCACCGACGTCGACTACTACCGCTGGACGCAGTGGATCTTCCTGCAGATCTTCAATGCCTGGTACGACCCGGCGCAGGGCAAGGCCCGGCACATCGACGAGCTGATCGCGGAGTACGACACCGGCGTCCGCACCGGCGGACTGCCCGCGGGACGGGCTTGGCTCGAGCTGGACGAGGCCGAGCGCCGGCGGGTCGTCGACGAGCATCGGCTGGCGTACATCTCCGAGGCGCCGGTCAACTGGTGCCCTGGGCTGGGCACGGTGCTCGCCAACGAGGAGGTGACCGCGGACGGGCGCAGCGACCGCGGCAACTTCCCGGTGTTCAAGCGGCCGCTCAAGCAGTGGATGATGCGGATCACGGCGTACGCCGACCGGCTCATCGCCGACCTGGACCGCCTGGACTGGCCCGACAAGGTCAAGGCGATGCAGCGCAACTGGATCGGCCGGTCCGAGGGCGCGCTCACTCGCTTTGCCACTGCCGCAGGCGATCTGGAGGTGTTCACCACCCGCCCCGACACGCTGTTCGGCGTGACCTTCATGGTCATCTCGCCGGAGCACCCGATGGTCGAGGCACTGACCGCAGAAGCCTGGCCGTGGGAGACCAAGCCGGCCTGGACCGGTGGCGCGGCCCGCCCCCAGGAGGCGGTGTCGTCGTACGTCGCCGCAGCGACGCAGAAGACCGACGCCGACCGGCAGAACGACGAGAAGGACAAGACCGGCGTGTTCACCGGCTCGTTCGCCACCAACCCGGTGACCGGGCAACCGGTTCCGGTGTTCGTCGGCGACTACGTCCTGATGGGCTACGGCACCGGCGCGATCATGGCGGTCCCGGGACAGGACCAGCGCGACTGGGACTTCGCCGAGAAGTTCGACCTGCCGATCATCCGCACCGTCCAGCCCGCCGAAGGATTCGAGGGCAAGGCGTTCCTCGGCGACGGCCCAGCGATCAACTCAGCCCGCGAGGACGGCGACCTGGACATCAACGGAATGCCTGTCGCGCAGGCGAAGCAGACTGTGATCGGATGGCTGGCCGACAAGGGCCTGGGAGAGCCGACCGTCACCTACAAGCTGCGGGACTGGTTGTTCAGCCGCCAGCGCTACTGGGGTGAGCCGTTCCCGATCGTGTACGACGAGACCGGTCTGCCGATTGCTCTGCCCGAGTCGCAGCTGCCGGTCGAGCTGCCGGAGGTCGACGACTTCTCCCCGCGTACCGGCGATCCCAATGACGCGATGAGCGAGCCCGAGCCGCCGCTCGGACGCAATGCTGAATGGGCCACTGTCACCCTGGATCTGGGCGACGGCCCCAAGCAGTACCGGCGCGAGCTGAACACGATGCCGCAGTGGGCCGGGTCCTGCTGGTACGAGCTGCGCTATCTCGATCCGCGCAACGACAGGCGTTTCGTCGACCCCGAGAACGAGCAGTACTGGATGGGCCCACGTCACGAGGGTGACACCGGTGGCGTCGACCTGTACGTCGGTGGCGTCGAGCACGCCGTCCTCCATCTGCTCTACGCCCGCTTCTGGCACAAGGTGCTCTTCGACCTCGGCCATGTCAGCAGCGCCGAGCCGTTCCGCCGGCTGTTCAACCAGGGCATGGTGACCGCGGCGTCCTACACGGACGCGCGCGGGATGTACGTGCCGGCGGCGGACGTCGTCGAACGCGACGGCGCGTGGTTCTACCGCGACGAGGAGGTCACGCGCCAGAACGGCAAGATGGGCAAGTCGCTGAAGAACTCGGTCAGCCCGGACGAGATGTACGAGCTGTTCGGCGCCGACACGATGCGGGTCTACGAGATGTTCACCGGTCCGATGGACCAGTCGCGTCCCTGGGAGACCAAGGACGTCGTCGGCAGCCAGCGGCTGCTGCAGCGAGTGTGGCGCAACGTCGTCGACGAGGAGACCGGGGCGGTCACGGTGACCGACGCGCAGCCGTCGGAGGAGTCGCTGCGTACCCTGCACAAGCTCATCATCGGCGCTCGCGAGGGCATGGACTCACTCCGGTTCAACATCGCGATCGCCAAGCTGACCGAGCTGAACAACCACATCACGGCGGCCTACCCGGATGGTGCACCCCGCGTGCTGGTCGAGCCGCTCGTGCTGATGCTCGCGCCACTGGCCCCGCACATCAGCGAAGAGCTGTGGCGACGGCTCGGTCATGAGAGCTCCCTCGTGTGGGAGCCGTACCCGGTTGCTGACGAGTCGCTGGCCGCCGACGACACCATCGAGATCCCGGTCCAGGTCAACGGCAAGGTCCGGGACACCGTGCACATCGCGCCGGACGCCGATCGTGAGTCGATGGAGGCGGCCGCGCGCGCCAGCGAGAAGGTCGCCGCGCAGATCGCTGGCAAGACCGAGCGCAAGGTGATCGTCGTCCCGGGCAAGCTGGTCAACTTCGTCGTGTCCTAACCGTCGGGGTCATCCTGTGGATAACCCCGAGATGGCCGCGCGCGCAACCTAGCGTGGGCGTCATGAGACGCACGATCGGTCCCTACCGCGTCGGCGAGCAGGTGTATGCCTGCAGCCGATGGGCCCTGCTGGCGGGCGAGGACACGCGCGACGGATCGGCGGTGTGGGTTCGGCGTACCCACACCGGTCCGCGCCGCGGAGCAGCGGCCCGCGCCCTGCTCGGCGAGCTTGCGGAGTCGGAGTTCATCGCGCGGCCGGTGGCGCTCGCCAGCGACGACGGCGCACTGCTCGCCATCGACCCCGTCGACCCGGAGTGGAGCCCGCTCGCTCGGAGTGACCGGCTGGCGGCGGACGCCCAGGTGCGCGCCGCGTACGGGCTGGCGAGCGCCGTCGACGTCCTGCACGCCGCCGGTTATGCGCACGGCGGGATCGGCGAGTGGACCGTCGACCTGCGGCCCGACGGACGGCTGCGGCTGCGCGGCGCGGCCGAGGCGGGGGCGGAGCTCGACCGGTCCGGAGCCCGCCGCGACATCTGCGCCGTGGTCGCCGCGGTCGAGCAGATTGCCGGCGGCGTGGTCGACCCACGCCTCACGGAGACACTCACCGCGCTGTCGGCGGGACGGGCCGGGCCGGCGCAGCCGATCGCCGTCACCGCGGCGATCCTGCAGATCGAGCCCAGCGGGCGGCCGGTGGGCGACCAGCCGGCTGACGGCGGACGCCGCGCGCCGGAGATCGTCGCGAGCCTTCGCGGCCCGGGACGACAACGCGAGCCGCGCGAGCTGCCTCCGGCCCCGCGGGGGCCGCGCCGGCCGCGCGAGCCGCGTCGCACGCCGCGTCATGCGGCACCTGCCGGCACCAACGGCCGGACGCTCGTGGGGGCCGGCATGCTGGTGATCGGCATCGTCCTCGCGATCGTCGCGATCTGGCCGCGGGAGAGACCTCCCACCGACGCGGCCTCGACCATCACCACCGCGTCGTCCGAGAATCCCAGCACAGCGAGGATCGCGAACCCCGATTGGTCGACATACCTCCCGGCGCTGTACGAGACGCGCGCCGAGGCGTTCACCGCGGGCGATGCGGATCTCCTGGCGCAGGTGTACACGCCCGGGAGCGCACAACTGCGCGCTGATGCAGAGACGATCGCGGCGCTGGAGAGCCAAGAGCGGGAGGTGCGCGGGTTCGCGCCCGCCATCGTGGAGGTGTACGACGTGCAGGTCGACGCCGATACGGCGACCGTGCTGCTACGGGACGAGATCGCCCCGTTCGTGATCGTCGACGCGACCGGTACCGAGATGCCCGTCGAGGGTCGAGCCGCGGCGATGACCACGTTGACCATGCGGCAGGTCGATGGCGCCTGGCTCATCGACACCGCCCATCGCGCACCCGACTAGGCACCCGGACCCGGCAACCGTGTGCTGCGCAGGCACACGGCCCCCTTTCGCGCGACCAGACGCCGACGTTGTGCAGGTCGGTGCTAGATACCGAGGTCGGCCTCGAAGTTGCCCGCCTCCAGGCGCTCCTTCATCGTGCCGAGGAAGCGCGCGGCGTCCGCACCGTCGACCACGCGATGGTCATACGACAGCGCGAGGTAGAGGAACGAGCGGACGGCGATGATCTCACCGAGCTCCGGATCATCGATCACAGCCGGCCGCTTCACGACCGCGCCGGTGCCGAGGATGGCGCTCTGCGGCTGGTTGATGATCGGCGTATCGAACAGGGCGCCACGGCTGCCGGTGTTGGTCAGCGTGAAGGTGCCCCCGGCCAGCTCGTCCGGGCCGATCTGCCCGTCGCGCGTGCGCTGGGCGAGATCGGCGATCTTGCGGGCCAATCCTGCAAGGTTGAGGTCGCTGGCGTTGTGGATCACCGGCACGACCAGGCCGCGGTTGCTGTCGACGGCGATGCCGAGGTGCTCGGCGTCCGGGTAGGTGATGGTGCCGGCTCCCATGTCGAGCTCGCTGTTGACCACCGGATGGGCCTTGAGGGCCTCGACGGCCGCGAGCGCGAAGAACGGCAAGAAGCTGAGCTTCACGCCTTCGCGCTTCTGGAAGTCGGCCTTGACCCGGTCGCGCAGGTGAGCGACGCGCGTGACGTCGACCTCGACGACCGTGGTCAGCTGGGCCGCTGTCTGCAGCGACTCGACCATCCGGTTGGCGATCAGTCGGCGCAGCCGGCTGAGCTTCTCAGTGGAGCCGCGCAGGTTCGAGGTCTCCGCGCCGATTCCCTGTGGCGGGGTGCCGGTCTGCTGGTCGCCGGCCTTGGCCGGCTCAGCCGACTGCTCGGTCTTCGGTGCCTTCGCTGCCTCGGCCGCCGCGAGGACGTCCTGCTTGCGGATCCGGCCGCCGACGCCAGTGCCCTCGAGAGTGCTCAGGTCGACGTTGTTCTCCGCGGCCAGCTTGCGCACCAGCGGGGTGACGTAGGCCGCGCCATCGTCCTTCTTCGAGGCATCCTTCGTCGGAGCGTCCTTCTTCTCCTCGCTCTTCGGCGAATCCGCGGCCTTGGCGGGGGCCGGCTCGGGCGCGGTCGGGCGAGCCGGCGCGGGCGCCGGGGCAGTCGCCTGAGCCGGGGCCGGCGCCGGGGCGGCGGCCTGCTGGGTCTGCGGGGGAGCGGGCTCCTCCTCACCCTCCTCGGGCTTCAGGTCGTCCTGCTCGTCCGCGGGCTCCTCAGCCTTCGGCTCGGCCTTGGGCTCGTCGGCCTTCGGCTGCTCCTGCTGCGCGCCGTCCTGCTTGGGGGCCTCCTGCTTCGGGGCGGCCGCGCCCTGCTGGCCGATGATCGCCAGGACGGTGCCGACGTCGACCGTCTCGTCCTCCTCGATCCGGATCTCCAGCAGCGTGCCGGCTGCGGGGGAGGGCAGCTCGGTGTCGACCTTGTCGGTCGAGACCTCCAGCAGCGGCTCGTCGACGGCGACCTCGTCACCGACCTGCTTCAGCCAGCGGGTGACGGTGCCCTCGGTGACGCTCTCACCCAGCTCTGGCATGGTGACCTCGGTTCCCTCGGCAGAGCTCTGCCCGGTGTCCTCGGCGGTCGGCTGCTGCGCGGCGTCGTCCTGCTCGGTGGACGGCGCGTCCGACGACGGCGCCTCCTGCGCCGGCGCCTGCTCCTGGGGTGCGTCCTCGGTCTGCTCGGCAGGGGCCTCCTGCTGCTGCGCCTGGGCGTCCTCGGCCTCAGCATCCTGCGCGTCGTCCTGCGCCGGGGCGGACTGCTCGTCGGAGGCCCCGCCCCCGTCACCCTCGCCGTCACCGATGACGGCCAGCTCGGTGCCCACCTCGACCGTCTCGTCCTCCTGGACGATGATCTTCTGCAGAGTGCCCGAAGCGGGCGACGGGATCTCGGTGTCGACCTTGTCGGTCGAGACCTCCAGCAACGGCTCGTCGGCGGAAACCTGATCGCCCTCGGCCTTGAGCCAGCGGGTGACGGTTCCTTCGGTGACGCTCTCACCGAGCGCTGGCATGGTTACCGAGACCGACATGAGCGGCATCTCCTTAGAGTCATCAGTGTTGTCCTCAGTGTCCGCAGCACGCGGCCAGCGGAGCACGTACCCTCACATCTTGTCACTTTCCCGTCCGCAATGCGCGCCCGGACACCTGAGGAGCCGCTCGTGAGTCTGCGTGACCGTCTGCGCCGCCGACCGAAGCCTTCCGGCACGCTCGATCAGGCGCCTTCGAAGGACGATCTGGCGCACCTGCGGCAGTTCGCGCAGACCCGCAAGAGCGTCGAGGCGTACGTCGAGCCGCGCACGAACGTCACGCCGATGAGCGTGCTGCTCGTGGCCGCGGACGGCGAGTGGACCAGGCGCCGCACGACCGAGAAGACGGCCCGCAAGCTCGCCGACCAGCTGAAGATCCCGGTGTACGACGTGCAGCGCACCGGCTACCCGCAGCGGATGCGGGACTGGTCGGCGCGCAACAAGAAGGACTGAGCGTCAGGCCTAGCCCGCGGTGAGGATGTCCTCGATGACGTGCAGGATCGTGCGTACCGGCGCGCCGGTCGCCCCCTCGGCGACATAGCCGTACGCACCGCCGCTGTTGTACGACGGTCCCGCGATGTCGATGTGCGCCCACTGGACGCCGTCCGTCACGAACTCCTTGAGGTAGTGCCCGGCGGCGAGCATGCCGCCCGGCCCGGTGCCGATGTTCGCGATGTCCGCGGTCTTGGACTTCATGCCGTCCCGGACGTCCTGCGGCAACGGCATCGGCCAGGCTGCCTCGCCCACGCAGGTGCCCGCTCCGGCGACCCGGTCCCGGAACTCCTCCGAGCCCATCACGCCGGCGGTCCGCTCGCCGAGTGCGACCACCTGGGCGCCGGTGAGGGTCGAGGTCTCGATCAGGTAGTCGGGCCCGTCCTCGCAGGCGCGGGCGATCGCGTCGGCGAGGACGACGCGACCTTCGGCGTCGGTGTTGAGGATCTCCGAGCGCTTGCCGCCGCGATGGGTGACGACGTCCGCCGGCCGGTACGCCGACCCGCTCGGCATGTTCTCGGCCAACGGGATCGTGGCGACGACCTTGATCGGCAGCTCGAGCGCGGCGACCAGCAGGGTCGCGGCCATGACCGCGGCAGCCCCCGACATGTCGGTCTTCATCAGGTCCATCTTCGCGGCGGGCTTGATCGAGATGCCGCCGGTGTCGAAGGTGATGCCCTTGCCGACCAGCGCCACGCTCGGCGTGCCGCGCTTGATGCCGGTCGGCGTCCAGCTCAGGCGCAGCAGCCGCGGCTTGCGGTCGCTGCCGCCTCCGACAGCGAGAATGCCTCCGTAGCCACCGGAGGCCAGCCGACGCTCGTCAAGGATCTCGGTCTTGACCCCAAGTTGCTGGGCGAGCGCCTTGGCGCGCTTGGCGAAGGAGTCCGGGTAGAGGTCGTTCGGCGGGGTGTTGACGAAGTCACGCGCCATCGCCACGGCCTCGCTGATCTTGACCGCCCGCTTCAACGCGGACGTGTTGGCCGTCGCCCGCGCCTTGTCGACGATGACCGAGACCCTCGTGGCAGGTAGCTCGCTCGCCTTCGGCTGCTCGCTCTTGTACTCGCCGAAGGTGTAGCCGCCGAGCATCACCCCTTCGCCCACGGCCTGTACCAGCTCGGCGTCGTACTCGCCGTTGACCCCGGCGAGGGTGATCGCCACGTGCGACATTCCCTTCGTCGCGCGGATCGCCGCGCCCGCGGCCTTGCGTACCCGCTCGGTGTCGATGGGCTCGGGATGCGCCGCGTCGTCCCCGCCCAGGGCACCCAGCCCCACCGCGATGACGACCGGTGCCGGTCCCCCGGGGAGCACGGTCTTGGTGACCTCGCCGTCGGATCCCTTTGCCCCCAAGGCAACGAGCATCTCGACAAGCGCGTCCGGATCGAGCTGCTCGGCACCCTCCAGGACGACGAGCTCGTCGTCGCGGCTGGCGACGCCCACGATGACCGCGTCCAGCTTCAGGGCATCGAGGCTGCGGTCGGACAGGACGAGATCGGTCACGGGTTTCCTCCAGGGCGGTGTCACGGTTCTGGCGTCTCGGATGGCCAACGGCGGCCGGTCGACCACCCACCCTACGCGGCACCCGGTGATCCCTTCTGGAGGGAAGCTGCCGCAGGCGGTAGTTTCGCAGCATGAGCGAGAGCGGTCTGCGTCATTCCCCGTTGCACGAGCGGCATCAGGTGCTGGGCGCCAAGATGGCCGACTTCGGCGGCTGGTCGATGCCGATCGAGTACGCCGGCGCGGGCGTGCTCGCCGAGCACAAGGCGGTTCGCGAAGGGGTCGGGATCTTCGATGTCTCCCACCTCGGCAAGGCCACCGTGGCCGGCCCCGGTGCCAAGGACTTCGTCAACTCGGTGCTCACGAACGACCTCGACCGCATCGCGCCCGGCGCGGCTCAGTACACCCTCTGTTGCGACGAGCAGACCGGCGGCGTCGTCGACGACCTCATCGCCTACCTGGTCTCGGACGATGAGGTGTTCCTGGTGCCGAACGCCGCCAACACGGCCGAGGTCGTCCGCCGGATGGCCGAGGTGCTCCCTGACGGGCTGCGGCTGAGCGACCAGCACGAGCAGTTCGGAGTCATCGCCGTGCAGGGCCCGTCGTCCGCCGAGCTGCTGCAACGCCTCGGGCTGCCGACCGGCCACGACTACATGGCCTTCGAGCGGGCGTCGTACGACGGGATCGAGCTGACCGTCTGCCGCACTGGGTACACCGGCGAGCACGGATATGAGCTGGTGGCGCCTTGGGAGCACACAGTGGTGCTGTGGGACGCGTTGCTGGAGAAGGGACATGATCTCGGCGCGGCAGCGTGCGGGCTGGGCTCGCGTGACACGCTGCGCACCGAGATGGGCTACCCGTTGCACGGGCAGGACCTGTCGTTGCAGATCACTCCGAACCAGGCCCGCGCGGGATGGGCCGTCGGCTGGAAGAAGCCGCGATTCTGGGGACGGGAGCGGCTGCTGGCCGAGCGGGAGGCCAAGCCCCAGCGCGTGCTGTGGGGCCTGCTGTCCACCGACCGGGGCATCCCGCGCCCGGGCATGCAGGTCAAGGACGCCGACGGGCGGATCGTCGGTGAGCTGACCAGCGGCACGTTCTCGCCCACCCTGCGCAAGGGCATCGGGCTGGCGCTCATCACCCGCGAGTCCGGGCTGGGCGAGGACGACGAGGTACAGGTCGACGTCCGGGGCCGGACGTCGACGATGACGATCGTCAAGCCGCCGTTCGTCGCCTCGCACGTACGGTAGGGCCGACGACCGAGGAGAGGAATGCGCGATGGGCTGGACCTGGACCCTGCAGTCGAACAACGACAAGGATCTCAGCGGCATCGAGGTGCCCGAGTTCGAGGATCAGACCGACGCCGAGACCTGGGTCGGCGACCGGTGGCAGGAGCTGCTGGAGCGGGGCGTCGACTCGGTGACCCTGGTCGAGGACGGCGAGGTCATCTACTCGGGGATGAGCCTGCACCCGCCGACCTGAGCCGCGCCACGAGGCTGGGCTAGTAGGCCTCGCCGATCTCGACGACCGGCTTCGGGTAGCGCAGCCGGCGCATCATCAGGCCGCGGATGACGCCGTAGTACTTCAGCGATCCCATCCGTTGGTCGGTCTTCGGGAAGCGCTGCCGGACCGCGGTGCCGATCACTCGGGACAGGAAATACGACTCCACGATGATCACGACGAAGAACGCCAGCCAGGTCAGCGTCAGGTAGTTGTACATTTGCGGGTTCTTCGTCGGCAGGCCCGCGAACATCGCGACCAGGATGACCACCGCGAACAGCGGGAAGAACGAGCTGATGCTGCGCCGCGAGTCCACGATGTCGCGCACCAGGGCCCGCTCGGGCCCGGCGTCGCGGGCGGTGATCCGTTCCTCGCGGGCGGACATGGCGCGCTCCTGCCGCTCCGGCGGCAGGCCGGCTGCCTTGCGCTCCCTGGCCTTCTCCCGGGCCCGGGCCCGGGCCTCCTTGCCGGTGGTCGGGGGCGGCGCGACCGGGCCGCGCGCTCGCCCCTCGGCCTCCCGGCGCTTGGGCGTCGGCCGCCCCTTGGGCGCCGTGGGGTCGCGATGCACCTCCACCTCGTCGGCCGGCGCGGCCGGTACGGCAGGGGGCTCGGCTGGGGCGGGGGCGGACTTCGACCAGGGCATCTTCATGGTGGCTCCAGGATAGGCGAACGGCTCAGCCGAGCGAGTCGTGCGCGAGATAGGGGGAGGGCAGCGCCATCCCGCGAACGATGACCGGTCCGGCGATGTGCAGATCCATGCCCAGCAGGCGTACGACGTCGAAGGCCCAGCGCTGCTCACCGGTGATGTTGCGGACGACCGGTGGGGTCCCGGGGGTTCCGGAGGCGAGACAGGCGAACAGCAGCTCGCGCGCCAGGGCGGTCGTCGACGCGGCGACCGTCAGCGGCGCGCCGTTGGGGTGGGCGTAGGCATAGCCGCTGGCGGACCGGTCCTCGGCGACGAACAGCCGGGCGCCGTTCAGCAGCAGCTCATGGTCGCGGCCGCGGCTGGCACCCCGCAGCCGCCGATCGATGAATTCCAGCAGGTCGCGGTCGTTCTCGTCGCCGTCCCGCACGGACTTCAGCCGCGGCAGCCGATCACGCTGGATCTCGCCCTCGGCACGCATGGACGGGTGGACGTCGAAGTTCCACGGGAACAGGGTCCTGATGGTCTCGGCGGCCCGCACGACGGCCAGCGAGCGCATGTGGTTGTCGATCACGCTGCGCAGTCGTTCGATCAACGCCAGTGCGTAGCCCTGGCCCTGGTGCTTCGGCGGCACGGCGCTCATCGACATGACGATGGTGCCCTCGCGGTCGATCGCCATGCTGGCGCCGCGGATCTTGCCGCCGTCCTCGACGACGAGGCACAGGTCGGGATCGGTAGCGAGGATGTGCTCGGCCAGGTCGTGCGAGGTGATGCGAGCGCCGGCGGGGTCCATCTGCTTCGGATCGGCCCACGGCTCGATGCCGCGGGCGTCCTGCAGGTCCGTGATGTCCTCGTCGTACGCGCGGCGGGCGATCTTCACCACGCGGTCGATGTCATCGAAGGTCATCGGGCGAACCAGGTCGATGGCGGAGGCTTTCATGTTCTGGGTCCTTCGGTTGGGCGACCCATGATTGTTCCATCCCGGGCGGCGTGCCCCCGAGGGCGGTCGGGAATGAGAGGGTGAAGGTGTGAAGGTAGTCATCGCACCCGACGGTTTCGGCCAGACGCTCACCGCTTCGCAGGCTGCCGCGGCGATCGCGGATGGCATGGGTACCCGCGCCGAGTTGGTTCAGGCGCCCATGTCGGACGGCGGGCCGGGGTTCATCGACGCGCTGCGGCGCTCCGTGCAGGGCGCTCGCGTGATCGACGTCGCCACCGTCGGGCCCTTCGGGGAGCAGGCGACCGGCCAGGTGCTGCTGGACGGCGACGGCCGTGGCTACGTCGAGTCGGCGCAGGCAGCCGGCCTGCACCTGACCGAGCGGCGCGACCCCTCGTGGGCGTCGTCGTACGGCGTGGGCACGCTGATGCTGGCCGCGGTCGAGGGCGGCGCCCGGGTCCTGATCGTGGGGCTGGGCGGCTCCGCTACCAACGATGGCGGGGCAGGCCTGCTCGCCGCGCTCGGGATCGTCGCCTACGACGAGGCGGGGGTGGCGCTCGCGCCGGGCGCCCTCCCGCTGCTCGGCGTGGACCGGGTCGCGGGGACCGCTGCGCTCCGGGCGTCCCGGGTGATCGCGGCGACGGACGTCGACAACCCGCTGTGCGGGCCGGACGGCGCCTCCGCCGTGTTCGGGCCGCAGAAGGGCGCCTCGCCGGACGACGTCCGCCTGCTGGACACGGCGTTGCGGCGCTGGGGCGAGGTGCTGGACCGGGACCGGCCGGTGCGTGAGTCGGTGCTGCAGGCCGCCGGGGCGGGCGCCGCCGGAGGAATGGGCGCGGCCCTATTCGCGCTACGGGCCCATCGCCGCAGCGGCTTCGAGATGGTCGCCGATGCCGCCGGCCTGGCGGAGGAGATCGCCGGTGCCTCGTTGGTCGTGACCGGCGAGGGGTCCTTCGACGAGCAGTCCGTGCGCGGCAAGGTCGCCGGCGGAGTCGCCCGACTCGCCCAGGATGCCGGTGTCCCGTGCGTCGTCGTGGCCGGTCGAGTGGGGCTCGGACGGCGCCAGGCTGCGGCGTACGGCATCGACGGGACCTACTCCCTGGTCGAGCATGCGGGGGAGCGGCGGGCGATTGACGAGTCGGCGGAGGTGCTGCGCGAAGTGAGCGAACGGATCGCGCGAGAGTGGGCACGGTGATCCGGGGACGGCGTACGATGGCCGGGTACATCGGGAATCAGGCACCAGACGTGCGTGTTGACCTCAGAGCCACGCACCCCGGCACACAGATAGAGGTAAGACATGAGCGCTACCACCGAAGCCACCAGCGGCATCCAGCTCTCCGAGGCCGCGGCCACCAAGGTCAAGTCGCTGCTGCAGCAGGAGGGCCGTGACGACCTGCGGCTGCGCGTCGCCGTCCAGCCCGGTGGCTGCTCGGGCCTGCGGTACCAGCTGTTCTTCGACGAGCGTCAGCTCGACGGCGACAAGGTCTCGGACTTCGACGGCGTCGAGGTCGTGGTCGACCGGATGAGCGTCCCGTACCTCGGCGGCGCGATGATCGACTTCGTCGACACCATCGAGAAGCAGGGCTTCACCATCGACAACCCCAACGCCACCGGCTCGTGCGCCTGCGGCGACAGCTTCAGCTAGGCGCGCATCGCGCGGCGCGACCTGCGCCCTGATGAGAGTCAGCCAGGGCCGGGACTCCCCTCTACGGGGAGCCCCGGCCCAGTGCTTTCTGCGACGTCGCTGGTGTGTCTAGGCGTCGACCCGCTCGAAGATAGCGGCGAGGCCCTGGCCGCCGCCGATGCACATCGTCTCCAGGCCGTAGCGGGCTCCGCGGCGCTTCATCTCGTACGCCATCGTGGTGAGGATGCGGGTGCCGGTCGCGCCGACCGGGTGACCCAGCGAGATGCCCGAGCCGTTGACGTTCAGCCGCTCGTCGTCGCCGGAGATGCCCCACTCCTTCAGGCAGGCGAGCGCCTGCGCGGCGAAGGCCTCGTTGAGCTCGATGAGGTCGATGTCCTTCCAGCTCAGCCCGGTGCGCTCGAACAGCTTGGCGACCGCGGGGACCGGTCCTATGCCCATCGTCTTGGGCGGGACGCCGGCGTGCGCCCACCCGACGAGCTTGACCATTGGAGTCAGGCCGAGCTCGGCGGCGTTGGCCTCGGTGGTGACCACGCACATCGAGGCCGCGTCGTTCTGGCCGCTGGAGTTGCCGGCGGTGACGGTCGACTCGGGGTCGAGCTTGCCGCGGATCGGGGTGAGCTTTGCCAGGCTCTCGACGGTGGGCTCGGGCCGTGGGTGCTCGTCCTCGGTGATCTGCCGCTCGGGGGTCTTGCGGGTCGCGGGCAGGGTGATCGGCACGATCTCCTCGGCGAACTTGCCCTCCTTGATCGCCGCGGCCGCCTTCATCTGCGACTGGTAGGCGAACTCGTCCTGCTCCTCGCGGCTGACCCGGTACTCGGCGCGGAGGTTCTCGGCGGTCTCGATCATGCCGCCCTCGACCGGGAAGGTCTTGCCGCCGGCCGTGACCCGGCCGCGCATCAGCCGATCGACCAGCTCGAGCTTTTCGCCCTTGCCGCCCGGGCGCAGGCCGAGCGCGTAGAACTCGGCGTTGGTCATCGCCCCCGCCCCGCCGGCGACGATGGTCTCGTCGACTCCCATCGCGACCTGCATGACCGCGTTGAGCACCGCCTGCAGGCCCGAGCCGCAGCGCCGGTCGAGCTGCCAGCCGCCGGTCTCGATGCCCAGCCCAGCATCCAGCGCGGCGATGCGGCCGATGGCCGGGCTCTCGCCGTTCGGGTAGCACTGGCCGAGGATGACGTCGTCCACCTGTCCTTCCTTTAGGCCGGTCCTCTCCATCAGGCCCTTCAGGGCCTGGGTGGCGATCTCCGGGGCCTGCAGGGGAGTGAACACGCCCTTGAAGCCGCCGATCGCAGTACGCACGGGATTACAGATGACAACGGATTCCATAGAAGAACTCTCCCACAGATCACCGGCCCCGACCGAGATAGTTAGGTCACCTAACGAACTGCTCTGGGCGTCTGGGCCGAAGCCCGAAGGCGGCGGACCGGGCGACTACAGGCGGACGGGGTAGTGGACGTCGGGGATCTCGGGCTTGATGGTGCCTTCGATGAAGATGGCGTGCCAGACCAGGAAGATCAGCACGGTCCAGATCTTGCGCGAGTAGTCCAATGGTCCGGCGCGGTGTGCGTCGAGCATCTTCTCGATCGCGGCCAGGTCGATCAGGTGCCCGGCTCCCGAGGAGCGGATGATGTCGCGGGCCCACTCGTACATCTCGTCCTTGAGCCAGTGCCGGGTCGGCACCGGGAAACCGAGCTTGCGCCGGCCCCAAATGTGTGCGGGCACGATCTGCTTGAGCGCCTGGCGTAGCGCGTACTTGGTGGTCTCGCGGGTGACCTTCTGCTCGACCGGGATCGTGCGCGCCAGCTCGAAGACCTCGCGGTCGAGGAAGGGCACCCGGAGCTCCAGCGAGTTGGCCATCGTGACCTTGTCCGCCTTGACAAGGATGTCGCCGCGCAGCCAGGTGAACAGGTCGACGTACTGCATCTTGGTGACGTCGTCCAGACCCAGCCCGGCCGCCCGCTCGTAGATGTCGCGGGTCATGTCCATGATCGAGTGCGAGCGGTCATGCGTCCGCAGGAAGCCGAGCTCGTCGTCGCGGAACAGCCGCGCATTGCCGTAGTAGCGCTGCTCGATCGGGATCGTGCCGCGGCGCAGCAGATCCTTGCCACGCATCCCCTCAGGCATCCGCCGGGACGCCGACGCGAGCACCTTCTTCAGCGCGCCCGGTACCTTCTCGAAAGCCTTCAGCGACAGCGGCTCACGGTAGATGTTGTACCCGCCGAACAGTTCGTCGGCGCCCTCGCCGGAGAGCACGACCTTGACGTGCTTGCGGGCCTCCCGGGCGATGAACCACAGCGGCACCAGCGCCGGGTCGGCGACCGGGTCGTCCAGATACCAGACGATCAGGGGGACGGCGTCCATGAACTCCTGCGGCGTGACGACCTTCGTGATGTGGGTGACGCCGATCGCCTCGGCGGACTCCCGGGCCACGTCGACCTCGCTGAAGCCCTCGCGCTCGAAGCCGACGGTGAAGGTCAGCAGGTCCTTGTTGTAGCGCTTGGCCAGTGCCGCGATCGCGGTCGAGTCGATGCCGCCGGACAGGAACGAGCCAACCGTGACGTCGGCGCGCATGTGCATGCGCACCGAGTCGTCCATGACCTCGGCGATCCGGTCGTAGAGACGCTGCTGCTCGGCGTCCCCGCGCACCGGGGTGATCGGGAAGGCCGGCTTGAAGTAGCGCGTGGTCGAGAACCGCCCGCCCTCGATGGTGAAGGTGCAGCCGCTTTCGATCCGGCGTACGCCGGTCTGCATGGACGCCGGCTCCGGCACGTACTGCAGGCGCAGATAGTCCTGCAGCGCGCCGGTGTCGACCGGGTCCGGGTGCTCACCGGGCACCGAGCCGATCAGCTCGAGCAGGCACTTCTTCTCTGAGCCGAAGAGCACCCGGCCTTCGTGCTCGGCGTAGTAGAGAGGTTTGATCCCGAAGTAGTCGCGGGCGCCGAAGACGCGCTGCTCCTGCGTGTCCCAGATGGCGAAGGCGAACATGCCGCGCAGCCGGGTGACGCACTCGTCTCCCCAGTGCTTGTAGGCCGCGACGATCGCCTCGGTGTCGCCGTCAGTCGTGAACTGCGCGCCGAACTCGCTGGCCAGCTGCTCGCGCAGCTCCAGGTAGTTGTAGATCTCGCCGTTGAAGATGATCCGATACCGGCCGCCGTCGTAGGCCAGCGGCTGTGCGGAGTGCTCGATGTCGATGATCGCCAGGCGGGCAAAGCCCAGGACGACGTGGTCGTCATGCCAGGTCTGGGTGTCGTCCGGGCCGCGATGGTGCATCTGCGGAAGTGCGGCGCGTACCGCAGCCGCGTACTGCGATGCCGGCTGATCGGTGCAGTACATGCCGAGGATTCCGCACACGGGGGCACTCCTTCAGGGGATGGGCGAGGTCCGGACCGAGAGATTCAGGGTATCGACTGGGCGTTGACGCGGGCGGACCTACTGCTGTTGCATGCGTCGCGCGAGCGCCTCGAACGACGAGCTCATCAGGTTCCAGAAGCCCTCGGTGTCGACCTCGGTCAGCACGGTCGAGTTGGCGTGAATGCTGCCGTGCCCGTGCCGGTCGTCCGCGCTGCCCTCTGGAGCGGTGAAGTCGACCACGCTCATCCCTGCGGTCAGCTCGCCGTGCGTCTCGATCCGGGTCAGGGCGCGCATCGAACCGAACAGCTCGGGGGCGAAGGCGTACGCCGCCGCGCAGGCGTCGTGGATCGCCGGCCCGGTGCCGGAGGACACGTGCGACCGCGGCGCCTTGATGGTGCCGCCGGCGGCGCGGTTGTCGAAGTAGTTGGCCAGCGACGGCACCAGCAGCGCGTCCGACAGCGGGCCGTAGCCCCGCCACCGGTCGAGCACCGGCTCGTCGACCCGCGCCTGCAGGGTGAGGTCGAGACTGGCCAGGACCGGCTCCCAGGGGGCGGTGAACACCACGGCCGCTGCCTCGGGGTCGGCGTAGAAGTTGAACTCGGCAGCCGCGGTGATGTTGCCGCGGGTCCACGAGCCGCCCATGAGCACGACCTCGCGCGCCCATTCGGTGATCCGCGGCTCCTTGCGCAGCGCCAGTGCGACGTTGGTCATCGGGCCGACCGCGACGAGCGTGATCTCACCGGGGCGCTCCCGCAGCGCGTCGATGATGAAGTCCGGACCGAAGCCGCCAGTGAGTGAGCGAGTCGCCGGCGGCACGGGCGCGCCGCCGAGCCCATCGGCTCCGTGCACGTAGGCAGCGCTCACGCTCGGGCGGATGAGCGGGTGCGGGGCACCTGCGACCACCGGGATCTCCGGGAAGCCGAACAGCTCGGTCAGCCGCAACGCGTTCGCCGTGGTCGTCTCCAGCGGCACGTTGCCGGCGACGGTGGTGATGCCGACCAGCTCGACGTCCGCGCGGCCGAGCAGCAGCGCGAGCGCCATGGCGTCGTCGATGCCGGGGTCGCAGTCGAGGATGAGGGGCGTGGGCACCGGACCAGCATAGAGTCCGGTCTCGGACGGGCCGTCGCGGTGCGACGCGCCGCGTCGCAAAACCTGACCCAGAGCACACAGCGGGAACGTCCGTCGTCTAGTCTGATCGACGTACATCTGGATCCGTTTGACCTGCGCAGCCTCGCGCCCCGCAGGTCACGCGTACAGGGAGGACACACGTGCCCCGCAACCGCCTGAAGCGCACGATGCGCACCGCCGGGATCGCGCTGCTCAGCACGATCTTCCTCGCCGGCTGCTCGCGCGCCGAGATCGAGGACAACCTGCGCTTCGGCTGGCCGGTCGGCATCACCGACCAGGCGGAGAAGATGCGCATCCTGTGGTCGTGGTCCTCGGTAGCCGCTCTCGCGGTCGGCGTCCTCGTGTGGGGCCTGACCTTCTGGACGGTCACCTTCCACCGCAAGAAGAGCGAAGAGCTGCCGCGACAGACGGCGTACAACATGCCGCTCGAGGTGGTCTACACCGCGTTCCCGTTCGTCGGCATCGCGGTTCTGTTCTACTACACCGTCATCGTGCAGAACGACGTCACTGACCTCGACCGGCAGGCCGACCACAACGTCGAGGTGACGGCCTACAAGTGGAACTGGCAGTTCGAATACGAGGACACCACCGACGCCAACACCGACCAGATGGTGAAGACTGTCGGCACCACCGACGAGATCCCGGTGCTGGTGCTGCCGTCGGGTTCGTCGGTGAAGTTCACCCTGTTCTCCCAGGACGTCATCCACTCCTTCTGGATCCCCGAGTTCCTGTACAAGCTCGACGTGATCCCGCACGGCATGAACGACGATGGCACGCTGCGCGATCCCGACCTCGAGGGCTCGAACCAGTTCATCGTCGACATCAAGGAAGGCACCGAGGGCGCGTACGTCGGCCGCTGCGCCGAGCTGTGCGGTGTCTACCACGCCCAGATGAACTTCGAGCTGCGCGTGGTCAGCCCCGAGCAGTACGAGGACTACCTGAGCGCGCGTGAGTCTGGGATGTCGAACTCCGAGGCGCTGGAGTCGATCGGCGAGGAGCCGTACTCGACCAGCACGTCGCCGTTCGACCCGAGCCGCACCGCGAACAACGACTGGTAAGGACGCACGAGCATGAAGCTTGAATCCGTCATCTTCCTGATCTGTGGCGCGTTCCTGGGGATCGCCGCCGCTGTGTACCTGCCGGTCAGCGAGTTCGAGCCTGCGGGCGGAGCTGCACTGGTCCTGGCCTCGGCCCTGTGCCTGATGGTCGGCGGCTACTTCTGGTTCGTCTCCCGTCGCATCGACGCCCGCCCCGAGGACCGTACCGACGGCGAGATCATCGAGGGCGCCGGCGAGCTCGGCTTCTTCGCCCCGGCCTCGTACTTCCCGTTCGGCCTGGCCTGCGCGATCGCGGTCATCGGTTTCGGGGTTTCGTTCTGGTACCCGTGGCTCATAGGCATCGGCGTAGTCATGGTGATCGGCATGGTGATCGGCCTGCAGTACGAGTTCCACACCGGCCAGAACACCGAGGACCACGAGTCCGCCAACGACCACAACGTCGAGCGCGTCTAGACAGCTCGAGGTCACGACGAAGCCCCGCGGCGCTCTGCGGCGCGGGGCTTCGTCATGCCGGTAGGGTTGCCCCATGAGCCACGAGCACGGTCATGGGCACGGTCACGAGCACCCCGAGTACAGCGAGCTGTCCGAGATGGACGCGCGGGTCCGCGCCCTGGAGACGCTGCTGATTGAACGCGGCCTGGTCGAGCGCGCCGCCCTGGATGCCGTCATCGAGCGATACGAGACCGAGGTCGGGCCGCACAACGGCGCCCAGGTGGTGGCGAAGGCATGGAGCGACCCCGAGTACCGGCAGTGGCTGCTGACCGACGCCGACGCCGCCATCGCATCGCTGGGGCACGTCGGCCGGCAGGGCGAGCACATGGTCGCGGTGGAGAACACCCCGCAGCAGCACAACATGGTCGTCTGCACCCTGTGCTCCTGCTACCCGTGGCCGGTGCTGGGGCTGCCGCCGGTCTGGTACAAGTCACCGGCCTACCGCTCCAAGGCGGTCATCGATCCGCGCGGCGTCCTCGCAGACTTCGGCGTCACCTTGCCGGAGGACACCGCGATCAAGGTCTGGGACTCGACCGCCGAGGTGCGCTACCTGGTGCTCCCGATGCGGCCCGAGGGCACCGACGGCCTGAACGAGCAGCAGCTGGCCGAGCTGGTCACCCGAGACAGCATGATCGGCACCGGGCTGGCCCAGGCACCGGGAGGGCAGGGATGAACAGCGTCCACGACATGGGCGGCACCCACGGCTTCGGGCCAGTGGTGCGCGAGAGGGACGAGCACGTCTTCCACGCCGAGTGGGAGAAGCGGGCGCTGGCGATGACGCTCGCGCTGGGCGCGCTCGGGCTGTGGAACATCGACCAGATGCGGCACGAGCGCGAGAAGCTCCCGCCGTCGATCTACCTGGCCAGCAGCTACTACCGCATCTGGACCCTCGCGCTCGAGAACGCCATCGAGGCGCTCGGGCTGCTGCAGCGCGACGACCTGACCGCGTGGACCGGCGAGGAGCTTCTCGCCCTCTTCGCCAGCCAGGGCTCCTACGAACGACCGACCGACAGCGAACCGGCGTACGCCGTCGGCCAGCAGGTGCGCGCGCGGCAGATCAACCCGGTGACCCACACCCGCCTGCCGCGCTATGCCCGCGGACGGGTCGGCACCGTCATCGCGGTCCGTGGCGCGCACGTGTTCCCCGACCGCAGCGCCGCGCCGCTCGGCGAGCGCGGCGACAAGACGCCCGAGTGGCTCTACACCGTCGACTTCGCCGGCACCGAGCTGTGGGGTGCGGACGCCGACCCGACCCTTACGGTGTCGATCGACGCGTGGGAGCCCTACCTGGAGGCGGTATGAGCAGCGCGGCCCAGACCCTGCAGCACATCTCGGTGGTCTGCGGCGACCAGCTCCCCCTGCCGCCACGCGGTGATGAGCAGGTCTTCGCGTCGCCGTGGCAGGCGCAGGTGTTCGCGATGACGGTGAGCCTGCACGAGCGTGGGTTGTTCAGCTGGCCGGAGTGGGCGCAGCTGCTCGGACGCCACGTGGCCGACGGGGCGAGCGACGGCAGTGACTACTACGAGCGGTGGGCTGACGCGCTGCAGGAGATGCTCGTCTCTCGACAGGTAGCCTCCGCCGACGACATCGCTCGTACGACGCAGGCGTGGCACGACGCCGCTGCGCGCACCCCGCACGGACAGCCGATCGAGCTCTAGCGAGCCGACCGGGTCGGTTGGCTCCTGACGAACAACGTCGTCGTCCGCCGCATCTCGCGGTTACAGGAATTACAGGTGTAGCGGGGCACGAGCGGCCGCTCGCCCTGCTCGTGGGTGAAGCTCAAGCCGGTCTCGCTGCCCCAGCCCTCCGCCCACTCGATGAGCGCTGCGAAGACCGGGAAGGAGTCGAGCGCCTTCGGCGTCGGCCGGTACGGCGCGCGGCCGCCCGGCGGGTGCGACGGCTCACGTACCAGTAGGCCGTTGGCGATGAAGCGCTGCAGCTTCTCGGACAGCGTCGCGCTGGAGATCCGGCCGAGCGTGGCGCGCAGCTCGCTGAAGGTGCGTACCCCAAGCAGTGCGCTACCGAGCAAGGCGGTCGACCAGCCATCGCCCAGCAGGGCGGTGGCGTCGATCGTGGGACGGGCAGCCAGCCGTACGATTCGCTTGCTGCGCGTCGAGCTGAGCTCACGGCTCAGATCGTCGGAGATCGTGGTGCAGACATCGCGCGGTGTGACGCCGATGGCCTTGCAGGACCCGCATCCGAACGCCGGCAGCACCGACTTGCCGCACCTGGCAGCCGCCGGGTACGCGGAGATGTTCCAGCGCGCCGGCTTCGCGCGCCAGGTCGAGCTGGCCCGCTCGCGTCCGCACCCGCGTGAGCTGCTGGCGGCCATCCCGGAGGAGCTGATCGAGTCCGTCGCCCTGACCGGCCGCGGGGCCGCTGCGCGGGCGGACGAGTATCGCGACGCAGGTGTCGACGACCTGATCATCGTCCCCGCCTGCACCGATGACGATCCGGCCGGCGGAGGCCTGCTGAGCGAGCTCGCGCAGACCATCCGCTGAGCGCGGGCTAGCGTTGCGGCTGCGCCCTGCCCAGCAACGCCGGGAAGGTGGCCATCACCTGCGAGAGCTCGGTGAGCGAGTCGCCGAACAGCGCCTGCGGACCGTCGCACAGCGCCTGCTCGGGGCTGGAGTGCACATCGACGATCAGACCGTCGGCGCCGGCACCCAGACCCGCCCGCGCCAGCGGGAGCACCAGGTCGCGGCGTCCGGCGGCGTGCGAGGGGTCGACGATCACCGGCAGATGGGTGAGGCCGTGCACCATCGGCACGGCGCTGACGTCGAGGGTGTTGCGCACCGACGGCTCGAAGGTACGGATGCCGCGCTCGCACAGCACGATGTTGAGGTTGCCGCGCTGCGCGATGTACTCCGCGGCCATGAACCACTCGTCGTAGGTCGAGGTCAAGCCGCGCTTGAGCAGCACCGGCTTGCCGGCCGCGCCGGCGGCCCGCAGCAGTGAGAAATTCTGCATGTTGCGGGTGCCGATCTGCAGCATGTCGGCGTGCTGGGCGACCACGTCGACGTCCGCCGCGTCGATCACCTCGGTGACGATCGGCATGCCGACCTCCTGCCCGACCTCCTGCAGGATCTTCAACCCGGCCACGCCCAGCCCCTGGAAGGCGTACGGCGAGGTGCGCGGCTTGTAGGCGCCGCCGCGCAGGATCGTGGCGCCCGCGGTCACGGCGAGCTTCGCCGAGGCGAGCGTCTGCTCCGGGGTCTCGACCGCGCACGGTCCTGCGATCAGGGTGACCGTGGCCGGGCCGATCGGGACGTCGCCGACCATCACGGTGGAGGTCTGCGCGTGGTTCTCCTTCGAGACCAGCTTGTACGGCGTGGTCACCCGAAGCACCTCATGCACCCCGGCGTGCTGGGTGAGGTCGCGCGCCTCGAGGGCCTCCAGGACTCCTGCATTGCCGACGACGCCGATGATCGTGCGGCTCACGCCCTTGGAGATGAACGCCTCGCCACCGGCCTCGCCGACGATCTGCTTGATCTCCTCGATGACGGCTTCGTCGGCGCCGGGCGCCAGCACGATGACCATGGGGTTCCTCTCGTCGGGCGGCTCAGACGACCGTGATCGTCACGGTCGAGCCGCGCTTGGCCTGGGTGCCGCCGGCGGGGGACTGGTCGGCGACCAGTCCCAGGGTAGTGAAGACGGTCTTGACCTCGACCTTGAACCCGGCCTCCTGGAGGGTGGCGGTCGCGTCGTCCGTCGTCGCGCCCTTCACGGACGGCACGGTGACCAGGTCCGGTCCCTTGGAGACGACGATCGTCACCGCCACGTTCGCACCCGGCTGGAGCTTGGTGCCGGCGGCGGGGTCGGTGCGCGCCACCGTCCCGGCGGTCTCGTCGGAGAACTCCTGGGTGGGGCTCACGGTGGGGCTGAACCCAGCGTCCATCAGCGCCTGCACGGCGGCGTCCGGGTCCGTGCCCGTGACGTCCGGGAGCGGGATCGGTTCGCGACCCTTGCTGACCGTCACGGTGAGCGTCTCGCCGGGCTTGAGCTCGGTTCCCGGGGGTGGCTGGAGCTGGGCCACCGACCCGGCCGGCACGGTCTCGCTGTAGGCCTCCGCGGACTCCACGACGATCCGGTCGCCGGCCAGCGCCTCGATGTCGGAGAGCACCTGCTCGGAGGGCTGGCCGACCCAGCCCTCGTCGATGACATACCGCTCCGGTCCCTTCGACAGGGTGATGCTGATCGTCGTGCCCCGGGTTACCCGCTCGCCCGGCTCGGGGGAGATCTCGATGGGGGAGTCCTTGGCGATGGTCTCGGAGAACTCTGGCGGGTCGAGCGAGACCGCGACCCCGGCGTCCTGCGCCATCCGTGAGATCTCCTCCTCCCCGCGCGCTTGACTGAAGTCCGGGACGTTGGTCCACCGGCCGTACTGCATCCACCAGAAGCCGGCCCCGACCAGCAGCCCGACGACGAGCAGCAGGCTCAGCGGCAGCAGCCAACGGCGACGGCCCCGGGCGCGGGCACGGATCGGCGTCGCGCCGCCGTCCTCCTCGGCGCCGGCCGCGGTGTCCTCGGAGAGCCGCTGGTCAAGCGCGAGCGGAGGCGTCCCCGGTGCCTCGGACGCCGAGCCGGCCCGGCTCTGTGGCCGGGTACCACTCACCCGCCCCGCCGCGTCCACGTGGGCGGTGAGCCCATGGTCGAGGTCGGGGTCGTCCTCCGGCCCAGCATCGATCGGTCTCGGCGGCTCCACCGGCGGCACGGCGACATCGCGCAGGTCGAGCTCGCCGCGTGCCTCGCGCACCATCCGCAGCATCTGCCCGGCGTCCGCCGGACGGGCGAGCTGATCGCGGGTGGTCGCGGCGATGACGAGGTCGTCGACCAGGCCGGGCACCTGCTGGTTGAGCTCGGACGGCGGCGGCACGTCGTCGTTGACGTGCCGGTAGGCCACGGATACGGCGTTGTCGCCCATGTACGGCGGCTGCCCGGTGAGCATCTCGTAGAGCATGATGCCGACCGCGTAGACGTCGCTGCGGGCGTCGGCGTACCCCTTGGTGACCTGCTCGGGAGACAGATAGGCGATCGTCCCGAAGACGGCGCCGGCCTTGCCGGACTGCGTCGTGTGGCTGCTCTCGGCAACGGCACGCGCGAGCCCGAAGTCCGCGATCAGCACCCGGCCCGCGCGGTCGATCAGGATGTTCTCGGGCTTGATGTCGCGATGCACCAGGCCCTCGGCGTGCGCGGCCGCCAGCCCAGTGAGCAACGGCTCGATGATCGCCAGCGCCTCGCCCGCCGTGAGGGTGTGCTGCTTGCGCAGCAGGTCGCGCAAGGTCCCCCCGCGGACCAGCTCCATCACGAGATAGACCGCCCCGTGGTGATCGTCGGTGCCCTGGTCGTGGACCGTGACGATATTGGGGTGCAAGATCCGTGCCGCCGCGCGCGCCTCGCGGGTGAACCGGGCGATGAAGGCGGGGTCGGCGGCCAGCTCGGCGTTCATCACCTTGATCGCGACCGGGCGGTCCAGTCGGTCGTCGTGCCCGACGTACACCTGGGACATGCCGCCGCTGGCGAGCCGGCGCTCGACCCGATAGCGACCATCGAGAAGCACGCCGACCATCTGATCAGGCGTGGTCGAGCTCACGAGGCCCGATTTTACGTCGCACCGGCGCAGATCCGCGGGATCGGCGGCCGCGTGGCGACCGCGGGAGAGCACGTGGCAGGGTTGAGGAGTGAGCAATCAGCACCGCCCCGCGCAAGCCACGCAATGGCTGACCATGTCTGAAGTCGCTGCCGAGCTGGGCGTCGACGTGCCCGCAGTCAAGTCGCTGCTCCGGGAGGGCGGCCTGCTCGCTGTCCCATCCAGCGCAGGGCCCCGCGTCCCGGCCGCGCTCATCGAGGACGGCGAGGTCTCCAAGTATCTCCGCGGCGTGATCACCCTGCTGCGGGACGGTGGCTATGACGACGCCGAGGCCGTCGACTGGCTGCTGCGCGAGGACGAGACGCTCGGCGGCACGCCGGCCTGGGCACTGCACCACCAGCTGCACCGAGAGGTCTCTCGGCGCGCACAGGCGCTGGCCTTCTGAGACTGCCGTGGGCCACTGGACCTACGTCGTCATCCTGCTCGGTACCTTCGCCGCGGCAGCCTGGCTGGAGGCCTGGCCCGGCGTGCGGGTACTGCGCTCCCCGCGGCGGCTGCTCCTGTCGCTGATCCCCGGGGTGGCCTTCCTCGCCTGGGACATCGTCGCCGCCGCTCGCGGCTGGTGGGCACTGAGCGAGGAGCTGACCATGGGGCCGCGCCTGTGGGGTCTCCCGGTGGAGGAGGTCGCGTTCTTCGTCGTCGTCCCGACCTGCGCGATGCTCGGGTACGAGGCGGTGCGCGTGACGCTCGAGCGGTGGCGCACCGGCGTGTGGCCGGGTGAGCGCTGATGCTGCCGTATACGACCGGTGCTGTGATAGCGATCCTCGCGGCGGTGCTGCTGGACCGCTACGCCACTGGGCAGCGGCTGGTCACGAGGCTGCACTTCTGGGTCGCGTACGCGATCATCCTGTTCTTCCAGCTGGTGATGAACGGACTGCTGACCGGCATCCCCATCGTCACCTACGACCCGTCGGTGCACCTGGGCGTTCGGGTGGCCAACGCGCCGGTCGAGGACATCGGGTTCGGCTTCGGGATGGTGCTCTCAGCACTGACCGTCTGGAGCCGGCTGGGTGCCCGGACGTAGCTAGTGGGCGCGGGCGGTGGCCGCGTCGACCATCTCGTCCAAGGCGCCCAGACCCTCGCGGTCGAGCGTTACGCGGGAGAGTGCTGCACGGGCCGCGGCAGAGTGCTCCTCGATCAGCGCCTCAACCTCTGCGGGGGCGCCGCTGTCGATCAGCAGATCGCGCAGCCGGTCGACCTGCGCGCTGTCGAGGTCCGGCCGGCCGAGGCCGTCGATGACATCTGCGGCGCGGTCGCCCAGCCGCTGGAGGGCGCGCGCGACGAGCACCGTGCGCTTGCCCTCCCTCAGGTCGTCCCCGGCGGGCTTGCCGGTGACGGTGGGATCGCCGAAGACGCCGAGCAGGTCGTCGCGAAGCTGGAACGCGATGCCCACGTGGTGGCCGAAGCTCGCGTACGCCGCGCGGATGTCCGGGCCGGCGTCCGCGATGGCCGCGCCGATGAGCATCGGGCGCGCCACGGTGTACGACGCCGACTTCAGCTCCGCGACCCGCAGCGCGGACTCCTCGGCCTGCTCCGGGGGCGCCGGCCGGGCCTGCTCGAGCACGTCGAGATACTGCCCCGACATCACCTCGATGCGCATCAGGTCCAGGTCGTGGCGGACCCGCAGGAGGGCCGCGTCGTCCAGACCCGCGGCCTGCACCAGGGCATCGGCCCAGATGAGAGCCAGGTCGCCGATCAGAATCGCCGTCGCCACCCCGTGCTTGGCGGCGTCGCCGGCATACCCTCCGCTGCGGTGCTGCTGCTCGAAGGCCCGGTGCACGCTCGGCCTGCCGCGGCGTGAGTCGGACTCGTCAATGATGTCGTCGTGCACGAGCGCTGCGGCCTGCACGAGCTCGAGTGAGCTGACGGCGCGCACCACGGCGTCGTCCTCCTGGTCCCCGGCGGCCGCGCGCCACCCGCAGTAGCCGAACAGCGGCCGGATGCGCTTTCCGCCCTGGCAGAACCCGACAAGAGCGTCCGCGACCGGAACCAGGTCGACGCCCAGCGCGGTGAGGTGGTCGGCGCGGTCGCGCAACCCCGCAGACAACGCGTCATCGATACGACGTCGGACGTCGGCGAGGTCGAGGGGTCGGGATGCTGCGGGGCTCACGATGAGCCAGTATTCCCTGTCACCAAGGCCCGGCGGGCGCGGGCTATCCTGGTCGGCATGCTCACCGACGCTCGACACCGCACCGTCCGCGACGCGTTGGCAGCCGGTCCCACCTTCTCCTTCGAGTTCTTCCCGCCGCGGGACGCGGCCTCGGAGATCCAGCTGTGGGAGGCGATTCGCGAGCTGGAGAAGCTACATCCGTCGTTCGTGTCCGTCACCTACGGGGCGGGTGGGTCGACCCGAGAGGGGACCGTCCGCATCACCGACCGGATCGCCGCCCAGACGACCCTGCTGCCGTTGGCGCACCTGACCGCCGTCGACCACTCGGTGAGCGAACTGCGTGCTCTGCTGGGCAACTTCGCGGCGGGCGGGGTCCGCGACATCCTCGCGGTACGCGGCGACCCGCCCGGTGACCCCGAAGGGGAGTGGATCAAGCATCCCGATGGCATCGAGTACGCCCACGAGCTCGTCTCGCTGATCAAGGAGATGGGCGAGTTCACCGTCGGCGTGGCGGCCTTCCCGCACAAGCATCCCCGCTCGCGTGACATCGAGACCGACGCGCGGCGGTTCGTGGAGAAGGTGCGCGCGGGCGCGGACTTCGCCATTACCCAGCTGTTCTTCGAGGCCGAGGACTACCTGCGCCTGCGGGACCGGATCGCCGCGCTCGGCTGCGACGTCCCGATCATCCCCGGCGTGATGCCGGTGTTGTCGATGGGCACCATCGAGCGCGCGCCGAAGCTGTCCGGGGCGCCCTTCCCGGCTGCGCTGGCGGCCCAGTTCGAACGCGTCGCCCACGACCGGGCGGCGGTGCGGGCACTGGGGATCGACGGCGCGACGAAGATGTGCGCGCGGCTGCTCGAGGAGGGCGCTCCCGGGCTGCACTTCATCACGATGAACCGTTCGAAGGCCACCCGCGAGATCTACGCCAACCTGCGCTCTGGCTGACGTCGACGTGCACCGCCGGACCTCGCTGTGCAGTTCTGCCGACAGGTACTCGGCGCACCGTCGTTGGCGGCCGCCGCTGAGCGGATAACCGGGCCGGCGAGGCTAGCCCTCATACTTCTTGCGCGGCTCGTCCAGGATCCGCCCCAGCGTCGACCACTCGTTCTTGCCGAGACGAGCCAGCGGCGCGAGGTCGAGAGCCCGAGGGTGCGGACGGCGTTCGCGGCTGAGGTCCACCTTCGACACGTCGAGGGCGAAGCACAGCACCTCACCCCACACGACGGTGCAGTTGCCGACCGGGACGGTGCGCACGAGCCGGCACTCCATCGAGACCGGCGACCCGGCGACCCGCGGCGGGCCGACGTACCGGCTCGCCTCGCGCTCGATGCCCAGCTCGTCGAACTCGCTCATCCCCGGCGGGTAGTTGGTGGCGGAGTCGTTGATGGCGTGGAACATGTCCTCGGGCGCGAGGTTCACCACGAACTCTCCGGTGGCCTCGACGTTGTTGAGGGTGTCCTTGCGGCCCACCGAGGTGAACTGCACGATCGGCGGGTCGGCGGAGGCGACGGTGAAGAACGAGTGCGGCGCGAGGTTGTCGACGCCGTCGGCCGAGCGCGAGCTCACCCACGCGATCGGGCGAGGGATGATCGTCGCCGTCATCAGGTGGTAGGACCCGTTGGTGTCCAGGTCGTCGGGTCGAAACTCGCTGCGCTGCATTGCTGCCATGCCTCGATCGTAAGGCTCAGGCGGGCAGCCGGCGGCGGCCGAGTCGCCGGTCGGCCAGCACGGCCCTGGCGGCGCTGCGTCCGCTCGCGCCGAAGACGCCGCCACCGGGGTGGGTGGACGCGCCGGTCAGGTAGAGCCCGGGCGCGCCTGCCACCCGGTAGGACGAGTCGACGGCGGTCGGGCGCAGGCTGAACATCTGGTCGAGAGTCATCTCCAGGTGCATGACGTTGCCGCGGTGCATCCCAATCTCGGTCTCGATGTCGACCGGCGTCTGGACGTGCGTGTGCACGATGGACGCGCGAAAGCCGGGGGCGTGCCGCTCGACGACGTCGATCAGCTTCTTGGCCTCCCGGGCGCCGATCGTCTCCCACGACTCATCGGACAGCGCGTAGGCATGCCACTGCCCCCAGACGGTCACCGTGTGGATGCCGTCGGGCGCCAGGGACGGGTCGTCGACCGTCGGGCACATCACCAGCGCGGCAGGGTTCGACGGTGCGCGGCCGGCCAGGAACTCGCCGTAGCAGCGGCGGAGCTCGACCCGGTCGTCACACAGCAGCGCCATCGAGCGATGCGCCAGGCCATCGTCATCCCCGGCGTACCGCGGGGGAGCGGTCGTCGCCAGCCGCAGCACCATCCCGATCCCGTTCCCGGGCCGCGCGGTCGCCTGCAGCCGCTCGGCTGCCGGGGGACAGGTCTGGGCGATCAGCTGCGCCGTCGTCCACACGTGGATTCCGCTGACGACCTGGGCGGAGCGTACGGCTCGACCAGAGCCCAGGGTGACCCGGAGCCGGCCGGCGTCCGGCTCCACTGAGACTGCCGGGTCCCCGGTGCTCAGCGTGCCCCCGTGCGCGGCCAGCGCCCGAGCCATCGCCTGCGTGAGCTCGCCCGAGCCGCCGACCGGCCGACCGGGCGGGCACACGTGCAGCATGGCGAGCCAACCGAGCAGGTCGGCGGTCGCCGGCTCGTGGGACGGCGGCCCGGACTGCGCCGCCATCCAGGCCAGGGCCGACCGCAGGCGCTCGTCCTCGAAGTAGTGCTCCAGGATCGCGTCGGCCGAGCCGAGCAGCTCCCGCACCATGCCGCGCACCCGACCTCGGGACAGTCGCGCGAGCGAGGCCATCGCCGTGCCCAGCCGAGGCAACGTCGGGGCCTGCTGGAAGAAGTCGAACACGACCCGGTTGCGCGGCAGCCACTCCGCGACGAACCTGCGGTAGGCCGCGGCGTCCCGGGGCCCGCAGGCCCGCTCGATCGAGGCGCAGGTGCGGTCGACGTCCGTCCAGAAGCTGATCGCCGCCGCCTCGCCGCGCGCCGGCACGAACCCCCACGGGTCCATGTCCACATAGCGCAGCCCGTGGCGGGCCAGCTCGAGCTCGTCGACGATGCCGGTGTGCCGGATCATGATGTGCGCGCTCGAACCGCGGTCCATGCGGATGCCCGGGAAGCGCTCGACGGTCGACACCGCGCCTCCGACGACGGTGTCCCGCTCGATCACCTCGACGTCCAGCCCGGCGCGGGCCAGGTAGCAGGCTGCGACCAGCGCGTTGTGGCCCGACCCGATCACCACAACGTCGCGCTCAGTCATCACGTACCGCCTTCGCCAGGATCTCGAACGGGCGTGGGTCGCCACGGAAGTGGAAGGAGCTCGCCACCGATCGGTAGCCCTCTGCCGCGTAGAGGCGGGCGGCCTTCGTTAGCCCGCTGGGGGTCGACAGGATGATGACGCGGGCCGGCTGGCTGCCCGTGATCGCGCGCAGCAGCGCTCGCCCGAGCCCGTGGCCTTGGGCGTGGGGCGAGACGTGGATCTCGCAGAGCTCGAAGGCGTCCGCGAGCCAGTCGCGCGAGCGGTCCGAGGCGGGCAGCTCGAGGGCGCGG
The DNA here is from genome assembly GCF_900292035.1 of Blastococcus sp. Marseille-P5729. Classification (NCBI taxonomy): domain Bacteria; kingdom Bacillati; phylum Actinomycetota; class Actinomycetes; order Geodermatophilales; family Geodermatophilaceae; genus Blastococcus; species Blastococcus sp. Marseille-P5729. The sequence goes on along the minus strand of NZ_OMPO01000001.1, from coordinate 592,743 downwards.
GCGACCTCGTCGGCCCACCACTGACCGGGTTGCGCCCGGTACCCATAGGCGAAGCCGACCAGCCGCCCACGGCCGTCGAAGGCGCCGAAGGCCAGCAGCGAAGGGTATGCCAGCTGGGAGGTCGCCAGCCGGATCCGAGGTTCGATGTAGCTGTCCGGGTACCCCATGGCCTCAGCGAAGATCCGGAAGGCCACCGGGAAGAGCCGCTGGAACTCCGTGATGCTCAGCTGGCGGATCTCGGGTCCCCGGTTGCGCCGAGCCCAGCCGATCACGCGCCGACGTCCGCCGGCGTACCCCCGGTGACCCGGACGAGCTCTTCGAAGGAGGTCGGGAAGACGGTGTGCGCGTGACCGGCTGCGGCCCAGATCCCCTCGTGGCGGGCCAGCCATTCGTCGACGAGGGTGCGGCCCGGCGCCGGGTGTCCCACCGGCGCCCCCCCGCCGATTGCCTGGCCGGTGTGCTGCTTGACGAAGGCGGCGCCGGCACGCTCGATCCTGCGATGGCCGGTGAGGGCCGCCACCTTGCCGAGGTCGACCCGATGCGCGCCTGAGGTCATCACCAGCAGCGGCTCGCCCTCGGCGTCGAAGACCAGGCTGTTGGCGATCTGCCCCACCTCGATGCCGAGCTGTGCCGCGGCGAGCGCCGCAGTCTTGGCTGACTCGTCGAAGTAGGTGATCTCGGGTCGGACGCCGTGCTGCCCGAGGGCGGCGCGGACCCGGGACACCGCGGGGTGGTCGGCGAGCGAGTGCGGCGTGGGGACGGGCATAGGGCTATCTTTGCTGATCGCGGCGAGTTGGCGAGAGAGGGGCCCGGGGTGAGCCATGGCGACGGCGTTCCCGCGACCGAGCGCACCCCGCTTCCTCGGGAGGTCTGGATCCTCGCGTCGGTGGCCTTCTGTGTAGCGATCGGCTATGGCATCGTCGCGCCGGCGATCCCCGTCTTCGCGCGCGATTTCGGGGTGACCCGCACCCTCGCCGCGCTGGTCATCAGCATGTTCGCGCTCGCGCGGCTCACCACCGCCTTCGGGGGCGGCAAACTCGTGGACCGGTTCGGCGCCCGGCCGGTACTCGGCGCGGGCCTGGTCATCGTGGCGGTCTCCAGCGCACTGGCAGGTGCCTCGCAGAGCTACTGGCAGCTGCTGAGCCTGCGCGGCGCCGGAGGGATCGGCTCGGCGATGTTCACGATCGCCTCGGCATCCGTGCTCGCGGCCCGCGTCCCGTCGCAGATCCGGGGCCGCGCGATGAGCATCTATCAGGGCGGCTTCCTGCTGGGGGGCATGGCCGGCCCCGCGATCGGCGGTCCGATGGCCGAGATCAGTTCCCGGCTGCCGTTCTTCTTCTATGCCGGGACGCTCGCCGTCGCAGCGGCCATCACCTTCTCCACCCTCGGCGGCCGCCGCCGGATCAAGGACGCATCGGGAGCCTCCGATGAGCCGGATCAGATCCTGGACGAGGGAGCCCGCGAGGCGCTGCGCGACCGCCTGTTCCGAGCGGCCACTGTCGCGAACTTCTCGGCGATGTGGTCCTACGCGGTGCGCACCGCCGCCATCCCGCTGTTCGTCACCGAGGTTCTGATGCGCGGCGAGTCGATGACCGGCTACGGCTTGGCGGTCTTCGCGGCCGCCAATGGCCTGATGCTCGGTCCCGCGGGCAGGCTGTCGGACCAGTGGGGACGACGCCCGGCGATGATCGTCGGGGCCGCGCTGACCGCTCTCGGGCTCGGGCTGCTGGCCCTGCAGTCCAGCCTGTGGCTGTTCTTCGTCTCGATGGTGATCGGCGGCGTCGGCGCCTCGATGCAGGTGGTCGGACCGGCTGCCGTGGCGGGGGACGTCGCGAAGGGACGCCGGGGATCGGTGCTGGCGACCTATCAGATCGCGGGCGACGTCGGCGTCGTCCTGGGGCCGATCGCCGTCAACTTCGTCGTCGACCACTACGGCTACCAGTGGGCCTTCGCGCTGTCCTCGCTCATCGCGGCGTCGGCGGCGGCCTTCGCGATCAGCTCCCGCGACCGGGCGCCGCGGGCCGCCGCGCGGTGATCTGTCGGACCTCCCTGCCACCATCGGATTGACAGCACCAGACCTCGAACGTATGTTCGAATCAATGGGCAGGCTACGGGAGGCTGAGATGAGCATCGCGGATGAGACCGGCTCCGGTGAGCTGTTGGCGCAGGCCTGGCGGGCGATCGCCGAGGCCCAGGCCACCGAGCACGCCGAGCAGCGGTTCGAACGGGCGAGCGTGGCCGCGGTGCGCGCGGCGTCCGCAGTGCTGGCCGGCTGCCCCGACCGGGTCCGGGGCGCACGGGCCCAGTCGGTGTGGACGCTCGTGGCCCGGTGTGCGCCCGAGCTGCGCGAGTGGGCGGACTTCTTCGCAGCGACCACCCGGGCGTGCGTGCGGCTGCGCAGCCAGGGCGATGCGACCGGTGGGATCACCCAGCGGCTGGCCGACGACCTGCTGCGCGACGCCGACCGGTTCACCCACGAGGTGCGCGGGCTGCTGCTGCGCCGTCGCACCAGGCGCCTCGCGCGCGCGGCCAGCGAATAAGGGATGATCGAAGGCGACCGTCGTCCACGCAGACCAGGAGCCTCGATGTCCGCACCGACCAGCGCACTGCCCAACGACGACGCCGTCCTCGCCACGCTGCGCGAGGCCGTCGGGGATCGCGCGGTGCGGGTGCTCGACCTCGGTGGCGGCACCGGCGGGTATGCCGTGCCGTTGGCCTGTCACGGGCACACCGTTGAGGTCCTCGACCACAGCAATGATGCGCTGGCCACGCTCGCCCGCCGGGCGCAGGCTGAGGGCGTCGGCGATCGGGTGGCCGGCCGGGTGGCCGATCTGGACCATCTCGCAGAGTCGATCCGCGAACGTTCGGCGGACCTGGTGCTGTGCCACCGCGTGCTCGAGTTCGTGGACTCACCCGTCCAGACCCTGCGTGCAGCAGCCAGCACGTTGGCCGACGGCGGCATGCTGAGCGTGGTCGCCGCCAACCGTGCCGGGGCGGCGCTGAGCCGAGTGATCGCCGGGCGTTTCGACGAGGCGGAGGCGGCCCTGGACGGCGCGCACACCGCCCAGACCGGTCACCGGTTCGATGCCGCCGAGCTCACGGGCATGCTGCAGGAGGCCGGGCTCGCCGTCCGGCGGCTGCGCGGCGTCGGACTGATCGGCGAGCTGAACCCGTCCGAGGCGGGCACGGCCGCCGCACGGGCTCTTGGCGAGCGGCTTGCCGCCGACCCGGTGCTCGCGCAGGTGGCCCCGCTGCTGCACCTGATCGCCGTCCGAGATGAGCATGGGGCGTAGCGCAGACCAGGAGCGCATCGGGCCGGTCGACCAGCGGGACGTCGACGACACCGGCTGTCATTTCCTGCACGTCGACATGGACTCCTTCTTCGTCAGCGTCGAGGTGCGCGCCAACCCCGCGCTGCGCGGGCGACCGGTCGTGGTCGGCGGCGCCGGCGGCTGGGGGGTCGTCGCCTCCGCGAGCTACGAGGCGCGCGCGTATGGCGTGCGCAGCGCGATGCCGATGGCCAAAGCGCTGCGGCTGTGCCCGAACGCCGTCGTCGTCGCGGCGCGGCACGAAGACTACGGTGCGGCGTCCGCCGATGTCATGGCGATCCTGCGCGACATCACCCCGCTGGTGCAGCCGCTGTCGCTGGACGAGGCCTTTCTGGACGTATCGGGTGCGGTGCGGTTGCTGGGCGGGCCCCGCGCGATCGCCCGGCAGATCCGCCGCCGGATCTCCGACGAGCTGCAGCTGACCTGCTCGGTAGGGGTGGCGGCCCGGATGTTCGTGGCCAAGATCGCCAGCACCAGGTGCAAGCCGGACGGCATGCTCGTCGTCCCCGAGGCGCAGACCGTCGAGTTCCTGCGGCCCCTGCCGGTGTCGGCGCTGTGGGGCATCGGCCCGAAGGCGACCGCGCGGCTTGAGGGGCTCGGGCTGTTCACCGTCGGGGACGTCGCCGACGCCCGCCGGCAGACCCTGGTCAGCAACCTGGGCAGGGCGCAGGCCGATCACCTGGTCGCCCTGGCGTCGGGGCACGACCCGCGCCGAGTCGCGCCCGAACGGGTCGACAAGTCGCTGAGCGCCGAGCACACTTACTTCCACACCCTCTCCGGGCACGCGCAGGTCGAGTCCGAGCTGGCGCGGCTCGCGCACAAGGTGGCCCGGCGGCTGCGGGCCAAGCAACTCCAGTCGCGGACGATCGGACTGAAGCTCCGGGCCGCCGACTTTGCGACCTACACCCGCGATGTCACCATCGACCGGCCCACGGACCTGGCGCAGGAGATCCACGCACGGGTCGTGGAGCTATGGCGGGGCGCGGAGCGGGGGGGGCTGGCTGGCCGGTCGATCCGGCTACTCGGTGTGCGTGCGGGCGGGCTGGTCGAGGCCGGCAGCGTGCCGGTGCAGCTCAGCCTCGAGGACGCCGCCCCCGAGCCTGGCCGCACGCCGCGCTGGCACGAGGCCGAGCGCGCGCTCGATGCGGTCGTCGCCCGGTTCGGCGGAGGCGCGCTGAAACCCGCATCGACCCTCCGGCGTCCGGACCCGCCACGGTCGGCGGAGGAGAATTCGGGTCCGGGTTCCTAACTTCCTAGAACGCTCGTATCCTAGTTATCTAGCGGTTGCCACGCCGCGACCGACCACCCACGAGGAGATGCCGTGCCACTCTCCGAGCATGAGCAGCGCGTACTCGAGCAGATCGAGCGATCGCTGTACGAAGAGGACCCGAAGTTCCGCGCGACCGTCAAGAAGACCACGCGGCCCCGGGCCAACCTGGGCAGCCTCCGGCTGGCCATCGTGCTGGGCGTCGTCGGGCTGGCGGTGCTGGTCGGCGGCGTCTGGCTGCAGAACGTGATCGTCGGCGTCCTCGGCTTCCTCATCATGCTCGCCGGCGGCACCATGGGGGTGCGCGCCACGCAGAACGGCGCCAAGCCGGGCACGCGCGGCAAGCAGGGCAAGCAGGGCAAGGGCTCCAAGCGCAGCGGCCAGCGCGGAAGCAGTCGCGGCCGCGCCAACGGAGGCGTGGCCGACAAGGCGCAGGAGCGGCTGCGGCGCCGGTTCGAGGGTGAGCAGTAGCGCCCCGCACCCGCTGACGACGCTGTGAATCAGCCCGGCCTGCTGGCCGGGCTGATTTCTGTCGTGGGCTGGTCAGTCCCGCGAACGAGACGTCAGTCGCGCGAGCCGAACGGCCGCCGGATGAACGCCGGGAGCGCCAGGGCGCGCCACCACCGCGAACGGCCGACCCGCGCCCGAACCTCCTGGCGGACCGAACGAAGTGGGGCGTCCACTGCCGGCAGGTCCTCGTCCGCGCCGTACCGAGCGCGCTCGGCCTGCTGGGCGAGAGCCTGCAGGTCCTCGCCGCGGACGCCGAGGTCCGCCGCCCACCGCCGGGCCTGCGCAGTCTCGCTCGCCGTCCGGGAGTGTCGGCTGCCGAGGTCGCCGGCCAGCTCGCGGACCTCGTCCCAGGCCGACAGCGCGCCGCCCCGGCCGCCGGCTGTTGCGGCGGCCAACCGGGAGCGCCAGCGTCCGGCTCGGACCAGGCCGGGCAGCGCCACGACCGCGGCGGCTAGGACGCCGACCAGCACCCACCGCAGGATGTCCCACGCCCGGCCCTGGTCCTCCGCGGCGGCCTGGTCTTCGGCTGCCGCCGGTGTCTCGCTAGAGGCGGGGTCCTCGGCCGCCGGCCCCTCGGTGGTCGGGGGCGCCTGCTCGGCGGACGCCTGCTCGGCAGACGCCTGTTCGGCGGACGGGTCGATCTGGTCGCTCGGCACGTACGGCAACGGCACCGCGCGGTCGCCGATCGGGGTCGGGTCGAACTGGATCCAGCCCGCCTCGCCGAAGTAGGCCTCGACCCACGCGTGCGCCTCGTCGGTGGTCACCTGGTAGGTCTGCTCGTCGATCGACTCACCCTGCGTGTACCCGACCACCACACGGGCCGGGACGCCGGAGATCCGGAACATCGCGGCCATCGCGGAGGCGTACTGCTCACAGAAGCCCTGGCGCTTGTCGAGAAAGCTGGCGAGCGGGTCCATCTGGCCCGGGTCGGGCACCTCCAGGGTGTACACCCAGCCCTGCGCGGGGTCGTTGAAGAACGCATCGAGGGCGATGGCCACCTCCCACGGCGTGCTCGCGCCGGCGGTGACCTGCTCGGTAAGGCTCAGCACCCCGGGATCCACATCAACCGGGACCTGCCGGTTGCGTTCCACCGAGCGCGGCAGCCCGCCGTCGGGCAGCGTGACCGTCGCGAGCTCGTCGGAGGTCGGCCGCGGCACCGCGGCGGTCACCTCGTAGCTCTGGCCGGCCAGGTCGCCCTTCTCGTCGGTGTAGGCGACCGCCATCCCCGGGTCGTACTGCGCACCGGGCAGGCTCACCGAGGTCGGTGCGTAGAAGGTGGGCACGAATACGTCGCTGTACTGGTCGACGGTGATCGTCGAGGTCGAGGAGGCGGAGGCGGCGGGTCCGGCGTCCTGCGGGATGCTGGCGGGGTCGATGTCGGAGCTGCGGGTGTTGGTGAAGCTCCAGCCACCTTCGGCCCAGCGCTCCAGCACGATCGCCCGCAGGTAGAACGGGGCCGGGTCGTCGGTCTGCACCGTGAACAGCGTCAACGGCTCGTCGCGAGTCAGCTGCCCGCTCAGGTCCGTGGTGCGGGCCACCGTCTCGTTCGGGCTGCGGTCGGTGTTGCCCGACACCGCGAACACGCCCCCGTCCGGCAGTCGAACGACGACGGTGGCGGCCGCGGCCACCACGGTGGCGAGCGCGGCCAGCGACGCGCTGACCGCGAGACCGCCCAGACCGGACCGAAGGCCGCGCCGGGGATGCTCGTCGCGCTCGGTGATCCACAGCAGCAGGAGGAAGGCGAGCACCGGGACGATCACCAGCCACATCGAGATCGGGTGGCGGACGATCGCCGAGCAGATCGCGAACAGCGTCAGCAGTGGGATGCCGGCCAGGGCCGGTCGTCCGGTGACCGCCGAGTCGTCGACCAGCACCGCGACCGGCGCTACCAGCAGCGCCAGCAGCGCCGCGGTTCCTTCCGTCGGCGGGATCGGGGCGACCTGGGTCCGGGCGGTGGTCGCCCCCTCGCCGAGCAGGCTGACCAGTTGCCCGAAGGATCCGCCCGACGGGATGAAGCCGGCGATCATGGTGGGCTGGGTGGTCAGTAGCAGCAGGGCGTAGAGACCGACCACGAGCTGCAGCATGCTCACGTATGCCTGTGCCAGTCCCAGCGTGCGCAGCACGATACCGGTGGCGACGATGATCAGGACCACGATAGAGCTCGTGGTTAGCCACGAGTGGTCGGAGAACACCGGCCCAATGGTGGCGAGGGTGGCGACCGTGGCGACGCCTGCGACCAGGGGCGCGAGGTAGTGGGTGAGCGCGGAGCGCTGCTCGCTCATACCGCCGCCTCCGTACGGGGCGGGCTCGCGAGCATGTCCGCGACCGAGGCCGCGCCGCCGACGTAGCTGATCTGGGGCTGGTGCACCGGGGTGCGGCCCGGGGCAGCGATCGCGATGATCCTCGTGGCCCCGGCGTTCCCCCGTTCTGGGGGTGCGGTCGTGATCAGCAGGACCGGCCCCTGGCTGGAGGGCAGCTGCGGCTCGCGATCCCCGCCGGTCGTCGACGCGAGCGCGAAGAAGCGCAGCAGCGATCCGGTGTCCCACGAGCGGCCGGTCGGGTGCCGCTCGCCGTCCGAGTCGATCAGCCGGAGGTTCCACCCCGCGCGCAACAGCGCCATGCCCAGGGAGGCCGCGACCTCGAGGGTGGTCTCGAATGACCCGCCCCGATGCAGCCGTGCGCGGGACTCGAAGGCGATCACCGCGGTGCGGTCGGCCTCCGGCTCGTCCAGGCGCGCCATGAGCCGTCCGACGCGGGCGGTGGAGCGCCAGTGAATCCGGCGCAGACCGTCCTCCGGGCGGTGCTCGCGCAGCCCGACGTCCGGCTCCCCGTCCATGCCGCCTTCCAGCGCCGGCTCGTCATACAACGGCATCGACCCGCTGATCCGCAGCCACGCGGGGTGGACGTCGTACCACCGCGGCAGCCCGAGGACGGTCGCGTGATGGTCGGCGACCACGCGAGTGGTGACCAGACCCAGGGGGTCGCGCAGCGTCACCTCCAGCGGGCCGGCCACGTGGGCGCCGCGCGCGGTGGGCTGGGTGCGGAAGGTCAGCGTGATGCCGTCGCGGGCGCGGTCACCGACTACTGCCAGATGCCCGGCGCGCGCGAGGTGTGTGCTGGTCCGGTCGTGGCACACCACGGTGCCCGGCAGCAGCGCCCGGCGGATACGCGTGGCCACCCGCAGCGTCACGGGTGAGCCGATGGTGGCCTCGGCGGGGTGCGGGCTCTGTACGGCGTCCACCTGGGTCGGCAGCAGGCGGGCGATCAGCCAGGTGCCGAGGCAGACCAGCAGGATGATGATCGCCACCCGGAGCAGGTCGGTCTCGCCCAGCGCGAACGATCCGAGGCCGGCCGCGATCGCCGCGGCCAGGATGCTGCTGCCGCGCGTGGTGAACGTGACCTTCGTGCGGCCCGGAGCCGGTGAGTGCTCAGCGCGGGATGGCAACGGTCTGGATCGCCTCGTTGATGACATCGCTGGCCGCGTGCCGGGTGCGCAGGTCGTGCCCACCCATCAGCAACCGGTGTGACCACACGACCGGAGCGAGCCGCTGGACGTCGTCGGGTGTGCCGTAGTCGCGACCGGACAGCACCGCCTGCGCCTTCGCCGCCCGGAGCAGCTGCAGCCCGGCGCGCGGCGAGGCGCCCAGCCGTACGGCCGCGTGCTCGCGAGTGAAGCGGGCCAGCGCCACGACGTACTGTCGGATCGGCTCGGCGACGTGAGTCTGCCGCACGGCGGTGATCATCGCGGCGACCTCGTCGGAGGAGCAGACCGGCTGCAGGCTCTCGAGCGGGTCGCGCTGGCCGTGCTGGTCGAGCATCTCGACCTCGGACTGCTCGTCCGGGTAGCCCATCTCGACCTGGGCCATGAACCGGTCGCGCTGGGCCTCCGGGAGGCTGAAGGTGCCTTCCATCTCGACTGGGTTCTGGGTCGCGATCACCATGAACGGCCGCGGCAGGTCACGGGTCTGCCCGTCGACGGTGACCTGCCGCTCCTCCATCGCCTCGAGCAGGGCGGACTGCGTCTTCGGGGTGGCGCGGTTGATCTCGTCGCCGATTACGACGTTGCCGAACAAGGGGCCGGGCGTGAACTCGAATGCGCCCTGACGCTGGTCGTAGATGGACACGCCGGTCAGGTCGCTGGGCAGCAGGTCCGGGGTGAACTGCACTCGGTGCACAGTGCCATCGATCGCGGCCGCGAGGGCCCGCGCCAGCTTCGTCTTCCCGACGCCGGGGACGTCCTCGATCAGCAGGTGCCCGTCGCACAGGAGGCACACGATGGCGGTACGGACGACATCCCGCTTGCCGGAGATGACCTTCTCGACCTCGGTGGCGATCGCGAGCGCGGCCGAGCGGACCTCGTCGTAGGTCGGCTCGAACTCCTCGGCGCGGCGGCGCGAACGGCGCGTCGGCGGGCTGTGAACGCTCACGATTCCTCCGGCTCCTCGGGGCAACGGGCCCCTTTTCGAGGGTAGTAGCGAGCCACCGCCGTCGCTGGCGGCGACGGGGGAGAAGGTCCCCACTTTGACCCCACTTCTCCCCAACCCGCCCCCCATCGACACCGATGGCCGGGGAACCCGCAGGTCACGAGGCCATTTTGCGGCGTGCGGCAGGCACGTGAGATCTGTCGCGTCGTGGTCGGAACCAGCCGATCGGGCCGAGAAATGGGTCAGAAAGGGTGACTCGTGGTGAGTAGTGGGGTAAAGTGGGGAGCGTCGGTAGGGCAGCGGAAGGGGACGCCGGATGTTCTTCGGTGACTTCTATCCGCGGATGGACGACAAGGGTCGTCTGGCGCTGCCGGCGAAGTTCCGCGACAAGCTCAGCGACGGCATGGTGATCACGAAGGGGCAGGACCGCTGCCTGTTCGTGTATCCGCGTTCGGAGTTCGAGCGAATCGCCGCCCGTCTGAACAAGGCCCCCTCGACCAACTCCACCGTTCGCAACTACGCCCGAGCGCTCTTCGGCTCGGCCGATGACCAGTCGGCCGACAAGCAGGGGCGCATCGTGATCAAGCCAGCGCTGCGCGAGTACGCCGGACTGGGTCGCGAGTGCGCGGTCGTCGGCGTGAACGACAAGGTCGAGATCTGGGACGCCGAGGCGTGGCGACGGTTCAGCGAGGAGCAGGAGCAAGGCTTCGTCGACTTCTCCGAGGACCTGGTCCTCCCGGAGTAGGCCGACCGGACGTGCCGTACGGCGCGGCCTCCGCCCGGCTCGTCGCCCTGGCGCACCTTCCCCGGTGCCAGGTCGGCGCTCGGGAGGGGACCGGGCCGTACGGCGCAACGACAACCAGTGCCAGCGCGTGAACGAGACACCGGACGGGGAGGGGTGCGATGAATGCCGTAGCCCAGCACACCCCGGTCCTGCTGGAGCGCACCCTCGAGCTGCTCGGCCCCGCGCTGCAGGACGACGGCGCGGTGTACCTCGACGGCACGCTCGGTCACGGAGGGCATGCGGAGGCAGTGCTGAAGGCCTTTCCTGCAGCCCGCCTGGTGGGCATCGACCGCGACCAGACGGCGCTCGCGCTGTCCCGGGAGCGGTTGGCGCGCCATGCCGACCGGATCGAGCTGGTGCACGCGGTGTACGACGAGATCCCCGAGGTGCTCTCACGGCTGCAGCTGCCGTCCGTGCAGGCGATCCTGCTCGATCTCGGCGTGTCCTCGATGCAGCTCGACCAGGCCGAGCGCGGATTCTCCTACATGCAGGACGCCCCGCTGGACATGCGGATGGACCGCAGCCGCGGGATCACCGCACAGGACGTCGTCGACACCTACAGCGAGCCCGAGCTGCGCCGGATCCTCGCCGAGTACGGCGAGGAGCGGATGGCCGGCCGGATCGCCGCCGCGATCGTCCGCGAGCGCGAAGGCTTGCGCACGACCGCCCAGCTGGCGGCGCTCGTCGAGCGCGCGATCCCGGCCGCGGTGCGGCGCCGCAGCACCGGGCACCCGGCCAAACGCACCTTCCAGGCGCTGCGTATCGAGGTCAACGACGAGCTGGCCACCTTGCGTCGCGCGGTGGTGTCGGCGCTGGAGTCGCTCGCGGTCGGTGGCCGGATGGTGGTGCTGGCCTACCACTCGCTCGAGGACCGCATCGTCAAGCAGGCCATCGCCCGGCTGGCGACCGATCACACGCCGATCGAGCTACCCGTGTCGCTGGAGTCCCAGCGCCCCCAGCTAAGGCTGCTGGTACGCGGTGCCGAGAAGGCCTCCGCCGCCGAGCAGCAGACCAACTCACGCAGCGCCTCGGTGCGGCTGCGTGCCGTGGAACGAGTACGGGAGGCCGCGTGAGCACGACCTTCGCCGCACCGGCGCGCAAGAAGACCCCGGTCACGACGCCCGCGCGGCGGCCCGAACGGCCGCGGCGCAGCTATACGCAGCAGCGCCGCGCAGCCCGCCGTGCGGCCGCCGATCGGAGCCTGCGGGCCCGGCTGGTCAAGGGCCGCAGCCTCGTCGATCTCGCCGTCGGCGTCCGCGAGGGCGGCTCCCGATGGCCTTTTGCGATCGTGTTCGCGTTGATTGCCGGGGTTTCGGTGGTCGCGCTGCTTATCCTCAACACGGCAACTGCACAGACGTCGTTCACCGAGCGCCAGCTCAGCCAGGAGCTCGCCGAGCTCACCTTGGCCGAGCAGCAGCTGCAGCAGCAGGTCGCAGCGAAGCAGGCGCCCAGCGCGCTGGCCCAGAAGGCCGTCGAGCTGGGGATGCAGCCGGGTGCCAATCCCGGCAACCTGGTCATCAACGCGGACGGGACGGTGACCTGGGTCGAGCCGAAGCCGCGCCTGGTGCCGCCGCCCGCTCCCGCAGCGGATCCGGAGAACCCGGCCGCGCAGCAGACCCCGGCGGACGACGCCGCGCAGCAGGCCCCGGCGGACGACGCCGCGCAGCAGCCACCCGCCGACCAGCCCGCGCCGGCGCCGGAGCAGCCGGCGCCGCAGGACGCCGTCCCCGCACCCACGACCGCCCAGCCCGAGACGACCGGAGAGTAATGACCCAGCGCACCCGCCAGACGTCTCGCCCCCGCGGCGCTGCGGTGCCCCGGCGACGCCAGCGGTTCTCGCTGGGCAACCCGGACAAACGGATGACCGGCGCACTGGCGGTGATGGTCGCGGTCATGCTGGTCATCGGGGGACGGCTCCTGCAGCTGCAGGGGGTCGACGCCGCCGCCTACGCCAGCAGCGCGGAATCGGCGCGCCTGAAGCAGAAGGTCATCACCGCCCAGCGCGGCGCGATCACCGATGCGCACGGGACCAAACTCGCCTACAGCATCGAGACCCGGACCCTGTTCGCCGACCCGGTCATGGTGCCGCGCGCCGACCGCCCGGCCATCGCCGAGCTGATCAGCGGCGAGCTCGATCTCGCGTACGCCGACGTCCTCGCCGCACTGTCGGCCAAGGGCCGCTACTCGGTCATCGCCCGTCACGTCGACCCGCTGGTCGCAGAGCAGATCCGCGCGAGCGCGATCAACGACCACCAGGTCGCCGGCATCGGAGTGGAGCGCACCCAGAAGCGCGTGTACCCGGCCGGCTCGACGGCCGGGCAGATCGTGGGCTTCACCAACAGTGACAACGAGGGCCTGGCCGGCATCGAGCAGTACCTGGACGCCACGCTCGCCGGCAAGGACGGCAAGCAGGTGTACGAGGCCAGCCCCGACGGCTCGGTCATCCCGGCAGGCATTCACGAGGAGATCCCCGCGACCCCCGGTTCGACCATCGAGCTGACCCTTGACGCTGACATCCAGTACCTCGTGGAGCAGTCCGTCGCCGCCTACCAGGCCAGCAACCCCGGCGCCTCCGCGGTGTCGGTCGTCGCCCTCGATGCCACCTCCGGCCAGGTGGTCGCCATGTACGGCAGCCCGGGCTATGACCCGGCCAAGCCGGGCGAGTCCGACGGCGACGACCTGGGCAACCCGGTGGTCTCCAGCGTCCTCGAGCCCGGCTCGATCAACAAGGTGACCACCATGGGCCCGGCGCTGGACCAGGGCCTCATCACCCCCAGCACCGTCCTCGACGTGCCGGGCTCCATCCCGGTCGCGGATGTCGTCGTGCACGACGCGTGGGCGCACGGCAACGTCGACTTCACGGCCACCGGCATCCTCGCGAAGTCCTCCAATGTCGGGACCCTCATGATCAACGAGGAGCTCGAGGACGACTACTTCTACGAGATGCTGCAGAAGTTCGGCATCGGCCAGAAGACCGGGATCGAGCTGCCCGCCGAGTCCCGCGGCATCCTGGCGCCGCGCGAGAAGTGGTCCGGCAGCCAGGTCGGCAACGTGCCGATCGGCCAGGGCGTCTCGCTGACTCCGCTGCAGATGGCCACGATGTACCAGGCGATCGCCAACGACGGCGTCCGCATCCCCCCGCGCATCGTGAAGTCCATCGTCGGCCCGGACGGGGAGCAGATCCCCGGCGCCCCCGCGAAGCCGGTCGAGGTGATCAGCGCCAAGGCCGCTGAGCAGCTGCGCGGTATGCTCGAGGCGGTAACCGGTGACGGCGGGACCGGCAAGGCGGCGAAGATCCCGGGCTACCGGGTGGGTGGCAAGACCGGCACCGGCCAGCGCGCCAACCCGGACTGCAACTGCTACGCCGGCGGCGGCTACTACCACACCTTCGTCGGCATGGCGCCCATCGAGGACCCCGAGTACGTCGTGGCGATCGCCATCACCGACCCCACCGCGTCGGTCGGTGGCGGAGCAGCCCCGCTGTTCGCGACCGTGATGGGGCAGGTCCTGCAGTCTCGCGCCGTCCCGCCGTCGGTAGACGCCTCGCCCGAGTACACCCTCGTCGCCGGCCAGTAGAGCGGCGCTCGACCAGTAGGATCGCCCGGTGACCTCGCTCGTGCTCCGCCCGCAGTCGTGCCCTCCCGTCAACAGCGTCGAGGTCGCCGCTCGGGCCGGCGCCGAGCACCGTGGCGCGCAGGTGTCCCTCACCGGGATCACCAACCGCTCCGGCGAGGTGCAACCCGGCGACCTGTACGTCGGCGTCCGCGGCAGTCGCGCGCACGGTGCCCAGTTCGCGGCCGAGGCGGTCGCGTCCGGCGCTGTCGCGGTGCTCACCGACCTCGACGGGCTCGACATCGCCGGAGACCTCGGCGTGCCCGTGCTGGTCGCGAGCGACGTGCGCCGCGCCACCGGGCCGGCGTCCGCCGCGGTGTACGGCGATCCGTCACGTCGGCTGACGATGCTCGGCATCACCGGCACCAGCGGCAAGACCACGACGGCCTACATGGTGCGGGCGATCCTGCAGGCCGCGGGCCGCCCCAGCGGCCTGCTGGGCACGGTCGAGACGATCATCGGCGAGGAGCACGTCGGCCACGCCGCGGGCGCCGCGCTGACCACCCCGGAGGCGCCGGAGCTCCAGGCGCTCCTCGCCGTGATGGTGGAGCGGGGGATCGGCACCGTCGTGATGGAGGTCTCCAGCCACTCGCTGCAGCTGCGCCGGGTGGACGGCATCGAGTACGCCGTCGCCGCCTTCTTGAACCTCTCGCAGGACCACCTGGACTTCCACGACGGTATGGAGGACTACTTCGCCGCGAAGTCCCTGCTGTTCGACGGCCGGGCCCGCACCCACGTGATCAACGTCGACGACGACTGGGCGACCCGGCTCGCCGAGACCGGCCGGCGCACCGTGCGGGTCTCCCCGGCGGGCCGGCAGGCGGCCGACTGGCGGATCGAGGGCGCCGTCGCAGGATCGAGCGCGGGAAGCGCGTTCGTCGCCGTCGGGCCGGACGGGCGTCGGCACGAGGTGCTGCTCAGCCTGCCGGGGGACTTCAACGCCGACAACGCGGTGATGGCGATGGCGATCGCCGCCGAGGCCGGGGTCGCCGCCGATCTCGCGGCGGGCGCACTGCGCGAGGTGCGGGTGCCCGGCCGTATGGAGCGCGTCGATGCCGGACAGCCGTTCCTGGCCGTCGTGGACTACTCGCACAAGCCGGCTGCCGTCGAGGCCGCGCTCCGCTCGGTACGTGACCAGGTGACCGGCCGGGTGCTGCTGGTGCTGGGCTGTGGCGGAGACCGCGATGCCGCCAAGCGGCCGCTCATGGGCGCGGTAGGCGCCCGCGATGCGGATCTGCTCGTGATCACCGACGACAACCCGCGCTCGGAGGACCCCGCGGCCATTCGCTCGGCCATGCTGCGTGGGGTCCAGGAGGTCCCGCAGAGTCAGCGCGGTGAGGTCGTCGAGATCGGCGACCGCGCCGCGGCGATCCGGCACGCCGTCCGCGCCGCACGGGACGGCGACGTGGTGCTGGTCGCCGGCAAGGGACACGAGACCGGCCAATACGTCGGCGGCGTCGTCCACGAGTTCGATGACCGCGCCGCACTGCGCCAGGCGATCGCGGAGCGCGAGGCGTGAGCCACCGGCCAGGGCTGCGCGGATCGGGTCCCGCGGCACGATACTTTTGTCAGGCTGAGGTAGTCGAACGGCGGAAGGACGAGAGTCGATGAGGTCGATCCTGCTCGGCGCGGTCCTCGCGCTGATGACCTCGTTGCTGATGACCCCGCTGCTGATCAGGCGCCTCAAGCGTCGTGCCTACGGCCAGCAGGTCCGCGACGACGGACCGCAGACCCACCTGGTCAAGCAGGGCACCCCCACGATGGGCGGGATCGCCTTCATCGTCGCCACCGTCGTCGGGTACTTCGGCGCCCACCTGATCATGTGGAACGACTTCGGCCGCGGCGTCACGCCGTCCGCGCTGCTGGTGCTGTACCTGTTCGTCGGTCTCGGCGTGGTCGGGTTCCTGGACGACTACATCAAGATCGCCAAGCAGCGCAGCCTGGGGCTGAACAAGACGGCCAAGCTCGTCGGCCAGCTGTTCGTCTCGGTCAGCTTTGCGATCCTGGCGCTGCAGTTCAAGCAGGGCGGGATCACGCCGGCGTCCACCAACATCTCCTTCGTCCGCGACATCGCCGTGCTCAGCCTCGGTGCGGTGGGGTTCGTCATCTTCGCGGTGCTGTTCATCTCCGGCTTCTCCAACGCCACGAACCTCACCGACGGGCTCGACGGCCTGGCCGCCGGGTGCGCGACGATGGTCTTCGGCGCGTACGTCGTCATCTCGTTCTGGCAGTTCAGCCACCAGTGCGCCCGCGAGCCCGTGGAGGGCTGCTACCCGGTGCGCGACCCCATGGACCTCGCGCTGCTGGCGGCGGTCATGATGGGCGCCTGCATCGGCTTCCTCTGGTGGAATGCCAACCCGGCGCGCATCTACATGGGTGACACCGGCTCGTTGGCGCTCGGCGGCGGCATCTCCGGGCTGGCCATCATGACCCGCACCGAGCTGCTGCTGTTCGTGCTCGGTGCGCTGTTCGTGGCCGTCACCGCCTCGGTGATCCTGCAGGTCGCCTACTTCAAGGCCACCGGTAAACGGTTGTTCCGCATGGCGCCGCTGCACCACCACTTCGAGCTGTCGGGATGGACCGAGATGACCGTCGTCGTGCGCTTCTGGATCGTCACCGGCATGTGCGTGGCGCTCGGCCTCGGCATCTTCTACGCCGACTGGCTGGGATCGGCGACGCTGCAGTGAGGCAGGTGCTCGTCGCCGGCGGTGGCCGCTCCGGCTCGGCCGTCGCCCGCGCCCTCGCGGCCTGCGGCGACGCGGTCCGGATCGTCGACGCGCGCCCGGAGGCCGTGTCGGGCGAGCTCGCCGCGCTCGGCGTCCGCTACGCCGGCGACCTGAAGGTCGTGCCGGACGACGTCGACCTGGTGGTGACCTCGCCCGGGTGGCCGCCTACCCAGCCGCTGCTGGCCGACGCCCTGCGTCGCGGCCTGCCGGTCGTGGGGGAGGTCGAGATCGCGTGGGAGCTGCGCGACCGGCGCATCCCGTGGCTCGCGGTCACCGGCACGAACGGCAAGACCACCACGGTGGGGATGCTCACCGCCATCCTGCGGGCCGGCGGCCTGCAGGCCGCCGAGGTCGGCAACGTCGGTCCTCCGGTGATTGACGCGGTGGTCGGTGCCGACCTCGACTACGACGTCTTCGCCGTCGAGCTGTCCAGCTTCCAGCTGCACTGGGGGCCTTCGATCACCCCCGCCGCCGGCGCGCTGCTGAACATCGCCGCCGACCATCTCGACTGGCACGGCAGTCTCGCGGCGTACGCCGCCGACAAGACCCGGGTGTGGGGCGGGGGAGCCTCGCTCGCGGTGATCAATGCCGACGACCCGCACGTGGTCCAGCTCGCTGCCGCACTGCCGGCGCACGCCCGTGTGATCCGGTTCACGCTGGGCGAGCCGGCCGATGGCGAGCTCGGCGTCCGCGACGGGATCCTCGTCGACCGCTCCGTCCTGGGCGGTGGCGACGAGCAGCTGCTGCCCGCCGACGAGATCCGCCCGCCCGGACCGCACAACGTCGCCAACGCCCTCGCTGCGGCGGCACTCGCCCGCAGCGTCGGGATCACCGCCGGCGAGGTGGCCCAGGGCCTGCGCGACTACCGCCCCGGCGAGCACCGTAATGTCACCGTCGCGCGCATCCCGATGGGCGGGTCGTCGATCCGGTTCGTCAACGACAGCAAGGCGACGAACGCGCACGCGGCCGAGGCGTCCCTGCGCTCCTACGCCCGGATCGTCTGGATCGCCGGGGGACTGCTGAAGGGTGCGGTCGCCGGCGACTTCGGTGGGCTCATCGAGGCCGTCCGCGACCGGCTGGCTGCCGTCGTCCTCGTCGGGCGCGACCGGGCAGTGATCGGCGAGGCACTTCGGCGACACGCGCCCGATGTCCGGGTAATCGACATCGAGAGCGCCGAACATAGAGGAATGGCCGAGGCGGTATCCGCCGCGACCGACCTGGCGCGCGCGGAATCCGGCGCACACGGGGGCGAGGTCGTGGTGCTGATGGCGCCGGCGGCGGCGTCGATGGACATGTTCACCGACTACGCCGAGCGCGGTCGTGTCTTCACCGACGCGGCCCGCGGCCAGGATGGTGCGACGAGCTAAGCCCAGCCGCAGCGAAGGAGCGACCCGGTGGTGACCAAACAGCCAGAGCGCTCCGCCACCCGCGGCACGGCTCTTGGCTCGCTCCGCGGCTCCGGCGCGACCGCCAGCCGCAAGGCCCGCGATCACGCCCACGCCTTGCGCAGCTATCTCGCCAAGCCGATGACCTCGTTCTACCTGGTCATGACCCTCACCTTCGCGTTGGTCGCCTTCGGGCTGGTGATGATGGCCTCGGCGTCCGCGGTCGACTCGATGCAGAGCCACGGCTCGGCGTACTACCAGTTCAACCGCCAGCTGATCTTCGTCGTCGCCGGCGTCCTGGCGATGATCCTCGCCATGCGGGTCCCGCTGACAACCTGGCGGCGGTTGTCGGGCGTGCTCATGGCCCTGACCATGGTGATGCTGGCGCTCGTGCTGGTCCCCGGGATCGGCATGGAGCTCTACGGCGCCCGGCGCTGGTTCAACATCGGCGGGCTGTTCTCGATCCAGCCGTCGGAGTTCGGCAAGATTGCCTTCCTGCTGTGGGGTGCCCACGTGCTGGTGCGTCGCCGCAAGATCCTCAACACCTGGGAGGGCATGCTGATGCCGATCCTCCCGGGCCTGATCCTGCTGTCCGCGCTGGTGGTCATCGAGCCCGACCTGCACACCACCATCACGTACTTCATCATCTTCCTGGGCCTGCTGTGGGTGATCGGGGCACCCTTCCGGCTGTTCGGGCTTATGCTGCTCGGGGTCGCGGCCGTCGGCGCCGTCGCGGTCGCCAGCCAGGGATTCCGGATGAGCCGCGTACTGTCCTTCCTCGATCCCTGGGCCGACGCGCAGGACACCGGCCATCAGGCGATCCAGGGCTTCTACGCACTGGCCACCGGGGGGTTCTTCGGCGTAGGCCTGGGCAACAGCCGCACCAAATGGGGCGCGCTGCCCAACGCGCACTCCGACTACATCTTCGCGATCATCGGCGAGGAGCTCGGCTTCATCGGCTGCGCGCTTGTGCTCGTGCTGTTCGCCGCGCTGGCCTACACCGGTTTCCGCATCGCCCGGCGCACCCGTGACCTGTACATCCGGTTGATCGCCGGCGCGACATCGGTGTGGATGGTCGGCCAAGCCCTGATCAACATCGGGTACGTCGTCGGCCTGCTCCCGGTCACCGGGATCACGCTGCCGTTGATCTCCTCCGGCGGAACGTCGATCGTGGTCACCATGTTCGCGATGGGCATCCTGGCCAGCTGCGCCCGGCACGAGCCCGCCGCGGTCCGCCACCTGCAGTCCCGAGCCCGGCGCTTCGGCCGGTGGCTGTCGCTGCCGGTGCCGACCAGCCCCGTTCTCGACAAGGACCAGACCCCGCCGAAGGCGCACCGTAGCCCGCGCACCACCTCCGGCACCCGGGAGCCCGCCCGCCGCACAGAGCAACGACGCCCCGCACAGCGGCGTCAGCCCGCCCGCACCGACCGGGCCCGCGACCACCGCGCCCGCGACCACCGCGCCCGCGACCACCGCGCCCGCGGTGATCGGGCCCGCGGTGACTGGGCCCGAGACCAAGGGAGACGAACCGTTCGATGAGCCGCCACATCGTGCTCACCGGTGGAGGAACCGCCGGCCACATCGAGCCCATGCTCGCCACCGCCGCCGCGCTGCAGCAGGCCGAGCCCGGTATCGGGATCACGTGCATCGGGTCCGAGGGCGGGCTGGAGACGACACTGGTCCCCGAACGCGGGTTCACCCTGCGCACCGTGGCCGCCGTACCGCTGCCGCGCAAGCCCTCGGCCGACCTGCTGCGGTTACCCTTCCGGCTGCGCACCGCGGTCCGTCAGGCCAAGGCGATCCTGCGCGAGACCGACGCGGTCGCCGTCGTCGGCTTCGGCGGCTACGCCTCGCTGCCGTCCTACCTGGCCGCCCGAAGCCGGAAGGTCCCCGTCGTCGTCCACGAGGCCAACGCGACCGCCGGCATCGCCAACAAGATCGGCGCGCGCTGGGCGGCGTTCGTGGGGACCGCGGCCAAGACCAACGGCCTCGCGGACGCGACCATCGTCGGCATGCCGATCCGCGCCGCGCTGCAGCGGCTCGACCGGTCGGCACTGCGCGCCGAGGGTCTGCAGCACTTCGGCCTGCGCGAGGGTTACCCGACCCTGCTGGTGTACGGCGGCTCGCAGGGCGCCCGAACCCTCAACAACGCCCTGACAGCGGCCGCAGACCGGCTGCACCAGGCCGGCGTCCAGGTGCTGCACTCGTACGGCAGGAAGAACACGATCGAGGCGATCGTCCACACCGACGGTCCGGCGTACGTCGCGCTGCCGTACATCGACCGCATGGACCTCGCCTACTCCGTCGCCGACCTCGTCCTGTGCCGCGCGGGCATGGGGACCGTCGCCGAGGTGTCCGCTGTCGGGCTCCCCGCGGTCTATGTCCCGTTGCCGCACGGCAACGGCGAGCAGCGGCTCAACGCCGAGCCGGTGGTGCAGGCCGGGGGCGGGCTGCTGGTGGACGATGCCCAGCTGACCGGCGACTACGTCGCCGAGCGGCTGATCCCGCTCCTGCAGGATCGTGCCCGCCTCGACCAGATGGCCGGCGCGGCCCGCTCGGCCGGGCACGCGCAGGCCGCCGATGTCCTGGCCGCCAAGGTGCTGGAGGTCGCCCGACATGACTAGGCGGGTGCTACCGGCGTACGCCGACCCGGACCGCCGGCTCGCTGCCGCCGAGCTCGGCGCCGTGCACTTCATCGGCATCGGCGGCGCCGGGATGAGCGGCATCGCACGGATCATGCTGCAGGAGGGAATCGTCGTGTCCGGCAGCGACGCGAAGGACTCCGCGGCCGTGCGCGGCCTGCAGGCCGCCGGTGCCCGGGTGCAGGTAGGGCACTCCGCCGACGCGCTGGGCGATGCGCAGACCGTGGTGGTCTCCTCGGCGATCAAGCCCACGAACCCCGAGCTCGCCGCCGCGCTCGCGCGCGGCCTGCTGGTCATCCCGCGCGCGGAGGCGCTGGCTGCGGTGATGGCCGGCAAGAAGCCGGTGGCGGTCGCCGGAGCGCACGGCAAGACCTCCACCACGTCGATGCTCGTGGCCGCGATCGACGCCTGCGGCGCGGACCCGTCATACGCGATCGGCGGCGACCTGCACGCTACCGGCAGGAACGCCCACCTGGGCACCGGCGAGGCGTTCGCCGTGGAGGCCGACGAGAGCGACGGCTCGTTCCTGCTGTTCCGGCCGCACATCGCCATCGTCACCAACGTCGAGCCGGACCACCTCGACAACTACGGCGACTTCCAGACCGTCCTTGCCGCCTTCCACGACTTCGTACGCACCATCACTCCGGGCGGCGCGCTGGTGGCTTGCGCGGACGACGAGCACGCCGCGAGCCTGCTGACCACCGCCCGCGAGCACGGCGTCCGCGCCATCTCGTACGGCGAGCGCCCGGACGCCGACCTGCGGCTGAGCGAGCTGGCGGTGAGCGCGACCGGGACGGCATACGCGGCGAACGGGCTGGGCCTGGACGGACTGCGGGTGCGCGTCGCCGCGCCCGGGCACCACATGGCGCTGAACTCTGCGAGCGTGCTGGCCGCGTGCATCGCGCTCGGCCTGGACCCGCAGTGCGCCGCCGACGGGCTGCGCGACTACACGGGCGTCGCGCGGCGCATGGACCTCGTGGGCGAGGCCGCCGGTGTGCGCGTGTACGACGACTATGCGCACCACCCGACCGAGGTCCGCGCCCAGCTGCTCGCCGCCCGGGAGGTCGCCGGGGACGGGCGGCTGATCGTGTGCTTCCAGCCGCACCTGTTCTCCCGCACCCAGGTCTTCGCCGACCAGTTCGCAGCAGCGCTCAGCCTGGCCGACCACGTGCTGCTCATGGACGTCTACCCGGCGCGCGAGAGCGCCGCCGACTTCCCAGGCGTGACCGGTGACAGCATCGCCCGCCAGGTCGCCGCCCCGGTCCGGTTCCTGCCCGTCTGGGACGATGCCGCGCCCGCGCTAGCCGAGCTCGCCCGGCCCGGCGATCTGGTGGTGACCGTCGGGGCCGGTGACGTGACGGAGGTGGGGCCGCGCGTCGTCGAGCTGCTGCGGAGCCAGGATGGCTAGCACCCGCTCGACCGCGAAGTCCAAGGGCCGCAGCGCCGCGCCGAAGCGGTCGACGGCCAAGCCCAAGGGCTCCTCGGCCGTCCGCCCCAAGGACCGGCCCACCCGGCGCACGCCACCAGCCCGCAGGTCGTCCGGGGAGCCTCGTGCGGTCACGACCCGCCGGGTCCTAGGCGGGAAGTCGCCGCTGAACCCGGGATTCCCGCGTTGGGCCGTGTGGAGCGCTCTCGCTCTCGTCGTCGCGGTCGTGGCCGGGTGGCTGCTGCTGGCCTCGAGCATGTTCGGCGTCCGCGACGTCCAGGTCTCCGGGTCGGCCCTGGTGAGCGAGCAGGAGGTCCGTGAGGCGATCGGCCTCGGACCGGACGACGCGCTGCTGACCGCGGACACGGACGCCGCCGCCGAACGGGTGCAGCAGCTCGCGCCGGTCGCCGAGGCCACCGTCAGCAGGTCACTACCCAGCACCCTCGTCGTCCGGATCACCGAACGCAGCCCGGTCGCGACGGTGGAGCTCGACGGTGAGTCCTGGGTGATCGACGTTGAGGGCGTGCCGTACGCCGAGGCCTCCGCCGTCGGCGAGTCCGCCGAGGGCCTGCTACCGCTCGTGATCGACGACCCCTCGCCGGACGATCACGCCACCCGCGAGGCGGTGGCGGTGATCGCCGGGCTCGACGACGCGACTCGCGAGCTGGTCGCGTCGGTGAGCGCGCCGTCCGCGGCCCAGGTGACGCTCACCCTGCAGGACGGCCGCGAGGTGATCTGGGGCGACTCGTCGCAGATGAACGACAAGCTGACCATGCTGCCCGGCGTGCTGACCCACAGCGGCAGCGTGTTCGACATCTCCAGCCCCGGCGCGATCGTCATCTCGTAGATGGACTTCCAGCGCGTGGTCGAGCGGCGACGGATGATCCGCGCCTACCAGCCGGGGCGCCCCGTGCCGCCCGAGGTGCGCGATCGGCTGCTGCAGAACGCACGGCGCGCCCCGAGCGCGGGCTTCGCGCAGGGCGCGGCGTACGTCGTCCTGGAGTCCGCTGCCGACCGGGACCGCTTCTGGGCCGCGGCCGCAGGCGCGCGGCGTGCCAACGACTGGTTGCTCCGGATGCGGGAGGCGCCGCTGCTGATCACCTGCTGGTGCAGTGAGCCGATCTATCGCGAGCGCTACGCCGAGGCCGACAAGAGCGAGGCCGACCCGTTCAGCGCGCCGTACTGGTATGTCGACGGAGGGATGGGCGCGCTGCTGATCCTGCAGACCGCCGTCGACGAGCAGCTCGGCGCGTGCTTCTTCGGGGTGCCACCCGCGCGGGTCGAGACAGTCCGCGCCGCGCTCGGCGTCCCCACGGACTGGTCGCCGGTCGGGGTGGTGGCGGTGGGCCACCCAGCTCCCGAGCGCGACCACAGGTCCCCCTCGCTGAGACGCGGTCGTCGTCCGCACGCCGAGGTGGTACACATGGGGCAGTGGGGGAGCTAGTCCCGTCGGCTCCCCGCCCCATCTCACCCCCAGGAGCTGCCATGGCACTGCACAACGACCCCACGATCGCCACCCGTGCGCTGATCCCCGCCGTCGAGGACTTCCCCGACGACATCCAGGAGAAGATCAAGGACGTCACCGAGAAGTCCGGCTTCACCCCGAACGTCTTCCGGGCCATCGCAGCCCGCCCCGAGGAGTGGCGGGCCTTCATGCAGATGCACGACTCCTTGATCGACCGGCAGACCCCTGGGCTGAGCAAGGCCGACCGCGAGCTGATCGTGGTGGCCACCAGCGCCCAGAACGACTGCCTCTACTGCGTGATCGCGCACGGCGCGATCGCCCGGATCCGCGCCAAGAACCCCTACATCGCCGACCAGCTGGCCATCGACTGGCGCAAGGCAGATCTCGATGACCGCATGAAGGTCGTCATCGAGGTAGCCGTGAAGCTCGCGGTGACCCCGGCGCAGGTCACCGACGAGGACCAGCAGCGGCTGCGCGATGCCGGGCTGTCCGACGAGGACGTCGCCGACGTCGGCGCGATCGTCGCCTTCTTCGCGATGAGCAACCGGCTGGCGCACTGGTCCGGCCTGCAGCCCAACGCCGAGTTCTTCACCATGGGCCGCGAACCGAAGCAGAAGTAGCCCGCCGAATTCCGCGACCGTGAATCGGGCGTGTCGGGGCGTGTCGTCCCACGATCCACGGGGGTGCTGACCTACCTTTCTAGACAGCGCCAGGTTGACATAACTATAAACCTCTACCTGAGGTTGACGGTTGGTTCCTGGGGAAGGGGGCCGTCGCCGGGCGCTAGGCAGGCCATGGAACGCACGCACTCAACGCAGGAAGGAAGGTCGCGATGACCTCCCCTAACTACCTCGCCGTCATCAAGGTCGTCGGTGTCGGCGGCGGCGGCGTGAACGCCGTCAACCGCATGATCGAGGTCGGCCTCAAAGGGGTCGAGTTCATCGCGATCAACACCGACGCCCAGGCGCTGCTGATGTCGGACGCCGACGTCAAGCTCGACGTCGGCCGCGAGGCCACCAAGGGGCTCGGCGCCGGCGCTAACCCCGAGGTCGGCCGCACCGCCGCCGAGGACCACCGCGAGGAGATCGAGGAGGTCCTCAAGGGCTCCGACATGGTCTTCGTGACCGCTGGCGAGGGCGGCGGCACCGGCACCGGCGGCGCCCCGGTCGTCGCCAGCATCGCCCGCAAGCTCGGCGCGCTGACCATCGGTGTGGTCACCCGCCCGTTCACCTTCGAGGGCAAGCGCCGCTCCACCCAGGCCGAGGCCGGCATCCAGGAGCTGCGCAACGAGTGCGACACGCTCATCGTGATTCCGAACGAGCGGCTGCTGCAGCTGGGCGACCGGAACATCTCGATGATGGACGCCTTCCGGCTGGCCGACCAGGTGCTGCTGCAGGGTGTGCAGGGCATCACCGACCTCATCACCACCCCCGGTCTGATCAACCTCGACTTCGCCGACGTCAAGTCGGTCATGTCCGGGGCGGGTTCGGCGCTGATGGGCATCGGCTCGGCGCGCGGCGAGAACCGGGCCGTCACCGCGGCCCAGCAGGCGATCGCCAGCCCGCTGCTGGAGGCCTCGATGGACGGCGCCCAGGGCGTCATCCTCTCGATGTGCGGCGGCAGCGACCTCGGCCTGTTCGAGGTCAACGAGGCCGCGACGATCATCGCGGACGCCGCCCACCCTGATGCGAACATCATCTTCGGCGCCGTGATCGACGACGCGCTCGGCGACGAGGTGCGCATCACGGTGATCGCCGCCGGGTTCGAGGAGGAGCCCGTCTCCGCCGTCAAGCCGGGCGCGATCTCGGGTCGCGCGAACGCGATCGGCACCCAGCAGGGCGGGCCCGGGCAGGGCGGTGGGCTGCCGGCCTCGGCCGCGGCGTCCCGGCCCAGCGCGCGTCCCCAGGGGGATCGTCCGCAGGGTGGCGGCGAGCGTCAGCCCGCGGACCGTCCGCTCGGCGGGGTCCGGATCAGCCCGCCGGCCAACGGCGATCGCGACCCGCGCGAGCAGCGCGGCGCCGCACCCGTCCGCGACAACGGCCGGCGCGAGGTGCCCGCACGGCCGCCGGTTCCGCAGGAGGCGATGTCGCACTCGGGCCCGGCTGCCCGCCCGACCAGCCGCCGGCCGCTGCCGATGGACGAGTTCGATGACGAGCTCGACATCCCCGACTTCATGAAGGACTAGCCTGCGCCGCATGAGCGAGCAACAGGCCGACAGCACCCGCCGCATCCGGCGGGTGCTGTCGACTCGACAGGGAGGCGTCAGCGCCGCGCCGTACGACGCCTTCAACCTCGGTGACCACGTCGGCGACGACCCCGACGCGGTCCGCCGCAACCGGGACCGCCTGGGCGCGGCGATCGGGCTCGGCGCACCGCGGCTGGTGTGGATGGAGCAGGTGCACGGACGCGGCGTGCAGGTGGTCGACGAGCCCGTCGAGCAGCCGGCGCCGATGAGCGACGCGCTCGTGAGCAGCACGCCAGGCCTTGGGCTGAGCATCCTGACCGCCGACTGCGTCCCGCTGCTGATGTGGGACGACGCTGCGGGGGTGGTCGGCGCCGCGCACGCCGGCCGGCAGGGGGTTCGGCTGGACATCGCCCGGGCGACCGTCGAACAGATGGCAGAGCTGGGGGCGCAGCCCGAGCGGATCGAGGCGCTGCTCGGCCCGGCCATCTGCGGGGGCTGCTACGAGGTGCCGCCGGCGATGCAGGCCGACGTCGAGCAGGTCGCGCCGGGAAGCGCCGTCCGCACCCGTCAGGGCACGTCGGGCCTGGACCTCCGGGCCGGCCTCCGTGCCCAGCTGGCGGCGCTTGGCGTACACCGCGTGCAGGTCGATCCCCGCTGTACCGCCGAGGAGCCGAGCCTGTACAGCTACCGTCGTGATGGGCGCACCGGGCGTCAGGTCGCCGTCATCTGGATCGAGGAGCCGGCATGAGCGAGGTCAGCGAGCAAGAGCTCGGTGCGATCGACGAGCGGATCGCGGCATTCCGCGCGCGCCTGGATGCCGCGTGCGTGCAGGCCGGGCGTGAGCCGAGCGAAGTGGCGCTGATCGCGGTCACGAAGAACCACCCGCCCGAGTACGCGCTGCAGGCGCTGCGCAGCGGCCTGCTCGAGCTCGGCGAGAACCGCCCGCAGGACCTGATCGCCAAACGCGACGGCGTCGAACAGCTCGATCCCGGGCTGGCTGCGCGGGCGCGCTGGCACTTCATCGGCCGGTTGCAGCGCAACAAGGCCAAACAGGTCGTCGCTGCCGCGGACATGGTGCACTCGATCGACCGGGTGGCGGTCGCCGAGGCGGTCGCCAAGGCGGCGACGGGCTCCGACCGCTGGTCCGCAGCCACCCCGCTCCCGGTGCTGCTGCAGGTCAACCTCGACCCCGCGGCGCCCCGCGAGGAGCACGACTCGACCGCCTCGCGCGGGGGAGTCCACCCGCTGGAGATGTCGCAGCTGGCCGCGCGGGTCGCCGAGCACGACGAGCTGCGGGTCGCCGGGCTGATGGCTATCGCCCCGCTCGATCACGACCCGGGCGAATGCTTCGCCCGGCTGGCCGAGCTGAGCATGCAGCTGCGTCTGGATCACCCCGCCGCCGACATCATCTCCGCGGGCATGACCGGCGACTTTCCCGCAGCCGTCGCGAATGGGGCCACGCACGTGCGTGTCGGAACCGCACTCTTCGGAGAGCGGCAACTAGCCTAAAGCGAGCAGAAGCTGACCCCTGCGGCGTCCGCGCCGCACCCGCTAACGATGCGAAGAAGGTGTCCTGAGTGACTGGTGCCATGCGAAAGATGGGTGTCTACCTCGGCCTGGTCGAGGATGACGAGCGCGAGCTCGAGACCCACGGGTCGGCTGCCCGGGCACGCTCCTATGAGGACGACCGCGACCTCCGCGGCCGCCGCGAGGATCGTTACGACTACGACGACGAGCCGGCCTATCACGAGGCCGACGACGCGCACGAGGCCGACGACGAGCCGATCGCGCGGCGCCCGCACCTGGACTCCGAGGAGCTCTACGAGTCGCCTACCGAGCGCATCGCCGCCATCCGCGATGCTGCACCGGCACCGCGCGCGGAGCACCGCATCACCACGCTGCACCCGCGCACCTACAACGAGGCTCGCGCCATCGGCGAGCAGTTCCGCGAGGGCAACCCGGTGATCATGAACCTGACCGACATGGAGGACGCCGACGCCAAGCGCCTGGTCGACTTCGCGGCCGGGCTCACCTTCGGGCTGCGCGGCTCGATCGAGCGGGTGACCACCAAGGTCTTCCTGCTGTCGCCGCAAAAGGTCAAGGTCACCGCTGAGGACAAGGCCCGAATCGCGGACGGTCGCTACCCCTCACGCGGCTAGTTCTCGCACAATCATTACGTGAGCATTTTCTGGCAGACCCTGCACCTGGCGCTGTTCGTCCTGCTGATCCTGCTGTGGACTCGCTTGGTCCTCGACTGGGTGCGGGTCGGTGCGCGCCGGTGGCTGCCCTCCGGCCCCGCAGCGGTCGCGATCGACGGGGTCTACACGGTCACCGATCCACCGGTGAAACTAGTGAGACGGGTGATACCTCCCGTAGCCATCGGGGGCGCCCGGATCGATATAGGCTTCATGGTTCTAGTATTGGTTCTCAGCCTGCTGTTGAGATTCACCCGATGAGCGCGCGGACAGGACGCTTGTGCCGTAGGCTGCATGACTGCCTGTCGTCAAGCCCGCACTGAGTGAAGAAGGACGTACCATGCCGTTGACTCCCGCCGACGTCCATAATGTGGCGTTCAAGAAGCCGCCGATTGGCAAGCGCGGATACGACGATGAAGAGGTTGATGCCTTCCTTGATCTCGTCGAGGCCGAGCTTGCCCGTCTGATCGAGGAGAACGCCGACCTTCGCTCGCAGGTGGCCGACCTGGAGAACCAGCTTGCCGGGCGCCCGGCAAGCGAGAGCGCCCCTTCGAGCTCGACCGGTCACTACTCGGTGCTGGCCGACAACGCCGCCGAGGCCGACCGCGCCCAGGAGCCGGCCGCGCCCGCTCCCGAGCCCGAGCCGGCCCCCGAGCCCGAGCCTGCTCCCGACCCGGAGCCCGAACCTGAACCGGAGCCGGCCAAGCCCGCCTCGGCGATGGACGAGCACATCCAGGCCTCACGGATCCTGGCGCTGGCGACCGAGACTGCCGACCGTCACGTCAACGAGGCGAAGGAGAAGGCCGACCGCGAGCTGGCCGAGGCCCAGGCCAAGGCCGAGGAGTTGCGCACGACCGCTCAGCAGGAGCACGACGACACCGTCAGCCGGGCCAAGAAGGAGGCTGAACGGCACCTCACCGAGGTGCGTACGAATGCTGCGGCCCTGCTCAGCGACTCCCAGAACAAGGCTGCCGCGACCGAGAAGGCCGCCCAGGAGCGGGCCCAGGAGCTCACCGCCGCCGCCGAGCGCAAGCAGGCCGACATTCTCCGGGCACTCGACGAGCGCAAGAGCGCCCTGGAGCGGCGGATCGAGGGTCTGCGCGAGTTCGAGCAGTCCTACCGCACCCGGATGCACGGCTACCTGTCCAACCAGCTCAAGGAGATCGACGAGCTGCCTCCGCTTGCCCCGGACGGCGCCCCCGGCGCCGGCAACGGCCAGGTCTCCGGCTTCGTCGGCTCGAGCGACAGCCGCTGAGCACAGCAGCACCCCGGACCACGCTAGGGCCGCACCCGTCGGGTGCGGCCCTGCCTGGTTGCGGGCATTGTCGTCCTGCGGCTACTGCTGCTTGGTGACCCAGACGCGCAGCGCATCGTCGGCGCTGTCAGGATCGCGCTCCAACGCACCCTCGCTCACCGAGGTCGCCAGCACCTCGTCGGCGATCCGGTCGGCGTGCTCGCGGACGGCGGTCGCCAGCTCGCCCTCGGCGCTCCACGTCAGCGCGATCCGGTCCGAGACGTCCAGGCCCGCGTTCTTGCGGGCGTCCTGGATCAGCCTGATCGCCTCTCGGGACAGACCGGCCGCACGCAGCTCGTCGGTGATCTCCAGGTCCAGCGCGACGCTCTCTCCGCCCTCGCTGTGCACCGCCCACCCTTCCTGCGGCGTCTCGGTCACGATGACATCCTCGGTCTCCAGCGCGAACGGTGCGCCGTCGATGTCGATCGTGGCCGTGCCGGCCCGCAGCTCGCCGGCCAATGTGGCCGGGTCGGCGGCGGCGATCTGCTTCGCCGCGTCCTGCACCTTGCCGCCCAGTCGCTTGGCCAGGCTGCGGAAGTTCGCCTTGACGGACACGTCGACGAGCTCGCCGGAGGCATCGCCCAGCGGCTGCACCGACAGCACGTTGAGCTCGTCGGCGACCTCCGCCTTGAGCTCCTCGGACAACCGGGCGTAGCCTGCTGCGCCCACCAAGGCGCGGCCCAGCGGCTGACGGGTGCGCACCTTCGACGCGGTGCGGGCCGAACGGCCGAGGTCGACCAGGCGGCGCACCTGCGCGAGGTCGGCCGACAGGTCGGCGTCGATCAGCGCCGGGTCGTGCTCCGGCCAGTCGGCCAGGTGCACCGAGTCCGGAGCCTCGGGGCGGGCAGCCCGCACGATCGAGTCCCACACCTTTTCGGTGATGAACGGCACGAACGGCGCCATCACCAGGGTGAGCCGCTCGATCGCCTCGGTCAGCGTCGCCATCGCAGACAGCTCGCCGTCCCAGAACCGGCGCCGCGAGCGCCGCACGTACCAGTTCGACATGTCGTCGATGAACTGGGTGATCCGGCGTCCGGCGCGGGTGGAGTCGAACACCTCCAGCGACTCATCGACCACCTTGATCGTCTCGTGCAGCTCGGAGATCAGCCATCGGTCCAGCGAGGGCCGCTGCGCGACTGGGGGCGCGTCGCGCAGCACCTCGGCCAGGTCGAGGTCGTTGGCGTCGGCGTACAGGGTCAGGAAGGACGCCGTGTTCCAGTAGGTGAGCAGCACCTTGCGTACCACCTCGCTGATCAGCTCGTCACCTACCCGCCGGGTGGCCGAGGGGTTGCCGACGCACAGCATCAGCCACCGCAGGCCGTCGGCGCCGTGCTTGTCCATCAGCGGGATGGGCAGCATGATGTTGCCGAGATGCTTGCTCATCTTCTTGCCGTCCTGGTCGACGATGTGTCCCAGGCACAGCACGTTCTTGTAGGACGAGCGATCGAAGACCGTCGTCCCGACCGCCATCAGCGAGTAGAACCAGCCGCGGGTCTGGTCGATCGCCTCGCAGATGTAGTCGGCCGGGTAGGTCCGCTCGAGCTCCTCGGCAGAGCCCGGCGCGTGCGGAAAGCCCAGCTGCCCGAACGGCATGGAGCCGGAGTCGTACCACGCATCGATCACCTGCGGGACGCGGCGGTAGGTTCCCTCCTCGCCGTCGATGGTGAAGGTGACCTCGTCGATGAACGGGCGGTGCGGGTCGAGCTCGGACAGGTCGCGGTCGGCGTACTCGCCGAGCTCTGCCAGTGAGCCGATGCAGACCATCTTCGTCTCGTCCGCGTCATTGACCCAGATCGGCAGCGGCGTTCCCCAGTACCGGTCGCGGGAGAGCGCCCAGTCGATGTTGTTGGTCAACCAGTCGCCGTAGCGGCCGTGCTTGACCGACTCAGGCACCCAGTTGGTGCGCTCGTTCTCGCGCAGCAGCTCGTTCTTGCGGGCCGTGGTGCGCACGTACCAGGAGGGCAGCGCGTAGTACAGCAGCGCCGTGTGGCAGCGCCAGCAGTGCGGGTAGGAGTGCTCGTACTGCTGGAAGCGGAATAGCAGTCCGCGCTGTCTCAGGTCGCGCATCAGCGCCTTGTCCGCGGTCTTGAAGAACCCACCGCCGATGAGATCGAGCTCGGGCTCGAAGGTGCCGTCGGGCCGCACCGGGTTGAGGATCGGCAGCCCGTACTGCTTGCAGATGGCCATGTCGTCGGCCCCGAACGCCGGCGCCTGGTGGACCAGGCCGGTGCCGTCGTCGGTGGTGACGTAGTCGGCCAGGACGACGTAGTGCCCGTCGGCGCCCTCCGGCCGGGCCAGCAGCTCGACCGGCCGCCGGTGGCGGGCGCGCTCCAGGTCGCGACCCGGCAGCGACGACAGCACCTCGGCGCCCTCGCCGAGGACCGCCTGCAGCAGTGGGCGGGCCAGGACGACCGAGCGGTCCGCTGCGGTGAACTCCGCGCCGCGGGCGACGACGTACTCGACGTCGGGGTGCACCGCGACGGCGGTGTTCGAGACGAGGGTCCACGGGGTGGTGGTCCACACCAGCAGGTCGGCGTCCTCGATCTCACTGGGCGCCTCGGTCAGCTGGAAGCGGACGGTGACCGAGGGGTCGGTGACCGTCTCGTAGCCCTGCGAGACCTCGTGGTCGGACAGCCCGGTGCCGCACCGCGGGCAATACGGCGTGATGCGGTGGTCCTTGACCAGCAGACCCGCCTCGAAGGTCTGCTTGAGCGCCCACCACACCGACTGGACGTATGACGGGTTCATCGTCCAATAGGCGTCCTCGATGTTCGTCCAGTAGCCCATGCGGTGGGTGAGGTCGACGAAGGCGTCGACGTGACGCTGCACGGACTCGCGGCACTTGGCGTTGAAGGCCTCGATGCCGTACCGCTCGATGTCGGGCTTGCCGGAGAACCCGAGCTCCTTCTCCACCGCGATCTCGACCGGCAGCCCGTGGCAGTCCCAGCCGGCGCGGCGGGGGACCGAGTAGCCCTTCATGGTGCGGTAGCGCGGATAAAGGTCCTTGAAGACGCGGGCCTCGACGTGGTGCACGCCCGGCTGGCCGTTGGCCGTCGGCGGTCCCTCGTAGAAGACCCATGGCGCGCCGTCCTTGGTGCGCTCGACCGAGCGGGCGAAGACGTCGCCGGACTCCCAACGCGCCAGGATTTCGTGATCAAGCGCGGGCAGGTCGACCTTGTGGGGAAGGGGCGTGGCTTTGGCCATCGGTGATGCGTCCTCTAGCGATCAGTGCTCGTGATCGAGGGACGACGCCCGCCGGGCCGGCGGGGGTGGCCGCGGTACCACCCTCGTTGGCCTGCCGTGGCAGGCCCGCTTGATTCACGCGATCGTGGCCGGTTCTACTCGCCTGGCGGCTTTCCTCCGGCGGCTCCCGGGTGATGTTCACCGTGGCCGGCTGCCAGGCTCACACCAACCCTGGTCGCTCTTCAGCCGGAAACGCGGCTACTGTCCCGATCGACACCGTCGCACTTCGCGCTACACACGATACCCGCCCGGGCTCGGACGGCGATAATGTCCCGGGCATGGGGTTGACGGTGACGCTGCTGATCGCGACCGTCGTCGTGCTCGTAGCGATCCTGGCCGTCCGCATCACGACCTATCTCGGGTTTCCGTCGTTGCTGCTCTACCTGGCGCTCGGTGTCGTGGTCGGCTCCTCGGGCATCAGCCCGGAGTGGCACGACGCCGACGTCGCGAAGGACCTTGGCACGCTTGCGCTCGTCGTGATCCTGGCCGAGGGCGGGCTGACCACCCGGTGGCGTGACGTCCGACCGCATCTGGCCCTGGGCCTGGCGCTGTCCACGGTCGCGGTCGCGGTGAGCGTCGTCGTGATGGCGACGTTCATGATCGCCGTCCTCGGGATGAGCTGGCAGGTCGCGGTGGTGATCGGCGCGGTCATCTCCTCGACGGACGCCGCCGCGGTGTTCTCGGTGCTGCGCCGGCTCGGCCTGCCGCCGAAGGTGACCGGCGCCCTTGAGCTCGAGTCGGGCCTGAACGACGCGCCGGTGATCCTGCTGGTGACCTTCCTGTCGGTTCCGCTCTCGGAGGTGCTGCCGTGGTGGCAGATCGCGCTGCTGATCGGCTACGAGCTCCTGGCCGGCCTGCTGATCGGCCTGCTGATCGGCAGGGCCGGTGCCTGGCTGATGCGGCGGGGAGCGCTGCCGTCGGCCGGGCTGTACGCCCTGATGGCGGTCGCGCTCCTGCTGCTGGCCTACGAGGTGGCGGCGGTCTCGCACGCGAGCGGATTCTTGAGCGTCTACGTGGCGGGCGTGGTCCTGGGCAACGCGAACCTGCCGTTCAGCGCGCGGTCATCGGCTTTGCCGAGGCGCTCGCCTGGCTGGCGCAGATCGGCCTGTTCGTGATGCTGGGGCTCCTGGTGTACCCGCGGGAGATCCCAGAGGTGCTGGTGCCCGCCTTGCTGGTCGGCATCGTGCTGCTGGCCGTGGCCCGGCCGATCTCGGTCGCGATCGCCTCGCTCGGGCGCCGGGTGACCCTTCGTGAGCAGGTGTTCTTCTCCTGGGCCGGCCTACGCGGCGCGGTGCCCATCGTGCTGGCCACCATTCCGATATCGAACGGGCTCGATGGAGCGTGGCCGATCCTGCACATGGTGTTCGTGCTCGTGGTCGTCTTCACTCTCCTCCAGGGGACCACGCTGCCGTGGGTCGCCTCCCGGCTGCGGCTCACCGGCTCGGCGCAGACCCGTGATCTCGAGGTGGAGGTCGCCGTGCTGGACGAGATGGCCGCCGACCTGATGACGGTGGATGTGCCGGAGGCGTCCCGTCTCAGCGGCGTGTACATCGCCGACCTTCGGCTCCCGCCGGCGTCGATGGTGAGCCTGATCATCCGCGAGACCAACCGCATCGTCCCGGACCGCGCCACGATGATCCGTACCGGTGACCAGCTGCTCGTCGTCGTGGCCAGCGACCAGCGCGAGGCGACCGAGCGGCGACTTCGTGCGGTTGCCCGCTCGGGTCGGCTGGCCGGGTGGTTCGGCGATGACGGCGCTGAGCGGCCGTAAGGCGAGCGCGCGTCACACGAGGCGGTCGGGATGTGCGGTCGACTGTGATCCATGGCAACCCACCCGCGTGGGCCATTGAAGAATCGCTATGCGATGCGTACCCTCCACGTCAACAGTGACATCCCGACGCCGCCTGGCGCGGGATGTCTGTCTACGTAGATGGGGATCCCGCGTGGCAGCGCAGACCAAGACCACCAAGGCCGCGGCCAAGTCGCCGGCGAAGAAGGCAACCGAGAAGGTCGGCTCTGCGGCCACGAAGTCGCCCGCGAAGAAGGCGCCGGCTAAGAAGACGGCTGCCAAGAAGACGGCTGCCAAGAAGACCGCCGCAAAGTCCACTGCCAAGGCCCCCGCGAAGAAGGCGCCGGCCAAGAAGACTCCTGCGAAGGCACCGGCCAAGGCCAGCTCGTCGAAGGCCCCCGCGAAGAAGAGCGCTGCCGCGACCGCCGCGGCCCCGGCAGACACTCCCAAGTCCACCCTCAGCGCGGCCGACATCAAGGAGTTCACCGGGCTGATCACCGCCGAGCTCGACCGCGTGCGGCAGGAGTACCAGGAGTCGATGGCGGTGCTCGAGGAGCTCAAGACCGCCGGGCAGGACTCCGCAGGCGACGACCCGGCGGACGCCGGTGCGAAGACGTTCGAGCGAGAGCAAGAGATGTCGATCGCCAACAACCGGCTCGATCTCATCTCGCAGATGGAGCGCGCGCTGTCGCGTATCGAGGCCGGAACCTACGGGGTCTGCGAGAGCTGTGGGGACATGATCCCCAAGGCGCGGTTGCAGGCCTTCCCGCAGGCCACGCTGTGCGTGAAGTGCAAGGCACGCGAGGAGCGTCGCTAGCGGCACCGCGCCGCTGCTGGTCGTCCTAGGCGATAATCGACGCCGTGCCCTCATCTGCCGAGACCGACGCGTCCCCCGCCGTCACATACCGCCGCACCATCCTGCTGCTGAGCATCGCGGCGGTGATCCTGGTCGTCGATCTGGCCACCAAGCTGTGGGCGGTGGAATCGCTCACCGGACGCGAGCCGTTGCGTCTTGCCGGAGGGGCGCTCTATCTCACCCTCGCGCGCAACACCGGCGCGGCGTTCTCGCTGGGCACCGACTTCACCGTGATCATCACGATCATCATGCTCACGGTGATCGCCGGGATCCTTTTCATATCGCGCAAGGTGCGCTCGACACCGTGGGCATGGGCGCTCGGCCTGATCCTGGGCGGCGCGGCGGGCAACCTCATCGATCGGCTGTTCCGCCATCCCGGGCCGTTCCGCGGTGCGGTGATCGACTTCTTCAGCGTGCTCGATCCCTACGGGCAGTTCTTCCCGATCTTCAACGTCGCCGACATCTGCATCGTGTGCGGCGGGATCCTCGCCGGGTTGCTGGCTGTTCTGGGGCTCGACATCGACGGCACCCGCGCAAAGGACGCTGAGGCTGAGGCAGCAGGGTCGTGAGCTCCCGTTTCCTGCCGGTGCCCGACGGGCTCGAGGGCATGCGCGTCGATGCCGGGCTGTCCCGACTGCTGGGGATATCCCGGACCCTCGCCGCGGAGATCTGCGCGACCGGCGGGGTGCTGCAGGACGGCGCCGAGGTCGGCAAGTCAGACCGGCTGGTCGCCGGCAGCCTGCTCGACGTGACCCTGCCGGACGCCGACCGCGGCGCACTGCTGGACGAGTCGCCGGTCGACGGGATGAGCCTGATCTACGCCGACGACGACATCGTCGTGGTCGACAAGCCGGCCGGCGTCGCCGCGCATCCCAGCCCCGGCTGGGACGGGCCGACGGTCATCGGCGGAGTGCTGGCCATGGGGCATCGCGTGTCGACCAGCGGCGCGGAGGAACGGCGCGGCGTCGTGCACCGGCTCGATGCGGGCACGACGGGTCTGATGGTGGTGGCGAAGTCCGAGCGGGCCTACACGGTGCTGAAGCAGGCATTCAAGCAGCGGACCGTCGAGAAGGTCTACCACGCGATCGTGCAGGGTCATCCCGACCCGACGAGCGGCACCATCGACGCGCCGATCGGCCGGCATCCTCGGCATGACTGGAAGTTCGCCGTCGTCGCCGGAGGGCGCGACTCGATCACGCACTACGAGGTGATCGAGGCCTTCCCGTCGGCGAGTCTGGTCGAGATCCACCTCGAGACCGGACGCACGCATCAGATCCGGGTGCACTTCTCCGCGCTGAGACATCCGTGTGTCGGGGATGCCATGTACGGCGCCGATCCGAGCATCAGTGCCCGCCTCGATCTGCAGCGGCAGTGGCTGCAGGCGCATCGTCTCGCGTTCGCGCATCCGGCGGACGGCCGGTGGGTGAGCTTCCAGAGCCCGTACCCGCCCGATCTGCAGCATGCGCTCGATGTGCTGCGCGAGGACTAGATGATCGATCGCTCCGTCGTCCCGGGTGGGCTGCCGGACTTCGGGTCGGCTACCGCAGCCGCGCTGATCATCACCGGGTATCTCATCGTGGCCGAGCCGTTCGTGGGGCTGGTGCTGCACCGTCGCTTCGAAGCCGCGGAGCGTCGGGTGGACAGCGCGCGCCGCTGGTTGTATCGGCGGCTGCTGATCCTGGAGTGGGCGCTGGCCGGCCTGTGCCTGGCGACCGTGGCGCTGGCGCCGGCGGTATCTCGGGACTCGGTCGGCATCCGATTGCCCACCGGGTGGCCCGGCATCCTCGGGAGCGTCGCCGCGATCGGGCTGGCCCTCGCCGTGCTCCTGGCCACCAGCAGGCAGGCGACGCGCGTGCCGATCGGCGCCGACCTTCCCACGGCGGGGGAGGGGGTGCTGGCGATGCTCCCGCGCACCCCGGTCGAGCGGCGGCTGTTTGCGATCGTGTCGGTGACGGCGGGACTCTGTGAGGAACTGGTCTTCCGTGGCTTTCTCGTCGCCGTCCTCGCGGCCGTGCTGCCGGCCGCGCCGGTGTGGGTGTGCGTGGTGGGTGCGGCCGTGGTCTTCGCGCTGGCACACCTCTACCAGGGGGCGCCAGGGGTCGTCGTGACCTTCTTCGTCGGGCTCGCCCTGGGCGGGCTCTACATCGTGACCGGCTCGCTGCTGGCCCCCGTGCTGGTGCACGCTCTGATCGACCTGCGCGCGATCAGCCTGGGCCGCCTGGTGGTCGGAAACACCGCACGCGACGTGGCTCGCCCGGGGAGGATCTGAGCCGCGTGATTGAGATCTCGCCCGGGTGGGCATGACTGCTGGGCTGGGTCACCGCGAAGGAAAAAGGAGTCGCTTCATGGGCCTGTTGGATCTGTTCAAACCGCGAAAGGACCAGCTGGAGAACACCACCTCAGCGCTGGAGGCCGCCAAGGACGGGACGGCGGACGACGGCGCGGTCAACCGTCTGGTGCGGGGACTGCTCGACATCGGCATCGACGGGCTGGGGCCGCTGGAACCCGCTGCGACGGTGGCACAGGAGGCGGCCAAGGACGCCAAGGGTGACGTCGAGGAGGCGATCGACAAGGTCGTCCGCAAGCACGTCATCGGCGGTGGGGGCGGCGGGCTGCTGACCGGCCTCGGCGGCTTCTTCACCATGCCGCTGGCGATCCCGGTCAACGTCTTCGAGTTCTACGTGCAGGCCACCCGGATGACCGCGGCGATCGCCTCGCTGCGCGGCTATGACCTCGCGGAGCCGCACATCCGCACCGCGGCCCTGCTGACGCTCGTCGGCGCCAACTCCGAGCAGGTCCTCAAGGACGCCGGGATCCCGGTCGCTGCCGGAGGCGGCCGGCTGACGGCGATGGCCCTCAAGCAGGTGCCACCGGCGGGCACCATGGTCATCAACAAGGCGATCGGCTTCCGGCTGCTGCGCAGCTTCGGCGAGAAGCTCTTCTCCCGGTTCGGCCGGGCCGTGCCGATGCTTGGCGGCATCTTCGGCGGGGGCCTGGACGGCTACATGATGAAGAAGATCGCCGACCAGGCACGTCGCGAGTTCCCGGTGGCCGCACCGGCCGCGGCGACCTCCTGAGACTCAGTCACCCGCCTCGACCGACACCACGCGGTCGAGGTCGTCGAAGGT
This sequence comes from Blastococcus sp. Marseille-P5729, assembly GCF_900292035.1. Taxonomy (NCBI): domain Bacteria; kingdom Bacillati; phylum Actinomycetota; class Actinomycetes; order Geodermatophilales; family Geodermatophilaceae; genus Blastococcus; species Blastococcus sp. Marseille-P5729. The sequence goes on along the minus strand of NZ_OMPO01000001.1, from coordinate 554,483 downwards.
GAAGGTGACCGGCCCGTCCGGCAGCTGCGCGATCAGCTGGCTGCCGCGTTCGCTGGCGGGCAGGCCGTGCACCCCGAGGTAGGTCTCCACGGTGAGCCGGCCCTGGTGCGGGAACATCGTCGTCGCGGCCGCGATCAGCCGCACCGCTTCGCCGGCTGCCGGCCGGGGTGGGGCGAGATGGTCGTCGTCGATGAGCAACCACGCGGTGCCGCCGTCGTACGGCGCCGGGTAGTAAGCGTCGGCAGCCAGCAGCCCGCACGCCGCGAAGGCGATCGTGTGCCCCGGCCCGTGCCCGGCGTCGTACACGCCCGAAAGGCGGATGGTCCCGGTGGCGAGCTCGGGGACGTCGAACTCGCGCCCGATGTCGACCAGCGCGGTCGCTGCCTGCGCGGCGGGATGCTGCGGCCCGTACCGGGTGGAGTCCCACGACCACTGCCAGGTGCCGGCCCGGTCGTCGCTGCTGGCGAGCAGCTGCACCCGCAGCGCCCGTCGACCGAGCGTCAGCTCGCAGCGATCCAGATCGGCGCCCCATTCGCCGAGCTCGACCTGCGACTCCAGCTGCAGCTGCCGCTCCACGACGACGGCTGCGTAGGCGGCGGCGATGATGTCGAGAGTGGGGCGGCTGAAGGTCTCCGGCGAAATCACGATCTCAGGCTATCCAGGCGGCGTGCTGGCTCCCGCTCGGGATCGGCGCTGGCTACGGTGAGCGCATGCTGATCTGCGAGGAGCTGTTCTTGCTGCTGACCAAGGACGACGGCATGCCCGAGAGCCTGGGGGTCTACAAGCCCTACGGGATGGGCGGGGCGGTCATCGGTGATCTGATGCTCGCCGGCCGGCTGGAGCTCGAGGACGGCGACGACCCGCGGGGGCGGGTCAGGTCGCCGGAGCCGACCGGCAACCCGGTGCTGGACCGCTCGCTGGCGCGGATCGTCGAGCGTGACGGCAAACGGCTCTCCACGCTGCTGATGGACCGGCGCGTCAATCCCGAGAAGGCGGTGGTCAGCTCGTTGGCCGACGCCCGGATCATCACGATCAGGCCGCGAAAGATCCTGGGACTGATGCCCGAGCGGCACCCGGTGGTCGACCCGGCCCCGGAACGGGCAATCCGGGCCCGGCTGGCGGGCGTGCTCGCCGGTGACGAGCCGCGGCCCGCTGACGTCGTCCTGCTGACCCTGCTGCAGGGGGTCGGGCACGCACCGAAGGTGCTTCGCGAGGAGGTGGGGCAGCTGTCGCCGGCGGAGCTGGAGGAGCGGATCGACACCGTCGCCGACCGGCTCCCGGACGCCGACGCGATCGGGCGGACCATCACGCAGATGACGGGCGCGCTCGTGGGGTCGCTGGCGGTGGCGGCCAACGGCGGCGACGGGACCGACACCGGCTGAGGCCTCCCGGCGAGCGTGCTTCGTCGGTGCGACAATGGTGGCTCGGTTCGATGAGGGAGCGGTGAGCAGTACGGTGGGCCAGGCGGATTCTTTCGTTCATCTGCACACCCATACCGAGTACTCGATGCTCGACGGCGCCGCCAAGATCGGGCCGCTGATGAGTCGCGCAGCCGAGCTCGGCATGCCCGCCATCGCGATTACCGATCACGGCAACGTCTTTGGCGCCTATGACTTCTACAAGCAGGCCCACGACGCCGGGATCAAGCCGATCATCGGCATGGAGGGCTACTACACACCCGGCTCGCGTTTCGACCGGGTGCCCTACGAGTTCGGCACGATCGTCGATGACGAGACCTCCGAGGAGGGCTCGAGCAACAAGGGGCGGGCGGCGTACAACCACATGACGCTGCTGGCCTACAACACAACCGGAATGCACAACCTGTTCCGGTTGAGCTCGCTTGCCAGCCTCGAGGGCCAGTACCGCAAGCCGCGCTTCGACCGCGAGATCCTCGAGCGCTACCACGAAGGCCTGATCGCCACCACCGGCTGCCCGTCGGGGGAGGTGCCGATGTGGCTGCGGGCCGGCAAGGCCGAGCGAGCGCGGCAGGCCGCAGCCGACTTCCAGGACATCTTCGGCAAGGAGAATTTCTACTGCGAGCTGATGGACCACGACCTCGCCGTCGAGAAGTCCTACCGCGCCGGGCTGATGGACATTGCCCGCGACCTGCAGATCCCGTTCGTGGCCACCAACGACCTGCACTACACGAACAAGGAGGACGCCAAGGCGCACGGCGCGCTGCTGTGCATCCAGACCGGCGACCGGCTCTCCAACCCGAACCGCTTCCACTTCAACGGAGATCACTACTACCTCAAGTCCGCAGAGGAGATGCGCTCGAAGTTCCGTGAGCTGCCCGAGGCCTGCGACAACACGCTCGTGATCGCCGAGCGGGTCGACATCACCTTCAACGAGTCGGCCAACTACATGCCGCGCTTCCCGGTTCCGGAGGGGGAGTCCGAGGAGTCCTGGTTCGTCAAGGAGGTCGAGAAGGGCCTGCACCAGCGCTACCCGAACGGCATTCCCGACGAGGTGCGCAAGCAGGCCGACTACGAGGTTGGGGTCATCGCCCAGATGGGCTTCCCGGGTTACTTCCTGGTCGTCGCCGACTTCATCAACTGGGCCAAGAGCAACGGCATCCGGGTAGGTCCGGGCCGCGGGTCCGGTGCCGGGTCGATGGCGGCGTACGCGATGCGCATCACCGATCTCGACCCGCTGAAGCACGGTCTGATCTTCGAGCGCTTCCTCAACCCCGACCGCGTCTCCATGCCGGACTTCGACGTGGACTTCGACGAGCGCCGGCGCGGCGAGGTGATCAACTACGTCGTCGAGAAGTACGGCAGCGAGTACGTCGCGATGATCGTCACCTTCCAGACGATCAAGGCCAAGAACGCCGTGAAGGACGCCGCCCGCGTGCTCGACAAGCCGTACGCCGTCGGTGACATCCTCACCAAGGCGATGCCCCCGGACGTCATGGGCAAGGGCGTGCCGCTGTCGAAGATGTGGGACTCCAGCCACGAGCGCTACAACGAGGGCCAGGAGTTCCGCGGGCTGTACGACGGGAATGCCGAGTACAAGGAGGTCGTCGACACGGCGAAGGACCTCGAGGGGCTGCGGCGCGGTACCGGCGTCCACGCCGCGGGGGTGATCATGTCCTCCGAGCCCCTGATGGACGTCATCCCGCTGATGAAGCGCGAGGCGGACGGCGCCATCATCACGCAGTTCGACTACCCGACCTGCGAGACGCTCGGCCTGATCAAGATGGACTTCCTGGGCCTGCGCAACCTGACGGTGCTCGACGACGCCCTGGACAACATCAAGATCAACCGGGACGAGAACGTCGTCCTGGAGGACCTGCCCTTCGACGACGCGCTCACGTACGAGCTGATGGCGCGCGGCGACACTCTCGGCGTATTTCAACTCGACGGCGGTCCGATGCGGGCGTTGCTGCGCTCGATGCGTCCGGACTGCTTCGAGGACATCTCCGCGGTCGGCGCGCTGTACCGACCCGGCCCGATGGGTGCCGACTCACATAACAAGTACGCCCGCCGCAAGACCGGCCGCGAGCCGGTGGTGCCAATCCACCCCGAGCTCGCCGAGGCCTTCGAGGACATCCTCGGCGAGACCTACGGGCTGATCGTCTACCAGGAGCAGGTCATGGCGATCGCGCAGAAGGTCGCCGGCTACACGCTCGGCCAGGCGGACCTGCTGCGCCGCGCGATGGGCAAGAAGAAGAAGGCCGAGCTGGACAAGCAGTTCGAGATCTTCTCCGGTGGGATGCGCGAGCGGGGTTACTCGAACGCCGCGATCACCACGCTGTGGGACATCCTGCTGCCGTTCTCGGACTATGCCTTCAACAAGGCGCACTCGGCGGCGTACGGCGTGGTGTCCTACTGGACGGCCTACCTCAAGGCGCACTACCCCTCGGAGTACATGGCCGCGCTGCTGACCAGCGTGGGGGAGAACAAGGACAAGATGGCGGTGTACCTGGGGGAGTGCCGCCGCATGGGCATCAAGGTGCTACCGCCCGATGTCAACGAGTCCTACGCGCGTTTCACCCCGGTCGGCACCGACATCCGGTTCGGCATGGCCGCGGTCCGTGGTGTCGGTGGCAATGTCGTCGATCTGATCGTCGGTGCCCGCGACGACAAGGGCGAGTTCACCTCCTTCCACGACTTCCTGCGCAAAGTCGACCAGCAGGCGTGCAAGAAGAACGTCGTGGAGTCCCTGATCAAGTCGGGGGCCTTCGATTCGCTGGAGCATCCGCGTCGTGGCCTGATGCAGATCCATGCGGAGGCCATCGATGCGGTCGCCGACGTCAAGAAGCAGGAGGCGATGGGCCAGTTCGACCTGTTCGGATCCATGGGCGGGGACGATGACAACGAGGCCTCGGACTCGACCAAGTTCGAGGTCGCGATCCCGCCGCATGAGTGGCCCAAGCGAGAGAAGCTCAGCTTCGAGCGCGACATGCTGGGCCTGTACGTGTCCGATCATCCTCTGCACGGGCTCGAGCACGTGCTTGCCAGCGCCGCCGACACCTCCATCGCCGGCCTGCACGAGGAGGGCGCGTACCACGACAAGGACGTCGTCACGGTGGCCGGCATCCTGACCGGCGTCGAGCGCAAGATCAACAAGCAGGGCCAGTACTGGGCCAAGGCGACCGTCGAGGATCTCGAGGGCTCGGTCGAGGTGTTCATCTTCGCCCGCACCTACGAGACGGTCGGCCACCTCGTCGCAGAGGACCAGGTCGTCGTCGTCTCGGGGCGGGTCGCGATCGAGAACGACGAGGCCCCGAAGATCCGGGTCGCCGACCTGTCGTTGCCGGACCTGTCGAAGGACAACACCGGACCCGTGGTGCTGCAGGTGCAGGCGCTGCGCTGCACCCCGCCGGTCGTCTCCCGTCTCAAGCAGGTGCTCGCGGGGCACGCGGGGATGGTCGACGTCCACCTACGGGTCATCAACGGTGAGCGAGTGCACACGGTCAAGCTGGGCGAGCAGCTGCGGGTGAGCCGCTCCCCGTCCCTCGTCGGTGATGTGAAGGCACTGCTCGGCACCGAGGGCTTCGTCCAGTGACCCACCGCGCCTCATGACTGCACGTCGTGATGCAGCTCGAGCGCTTCGCCTCATCCTGCTGGTGCTGGCCGCGGCCGCGATCGTCGCGGCCGTCTGCGCGATGCTGGCGCCCGGTTCGCGCGAGATCAGCACGGAGATCGGTGACCTGCCGGTGAACTCGCAGGACGAGATGCGGGTGAGCGCCGAGGTGTGGTTCACGATCGCGATGGGCGCTCTGGCGATCCTGACGACCGTGCTGTGGTGGCGACGCGGCCTATGGCGCGGACCCCTCGGTCTGGCGGTGGCCGTGGTGGTGGCCGCGCTGCAGACCGGCTTCGGGATCGTGGTCTGGGTCGTGGTCGTGTCGCTGCGGGGCTTCGACTCGGAGGTGGAGCTGGGCTCCGAGTACCTGAAGGCGCCGGTGCTCACAGGGACGAGCTCGATGTGGGTGGCGGCCGTCGCGGCCACGCTCACGTACATCGCCCTGGTCATCCTCGCCGACCGCAGCGACCTCGTCGACCCTTCTCGCGCTGTAGGAGACGGTGGGACGGCCGATCCCGCCGAGGCGAGCTGAGCGGAACGGGGTCATCCGCCGGGCCGGGTGGTGGCGGTGATGTCCAGCAGGTTGTTGCGCCAGACGATGCTGCCGTCGGGCTGCATCCGGACCTCCCACCGCAGCTGATGCTTGGCGCGGTGATGCTCGCGGCACAGCGACTGCAGGTTCTCCGCAGCGCTCTGCCCGGCCGCAGGACGATCGTCCCGCCACGGACGGATGTGATCGAGGTCGAGCGAGGCCACGCGTTCGCAGTCGGGATAGCGGCAGCGACCGTCTCGGTTCAGGACGGCGTCGCGCACCTTGGCCGTGGGTTGTCGATGGCCGACCTCCAACGTCGGCATTCTGCCGCTGGTCCACGACGGTGTACTGCCCGGCCTCGTCGTAAGCGGGTGCGCCCTGCTCTTCGGACGGCCGGGCGGCCGGTGACAGGGCGGCCGGCCCGCTGAACAGCGTCAGGAAGGCGTCTGCCCGCCGCTGCTCGTGGGTGCGGGGATCACCGTCGGGGGCAGTGCGGGCCAGGTCGTCCAGCAGGGTGTCGATCGCGCGAGCGGCGGGCGCCGGCAGCGAGCCGAACAGGCCCATCATCCCGTCGTCGGTCGGCTTGCCGAACTCGATGTGCCGGCCGGTGTGCCCCTGCTTGCGCTTCGTCTGGGTCTGAGTAGGGGCATCGAGCTGTTGCAGGGCGGCGTCGATCCGCTTGTTTACCACGCGGACCGCGGCGCGGTGCCCGCCCAGCCCGGCGACCCCCGCGGCGAGCGGTGCGCCGCAGACCATCCGGTCGAGATCGGGGCGGTCGTCGTGCGACACGGTGAGCGCGGCGTCCGTGACGAGCTTCGCGTGCCACCCGCTCAGCTCACCGGACTGCAGCCGTCCCAACGTGAGGGGCAGGTCACGCGTCAGTGTGACGGCCCGCGTGACCAAGCCAGCCGCGGGCCCGGGGGTCATGCGCAGCACCGGCCCGAGCTGGGCGGCGGTGATCTGGGTCCGGGTCATGACCCGATCGCTCGCTCCGTCGGCGTGCCGGATCACGTCGCCGGGGGCGACCTCGCCGTCGGCGAGGGCCTGCTCCGCGCAGGCGTGTGCCTGCCCGATCAGCCGCATCTTGCCGGCCTCCGCCGCGGAGACGAGTGTCTCGATCGCGTCGATGCCGGCGATCGCCGCCGAGAACCCCTCTCGGCCGTCCAGGCCGGTGGCGAGCTCGAGCAGGCGGTGTGCGAGCCGCGCGAGCTCGCTCTCCGCCGCGTTGCCGGCCTCGAGCCCGGCGAGCCGGACGGCGGCGTCGCCACTGCCGGCGTCCGCGCTGCTCTCGTGCTCGATCAAGCTCATGCAGCGCAATCTACGGACGGTAGCCGACTGTCCCGGTGTTGGCGAGTACGGGTGTGGACAACCCAGCCGCTGTTCACAGGTCTCGGCCCGTCCACTTGACAAGCCGATGGGTCGACGTCCGCGACGGCGTCATCCGGGACTGTGAGGCAGGCAATCCTCCGGCCGGTCGTAACCTGATGAGATGAGCCAGATCCTACGCACCATCGACCTGCGCGGCCAGCAGCTGCGCACCGCGCAGCTGCGACGCGCTGTGCCACGGGCCGAGATCGACGTCGAGCGCGCCATCGCGACCGTCGAGCCGATCGTCGAGGACGTCGAGGCGCGGGGCGCCCAGGCGGTCAAGGAGATCACGGCCCGCATCGACGGTGTCGTGATCGATCACCTGCGGGTCGATCCCGCCGACATCGCCGCCGCGCTGGAGAACCTCAACCCCGACGTGCGTGCCGGACTCGACGAGGCGATCGCCCGGGCCCGCAAGGTGCACGAGGACCAGCGGCGCGCGGAGACGGTGACCGAGCTCGGTGCCGGGGCGACGGTGACGGAGAAGTGGATCCCGGTCGACCGCGTCGGGTTGTACGTGCCGGGCGGGCTGGCGGTCTACCCGTCGAGTGTCGTGATGAACGTCGTCCCGGCGCAGGTTGCCGGCGTCGGGTCGATCGCCGTCGCATCGCCCCCACAGCGGGAGTTCGGCGGCAAGCCGCACCCGACCATCCTCGCCGCGTGTGCGCTGCTCGGCGTCGACGAGGTGTACGGCGTCGGCGGCGCGCAGGCGGTCGCGATGTTCGCCTACGGCACCGAGGAGAACGAGCCGGTTGACATGGTGACGGGCCCCGGCAACATCTATGTGACCGCGGCGAAGCGGATGCTGCGTGGCCTGATCGGCATTGACTCGGAGGCGGGGCCGACCGAGATCGCCGTCCTCGCCGACGACACCGCGGACGCCGCGCACGTCGCCGCAGATCTCATCAGCCAGGCCGAGCACGACCCGCTGGCCGGCTCGGTGCTCGTGACCCCCAGCGAGGCGTTCGCCGGGAAGGTCGACGTGGCGCTGCAGGCGCAGATCGAGCAGACCAAGCACGTCGAGCGGATCCGCACCGCGCTCGGCGGCGAGCAGTCCGGCGTCGTCCTGGTCGACGACATCGAGCAAGGCCTGAAGGTCGTCGATGCGTATGCCGCGGAGCACCTGGAAGTGCAGACCGCCGACAGCAAGGGCGATGCGGCCCGGGTGCGCAACGCCGGCTGCATCTTCGTCGGCCCCTACTCGCCGGTGCCGCTCGGTGACTATTGCGCGGGCTCCAACCACGTGCTGCCGACCGGTGGCTGCGCGCGGCACTCGTCGGGGCTGTCCGTGCAGTCCTTCCTGAAGGGGGTGCACGTGGTCGACTACGACGAGCAGGCGCTGCGCGCGGTCGCAACCCACATCGTGAACCTCGCGGACGCCGAGGACCTGCCCGCCCACGGTGCGGCGATCCGCGCCCGGTTCCCCGAGCTATGAGCGAGTCCCGCTCGGCCAACGCCGGCCTCGCGCGCGAGCTGCTGCGTCCGCAGTTCCGGGGGATGTCGGCGTACGGCGCCCCGCAGCTCGACGTCCCGGTGCGGCTGAACACCAACGAGAACGCCTTCGACCTGCCGGCCGTCGTCGTCCGGTCCATCGTGGAGGCGATCGAAGCCGAGGCCGTCACCCTGAACCGGTACCCAGACCGCGAGTTCACCGAGCTGCGCACATCGCTCGCCTCCTACCTCGAGCAGCAGGCCGGGGTACGGCTGCCGATCGAGATGCTCTGGGCCGCCAACGGGTCCAACGAGGTGCTGCAGCACATCCTCATGGCGTACGGCGGCCCGGACCGCACCGCACTGGGATTCGTCCCGTCGTACTCGATGCACGAGCTGATCTCACTTGCCACCGGCACCCGCTGGGTGTCGGGGGAGCGTGACGAGCACTTCGACCTCGCCGCGGACGCCGCCGCGCAGCAGGTGCGCGAGCACGATCCGGACGTCGTGTTCCTGTGCTCGCCGAACAACCCGACCGGCACCGCGATGGCGCCGGAGGTGATCTCGACGGTGCTGGAGACCTCCCGCGGCATCGTCGTGGTCGACGAGGCCTACTTCGAGTTCGCGCGGCCGGGCACCCCGAGCGCCCTGCAGCTGCTCGCCGAGAACCCGCGACTGATCGTCAGCCGGACGATGAGCAAGGCGTTCGCGTTCGCCGGAGCGCGCGTGGGCTACCTCGCCGCCGACCCGGCGATCGTCGACGGCCTACGGCTGGTGCGTCTGCCCTACCATCTCTCGACGCTCACGCAGGCAGCCGCCAACGCGGCGATAGCGCACAGCGACATCCTGCTGTCGAACGTCGCGGCGCTGAAGGCCGAGCGTGACCGGATCGTCGACACGCTCGCGAGATGGGGGCTCGAGCCGGTGCCGAGCGACTCGAACTTCGTGCTGTTCGGCGGGCTCGACGACGCCCAGGCGACCTGGCAGGCGCTACTGGATCGCGGCGTGCTGATCCGCGACGTCGGCATCCCGGGCCATCTGCGAGTCAACGCCGGCACGCCCGAGGAGACCACGGCATTCCTCGACGCGCTCGCCGATGCGCTGGGCTTCGACGGCTCACTGGCTGGCTGACCGGGGCGACACTGGACCATGATTCTCGTCAGGGAGTCACAGAAGCCACGCAGCCGGTTCGATGACCATCCGCGCGGATTCCATCCCCCTGACGGGATGGACGTCTCCGTCGGCACCGGTTGGCGCACGACCGCGCTCGTCGGGGAGAATGGATCCTCGGCGGCAGCACGAGGCTGCGGCCAGATCGCACGATCAGGGAGCACACACCATGGGGCGCACCGCGCGCATCGAGCGGACGACGAGCGAGAGCAGCGTCACCGTCGAGCTCGACCTCGACGGCACGGGCAAGAGCGAGATCTCCACCGGGGTCGGCTTCTACGACCACATGCTGACCGCGCTGTCGAAGCACTCGCTGATCGATCTGAAGGTCACCACGACCGGTGACCTCGAGATCGACGGGCACCACACCATCGAGGACACCGCCATCGTGCTCGGTGAGGCGCTCATGCAGGCCCTCGGCGACAAGCGGGGGATCCGCCGGTTCGGCCAGGCGACGATCCCACTCGACGAGGCGCTCGCGCACTGCGTCGTCGACGTCTCGGGCCGGCCGTACTGCGTGCACACGGGTGAGCCGGAGGGGCAGCAGTATGTCGCGATCGGTGGGACTCCGCCGCTGTACATGGGATCGCTGACACAGCACATCCTCGAGACGCTCGCGCTGAATGCCCGCATGTGCATCCACATGAACGTCGTCTCCGGCCGCGATCCGCACCACGTCGTCGAGGCGCAGTTCAAGGCGCTCGCCCGCGCCCTGCGTGAGGCGGTCGAGCCCGATCCGCGCACTGACGAGATCCCGAGCACGAAGGGTGCTCTGTGACCGACCGGGACGTCGTCGTCCTCGACTACGGGTTCGGCAACATCCGCTCTGCGCAGCGAGCCCTGGAGCGCGTCGGCGGATCCGTCGAGGTCACCGCAGACCTGGGCCGCGCGCGCGACTGCCACGGGCTGGTCGTCCCGGGCGTGGGCGCCTTCGAGGCGTGCATGGGAGGCATCAAAGCGATCGGCGCTCTGCCGGTGATCCACGAACGCATCGATGCCGGCCGGCCAGTCCTCGGCATCTGCGTCGGCGCGCAGATCATGTTCGAGCGCGGCATCGAGCACGGCGTGGAGTGCGATGGCGTCGCCGCGATGCAAGGACAGGTCGCCCACGTCAAGGCCGAGATCCTGCCGCACATGGGATGGAACATCGTCGACGCACATCCCGAATCCCAGCTGCACAAAGGAATGGACGCCGACACCCGCTTCTACTTCGTACACAGCTACGCCGCGAAGTCCACATCGGACGACGCGGTGGTCACGACCTGCACCTACGGCGAGACATTCATCGCCTCATACGAGCGCGGGTCGTTGAGCGCGACGCAGTTCCACCCCGAGAAGTCCGGCGACGCCGGAGCCCACCTCCTCGCCAACTGGATGGAGACCCTGTGAACACCTCTGCGCCCACTGCCGGCCCCCGTCTCGAGCTGCTGCCTGCCGTCGACGTCGTCGAAGGCAAGGCCGTGCAGCTCGTCCGCGGGAAGGCCGGCTCCGGCAAGACCTACGGTGATCCTCTCGACGCCGCGATGAACTGGCAGAACGACGGTGCCGAATGGCTGCATCTGGTCGACCTCGACGCCGCGTTCGGACGCGGCGAAAACCGTGAAGTCATCCGCGAGATCGTCGGCCGGATGGACATCAAGGTCGAGCTGTCCGGCGGCATCCGCGACGACGAGTCGCTCGAGGCCGCGCTCTCGACCGGTTGCACCCGGGTCAACATCGGCACCGCCGCTCTGGAGCATCCCGAGTGGTGCAGCCGGATCATCGGGGAGCACGGTGATCGGATCGCGATCGGTCTCGACGTCCGCGGCGAACGCCTCGCCGCCCGCGGGTGGACCGCAGAGGGCGGCAATGTGTGGGAGGTCCTCGACCGCCTCGAACGCGACGGCTGCGCGCGCTATGTCGTCACGGACGTCGAGAAGGACGGCATGCTCAAGGGGCCCAACGTGCACCTGCTGCGCCAGGTCTGCGAGCGGACGAACAAGCCCGTCGTCGCCAGCGGCGGCATCACCACCCTCGACGACATCCGGCAGATCGCCCAGCTCACCGGGATCGGGGTCGAAGGAGCGATCGTCGGCACCGCGCTCTACGAGGGCAACTTCACCCTGCCGCAGGCGCTCGCGGCGATCGACTGATGTCCCTGGCCACCAGGGTCATCCCCTGCCTGGACGTCGATGCCGGACGCGTCGTCAAAGGCGTGAACTTCGAGAACCTCCGCGATGCCGGCGACCCGGTCGAGCTGGCCGCCCGGTACGACGCGCAAGGCGCCGACGAGCTGACCTTCCTGGACGTGACGGCATCCTCGGGCAACCGCGAGACGACCTACGATGTCGTGCGCCGTACGGCAGAGTCGGTCTTCATCCCGCTGACGGTCGGCGGCGGAGTGCGCACCACGGCGGACGTCGACAACCTGCTGCGGGCCGGCGCCGACAAGGTCGGGGTCAACACCGCCGCGATCGCCCGCCCCGAGCTGATCAGCGAGATCGCGCATCGGTTCGGCTCGCAGGTGCTCGTGCTCTCCCTCGATGTGCGGCGCGAGGCCGGCCAGCCGTCCGGATTCGGCGTCACGACCCATGGTGGCCGGAAGTCCGCGGGGCTGGACGCGATCGAGTGGGGGATCCGAGCGGCCGAGCTAGGCGCCGGAGAGATCCTGCTGAACTCGATGGACCGCGACGGCACCAAGGACGGCTTCGACATCGAGCTGATCGAGACGATGCGACGCGAGGTTCGGATCCCGATCATCGCCAGCGGTGGGGCCGGCGCGGTCGAGCACTTTGCCCCGGCGGTGCAGGCCGGCGCGGACGCCGTCCTCGCCGCGAGCGTCTTCCACTTCGGCGAGATGACGATCGGCGAGGTCAAGGCCGACATGGCAACGCGCGGCATCACGATCCGCGCCTGAGTGGCGGGCGGGGAACGAACCCGCGCCCCTCGGCAGTCGGACGGCAGTACGACAAACATCGTGGGAGTGACGACTGCGCGAACACGCCTCGACACGCGTGCTCTGGTGCGACATGTACTGCCGATGCCATTACTGTTAGACCTACGCCGAAGCGGGTGCCCGTTCGGCACGGAATACGAGGAATTGAAGGTCCCCATGAGCTTCCCGAATACCGGCTCCACCCCGAGCCAGGATCCCGCCGGCTCCAACCAGCACGGTTATTCGAGCCCGTCGACCGGCTCGCAGCCCACCACGGGCGGTCAGCCGTCCTACGACGGCCAGCAGACCCAGCAGTACGGCCAGGGTGGCTACGGCCAGGGTGGCTACGGTCAGCAGTACGGCGGTCAGCAGTACGGCGGTCAGCAGTACGGCGGTCAGCAGTACGGCGGCGCGCCCCAGTACGGCGGTCAGCAGGGCTACGGCCAGCAGTACGGCGGATTCCCGCCCGCCCCGCAGGGCTACGGTCAGCCGCCGTCGGGCAACCGACCCGGTACCGCGACCGCTGCGGCCGTGCTCGGCTTCGTCTTCGGCACCATCGGCTTCTTCATCTCCGCGTACGCATTGATTCTGTTGACCGGCGCCGCCGAGTCGGGCCTGTTCGGTTCGGGTTCAATCGACGGCTTTCCGCTGGTCCTGCAGTTCGTCTCCGTGATCGGCATCGTGGTCGCCTCGCTGATGGTGTTCTTCGGCGCGATTCAGCTGCTCGGCGGCAAGACGAACAAGTGGATCGTGCTCGCAGCGATCATCTACATCGTCTCGCAGCTGCTCGGCCTCATCTCGTCGCTGATCGCTCTCGAGGGCGAGGGCATCGCGACCCTACTGGTCTACTTCATCATCTCGATCCTGCTCGCCGGGCTGCTGATCTTCCTGGCCAAGAGCAAGGACGTCGAGAAGTGGCTGGCGCGCAAGGAGGCGGCCCGCGCCGCCGGCTACGAGGACTAGTCACCACCTGAGCCACACGCTGCAGCCGCGTCCGTCACGGGCGCGGCTGCAGCCGTTCGTGCGGCAGTTGCGACAATGGTCGGCATGTCTTCTCGCATTCCCGCTGAGCGCTCCGCGCTCGACCCCGCCATCGCCTCGCGGCTCAAGCGCGATGCCGCTGGCCTCGTCGCCGCCGTCGTGCAGCAGCACGACACCGGCGAGGTGCTGATGGTGGGCTGGATGGACGACGAGGCGCTGCACCGCACCCTCACCACGGGCCGTGCCACCTACTGGTCACGTAGCAGGCAGGAGTACTGGGTCAAAGGCGAGACCAGCGGGCACGTACAGCAGGTGAGGTCCGTGGCGCTTGACTGCGACGGTGACGCCGTGCTGGTCAAGGTCGCCCAGACCGGGCCCGCCTGTCACACCGGTGATGCGACCTGCTTCGACTCGGGCGCGCTGGAGGTGGGCGCGTGAGCCGCATCGGCGCGGTCACCCCCACGCGGGAGGAGTTCGCCGCGCGGATCGCCACCCACCGCGTCATTCCCGTCACCCGCACCCTGCTGGCCGACGGCGAGAGCCCGGTGAGCGTCTACCGCAAGCTCGCCGGCGGAGTGGGCACCTTCCTGCTGGAGTCCGCCGAGCGCGGCCACTCCTGGTCGCGCTACTCCTTCGTCGGCGTCCGCGCGATCGCCACGCTCAGCGAGCGCGACGGCCAGGCGGTGTGGAACGGTAGGCCACCCGCCGGCGTCCCCACCGAGGGACCCGTGCTCGACGTGCTCGCCCAGACCTGGCGGGCGATCCGCTCGCCGCACGACGAGGGCCTGCCCGCGCTCGCCGGTGGGCTGGTCGGCTACCTCGGCTACGACGTCGCCACGCTGATCGAACCGGTCGGCGACAAGGCCGTCGACGATCTCGGCATCCCGCTGCTGTCGATGCTGCTGGTCTCCGACCTCGCCGTGGTGGACCATCACGACGGCACCGTCATGCTGGTGGCCACCGAGTTTGTGTCCGCCGAGATGACCGAGGCGCAGGTCGATGCGGCGTACGCCGACGCGCTCGCGCGTCTTGACGCGATGGCGGCGGACCTCGCCCGCCCGGCGTCCGCCTCGTTGCTCGAGGAGGATCCCGACGCCGACGACGTGCTCGTGCGCTCCCGGACGCCGGAAGGTGACTACCAGCCGGCGGTGCAGCGGGCACTCGAGCACGTGCGGGACGGCGACGTCTTCCAGGTGCAGATCAGCCAGCGCTTCGAGGTCGACACGGACGCCGAGCCGCTCGAGGTGTACCGGGTGCTGCGGTTGCTGAACCCGTCGCCGTACATGTACCTCGTTCGCGCCGACGGGTTCGACATCGTGGGCTGCTCGCCCGAGGCGCTGGTGACGGTCAAGGACGGCGAGGCGGTGCTGCACCCGATCGCCGGCACCCGCAAGCGGGGAGATACACCGGAGCGCGACCAGGAGCTCGCCGACGAGCTCGTGAACGACCCCAAGGAGCGGGCCGAGCACGTGATGCTCGTCGACCTCGCCCGCAATGACCTCGGCCGGGTGTGCGCGCCGGGCACGGTGAAGGTCACCGAGCTCGGGGCGGTCGAGCGCTACAGCCACGTCTGGCACATCGTCTCGACCGTCGTAGGCGACGTCGCCGAGGGCAAGGACGCCTTCGACGTGCTGCTGTCCTGCTTCCCGGCCGGCACGCTCACCGGCGCTCCGAAGGTACGGGCGATGCAGATCATCGATGACCTCGAGCCGGTCCGCCGCGGCATCTACGGTGGGGCGGTCGGCTACCTCTCGGCAGCCGGTGACCTCGACATGGCGATCTGCATCCGCACCGCTCTGCTGAAGGACGGCAAGGCGTACGTGCAGTCGGCCGGGGGAGTGGTCGCCGACTCCCAGCCGCATCTGGAGGAGCTCGAGACCCAGAACAAGGCGCGCGCGGCCCTCACTGCGGTGCAGACCGCCTCGCGGCTGCGCCCGGCGGTGCGCCGATGACCGACGACGGCCGGCGCTCGCGGCGTCTGCTGACGATCCTGCTTGGTCTGCTGGTCCTGGGCGGCGCAGTGCTCCTGTGGAGCTCGTCGCTGGTGTGGCGGGTAGAGCTAGTCGAGCGGGAGGCGCCGCTGCCTGCCGTGGCCTACTCCATGACCGGGGCGGACGCCGTCCCGATGACCCTGGCGCTCGGGCTGCTCGCGCTCGCCGCGGTCGTCGCCGTGCTGGCGACCGGGCCGCTGGGCCGGCGGATCGTGGGCACGATCCTGCTCATCACCGCGGTCTGGACCGGCGTGGCGCTCTACCAATGGGTGGCCACACCCGCTGCGGAGGCCAGCGCGGCGATGAGCGAAGACGGCGCCCGGCACTCCGCGGACGACGCGCCGGAGGCATCGGCGATCGCCGGTCCGCTGGCGATGCTGGGCGTGGCGCTCACCGCGGGCGCGGGGCTGGCCGTCGTCCTCACCAGCCGCCGGCTTCCCCGGATGGGCAGCAAGTACGAACGGCCCCGGGCCCCAACCGGCCCGGCGAGTCGTACGCCGGAGGAAGCCCAGGATGGCGCGGTACGCGATCGAAGCATGTGGTCCTCGATCGATCGCGGCGAGGACCCGACCGAGTAGTCACGCGACTGCTCACTCGGCGAGCTGGCCGGCCTCCAGGTGCAGGGTGCGCTCGGGCTTCTGCGGGATCAGCAGCGGCAGCCGGCGCGCGTTCAAGGGCGACACCACCGAGGCGATCTCGTCCACGGCGAACCATGCCGCCTGCTTGATCTCGCGGGTGTCGCACACCAGCCGGGAGACCAGGTCGACGTCGTGCTCGCCCCCGTCGTACAGCACCTCGATCGCGTCGCTCCAGCCGAGGTACGGCGGAAGCCAGTCCAACGCCAGCAACCGGCCCAACGAGAGCTCGATGCCGATCTCCTCGGCCACCTCTCGCCGCGCCGCGAGTACGGGGGACTCACCCGGCTCGACGATGCCACCGGGCAGCTCCCAGTCCTTCTTGAAGGTGGTCTGGCACAGCAGGATCCGCCCGGCCGGGTCGGTCATTACCACGTGCGAGATCAGCCGCTTGAGCGGCATCACCGAGTCGAGCATGTAGGTGTACCCGCCGGGGGAAGTCGGGGCCGGGTCCCCGGCGACGCCGGCGAACAGCGCGCCGTCCACCATGACGTCCTCGCGGCGCAGACCGCCGCGCAGCACCCCCTCGCGGCGCAGACCGGTGCGCATCGCGATCTGCACCTCGCGGGGGTCGGCGTTGTCGACCACGACCTCGACCCGGCTGATCGCCTGCCGGGTGTAGAGCGCCTCGATCAAGACCCGCACCGCGTGAGCGGTGGTGCCGACCGACCCGGCGGTCAGCTCCCAGCTCAGCCGGGCCACCGAGGCATCCCGGACCTCGACACCGCACACTCCTAGATACCGACCGCGGTCGCTCAGCTCGAAGGTGGGCGGCTCGCCCGCGAGACGGTCGATGCGCACGTCCCCGGAGGTGTGCGCCAGGTCCGACCAGTCCACGTGCGATCCCTTCCCGAGGCCCTAGCACTCTGTCTACCAGAGCCAGCGCAACGGGTGCGTGACATGAGCCGCGGCGTCGTGACTACCGTTGTAGGTCACGTGACGAGCAGATGTGAGGTTTCCAGGTGACTGTTCTCGACGAGATCATCGCCGGTGTCCGCGAGGACGTCGCGGCGCGCCAGGCGCAGGTGACCCTCGATGAGCTGAAGAAGCGCTGCCAGGAAGTCCCCGCGGCACTGGACGCGTACGCCGCGCTGGACAGCGGCGGTGTCGCGGTCATCGCCGAGGTCAAGCGCGCCAGCCCGTCGGCCGGCCCGCTGGCCGACATCGCCGACCCGGCCCACCTGGCCGCCGAGTACGAGGCCGGGGGAGCCCGCGCGATCAGCGTGCTGACCGAGCAGCGGCGCTTCGGTGGGTCGCTGGAGGACCTCGCTGCCGTCCGCAAGACCGTGTCGATCCCCGTGCTGCGCAAGGACTTCGTCGTCTCCTCCTACCAGGTGCACGAGGCGCGGGCGTACGGCGCCGACATCGTGCTGCTCATGGTCTCGGCGCTCGACCAGGATGCGCTGGTCGGTCTGCGTGAGCGCGTCGAGTCGCTGGGCATGACCGCGCTGGTCGAGATCCACGACGAGCAGGAGGCCGATCGAGCGCTGCAGGCCGGCGCCACCGTCATCGGCGTGAATGCCCGCAACATGAAGACCCTCGAGGTCGACCGGTCCACCTTCGAGCGCATCGCGCCCGGCCTGCCGAGCAGCGTGCTGAAGATCGCCGAATCGGGGGTGCGCGATCCGCGCGACCTGATCGCCTACGCCAAGGCCGGCGCCGACGCGGTGCTGGTGGGGCAGGGCCTGGTCACCGCCGGCGACCCGCGGCACGCAGTCGCCGCACTCGTCACTGCGGGAGAGCATCCCGCCACGCCTGGAAAGTCCCGATGATCAACAATCCCTCCGTCCCCGACGGTCGTGGCTACTACGGCCAGTTCGGCGGGCGGTTCATCCCCGAGGCGCTCGTCGCGGCGATCGACCAGCTCACCGAGTTCTACGAGAAGGCCAAGACCGATCCTGAGTTCAACGCCGAGTACGCCGAGCTGCTGCGCGGGTACGCCGGGCGGCCCAGCCTGCTCTATCACGCCAGGCGGCTCTCCGCCGAGCTCGGCTGTCGCATCCTGCTCAAGCGCGAGGACCTCAACCACACCGGTGCGCACAAGATCAACAACGTCCTCGGTCAGGCGTTGCTGACCAAGAAGATGGGCAAGACCCGGATGATCGCCGAGACCGGCGCCGGGCAGCACGGCGTTGCCACCGCGACGGCCGCAGCCCTCATGGGACTGGAGTGCACGGTCTACATGGGCGAGGTCGATACCGACCGCCAGGCGCTGAACGTGGCCCGGATGCGGCTGCTCGGCGCTGAGGTCGTCGCCGTCCGCTCCGGATCGCGGACCCTCAAGGACGCGATGAACGAGGCCTTCCGCGACTGGGTGGCCAGCGTCGATTCCACTCACTACTGCATCGGCTCGGTGGGTGGCCCGCATCCCTTCCCGATGCTGGTGCGTGACTTCAACTCCGTCGTCGGCGAGGAGGCCCGCCAGCAGTGCCTCGAGCAGTACGGCGGTCTGCCGGACGCCGTCCTGGCCTGCGTCGGCGGCGGCTCCAACGCGATCGGGATCTTCGCCGGCTTCCTTTCCGACCCCGGCGTCAAGCTCTACGGGCTGGAGGCCGCCGGTGACGGCGCCGAGACCGACCGCACGGCGGCGACCCTGACCAAGGGCGGGGTCGGCGTCCTGCATGGATCGAAGTCGTACGTGCTGCAGGACGCCGACGGCCAGACCCTCGAGTCGCACTCGATCTCCGCCGGCCTCGACTATCCCGGGGTCGGCCCCGAGCACGCCTACCTGAAGGACTCCGGGCGCGCCGTTTACGAGCCGGTCACCGACACCGAGGCGATGGATGCCTTCGCGCTGCTGTGCCGCACGGAGGGCATCATCCCCGCGATCGAGTCCTCGCACGCGCTCGCGGGCGCCATCCGGCTCGCCCCCGAGTACGGTCCGGACGCGACCCTGCTGGTCAACCTGTCCGGACGCGGCGACAAGGACGTCGCCACCGCGGGCAAGTGGTTCGATGTGATCGGGGTGACCCACACGACATGAGCGTCACCCCCACCCTCGCCGACGTCTTCGCCGGCACCAAGGCCGAGAACCGCGCCGCCCTCGTCGGCTATCTGCCCGCCGGCTTCCCGTCACGGGCTACCAGCCCCGACGCCTTCCGCGCGCTGATCGACGGCGGGTGCGACATCGTCGAGGTCGGCATGCCCTACAGCGACCCGGTGATGGACGGCCCCACCATCCAGGCGGCCGCCGACAAGGCACTCGCCGACGGCACGAAGATCGCCGACCTGCTGCAGGTGGTCGAGTCCGCCGCGCAGCACGGCGGCGTACCCGTCGTGATGACCTACTGGGCGCCGGTCACCCGGTACGGCGTGGACGCGTTCGCGCGCGACCTCGCCAATGCCGGCGGCCGCGGCCTGATCACCCCCGACCTCATTCCGGACGAGGCAGAGGAGTGGCTGGTCGCCAGCGACGCGCACGGCCTCGACCGGATCTTCCTGGTCGCCCCGTCGTCCACCCCCCAGCGGCTGCAGATGACCGTCGAGCAGTGCACCGGCTTCATATACGCCGCCTCCACGATGGGCGTCACCGGCGCGCGTCAGGAGATCGGCCAGCTCGCCCCGCAGCTGGTCGCCCGCACCCGGCAGTGCACCGACCTGCCGATCGGCGTCGGCCTCGGAGTCCGTACCCCGCAGCACGTCCGCGAGGTCGCGTCGTACGCCGATGCCGTCATCGTCGGCTCGGCCTTCGTCACCGCGGTCGACCGAGACCTGGACGAGGCGCGCGAGCTGGTCGCGCACCTACGAGAGGCAACTTCCCGCGCATGAGCGTTCTCGCTACCATCCCCAGCCCGACGCAGAACCAGATCGAGATCTTCGGCGTCCCGCTGCGTGCCTACGCGCTGTGCATCCTCGCCGGCATCATCGTGGCGATCTGGCTGTCCGGACGCCGATGGGTCGCCCGCGGCGGCAAGCAGGGGGAGATCCTGGACCTGGCGCTGTGGGCGGTGCCGTTCGGCATCATCGGAGGCCGTCTCTACCACGTGATCTCCACCCCGCAGCCCTACTTCGGCGAGGGCGGCGACCCGATCAAGGCGCTGTACATCTGGGAGGGTGGCCTCGGCATCTGGGGCGCGATCGCACTCGGCGCGGTCGGCGCGTTCATCGCCGCAAAGCGCCAAGGCCTGCGCATGAGCTCAGTCGCGGACACGGTCGCGCCCGGCATCGTTCTCGCGCAGGGCGTCGGCCGGCTGGGCAACTGGTTCAACAACGAGCTGTACGGCGGACCGGACGACGGACCGCTGGGCCTGAAGATCCACGACCTCGATGCCAACGGCGTCGCGCGCACCGATCCCTCGACCGGCGATCCACTGGTCGTCGGAACCTTTCAGCCGACCTTCCTGTACGAGCTCGTCTGGTGCATCATCGTCGGTCTGGCTCTGCTCTGGATCGACCGGCGCTTCCGGATCGGGCGCGGCCGGCTGTTCGCGATGTACGTGGCGTTGTACTGCCTTGGCCGGTTCTTCATCGAGCAGATGCGTACCGACTTCGCGGTGCACGTCCTCGGACTGCGGATCAACGTGTGGACGGCGCTGCTGGTCGGTCTCGGCGCGGTCGCCTACCTGATCATCGTCAAGGGCGGCCGCGAGCCGACCCCCTACACCGACGACCGCCCCGCGTTCGTCGACGCCGACGGCAACCCCACCGGGGACCTCGACGGCGATCCCACCGGGGACCCCGACGGCGATCCCACCGGGGTCCCCGACGGCAACCCCACCACCGAGGACGACGCTCGCGGGTGAGGGGCGTTATCCCGTCGCCGAACATCTGGCAGCACACCGCCGCGTACGAGACCGAGAACCTGGCGCTCGACCCGCACGGCACCGTGTGGCGCACCATGACCGCCCACCACCCACTGGCTGGTCAGCGGGTGGTGGACATCGGTTGCGGCACGGGGTTCTATCTCCCACGCTTCGCCGCCGAAGCTGCGCAGGTGATCGGCATCGAGCCGCACCGGCCGCTGCTGCAGGCGGCGGCCAGGCGGGTCGCCGACGTCGCCAACGCCTGGGTCCGGGAGGGCACCGCGCAGCAGCTCCCGCTGCCTCCGGCGAGCATCGACGTCGCACATGCCCGGTGGGCGTACTTCTTCGGACCGGGCTGCGAGCCGGGCCTGGCGGAGCTGGACCGGGTGATGCGCCGCGGCGGCACCGCGTTCATCATCGACAACGACCTCACCCGCTCGACCTTCGGCAGCTGGTGCCGGCGGGCGTGGTCGCACTACCGGCCGGGAGTCGTGGAGCGCTTCTTTTCCGCACGGGGGTGGATCCGCGAGTCGATCGACATGGACTGGCGCTTCGAGTCACGCGCCGACCTCGAGCGAGTCGTGCGGATCGAGTTCCCCGCCGAGTACGCCGACGCCTTCCTCGCCGAGCACCCCGGCAACGGCGTGGACTACGCGGTCAACCTGTGGCGGAAGACTTACTGAACACCGGGTGCGCACGCTGCATGGGTGCTCGCGATTCCCCTACGCTTGTCGGGTGAACAGAAGCGCCAAGATCGTCTGTACCCTCGGCCCCGCGAGCGCATCGCTCGAGCAGATCACTCAGCTCTCCGCGGCCGGTATGGACATCGCGCGGATGAACTTCAGCCATGGCACCCACGCCGACCACCAGTCGAACTACGACAACGTGCGCGCTGCTGCCGAGGCGACCGGGCGCACCATCGGCGTCCTCGCCGACTTGCAAGGCCCGAAGATCCGGCTCGGTAAGTTCGCCGACGGCGCGGTGATGTGGGCCGAGGGCGACGACGTCGTCATCACCACCGAGCCGGGAGCCCACCAGCACCGGCGGATCGGCACCACCTACTCCCAGCTCGCCGAGGACGTCGAGGTCGGCGACCGGCTGCTGATCGACGACGGCAACGTCGCGGTCGTGGTGACGGCGGTGGCCGGCCGCGACGTGCACGTCCAGGTCGTCGAGGGCGGGACTGTCTCCGACAACAAGGGGCTCTCGCTGCCCGGTGTGAACGTCAGCGTCCCCCCGCTGAGTGAGAAGGACAGGGCCGACCTGCGCTTCGCCCTGCACCTGGGGGTGGACTTCGTCGCGCTGTCGTTCGTGCGCAAACCGGAGGATGCCGAGCTGGTCCGCGACGTCATGCGCGAGGAGGGCATCCTCGTCCCGGTCATCGCCAAGCTGGAGAAGCCCGAGGCGATCGAGAACCTCGACGCGGTCATCGAGTCCTTCGACGGCGTGATGGTGGCCCGCGGCGACCTCGGGGTCGAGCTGCCGCTCGAAGAGGTCCCGCTCGTCCAGAAGCTGGCGATCCAGATCGCCAGGGAGAAGGCGAAGCCGGTCATCGTGGCCACCCAGATGCTCGAGTCGATGATCCATCACTCGCGGCCCACCCGGGCCGAGGCATCCGACGTCGCGAACGCCGTCCTGGACGGCGCCGATGCGGTGATGCTCTCGGGTGAGACCAGCGTCGGGCAGTTCCCGGTGCAGGCCGTTCAAACCATGGCCCGGATCATCCAGGCCGTCGAGAGCGGCGACCTGCGGGTGCCCGAGCTGCGCACCCAGCCCCGCACCAACGCGGGGGTCATCGCACGATCGGCTCGCGATGTGGCCGAGGCGATCGGGGCGAACGCGATCGCCGCGTTCACCCAGAGCGGCGATACCGTACGACGGCTGGCGCGCCACCACTCCCGCATCCCGGTCATCGCCTTCACGCCGATGGACAAGGTGCGCAACCAGCTCGCGCTGAGCTGGGGAGTGCGCACCTTCCTCGTCGATCCCGTCGAGCACACCGACGACATGGTCGCGCAGGTCGACACCGCCCTGCGCGAGATCGGCATGACCGACCACGAGGATCTCATCGTCATGGTGGCCGGCAGCCCGCCGGGCAAGAGCGGTTCGACCAACCTCATCCGGCTGCACCGCCTCGGCGAGGAGTAGGGCATCGCGTGGCCGGCGGGTGGGGTGGCCCCACCCAGTCCCGGTGGAGATGAACCAGCTCGGCGCACCACTGAGGTCGGCGACGACGTGCGTCGGCCCGGACATCGTCTCACTGCCGGCGTGGCCGCTCGCTAGGATCACCGCATGGCACACCCCCAGGAGTTCTCCGCCCTCCGGCACGCTGCCGCGCCTGGGCAGGACGGTCAGCTGGCCGTCGACATGCTGGTCAAGCTGCTCGACCTGGAGAAGCTCGAGGAAGACCTCTTCCGGGGGTTGAGCCCCGCCGTCACGCTGCAGCGCACCTTCGGCGGGCAGGTTGCCGGGCAGGCGCTGGTCGCCGCAGGCCGGACCATGGGCCCGGACTGGGAGGTGCACTCCCTGCACTCCTACTTCCTGCGCCCGGGTGACCCGGCGATCCCGATCATCTACCACGTCAACCGCGTTCGCGACGGCCGCAACTTCTCGACCCGCCAGGTCGAGGCGATCCAGCACGGCAAGACGATCTTCACGCTGTCCGCGTCGTTCACCATCCCGAGGGTGGGCAAGTTCGAGCACCAGGACCCGATGCCGGACGTCCCGGCGCCCGAGACGCTCACCCCGTACCGCGAGCTCGTGGCAGGCAAGGAGGACGTGATCGGGCCCGGCATCACCCTCCCGCGGCCGGTCGAGCTGCGGTACGTCTCGACGCCACCGTGGGAGCGCACCGCCGGCAGCGACGAGACCTACAACCGGATCTGGATGAAGGTCGACGGGCACCTGCCAGACGACAAGTTCCTGCACATCTGCGCGCTGACCTACGCCAGTGACATGACGCTGCTGGACTCATCACTGACCCGGCACGGGCTGACCTGGATGCGGGACAACGTGCAGGGCGCGAGCCTCGATCACGCCGTGTGGTTCCACCGCCCGTTCCGTGCCGACGAGTGGTTCTTCTACCAGTCGGGATCCTCGAGCGGCGGAGGCGAACGCGGCTTCTCCACCGGCCAGATCTGGTCGCACGACGGTCGCCTCATCGCCTCCACGGCCCAAGAGGGCCTGCTGCGGGTCGACTAGCACCTGCTGCCAGGACGGGCGTGCTGCCAGGACGGCCGCCTGAACTCACAGGCCCTTCGTGCCCGCGATCGCCTCCGCGACGAGCTCCGCGGTGAGGTCCGCACTCAGCGCGATGGCGGCGCGGACGCCGTGCCCGACGGCGTCGACGACCTGGATGTTGCAGTCTCGCAGGTTGCCGGTCACATAGACGCCTCGGACGTCGGTCAGACCGCCGTCGTCCGAGGGGACCTGTACCCCGCACTCGTCCGGTTCGTCGGCCACGCTCACGCCGAGCTGATCGAGTAGCTCCCGATTCGGGCAGGTCGAGGGCGAGACGAGCAGCTCGTCGATCGGGAGGGTCTGATCACCGACGAGGACGCCGGCGATCCGTCCGTCCTCGACCCGCACGGCCCGGACCGGTCCTGCGTGCAGATCGATGCCCCGGGCCCGCAGTCCCGCCTCGTCGTCCGGTGTCGGATCGACGCAATCGTTCGTGAGCAGGACGACGTGATCGGCCCACTGCAGCAGCAGGTGCGCCTCAGCCACCGACTCGGCACCGCACCCCACGACCCCGACCACCGCGCCGGCGCGGATCTGCACGCCGTGACAGTAGGGGCAGTGAAAGACTTCCTTTCCCCAGAACGGCTCGATGCCGTCGATGGCGGGCAGCGCATCGGTCAGGCCGGTCGCCAGGACGACGCGCCGGGCCTCGAGTACGGTGCCGTCGTCGACGGTGAGGGTGAACCGCGGCCACCCGCCGTCCTCCTCCCGGCGCTCGGCCCGCGTCACGGTGCCGCTACGAATCTCCCCGCCGAAGCGCGCCACCTCCTCGCGTCCCATCGCGAGCAGCTCGGCGGGATCGGTCCCGTCGCGGGAGATATAACCGTGCATGTGGTCGTCGAACCGGTTGCGCGGACGTCCACCGTCGACCACGAGCACCTGACGGTTGGCCTGGGCGAGCACCAAGGCCGTGCTGAGACCGGCTGCTCCGCCGCCCACGACGACCACATCCCACGTGCGCCGGTCCATCACGCCTCCGTCTCGAGCAGCTGATCGACAGTCTGCTGGATGGCCTGCCAGGTGTGATCGATGTCGGCCGGCGTCGTCCATACTCCGCCGATGCTAGCCCGGATGACGAACCGTCCCTGGAGCCTGGTGTGGGTGAGGTACGCCACGCCCGAGGCGTTGACGGCGTTCATGAGCTGCTCGGTACGGTCGGCGTCCTTCAAGGCGAAGCAGACCAGGCTCAGCGCGCGGGGGAGGACCAGCTCGAAACGGTCGTCCTGCAAGATCAGGGTCTCGAGCTGCTCGGCCATCGCGATGCCGGAGCGGATGTGCGCCTGCAGACCGGTGATGCCGTAGGTGCGCATCACCGCCCAGAGCTTCAGCGAGCGGAACCGGCGGCCGAGCTGGGGGTGCCAGTCCCGGTAGTCGACCACGTCTCCGCTGGCGGTCGCGGCGTTGCGGAGATACTCGGGCAGGATGCTGAGCGCGCCGGTCAGCGCGGATCGGTTGCGCACCCAGAACGCCGAGCAGTCAAAGGAGGTCAGCAGCCACTTGTGCGGGTTGGTGACCAGCGAGTCGGCGTACTCGTCCACCCCCGCGAGGACTCGGCGATGCTCCGGGCAGACGGCCGCCACTCCGGCGAACGCCGCGTCGACATGCAGCCAGATCCCGTGCTCGGCTGTGATCCGGCCGATGGCCAAGGTGTCGTCGATCGCGCAGGTGGCTGTGGTTCCGACCGCGGACACCACCATCACCGGGCAGATGCCCTCGGCGACGTCACGTTCTATCGCCGTCCGCAGCGCCGTCGTGTCCATCTGCTGCGTACGGGGGTCAACCGGTATCTGGCGTACGTTCTGATACCCGATGCCGGTCATCATGGCGGCCTTCAGCAGCGACGAATGCGCCTCGGTCGATGCGTAGACCGCATACGCCTTGCCGTCCTGCACCCCGGCGTCGCGTGCCCGGCCGGCCGTCGCGCGATGCAATGCCGCGAGCAGCGCGGTCATGGTCGCAGTCGAGGCGGTGTCCTGGATGACACCGCCGCCGCGGCCGTCGTTGCGCGACCACGCGCCCAGGCCGATCGCCGCACTGAGCCAGTCGGTGACGCGCTGCTCGAGCTCGGTGACCGCAGGCGAGGTCGACCAGAGCATTCCTTGTGCGCCGATGCCGCTGGAGATCAGGTCGCCGAGGACGGCGGCAGGAGAGGAATTCGCCGGGAAGTAGGCGAAGAACCGGGGGTGCTGCCAGTGCGTGAGACCGGGTAGCACCACGTCGTCGAGGTCGGAGAGCAGCGCCTCGAAGGCCTCCCCGTTCATCGGTGCCTCGGTGGGCAGACGGTCACGGACCGACCCCGGGCTGAGCTGAGACAGCACGGGCTGCTCCCCGACGCGCTGCCAGTAGTCGGCGATCCAGTCGATGACGGCGTGACCCTGACGGCGGAACTCGTCGGGGCTCAGGTGCGGGGGTGTGACGTACCGCTCGGACATGCGGTCACCCTAACCCCGCATCAGCCGCCGGTGATCAGCTCCGCCGGAATGGGCTGGTCGGCGCGCAGGGCATCGAAGAACGCGATCGCTGCGTCCTCGTCCCAGACGACCACCGAGCCGATGTCGGTCGTCGGGGTGCTGGCGATCGGGACCGTCGTCGTGACCAGTTCGCCCGAGCCCATCGCCATACCCATGCTGCCCAGGTGCCAGAGGTGGCATCCGTCGTCCACGATCAGCGTCCCGGTCGACTTCAGCGCGAGTGGGACCGAGCGCAGCGGGTTGGCGAGCGTGCCCGGGCTGGAGGCCTTCGAGAGCAGTGCCGAGAGGAACTGGCGCTGCCGGTCGATGCGATCCAGGTCGGCATTGGCGCTGGCGCGGGTGCGGACGTACGCCAGAGCCTGGGCGCCGTTGAGCGTCTGGCATCCGGCCGGCAGGTCCAGTCCGGCCTTCGGGTCGTTCATCGGCTCGTCGAGACACATCTCCACGCCACCCACCGAGTCGACGACCCCGGCGAAGCCGCCGAAGCCGATCTCGGCGTACCGGTCGATCCGCATGCCCGTGAGCCCCTCGACGGTCTGCGTGAGCAGCGCGCCCCCGCCGTAGGAGAAGGCCGCGTTGAGCTTCTGCTCGCCGTGGCCAGGGATCTCGGCCACGGTGTCGCGGGGCAGGCTCACGAGCGTGGGCGGCGCGTCCGAGTCCGGCACGTGCAGCAGCATGATGGTGTCGGTGCGCTTGCCCTCGACGTCGCCGGTCGAGTACTCGGCCTGTTGTTCGGGGGTGAGGTCCTCGCGCGAGTCCGACCCCACCAGCAGCCAGGTCGTGCCCGGGGTCTCGGCCGGTCGACCCTCGTAGTCGGAGAGGACGTCCTGGCGGTTGAGGGAGAAATCGAGGTAGACCACGAACCCGACGACCACCAGCAGCAGCGCCGTCATCAGCCAGGCGAAGATCCGCAGCCCCCGGCGCTTGCGCCGCGGTCGCGGGGCTGCCGGGGGAGCACCGCGACCTGGGGGCGGGACCGGCGGATACCCGCGCTCGCCCGGTGGCGGGCGATAGGCCGGCTCGGCGGGGGGCAGCGGACGCTGGCGGTCATAGCGCGGGTCGTACGCCGCGCCCCGGTAGGGATCGCGAGGCCCGGGCGGCGGCGGGAGGGGACGCGTCCGGTCGTACGGGTCGGCGTCGGGGACGCCGCGGGGATCGAGGCTGGCCGGAAGCTCGCGGGTGCGATCCGGATCCTCGGAATAGGACATCGTTGCGCCTCGCTGATCGGTTGGTAGCCCCGGTCGGATTCGAACCGACACTTGCGGTGGTTTGAGCACCGTGCCTCTGCCGTTGGGCTACGGGGCCGTCTCGCGTCTCGACGATTCCGCCGAGTGCCGCAGACTAGAGTATCGAATGACACGTCACCTGCGCGTACGACGACGCGCGAAGCCGAGGATTGTTTGAACCAAGTGCAGACCGAGCCCGAGGACGGCAGACCCGCTCGCCTGCGCGTTCTGATCGCCGAGGACGAGGCGCTCATCCGTCTGGACCTGCGCGAGATGCTCCGTGACGAGGGCTACGAGGTGGTCGGTGAGGCGCGTGACGGCCAGGAGGCGATCGAGCTGGCCGAGGCGCTGCAGCCGGATCTGATCATCCTCGACGTGAAGATGCCCCGGGTCGACGGTCTCAGTGCGGCCGAGGTCATCGGCGAGCGGCGGATCGCGCCGATCGTCGTCCTGTCGGCCTTCAGCCAGCGCGACCTCATCGACCGGGCACTCAAGGCCGGCGTGATGGCCTATCTGACCAAGCCCTTCTCGCAGGCCGACCTGACGCCCGCGATCGAGATGGCCTACGCCCGCTTTGCCGAGATGCGCGCTCTGGAGGCGGAGATCGGCGACCTGAACGAGCGGATCGAGACGCGCAAGCTCATCGAGCGGGCCAAGAGCTACCTCATGACGGTGCACAAGCTCAGCGAGCCGGAGGCGTTTCGCTTCATTCAGCGCAGTGCGATGGAGCGCCGCACGTCGATGAGGCTGGTGGCCGAGGCGGTGCTAGACCACTCACTGCGCGGTTGACCCATATCACACCTACTCGCAGGTAACGCGACGCCGGTCACATTATTGCTGTTGCATAACGGAGCAGTGCCACTTAACAAATTGGTAATCGTGCGACGCTAATTTGTTCTCCTTGACGATGCCGGAAGCTGCCCGCGACGTGCGCGCACCCAGCACCGTCAAAGTGATCAGGAGGTGCGCGTGGCGCGTCATTCGGTCCGCGGAGTCATCGCCGTGAGCGCAGTCGTCGCTCTGGCGCTGACCGGGTGCGGCGAGAAGGAGACCGGTTCCGGTGGCAACGGCGGGGGTGGCGGCTCGTCCGACGAACTCACCATCCAGCCGCTGCAGCAGATTGACAAGGAAGGCAAGCCCGTCGAGGCCGGGGAGGACGCCGAACCGGCCGACCCGGCAGGCGATGGCAGCGCCAAGTGCGAAGGCATCGCCCTCGGCTTCGCGGGTGCCCTGACCGGTGACAACGCCGCGTTGGGCAAGAACATCCGCTGGGGCATGGAGGTGGCGATCAAGAAGCACAACGACGCCAACCCCGACTGCCAGGTCGAGGTCAAGGAGTTTGACACCGAGGGCGCCCCGGAGAAGGCCACCCAGGTCGCACCGTCGATCATCGGCGACGCGTCCGTCATCGCGCTGCTCGGTCCCGCGTTCTCCGGCGAGACCAACGCGGTCAGCGGCCAGTTCGCCGACGCCGGCCTGCCCGCGCTCAGCGCCTCGGCCACCAACCCGGACCTGTCGAAGAACGGCTGGAAGACCTTCTTCCGCGGCCTGGCCAACGACGCGGTGCAGGGCCCGGCGCTCGCGGCATACGTCAAGAACGAGATGAAGCCCGAGAAGGTTTGCCTGATCAAGGACGACTCGGACTACGGCAAGGGCTTCGCCGCCGAGCTGAAGACCGGTCTCGGTGACCTGGTCACCTGCGAGGCGGACACGAAGACCAAGGACAAGGAGTTCTCGGCGATCGTGACCCAGGTCAAGGACGCCGACGTGGACGCCGTCATCTACGCCGGTTACTACGCCGAGGCCGCGCCCCTGGCCCAGCAGCTGAAGGAGGGCGGCGTGGAGGCCACCTTCGTCTCCGGAGACGGCGTGAACGACCCGGCGTTCGTCGACGGCGCCGGATCGGCGTCCAAGGGCGCCATCCTGTCCTGCCCGTGCGGGCCGGCCCCGGAGGACTTCGCAGCCGAGTACGAGGAGGTCTCCGGCGGCGCGGTACCCGGCGTCTACTCGACCGAGGGCTATGACCTGGCCACGATCATGCTGAAGGGAATCGACTCCGGCGCCACGACGCGCGAGGCGATGCTCGAGTTCGTCACCAACTACGACGGTGACGGCCTTGCCCGCCACTACAAGTGGGACGGCACCGGCGAGCTCGAGGAGAACAACATCTGGGTCTACGAGGTCAAGTAGCCCTTGCCTGCCCAGTAGCCAGCACGCTCCGGGGCGTAGCCGCATCGGTTACGCCCCGGACGCGTGCGGGCCCGTCAGCCAGCGACCCCACGGAGCACATGGTGCTAGAGGCATCGTCGGCGAGCCTGCTCGCCGTGGACTGGATCACCTTCAACGTCGAAGGCCTGTTCAACAACTTCATGCAGTACACGGTCAGCGGCCTGACCGTCGGAGCGATCTACGCGCTGGTCGCGATCGGGTACACGCTCGTGTACGGCGTCCTTCGTCTGATCAACTTCGCCCATTCCGAGGTCTTCCTCGTGGGCCTGTTCGTGCAGTACTTCGTGCTGCAGGCGCTCGGCTTCTCACCCAGCGCCGATGCTTACGACCAGGGCGCCGGCCTCACCCTCGGGTACCTGCTGCTGGCGATGCTGATCTCGATGCTCGCCGCAGGCGGCACCGCGCTCGCGGTCGAGCGGATCGCCTACCGGCCGCTGCGCAAGAAGGGTGCCCCGCCGCTGGTCTTCCTGATCACGGCGATCGGCGCGTCCTTCGTCATCCAGCAGATCTTCTTCGTCTGGCGTGGCGCCGTCCCCGAACGGCCCATCCGCCTCGTCGAGGCCCAGACCCAGTTCACCTTCCTGGGCGCCGAGGTCACCAACCTACAGCTGGTCATCATCGGGGCCGCGGTGCTGCTGATGGTGATCGCCGACTACTTCGTCAATCGCACCAAGCTCGGGCGCGGCATCCGCGCGGTCTCCCAGGACACCACCACGGCGACCCTGATGGGCGTCAACCCCGAGCGGGTCATCATGATCACCTTCTTCTTCGGTGGCGTGCTCGCCGGCGCCGCGGCGCTGCTGTACAGCGTCTACGTCCCGCAGACCATGGTCTACAACGCCGGCTTCCTGCTCGGCCTGAAGGCCTTCGCGGCGGCGGTGCTCGGCGGCATCGGCAACTTGCGCGGGGCGCTGCTGGGTGGCCTGCTGCTGGGCATCGCGGAGAACTGGGGCCAGGTGCTCTTCGGCGCCCAGTGGCGGCACGCGATCGCCTTCGTCCTGCTGATCCTCATCCTGATGTTCCGGCCCACCGGCATCCTCGGTGAGTCGCTCGGAAAGGCTCGAGTATGAGTGCGACCAACGCGGCACCGGTCCGCAGCACCCACCCGAACCCGGTCGTGCGCTGGTGGGACGACCTCGGCAAGGGCCCCAAGATCGCCCTCACCCTGGCGGGGGTGGCCTTCCTGGTCGTCCTCCCGATCCTGCGTCCACCGGGCCTGTCCGGCGGCCCCAACGACTTCGCGCTGGTCATGGCCGAATGCGCACGCATGGCACTGATCGCGCTCGGGCTGAACATCGTGGTGGGGCTCGCGGGACTGCTCGACCTCGGGTACATCGGCTTCTACGCGATCGCGGCCTATGTGGTCGCGCTGCTGACCAGCTCAGGCAGCGACTGGGCCGACACGATCAGCATCAACTGGTTCGCCGCGGTGCCCATCGCCGTCGTGATCACGGCAATCAGCGGCCTGTTCCTCGGCATACCCACGCTGCGGGTCAGAGGCGACTACCTGGCGATCGTGACGCTCGGCTTCGGTGAGCTCGTGCGGCTCGCGGCCGACAACATCCCGTGGCTGAAGGGCAACGGCGGATTCAAGCAGATCGACTACCCGCGGGTGCTCACCTCCGACGAGCTGCCCAACGGCGTGTTCTCGACCGGCAACGTCAACAAGGGCGCATTCAACTACGGCGTCTGGTGGTACTGGGCGCTGCTGCTGATGATCGCGCTGGTCATCTGGGCGACCAACAACCTGGAGAAGTCCCGCGTCGGCCGTGCCTGGATCTCGCTGCGCGAGGACGAGGACGCCGCCGAGATCATGGGTGTGCAGACCTTCAAGTACAAGGTGTGGGCGTTCGCGATCGGCGCGGGAGTCGGTGGGCTGTCCGGTGCCTTCATGGCCGGACAGGTGCAGTTCGTCAACAACCAGAAATTCGATGTCGTGTCGTCGATCTTCTTCGTTGTCGCGGTCGTGCTCGGCGGTCAAGGCAACAAGTTCGGCGTCATCATCGGCGCCTTCCTGGTCGCCTACATCCCGGCTCGCTTCGCCGAGATCGCCGAGTACAAATACCTGATCTTCGGCGTCGTTCTGATCATCATCATGCTGTTCCGTCCGCAGGGCCTGCTGCCGGCGCGGCACCGCCTGATGGGTGCCGGGCCCGACATACCCCCGGTGACAGACCCCGTGATCACCGGACACACCGAGCCCGACACGGACGTCGAGGGTCAGAGCGCCCACGTGGTCCCGGGCACCTCGCCGATGCACAAGTACGAGAGCGGGCCGCCCTTCGACGACGGTCCCGGGGACCTGGACGGCATCGCCGGCGACGACCGACCCGGCCTGCCGAAGGGAGGAGACCGCTGATGAGCATGTCGACCAACCCCGACGACATCGGCGCGATCAAGCACCCCGTCGACACCTTCACGCAGGTCGACCAGTCGGAGATGGACGTCCACCTCGAGCGCGATGTGAATGCCGCTGTCGGCGAGACACTGGTGAGCCTGCAGGACGTCACCATGCAGTTCGGCGGCCTGAAGGCAATGGACTCGGTGAGCTTCGACATCAAGCGCGGTGAGATCCTCGGCCTGATCGGCCCCAACGGGGCCGGGAAGACCACCTGCTTCAACGCGATGACCGGTGTATACACGCCGAGCTCGGGCCAGGTCATCTTCGACGGGACGCCGCTGCGCCGGATGAAGCGCAACCAGATCACCCGAATGGGCATCGCGCGCACCTTCCAGAACATTCGGCTGTTCGCGTCCATGACGGCCCTGGAGAATGTCGCCGTCGGCATCGACGCGCGGCACAAGACCTCGATCGCCGGCGCGGTCTTCCGCTCGCCTCGACACCGCCGCGAGGAGCGGATCGCCTACGACAGGGGAATGGAGCTTCTGGAGTTCGTCGGCATCGCCGACCGCGCCCACGAGCCCGCCCGATCGCTTCCGTACGGATACCAGCGCCGCCTGGAGATCGCCCGCGCGTTGGCCACCGAGCCCAAGCTGCTGTGCCTCGACGAGCCTGCGGCCGGGTTCAACCCGGCCGAGAAGGTGCAGCTGATGGGGCTGATCCAGGAGATCCGCGACCAGGGCTACACCGTGCTGCTGATCGAGCATGACATGCGGGTGGTCATGGGCGTCACCGACCGGATCGTCGTCCTTGAGTTCGGGCGCAAGATCGCCGAGGGGGTTCCCGAGGACATCCGCAACGACCCCGCCGTCATCGCGGCCTACCTCGGCGTGGACGACGACACCGACCAGGACGGGGAGTAGGAATGCTCGAGCTGAAGGACGTCGTCGTCAACTACGGCGCCATCGAGGCGCTGCACGGCATCGACTTGCAGGTCAACGAGGGCGAGGTCGTCTCCCTCATCGGCGCCAACGGAGCAGGCAAGACGACCACCATGCGCGCGATCTCCGGGGTGCGTCCACTTACCCGCGGCTCGATCGTCTTCGAGGGCGAGGACATCTCGAGGATGGCGCCGCACCACCGCGTGCAGGCCGGGATCTGTCAGGCGCCCGAGGGACGCGGCATCTTCCCGGGGATGACCGTCCTGGAGAACCTCGACATGGGCACCTACGCCCGGAAGTTCGAGTCGAAGCAGGCCTACAACCAGATGGTCGAGCACGTCTTCGAGCTGTTCCCGCGGCTCGCGGAGCGCAAGGATCAGAAGGGTGGGCTGATGTCCGGCGGCGAGCAGCAGATGCTCGCCATCGGCCGCGCGCTGATGTCCCGGCCCCGGCTGCTGCTGCTCGACGAGCCGTCGCTGGGCCTGGCCCCGAAGATCATCCAGCAGATCCTCGAGATCATCTCGACCATCAACCGCGAGGGCGTCACCGTGCTGCTTGTGGAGCAGAACGCCAAGGGCGCGCTGTCGCGCTCGCACCGCGCCTACATCCTGGAGACCGGAGCGGTCACCAAGTCCGGCACCGGCAAGGAGCTGCTGCACGACCAGAGCATCATCGACGCCTACCTCGGCGGGCAGGGCTAGCATTCCGGTCGAC
Organism: Blastococcus sp. Marseille-P5729; assembly: GCF_900292035.1. Lineage (NCBI taxonomy): Bacteria > Bacillati > Actinomycetota > Actinomycetes > Geodermatophilales > Geodermatophilaceae > Blastococcus > Blastococcus sp. Marseille-P5729. The sequence goes on along the minus strand of NZ_OMPO01000001.1, from coordinate 520,526 downwards.
CGGCCCAGCGAGACGACCGGTGCTAGGTTGTGTCGGTCAGGTGCTCAGGACGGTCGAGGTGCAAATGACCAGGGGATCGCTACTCATCCGAGACGCGACCGCGCAGGACGCGGACGCGATCACTTCGATGGTGCGGGACGCGATGGCCGCCGAGGCCCGCCTGCCCTCGGGTTCGCGACTGGTCCTCGATCCGCCCGGCGGTCCGACTCCCGACTTCACCGCCGTCATCGCGAGCCCGGAGTTTCGCACCCTGCTCGCGATCGAGACCGGCAGTGGGCAGATCGCCGGCTTCGCGGTCACCTCCGAGAACCTGTTCAGCTCGCTGGTCGGGCGCCCGGCGATCGACGTCCACTATCTGGTCGTGCCCGACCAGCGCCGGCACCGCGGAGTGGGGCGAGAGCTGCTCGCGGCGGTCACCCGGTTCGCGGAGGAGCTCTCCGCCGAGTACGTCATCGTCGGCGTGGCCAACGAGTCACGCGACGTCAACCGGTACTTCGCCAAGGCCGGCTTCATGCCCATGGAGCACCGCCGGGTCACGACCGTCGGCACCCTGCGACGGACCCTCGGCCTCGGTCAGCCGGTGGCCGCCCGTGAGACCGCCCGGCGCCGGATCCGCGGCCGCTCCTCCTCGTTGGGCTAGCTGCGTGCCCCCGGCGCCTTCGGCAGCGCCATCGCGGTGAGCTGCGCCGAGCACACCAGTTCGTCGTCCTCGTTGGTGATCTCGATGGCGATGGTCTTCAACGACCGGCCCGAGTGCACCGGCCTGGCGACCGCGGTAACGACGCCCGCGCGGGCCGCGCGGTGATGGTTGGCCAGCACCTGAACGCCCACGCAGACCGCCCCGTCGGAGTTGAGCACGGCGCAGGTCGAGCCGATGCTTTCCGCGAGCGCGGCCGATGCGCCGCCATGCATCAGGCCGTACGGCTGGAGATTTCCCGCTACGGGCATGGTCGCCACGGTGCGCGCGGGATTGTAGTCGAGGTACTGGATGCCGAGCTTCTCGTCCAGCTGCCCCGCGGGCACGGTCCGCTCGTCGAAGACCTTCGGTCGCGGATGAGGCGGGTTGCTCGCTTCGGGTGCGTCGCTTGTCATACGACAACCCTAGACTCGACCAGGTGAGTGACAACAAGCGCCTGCTCTTGCTCGATGGGCATTCCCTGGCCTACCGCGCCTTCTTCGCCCTACCCGCGGAGAACTTCCAGACCACGACCGGGCAGTCGACGAACGCGGTCTACGGCTTCACGTCGATGCTGATCAACTTGCTGCGTGACGAGGAGCCCACCCACGTCGCCGTCGCCTTCGACCTATCCCGCGTCTCGTTCCGGACCGAGTCCTACGCCGAGTACAAGGCGAACCGCTCGAAGTCACCCGACGAGTTCAAGGGCCAGGTCTCGCGCATCCAGGACGTCCTGGACGCGATGGGCATCAGCTGGCTGACGAAGGAGGGCTTCGAGGCCGACGACATCATCGCCACCCTTACCCGCCAGGCGCGAGCCGACGGCATGGACGTGCTCATCTGCTCCGGTGACCGGGACGCCTTCCAGCTGGTCGGCGGCGGGGTCACGGTGCTCTACCCGAAGCAGGGCGTCTCGGTGCTCTCCCGGATGGACTCCGCCGAGGTGGAGGGAAAGTACGGCGTCCCGCCCGAGCGGTATCGAGACCTCGCCGCGCTCGTCGGCGAGACTTCCGACAACCTCCCGGGCGTCCCCGGCGTCGGCCCGAAGACGGCTGCGAAGTGGATTACGGCGTACGGGGGCATCGACGGGATCATCGAGCACCTGGGCGAGATCAAGGGAAAGGCGGGAGAGTCACTGCGCGAGCACCTCCCGTCGGTCGAGCGCAACTATTCGCTGAACCGGTTACGTGACGACCTCGAGCTCGAGATGGGCCCGCAGCAGGCGGTCATCTCCGGCATGAACGCCGATGCGCTGAACAGGACCTTCGACGAGCTGCAGTTCCGGGGCCAGATACGCGACCGGCTCAATGCCGTCCTGGCCTCCGACGAGCCGGTGACCGCCGATGCGATCGACGTGGATGTCGTCACGATCCCACCGGGCACGCTGGGTGACTGGCTCGACCAGCACACCTCCTCCGAGGCGTCGACTGCCGTGTCCTTCCGTGGGGAGTGGGGGCGGGGCACCGGCGAGCTCACCGGGATCGCGCTGAACGGAGCCGAAGCGGCGTACGCCGACATCACCAGCGACACCATGGACCCGGCGGACGAGCAGTCGCTCGCCCGCTGGCTGGCCGATCCCCGGCGACCGAAGATCGGGCACGACATCAAGGGCCCGCTGCTGGCGATCGCGGCGCGCGGATGGGCTCTCGACGGTCTCGCGGGCGACACGGCGCTCGCGGCCTACCTGGTCAACCCCGGCCGTCGCACCTTCGACCTCGGCGCGCTCACCACGGCGTACCTGCACCGCGAGCTGCAGGCCGAGGCCGCCGCAGGCGCGGAGCAGCTCACCCTCGACGGAGGTGAGGAGGAGGCCGACCATCAGATCGCCGCCGAGCAGATCTCCCGCGCGGTCGGCACCACGCAGCTTTTCGACGCGCTCGAGCCCGAGGTGCAGAACCGGGGTGCTGCAGCGCTGCTCACCGAAATGGAGCTGCCGCTGGCGCAGTTGCTGGCGGAGATGGAGATCCGCGGCATCGCCGTCGACGGACCGTACCTGCAGGAGCTGTCCAGGCAGTTCGCTGACGAGGTCGCCAACGTCGCGTCCGAGGCGTACGCCGTCATCGGGCACGAGATCAACCTCGGCTCGCCGAAACAGCTGCAGGTCGTGCTGTTTGACGAGCTGGGGCTGCCCAAGACCAAGAAGATCAAGAGCGGGTACACCACGGACGCCGACTCGTTGAAGGGGCTGCTGGAGCAGACTGACCATCCCTTCCTGGTGCTGCTCATGCGCCATCGTGACATCAGCCGCCTGCGCAGTGTCGTGGACGGCTTGATCCCGCTCGCGGACGACGCCGGGCGGGTGCACACGACCTTCCAGCAGATGGTCGCGGCCACCGGCCGGCTGAGCTCCACCGACCCCAACCTGCAGAACGTGCCCGTGCGCAGCGCGGAGGGGCGCCAGATCCGCCGCGCGTTCGTGCCGGGCGCCGGGTACGAGTCGTTGATGACCGCCGACTACAGCCAGATCGAGATGCGCATCATGGCCCACCTCTCCGGGGACGCCGGGCTCATCGAGGCTTTCACCTCCGGTGAGGACCTGCACACCTTCGTCGCGGCCCGCGCCTTCGGCATCGAGACCACCGATGTCGACCCCGAGATGCGTCGCCGGATCAAGGCGATGTCCTACGGCCTGGCCTACGGCCTGTCGGCGTACGGCCTGTCGCAGCAGCTGCGCATCCCCCCGGAGGAGGCCCGCCTGCAGATGGAGGCCTATTTCGAGCGCTTCGGCGGCGTCCGCGACTACCTGCGCGATGTCGTCGAGGAGGCACGCGTCGTCGGTTACACCGAGACGATCATGGGGCGGCGGCGCTATCTTCCCGACCTCACCAGCGACAACCGGCAGCGCCGCGATGCTGCCGAGCGGATGGCCCTCAACGCGCCGATCCAGGGATCGGCCGCCGACATCATCAAGGTCGCGATGCTCGGTGTCGAGCAGGCGTTGCGCGATGCGGGGGTGCGCTCGCGCATGCTGCTGCAGGTCCATGACGAGCTGGTGCTCGAGATCGCGCCGGGGGAGCGCGAGCAGGTGGAGGAGCTGGTGCGCAAGCAGATGGGTGCGGCGGCGACCCTCGATGTGCCGATGGAGGTGTCGGTAGGCGTCGGCCCGAACTGGGAGGACGCCGCGCACTAGGTCTGGCCGTCCGGCCGGACACCAGCGAACGAACAGGAGCGCCCGTGAACCCGTACCACCTTCTCGTGCCCGGCATCCGGGCCCGCGACCACTCGGTGCGGGCACCCCTGCGGTACGCCGACCCGGACGGCGAGTCCATCGAGGTCTACGCGCGGGAGGTGGTCGGCGCCGAGCATGACGACCCGGGATCATTGCCGTGGCTGTTGTTCCTGCAGGGCGGCCCCGGCGGGGCGGCGCCCCGCCCGACGAACCGGGCCGGATGGCTGGACGCGGCGCTGCGTCGCTACCGGGTGCTGCTGCTGGACCAGCGTGGAACCGGCTCCTCGACGCCGCTGCTGCCGTCCGTCGTGACCCGGCGCGGTGCGGAGGGTGCCGCGCGATATGTCTCGGCGCTCCGAGCCGACGCCATCGTGCGAGACGCCGAGCTGTTCCGCGCCGAGGTGGCCGGTGGCGGGCGGTGGAGCACTCTCGGGCAGAGCTACGGCGGCTTCATCACGTTCAGCTATCTGTCGTTCGCGCCCGAGGGGCTGCAGCGATGCCTGATCACCGGCGGCGTCCCTCCGATCGGGCTGAGTGCCGAGCAGGTCTACCGACGTACCTGGATGCGGGTCATCGCCAAGAACGGCAACCACTTCCGCGCCTTCCCGGGCGACCGGCGCCGCCTCGATGCTCTCGTTCGCAGGCTGCAGCGTCCCGTGATGCTGCCGGACGGCGGACGGCTGACCACTGATCGGCTGCTGGCGATCGGCATCGCGCTGGGGCGCAGCGACGGCAGCGCCGGTCTGCACTACCTGCTGGAGAACGCGCTGGTGGCCGACGAGCTGACGCCGGCCTTCCTTGCCGACGTCGCGGCGCGCACCGACGATGCGGCGTCGCCGTTGTACGCACTCCTGCAGGAGGCGATCTACTGCGACGGCCCTGGCGCGTCGTCCTGGGCGGCCACCCGCACCCGCGGTGAGATCCGCGCGCTGGCGCGCGATGCAGCGCACCCCCTGCTGACCGGCGAGATGATGGAGCGCTGGCGGTTCACCGATGTGCCCGGACTTGCGCCGTACGCCGAGGTCACCGATCTGCTGCATGGCAAGCAGGACTGGGATCCGCTGTATGACACCGAGCGACTGGCAGGCAACGAGGTCCCCGTCGCGGCCGCCGTCTACTACGACGACATGTACGTCGACGCCGACGCCTCGCTCGACGTCGCTCGGCGTACGCCGGGGGTGCGGGCGTGGATCACCAACCAGTACGAGCACGACGGGCTGCGTGCCGACGCGGCGGTCTTCGAGCGACTGGACCGGATGGCGAGGGGCATGGAATGAGTGAGGTCTACCTGGATCACGCCGCCACCACCGTGGTCCGCGACAGCGTCATCGAGGTGATGGCGGCCGCCCTGCGGGAGACCGGCAATCCGTCGTCCCTGCACGCGGCCGGTCGCCGGGCGCGACGGGCGATCGAGGAGGCGCGCGAGCAGATCGCCGAGACGCTCGGTGCGGATCCGGTCGAGGTGATCTTCACCAGCGGGGCCACCGAGGCGGACAACCTGGCGGTCAAGGGAGGTTACTGGGCAGCACGCGACGCGAACCCGGCCCGCACGGCGATCGCGCTGCCGCCGACCGAGCACCACGCGGTGCTGGACTCGGCGCACTGGCTTGCCGCCCGCGAGGGCGCGACGTTGCGGTGGGTCGAGGTCGACCAGCACGGGACTGCCCATCCTGACGTGCTCGCCGAGGCACTGGCAGGCGACGACGTCGCGGTCGCGGCCGTGATGTGGGCGAACAACGAGGTCGGCACCATCAACGACATTCCTGCTCTCGCGGCAATCTGCGCAGAACGCGGGGTCGCGCTGCACGTCGATGCGGTGCAGGCGATCGGGCGAGCAGCGGTCGACTTCGGTGGTCTGCCGGTGACCAGCCTGGCGTTGTCCGGGCACAAGATCGGCGGGCCAGTAGGCGTCGGCGCGTTGCTCGCCGTCCGCGGGTTCGCACCGGTGCCGACGGCGCACGGCGGCGGCCAGGAGCGCAAGATCCGCTCGGGCACCCTTGACGTGGCCGGAGCAGTGGGCCTGGCGACCGCGGTGCGAGAGGCAGAGGCTGAGCGGGTCGCCGAACGCGCCCGGCTGATGACGCTCCGGGAGCGGATCGTGCGGGAGGCTTCCGGCATCGGCGGCGTGGAGGTCAACGGGCACGCCGTCGACGGGGCCGGCACGCATCCGGCGATCGTGAACCTGCACGTTCCGGGGGCGGACGCCGAATCGCTGCTGATGCTGCTCGACGGCGAAGGCGTCGCCATCTCGACGGGCTCGGCCTGCACGGCGGGGGTGTCCGAGCCTAGCTACGTCGTCCTCGCGATGACCGGTGATGATCGGCGCGGACGCCAGAGCATCCGCGTATCGATGGGACGCACGACCACCGAGTCCGACATCGAGCGACTGCTCGCGGCGCTGCCTCTCGCTGCCGCGCGCGCCCGCCGCGCGACCGGCTACCGGGGGACACGCGGGTAGACTCCTCCGACTGTGAAGATCCTTGCCGCGATGTCCGGAGGCGTCGACTCCGCCGTCGCGACCGCGCGCGTCGTCGACGCCGGCCACGACGTGACCGGCGTCCATCTGGCGTTGTCGCAGACGCCCGAGGCAGTCCGGGCCGGTTCCCGCGGATGCTGCACGATCGAGGACGCGCGCGATGCGCGCCGTGCGGCTGACATTCTTGGGATTCCCTTCTACGTGTGGGATCTGGCCGAGCAGTTCCGTGAGGACGTGATCGACGACTTCGTCTCGGAGTACGCCGCGGGGCGCACGCCCAACCCGTGCCTGAGGTGCAACGAGAAGATCAAGTTCGCTGCTGTGCTGGACCGCGCACGGGCGCTGGGCTTCGACGCGGTCGTCACCGGGCACCATGCCCGGCTCCAGATCGGCGAGGACGGCGCCCCACGGTTGACTCGCTCGGTGGATGAGGCGAAGGACCAGTCGTACGTGCTCGCCGTGCTCACGCCGGAGCAGCTGCGCTACGCGATGTTCCCGCTCGGTGACACCACGAAGGAGCAGGTGCGCAAGGAGGCCGCCGAACGCGGCCTGTCGGTGGCCGACAAGCCCGACTCGCACGACATCTGCTTCATCGCCAATGGCGACACGATGGGCTTCCTGCGCTCGCAGCTGGGCTCGCAGCCAGGCGAGATCGTGGACGGCGACACCGGTGCAGTCGTCGGTACCCACGACGGCGCCTATGCGTACACGATCGGGCAGCGCAAGGGGCTGCGACTGGCGAATCCTGTGAATGACGGCAAGCCCCGTTACGTCCTGAGCATCGAGCCGGTCCAGAGCCGGATCACCGTCGGCACCGCCGAGCAGCTCGACGTGACGACCGTCGTGGCGAAGCGGCCGGTGTGGACCCACGGCGAGCCGCCCGCCTTTCCGTGGCGCGGCACGGTCCAGATGCGCGCCCACGGGGGACTGGCGGAGGCCACGGCCGAGGTCGACGCCGACGGGCGGCTGATCGTCGGACTGCTGACCCCAGCGCGTGGGATCGCTCCTGGGCAGGCGATCGTGCTATACGACGGCGATGAGGTCGTCGGCTCCGCGACGATTATCTCGGCGTCCGCATGATCATCGGATCGACAGGCGTCGGGTCACTACCTGGCACCTCTGCCGACGAGGCGATGCGGCTGGCGTTCGGCGAGGGCCTCGATATTCCATATATGGCAGAGATCCCCGATCGTGGCGCGGGGGCCGACATGATCGGCCGGACTGCGGCCCGGCTGGTCGACATGCCGGTCGAGATCGTACCGTCGGCCTGGCGCGTCGCCCGGCGTCCTGGAGTCGACATGCGTCGCGCAGCCGACTTCTGGTCCCGGGATCTCGACGCGCTGCAGGTCGCGGCCGACGGCTATCGGGGGCCGTTGAAGGTGTCGATGGCCGGGCCGTGGACCCTGGCCGCGACGCTCGAGCTAGCCAACGGTCACCGCTTCCTGACCGATGGGGGAGCGCTGCGCGACCTGCAGGCGTCCCTGGGTGAGGGGGTCGCCGTCCTGCTGGACGAGGTGCGGCGACGGATTCCTGGTGCCGAACCTGTACTGCAGCTCGACGAGCCGTCGTTGCCTGCGGTGCTCGCCGGATCGATCCCCACCGCGAGTGGGTTCGGCCGGCTGCCCGCCATCGGCTCCCACGAGGTTGGGCTCGGCCTGCAACGGGTGATCGACGCCGCAGGTGTGCCGGTCATCGTGCACTCCTGCGCGCCGCGCGTCCCCTTCGGTCTGCTGCGCCAGGCCGGCGCGGCGTCCGCCATGATCGACGCTGCACTGCTGACCGAGCGCGAGTACGACGACCTCGGTACGGCCGTGGACGAGGGGCTCGCCGTGTTCGCGGGAGTCGTTCCCTCGGCCCGCGCCGTACGCCGTCACGACATCGACGAGGGGGCCGCCCGCGTCCGCCAGATCGCCTCTGCAGTGGGAATCGCGAGCGCTGAGCTGGGTGCCCGCGTGGGGGTTACGACCGCGTGCGGTCTCGCGGGGCGGACCTTCGACGAAGCGGTGGCGGCGACCCGGGCGGTCCTCGCGGTTACCCGCCAGCTGCAGAACGCCCCCAACGTCGACGAGTAACCCCGCGCCGCCCGCACTCGGAGATCGCTAAAGAGTTTTTCGTTCGACCCCTTGCACGGTGACTCGAACAAATGTACGATAAAGTGACTCAGTCAAGAAGGTGAGCGCAGTGGACGACCGGCCAACCGACCCTCCGGTGGACGCCGCGACGGAGCCGGATTGGGCGATCGCTGCTGCCGCGTCGCCGGGTGATGCGGAGCGGTTGTGGTTGGCGAGTGATTCTGCTCGGGAGCTGGACCGCGATCTGGATGAGGCGTTCGCGCATCTGCAGCGTGGGTATGAACTGTTGCTGGGGATCGGGGAAGAGGGCGATCTGGCCGCGTTGGGCCCGGACCGCCTGATCACGATGGCGCAGCGGTTGGAGGCGCACCGCACGCGGCTGATCATGGTCGATTCGTACGTGATCGAGGCGGCGAGGGAGGATCGGTTGCAGGATCACGTGTGCGCCAGCAGCATCCCCCTCGCGCTGTGTCAGACGCTGCACATCTCCAGTGGTGAGGCGAACGCGCGCGCGAAACGCGCCGAGCAGTTGTTGCCGCAGAACGCCTTCAGCAGCGGCACCACCCCACCGCGCCTGCCGCTGCTGGCCGACACGGTCCGCCAGGGTGGCTCGGTGAGCACCGGTCAGGTGGATGTGATCTGCAAGGCCATGACGCGAGTGGCGCAGAACCCCGACCTCGACCCGCACAACCTCGAGCTGGCCGAGCGGCTGCTGGTCCACCAGGCCGCCGGGCTCACGCACAAGGAACTGGAGACCGCGGCGGAGAAGGTCGAGGAGGTCATCAACCCCGACGGCACCCTGCCCAGTGACGAGGTCGCCACGGCGCGGCGCGGGGTGATGATCGGCCCCGAAGGCCGCGACGGCACCCACAAGATCTCCGGCGCCCTGACCCGCGAGGGCAAGGCCCTGTTCGATGCCGCGATCGGGCCATTCGCCGCACCCCACCCCGCCGACGCCAACGGCCCGGATGACCGCACCGCCGCCCAGCGCACCCACGACGGCCTACAAGACGCCTGCCAACGCCTCCTCGAGCTCGCCGGCGCGCCGGCGTCCGGAGGGACCGCGGCCACGGTGCACATCACCATCGACCTCGACCGGCTCATCGAAGCCATCGCGCGGCTACGCGACGACCCCTCCGGCCGCACGACCGCGCAGCAGGCCGCCGGCCGCATCGCCGGCGGCGGGCAGCTCACCATCAACGAGATCCTGCGCCGGGCGCGGGACGCGGCCCTGATCCCGGTGTGGATCAGCGCCGTCCACGGGATCGTGGCCTACGGCCGCGACCGCCGCACCGCCTCCCCCGCCCAGACCCACGCGCTCATCGCCCGGGACGGCGGGTGCAGCTTCCCCGGCTGCCAAGCCCCACCCGACCACTGCCAGCGCCACCACGTGATCGCGTGGTGGTCCGGCGGGCACACCGACCTGGACAACCTCACCCTGGTGTGCGGGTATCACCACCGCGAATTCGAACGCCGCGGCTGGGCCGTGGACATCATCAACGGCATCCCCGTCTGGACCCCACCGGCGTGGCTCGACCCCGAGCAGAAACCGCAGATCAACGCCCGGATCAAGATCCCCTGCCAAAACGAGATCACCCACCTCGCCGAGACCGTCAGGCACGCTCGAGAACAACGAGCTCGCGGCGGAGGCAGAGATCCCGGAGACCCCGCAGACCCTCACGGGCTGCTCGGCGGGCTGCTCGACCCCGGCGAGGACATCGACGAGCTCATCCAGCTCATCGCCGCACACATCCCCGCCGAACACCGCGACGCCTTCTACCGCGACGCCGCCGACCTCATCACCACCCACCTCCCCGCAGTCGTCACCCGCGGCTGAGCGGGGGGCCGAAGTAACGGCCACCGGGCGCGACGATTGCCGGGGCGAAGGCGTCGCGCGAGATGTCGGGTGGCGCGGGCAGAATGTCAGGCGTGGTGAACGAGACACAGACCCCGCCGGCCCCGGATCCGCGTGATGCGGCCGAGCGACACGCGCAGCTGAGCGTAGAGATCGCCGAGCACCAGCGGCGTTACTACCAGGACGACGCGCCCACGGTGAGTGATGCCGAGTACGACGTGCTGTTCCAGGAGCTGCTCGACCTCGAGGCCACCTATCCCGACCTGGTCACCGACGCCTCGCCCACCCAGCGAGTCGGCGGGTCGGTCAGCTCGACCTTTGAGCCGGTCGAGCACCTGCAGCGCATGTACTCCCTCGACAACGCCTTCAGCGACGCCGAGATGCAGGCTTGGGCCGCGCGCGTCGAGCGGACCGTCGGGGAGGGTGCGCGCTATCTGTGCGAGCTGAAGATCGACGGCCTGGCCGTGGACCTCGTGTACGAGAAGGGCGTGCTGGTGCGCGGCGCCACCCGCGGCGATGGTCGCGTCGGCGAGGACATCACCAGCAACGTCCGCACCGTGAAGAACGTCCCGCACCGGCTCTCCGGCGACCAGATCCCCGAGCTGCTGGAGGTCCGGGGCGAGGTCTACTTCCCGGTTGCGGACTTCACCAAGCTCAACGAGCAGCTCGTCGAGCTCGGCAAGGCCCCGTACGCGAACCCGCGCAACACCGCTGCCGGGTCGCTGCGCCAGAAGGACGCCAAGGAGACCGCCAAGCGCGGCCTGATGCTGATCGTGCACGGCATCGGGGCATCGCAGGGAGCCAGCTGGAGCTCGCAGTCCGAGGCGTACGAGCTGCTGGCCGGCCTGGGCCTGCCGACCTCACCGCGCTACAGGGTCGTCGATGACCTGGACGAGGTGCGCGAGTTCATCGGGTACTACGGCGACCACCGCCACGACGTCGAGCACGAGATCGATGGTGTCGTGGTCAAGGTCGACAGCCTCGGCATGCAGCGGGAACTGGGATCGACCAGCCGCGCCCCGCGCTGGGCGATCGCCTACAAGTATCCGCCCGAGGAGGTTCACACCAAGCTCCTCGACATCCGGGTCAATGTCGGCCGCACGGGTCGGGTGACGCCGTACGGCGTGATGGAGCCGGTGAAGGTCGCCGGATCGACCGTAGAGATGGCGACGCTGCACAACGCCCACGAAGTCAAGCGCAAGGGCGTGCTGATCGGCGACACCGTCGTCCTCCGCAAGGCCGGTGATGTCATCCCCGAGATCCTCTCGCCGGTCGTCGCACTCCGCGACGGTAGCGAGCGCGAGTTCATCATGCCGACCCGCTGCCCGGAGTGCGGCACCGATCTGCGTGAGATGAAGGAAGGGGATGCCGACATCCGGTGCCCCAACGCCCGCACCTGCCCGGCGCAGCTCCGAGAACGGCTGGCCTACCTGGGATCGCGGGGCGGCTTCGACATCGACGCACTGGGGGAGAAGGCAGCGAGCGCGCTCGTCGAGTCACCGGGCTTCACCGATGAGGGCGATGTGTTCAGCCTGACCGCAGAGTCGTTGGCCGACATCCCGTTCTTCACCAAGAAGGACGGCACCCCGAACGCCGCCGGTCACACCCTGCTCGGCGCGCTGGACCACGCTAAGTCGCAGCCGGTGTGGCGGGTGCTCGTGTCGCTGTCGATCCGGCACGTCGGACCGACGGCCGCGCAGGCCCTGGCCACGCACTTCCGGTCGGTGCCGGCCGTCTTCGACGCCCCGGTCGAGCAGCTCGCCGAGGTCGAAGGCGTCGGGTCGATCATCGCCGAGTCCGTCAAGGCGTGGTGGGAGGTCGACTGGCACCGCGCGATCGTGCAGAAGTGGCAGGACGCCGGCGTCCGCATGGCGGACGACGCACCGGAGGCCAGCGACCTCCCACAGCACCTCGACGGCAGGTCGATCGTCGTCACCGGCACGCTCAGCGGCTTCACCCGCGACGAGGCGCAGGAGGCGATCACCAGCCGCGGTGGCAAGGCCGCGAGCTCGGTCAGCAAGAAGACCTCGTACGTCGTCGTCGGCGACTCCCCGGGAAGCAAGGCCAAGAAGGCCGAGGATCTCGGCGTGCCCATCCTCGATGAGGAAGGCTTCCGCATCCTGCTGGAGCACGGCCCCCAGGACGCCGAGGGCTAGTCGAAGTCGCGGCCCTCGACGTGGCGTAGCCACACCGACCGGCTGATGCCGACCAGGTGAGCCAATCGCGAGAGCTCGCTCGGCCGGAAGTCCGGACCCCCGGGACGACCCGCGACGAACGCCCACGTGTCGCCGGCCGGCGCCGCCATCAGCGAGGTGTCGAGCGTGGTCCACTCGGCCGGCACCCGATCGGCCACGGGGTCGAGGATCTTCGAGCGCACCGGCTGCTGCCACGGCGCCACCTGATCCAGCTCCGGGGCGCTGGCGCTCCGCGCGAACACCTCGCCGTCCGCGTTGACCAGCACGGCCCACCCCGAGCGGAAGATCCGCGGCAGCTCGTCGACCATGAGCTGCCCGGCTCCCTGGGGATCGACCGACATGGCCTCGAGCAGCTGTAGCTCGCGGTGCGTCGACAGCGCTCCGTCGAACGGCCGGATCGTCTCGACGCTCACGCCTTCGAGACTGTGCGCGGCACTCAGCACGGTGTCCGGGAGCTGGCCGGGCCCGATGTCGATGACGATGTCGTCGACGACGAGGTTGTCGTACTTGTCCACGATGTCGACGCTCACGATGTCGGCGCCCGTGGTGCCGATCGCGGTCGCGACCAGCCCGAGCGAGCCGGGCCGATCGGGCAGGATGACGCGCAGCAGGTAGGACATCTACAGCACCTCCGCGCCAACGAGCCCTATGACGATGACAAGTCCACAGATTAGTTGCAGCTTCCCGGACGCGGCGAGAACTGGTATCAGATCGCGACCCGTCGCACCGCTGAGCACCAGCCGGACCGGGCGCACCGCGAGCAGACCGGCCAGCAGCGGGAGGATGAGCCACGGCCAGCCGACGACCAACAGGGCGACTGCGAAGGCGCCGGCCACGCACGTCGTGTACGCGATCCGGGTGCGCTGGTCGCCCATTCGGACCGCCGTCGTGCGCTTGCCCGCCACCGCGTCTTTGGGCAGGTCACGCAGGTTGTTCACGATCAGCAGCGCCACCGACAGCAAGCCCGGCGGCACCGACGCCAGGACCGCCAGCCAGGTCACCTTCGGCGAGTCGCCGGCGACGTACGCCGTGCCGGTGACGGCTACCAGCCCGAAGAAGACGAACACCGACAGGTCGCCGAGGCCTAGATAGCCGTACGGATTCGACCCACCGGTGTAGAACCAGGCAGCCAGGATCGCTGCCGCACCGACCAGCAGCAGCCACCACGAGGTCGTCGCCGCGAGCGCGAGACCCGCCGCGGCGGCAAGCCCGAAGCTGACGAACGCGGCTACCTTCACTCGTCTCGGCGGGACCAGACCCGAGCCGGTGAGCCGCAGCGGTCCGACCCGGTCGGCGTCCGTGCCCCGGACACCGTCGGAGTAGTCGTTGGCGTAGTTCACGCCGATCTGCAGCAGTAGCGACACGAGCATCGCGAGTACGACTCGCCACCACGAGATGTGCTCGTACCACGGATCGGCGACGTAGCGCGTCGCGACGGCCGTGCCCACCGCCACGGGCACCACGGAGGCCGGAAGCGTGCGTGGCCGGGCACCCTCCCACCAGAGCGCGAGGCCGCTCGGCGGGTGGATGGACGATGACGGAATCGCTGCAGGCACGACCTCCATCTTGGCCGACCCGTAGAATCGAGCGGTCGCCGGCCTGGCGGCCGCACCCCGTACGACGCCGACCGAAAGCAGAGGCATGGCCGAGGAGAAGATCTCGCGCGAGGACGTCGCGCACCTGGCGCACCTGGCGCGGCTCGAGGTGACCGACGACGAGATCGACGTCTTCGCCGCGCAGCTCGAGAGCATCCTCGAGAGCTTCGCCGCGATCGGTGAGGTCGCAGCCGACGACGTCCCCCCGATGTCGCACAACGTGCCGATGACGAACGTGACCCGCCCGGACGTCGTGGGGGAGTCCCTGGACCGCGACGAGGTCCTGGCCCAGGCGCCGGCCGCCGAGCAGGACCGCTTCCGCGTCCCCCGCATCCTGGACGAGGAGTAGTGCGATGAGTGATCTCACCCGCCTCGGCGCGGCCGAGCTCGCCGCTGCGATCGCCGACGGCTCGACCAGTTCCGTGCAGGCGACTCGGGCACACCTCGACCGGATCGAGCAGATCGACGAGCGCACCGGCGCCTTCCTGCACGTCGGCAGCGAGCGAGCGCTGGCGGCCGCTGAACGCGCGGACGCCGCGATCAAGGCCGGTGCCGCCGGGCCCCTGACCGGCGTGCCCGTGGCGGTCAAGGACGCCTTCGTCACCCGGGGCGTCCCCACGACGGCCGGCTCCCGGATCCTCGAGGGCTGGCTTCCGCCGTACGAGTCGACTGTCACCGGGCGGCTCGCGGACGCCGGGATGGTCGTGCTCGGCAAGGCCAACATGGACGAGTTCGCGATGGGCTCGACCAACGAGAACTCCGCCTACCGCCCCGCCGCGAACCCGTGGAACCTCGAGCTGACCCCGGGCGGTTCATCGGGCGGCTCCGCGGTCGCCGTCAGCGCGTACGAGGCGCCGCTCGCGGTGGGCACGGACACCGGCGGGTCGATCCGTCAGCCGGCAGCACTGACCGGCATCGTCGGCATGAAGCCGACCTACGGCACCAGTTCCCGCTACGGCCTGATCGCCTTCTCCTCCAGCCTGGACACGCCTGGACCGTTCGGACGCAGCGTGCTCGACACGGCGCTGCTGCATGAGGCAATGAGTGGTTACGACCCGCGCGACTCCACCTCCATCGACGCTCCGGTCGCCCGCGTCGTCGAGGCCGCCCGGCGTGGCGCCACCGAGGGCCTGGCGGGACTGCGCGTCGGCGTGGTCACCGAGCTGCTGGGTGCGGGCCTGGAGGCGGGGGTGCGAGCCGAGTTCGACGCGGCGGTGCAGACCCTTCGTGACCTCGGCGCCGACATCGTCGAGATCTCCTGCCCACACTTCTCGTACGGCGTCGCGGCGTACTACCTGATCGCGCCGTCCGAGGCGTCGTCCAACCTGGCCCGCTTCGACTCGGTGCGCTACGGCCTGCGTGTCGGGGACGATGGCCGGCGTGGCCTCGAGGAGGTCGTGTCGATGACCCGCGAGGCTGGCTTCGGACCGGAGGTCAAGCGGCGCATCATCCTCGGCACCTACGCGCTGTCGGCCGGCTACTACGACGCCTTCTACGGCCAGGCGCAGAAGGTCCGCACGCTCATCGCCCGCGATTTCACCAGTGCCTTCGAGGACGTCGACGTCCTCGTGTCACCCACCGCCCCGACCGTGGCCTACCCGCGCGGAAAGGCCAATACCGACCCGCTCGCGGTGTACCTGCTCGATTTGACCACCCTGCCCGCCTCCCTCGCCGGCACCCCCGCCATGTCGGTGCCGATCGGGCTCTCCGACGATCCGCGGGCTCCGGGCGGGCAGCGGCTGCCGGTCGGTATGCAGATCATGGCCCCGTCCCAGGGCGACGAGCGCTGCTACCGCGTCGGTGCCGCGCTGGAGAAGGCACTCGTCGACGCGCGCGGCGGCCTATTCCTGGACGGAGCACCGGTCCTGTGAGCGCGCGCAAGAAGGAACCGGTCGACATCTCCCAGACCGACGAGCTCGGCCTCACCGGGTCGGGGCGGGCAGTCAACATCGCCGCCTGGGTGCTGTCGGCGCTGGTCATCATCGCCGGGATCGTCGCGCTGGTGACCACCGGCAAGAAGATCTTCATCCTGTTCATCGTGATCGGCGTCCTGACACCCCTGAACGTGCTGATGTACGACAACCTGATCCTCAAGCCCAAGGTCGCCCGGCTGAAGAAGGAGCGCGCTGATCAGCGCGCGGCGCAGACGCCGCTGGACAAGGAGGCCGAGCAGTGAGCACGCAGACCAGCCAGGATCCGCAGGTAGCCGAGGTCCTGCGGACCTACGAACCGGTCGTCGGGCTCGAGACGCACGTCGAGCTGGGCACCGCCTCCAAGATGTTCTGCGGGTGCGCCACCGCGTTCGGCGCCGAGCCCAACACCCAGATCTGCCCGGTCTGCCTCGGGCTCCCCGGGGCCCTGCCGGTGCCCAACGAGAAGGCCATCGAGTCGACCATCCGGATCGGCTTGGCGCTGCACTGCAGCATCGCCGAGCACTCGCGGTTCTCCCGCAAGAACTACTTCTACCCGGACATGCCCAAGAACTTCCAGACCTCGCAGTACGACGACCCGCTGTGCGCCGACGGATATCTCGACGTGCAGGTGGACGGCGAGAGCTTCCGCGTCGACGTCGAGCGCGTCCACCTGGAGGAGGACACCGGCAAGACGCTGCACGTCGGCGGGTCCACCGGTCGCATCCAGGGGGCCACGCATTCCCTGGTCGACTTCAACCGCGCCGGCATCCCGCTGGTCGAGATCGTCACCAAGCCGATCGTGGGCGCGGGCGAGAAGGCTCCCGCGGTCGCCCGCGCGTACGTGACCGAGCTGCGCGAGATCTGCCGCGCGCTCGGCGTCTCGGACGTGCGGATGGAGCAGGGCTCGTTGCGCTGTGACGTGAACCTGTCGCTGAACAAGCCGGGGGAGCCGTGGGGCACCCGCACCGAGACCAAGAATGTCAACAGCCTGCGCTCGGTCGAGCAGGCGGTGCGCAGCGAGATCGTCCGCCAGGCGCCGATCCTCGACGACGGCGGCCGGATCGTCCAGGAGACCCGGCACTTCCACGAGGACACCGGGCAGACCACACCGGGGCGCAGCAAGGAGGAGGCCACCGACTACCGGTACTTCCCCGAGCCCGACCTGCTGCCGATGACCCCGGACCCGGATTGGGTCCGGGGGTTGCGCGACGAGCTCCCCGAGCTGCCCAGCGCCCGGCAGGCACGCCTGCAGGGCGAGTGGGGGCTCAGCGACAAGGAGATGGCCTCCCTGATCGGCGCCGGAGCGATGGATCTCGTGATCGCCACGATCGACGCCGGCGCGCCGCAGGCCGACGCCCGCAAGTGGTGGACCGGCGAGCTGGCCAGACGCGCCAACGAGAACGGCATCGAGCTCGCCGAGCTCGCCATCACGCCCGCCCAGGTCGCTGGGGTCGTCGCGTTGGTCCAGGAGGGCAAGATCAACGACAAGCTCGCTCGCCAGGTCGTGGAAGGCGTGCTGGCGGGGGAGGGTGAGCCCGAGCAGGTGATCACCGACCGCGGGCTGGCCGTCGTCTCGGACACCGCCGCGCTGGGCAGCGCCGTCGACGAGGCGATCGCGGCCAACCCGGACGTGGCCGAGAAGATCCGCGGCGGCAAGGTGCAGGCGGTCGGCGCGCTGGTCGGTGCGGTCATGAAGGCCACGCGCGGCCAGGCGGACGCCGCCGCGGTCAAGACCCTCATCCTCGACAAGCTGGGCGTGTCCTAGCCACCGAGAGGAGCGCGACGACACGTGCTGGTCCTGACTCACGGCTCACCGGCGCACGAGGCACAGCGCCGTACCTTCAAGGTGCTGCACGACTTCGGCCTCGGTGCCCAGGAGCGCCGCGGCCTCGTGGTGCTCGGTGACGGCTTCGAGCGCTTCGGTCCCATCGCCGGCGTGGTGTGCACCCCCGAGGCGATGGCCGTGATCGCGGCGCACGAGATCACCGGGGCGGACGGATATCTCTTCGCGCCGCTGCGTGGCGGGTGGACGATCGGCGGGCGACCGGCGTTGGTCGACGGCAGCGGCACGAACCCGGTCCCGCAGGTCGACGCCGCGGCCAAGCAGATCGTCGCGGCCGCGCGCCGGGGCGGCCTGGACCCCGGCTACGTGCAGGCGATCCTCGTGCTGGACGGTCCGATCACCGGGATCGCGCAGCCAGAGACCCAGCGTGGCGGCGGGGTGGCGATCGTCCCGCTCAGCCCGGAGGGGCTGCGCCAGGCGGTCGACGTCGCGAGCACGAACCGCGAACCGGGGCTGGCCAGCATCTGGACGACCGCCGACGTCATCGAGCTGCTTCAGGTGCTGGGCTTCGACGCGCGCGACCTGGACGTCCAGCTGCTCACGGCCGAGGGCTTCCCGTACTCGCCGTACGTGCTGCGGCCGACGTCCACGGACGACGTGCCCTTCTCCCGGCCCGAGAGCACGCCGCGCGCGACCCGGGCACTGCGTCATCTCTCCGACCGCCCGGGAGGCCTCAGCATCGCCAGCGTGCTCGGCGCTGCGGCGGGGGATCAGCGCCCGACCGGCCCGGTGCCGCAGGTCACGCCGCCGCTTCGCGCAGCTCCGGTCGAAGCGCCACCGCCCACCGGCCCGGCCGCGCTCCTGGTGGACCCCGAGCACGAGCCAGAGCCGCGGCGCAGCCCGTGGCGGTGGCTGGTCCCCCTGCTCGCACTGGCCGTGCTCGTCGCCGCGATATGGATCGGTGCCACCACCCTGCTCGGGGACGCCGACAAGCCGGACGCCGATACCGTGCCGTCGTCCGCCGCGGAAGGCGACGGGCCCCCGGCTGGCGGCTCCGAGTCGGACCCCAGTGAGCCGGGCCCTCAGGAGGCCGGTGGATACACCTTCCAGCAGACCGCCGCCGACCAGGTGCAGGACTGCGCAAGCCACGCCTTCGGGCAAGCGGGGGACTTCCTGGCCGAGCACGCGTGCACGTCGATGGAGCGCGCGATCTACTTGACCACCGTGGACGGCAAGCAGGTGGTGATCTCGCTCGCCGAGGTACAGATGCCGGACGCCGGGTCGGCCGCCGAGCTCAAGGCGCTCCTGGACACCGAGGGCACCGGGAATGTCAACGACCTGCTGCGGGAGAACAAGGCGCCGGAAGGGTCGCCGCCGAAGGAAGTGCTCGGCGACAGCGAGTACGCATCGTCGGTCGACGGCGAGCAGGTGCGGATCGTGCTGGCGGCGTATGCCGACGGCGCGGCCCCGACTGCGAAGGTCGACGCTGCAGCGGACGCCGCCCTGGCGCTGAAGATCAGCCCGCGCTAGCTGATGTCCCCACCGTCTCCACCGCCGGCCGGCGGTGGGAGGTACAGGATCTTGTCGTCGTCCGCGGCCGGGTCGCCGACCCCGTCGCGGTTGTAGGTCCCGACCCACAACCCGCCCTCCACCGGGTCGAGAGCGAGCGCCCGCAGCCGGCCATACTCGCCCACCAGCGAGAGGGTCGGATCGCCGGTCGGCTGCAGATTCTGGTCGAGGACGGTCGTCATCAGCGCCTGCGAGTCGGTGCCCGCGGCGATGATCGCGACGCTGCTGGCGACGCACCCCGCCGCGCCGGCGTCCTTGCCCGCTGTGTAGCTGACCACGGGCTTCATAGCGCTGCCGAGGTTCCCGCCGCTCGTCTCCTCGCCGGCCACCTTGTAGATGGCGTTGCCGGTCAGCGACCCGGCCGGGCCCGAGCCGCCGTCGACGACATACACGTTGGTGCCGTCGGTGCACATGCCGACCGGGTTGGGGACGCCCTCCGTGACCACGAGGTTTACCTTGGCGGACCCGCCGGGGCCACCCCACGGATCGATGCTGAGCACCTGGCCGGCGTTCGGCGATCCGGATCCGCCGGTCGCCACCATCACGTCGCCGTCCGGCCCGATCGTCATCGCCGCCGGCGCCTTCGGCAGTCCGCCGACGAGGGTCTTGGGCACGCCGGAGGCGTTCAGCGAGACAATCCGCCCCTCGGTGGGAGTGGTGAGATAGGCGTAGACCAGCCCGTTCTCCAGGTAGTACGGCGAGGCGACCATCGCCAGCAGCCCGGTGCCGCCGGAGCCGTCCACCTCGGGGATCTGGTAGAGGGTCTCCTGCGGCTGGTCCTTGATCGGGTGGACGCGGGTGACGACGCCGCTGGAACGCTCGCCCACGAGCGCGGTGCCGTCCGGCAGCGCGGCGATGGCGGACGGCTGGTCGAGACCGGTGGCCCGGATCCCGTCGTCCTGCGGTTGACCGGGCTCGGCACCGCCGCCCGGTGGTCCGGGCTGCTGCGGCTTGGGGATCTCCGGCGGCTGCGCGCTCGGCTTCTGCTCCCAGGATCCCGAGCCGAGATAACCGTCCTCGCCGCAGCCGCTCAGCAGCACGCAGACGAGGGCCCCAGCGAGGCCCGTGAGGGCGCGGCGGGACCGATGTGTCATGCGGGAGGCCCTTCCTGGCAGGGGATCGTCGAGCCGGTACGACGCACCAGTCTACGGATCGGTGCCGCGCCCGCGCTCGCCCGCAAGCGCTCAGAGGTAGGCCTTGCCCGCCCCGCGGTAGGTCGACCACGCGCCGCTGAGACGATCACCGCTGATGACCTGCAGCTCGTTCAGCCGCTCGCACAGCTCGCCGGCCTTGGCGTGCCGCAGCCACACCCGGTCCCCGATACGCAACCGGTCCGCGGCCGGACCGGTCACCGGCGACTGGGTCTCGCCCGGCCCCTCCATCGACGTGAACGACAACCCCTCGGGCCAGGCGATCGCCGGCATCCGGTCTGCGCCCGGCGGACCGCTGGCGACCCAGCCGCCGCCGAGCAGCGTGGCGATGCCCGGCACCGGCCGGCGGACGACGTCCAGCCCGAACAGCATCGCCGGGCGCGGCGCCATGTCGACATAGCGGTCGAACAGCGCCGGCCCGACGAAGCCCGAGCCCGCGGCGATCTCGGTGACGCATGCCTCGGCGCCGGTCGAGTCGATCGATCCGCTGCCACCGCCGTTGACGAAGCGCAGCCGGGCCACGCGGCTCACCGCCTCGATCGCGGCGGCTCGCCGCTCGGCGAGCTCTCGGCGGGACACGGTCTTCATCGCGCGAACCGCGCGGGCACGCGGCCCGCCGCCGGCGTCCGCGACGCCCGCGATCTGTCCCTCGTACGCCATCACGCCTTCGATCCGTACCTCCGGGCGGCGGGCCAGCGTCTCTGCCAGCGCGACCAGCTGGCCCGGCGTGTGTATAGGCGAGCGGCGCGGCCCGAGGTGGACCCGTGAGCCCACGCGCAACCCGGCATCGAGCTCGAGGCACACCCGCAGCGGCCGTTGCCGGGATGCTCCGGTGAGCGACTGCGCCAGGTCGACCTGAGCGACCGAGTCCACCATCAGCACGACGGGCAGCTCGTCCTCGGCGGCGGCGCCCAGCCGGGCGAGTGCGGCGCGGTCCACGGTCGGGTAGCCCACCACGATGTCCTCGACACCGTGGGCGTGTAGCCAGAGGGCCTCGGACAAGGTCAATGCGAGGGCACCGTGGATGCCTGGCATCCGCAGCAGATGCTGGATGAGCGGGAGGCAGCGCAGCGACTTCGTGGACAGCCTGATCGGTGTGCCCGCGGCGCGGCGCAGCATGTCCGCGGCATTGTGTTCCAGCGCGTCCAGGTCCAGGATCCCCACAGGGGCGCTGAGCTCACCGGTCAGCCCCTGGTACCGGGCGAACCGGCCGGCCAGCGAATCGGTCATACGACCTAGTCTTGCACGGCCCGCAGGCGGGTGGCGAGGTACTCGCCGTACCCGCGCAGGGCGTCGTCGAGACCCGGGGTCGACGGATCGATGATGTAGCGCAGCGTCGTGCCGTCGAGGAAGGCCACGAGGTTGACCGCCAGCGTGTCGATGTCGTCGAGCCAGACGTACTGGCCGTCGGCCACGACATGGCTCAGGATCGAGACCGCGGCCTGATGGAACTGCTGGTACTGGAAGGCGCCCAGCTCGCGCAGCTCCGGGTCGTAGTACGACGTCATCGCGATATCGAAGAAGACCGCGTGCATCGCCGGGTTCTCGACCACGTCCTTCCAGTACGCGCCCAGGGTTCGGTGCGCGCGTTCGAGAACGGTGCCGGTGGTCTCCAGCTGCTCGACCGAGCGCTCGACATAACCGGGGATCCGACTGGTCACGACGATCTTCAACAGGTCGGTGCGGCTGTCAAAGCAGTAGTGGAAGGAGCTCTGCGGCATGCCCGCCTCGGCGCAGATCGCGCGCGTGGTGGCCGCGGCCACGCCGTGGTTGACCATGACCCGCCACGCCGCCGCGATCAGCAACTCCCGGCGCTCGGTGATGGCAAGGCGCACCACGTGTCCTCCTTCGGAGCAACGACCCTGGTCACAGGGGGTTGCGACATACTAATCGGCTGACGAGACCCCGTCCTGCGACGGGTCTGCATCGCCCGCGGCCGGCGGATCGTGACGAGCCCCGAACAGGACCGAGCGCAGCCGCGGCAGGTCGCGGGGGCGCACGGTCGGGATCCGTACCGTCGAGCCGTCGCTGCGCACCAGATGAACGTGCCGGGCGTCAGGCACGGCCAGGCCGGTCAGATCGTCGCGCCGGACGCTCAGTGACGACAGCGCGCCGCGCACCACGACCTCCTGCGCGGTGATGTCGGCGCCCACGCGCAGCAGCGCAATCGCGGCCAGCACGAACGGCACCAGCACCAAGAGGCCCCACGGACCCAGGCCGACCGCCAGCGGGACCGCGCAGATCACACCCATCATCAACGGCAGCAGCGCAGCCCTCGCGTAGCGGATCCGCATCACCGGGCGGCTCGGGTCTGACGCGACCGCGGATCCGGCGGCTCGGCGGTCGTGGGTGTCGGGCTGGGGCGATCTCACCCCCTCATGGTCGCACTTGGATGCCGCTGGGCTGTCGACCCCATACGCTCTAGGGCGGAGGTACCACGTGAGCCAGGACGACTCGGACCACACGCAGCAGCTGCACCACCTCATCGAGGAGGGTGCCGACCTGCCCACCGCGCTGACCGCACGGCCCGGCCACCCCGGCGCCGGCGGCTACTCGGTGTCCTCGCGTCAGCAGCGCGTGACCCTGGGCCGCGGCGGTCAGTGTGACGTCGTGATCGATGACGACCGGGTGTCGCGGCTGCACGCCGTCGTCCGGCTGCTGGGCACCCGCGCGGTCCTCGAGGACGCCGGGTCAACCAACGGCACCTATGTCGACGGGGTGCGGGTCGAGGGACCGGTCGAGCTGAACGAGGGTGCCATGGTGCGGTTCGGCCGCCGCGGCCCGGTCTTCCGGTACGGACGAAATATCGGGCGCCCGCCGGGCTCGGACGGCCTCATCAGGCCACCCAACTTCGGATGCTGAGGCGTCAGGATCCGAGGGTTGTCCCAGGATTCGAGCCATACGTCTCGCATCGTGGGACGGAGTTGACCTGCTTCGGCAGGGAGGAGGACGCTGGGCTCATGCAGTTCAGCGGAATGCTCGTACTCATTTCCTAGCGCGTCGGCTCGCCGACGCGCTACTCCCCGATGTGCCTGAGGCACACGGGGATTTTTCATGTACACATGCCGATGACCTGCCACAGCAGAATCGACGGGCCGACGGCCCGCACCGTCCCACAAGGAACCCGCACGGTCCTGAGCTCGTGATCCGAGGAAGGAAGCACCATGGCAAGCCCACCCGCAGCCGCGCCATCCGCACCGCGTCGCGGTGCCGCAGCACCCGAACCGCAGATCGTCGAGCACTGCAGCGGCGCACAGTCACTGGTGCGTTCGCTGGAGTGCGTCGGCGCGGAGACGCTGTTCGGCATTCCCGGTGGCGCCGTGCTGCCGGTCTACGATCCGCTGTTCGACTCCTCGTTGCGCCACATCCTCGTGCGCCACGAGCAGGGGGCAGGGCACGCCGCCGAGGGCTATGCCCAGGCCACCGGCAAGGTCGGCGTCTGCATCGCCACCTCCGGCCCCGGCGCGACCAACCTGGTCACGCCCATCGCTGATGCCCACATGGACTCGGTGCCCATCGTGGCCATCACCGGCCAGGTGTCCGCGAGACTGCTCGGCACGGACGGGTTCCAGGAAGCCGACATTTGCGGCATCACCACCCCCATCACCAAGCACAACGTCCTGGTCACCGATCCCGAGGACATCCCCCGCGCCGTCTCGGAGGCCTTCCACATCGCCGCCAGTGGCCGCCCCGGTCCGGTGCTCGTCGACATCCCCAAGAGTGTGCTGGAGGCGCAGACCGTCTTCCAGTGGCCGCCGCAGCACCACCTGCCCGGCTACCGACCGGTGACCCGCCCGCACCTCAAGCAGATCCGCGAGGCCGCCAAGCTCATCCACTCCTCCGTGCGTCCGGTGCTGTACGTCGGTGGTGGCGTGATCAAGGCCGAGGCATCCGCCGAGCTGCTCGCGCTCGCCGACCTCACCGGGATCCCGGTCGTCACGACCCTGATGGCGCGCGGCGCCTTCCCGGACTCGCACCCGCAGCACCTGGGCATGCCCGGCATGCACGGCACCGTCCCTGCCGTCACCGCGCTGCAGAAGGCCGACCTGCTGATCGCCCTCGGTACCCGGTTCGACGACCGCGTCACCGGTGACCTGTCGACCTTCGCGCCCGGCGCCAAGGTAGTGCACGCCGACATCGACCCCGCGGAGATCGGCAAGAACCGGGTCGCCGACGTGCCGATCGTCGGTGACTGCAAGGAGACGATGGTCGAGCTGGTCACCGCGCTGACGGCCCTGCGTGAGGAGTCCGAGCCCGCCGACATCTCGTCCTGGAAGCAGCAGCTCGAGCGGTGGCGCGAGAAGTTCCCGCTCGGCTACGACTGGCCGGCGGACGGCACGCTGTCTCCGCAGTACGTCATGGAGCGCATCGACGCGCTGACGCCGGACGGCGCGGTGTACGTCGCCGGCGTCGGTCAGCACCAGATGTGGGCCGCGCAGTTCGTGAAGTACGAGCAGCCCCGCACCTGGCTGAACTCCGGCGGGCTGGGCACCATGGGCTACGCGATTCCGGCAGCGATGGGCGCCAAGGTCGGTGCGCCGGAGAAGGTCGTGTGGGCGATCGACGGCGACGGCTGCTTCCAGATGACCAACCAGGAGCTGGCCACCTGCGCGATCGAGGGAATCCCGATCAAGGTCGCGGTCATCAACAACGGCAACCTCGGCATGGTTCGCCAGTGGCAGACGCTGTTCTACGACGAGCGGTACTCCAACACCGATCTGGGCACCCACAAGCTGCGCATCCCCGACTTCGTCATGCTGGCCGAGTCGCTGGGCTGCGTGGGGCTGCGTGCCGAGTCCAAGGAGGACGTCGACGACGTCATCGCGCAGGCGCTGCAGATCAATGACCGGCCGGTCGTCATCGACTTCACCGTCGGCAAGGACGCCCAGGTCTGGCCGATGGTCGCCGCGGGCCGAAGCAACGACGAGATCCTCGCCGCGCGTGACATCCGCCCCGACTTCGACGAGGAGTAGAAGCATGGCCACCACCCGCCACACCCTGTCGGTGCTCGTGGAGGACAAACCCGGCGTCCTGGCGCGCGTCGCCGGACTGTTCAGCCGCCGCGGCTTCAACATCGAGTCGCTTGCGGTAGGCCCGACCGAGCAGCCGGAGATCTCTCGCATCACCATCGTCGTCCAGGTCGAGGACAACCTCATCGAGCAGGTCACCAAGCAGCTCAACAAGCTGATCCAGGTCATCAAGATCGTTGAGCTGGAGCCCGCGAACTCGGTGCAGCGCGAGATCGTGCTGATCAAGGTGCGCATCGACGCGCACCACCGCACTCCGGTGCTGGAGACGGTCAATCTGTTCCGTGCCAAGGTCGTCGACGTCACCACCGACTCGTTGACCATCGAGGCGACGGGCACCCGGGAGAAGCTCGCCGCGTTGAGCTCGGCGCTGGAGCCCTTCGGGATCCGCGAGCTCGTGCAGTCCGGCGTCGTCGCGATCGGCCGTGGCCCCCGCGCGATCACCGCCTCCCAGCCCCGCCTGGCCGACCGGGCCGGCTGACCCGCAGCACCCACGAACCACCAGACACCCCAGGCCGCGAGGCCGCACCACACCGAAGGGAAGCCAACGATGGCAGCAACAATGTTCTACGACGACGACGCGGACCTGACCAAGATCCAAGGACGCAAGGTCGCCGTCATCGGCTACGGCAGCCAGGGCGAGGCGCACGCGCTGTGCCTGCGCGACTCAGGGGTCGACGTCCGCGTCGGCCTGCAGCCGTCGTCGAAGAGCGTGCAGAAGGCGACGGACGAGGGGCTGCGCGTGGTCACGCCGGCCGAGGCCGCCCAGGAAGCCGACCTGATCATGATCCTGGCTCCCGACCACGTCCAGCGCACCCTCTACGCAGAGGAGATCGCCCCGCACCTGAACGAGGGCGATGCGCTGTTCTTCGGCCACGGCTTCAACATTCGCTTCGGCTACATCCAGCCCCCGGCCAATGTCACCGTCGCGATGGTCGCCCCCAAGGGGCCAGGGCACCTGGTGCGCCGCGAGTACGTCGACGGCAAGGGCGTCCCGTGCCTGGTCGCGGTCGAGCAGGACCCGACCGGCGAGGGCATGGCGCTCGCGCTGTCGTACGCCAAGGCACTTGGCGGCACCCGCGCCGGCGTCATCCAGACCACTTTCACCGAGGAGACCGAGACGGATCTGTTCGGCGAGCAGGCCGTGCTGTGCGGTGGCATGAGCCGCCTCGTGCAGCAGGGCTTCGAGGTACTGACCGAGGCCGGCTACCAGCCCGAGGTCGCCTACTTCGAATGCCTGCACGAGCTGAAGCTGATCGTCGACCTCATGTACGAGGGTGGCATCGCCAAGCAGCGCTGGTCGGTCTCGGACACCGCGGAGTACGGCGACTACACCTCGGGCCCGAAGGTCGTCGACGATCGCGTCAAGGAGAACATGCAGCAGGTCCTCGCCGACATCAAGTCCGGTGAGTGGGCCAAGAACTTCATCGAGGACCAGGACAACGGCGCCGCCGACTTCAAGAAGCGTCGTTCCGAGCAGGAGACGCACCCGATCGAGGCCACCGGCAAGGAGCTGCGCAAGCTCATGAGCTGGGTCTCGGCGAAGGACGACTACCAGGAAGGCACCGCGGCCCGCTAAGCGGATCGCGAGAGGACGCAAGGGAAGCCCGAAGAGAATGAAGCTCGCAGTAATCCCCGGCGACGGGATCGGCATCGAGGTCACCGCAGAGGCGCTGAAGGTTCTGCAGGCCGCTGGCGTGGATGCCGAGCAGACCCACTACCCGCTCGGCGCGAAGTTCTGGCACGAGACGGGCGAGCTGCTGCCCGACTCGATGATGGAGGAGCTGCGCGGCCACGACGCGATCCTGCTCGGCGCGGTCGGTGACCCTTCCGTGCCGCCGGGGATCCTCGAGCGCGGCCTGCTGCTGAAGCTGCGCTTCGCCTTCGAGCACTACGTCAACCTGCGTCCGGCCAAGCTGTACCCCAACACCGACTCGGTCCTCGCGGGAGACAAGAAGATCGACTTCGTGGTCTTCCGCGAGGGCACCGAGGGCCCGTACGCCGGCAATGGCGGAACCCTGCGCCAGGGCACCCCCAACGAGATCGCCACCGAGGTCTCGCTCAACACCGCCTTCGGTGCCCGCCGGGTCATCGAGGCCGCCTTCCAGGCTGCCCAGCAGCGCGAGCGCAAGCACCTGACCCTCGTGCACAAGACCAACGTGCTGGTGCATGCCGGCGGGCTGTGGCAGCGCACGTTCGACGATGTTGCCGCGCAGTACCCGGACGTCGATACCGCCTACTCGCACGTCGATGCCGCCATGATCTATCTCGTCAACGATCCGCAGCGCTTCGACGTCATCGTCACCGACAACCTCTTCGGCGACATCGTGACCGACCTGGCGGCTGCGGTCACCGGAGGCATCGGTCTCGCGGCGTCCGGCAATATCGACGCTTCTCGAAGCAACCCGTCGATGTTCGAGCCGGTACACGGCTCGGCACCCGACATCGCCGGACAGGGGAAGGCCGACCCGACAGCGGCGATCCTCTCGGCCGGCATGCTGCTCGATCACGTGGGGGAGAACTCGCTTGCCGCCAAGGTCGAGCAGGCGGTCGCCGACGACCTCGCGACCCGCGAGCGCAGCAACCCCGGCTCGACGTCCGAGATCGGCGACCGCATCGCCAAGCTGGTAGCCGACTCCTAGACCTCCTGCACAGAAGGAAACCCCGCGATGACCACCGACGCGAGCCTGCCCCTGGGCGACTCCTTCCACGTCTACGACACCACCTTGCGTGATGGAGCGCAGCGGGAGGGGATCACGTACTCGGTGGCCGACAAGCTAGCGGTGGCCAGGTTGCTGGACGAGCTCGGAGTCGGGTTCATCGAGGGTGGGTGGCCCGGCGCCCTGCCGAAGGACACCGAGTTCTTCCAGCGGGCCCAGCGCGAGCTCGATCTGCAGACCGCCCAGCTGGTGGCCTTCGGCTCGACTCGCAAGGCCGGCGTGGACGTCGCCGGCGATCCGCAGGTACAGGCGCTGGTCGACTCGCAGGCGCCGGTGGTATGCCTGGTGGCCAAGTCCGACGTGCGGCACGTCGAGCAGGCGCTGCGCACCAGCCGAGAGGAGAACATCGCGATGGTGCGCGACACCGTAGCGCACCTGGTCTCGCTCGGCCGGCGGGTCTTCGTCGACTGCGAGCACTTCTTCGACGGCTACAAGTTCGACGCGGATTACACGGTGTCGGTGATGCGCGCGGCCTTCGAGGCAGGCGCCGACGTGGTCGTCATGTGCGACACCAACGGCGGCATGCTCCCGACCGGGGTGCAGCGAATCGTCGGCGAGGTCCGGGCGGCGGTCGACGGGCGGCTGGGCATCCACTGCCAGGACGACACCGGCTGCGCCGTCGCGAACACCCTGACCGCGGTCGAGTCCGGGGTCACCCACGTCCAGTGCACGGCGAACGGCTACGGCGAGCGGACCGGGAACGCGGACCTGTTCGCGGTGGTCGGCGGGTTGGCAGCCAAGCTGCAGATGCCCGTCCTGCCTCAGGGCCGGCTCACCGAGATGCAGCGCATCTCGCATGCCCTCGCCGAGAAGGCCAATCTCTCCCCGAACACCCACCAGCCGTACGTCGGGTCGTCGTCCTTCGCCCACAAGGCCGGGCTGCACGCCAGCGCGATCAAGGTCTCGCCCGAGCTCTACAACCACATGGACCCCGCCGACGTCGGCAACGACATGCGCATCCTCGTCACTGAGATGGCCGGCCGGGCGAGCGTCGAGCTCAAGGGTCGCGAGCTCGGCGTCGACATCGCCGAGCACCCCGAGGCGGTCGGCCGGGTCGTCGAGATCGTCAAGGCGAGAGAGGCCCAGGGCTGGTCGTACGAGGCCGCGGACGCCTCGTTCGAGCTGTTGATGCGCGACGAGCTGGAACCGGACCGCAAGCCGATCTTCACCCTGGAGTCCTACCGAGTCATCGTCGAGCACCGCGCGGACGACGCGGTCGTCTCCGAGGCGACTGTGAAGGTGGTGCTCGGCAGCGAGCGCGTCATCGCCACAGCCGAGGGCAACGGCCCGGTCAACGCGCTCGACGAGGCGTTGCGGCTGGCGATCATCGGACACTACCCGCAGCTGGAGGGGATCGAGCTCGCGGACTACAAGGTCCGCATCCTGGAAGGCCGGGCGGGCACCGACGCCACCACACGCGTGCTGATCGACACTACCGACGGCGAGTCGACCTGGACCACCGTGGGAGTACACCAGAACGTTGTCGAGGCATCCTGGAAGGCCCTGGTGGACTCCGTCGCTTACGGTCTGCAGGCCTAGCCGAGGGGGACTCGGCCCGCGGCCAGCCGGCGCACAGCGCGAATCACCTCGCGCAGCGCAGGCTCGGTCCGCCCGACCGGTACGACGTACGGCGTGGCATAGAGCCGCTCGGGACCGCTGATTCTCGGCTCGGGCTCGCGCTGCGGCGGTTGTTCCTCGTCTTCCGGCAGCGGCGTAATCTGCTCGAACACGGCGCGGTCGGGGGGGGGCATCTGCGGCGGTGGATCGTTTGCGAAGTCCAGCGGTCGCAGGAACTCCGGCTCGGAGAGATCCAGATCCGTCCGCGGTTGCGGCTCGGGCTCGGTGGGCGGCTCGGTCTTGCGGTAGAAGGCCATCTCCGGGTCGCGGTGCCCGACCAGGCGCACCAGCTCGAGGTCCTCCCACCGGACGTCGAGTGAGTCCTGCCGCCGTCCGGCGGGGATCTGCACGCCGCGCTCGCTGAGCGTCATCAGTGGCCCGCGCCGGCTGCCGGTACGTAGCCACAGCATCATCAGCCCGGCGCCGAGGACGATCAGTACGACGGTCGCGATGAGCGCGGTCCACACGATGCCCGTCTTGAAATAGCCCGGCTCGCGGCGGATCAGCACGATCAACGCCGGCACCCAGAACAGCAGGACGCTCGCGCCGGCCAGCGCAACCACGAGCCCCCGCACGATGCCGCGATGGTCGCGGCGTACGACGACCTCCGCGGGCGGCCCGTCGACGGTCGGCGCCGGGGCGCCGGTGGGTGCGGGCTGGCTGGTGGGGGCAGGAATCGTCACAGTCACCCACCCTAGACGAGCCCCGGCCCACGGGCGGTTTCGCCGTGGGGCGCTGCCGACGCCGCCGGGTTGGTTATAGGTTGGGCAGGTAGTTACAACAGCGAACGATCTGGCCGCGGGCCGTGGCCGCGAGGAGGTGCCGTCGTGAACGGTGCGAACGCCCTGATGCAGACCCTGATGGCCAACGACGTCGACGTGTGCTTCGCCAATCCGGGTACCTCCGAGATGCACTTCGTCGCCGCGCTCGACGCCACCGAGGGGATGCGGTGCGTGCTGGGGCTGTTCGAGGGGGTGGTCACCGGGGCGGCCGACGGCTACGCGCGGATGACCGGCACTCCAGCGGCCACCCTGCTGCATCTCGGGCCGGGCATGGCCAACGGGCTCTCGAACCTGCACAACGCGTTGCGCGCTCAGTCGCCGATGGTGAACGTGATCGGCGACCACGCGACCTATCACCGTCACCTCGACGCGCCGTTGACCTCCGACATCGAGACCGCCGCGCGGCCGTTCAGCCATTGGGTGCGCACCACGCCGGACGCCGACTCGGTCCCGCTGGACACCGCTGCCGCCATCCGCGAGGCACGCCGCAGGCCCGGCCGGATCAGCTCGCTCATCCTCCCGGCGGACGCCGCCTGGAACGAGGTGAGGTCGTCGTCCGTCCAGGCTCCGCAGGCGGGTGACCCGCAGCCGGCACCGCTGGACGGTGAGGCCGTCGACGCGGTCGCCGCGCTGCTGCCGCGCGCCGAGTCGCCGGCGATCATCCTGGGTCCGGGAGCCACGCTGGAGCAGCCGCTGGGCGCGGCCGGCAAGGTCGCGGCCGCCACCGGGGCCAAGCTGCTGACCACCACGATGACCTCGCGGATAACCCGCGGTGCCGGCCGGGTGCCGGTCGCCCGCATCCCGTACCCGCCCGACCAAGCCGCCACGTTCCTGGCCGAGCACGATCTCATCGTGCTCGTGGGCGCGAAGGGTCCGGTGAGCTTCTTCGCCTACCCGGACCGGCCGAGCGTGCTTTGGCCACGCACCGCTCAGGTCGTCGAGCTCGCCCGCCCCGACCACGACCTGACCGAGGCCCTCGACGGGCTGGTCGATGCCCTCGCTGCCGGCGACGCGACGGCCCGCACCAGCCCGCTCGAGCTGCCGCAGCGGCCGTCCGGTGAGCTGAACGTCGCCGGGCTCGGCGCCCTGATCGGCTCCCTGCTCCCGGAGCAGGCGATCGTCGTCGATGAGTCGATCACCTCAGGTCGCACGCTGGTCGCTGAGACCGAGACCGCGCGGCCGCACGACTGGCTGGTCGGCACCGGTGGGTCGATCGGCTACGCGATGCCGTGCGCAATCGGCGCGGCCGTGGCCTGCCCCGACCGCAAGGTGATCGTGCTGGAGAGCGACGGCAGCGCGATGTACCAGCCGCAGGCGCTCTGGACGGCGGCGCGCGAGCAGCTGGACATAGTGATCGTGCTGTTCGCCAACCGCAAGTACAAGATCCTGCACAACGAGATGCGCAATGTCGGCGTCCCCGCCTTCGGACCGAAGGCGCAGGCACTGCTCGACATCGACAACCCCGCGATCGACTTCGTCGCGCTTGCCGGATCGATGGGGGTGCCCGCGTCCGCCGTGACCACGATGGACGAGCTGGCGACGGCGCTGGAGGGCGCGCTGGCCGAGCCTGGCCCGGCACTGATCGAGGTGCGTCTGTAGACCGCAGCCAGAGCGGAGTGACCGATCGCGAACCGGCCGACTGCTACTCCGAGATTGGAAGGCCTACCCCGGTCCCCTCTACGACGGACGTGATTCCGGCTTGCATCTCAGCCGCCCACAGCTCGGGCATGCTCGGTTCGAGGACGGCCCCCGCTCCACCTTCGCGAATGTCGACATTGATCCACAGGCTCCCGACCGCGAGCGCATGGAACTGCTCGTGGACGCGCACCGGAGTTCCGGGCGGGAAGTCGACGCGGCGGTGATGCCATACCGCTATCGACCCACCTCCGGCGTAGGCCACCACGATCACGTCGGCAGCTGTCCGCGCGAAGCCATCGCGCCAGCCCCAAGGCGTCTTGCCCACCTGCTTGGCGTGGACCCAGTGCATGGTGTGGCCTGGGCCGTAGCTCTGGCAGTTCTGAGGGTGCTCAGTGCGCGGCTGATTAGGCATGATGACCTCCATCGTTCTCGGATACGGAGGTTCCGTTCCGTCTGTTCCGCCACCGGTCGGCAGCGGCTGGTCTGCTCCCGGAGCACCCGCGACGGAGCGGGTTGCTGTCTGGCCAGCCGGGACTTCGCGCCAGATCTCTCGACCTGCGGTGAACGATACTTCACGGCGCGGCGCGCCGGCCCGGGCACCCGGTCGTCGACGGGCGTGTAGTGCCGTCAGCGGGGAGGGCCATATTGGTCCGTGAGCGAGCTGCGCATCATGACTAGACCGCAGCCCGAAGGGACTGGCAGACCGCGAGCAGCTGCTCGCGGATCGGTCGGGCCCGCTCGGTGAACTCCCTCTGGAGCGCCACGTACTGCGCCCGGCCGGACGCCGTCTCCACCCGGATCGGCGCGATGCCCAGCTCGCTGAGGTCGTACGGACTGGCCTGCATGTCGACATACCGGATGTCCCGGGCGAGCTCGAAGGCGTCGGCGACGAGGCTGGACGATGTCGCCGGCGCGAGCTTGTACGCCCACTTGTAGAGGTCCATTCCGGCGTGCAGGCAGCCGGGTTGTTCCTGCGCGAGCTGGTCCTGCCGGCTGAGCTGGGTCTCGTTGAGTGGCGCCGCGGGCTCGGTGAAGAACCGGAAGGCATCGAAGTGAGTGCAGCGCAGCCCGCGCTCGTCCACCGTGGCCGCCACCTTCGTGGGCGGCAGCCGCAGCGGCCAAGAGCTGTGCCGAACCTTCTCGGACGGAAGTCCGTACACCATCGCCCACTCGTGCATCCCGAAGCAGCCGTGTCGCGCCGGACGGTCGAGGGTGGAGCGCATCAGCCGCCGGACGAGCTCGACCGCGCCGCTGCGCTGCCGCGCGAGCGCACGTGCATCGACCGTGATCGATGAGTCGCGGACGGTATAGAACGGCCAGTCTCGATGCGGTGCCGTCAGGTCGCTGATCGCGGTGCCGATCCCGGGATGCCAGCGGCGCAGCTGGTTGGGCCGGTAGACGTAGTAGGTGAATAGGAAGTCCTCGACCGGGTGCGCGATGGCCCGTGCCTGCCGCGCCTCGTGTGCACCGACCAGAGCGTCGATCCGCGCGAGATGCTCGCGCTGGCGCGCGACCCAGCAACGCTCGAGAATCACCCGTCCTGCCGGCGACGGACGACCACCACCGGGCACTCGGCCTCCCGCACGACCGTGTCGGCGACCGAGCCGATGATCCGGCCCGCGAGCCCGGTGACACCGCGGTCGCCGACTACCACGACATCGGCAGTCCGGGACAGCTGCAGGAGTGCCTTGGTGGGCGAGCCGTGCAAAGCCATGGCGTGCACGGGCACGTCGAACCGAGCGGCGACCGACTCGGCGCGGGCACGGGTGTGCGCCTCGGTCGCATCCTGGAACTCCTGGGTCGAGGGGATCACGCCTGGGCCCACGTCGGCGGGCCGGACGGCGTTCTTGATGTTCCAGGCGCGGACGACCGTCAGGGACGTGCCACGACGCGCGGCCTCCTCGGCCGCGTACTCGATCGCCTCGAGCGCCCGTCCCGAACCGTCGTCTCCGACGACGACCCCGGTCACAGCGTCAGGTACGGGGTGGTCGGGGATGCTCATCGGGTCCTCCTCAGGCTGATGGCGCCACGCTTCCGTAGCCACTCGATCCTATGCCAGCGGTCGTCCGGGTACCGGTCCGTCGCGGTAGGTTGGGCGGGTGCTGCCCGTGCCGGGTAGGCCCGCCATGAACCAGGAGGAACAATGCGCATCGCTCGGTTCGTTGA
The DNA here is from genome assembly GCF_900292035.1 of Blastococcus sp. Marseille-P5729. Classification (NCBI taxonomy): domain Bacteria; kingdom Bacillati; phylum Actinomycetota; class Actinomycetes; order Geodermatophilales; family Geodermatophilaceae; genus Blastococcus; species Blastococcus sp. Marseille-P5729. The sequence goes on along the minus strand of NZ_OMPO01000001.1, from coordinate 486,122 downwards.
CCCGCAGGGACGAATGACCTTTGGTGTGATCGACGGGGATGGGGATCGCTCGGGTTGGACCATCGAAGCGATCGACGGGCATCCCTTCGGCCGCCTGTCGCGCACCGGGGACCGGTGGGCGTACGACGACGTACGACTGCTCTCGCCGATCCTGCCCTCGAAGGTGGTCTGCGTCGGTCGGAACTATGCCGCCCACGCCGCGGAGCTCGGCAACGAGCTGCCCAAGGAGCCGATGCTGTTCCTGAAGCCCTCGACGTCGGTGATCGGGCCCGGTGATCCGATCCGGCTCCCGGCGGTCTCGCAGCGGGTGGACCACGAGGCCGAGCTCGCGGTCGTCATCGGTGCGACCGGGGCCCGCAAGCTCACCCGCGAGGACGCCGATCAGGCCATCTTCGGCATCACCGCGGCAAATGACGTCTCGGCGCGCGATCTGCAGAAGTCGGACGGACAGTGGGGAAGGGCCAAGTGCTTTGACTCCTTCTGTCCGCTCGGCCCGTGGATCGACACCGACATGGCGTACGACGACGTGCCCGTCATCTGCACGGTCGACGGGCAGCCTCGCCAGGATGGCTCGACCAAGGATCTGATCTTCGACGTCCCGACGCTGATCTCGTACATCTCGCACGTGATGACCCTGCTCCCGGGCGATGTGATCATCACCGGCACCCCCGACGGGGTCGGCCCGATCGTCGCCGGCAACGAGGTGAGCGTGCGCGTCGGCGATCTCGAGCTGACCAACCCCGTCGTCGCGGACGAGTAGTTGTTGCGAGGGGCACACTCATCCCGGTGGCGGCTCGGCAACGCGGTCCGGTAACATCTACCGCTGGCGCTCTCGCCGGGTAGCTCCGGGGGAAAGAGCCGCCTGCCTTGGGGTATGGTGTAATTGGCAGCACGACTGATTCTGGTTCAGTTAGTCTAGGTTCGAGTCCTGGTACCCCAGCTCTGAATGCGATCGGGGTGCCCATGAGTGCCTGTCGAGGCTCTGATAGAGTTTCCGCTCGCATCAGGTGCAGGATCTGCCCCCGTCGTCTAGTGGTCCAGGACGCCGCCCTCTCAAGGCGGTAACGCCGGTTCGAACCCGGTCGGGGGTACCACTTCTCGAGGCCCGTCTCCATTGGAGATGGGCCTCGCGACTTTGGCCCCCGCGCAGAAGCTTTGGCCCCCGCGCAGAAGGAGGCCGCATGCACGAGTCCGCCTCCGACCAGCCGCTCACCGGCCTGCCTGCCACCGGCCTTCCGGCCCATGCCGTGGTCGTCGGGGATCCCGCCCGCGCGGCGCAGGTCGCCGACCGGCTCGACGGTCCGCGCGAGCTCGCCCACCGCCGAGAGTTCCGCTCCTTCCTCGGATCCTGGCGCGGCGTCCCGGTCGTGGTCGCCTCGCACGGCGTCGGCGCACCGGGTGCGATGTGCCTGTTCCAGGAGTTGGCGGACGGCGGCGTCCGTTCCGTCGTCCGGCTGGGCACCGCCGGCGCCCTGCAACCGGGCCTGGGGGACGGGGAGCTCGTGATCGGCGAGGCATGTGTGCGCGACGACGGCGTCACCGGCCAGCTCGTGCCCGATACCTTCCCGGTCGCCGACGGAGTCGAGTCCGCCATCTGAGTAGCGCTCGACGGCCTGGTGGGCGCGGCGTGAGCGGGCTGCTCGTGGGCGCGGACGCGGTGCTGGTCTGCGATCCGGACGAGACGACGCTGGGGGCGAGCGCCGTGCTCATCGAGGACGGCGTGATCGCCGCGATCGGCGAGCTCGACGGGATGCGTGCCACGCATTCGGACCTCCAGGTGCTCGACGGCGCGGGGTGCGTTCTGCTGCCCGGCTGGATCAACACGCACACCCATCTGGCGATGAACATCTTCCGCGGGCTCACCGACGACGTGACCCTGGAGGTCTTCCTGCAGCGGTCGGTCGCCGCCGAGGTCGACCCGCTCACCCCGGAGCTAGTGGCCACCGGTGTACGTGCGGCACTGGCCGAATGCCTCCTCGGCGGCACGACCGGCGCACTGGACATGTACTTCTTCCACGAGTCAGCGGCAGCGCACATCGCGCACTGCCCGGCCTCGAACCTGAAGCTGGCGTGTGGAATCGCACCGGTTGCCCGGATGCTCGAGGAAGGGGTCGATGTCGCCTGCGGCACCGACGGTGCGGCATCGGCCGGAGCGCTGGACATGTTGCAGTCGGTGCGGCTGGCCGCGCTGCTGGCCAAGGGGCAGACCCAGAGCCCTACGGCGATCCCGGCCTATCGCGCGATCCGGATGGCGACGGCGGATGCCGCACGGGCTCTCGGCTGGGAGGCGGTCGGTCAGATCGCGGTCGGCATGCGTGCCGATCTGCAGCTGATCGACCTGGGCTCCGCAGCGACCGCACCGTGGCACGATCCAGCAGCCCGGGTCGTCTACAGCGCCGGCGCCTACGACGTACGGCACGTCATCGTCGACGGCGCGGTCGTCGTCCGGGACCGCGAACTGCGCACGATCGATGTGACAGCGGCGCTGGCGGATCTGCAGGTCGCGGCGGACCAGGCCGCCGCGGTGGTCGCCAGGCTCGCGGCGTCCTAGAGCTTGCGCTCGAGCTCCGCCGCCGCGTTCAGCAGCGGCCGCGACCACCGGGTGCCGGGGGAGCGGCCGATCCGCTCGGCCGGGCCGGAGATCGACAGCGCGGCCACCACCCCGCCGCGGCGATCGCGGACCGGCGCGGAGATCGACGCCACGCCCGGCTCCCGTTCGGCGATGGACGCCGACCACCCACGCTTGCGGACGCCGGCGATGGTGCGCGTGGTGAACGCCGACTCGGTGAGGGTGTGCGCGATGTCCTGGTCGTCGCTCCACGCGATGAGCACGTGTGCGGCCGACCCCGCCTTCATGGAGAGCCGGGCGCCGATCGGCACGGTGTCGCGCAGGCCGCTGGAACGTTCGGAGGCGGCGACGCACACGCGGGTGTCGTCCTCCCGGACGAACAGCTGGGCGCTCTCCCCGGTCAGGTCGCGAAGCTTGCGCAACACCGTCAGTGAGGCATCGACCAGTGGATCGCGGGCGAAGGCAGCCAGCTCGAGGATCGCCGGCCCCAGGACCCACCGGCTCTCGGTGTCGCGGCGCAGCACCCGGTGCGTCTCGAGCGCCGAGGCGATCCGGTGCGCGGTGGCGCGCGGCAGTCCCAGCTCCTCGACCAGCTCGGCGAGCGAGCGCGGGGTTCGCGCGCAGCACTCGACGATGGCGGCCGCCTTGTCCAGGACCCCGATGCCTGTCACCGCATGTTCCATGACGTGATACTACGTTCTCACTTCCTGGGATCGCCTTACGGGTCCGGCGCCCCAGCGCCTACAATTTCACTAGTTGAGACATACTCTCACATATTGAGACGAACGGAGAGGCTGCTCATGGGCAAGACCATGGCCGAGAAGATCTGGGAGCAGCACGTCGTGCACAGCGCCGACGGCGAGCCCGATCTGCTGTACATCGATCTGCACCTGCTGCACGAGGTGACCAGCCCACAGGCCTTCGACGGCCTGCGCGCCGCGGGGCGTCCGGTGCGCCGCACCGACCTCACTCTTGCGACCGAGGACCACAACGTCCCGACCACGGACGTCGACAAGCCGATCGCCGATCCGGTCTCGCGGCTGCAGGTCGACACGCTCCGCAAGAACTGCGCGGAGTTCGGCGTGCCCATCTACCCGATGGGCGACGAGAACCAGGGCATCGTGCACGTCATCGGCCCGCAGCTGGGGCTCACCCAGCCGGGCATGACGGTCGTCTGCGGCGACAGCCACACCTCTACGCACGGTGCGTTCGGTGCGCTGGCGTTCGGGATCGGCACGTCCGAGGTCGAGCAGGTACTCGCCACCCAGACGCTGCCGCTGCGTCCGTTCAAGACGATGTCGGTGACCGTCGACGGCGAGCTGGGTCAGGACGTGACCGCCAAGGACATCATCCTCGCCGTGATCGCCCAGATCGGCACGGGCGGCGGGCAGGGCCACGTCATCGAGTATCGCGGCTCGGCGATCGAGGCGCTGTCGATGGAGGCCCGCATGACGGTCTGCAACATGTCGATCGAGGCCGGCGCCCGCGCCGGAATGATTGCCCCCGATGAGACCACCTTCGAGTTCCTCAAGGGTCGCGAGCGTGCGCCCCAGGGAGCCGATTGGGACGCCGCGGTCGAGTACTGGAAGACGCTGCGGACCGACGATGACGCCACGTTCGACACGGAGGTCACCCTCGATGCGGGCACGCTGACACCGTTCGTCACCTGGGGAACCAACCCCGGCCAGGGGTCGACGCTTGACTCCTCGGTGCCGGATCCGACCGCGATCAAGGACGCCGAGAAGCGTGGCGCGGCCGAGAAGGCGCTGGCCTACATGGGGCTGGAGGCCGGCACGCCGTTGCGGGAGGTCGCCGTCGACACCGTGTTCGTCGGCTCGTGCACCAACGGCCGGATAGAGGACCTACGCGCCGCCGCGGAGGTCATCAAGGGGCGCAAGGTCGCCGACAGCGTTCGCATGCTCATCGTCCCCGGCTCGATGCGGGTCAAGCAGCAGGCCGAGGCCGAGGGCCTGGATGCGGTGTTCACGGCAGCGGGTGCCGAATGGCGCTCGGCGGGATGCTCGATGTGCCTGGGAATGAACCCGGACCAGCTCGCCCCCGGCGAGCGGTCGGCATCCACCTCGAACCGCAACTTCGAAGGACGGCAGGGCAAGGGCGGCCGCACTCACCTCGTGTCCCCCCTGGTCGCTGCGGCGACCGCCGTCCGCGGCACCCTGTCCTCCCCGAGCGATCTGGACGAGTAGGCGAGATCATGCAGAAGTTCATTACCCACACCGGAACGATGGCGCCGCTGCGCCGCAACAACGTCGACACCGATCAGATCATCCCGGCCGTCTACCTCAAGCGGGTCACGAAGACCGGTTTCGAGGACGGGCTGTTCTCAGCATGGCGGGCGAACGAGAAGGACTTCGTCCTGAACCGGCCGGAATACCAGCACGCCTCGATTCTCGTCGCCGGACCGGACTTCGGAACCGGTTCGTCCCGTGAGCACGCAGTCTGGGCGTTGCGCGACGGCGGATTCCGCGTCGTCATCTCCTCGCGGTTCGCGGACATCTTCCGTGGTAACTCGCTCAAGGACGGTCTGCTGACGATCGTGCTTCCCGAAGCGGACGTCGAGACGTTGATGGCCCGTGCGGAGTCGGATCCGGCGGCTGAGGTCACTGTCGATCTGGGCGCCAAGACCATCAAGGTCGGAAGCCAGAATGCCCAAGGCACAAGCGATGCAGACGCTTTGTCGATGTCCTTCGAGATCGATGACTACAGCCGCTGGCGGCTGATGGAAGGGCTTGACGACATCGGTCTCACGCTCCGCTACGAGGACGAGATCGACGCCTACGAGCGAAAGCGGCCCGCGTTCAAGCCGGTGACGAAGTAGCGAGCAGGGGCTGCGCGTCGGCGCGTAACCCTTGACACACCAAGGAATTGGGGCCGTGGTCATTGAACCACGGCCCCTCATTCCCTACCGTTACCGACAAGCCGGTCATCGGGAACGGCCGCGTTCGCTCCAGTCCTCCTCGGAAGCGGCGCACCGCAGAACGTCCTGGGAGGGACACGTGAACAAGTCCGAACTGATCGATGCGCTCGCCGTGCGCCTCGGCGGAGACAAGAAGGGCGCCAACGCCGCCATCGACGCCTTTGTCGATGTCGTCTTCCGCGCGGTCGCCAAGGGTGAGAAGGTCTCGATCGCCGGTTTCGGTGTGTTCGAGAAGCGCCCGCGTGCTGCCCGCATCGCCCGTAACCCCGCCACCGGTGAGCCGGTGAAGCTCAAGAAGACCTCGGTGCCGGCCTTCCGCCCGGGCACCTCGTTCAAGGGCTATGTCTCCGGTCAGATGAAGCTCGGGCCCGCACCCAAGCCTGCGAAGACCACCACCAAGTCTGCGGCGAAGTCGACCGCCGCAGCAGCGAAGGCGGCACCGGCCAAGAAGGCTGCCGCCAAGAAGACCGCCTCGAAGGCCCCGGCCAGGGCGGCCGCGAAGAAGTCCGCCGCGACGGCGCCGGCCAAGAAGACGGCTACGAAGTCGACGGCTACGAAGTCGACGGCAGCGAAGAAGACTGCGGCGAAGAAGACTGCGGCGAAGACCACCGCCCGGAAGACCGCTGCGAAGGCACCGGCGAAGAAGACCACGGCCCGCAAGGCCCCGGCCAAGAAGACCACGGCCCGCAAGGCCCCGGCGAAGAAGTAGCGTCGATCCGTCGCGAAGGTGCCCCGGGGTGATTACCCGGGGCACCTTCGCGTTGTAGTCGTCCCTTACGTAGGCAGCAGCGAGGGATAGTAGTCGTAGGTGACGATGCGGTCATCAATCGCGCCGATCACCCACATCCCGCCCTTCTTCGTTGCATAGCTGGCGCTACGCTTCGGCAGCATCGAGTTGAGCGCCGCCTCCATCACCTTGCCTTGGCTGACCGCGACCACCCGCTCGCCTTTGATCGCCAGCCGGTGGAGACGGTCGATGGCCGCCTCGGGGTCTGATTCCCAGCAATGATCGGAGATCAGCGCCGACGTCTCGATCATCATCCCGGTTCTCGACGCGAGCGGCTCTGCGGTCTGCAGGCACCGCGCGGGCGGGGCTGAGAGCAGCCGGGTGGGGGCGAGGCTCGGGACCGTGCGTCCGACCATCTCCGCCTGATCCGTGCCCTTGCCGTCCAGCGGGCGGAGGTCGTCGGGCCCGTCCCACCGTGAGCGGCTTCCGGCCCGCCCGTGCCGGACCAGGATCAGGCTTACTGGGATAGTGCCGACCTTCGCAAAACGGCTGAGGATCTGTCGGTCAGCCGGATAGGTCAGCGCCTTGAAGGCCTTGGCGAGCGGCAACCAGGCAAACTCGTCCACCTCGTCGTCGTCGATGGGCCGCGGATCATCGGTGCATTGCGGATCGAGCCGCATCGACCAGTACCAGACAGTCTTCGACCGGCCCTTGACCGGGTACCGCACGGATCCGAGCCGCGGGCCGACGGCGAAGCTCAGGCCGGTCTCCTCCTCAACCTCCCGGACAGCCGTCTGAATGGAGTTCTCGCCCTTGTCGGGCTTTCCCTTCGGGAGGGACCAGTCGTCGTAACCTGGCCGGTGGACCAACAGCACGTCCGGTCCGCTGGAGGTAGGCCGCCACAGGACCCCGCCTGCTGCCGTGAGTCGTTCTTGTTGCGCCATGTCGCTACCGCTACGCTCCTGTCCCGATTCGCTGGATCTGCTCCACCTGCGCATCGACCATGACGCCGTCCGAGCGGTCGGCCGAGTTGATCCAGGTGCCGTCGGGCTGCAGGTCCCAGCCGATGATGTCGTCGTCCATGAGGCGGCGGATCATCCGCGTGATGCGCGTCTTCGCGTACTGGTCGTCGACCCGCACCAGAACCTCGACACGACGGTCAAGGTTGCGGTGCATCAGGTCAGCGGAGCCGATGAAGATCTCCGGCTCACCGGCGTTGCGGAAGTATGCGACGCGCGAGTGCTCCAGGAACCTACCGACGATCGAGCGGACCCGGATGTTCTCCGAGAGCCCGGGCACACCGGGCCGCACCGAGCAGTTCGTGCGGATCACGAGGTCGACGCGGACACCGTCCTGGGATGCGCGGTACAGCGCATCGATCGAAGCCTCGTCGACGATGTGGTTGCTCTTGATGATGATGTGCGCCTCGCGACCGGATCGCGCGTGCTCGGCCTCTCGCTCGATCCGCTCGATCAGCCCGCTGCGCACTCCGTGGGGCGCGACCAGGAGCTTGCGGTACTGCTGCTGACGCGAGTACCCGGTGAGCACGTTGAAGAGATCGGTCAGGTCGGCGCCGACGTCGGGATCTGCGGTGAGCAGGCCGAGATCCTCGTAGAGCCGCGCAGTCTTCGGGTTGTAGTTTCCAGTGCCGATGTGGCAGTAGCGACGTAGCGATCCGCCCTCCTGGCGCACCACGAGCGCGGTCTTGCAGTGGGTCTTCAGGCCGACAATCCCGTACACGACATGACATCCGGCACGCTCGAGGGCTCGGGCCCAGCTGATGTTCGCCTCTTCGTCGAACCTGGCCTTGATCTCGCCCAGAACCACGACCTGTTTGCCGGCCTCGGCAGCGCTGATCAACGCTTGCACGATCGGGGAGTCGCCGGACGTGCGGTACAGGGTCTGCTTGATCGCGAGCACGTGCGGGTCCGCAGCGGCCTGCTCGATGAACTTCTGGGTTGTCGTGGCGAACGAGTCATAGGGGTGGTGCAGCAGGACGTCCCCGCCACGGAGCACGTCGAAGAACGAGTCGCCCTTCGCCAACCGGGCGGGTGAGCCCGGCACGTACGGATCGTCCTTCAAGTCCGGCCGGTCGACCGCGAAGATCGCCCACAGCGACGAGAGATCCAGCAGCCCCGGGACGACCAGCACATCCCCGGGATCGATGTCGATCTCCCGGGTGAGCAGGTCGAGGGTCTTCTGGTCCATCGTGTCGGTGACCTCGAGGCGCACCGCCGGCCCGAACCGGCGTCGCGCCAGCTCGCGCTCAAGCGCCTGCAGCAGGTCCTCGTCGCGGTCCTCCTCGACATCGAGATCGGCATTGCGGGTGACCCGGAAGGGATGGTGGGCGACGACCTCCATGCCGGGGAACAGCCCATCGAGGTTGGCCTCGATCAGCGACTCCAACGGCAGAAACCGGTCGCCTCCGAGGCCGACGAACCGATCGACATTAGGCGGAATCTTCACCCGAGCGAACCGTTCCAGCTTGCTGCCCGGCTCGCGGATGACCACGGCGAGGTTCAGTGAGCGTCCGGAGATGTACGGGAAGGGGTGCGCCGGGTCCACAGCCAGCGGCGTGAGCACGGGGAAGACCTTCTGCCGGAAGTAGGCATCCATCCGCTCCTTCTCCGGATCCGACAGCTGCGCGTGCGAGATGATGTCGATTCCCTCGGCGCGCAGCGCCGGCAGGACGTCGTCGGTGAAGCAGGCGATGTGCCGGTGCACGAGCCCCTGGGCCTTCTCGTTGATGACGGCGAGCTGCTCCGCGGCCGTGAGCCCGTCGGCGGACCGGGCGAGCAGCCCCATGCTCTGTCGGCGCTTGAGCCCGGCGACGCGCACCATGTAGAACTCGTCGAGATTGCTGGCGAAGATCGCGAGGAACTTGACCCGTTCCAGCAACGGAGTCCGTGGATCCTCCGCGGAGGCGAGCACCCGGGCGTTGAAGTCCAGCCAGGAGATCTCCCGGTTGGTGTACCGGTCCCTCGGCAGGGGGCACTCGCTGGGGGCAGGCGTGTTCATCGGTCCATCGTCGCGCACCCGAGTGCCGCGCGCAGCAGTCGGGTGGTTGCCGGGCCGCAGCCCAGGAGCTGCGCCGAGCCCAGGTCGGCCGGAAGGTCGACGTCCTGCCGCAGCCCCGGCTCGTCGAGCTCGAGCCGGACCGCGCCCGAGCGCTGGTGAGTGGCCGCCGAGTCAACACCGAAGGACGGCGCGAGGTCGGCTCCACGGAGGGCGGCCACGAACGCGGTGCCCGTACCGGCGTGGTCAGGTACGAAGGACCGGCGGTGCTGGCCAGCCTGCAGGAGCGTGCGGGCGAGCTCGTCGGGCCGGAGCGCGGGCAGGTCCGCGGTGAGGGCGGCGACCGGTTCAGCAGCCAGTCCGGCGCGTTCGATCCCAAGCACGATGGCGGCGTTGAGCCGCGCGAATCCGCGCGGCGCGCCGTCATGCTGCTCCTCGATCACGTGGGCGCCGCTGCCCAGGGCGATCTCGCGCACCTGCTCGTCCTCGGTCACCACCACCGTCCCTGCCACGAGGGGACAGGCGACTACCGCGCGCAGCGTGTCGCTGGCGAAGGCGACCGCGAGCCGGGCGCGGTCCAGGCCCGCGAGGCGGGTCTTGGATGCCGCGGCGCGTTTGACCGGCAGGATGACCTGCCAACGAGGCTGGTCGGGAGTTGTCATCGGATCCAGTGTCTCAACTGGCTAAGGTGACAGACAGCGCGGGCAGTCGGGCAGCCCCGCGTGGACGAAAGGACGACGCGTGAGCGAGAACCCCGACGCAGCGGTCAGGCGCGGCCGTAAGACCGCCGGCAAGCTGGGACCGGCGCTGCAGTTCATGGTGCCGGCGGTGCGCGGTCTCTCGCGCACTGTCTTCAAGGAGAAGTTCGAGGGCCAGGACCACATTCCCGTCACCGGGCCGGCGCTCGTCGTCCTGAACCACATCTCGGTGCTGGACCCGCTCGCGACCGCGTCCTTCGTGTGGACCGCGGGCCGCCTGCCGCTGTTCCTGATCAAGGACAGCGTCTTCAATGTGCCACTGGTCGGCAAGCTGTTCACGAAGTCGCGGCAGATCTCGGTCAGCCGCGGCTCCTCGGCCGCACAGGCGTCCCTGGACGCGGCGATCGCCGCGCTCCGTGACGGGCAGGTCGTCGCCGTCTACCCCGAGGGCACCGTGACACGCGATCCCGACTTCTGGCCCATGCAAGCCAAGACCGGCGTAGCGCGGATCGCGCTCGCCGTGCCCGAGGCGCCCGTGATCCCGGTCGCGCAGTGGGGTGCCCACCGCTCGTTCGACTACCACACCAAGAAGCTGCGGCTGTTTCCCCGCAAGCAGACCCACATTCGCGCCCTGCCGCCGATGGACATCTCGAAGTACCACGGGCGAACCGATAACCAGGCTGCCCGCCGGCTTACCGACGAGATGATGCGCGCCCTCGCCGACGAGGTGGGCCGGATGCGCGGCAAGCCCGCACCGGCCGAGCTCTACCGCTTCGTGACCCCGAAACGGGCCGGCAGGCCCGGTGACGAGAAGGGCGCGAGGTGATCACCAGAGCCGCCGTGATGGGCGCCGGCTCGTGGGGAACGGCGTTCGCCAAGGTCCTGGCGGACGCCGGGCTGCCGGTGCGGCTGTGGGCCCGGCGCTCGGAGCTGGTCGAGGCGATCCAGGGCAGTCGCGCCAACCCGGACTATCTCCCCGAGATCACCCTCCCGGACGGGATCGAGGCGACGGACGACCCGCGGTACGCCCTGGACGGCGCGGATCTGGTGGTGCTGGCCGTCCCGTCGCAGTCGCTGCGCGAGAACCTCCAGCAGTGGCGTGCGTACATCGGACCCGACGCGACGTTGATGAGCCTCATGAAGGGGATCGAGCTCGGCACCATGCTGCGGATGTCGCAGGTCGTGGCCGAGACTGCCGAGGTGACCAGCGATCGGGTCGCTGTGCTCAGCGGGCCGAATCTCGCCCGGGAGGTCGCGGAGGGACAGCCGGCAGCCACCGTGATCGCCTGCGAGGATCACGACCGCGCGGTCGAGGTGCAGAGGATCTGCCAGACCATGTACTTCCGGCCCTACACCAGCACGGACGTCGTGGGCTGCGAGCTGGGCGGCGCGGTCAAGAACGTCATCGCCCTCGCCTGCGGCATGGCCGAGGGGATGGGATTCGGTGACAACACCAAGGCGACCTTGATGACCCGGGGGCTGGCCGAGACGGCACGGCTGGGCCTGAAGCTCGGCGCCTCGGTGACCACCTTCTCCGGTCTGGCCGGAATCGGTGACCTCGCGGCCACCTGCTCGTCCCCGCTGTCCCGCAACCGCACCTTCGGCGAACGGCTGGGCCGCGGCGAGACCCTGGAGGAGGCGGCCAGCCACACCCGACAGGTCGCCGAGGGCGTGAAGTCCTGCCGGTCCGTGCTCGACCTGGCGCGCGCCAACGAGGTCGAGATGCCGATCACTGAAGCCATCGTGATGATCTGTCATGCGGGGCGGGACGCCCGCGATGTCGTTCCAGTGCTGATGGGGCGGGCACCCAAGCCGGAGGGGATCTAGGCGCCGGTGCCCTTCAGGCGCTCGCCGAGCACCTTCGAGATGGGGGAGATGATGGCGCTGCCGGAGGCGTCGGACGGCACAGCGACCGAGACGTAGACCTCCCGGTCGACCGCCGTCCACACCACATTGCTGCCCGGCAGGCCATAGTCCGAGGTGTCGGTGTCCTGCTCCACCATCCAGGTCACGCCGTTGACCGCGGTGAGGTTCGTGGCGGTCTCGATGTCGTCGGGCTTCGGCACGCCGCACACCAGCGTGATCGGCGGGTCGCCCCACGCGAGTGAGCCCGGATGCCCGGTGACTGCCCGCTTCTGCCGCCCGTCGAGCTCGTCCGGCAGGCCGATCACGACGTTCGCGCAGACGTCTTCGGTGCCGTCGGCCTCCTGCACGCTCACCTTCTCGAGCGGACCGGTCTCACCCGCGTCGCCGAGATTGCTGGAGATCAGCCACGCCGTCACCAGCCCGGCGAGCAGGGCGGCGGGGAGGGCGATGAAGGTTGCCTTGCGGGCGGGCGACATTGGCACCCGCCCATTCTAGGGCGGGGCATTGGTACGGTCGCCGGGTGCACAACGACTCTGGAACAGTGGGCGAGCAGGGTGAGTTCCCCTCGATCGACCGGATCGTGCGGCTCGCCGCAGACCAGACCTCCGGCCCCGGCGTGCTGCTCGGGCCCGGGGACGACTCAGCGGTCGTCGCCGCGCCCGACGGGCGAGTGGTCATCAGCACCGACGTGTACGTCGAGGACCGGCATTTCCGGCGCGACTGGTCCAGCGCCGAGGACATCGGGCACCGCGTGATCGCGGCCGCCGTTGCCGACGTCGCCGCCATGGGTGCCAGCCCCACGGCGGTCGTCGTCGGGCTCGCCTGCCCGGCTGACACCCAGGTCGGCTGGCTCGACGGTTTCAGCAGGGGAGTGCGCGACGAGTGTGCGACCGCCGGGGCCAGTCTGGTCGGGGGCGACATGTCCCGTAGCGATCTCATCTTCGTGTCGGTGACCGCGCTCGGCGATCTCGACGGGGCCGCTCCGGTCCGGCGGGACGGCGCCAGAGACGGGGACGTCGTCGCCGTCTGCGGAACGCTTGGCCACGCCGCGGCGGGGCTGGCCATCCTCTCGCGCGGGTTCCGCGCCGGGAAGCAGTTCATCGACGCGCACCGGCGTCCCGCGCCGCCGTACGCCGAGGGCCCGAGGGCCGCGCGATCCGGAGCGAGCGCCATGTGCGACGTCAGCGACGGGCTCGTCGCGGACCTGGGACACATCGCGACCGCCAGCGGCGTGCACATCGACCTCGATCCGGCCGCCTTCGACATCCCGCCGCGCATGGCCGAGATCGCCTCCGCGCTCGGCGCCGACCCGCTGCACTGGGTGAGCGCGGGCGGTGACGACCACGCCCTCGCTGCCACCTTCGCCCCGGACGCCGTCCCGCCCGGATGGTCAGTAGTCGGGACCGTGCGGTCGTCGAGCGAGCCCGCGGTGACCATCGCCGGGTCGCCACCGCAGGCGGCCGGATGGACGCATTTCAACCGGACGTAGTGCGTCCGCCGCCGAGGTGGGATCATGCAGGGATGACCGTGATCACCATCGCCAGCGCGTTCGGGCTCCGCGGCTCGCACATCGGCGCGACCGTCGCGCGCACGTTTGGTATCCCGTTCGTCGATCGGGCCATTCCCCGCGCGATCGCTCGCGACCTGGGCCTGCCCATCGAGACGGTGATGGCGCAGGACGGCAAGGCCGCAACCGGCATCTGGCGGATCATCAGCGCGATGGCGGTGATTCCTGACATCACCGGCACGGAGGTCATGGCGCACAGCATGGGCGCCGATCACGCGACCTACAAGGAGAAGACCGAGAAGATCATGCTCGAGACCGCGCGCAGCTCGGGCGGGGTCTTCGTGGGCCGGGCAGGGGTGCTGGTGCTGCGCGAGATCCCCGGGGCGCTGCACGTACGGCTCACCGGGCCGAGAGAACAGCGCATCGCCGCGTTCGCCGCCGCCAAGAAGATCTCCGAGAAGGACGCGCGGGAGGTCGTGGAGACCATCGACAAGGCGCGAGCGGCGTACGGGCGCACTCTCTACCGCACCGACCTGACCGACGACTCGCTGTACGATCTCGTGCTGAGCGAGGCCCGCTTCGGCGAGGAGGCGACGGCCGAGCTCATCACCACCGCAGCCCGCGCCCGCGACCGGTCCCGCTGAGCGACAGAACGCAGCAGAACGCAGAAGGGGCGAGACCAGAACGGTCTCGCCCCTTCGCCTTGGATCTAGTTAGCCCTTGACGACCTTGCCGGTCTTGATGCAGGTAGTGCATGCATTCAGGGTCTTGTGGGTGCCACCGGCGAGGACGGCGTGCACACGCTGGACGTTCGGGTTCCAGCGGCGGCTCGTACGGCGGTGGGAGTGGGACACCGACTTGCCGAAGGACGGCTTCTTGCCACAGACGTCGCAAACGCTGGCCACGGGAACTCCTGGGAATCGAGGTAAGAAACTGCAGATGACAACCGGTCAATCCTAACCCGGGCCATGCGGTCCGTAAAGCCGGCGCCGCGTCGGGTGCGCCACACCGGCCGACGATCGCCTACGCTATGGTGCACCGCCGTCCGAGTCGACCCAGGAAGGAAGGTCGCGCGATGCCCCCGCCGCCGCCGGCTCCTGAGGCCGAGGGCGTCCGTATCGACGCCGCCACCGTACGCCGGTGGTGCGTGGCCGCGGTGCAGGCATTGGGCGCACATCGCGACGAGATCGACGACCTGAACGTCTATCCCGTACCCGACGGCGACACCGGCACGAACATGCTGCTCACCCTGCGGGCGATGACCGACGCCCTGCGCAGAGAGCGACCGGCTGCCCTCGCGGCCGCGGCGGCCGTCATCGCCCGCGGCGCGTTGCTGGGGGCGCGAGGGAACTCCGGGGTGATCCTCAGCCAGTTCATCCGCGGCATGGCCGAGGTGCTCGGCGCCCTCGTGGACGGGCAGGCGGTGACCGACGCCCCCGGGCTGCTGGCGAAGTCGATCCGACGAGGCGCCGAGCGGGCCCGCGCCGGCGTGGCCGACCCCGCCGAGGGCACGATCCTCACGGTCGCCGACCGCGCCGCCGATGCCGCCCTGGCCACCGCCCAGCAGGTCGCCCAGACCATGGAGGGCGTCGCGGCCGTGAGCACGGCCGCGGCCCAGGCTGCCGCGGAGGCGGTACGTCGTACCCCCGAGCAGCTCAAGGCGCTGCGGGTGGCCGGCGTGGTGGATGCCGGCGGCCGCGGCCTGTCGATCATCTTCGACGCGCTGGCCGCCGCGACCGGCGGCACGCCCGCCGGGGGTGCCGACTGGGCTCGGAGGACACCGCTTGAGGATGAACCCGACGAGTGGCCGCATTCCTCGGAGGACTACGAGTACGAGGTGGTGTACCTGCTGGAGACCCGGC
Source organism: Blastococcus sp. Marseille-P5729 (assembly GCF_900292035.1). Taxonomy (NCBI): domain Bacteria; kingdom Bacillati; phylum Actinomycetota; class Actinomycetes; order Geodermatophilales; family Geodermatophilaceae; genus Blastococcus; species Blastococcus sp. Marseille-P5729. The sequence continues at coordinate 470,943 of NZ_OMPO01000001.1, read as the reverse complement.
GGCAGGACGCCGAGCGGTTGACCGAGCAGCTGCGCGAGCTCGGCGACAGCGTCGTGGTAGCCACCGCCGACGACGACTCGGACGCAGAGGCGCGAGTCCTCTACAAGGTGCATGTGCACGTCAACGACATCGGCGCGGCGATCGAGCGGGGCGTCGAGGCCGGCCGGCTGCGCGACATCGAGGTCACGAGGTTCGCCGGCCAGCCAGTACGGGCCCCCGCCGGGGGGTCTGTGGGTATCGTCGCGATCGCGCCCGGCGACGCGTTGCGGGAGGTGTTCGAGGCCGAGGGCGCCGTGGTCGTGGACAGCGGCAGCAGCCGCCGTCCGTCCACCGCAGAGGTGCTGCAGGCTATCGAGCGCACCGGCGCCCCGATGGTCGTGGTGCTGCCCAACGACCGCGACACCTCGGCGGTCGCCGACGCGGCGGCGGGCGAGGCCCGCGAGGCCGGGATCGAGGTCGCCGTCGTCCCCACCAAGTCGCTGGTGCAAGGGCTGGCCGCGATCGCGGTGCACGAGCCGGAGCGCTATTTCGGCGACGACGTGATGGCTATGGCGGACGCCGCCGCCGGCACCCGCTATGCCGAGGTCACCGTCGCCGTACGCGAGGCGCTGACGATGGCGGGTACGTGCCAGCCCGGGGACGTGCTCGGGCTGGTCGAGGCGGACGTCATCACCATCGGGCCCTCCATCCTGGAGGTGACGATGACGCTGCTCGACATGCTGCTGGCGACCGGTGGCGAGCTGGTCACGCTCGTCATCGGGCGGCGCGCACCGGACGGGCTGGCCGAGGACCTCGCCAGCGATCTGAGCGCGCGTCACCCGGAGGTCGAGGTCGCCGTCCTCGCCGGCGGTCACCTGGACCATCCCGTGCTGCTGGGCGTCGAGTAGTGGCGCTCTCCTTCGACTCCTCGCTGGTCGACGCCCTCGGCCGCGCCTCGGCGGAGAAGCTCGCAGCGGAGCTCGATCTGCTGTCGGTCGCGGACCTGCTGACCCACTACCCGCGCAAGTACCTGCAGACCGGCGATGCGAGCTCGGAGTCCACGCTCACTGAGGGCGACCATCTCACCTTCTTCGCCGAGGTCGTCTCGTGCTCGTGGATCCCCAACAAGTCCGGACGTCGCGGGAAGGGCCGCTGCGTGGCCACCCTACGGCTGCAGCAGGGCACCATCGACGCGGTCTTCTGGAACCAGCAGTGGATTGCCAAGCGGCTCACGCAGGGAACCCGCGCGCTGTTCACGGGCATCGTCGGCACTTTCAAGGGCCGCTGGCAGCTGACCCAGCCGTCCGCCGAGGTGCTCGTCGACGGGTCCGAGAGCCTCGACGGCCCGAGGCACAAGGGCCTGACGTTCACCAGCATCGCTGACTTCGCCGACCGTCTGATGCCGATCTACCCGGCCACCGCCAAGCTCGACTCGGGCTCCATTCGCCGTTGCGTGGAGCTGACCCTCGACCTGCTGCCGCCGCTGGTCGACCCGCTTCCGGCGGACGAGCTCGACCGGCTGGGCATGGTCGACCTCGACACCGCGTTCCGTACCAAGCACCGCCCCAAGGACCGCGGGCAGGTGCAGGCCGCCGACCGGCGTCTGAAGCTGCAGGAGGCACTGACCATGCAGCTGGCGCTGAGCGTGGACCGGTACGAGAACACACTGCTGCCGGCGATCGCCCGCCCGCAGACCGACGGCGGCTTGCTCGCTGAGCTCGACTCCTCCCTGCCGTACGAGCTCACCGAGGGCCAGCGACAGGCCGGCGAGATCATCGCAGCCGAGATCGCGCGTGAGCACCCGATGCACCGGCTGCTGCAGGGTGATGTCGGGTCGGGCAAGACCCTGGTAGCGCTTCGCGCCATGCTGCAGGTTGCCGCCTCGGGCGGTCAGAGTGCACTGCTCGCGCCCACCGAGGTGCTCGCGCACCAGCACGCCCGCTCTATCGGGGCGCTGCTCGAGCCGTTCGGCGAGCCCGGGACGCTCGGCGCGCACCCGGAGGCCGTCAAGGTCGTCGTGATCTCCTCCGGGATGCCTGCCGCCAAGCGCAAGCAGGCGATGCTGGACACCGCGTCCGGCGCGGCATCGATCGTCATCGGCACGCACGCGCTCCTGGAGTCCAAGGTGTCCTTTGCCGACCTCGGGCTGGTGGTGATCGACGAGCAGCACCGCTTCGGGGTCGAGCAGCGCGACATGTTGCGCCGCAAGGGCCGCGACGGGACCGCCCCGCACACTCTCGTCATGACCGCGACCCCGATCCCTCGCACCATCGCCATGACCGCCTTCGGCGACCTGGAGACGATCGTCATGAGCGACCTCCCACCGGGGCGGTCCCCGATCAGCACGACGGCGATACCGGCGGGGGAGAAGCCGGCCTGGCTCGACCGTGCCTGGGAGCGGATCCGCGAGGAGGTCGCCGCCGGGCACCAGGCGTACGTGGTCTGCCCGCGCATCGGCCTGGACGACACCGCAGCGGACGACGAGACCGGTGAGGAGCCCGGGCCAGAGGACGACGGCGCGAAGCAGCGCGTGAAGGCCTCGGTGATCGAGGTCGAGCGTCGCCTGTCGGAGGGACCGCTGGCCGGACTGCGACTCGCCGTTCTTCACGGCCGGCTCACCTCGGAGGAGAAGGACGCCGTCATGGGTAGCTTCGGGGCCGGCCAGATCGACGTCCTGGTGTCGACGACCGTCATCGAGGTAGGGGTCGACGTCCCGAACGCGACCACGATGGTCGTGCTCGATGCCGACCTGTTCGGTCTGGCCACCCTGCATCAGCTACGTGGACGGGTCGGTCGTGGATCGGCGAAGGGGCTGTGCCTGCTGGTCACCCCGATGCCGTCGTCCACCAAGCCGTTCGAGCGGCTGCGGGTACTGGAGGAGACCTCCAACGGGTTCGAGATCGCCGATCGCGACCTCGAGCTGCGGCGGGAGGGTGACATCCTGGGCGTGGCGCAGTCCGGCACCCGGTCGCAGCTGCGACTGCTGTCGCTGCGCGACGACGCCGACCTGCTGATCCTCGCGCGTGAGCTGTGCGACCGGATCATCGCGGAGGACCCGCGGCTCGAGCAGCACCCCATGCTGCGCAGCCTGCTGTCATCCCTGGATCAGCAGCGCACCCTCGATTACCTGCTGAAGGGCTGAGTGATGAGCCGCATCATCGCCGGCGAGCTCGGGGGACGGCGAATCGCCGTCCCCGACGGCCGTGCGACCCGGCCGACCTCGGACCGGACCAGGGAGGCGCTGTTCTCCTCGATCGAGGCGACCCACGATCTGGACGGCGGTCTCTTCCTGGACCTGTACGCAGGAAGCGGGGCGGTCGCGCTCGAGGCACTGAGCCGCGGGGCGCCCTCTGCCGTGCTGGTCGAATCCGCCCGCCCCGCACTGCAGGCGATCGAGCGCAACGTGCGTGACCTCCGGGTCGCTGACCGGGTCACCGTGCTGGCCGGACGGGTCGAGAGCCTGACCGCGCGGCTGGCCGGCGTCCGCGCGCTGACCGTGTTCGTGGATCCGCCGTACGACGACGATGCGGACGCGCTGGCCGCGCTGCTCGGAGATCTTCTGGCGGCGGAGGCGATCGATTGCGAGGCGCTGGTCGTCGTCGAGCGTGACCGTCGAGCCGGCTGGAGGTGGCCCCCGCAGATCGAGCCGGTGCGCGACCGGCGCTACGGCGAGACCGTGCTTTGGTACGGTCGGCCACTATGAACGTCGACGAGCAGGCCCCCGCAGCGACCAGCGCACAGCAGCTGCCCTCGAGCGACGGGCGAACTGCCAGGCCGATCCGCCGGGTCGCCTGTCCGGGCTCGTTCGATCCCGTGCACAACGGGCATCTGGACATCATCTCGCGTGCGGCCGCGATCTTCGACGAGGTCGTCGTGCTGGTACTCGTCAACCGCAACAAGAGCACCATGTTCTCGCTCGAGCAGCGCCAGCGGATCGTCCTGGACTCGGCCGCTGAGGCCGGGCTGGACAACGTGCGGGTCGACACCATGTCGGGCCTGCTGGTCGACTACTGCACCAAGAACGACGTGTCGGGCGTCGTCAAGGGCCTTCGGGTGGCGACAGACTTCGACTACGAGATCCAGATGTCCCAGATGAATCACAAAATCGCCGGGGTCGAAACGCTCTTCCTTACGACCAATCCGGAGCACTCTTACATATCCTCAAGCCTGGTGAAAGAGGTCGCGAAGTACGGCGGCGATGTCCGCCCCTTCCTGAGCACAGCGGCGTACGACGCGCTCATGGAGCGACTCGCGGAGGACGTCGCGGCCTCCTGAGACCCCACGTCGACAAGGAGAGCAGGGCATGCGGGTATTCGAGATCCTCGAGGAGATCATCGAGGCGGTCGAGGACGCCAAGGGCGTGCCGATGTCGTCGTCCGCGATCGTGAACCGCCCGGCGCTGCTGGACCTGCTCGACGACCTGCGCGATGCCTTTCCCGCGGCGGTCGAGGACGCCCGCGAGATCCTAGAGCAGCGCGACGAGATCATCTCCTCCGCCCGCGCGGAGGCCGACCGGCTCGAGGAGTCCTGCAACAACGAGGCACACCGGCTGGTCACCGAGGCCCGGGACGGCGCCGAGCGCACGACGCGGGAGGCCGACGAGTACGCCGATCGCACGGTCTCGAAGGCCAACAGCGACGCCGACCGGATCGTCGCCGGTGCGCAGGCCGAGGCGACCGCCATCAGCCAGACCGCTCGCGCGAAGGCCGACGGCATCGTCCAGACTGCCCGCGATGAACACCAGAGGCTGGTCTCCGACCACGAGGTGCACCGTTCGGCGGTCGCGGCGGCAGAGGACGTGCGCGTCGACGCCGAGCGTCAGGCCGCGAAGCTGCGCAGCGACGCCGACCGGTACGTGGAGGACTCGCTGTCCCAGCTGTCGCTGACCCTGCAGAAGCTCATGCACACCGTCGAGGGCGGCCGCGACCAGGTGCACACCCGCCGCTCGGGCTACCGCGACGTCTACGACCAGGACGGGCGCCGCTGACCCACGGGCGGGTGTGATCTTTGCCCGCTGCCCACTGTGCTGCGCGGCGCAGTATCGCCAGGCGCGCATCTGATCGGGTAGTCTTATCTGCTGGCCCGGGCAACCGGGTCACTCGCTGAGATGGTCTCGTGCGAGGTAGTTCTCGTACTGCACCGGGTGACATGACTGCTAACGGCTCTCACGGGCACAAGCATCCGCCGTCCGGCCCCTTCGTCATCGACACGAGGGAGCTCGGACGCCGACCCGGCGCGATGCAAGAGGTACGTCGTACCGAGGCTGCACCAGCCGATCTCGGGGTCGAGCTGATCAAGCTCCCCCCGGGCAGCCCGATCGATCTTGACCTGCGGATGGAATCGGTGGCCGAGGGAGTTCTCGTCTCCGGCGCCGTGTCAGCCACGGCGTCGGGGGAGTGCGGACGCTGCCTGGACCCCGTCGAGGAGCAGGTGCAGGTGCGCATCGTCGAGCTGTTCGCCTACCCGGGCAGCACGACGGACGAGACCACCGACGAGGACGAGATCTCGCGGCTGGTCGATGACCGCGTCAATCTCGAGCCCGTGAGCCGCAACGCGATCGTGCTGGCCCTGCCGCTCACGCCGTTGTGCGACCCCGACTGCATGGGGTTGTGCGCCGGCTGCGGTGAGCGGCTGGAGGATCTGCCGGAGGATCACACCCACGAGCAGATCGACCCTCGCTGGGCGGCGTTGCAGGAGAAGTTCGGCAACCTCGACCAGTAAGGCACACAGCGTCCCGCCGTACGCCGTCCAGATACTTGTCAGCAGCACACCGTAGGAGACCACCGTGGCCGTTCCCAAGCGCAAGAAGTCCCGGGCCAACACCCACTCGCGTCGCTCGCAGTGGAAGACCACCCCGACCGCCCTCACCACCTGCAGCAACCGCGCCTGCGGCGCCCCGGTGCGTCCGCACACCGCCTGCAGCAACTGCGGTCACTACGCAGGCCGTCAGGTACTCGAGGTCTGAGCTCGCGGGGCGAACCCGTGAGCCAACCCCACAAGGTGAGCGACCTGCCCGAGGAGGCAGTCGCTCATCTTTGTGATTCTCTGGGCATCGACGAGGTGCCTGCGAGTCTCGGGCTGGCGCTGACGCACCGCTCCTACGCCTACGAGAACGGCGGGCTGCCACCGAACGAGCGGCTGGAGTTCCTCGGGGACGCCGTCCTCGGCCTGCACGTCACCGAGCACCTCTACCGCGCCTACCCCGACCTGCCCGAAGGGCGGCTGGCGAAGCTGCGCTCCGCGGTCGTCAACATGCGCGCCCTGGCTGACATCGCCCGCCGTCTTGGCGATCACGGGCTCGGCCCGATGATCCTGCTGGGCCGCGGTGAGATCGTCACGGGCGGTGCCGACAAGGACTCGATCCTGGCCGACGCCTTCGAGGCCGTCCTCGGGGCCATTCATCTAGACCTTGGGCCCACGGTCGCTGGCGCGGTCGTCCGCCGGCTTCTCGTGCCCGAGATCGATGCCGCCGTCCGCACCGGAGCCGGGCTGGACTGGAAGACGCACCTGCAGGAGCAGTGCGCCGCCGGCGGCCACGGGCTCCCGGCGTACCGGGTTCAGCAGACCGGGCCCGATCACAGCAAGTCCTTCACCGCCACCGTCGTACTCGGGGAGCAGGAATACGGCTCGGGAGCCGGCCGCAGCAAGAAGGAGGCCGAGCAGGAGGCGGCCCGCCAGACCTCCCTGATGCTCGACGTCCCCGAGCCCACGAGCTGACGGTGCCAGAGCTACCCGAGGTCGAGGTGGTGCGCCGCGGCCTGCACGAGCACCTCGTCGGCCGCGAGATCGCCGCGGTCGAGGTCTTCAACCCGCGCGCCGTACGCCGGCACGTTCTCGCGCCACTCGATCAGCTGCTGCCCGGCGCGCAGATCACCGATACGGCCCGCCGCGGGAAGTATGCCTGGCTCGTTCTCGATGATCGCGATGCGCTGCTGCTGCACCTCGGGATGTCCGGCCAGATGCTGATCGTCCCGGCTGGTGCCGATGGCGCGGTGCACGAGCGGATGCGAGTGCGATTTGCCGACGACAGCGCAGACCTGAGCTTCGTCGACCAGCGCACCTTCGGGCATGTTCTCCTCGACCCGGGTGGTGCGGTACTGCCCTCCCAGATCGCACATATCGCGCGGGACCCGCTGGATCCGCAATTCGACCAGGACGCCGTCGTGGCGAGGATCCGGCGCCGGCGTACCGGCTTGAAGCGGGCGCTGCTCGATCAGAGCGTCGTCTCGGGCATCGGGAACATCTACGCCGACGAGGCACTGTGGCGAGCCCAGTTGCACGGCGCCCGCCCGACCGAGAAGCTGACCCGCGCCCAGGTCGGACGCGTGCTCGACGCCGCGCGCGAGGTGATGACCTCCGCACTGGCTCAGGGCGGCACCTCCTTCGACGCGCTCTACGTGAACGTCAACGGCGCCTCCGGCTACTTCGATCGATCACTGAACGCCTACGGGCAGCGGGATCGTCCGTGTGCCAGGTGCGGGACGCCGATCGTGCGTGAGCAGTTCATGAACCGCTCGTCGTTCTCCTGCCCAACCTGCCAACGCCGCCCCCGCAACGGACGCTTCTAACAACGCTCGTCGATGACCGCGGAGCGGGCAGAGACGTCGCGGCATGCTGGCTCGGGTGCCCACGCGGAGGGCTGTGCAGGTTGGCCAACCTCTTGAGGTGACGGCCAGTAGCACGCGGTTACGACACACGTCGCGTCTCGCGGGCTGTCTGTCCACAGTCGCGGGGTTGTCCACAGAAGCCCGGGGTTCGGGCTTCTTGTCGTCGGGATTGTCGGTGGGGGTTCGTAGCGTGTGTGTCATGGATCCCCGGCAGAACAGCGAACTAGCACTCGAGATGACGCGTGATGCGCGGCTCATCGAGTCGCTGCGTGCCGCCCTCGACGGCCTCGGATCACTCGCTGGCCAGGACGCCGCCGAGACGCTCGCCGGTGTGGACGACGCGGTCCTGATCGACCTCCTGCAGGTGTTGCGCCGTGTGCGTGCGGTTACCGCGGCGGTGGAGGCGCGGGTGCAGGTCGCGTTCGATGCCTCCCAGCGTGCTCTCGCGGAGCAGCGCGGCGTCGCGAAGGCTGAACGTGGCAAGGGTGTCGCTGATCAGATCGCCCTGGCCCGCGGAGTGAGCGCGCATCGCGCGGCGAACGACCTGGCTCTGGCCAAGGGCCTGGTGACAGAGCTGCCGCACACCCTCGCGCGGCTCGCAAGTGGCGGGATTGGTGAGGGCGCTGCTCAGGCCGTCGCGAAAGAGACGGTGTGTCTAATGCCGCAGGACCGCGCACTCGTGGATGAGCGGGTCGCGCCGCGGCTCCGCGCCGGCACCAGCGCCCGCCGCGCCGCGGCAATCGCTCGCGCTGAGGCCGCGCGGGTGGATGCCGCGTCGGTGACGCGGCGGATCGCGATGGCCCACAAGGACCGCACCGTGACCACCCGCCCCGCACCCGACGCCATGATTTACCTCACGGGCTTGTTGCCGGTGAAGGAGGGCGTGGCGGCCTACGCCTCCCTCGCGAAGCACGCCGACGCCGCCAAAGCGGCCGGCGATTCCCGGTCGCGGGGGCAGATCATGGCCGATGAGCTGTTCGCTCGGCTGACCGGGATCAGTGATGCTGATCTGGTCCCGGTGGAGATCCAGCTGGTGATGCCCGCCGAAGCCCTTCTCGAGCCTGACCCCAGCACCCAGCCCACCGCGCCTGCCGCGGACGTCGAGCCCGCGGTGCCGGGTGAGTGCGTCTCGCCGTGCGGCGCGGTGATGAGTCCGGCGCCCTGGCCGTTCGGCACCCGGACACCACCCCGCGGCCCAGAACCGACAGAACCGGCGGAGCCGGTGGGTGGGTGCGGTGAGCTGCCGGGGCGGATCGGTGAGCATGTCATCCCCGCGCCCGTGGCCCGGCAGATCGCGTTGATCGCCGACGAGAAGGCGCGGCGGTGGATCCGCCGCGTGTTCACCGACCCGGTCTCCGGTCAGGTCCGCCAGGTCGACGAACGCCGCCGCTCCTTCACCGGAGCCCTGCGGCACGCGATCCAGGTCCGTGATCAGGCCTGCCGCGTCTGCGGCGCCCCGATCCGCGACATCGACCACATCACCCCACACGCATCCGGTGGCGCCACGAGCTGGCTGAACGGGCAGGGGCTGTGCCGGCGGTGTAACCAGACCAAGACCCTGCCCGGCTGGAGAACCGGCGCGTTCGAGGTCGAGGGAGCACACGTGACGGTGATCCGGACCCCGACCGGGCACCGCTACACCAGCCACCCACCCCTGCTGGCAGCCCCCGACCCGACACCTGCCGCGACTGTCGACGCAGATCGCGACGCCGGGGCCGGCCACGGCGCCCTGAACCGAGCCCGAGGACCAGCGCCACCCGATATCGAACGCCGACTATCGAAGGTCCTCGACGCCATCTGGGCCCCGGGAGCGTGATCGCGATCTCGTGAGCGTCTCGCGCAGCGCGATCACGAGGCCAGCGAGCTCGCGGTGCGCAGCAACGACGCCGTTACGCGGCTCGTCAGAGCGCGTTATGGCGGACGTCGAGATCGACCATCAGCTCTCCTGCGATACGTTCCAGCGCGGCGCGGGCCTCGGCTAGGTCCGCATCGGCGGCCGCGGGCGCCTGAACGGTTGCCTGAAACAGTCGGCCGCCGCCCATCGGGGCGTCGACCACCTCGCTCGTCAGTCGGTCGATCGTGATTTCGTGATCCCGGAGCACCGCCGAGATCTCCTGCACGATGCCGCGCCGATCATTGCCCACCAGGTCGAAGGTGAGGGCGTGCCCGCCGGACGGATGCCGCGTCGTGCCGCTGTGCACGGCGACGTCGAGCAGGCCAGCAAGCGGTCGAAGGGCGCCGGATAGCGCCGCTACCTGGTCGTCGTCGGCCTCGACCTCGACGATGCCGGCGAATTTCCCCGCGAGCTCGGCGAGCTCGCTGCGCGACCAGCTACCGCCATGGGCGGCGATCACCTCGGCGAGCGCGTTGACCAGCCCGGCGCGGTCGTCGCCGATGACGGTGAGCACGAGAGTTGCCATGCCGTGATCCTAGGGCGCGCAGACCGCGAGGGCAGCCCGGGCAGGCTCGGTGCGAGAATCGAGATCATGCGTGCCGAGCCGCTCGATCTACGCAAGGACATCGACGTCCTCCAGGTGCTGCTGGAGCGTCGGGATGCCGGGACCCCGCCAGGAAGGCATGAGGACGGGCACACGGTCGCAATCGTGGTCGCCGGTGGCGGAATGCGCGGCGGCTCCACCGGGGGCATGGTGCTCGCGCTCGAGGAGGCGGGCCTGAGCGACTGCTTCGACGTCGCGTACGGCGCGTCGTCCGGGGCGTTCATCGCATCGGCGATGATCCACGGCAGGGGACACGCGGCCAGCAGGATCTTCCGGGAGGACATGTCCGCCCGCGAGTTCATCGACGTCAAGCGGCTCTGGTCGCGCTCGCCGGTCATGTCCTTGGACCATCTGCTCGACGAGATCCTCGCGCACAGCAAGCCGATCGACTGGGCGGCGACCATCGCCCACCCAGCGCCGATGCACATCGTCGTCACGGACGCCGAGACGCTCGAGCCGGTCGACCTCACCGGCCTGGAGACCCCCGAGCAATGGCAGCGCGCCTTCAAGGCGACCTCAGCGGTCCCCGGCTTCGCCGGCGGTGCGATTGAGATAGATGGACATCGATACATCGATGGATCGGTGAGCGAGCCGCTCCCCGCGATGCGGGCGATCCGCGACGGTGCCACTCACGTCCTCGCGCTGTTGACCTGGAGCGAGGAGTCGCTGCTGAGGCACGAGCCGAGCTTCTACACCCAGGCCGAGCGGGTTGCCCTGGACCGGGTGCGGCGCGGGCTAGGCGGTATGGCGCAGGGCCGGTTGCACTACGCCCGCGAGCTCACCGACCTCGCGTCCGCGCCCGCTCGCGTCTACGCCATGTCCAACCCGGTCTCGACCGGCGTCAAGAGCCTCACCCGCGACCTGCCCAAGCTCGAGCGGGACGCCGCGCTCGGGTATACCACCGCCCAAGCCGCTCTGTATCGTGCGATCACCCACGACCGCGAGCGGGAGGTGCGATGACCAAGGGGACCGTCAGCAGCGGGCTGATTATCGTCGACAAGCCCGCCGGCATCACCTCCCACGACGTCGTGGCGCGGATGCGCAAGATCGTCGGCACCCGCAAGATCGGCCACGCCGGCACCCTCGATCCCATGGCCACCGGCATTCTCGTGCTGGGTGTCGAGAAGGCGACGAAGCTGCTCGGCTACGTCATGGGCCACGACAAGACCTATGCGGCCACGGTGCGGCTGGGGGAGCGCACCACGACCGACGATCGGGAGGGCGAGACCGTCGATCGCACCGACGCCTCGGGGCTCACCGAGCAGCAGATCCGGGACGCCTTCGCCACCCAGGTCGGACGAATCAGCCAGGTGCCCTCCGCGGTGTCGGCAATCAAGGTCGCCGGTCGCCGCGCCTACGACCTGGTCCGGGAGGGGGTGCAGGTCGACCTGGCGGCCCGCGAAGTCGACGTCCACGCCATCAACGTCTCCCGAATCGAGCTGGGGGCGGTCGCGGACGTCGACATCACCGTCCGATGCAGCGCCGGCACCTACATCCGGGCCATCGCGCGCGACGCCGGCGACCGGCTCGGCGTAGGTGGCCACCTCACGGCCCTGCGGCGCACTGCCAGCGGCGCAGTCGACGAGTCGGTCGCCCTTACCTTGGAGCAGATCGCCGACCTCGACGACCCCGTGGCGGTGCCGCTGGACGAGGCGGTCCGACGTACCTTCGCGGTCCGCGCGCTCACCGCCGAGCAGGCCCGCGAGCTGTCCTTCGGCCGCGCGATCGGTGGTGACGGGGGAGCGGACGAGGGGCTGGGCGCCGTCGCCCCCGACGGTCGCGCGATCGCGCTGGTCGACGGACGGGGCAAGCCCAGGGTGGTCTTCGCGCCCGCCTGACCTAGGATCATCAAGGTGTCCCACGCCGCACACCTGACGGGTGCGGCCCACCGCGGCGGCGCCGGCCGCCCAGTCCAGGAAGGCGGCTCATGAGCGCGCTGTCAGCGAACCTGCCCACCCACCTCAGTGAAGGGCTCCCGCTGCAAGTAGTGCCCAACGAGCGGACCCGCACGGACGCCGAACGCCAGCAGATCCTCGCCAGCCCCGGCTTCGGCCAGAACTTCAGTGACCACATGGTCGTCGTGCGCTGGAGCGAGGGACAGGGCTGGCACGACGCTCGGCTGCAGGCCTACCAGCCGTTCTCGCTCGATCCTGCTGCCGCCGTCCTCCATTACGCGCAGGAGATCTTCGAGGGCCTGAAGGCCTACTATCGCGCCGACGGCACGATCGCCACCTTCCGGCCAGAGGCCAACGCCGAGCGCTTCAACAACTCGGCGCGCCGCCTGGCGATGCCCGAGCTCCCCACCGAGGCGTTCGTCGCGGCGTGCGACGCGCTGGTGCTGGCCGACCGCGACTGGATCCCCACCGGCGGCGAGCGCAGCCTGTATCTCCGCCCGTACATGTTCGCCACCGAGGCATTCCTCGGCGTCCGTCCCAGCAAGGAGTACGTCTTCTGCGTGATCGCCTCACCCGCGGCCGGTTACTTCGGTGATCACGTGAGCGGAGTCAGCGTCTACGCGAGCGAGGACTACGTTCGCGCCGTTCCCGGCGGGACTGGTGAGGCCAAGTGCGGCGGCAACTACGCCGCATCGCTGCTGGCCCAGGCGCAGGCCGCGCACGAGGGCTGCGATCAGGTCGTGTGGCTGGACGGCGTGGAGCGCAAGTACGTCGAGGAGATGGGCGGCATGAACCTGTTCTTCGTGTACGGCGCGGACCCGGACGGCGTCGAGATCGTGACGCCCGACCTGACCGGATCGCTGCTGCCGGGCATCACGCGACGGTCGCTGATGGAGGCCGCCGGCGACCTCGGCGTCACCGCCGTCGAGCGCAAGATCTCGCTGCAGCAGTGGCGCGAGGACGTCGTGAGCGGCGCGATCACGGAGGTCTTCGCCTGCGGTACGGCCGCCGTGATCACGCCGGTCTACACGTGCAAGGCGCGCACCGGTGACTTCGTGATCGGCACCGAGCCGGGCCCGGTCACCATGCGGTTGCGCGATTACCTGCTCGGGGTGCAGTACGGCACCACCGACGACGCCCACAGCTGGATTCACACGATCGGATAGGCACGCATGCTGCGCTGGAGACGAGCCGACAACGCCCCGGCCGGGTGGGGCCAGTCCGTGATGTCGATCGGGCAGTACGACGGCGTGCATCTCGGGCACCGCGCGCTCCTCGGCGAGACGGTGCGCCAGGCCCGCGAGGCGGGTCTACCCGCGCTGGTGATGACCTTCGATCCGCATCCGCGCGAGGTGCTCAAGCCCGGCACGCACCCGCCCATCCTCACCCCCCTGCGGCGGAAGGCAGAGCTGATCGAGGAATGCGGCGTCGATGCCTTGTGTGTCGTGCCGTTTACCCAGTCGTTCGCGAAGCTGAGCCCGCAAGAGTTCGTGCACGAGGTGCTGGTCGCGCACCTCCATCCGCAGAAGATCATCGTTGGCGAGAACTTCACCTTCGGGAACAAGGCCGCCGGGAACGTGCAGGTGCTCGCCGAGCTCGGACGCACCTTCGGCTTCGAGGTCGAGGCGTTCGGTCTGGTCAACGAAGGACCGCACACCATCTCGTCGACCTACATCCGCGCCTGCGTCGATGCCGGTGACATGCGCAAGGCGGCAGCCGCGCTCGGCCGGCCGCACCGCATCGAGGGGCTCGTCGTCCGCGGCGACATGCGCGGGCGGGGGCTCGGGTTCCCGACGGCGAACCTTCGGCCGCCGATGTACTCGGCGATCCCGGCCGACGGGGTGTACGCCGGGTGGATGACGGTACGGGAGCAGCCGCGCGCCGCGGCCGTCTCGGTCGGCACGAACCCGACGTACTCGGGCACGGAGCGGCGCGTCGAGTCGTACCTGCTCGACTTCGAGGGAGACCTCTACGGCGAGCAGGTGCAGATCGACTTCGTCGAGCGGCTGCGCGGCATGGAACGGTTCGAGTCCTCCGATGATCTCGTCGACGCGATCCAGCGCGACGTCGCGGCCACCCGCACGGTCCTGGGGGATCTCGCGTGACCACGGCAGTGCAACCCGGGGATGCCCTGCCCGTCCTGGACGATGCGGAGCCGTTCTCGGTCCATGTGGACGACGTCCGGCTCGGCGGGTACGCCTGGTGGCAGCCAAGCCCCGCGCCGGCGATCGTGCTGATCCACGGCTGGGGTCAGGACGCCTCGCACCTGGCTGGACTGGCGAGGCAGCTGCACGGGCGCGGCTGGAACGTCCTCAGCCTGGCCGCTCGCGGGTGGCCGGGCTCGACCGGCGACGCCGGCGACTACGGGCTGAGCAGCGACCGCGACATCCCCGCCGTCGTCTCTGCAGTTCATCGGCGGGGCGTGAGCAACGTGTGGCTGCTGGGCTACTCGGCAGGCGGGCTGCAGGCCGCCCGCGGCGTCGTCGCCGCGGAGGGGGTTGCCGGCGTCATCACCGTAAACTCGCCGATGAACGTGCACACCGAGTACCGCGACACCCCGTCGCAGATGATGCGCGCCTACTACGACGACATCCTGACCCCGGCGCACTGGGAGCGGTGCTCACCGGTCACCGTCGCCGATCAGGTCACCGTCCCGATGCTGCTGATCGCCGGCACGGAGGACCGGATCATCCCGTGCACCCAGTCGCAGGAGATGGCGGCGCTGGTGCCGAGCGCGAGCTATGTCGAGATGCCCGGGATGCGCCACCTGCCGACGGACGAGCAGTGGGACGACATCCTCGCCCGGGCGTTGGGCTGGATCGAGCAGGTAGGAAACGAATCATGAGCGATCCCTACGGCGCCGGCGGAGCCGGCGTTCCCCACGGACCGCCCGGTCCGTGGGGGCAGTCCGGTCCCTACGGCCAGCCGGCCGCATCCGGCCAGCCGGGGGCGTACGGCGCGGCACCCTATCCGCCGCCGCAGCCGCTGATCCCCACCACCCCGCCGCCGCGTAGCTACGACGCGTACGACGCGAGTGTGCCCGACCCGCAGGCTGCGATGCGGTACGCGGAGGCGGTGGCGGCCGAGCCGCAGATCGGCTCGTTGCCCACCACACCGCGACCGGCGTCCGCCTACGAGCTCGGCTATGCACAGCTCCCGCCGGAGCGCTTCTACCAGTTCAAGATGTGGCTGCAGTCTCCCGAGGGCCAGAACTACAGGGAGTGGGAGGACGAGGCGCGCAAGATCCTCGACGTGCTCGAGCCCTTCAACGCCCGCTGGGTCCAGGGCTGGATGAGCGCCGAGATGGCGCTCCTGCGGCCGGTGCGCGACTACCTGGACATCTACGACCAGTACACCCAGCAGCTGCTCACCTACGCCGACCTCAACCCGGCGGCCCGGAGGGCCCAGCTGTTCGGCCAAGACGATCCGGCCAATCCACTGCCGGTCGAGGTGCTCATGCAGCGGCTTCCCGAGCGCAGCCGCCTGCAGGAGCGTCTCGCCTCGTACGACGAGTTCTGGCGGGAGCAGATGGGCATCGAGTTCGCCACGGGCTGGAAGACCAGCTGGGGCCCGGCAGATCACGACCCCTTCGTCATCGCCGCCTCGCTACGTCAGATCACCGACAATGTCACCGCCCGGCTGTGGTCGGCCTCCCAGCTGCCCGACCTCCCAGCGCTACCCGTCTACGCTCCTTCGGCGACCGGCATCCCACGCAGCATGACAGCGCTCCAGCAGCAACTGTGCCAGCTCGCAGGGGGAGAGGAGCTGCCCGCGCACACCGTGCCGGAGCCCTTCCACCCGCCGTCCCTGCCATCGCCCCTCGCGCCGGCTCACCCCCGCTGGTCGCGCGGGGAGTTCTACACCGGACGCGCCGTCGCCTGCCGAGGCCGGACTGCCTGGGCCGAAGGCGTTGCCCTCGAGGGCGTCCACGGGCCGACCGTCAAGGTGCAGCGGTACGACGGCTCACTGGGGTGGTTCCCGGTGAACGAGGTCCGCGGGATCAGATGACCGGCGGTCGTGACGGCGACCGGCGGGATGCTTCACCGGGCAGCGACCACGTCCGGTTCGGGCTCAGCAGCAGCGCGCCGATCGCCGCCACCACGCCGACGGTGCCGAGAAAGCCGACGTCGCTGATTGCGATCGGGCGGAGCGCGATCAACCAAAACAGCAGGAGGCCTCCGGCCGCGACCTGGGCGAGCGGCCAGGACGCGGGAGCCGACTCGACTGCGGTCGCCCCCAGAACCACGAGCGCACAGACCACGCCGAAGATCGCCCACGCGGTGAACGCGCCCCAGCCGATGCCGACCGGACCCGGCAGCGACACGCCGAGCCCGACGCCGATCAGACCGAGGCCGGCGTACAGGACGCGGACCACCTGCTGATCGACTCGTGGCCGGGGCGCCGGGAAGGACGCCGGGACCGGGCGCGGCGCCATGCCTGTGCCCGCCGCCTGCGGGCCCATCGGGTACGCGGGACCCGGCGCGATCACCGTGTAGGTGACGCCCGAGCCAGCGGAGTGCGGTGGGCCGGGGACCGGTGGGTGTGGCCAGGGTGCCGGGGCGTGGGGAGCAGGTGGCTGCGTCGGGGTGCTCATACAGGTGTGGACCACGATGGTGGCCGCCCGGTTCCGAACGCCGGGGGTCCGGCCCGGCGTGCCCGCGTGGCCCCGATCAGGACGGCCGCCACGGCCAGCATGATCAGTGGTCCGCCGGCGAGTGAGATTCCGTCGTAGGCCGCGCCGAGGACCGCGCAGCAGGCCGCCGCGCGCAGCAGGCGGGCTGAGCCGGAGCGGAACGCCAGCAGCAGGAGCACCGCGCAGCCGACGACGAGCGCGCGGACCGGGTGCGCGTAACCGGGCACCTCGGTACCCGGGTCGAGATCGATGTAGGACATGCCCGGATCGCAGCTGAGATACGCGAAGCCGTCCGCGTCGTACTGCGTGTAGCAGTGACCCGGTTGGTAGCGCACGGTCGTGGACGCTCCGCCGAAGCCCCACGGCAGACCCAGCGCCAGCCCGAGCCCGGCCAGGGCGGCCCAGCGGGCTGCGTGTGTCATCGTCCGGTCGAGGTCGAAACGTACAGGATCGCACCGGCGGACAAGCCGCCGACCGTCAGGCAGAAGCCGGTGTTGGAGGTGACCATCGGAAGCCCGATGAAGACCCAGAACACCAGGACACCGGCCGCGCCTGCGAGCTGGAGATCGCGGGCGCGGGCCGAGCTCAGGACGGTTCCGACGAACAGCGCGAGCGCGGCCAGCACCCCGAAGGCGGCCCACGCTGGATAATCAGCCCAGCCAAGGCGGTCGTTCTCGGGAATGGACACGCCCAGCAGGGTCCCCAGGACCGCGAGCACCGCGCCAGTCAGCAGCCAGCCCGGTCGTCCGCCGGCGGGCGCAGGGGGCCCGGCGGCCCACCGCGGCACGGTGTGGGTAGGGGGCCGACCTGGTGGCGGGGGCGTTCCGAAGGCCCCGGGGTGAGGGTGGCTCATGCCTGTACTGACACCCCATGCGCTCAGGCGGTTCCTTGCGACGTGACCGAGCACTCCCTCGGGAGCAGGCCGTGGCCACCACCGGCCTGTTACGATGGACGGTGGCCTTCAACGGCCTGCGTGGTTGTCACATTTCCCCGTGAGGAAGACCGGGGAACACGCGATCTACCTGAGGAGAAAACCATATGGCGCTGTCCGGCGAGAAGAAGACCCAGATCATCAACGAGCACAAGACCAGCGAGACCGATACCGGTTCGCCCCAGGTGCAGATCGCGATGCTGACCGATCGCATCAAGACCCTGACCGAGCATCTCAAGCAGCACAAGCACGACCACCACAGCCGTCGTGGCCTGCTGTTGCTCGTCGGCCGCCGTCGTCGCCTGCTGGCCTACCTCCAGAAGACCGACCTCGACGGCTACCGCGCACTGGTCGCCAAGCTCGGCCTGCGCCGCTAGTCGCGATGGAGGGAGTGACCGCCCGGTCACTCCCTCCTTCTGCATCCGAGGCCGGACGCCGGCCTGCGGAACCACAACTGAACACCCGCCGTGCGATATCCTCACGGCGTACCCCGCGCTCGCGCCGGCGATGAGCCTGCTCGCCGACGCTGGCCCTCGGTGGTGGTCACCGGAACTGCGCATCGCAGCCGCCGGTGGCTTCGATCGAAGACCGGCTCGGCCTGATTCTTCCCAGCAGCCTCTTGATGCGCTGGCGTGCGCGCGCACACAGAAAAGAGGACATGTTGACTGTCAACAACTTCGACGAGATCGAGGCACGCGAGAGTGTCGCGACCATCGACAACGGCTCGTTCGGCACCCGCCAGATCCGATTCGAGACCGGCCGGCTGGCCCGTCAGGCCGGCGGCTCCGCCGTCGTGTACCTGGACGACGACACGATGCTGATGTCGGCCACGACCGCTCAGAAGACCCCGCGGGACTTCATCGACTTCTTCCCGCTGACCGTGGATGTCGAGGAGCGCATGTACGCGGCGGGACGCATCCCGGGCTCGTTCTTCCGCCGTGAGGGACGTCCGTCCGAGGGCGCCATCCTGACCTGCCGGCTGATCGACCGCCCGCTGCGCCCGACGTTCGTCAAGGGCCTGCGCAACGAGGTCCAGGTCGTCGTCACCGTCATGGCGCTGGATCCCAAGGACATGTACGACGTGGTCGCGATCAACGCCGCCTCGATGTCCACCCAGCTCGCCGGTCTGCCCTTCTCCGGCCCGATCGGCGGCGTCCGCGTCGCGCTGATCGACGGTCAGTGGGTGGCTTTCCCGACCGTCGAGGAGGCCGAGCGCGCGGTCTTCGACATGGTCGTCGCCGGTCGCGTAGTGCAGGGTGAGAACGGCCAGGACGTCGCGATCATGATGGTGGAGGCCGAGGCCACCGAGGCCACCGTCGAGCTGGTCGCCGGTGGCGCCACCGCGCCGACCGAGGAGGTCGTGGCTCAGGGACTAGAGGCGGCCAAGCCGCACATCGCCGAGCTGTGCCGAGCCCAGAAGGAGCTCGCCGACGTGGCCGGCAAGGAGACCGCCGAGTTCCCGGTGTTCGTGGACTTCCAGGACGACGTCTACGACGCCGTCGCCGCCAAGGCCGAAGGCGATCTGAAGCAGGCGTTGACCATCGTCGGGAAGCAGGAGCGCGAGTCGCGGCTCGACGAGATCAAGGACCAGGTCAAGGCCGATCTGGCCGAGCAGTTCGAAGGCCGCTCCAATGAGGTATCCGGCGCCGTCCGCGCGCTGACCAAGAAGCTGGTGCGCCAGCGCGTGCTCGCCGACGGTCAGCGCATCGACGGCCGCGGCCTGACCGACATCCGGTCGCTGTCCGCCGAGGTCGCCGTGGTGCCGCGGGTGCACGGCTCGGCGCTCTTCGAGCGTGGCGAGACCCAGATCCTGGGCGTGACCACCCTGGACATGCTGGCGATGGAGCAGAAGCTCGACACGCTGTCGCCGGAGACCACCAAGCGCTACATGCACAACTACAACTTCCCGCCGTACTCGACCGGTGAGACCGGCCGCGTGGGCTCGCCCAAGCGCCGCGAGATCGGCCACGGCGCGCTCGCCGAGCGTGCCCTGCTGCCGGTGCTGCCCAACCGCGAGGAGTTCCCGTACGCCATCCGCCAGGTCTCCGAGGCGCTCGGCTCCAACGGCTCGACCTCCATGGGTTCGGTCTGCGCTTCAACCATGTCGCTGCTGAACGCCGGCGTCCCGCTGAAGGCCCCGGTCGCGGGCATCGCGATGGGCCTGATCTCGGACGTCGTGGACGGTCAGGCCCGCTACGCCGCGCTCACTGACATCCTCGGTGCCGAGGACGCCTACGGCGACATGGACTTCAAGGTCGCCGGCACCCGCCAGTTCGTCACCGCGATCCAGCTGGACACCAAGCTCGACGGCATCCCGTCCGAGGTGCTCGCGGCGGCGTTGTCGCAGGCTCGTGAGGCCCGCCTGCACATTCTCGACGTGATGGGTGAGGCGATCGACGCCCCCGACGAGATGAGCAAGTACGCCCCGCGCGTCACCTCCATCAAGATCCCGGTCGACAAGATCGGCGCAGTCATCGGCCCCAAGGGTCAGATGATCAACACGATCCAGGACGAGACCGGCGCGAAGATCACCATCGAGGACGACGGGACCATCTACGTCGGTGCCGACAACGGCGAGGCCGCCCAGGAGGCGATCGACCGGATCAACGCCATCGCCAACCCGCAGCTGCCCAAGGTCGGCGAACGCTTCCTCGGCACCGTCGTCAAGACCGCGGCCTTCGGGGCGTTCGTGTCGCTGCTGCCGGGCAAGGACGGCTTGGTGCACATCTCCAAGCTGGGCGACGGCAAGCGGATCGGCAAGGTCGAGGACGTGGTGAACGTCGGCGACAAGATCCAGGTCGAGATCACCGACATCGACCAGCGCGGCAAGATCAGCCTGATCCCGGTCCGCGACGAGGACAAGGCCGAGCCGGCGCCGGCGGCCGCGGAGTAGCCACCGGACGTTGCCTCGCACCACCCGCGCCCAGACGCGCACGATCTACAGCTCGCCGGAAGGCGGTTCGGTACGCCGGACCGTCCTTCCCGGCGGGCTGCGGGTCGTCTCGGAGACCATTCCGGGGGCGCTGTCGGCGTCCGTCGGCATCTGGGTCGGCGTCGGGTCGGTCGATGAGACTCCCCGGGAGTCCGGTGCCGCCCACTACCTGGAGCACCTGCTGTTCAAGGGGACCAAGCGGCGCAGCGGCATGGAGATCTCCTCGGCCATCGACGCGGTCGGCGGCGAGCTGAATGCCTTCACCGGCAAGGAGAGCACCTGCTACTACGCCACGGTGCTGGCGACCGATCTGCCGCTGGCGGTCGATCTGCTCAGTGACGTCGTCCTCGGCGCGACCCTCAGCCACGACGACATCCAGTCCGAGCGGCTCGTGGTGCTCGAGGAGCTCGCGATGCGCGACGACGATCCCAGTGACCTGGTGCACGACGTGTTCGCGCAGAGCATGTTCGGCACCAGGCCGGTGGGCCGTCCGATCATCGGCGACGCCGCTCACCTGCGGACCATCGAGCGGGCCCAGATCGCCTCGCTGTACCGCAAGCACTACCGGCCCGAGAACATGGTCGTCGCGGTCGCCGGCAAGATCGACCACGCGCAGGTGGTGCGCCTGGTGCGCAAGGCCTTCCGAGACGTGCTGGCCGAGGCCAAGCCCCGATCGGTTCGCCGCGAGACCCGGCCCGCGGTGACGCGCCCGAGCTCAGCGGTCACGGTGATCAATCGCCGCAGCGAGCAGGCCCACCTGGTGTACGGCGTCGCGGGCATCGACCGGTTCGACTCACGACGCTTCGCGTTGAGCGTGCTGGAATCGGCGATCGGCGGCGGGATGAGCTCGCGGCTGTTCCAGGAGGTGCGGGAACGGCAGGCCCTCGCGTACGCGGTGTATTCGTTCTCGTCGATGTTCGCCGGTGATGGCATGGTCGGCGTCTACGCGGGAACCGCGCCCGCGAACGCCAAGAAGGTCGTCGGCCTCGTGCAGGAGGCGTTCGCCGCGGTCGCCGAGGATGGGCTGGCCGACGAGGAGATCGCTAGGGCGAAGGGCCAGCTGTGCGGCAGTCTGGTGCTGAGCATGCAGGACAGCAGCTCGCGGATGAGCCGGCTGGGCCGCAGCGAGCTCGGGTACGGCGATCACCGCGACCTCCCGTGGGTGCTGGAGCAGCTGCAGTCGGTGACGGCTGAGGACGTGGCGCAGCTCGCCGGCGAGCTGCTCACCCGGCCCGCCGCACTCGCCGTCGTAGGACCCTTCCGGCACGGCGCCTTTGACGACGTGATGTCCTAGAGTCCGCAGAAGATGAGCTGAGGAGTGCTGCATGCGAGTGGGAGTGGTCGGCGCGGCTGGCAAGGTGGGCGAGCAGATCTGCGTCGGTGTCGAGGACGCCGAGGATCTCGAGCTGGTCGCGAAGGTCGATCTCGGCGACGACCTGAGCGTGCTGCGTGAGACGGACGCCGAGGTCATCGTCGACTTCACCCACCCGGACGCCGTCATGACGACCCTGCAGTACTGCATCGAGAACGGCATCCACTGCGTCGTCGGAACGACTGGCTTCACCGAGGAGCGGCTCGCACAGGTGCGCCAGTGGCTCGAGCCGCGCCCCGAGGTCGGCGTGCTGATCGCACCCAACTTCGCGATCGGCGCAGTACTCATGATGCACTTCGCCAAGCTCGCGGCGAAGTACTACGAGACCGCCGAGGTCATCGAGCTGCACCACCCGACGAAGGCGGACGCGCCCTCCGGCACGGCCGGGCGGACCGCCGCGCTGATCGCCGCCGAGCGTCAGTCGGCCGGTCTGGGCCAGATGCCCGACGCGACCTCGACCGGGATCGAGGGGGCCAGGGGCGCGGACGTCGACGGCGTCCGCGTCCACTCGGTGCGGATGCGGGGGCTGATCGCTCATCAGGAGGTCATGTTCGGCACAGCCGGCGAGGTGCTGACCATCCGGCACGACTCGATGGACCGGACGTCGTTCGTACCCGGAGTCCTGCTCGGCGTCCGGGAGATAGCAGGACATCCCGGGCTGACGGTCGGCATCGAGGCGCTCATGGGGCTCTGAGCCCCGCCGCGCAGAAGGCGGACCACCCATCCCGGGTGGCCCGCCTCCGGCGCAGGTGGTTGCTAGAGAACCGGCTCGGCCTTCTCGTAGGCCTTGGTGGTGATCTCCTTCAAGGTCGCCTCGTTCGCGACCGCATCGCCGTTCAACGAGATCGACATGATGTTGTCCTCGCCGGTGACGTACGCCGACGCGGAGGTCTGCGTCAAGTTCTGGCCGCCGGCGGAGACCTCCATGGTGATGAGCGTTGCGACGCTGTCGGCATCGAGACCGAGCTCGACCGGCTGCATCGAGGCCTTGGCGCTCACACCCTGGATGGTGAGCGTCATCTCCTGGCACGCGCCAATCTGGGCCTTCATGTCGTCGGTAGAGCCGGTGACCGACTGCGGGGCGATCGACTGGCTCACCGAGGACGTGCCCTGCGTGAAGATCGCCATCGCAACCTGATCCATCTGGCCGGCCAGATCGGTCATCTGGGCCATGGTCTTCTTCATCGCCGCCTCGCACTGAACCGGCTCGACCGTCATCTGCTCGAGAGCCTCGGTCAGGCCGCCGCCCATCTGCTCCAGGGCGCTGGAGATCTGCTCCGCCGGGACCTCGGTGTAGCCGGTGCCGAGCTCGTCGGCGGTCAGCAGCAAGCCCTCCGCCTCCGCCTTGTCGAAGTCGCCCCCGCCCGAGCCACTCTCCGAGGTCTCGCTGGCGCTCTCGGAGGTCTCGCTGCCTGAGGTCTCGTCGGTGCTCTCGGAGCTCTCGCTCGCGGTCGTGGTCGCGGACGCGTCGTCCTCGTTTGAGCTACTACATCCGCTGAGCGCGAGCAGTGCGACGCTGACGCCGGCTGCCGCGCGAAGAACCGCCTGCCGCTTCGTTCCCATAGTCAAGTTCGTGGATCCTCTCCGAGTTCGTGTACGTGCGCGTCGATCTGCTGGACGACGCGTCCATCCTTCCAGGTGCCCGCCGGTGACTTGCGCTTCACACCGGCCAGAGGTTGTGATGTCGTGCTCAGCGTTCGGGTTTCACCCGCTTCGGTCCGGGGGAGAACTCGTCGACGTACTCCTGGGCGGACAGCTGCTGGATCGCCTTCATGATGTCGATCGTCAAGTTCCGACTGCGCACCGCCATCGGGCCGCCCGGGTAGCCGGAAGGGGCGAGCAACGGTCCGAAGCGGACCACGACCTTCGCCGGACGGGGCACTCGCGCGCCCGGGCGCTGGAGCCGGTCGGAGCCGATGATCCCGCACGGCAGCACCGGCGCGCCCGTCACGAGCGAGAGCCGAGCCACGCCCGTCTTGCCCCGGTAGAGCCGGCCGTCAGGCGAGCGGGTGCCCTCGGGGTGCATGGCGAACGCGCGTCCGTCCTCGAGTGCCTGCTGGGCCGCGTCGAGCGAGAGCAAGGCGGCGCGGCCCTTGCTGCGGTCGACCGGGATGGTGCCGACCCGTTCCATGAAACCGGCCGTCAACCTGCCCCTCCAGCCCGCTCCCTCGAAGTACTCCGACTTGGCCAGGAAGGTGGTGGGTCGTCCCATCGCCAGTGGCACGATGATCGCATCCATCGCCGAAAGATGGTTGGCGGCCACGATGACCGGCCCGGTCCTCGGGACGTGCTCGCGGCCCTCGACACGCAGCCGCGAGAGCGCCCGGAACGCCGGGCCGACCACCACGTGACGCAACATCCAGTCCGTGCGCAGGTGCTGGTCAGGCACTAGTGGCCCCTCTCGGGAGGTGGCTGATGTCGGTGCTCATGCGGTGCTGGGCGATCTCGCGCTCGCCGGCATCGAAGGTGCGACGCCACCCGTCGCGCTCCCAGCCCGCCGACCGCAGGAAACCCTCGGTCGCCCGGTCCCCGGCCAGCACCCAGCAGATCATCGAGCTCGCACCGTCGGCGCGAGCGCCTTCGACGGCCGCAGACAGCAGTCGTGAGCCGTGGCCGCGGCGTCCCCAGCGTGGCTCGACGAGCAGCGCGACGATCTCGACGGCATCGCTCGCCTCTTCCTCGTCCTCGGCCGGCGCGGCGATCGCCGCGAACCCGACCCGGGTGGTGTCGGTGGTGCTGGCCTCCAAGGCAACGAACACGTGGTGGGCAGCGTCCGGTGGGTGGGTGATCGCGGCGCGCCATCCTTCGGCGGCGGCCTCGGCGGTCATGGCGTCCAGCGCCTCGGCGGGGAGCTGACGCCGGTATGCCTGCTGCCAGGTGGATGACTGGATCCGGCCGATCTCGTCGGCATCGGTCGATTGCGCGTCCCGTACATGTCCCTCGGCCACGAACCAACCTTAGTTGGTCCCGGCAGCGCCGATCTCCGCGCGCGGGCATGGGTGCCATAGGTTGGAGACCCGATGAGACAGCTCACCATCGCGGCCGCCCGGCGTACGGCGCTCGCCGCCCAGGGATTCGCCGACCGGCCACCGGCCGGCGCGCCCACGGCGCGGCACCTGAAACGGGTCTACGACCGCACCGCCGTCATGCAGAT
Source organism: Blastococcus sp. Marseille-P5729 (assembly GCF_900292035.1). Classification (NCBI taxonomy): domain Bacteria; kingdom Bacillati; phylum Actinomycetota; class Actinomycetes; order Geodermatophilales; family Geodermatophilaceae; genus Blastococcus; species Blastococcus sp. Marseille-P5729. Next base: position 445,942 of record NZ_OMPO01000001.1, on the reverse strand, counting down.
CGACTCGGTGAACGTGCTGACTCGGGCGCACTATCTCCCGGCGTACTCGCGCCTGGGGCCGTACGACCGCGCCGCGTTCGACCGGCTGGAGCACCCGCGCAGGCGGGTGTTCGAGTATTGGGCCCACATGGCCTCCCTCTCGCCGGTCGAGCACCATCCACTGCTGCGGTGGCGGATGGCGGACTCACGGGAGCGGACCTGGGGGATGATCGACCGAATCGCCCACCAGAACCCGGGTTACGTCGAGGAGGTGCGTGCGCAGATCGCGGAATCCGGTCCGCTCACCGCCGCGCAGGTGGACCCGGCACGGACCGGCAAGATCCGTGGGCAGATGTGGTCCTGGCACCACGGCAAGGCGGCGGTCGAGTGGCTGTTTCGGGTCGGGGAGGTCACCTCCGTACGCCGCAACGAGCAGTTCGAGCGGGTCTACGACCTCACCGATCGAGTCATCCCGCCGCGCGTGCTCGGTACACCGACCCCCACGCCCATGCACGCGCAGCGAGAGTTGCTGGCCCTCGCCGCCCGCGCTCACGGGGTCGCGACCGCGCGGCACCTGCGCGACTATTACCGGCTCCGCGGGCGGCACACCGACCGACTGATTTGCGAGCTGGTTGAGGACGGCGTCCTCGAGGAGGTGCGCGTGCGGGGCCTCGCCGGCCGCTGGTTCCTACACCGGGACGCCCGCGTGCCCCGCCGCGTCGAGCGGTCGGCGTTGTTGTCGCCATTCGATCCGCTCGTCTGGGAACGCGACCGCACGCTGCAGCTGTGGGGTTGCCATTACCGCATCGAGATCTACACCCCGGCGCACAAACGCCTGCACGGCTACTACGTGCTGCCCTACCTGCTGGACGAGCGGATTGCGGCACGGGTCGACCTCAAGGCCGACCGGGCGGGCGGCGTCCTGCGTGTGCAGGCTGCTCATCTCGAACCCGACTCCGGCCTCGAGCCCGGATACGTCGCTGCGCGCCTCGACGGGGAGCTGCAGCGGATGGCGGGGTGGCTCGGTCTCGGCGACGTCGTGGTCATGCCGCGCGGCGACCTCGCCGGGCACCTCGGCCGCCGCACGCCGTCCATCTCATGAGCCGTACGGTCATCGACGAGCGTTGTGTGACGGCGGGCCGGTGGCTAGTTCAGGCCGGGGCGCTTCTCGATCGTGAGCGCGATCGGCTTGGTGACCGAGGCGAAGAAGTCGTTGCCTTTGTCGTCGACCACGATGAAGGCGGGGAAGTCCTCGACCTCGATCCGCCAAATCGCTTCCATGCCGAGCTCTGGGTACTCCAGCACCTCGACGGACTTGATGCAGTCCTGCGCCAGCCGGGCCGCCGGTCCGCCGATCGAGCCGAGGTAGAAGCCGCCGTGCGCGTTGCAGGCGTCGGTGACCTGCTGGCTGCGGTTGCCCTTGGCGAGCATCACCATCGAGCCGCCCGCGGCCTGGAACTGGTCGACGTAGGAGTCCATGCGTCCGGCGGTGGTGGGCCCGAACGAGCCGGACGCCATGCCCTCGGGCGTCTTCGCCGGCCCGGCGTAGTAGACGGGGTGGTCCTTCAGGTACTGCGGCATGTCCTCGCCGGCGTCCAGGCGCTGCTTGATCTTGGCGTGCGCGATGTCGCGCGCGACGACGAGCGTTCCGGTCAGCGACAGCCGGGTCTTCACCGGGTGCTTGGACAGCTCGGCGCGGATCTCGTCCATCGGCCGCGACAGGTCGATCTTCACGACCGCGCCCTTGCCGGTGCCCGATACGCCCTGGGTCTCCTCGTCGAGGTCGGCGGGGACCGTCTCGGGCAGGAACCGGGCCGGCTCGGTCTCGAGTTGCTCGATGAACACGCCCTCGGGCGTGATCTTGCCCAGGCACTGGCGGTCGGCTGAGCAGGACACCGCAATCGCGACGGGCAGCGAGGCGCCGTGCCGCGGCAGCCGGATCACCCGGACGTCGTGGCAGAAGTACTTGCCACCGAACTGCGCGCCGATTCCGGTGTTGCGGGTCAGCTCGAGCACCTTCTCCTCCAGCTCGACGTCACGGAAGCCGTGACCGGTCATCGATCCGGACGTCGGAAGGGTGTCCAGGTACTTCGCAGAGGCGTACTTAGCCGTCTTCAGCGCGAACTCTGCCGAGGTGCCGCCGATGACGATCGCCAGGTGGTACGGCGGACAGGCTGCAGTGCCCAGCGCGCGGATCTTCGCATCGAGGAAGCTCATCATCGAGTCGGGGTTCAAGATGGCCTTGGTCTCCTGGAAGAGGTACGACTTGTTCGCCGAGCCGCCGCCCTTGGCCATGAACAGGAACTTGTAGCTGTTCTCGTGCCCCGGGATAGTGTCGGCGTACAGCTCGACCTGGGCCGGGAGGTTGGATCCGGTGTTCTTCTCCTCCCACATGGTCAGGGGAGCCATCTGCGAATACCGCAGGTTGAGCTTCGTATAGGCGTCGTACACGCCCTTGCTCAACGGCCGCTCGTCGGTGCCGTCGGTGAGCACCTGCTGGCCGCGCTTGCCCATGATGATCGCCGTGCCGGTGTCCTGGCACATCGGCAGGACGCCGCCGGCCGCGATGTTGGCGTTCTTCAGCAGATCGAGCGCGACGAACTTGTCGTTGTTGCTCGCCTCGGGATCGTCGAGGATGTTGCGCAGCTGCTGCAGATGCGCCGGGCGTAGGTAGTGCGCGATGTCGTGCATCGCAGTCTCCGACAGCAGCTGCAACGCCGACGCCTCGACGGTCAGGAACGTGCGTCCGTCGGGACCCTCGACCGCGCCGACACCCTCGGTGGTCAGCAGGCGGTACGGCGTCGGGTCGTCGCCGAGCGGAAGCAGATCCTCGTAGTCGAAATCGGTCATGGTAGCTCCTGTTCACCGGTGCGGACGCCGCATTCTCGTGAGTTCGCGCCCACTGCTCATCCTCCCACCGCGAGCCGGGCCGGCTGATGGGGGTCCACGGGGTAGGTTGGCTGATCATGAGCGATCAGAACACCCTCCGTGTCGACGTCATCGCTACCACCAGATTCACCCCGCCGGACGACGTCCCATGGAGCACCGACGCCGACGGCGGGCAGGCACTGGCGGAGTTCGCCGGCCGCGCCTGCTACCGCTCGTGGGACAAGCCCAAGCCGGCCACGGCGACCAACGCCGGCTACCTGCGGCACATCCTTGAGGTCGGGCACCTGTCCGTGCTGGAGCACGCCCAGGCCACGCTCTACATCAGGGGGCTGTCCCGGTCGGTCACTCACGAGCTGATCCGTCACCGGCACCTGTCGTTCAGCCAGCTGTCGCAGCGGCACGTCATCGACGACCCGGCGTTCGTCGTCCCCGATCCGGTTGCCGACGACGCCGAGCTCAGCGAGCTGTTCGCCACGGCAGCGCGCCGGACCCGAGAGGCGTACGACGAGCTCATCGAGGGCATCCAGCGGCGACTGGCCGGCTCCGAGGGCGCCACGCGCAGCAAACGGGTGCGCCAGGCCGCGCAGGCCTTGCTGCCCGCCGCCCGCGGCACCGAGATAGTCGTGACCGGTAACCTCCGGGCCTGGCGGCAGCTGATCGCCGCGCACGGGTCGGACCACGCGGACGACGAGCTGCGCGAGCTGACCGTGACCTGCCTGGAGCGGTTGCGGGAGGTCGAGCCCAATGCCTTTGCCGACTTCGTCCTGACCGATCTACCCGACGGGCGCCGGATCGCATCCAGCGCGCTCGTCACCGAAGGATAGATGGCTATGAATATTGCGCAGATCGAGCGCCAGGCGCTCTGTGACCTGCTTCAGCGGGTCGGCCCCGAGGCCCCCACCCTCAACGAGGGGTGGGTGACCCGGGATCTCGCCGCGCACCTCGTGCTGCGCGAGACCCGGCCGGACGGCGCGCTCGGCGTCCTCATCAAGCCGCTTGCCGGCTACACCAAGAAGGTGCAGGACAGGATCGCGTCGACCCCGTGGCCCGAGCTGCTCGACCGGCTGCGGAATGGCCCTCCGAGACTCTCGCCGTTCGGCATCCCGGGCGTCGACGCCCGGGCAAACTTGGGGGAGTTCTACGTGCACCACGAGGACGTCCGCCGCGCTCAGGACGACTGGGAGCCACGCCCGGCGGACGGCGAACGCTACCGCGCGCTCGAGCGCATGCTGATGAAGATGGGTCGGCTGCTGCTGCGCAGATCACCGTTCACCGTCCGACTCGATCCCGGGACCGGCCAGCCCTTCGTCGGGCACGGCAGCGATAAGCCCGGGGGAGTGACGGTGGTCGGCAGCCCAGATGAGCTGACGCTGTGGTGCTTCGGTCGTGAGGATGTCGCGCAGGTGGAGCTGATCGGCAGCGAGACGGACGTCGCAGCGCTGCGTGCCGCGGAACGCGGCCTCTAGAACGGTAGGTTTGAGGAATGACTGAAGCCACCGACCCCCGGGCGCCGATCGGCCGGATGCTGACCGCGATAGTCACTCCGATGTCCGACGACGGGGCAGTCGACCACGCAGCGCTCGCCGCTCTGGCCACCCACCTGGTGGAGAACGGGCACGACGGGCTCGTCGTGTCGGGCACCACCGGGGAGGCTCCCACGACGAGCGACGAGGAGAAGACGCAGATCCTGCGCACCGTCGTCGACGCGGTCGGCGACCGGGCCTGCATCGTCGCGGGCGTCGGCACCTACGCGACCGAGCACACCATTCACCTTGCGAAGCAGGCCGAGCAGGCCGGCGCCGACGCGCTGCTCGTCGTCACGCCGTACTACAGCAAGCCGACCCAGGCCGGCCTGGTCGCGCATTTCACCGCCGTGGCTGATGCCACCGGACTGCCCAACGTCCTGTACGACATCCCGGGGCGCTCCGCGATCCCGATCGAGACGCCGACTCTCCAGCAGGTGGCCGAGCACGAGCGCATCGTCGCGGTCAAGGACGCCAAGGCGGACCTGTGCGCCGGCATGGAGGTCATGGCCACAACCGACCTCGCCTACTACTCCGGCGATGACGCGCTGAACTTTTCCTGGTTCAGCGCCGGCGCCGTCGGCGCGATCAGCGTCGTCGGGCACGCCTTCGGCCGCGAGTACGTCGAGATGCTGGACGCCGTGGAGCGCGGTGATCTGGTGGAGGCGCGGCAGATCCACATCGACCTGGTGCCCGCCGTCCGCGCCATCATGCGAGCCGGCTCGCAGGGCGCGATCCAGGCCAAGGCCACCAGCCAGCTGCTGGGCGTCATCCCCTCGCGGCACCTGCGACTGCCGCTGCTGCCCGCCTCGGACGACGAGGTGAGCGCGCTGCGGGAGATGCTGCTCGCCGCCGGCAAGGACGTGTCGGAGTGAACCCCGTCGAAGGAACCCTCGAGGCGCTCCCGAAGCTCCCGAAGGGCGGCCTGCGAGTCGTGCCGCTGGGCGGTCTGGGCGAGGTCGGCCGCAACATGGCGATGTTCGAGTTCGACGGGCGGCTGCTGGTCGTCGACTGCGGCGTGCTGTTTCCGGAGAACGAGCAGCCCGGCGTCGACCTGATCCTGCCCGACTGGTCGGCGTACGAGGATCGCCTCGACGACATCGAGGCGATCGTGCTCACCCACGGGCACGAGGACCACATCGGCGGCGTCCCATTCCTCCTGCGCGAGCGCAGCGACATCCCCGTGATCGGATCGCGGCTGACGAACGCGTTCGTCAGCGCCAAGCTCCGTGAGCACCGCATCAAGGCGGAGCTGCGCGAGGTCAAGGAGGGCGACCGGGTCACGGCAGGACCGTTCGAGCTGGAGTTCTTCGCGGTCAATCACTCGATCCCCGACGCGATGGCCGTCGCGATCCGCACCGACGCCGGGCTGGTGCTGCACACCGGCGACTTCAAGATGGACCAGATCCCGCTCGACGGTCGGATCACCGACCTCGCCGGGTTCGCGCGGCTGGGCTTCGAGGGCATCGACCTGCTGATGAGCGACTCGACGAATGCCGAGGTGCCCGGGTTCGTGACGCCCGAGGAGAAGCTCGGGCCGGTCATCGAGACGGTGATCCGCGAGGCCGAGCAGCGCATCATCGTGGCGTCCTTCGCCTCCCATGTGCACCGGATCCAGCAGGTCATCGACGCCGCCCACAAGAACGGCCGCAAGATCTCGTTCGTCGGCCGGTCCATGGTGCGCAACATGGGCGCGGCCAGCGACCTCGGGTATCTCGACATCCCGCCGGGGCTGACCGTCTCGATCGACCAGGCGGCTCGGATGGCGCCGTCGCAGGTCGTCATCATCTCCACCGGTTCGCAGGGCGAGCCGCTGTCGGCACTCTCGCGCATGGCCACGGGCAACCACAGGCACATCACTATCGAGGAGGGCGACACCGTTCTGCTCGCGTCGTCGCTGGTCCCCGGCAACGAGACGGCGGTCAACAAGGTGATCAACGCACTTGCGAAGCTCGGCGCGAGCGTGGTCAGCAAGGACAACGCGCTCGTCCACGTCTCCGGTCATGCGGCGGCCGGAGAGCTGCTCTATCTGCTGAACACCGCCAAGCCGAGCAACCTAATGCCTGTGCACGGCGAGTGGCGCCACCTGCGTGCTCACGCGGCGCTGGGGCGGCGCACCGGACTCGCTGACGATCGGATCGTGCTCACCACCGACGGTGACGTCGTGGATCTCGTCGACGGGCGGGTCGGCATCGTCGGGCACATCGACTGCGGGATGGTCTACGTCGACGGCGGGGCCAACAGCGCCGGCGTCGACGAGAACACCCTCAAGGATAGGTTGATCCTCGGCGAGGAGGGCTTCCTCGCCTGCACGATCGTGGTGTCGACGTCCTCGCGGATGATCGTGCGACCGGCGCACGCGCACGCGCGCGGGTTCGCCGACAACCCGGAGATCGTCGCTGCGGTGGAGCCCCTGGTCGACAAGGAGATCCAGCGCCAGCTGGAGGACGGCGTCCGCGACGCGCACAAGCTTGCCCAGGCGATGCGTCGCGTGCTCGGACGGTGGGTCAGCGACACCCACCGCCGCCGTCCGATGATCCTCCCCAGCGTCATCGACCTCTGAGCGCCTACGATCGACTCATTCGGGCGTCGTGGCGGGAGTGCGCGATGAGTGTGCTCGGGCTTCCCGGTCTGTTCATGCATGAGCGTCCTCACAACGAAAAATGTGTCGCCTAGCGCGTCTAGCCTCAATGGCATGACCCAACCCGCGATCGAAGCAGTCGATCTCGTCAAACGCTTCGGCGACTTCACGGCCGTCGACGGCGTCAGCTTCACCGTGCCCCAGGGCACCGTACTGGGCATGCTGGGGCCCAACGGCGCCGGCAAGACCACCACCGTCCGCATGATGACCACCCTCAGCGAGCCGACCTCCGGCACCGGCCGGGTGGCCGGCCACGACATCGTCCGGGAGCCGGACGCCGTCCGCGCCTCCATGGGGCTCACCGGCCAGGCCGCCTCCGTCGACGAGCTGTTGACCGGCCGGCAGAACCTCCGCTTGATCGGCGAGCTCTACGGCCTGTCGCCGAAGCAGGTGCGGGCCCGCGGCGACGAGCTGCTCGAGCAGTTCTCGCTGACGGACGCCGGCGACAAGATCGTCAAGGAGTACTCCGGCGGCATGCGCCGGCGCATCGATCTCGCTGTCAGCCTGATCGCCGCCCCGCCGGTGCTGTTCCTCGACGAGCCGACCACCGGCCTGGACCCACGCAGCCGCAACGAGCTGTGGGACGTCCTGCGCGCGCTGGTGCGCGAGGGCACCACGCTGCTGCTGACCACGCAGTACCTCGAGGAGGCCGACCAGCTGGCCGACAACATCATCGTCATCGACCACGGCAGGATCATCGCCGAGGGCAGCGCACTGCAGCTGAAGGACCAGTCCGGCCAGGCCCGACTGGTCGTGACGGTGTCGGATGCCGACCGCCTCTCCGAGGCCGCTGACATCGTCAGCGGGGTGGTGCCCGAACTACACATCAACGAGGCGACCCGCCAGATCACCGCACCGGCGAAGGGCCTGTCAGCGATCACGGCGCTCGCCAGCCGCTTCGACCAGATCGGCATGGAGCTCGACGACATCGGGCTGCAGCGCCCGAGTCTGGACGACGTCTTCCTGCACCTGACCGGCCGACCCGCCGAGGACACCGAGGCCGATCCCTCACTCACCGAGGAGCGAGCATGACCGCCGCACCGCTCACCGATCGACGACCCGTCGCCCCCACCCACCCACAACAGCCGCCGCGCGCCTCCTATCTGCGGCAGGTTCGGACCCTCGTCTGGCGCAGCCTCACCCATATCAAGCGCCAACCCGAGATGCTCTCCGACGTCACCATCCAGCCGGTGATGTTCGTGCTGCTGTTCGCCTTCGTGTTCGGCGGTTCGATCCAGACCGCCAGCCCAGCGGGCTACCGCGAGTGGCTGCTGCCGGGGATCATGGCGCAGACCATGGCGTTCGCGTCGTTCATCGTGGCGCTGGGGCTGAACAACGACCTGCAGAAGGGAATCATCGACCGGTTCCGGTCGCTGCCGATGAGCGGCAGCTCGGTCTTGCTCGCCCGCAGCCTGTCGAGCCTCGTCCACTCCTCGATCGGCATCGTCGTGATGGGCATCACCGGCCTGATCGTCGGGTGGCGAATCCGTACCGACGTCGGCCGCGCGCTGCTCGGCCTTGCCCTGCTGCTGCTGTTCGGGTTCGCGATGATCTGGATCGGCATCCTCGTCGGCTCGGCGATGCGGTCGGTGGAGGCGGTCAACGGTGTGATGTTCTCGACGATGTTCCCGATCACCTTCCTCGCCAACACCTTCGCCCCCACGGAGAACATGCCCAGCTGGCTGCGCACGATCGCCGAGTGGAACCCGATCTCCGCCCTCGTGCAGTCATTGCGTGAGCTGTGGGGCAACCTCGGGGGAGCGCCGGTACCCGACTCGGCCGCCTGGCCGCTGCAGAACTCGATCCTGGTCTCGATCGGGTGGTCGATCCTGCTCGCGGCCGTTTTCGCCCCGCTCGCGATCCGCGCCTACCGCCGCCGGACGACCGACTGACCGGGTACGCAGTGTGACGGGTGGGGTAAATGTGACAGGTTGGGCGGCTGGTGCACTAGGGTAAGGACCCATGGCAGCCCGTCAGGCCCCTGCCAGCAAGCCCACGCGCCGTTCGAACGCGCGCAGCGGATCCACCGCTGCCTCGCGGCCTCGGACCCGCAAGCCTGCTGGTGGCGGCTCTTCCCCTGACTCAGCCCGCAACGCCGACGTCGGCGGCTTCCCGAGGCTGGTGATCGGACTTTCCCGATCCCTCCTTCTTGTGTGGAGCACCGTCGCGCAGGCTGCTGCGGGTGTGTTCCGCATCGGCGAGCACCCCGCCGTCCTGCCGGACAGCTCGCTCGAGGAGTCCGCGCGCGGCAAAACCGCAGCCGAGATCGCCGACGACGCCCGCGACCGTGAGCTTTCCAAACGGCGTGCCAAGCATCGCGACTCGGTCGGCCTGCTGCTGATCGTGCTGGCAGTGCTCTCCGCGCTCGGGGTCTGGATGCAGGCCGGCGGCGCCATCGCACTGTCCATGGCGGACGCCGAGCTGTGGGCGATCGGCGGCGTCGCCGCGTTCCTGCCGATCGTGCTCGTGGTCATTGCCCTACGGCTATTCCGCTCCGCCGGTGACCCTGAGGCCTTCGGCCGACTGGCGATCGGCTGGACCTGCGTGCTGCTCGGCACGGTGGGGCTGTTCCATCTCGGGTTCGGTGCACCTACCGACCACGAGGACGTCGAGCGCGCCGGGGGCGTGCTCGGCTCGGTCGCCGGGCGGGCATTCGCGGCCACCACCAGCACCATCATTCTCGGCGTGGTCGTACTAGCAGTGGTCGTGGCATTCGGCCTGCTCGTGGTCACCGGCACGCCCCTGCGGATGGTGCCGCAGCGCTTGCGTGAGCTGCGCGCGTGGCTTCTCGGCTTGAACGCGCCCGACGCGGAGGACGAGCACCCGGCCGAAGCGGAGCCCGCTGCGCGCAAGCGGCACCCGGCCACGCCCGACGAGATGGACGACGAGGACCTGTCGTCAGTCCGGCTGCGTCGCCCGTCGCGGCGGCGGCAGTCCGCCCTGGCCGAACGCGACCAGGACGACCCGGACGACGACGGTGCCCTCCCGGTGAGTGACGACACAGCAGACGAGGTCCCGGCGCCCAAGCGCAAGTTCGGGCTGAAGAAGGCCTCCGCGGCAGACAGCGAGCAGCTGCCGATCGACGGCGTTCCCGAGCAGGAGAAGAAGGGCGCCGAGGCGGCCACCGCGGCGCAGCCGGAGTTCGTGCAGGGGCCGCCGTCCAAGGCCGCCCTCGACGCCAAGGCCGCGGCGATCGTCAAGCGCACCATCTCCGAAGACGGCCAGGAGTACGTGCTGCCCTCGCTGGGCAACCTCAACGTGGGTGGCGAGCACAAGACCCACACCAAGGCGAACGATGACGCGATCGCCGCCATCGGCGATGTCTTCGAGCAGTTCGGCGTGGACGCCGAGGTGGTTGGGTTCACCCGCGGGCCGACGGTCACCCGCTACGAGGTCGAACTCGGCCCGTCGGTGAAGGTCAGCAAGATCAAGCAGCTGCAGGACAACATCGCGTACGCCGTGGCGAACTCGGCGATCCGCATCCTGGCGCCGATCCCGGGCCGGTCCGCCGTCGGCATCGAGGTGCCGAACGCCGACCGCGAGTACGTCATTCTCGGCGACGTCCTGCGTGACCCGAAGGTCGTCGCCGACAAGCATCCGCTGCTCGTCGCGCTCGGCAAGGACGTCGAGGGCAAGTTCGTCACCGAGAACATCGCCAAGACGCCGCACCTGCTGGTCGCCGGCGCCACGGGCGGCGGAAAGTCGTCGGCCATCAACTCGATGCTCGTCTCGCTTCTGGTGCGCTCCACGCCCGAGGAGGTCCGCCTGATCCTGGTCGACCCGAAGATGGTCGAGATGACGCCGTACGAGGGCATCCCGCACCTCATCACCCCGATCATCACCGATCCCAAGAAGGCTGCGACCGCGCTCGTGTGGCTGGTCGAGGAGATGGAGCACCGCTACCAGGACATGCAGGCCTCGCGGGTCCGGCACATCGACGACTTCAACCGCAAGGTGCGCTCAGGGGAGATCACCGCGCCACCCGGCAGCGAGCGCGAGTACAAGCCCTACCCGTACATCGTGTGCGTCGTCGACGAGCTCGCCGACCTGATGATGGTGGCGCCGCGGGACGTCGAGGACGCCATCGTGCGCATCACCGCTAAGGCCCGCGCCGCCGGCATCCACCTGGTGCTGGCGACCCAGCGCCCGTCGACCGACGTCGTCACCGGCCTGATCAAGACCAACGTGCCCTCCCGCCTGGCGTTCACCACGTCGTCCGGCACCGACTCGCGGGTCATCCTCGACCAGAACGGCGCCGAGAAGCTCACCGGCAAGGGCGATGGTCTCTACCTCGGCCCGGGCGCGGGATCGACGATCCGGCTGCAGGGCGCGTACGTCGACGACTCCGAGATCGAGAAGGTCGTCGCACTGGTCAAGGAGCAGCGTGAGCCGGAGTACCGCGAGGAGGTGCTCACCGCCGGCGCTCAGGAGAAGAAGGAGCTCGACGGCGACATCGGCGGTGACCTGGACCTTGCCTGCGAGGCGGCGGAGGTGATCATCACCAGCCAGCTCGGCTCGACCCCGATGCTGCAGCGCAAGCTGCGGGTCGGCTTCGCGAAGGCCGGCCGGCTCATGGACATCCTGGAGACGCGTGGCATCGTCGGCCCGTCGGAGGGCTCCAAGGCGCGTGACGTGCTGGCCAAGCCCGAGGAGCTGCCCGAGGTGCTCGCAGCCCTGCGCAGCGAGTCCGACGACTGACCCCGGGTGCTACTAGGGTTGGTCGGGTGAGTGAGATCAGCAGCTCGCGCCGAGTGAGCGTCGTGACGATGGGTTGCGCCCGTAACGACGTCGACTCCGAGGAGCTTGCCGGTCGGCTCGCAGAGCGCGGCTGGTCCTTGACCGATGAGGACGCCGAGGTAGTCGTCGTCAACACCTGCGGCTTCATTGACGCGGCCAAGAAGGACTCCATCGACGCGCTTCTCGCCGCCGCCGACTCCGGTTCGAAGGTCGTGGCGGTCGGCTGCCTGGCGCAGCGCTACGGCAAGGAGCTCGCCGAGCAGCTGCCCGAGGCCGACGCCGTCCTCGGATTCGACGACTACACCGACATCTCCGACCGGCTCGACGACGTCCTCGCCGGCCGCCCGCTGATGCCGCACACGCCCTCGGACCGCCGTACCCTGCTGCCGATCGCCCCGGTCGAACGGCAGGGCGCGGGCGTGGTGATCCCCGGTCACGCCGACGACCACCGGGGCCGCCCGGCGTCCGGGCCACGCGTGCTGCGCAGCCGGCTGGTCGGCGGCCCGACGGCATCGCTCAAGCTGGCCAGCGGATGCGACCGGCGGTGCACCTTCTGCGCGATCCCGTCCTTCCGTGGCTCGTTCGTCTCACGGCGCCCCGAGGACGTCCTCGAGGAGGCCCAGTGGCTTGCCGACGACGGCGGCCGCGAGGGCGTGCTGGGCAGCGAGAACTCCACGTCGTACGGCAAGGACCTCGGCGACGTCCGGCTCCTGGAGGCGTTCCTGCCGCGCCTGGCGGAGGTAGAGGGGATCGAACGAGTCCGAGTGGCCTACCTGCAGCCGGCCGAGATGCGCCCCGGGCTGCTGGAGGTGCTGCTGCGCACCCCCGGCCTGACGCCCTACCTGGATCTGTCCTTCCAGCACTCGAGCGCGTCGGTGCTGCGCCGCATGAAGCGCTTCGGCTCCACCGAGGCATTCCTGGAGCTCATCGAGCAGGCGCGCGCCATCCGGGCGGACGTCGGCATCCGCACCAACGTGATCGTCGGGTTCCCCGGCGAGAGCGAGGGCGACCTCGAGGAGCTCGAGCGCTTCCTCACCGATGGCCGGCTGGATGCCGTCGGCGTCTTCGGATACTCCGACGAGGAGGGCACTGCCGCGGTCGACCTCGACGGTCACCTCGACGCCGATGAGATCGCCGATCGCGTCGAGCGGGTGAGCACGCTCGTCGACGAGCTGAGCGCCCAACGCGCCGAGGATCGCATCGGCGACCGGGTCAGCGTGCTCGTGGAGGAGGTCCACGGCGATCACGCCGAGGGACGCGCCGAGCAGCAAGGCCCCGAGGTCGACGGCACGACGCTGCTGGTGGACTTCACCGGGCTCTCCGTGGGGGACATCGTCCGCGCGCGCGTCACCGCCTCCGACGGCGTCGATCTGGTAGCCGGACCCGACACGGGTGCCTGATGCAGAACGCCGCCGCATCTGACCCGACGCGACGGGTCAGTGTCTACAACATCGCCAACGCGCTCACGGTGCTGCGCATCGCTCTGGTCCCGGTGTTCGTCTTCGCCCTGCTCAACGACGACGGCCGGTCGGCCACCTGGCGCTGGATCGCCGCCGGCGTCTTCGCGCTGGCGATCATCACCGACAAGCTCGACGGCGACTTGGCGCGCAAGCACGGGCTGGTCACCGACTTCGGCAAGATGGCCGACCCCATCGCCGACAAGGCCTTGATCGGCGCCGCGCTGATCGGCCTGTCGCTGCTGGGGCTGCTGCCTTGGTGGGTGACGGTGGTGATCCTGGCGCGCGAGCTCGGCATCACGCTGCTGCGCTTCCTGGTGATCCGCCACGGCGTCATCCCGGCCAGTCGCGGCGGCAAGGCCAAGACCTTCGTCCAGTCGCTCGCTATCTGGCTGTACGTACTCCCCGTCGCCGGCGTGCTCGGCACCGCGCGGTGGTGGCTGATGGGGCTGGCGATCCTGCTGACCGTCGCGACCGGGATCGACTACGTCGTCCGCGCTATCGCGCTGTGCCGTGGAGCGGACGCCGCACGCGCGGAGGCGGCGCATGGCTGAGCTGCTTGACGACCGGGCCCTGGAACTCGCCGCCGCGGCGGTGCGCGCGTTGCGGGACGCCGGGCAGACCGTCGGCACCGCCGAATCGCTGACCGCCGGCCTGTGCGCGGCGGCGCTGACCACGATTCCCGGTTCCAGCGCGGTCGTGCGGGGCGGGTTGATCGTGTACGCCACCGACCTCAAGGGCATCCTCGCCGGCGTCCCGCACGACGTCCTGACGCGGTGCGGACCGGTCAGCGAGCCGACCGCGGAACATCTGGCGCGGGGTGCGGCGAGCCGCACTGGCAGCGACTGGGGCATCGGGCTCACCGGCGTTGCCGGGCCGGACCCGCAGGACGGCCATCCGGTCGGGGAGGTGTGGGTCGCGGTCGGCTCCGCGGATGCTGCGGAGGCGATCCGCCTGAGCTGCGTCGGAGGTCGCGACGAGATCCGCGCGCAGGCGGTCTCGGGAGCGCTCGGGCTGCTGGTAGAGCGGCTGTCGCGCGCCTGATGGAACATCCCGCACGGTCCGTGCGTTGCACCAGGGCCGCCGCTGGTCGACATTCGCGGGGTAGGGTTCTCGGTGAGCGTCATCACCGGTCACTGAACCTCACGTGTCGACGCTTTCACTCAACAGGAGGTCCACTTGCTTCTTCGTGAAGTCCTCGGAAGCAATCTGCGTGCTCATCGCGAGCACCAGAAGCGTTCGCTGCGGGATGTCTCGGCAGCGGCGCGCGTCAGCCTGGGCTACCTGTCGGAGATCGAGCGGGGCCGCAAGGAGGCCTCATCGGAGCTGCTGGCCTGCATCTGCGATGCCCTCGACCTCGAGCTGGCCGACCTGCTCGACGATGCCTCCACGGATCTTCGTCACGCCGCATTCATCGGCGAGAGCGCCGAGCGTCCTGCCGCCGCAGACGTGCGCCTGGTCTTCGGCCAGGATGAGCGCGAGGTCGTATCGGTCTAGCCGCCGATGAGTGCCAAGAACAAGCTTCTGGACCCCCTCGCCGGCGCGCTCGGTGCCGCCGCCGGCGTCGGCTCGTTCTTCCTGATCCCCGGGCTCGCCGCGGCGATCCCCGCAGCGATCGGGATCGGTGCCATCGTGTACGGCGCGAAGGTGGCTGCGTCGTCGTTCGCCGACAAGGGCGCAACGGGCGCCCCCAAGCCGAGCGTCGGCGCCGGCTCCGAGCACAGCGCGCCTGCCCGGCTCAAGCGCGGATCACGAGCCGAGGTGTGGCACGGCCGTGGCCACAAGGCCGTACGCGGCATGCAGGACATCGTGGCCGGCACCCAGCAGGAGGTCATCAAGGGCCAGCTGGAGAACGTCGCCCTCGAGGCCCGTGACTCGCTCAGCGTTCTCGACCAGCTCGCCGGCCAGATCGCCGCCGTCGAGCGCAGTCTGGACCAGATGCCGGCTGCATCACTGCGAGATCAGCGAGACCGGCTGACGGACGCGGTCGCCACACCAGGTGCTCCCGAGACACTGACCGCGGAGCACCAGCGGGCACTGGACTCGGTGATCGAGCAGCAGCGGACCGTCTCCCGGCTGCAGGAGGTTCGCACCGGCCTGCTCGGCCGCATGGAGGCGATCGTGCTCGGCCTGGAGCGACTGCAGGCCGACATGAACGAGACCGTCGCGACCGGCATCACCTCCGGTGGCGTCGTCGACCCCGGTGGCGAGCACCAGCTGCGTGATCTCAGCGACCAGCTCGCGGGCCTGCGCGCGGGGCTCGAGGAGTCCAAGCGCTATACGGCGGAGGTCCTGGGGCCCAACGCGTGATCGACCCGCACGCTCCTGCGCACGTCCGCGATAGCATCGGCAGGAACGCACAGACCCACACCGCACCACATCGATCGGGAGGATGCGCCGCATGGCCAACCCATTCGTGAAGTTCTGGAAGTACCTCATGGCCGCATTCGGCGCGAAGGTCGATGAGGTGGCTGACCCGAAGATCCAGATCCAGCAGGCCATCGAGGACGCTCAGCGCCAGCACCAGTCGCTGTCGCAGCAGGCCGCGGCCGTCATCGGCAACCAGCGTCAGCTGGAGATGAAGCTGGACCGGCAGATGACCGACGTCGAGAAGCTCGGGGCGAACGCGCGGCAGGCACTGAGCCTGGCCGACAAGGCGCGCGCCGAGGGCGATGAGCAGAAGGCGCAGCAGTACGAGCAGACCGCGCAGTCCTTCGCCACCCAGCTGGTCGCGGCCGAGCAGCAGATGGAAGATCTCAAGCAGATGCACGACCAGTCGCTGGTCGCGGCACAAAGGGCCAAGGAAGCGGTCGAGCAGAATGCCTACCGGCTGAAGACCAAGCTCGCCGAGCGCACCAAGCTGCTCAGCCAGCTCGAGCAGGCCAAGATGCAGGAGCAGATCTCGGCGTCCCTGAACCGGATGGGCGAGCTGTCGGCACCGGGCAATGTGCCCTCCCTCGACGAGGTGCGCGACAAGATCGAGCGTCGCTACGCCAACGCGCTGGGCGCGTCCGAGCTGGCCGAGAACTCGGTCGAGGGCCGGATGATGGAGGTCGAGCGCTCGACCCTCGACATGGCCGGCCAGGCGCGCCTGGACCAGCTCCGCGCCTCCATGGGCGGCAACAAGCTGGGCGGCCAGGCGGCGCCCACCAGCCAGAGCACGCCCGCTCCGGCACAGCCCGCTCCGGCACAGCCGAACGCGCCGCGACGCGAGGCCGGCGGAGCGACCCAGTAGGCGCTGCGCCATGACCACAGGCCGCCCCGACGGAGGCAGCAAGCTGTGGCGTGACCTGGCAGCATCGGTAGTGCAGGACGTCGCCGACCGGGTTCGCGCCTCGGCCGCCGATGCCGAGGCGCATGCTCGCGCACGGATGGACCCGAGCGTTCCGCATCGCGTGTCTGCGTCGCCCCCGACTGCACCGACGGCACCGGGAAAGCCACCCGCGTTGGGTCGCGAGCTCAAGCACCTCGTTGCCCAGGGGCTACGGGCCACCAACGACTCGATCAGCGAGTACCAG
Source organism: Blastococcus sp. Marseille-P5729 (assembly GCF_900292035.1). Taxonomy (NCBI): domain Bacteria; kingdom Bacillati; phylum Actinomycetota; class Actinomycetes; order Geodermatophilales; family Geodermatophilaceae; genus Blastococcus; species Blastococcus sp. Marseille-P5729. Next base: position 429,198 of record NZ_OMPO01000001.1, on the reverse strand, counting down.
TCCGAGCGCGAGCGGCGCAAGGTAGAGGCACCGATGCGGCGCGCGCAGAGCCGTGCCACCGCAGCCAAGGTCGGCGCCGCAGGCATGGGGGTTCTCGCCGTCTCACTGCTGGCCGGCGGCGCCGGAAGCATCGCCATGGAAATGCCGGAGTACGCCGTCCCGCCGCTGGTGATGACGGTGGGCGCCGGAGCCGGCACGGTGGCGCTGAGCCGACGCGGACGTCGCTATCAGGACGAGGCAGACCGGTACGCGCAGCGGCTCGGCGCCGCGTCGGCGTCCGCCATCTCCATCCACGGCGCCTCGGCGTACACCATCCCGATGCCCAGCCCGTCGTCGCTGGCCTACGACCCGACCCGCCGGCTCGTCGCCCAGAAGGCGGCCCTGGCAGAGCTGCTCACCGACGTCTCAGAGATCGCGCCCGAGCTCGGACCGCTTGCCGAGGAGTCCGAACGGACGCTGTCGGCGTACGCCGACCGGATCGTGAAGCTGGAGCGCGCCCAGCAGGCGGCGTCCGGATCGACATCCCTCGACGCGCCGCTGGCACGGGCCGTCGAGCAGTACGAGGACGGCGTCGACGCGCACAAGAAGCTCGTCGAGGCCGCCGCGACCGTGATGGCCGAGCTGAGCACGCCGCACATCCCCGACACCGCGAGCGTGTCGATCTCGGACGCCGCCGACCGGCTGCAAGGACTTGCCCAAGGGCTACGCGAGGTCCGTAGCGACATCACCATCGACGACCCGCTGCCGCCGTCGCCGAGCCGGACCACCGAACCGGTCGCCGAGCAGCCTCGCCCGGCTCGGCCGCGCCCGAGCAAGCGCGCTCACCGTGGCACGGAGCACGCCGGCTGAGGCGTTACCCTAACGGCATGACCGACTCCCAGGAACTTGCCGCATCCGCCTCACAGATCTATCGGACCGCCCTCGACATCATCGGCGGTATCGAGCCGCGGATCGCGGAGGCGACTCGCAGCGAGCTCGCCGACCAGCGGGCATCGCTGAAGTTGATCGCCAGTGAGAACTACGCCTCGCTACCGGTGCTGATGACCATGGGCACCTGGATGTCGGACAAGTACGCAGAGGGAACGGTCGGTCACCGGTTCTACGCGGGCTGCCAGAACGTCGACACCGTCGAAGCGGTCGCCGCCGAGCACGCCCGCGAGCTGTTCGGCGCGCCGTACGCCTACGTGCAGCCGCACTCCGGCATCGACGCCAACCTCGTGGCGTTCTGGGCGATCCTCGCGCACCGGGTCGAGGCGCCGGAGCTGGCGGGCCTCGGAGCCAAGAACGTCAACGAGCTCAGCGAGCAGGACTGGGAGCAGCTGCGCGGCAAGCTCGGCAACCAGCGGCTGCTGGGCATGTCGCTGGACGCCGGCGGTCATCTCACCCATGGCTTCCGCCCGAACATCTCCGGCAAGATGTTCCACCAGCGCCAGTACGGCACCGACCCGTCCACCGGCCTGCTCGACTACGACCAGGTGGCCGCCACCGCCCGCGAGTTCAAGCCGCTGATCATTGTCGCTGGCTATTCGGCCTATCCACGTCGGGTGAACTTCGCCAAGATGCGGGAGATCGCCGACGAGGTCGGCGCGACTCTCATGGTCGACATGGCGCACTTCGCCGGCCTGGTCGCCGGCAAGGTGTTCACCGGTGACGAGAACCCCGTACCGTTCGCCCAGGTCACCACCACCACCACCCACAAGTCGCTGCGCGGCCCCCGCGGCGGCATCGTCCTGGCCCAGGAGGAGTACGCGCCGGCGGTCGACCGCGGCTGCCCGATGGTGCTCGGCGGGCCGCTCTCGCACGTCATGGCCGCCAAGGCGGTCGCTCTCGCCGAGGCTCGCCAGCCGGCCTTCCAGGAGTATGCGCAGAACGTCGCCGACAATGCGCAGTCCTTCGCCGAGGGCCTGATGAAGCGGGGCGCCAAGCTCGTCACCGACGGCACCGACAACCACCTCGTGCTGCTCGACGTCTCGTCCTTCGGCCTCACCGGCCGGCAGGCCGAGTCCGCGCTGCTGGACGCCGGCGTCGTCACCAACCGCAACTCCGTCCCCGCCGACCCGAACGGCGCCTGGTACACCTCCGGGATCCGCTTCGGCACGCCCGCGCTGACCTCCCGCGGGTTCACCGGTGAGGACTTCGATCGCGTGGCCGAGCTGGTCGTCGACGTCCTCGCGCGCACCGAGCCGGGGACGACGAAGGACGGCAAGCCGTCGAAGGCGTCCTACCGGCTGGCCGACGGGGTGGCCGACCGCACGAAGGCGGCGGCCGCCGAGATGCTCGACGCGCACCCGCTCTACCCGGGCCTAGAGCTCTAGCGCAACCGGAGGCCGCGGGGGGTGAGCCGGAAGCCTGCCTCGGCGAGGGCGGTCGCGAGCGGTCCCCGCAGGTCGATTCCCTCGCCGTCCGCGCGCTGCACGTGCAGCCCGCCGACCGCCCCGCCGGCCTCGGCGAGGGAGCGCGCTGCGTCGGTCAGGACGCCGGGATCGTCGCTGAAGCTCAGCAACGACCTCCCGCCACGCTCGACGTACAGGGCGAGGACGCCGTCGCGCAGCACGACGAGCGCTCCTGCCTTGCGGGCCGGCCGGTGCTTCGAGGCCTCGCCGTCCGGCCCACGGCCCTCCGGCCAGGCCAGCGCCGCACCGTAGGGGTTGGCCGGGTCACTGGCCGCCAGGACGACGGTTGAGCCGTCTGGCTCGCTGGCCCGGAGCCGGTCGACCGCGGCTGCGGTGGCGAACTGCGCCGCGCCGAGCCCCTCGACGAAGTAGCCGCGCCGCACGCGACCGGCGTCCTCGTAGGCAGCCAGCACCGGATAGAGCGCGGCGAAACCTCCGGGGACCTCCTCCGCCTGCACCGGCCCGCGGGTCAGGACGCCGTACCGCTCGAGTAGCACGTCTGCCACCAGCTGTGCTGCCGCCGGGTCATCGTCGGCCTGGGCCACCAGCGACCAGCGCCCCGAGACGGACGGCGGGCTCGGAGCGGCACCGCGCGCCCGTACCCGGCCCGGGCGGCCCCGGCGGCTCGTCGCACGGGTGCGCGTCTGGCCGCTGAGGCGGGCTCGCAGCGGCGCGAGCGTGTCGTTGGTGAGATGCCCGGCCCAGGTCAGCCGCCACAGCGCCTCGACGATGTCGTTCTCCGGCGTGACGACGTCCTCGGTGCGGATGGCGGCGAGCAGGTCCCGGAAGAACAGCGCCGGCTGGGCCCGGGCTACATCGAGCACGCGCTGCTCGAGCGGGTCGGTGACCGGCTCGGGTTCTGGCGCCAGCCCGACCAGGTCCGCAGGCAGCAGCCGCAGGTAGCCGTCCTTGCTGGCGGAGCCGGCGCCCACCCACGTGACCTCGCCCGCAGCGGTCAGCTCATCGAGCATGGCGGGGGAGTAGTCGCGCACCCGCGACGGCAGGATCAGCGACTCCCAGGCGGCCGCGCCGGCAGCCGCGCCGGCGAGCTGCTCGATGACGCCGAGCACCCCATCGGTTCCGCGGTGAGCCCGCTTGCCGACGGACTGCCACTCAGCGAGGAAGCGGGCGTAGGCATCATGTGCCACCGGCTCGACCTCTGCTCGGGAGCGCGCCAGAGACCGGCGCCGGATGCGCCGCAGCACCTCGACGTCGCACCATTCGTCTCCCGTCGCCCCGGGAGTCATCTCGCCCCTGGTGACTCGCCCCTCGGCCACCAGCTGCTCAAGGCCGCGATGGACGACCGCCTCGCCGAGCCCCAGCCGCCGCGCGAGCCGGGCAGCGGTGAACGGCGCGTGGGTGCGGGCGTATCGGCCGAGCAGGTCGCCGAGCGGGTCGGGGGTCACCGCGGTGTAGGCCTCGGGCACGCCGACCGGCAGTGCCACGCCCAGCGCGTCCCGGTAGCGTCCGGCATCCTCGATCGCGATCAGTCGCTGCTCGCCGGCGATACGCAGATCGAGTGCGCGCCGCTGGACCAGCAGCTCGTCCGCCCACGCAGGGTCGCCGCCGCGGCCGGCGATCTCCTCGCGGGTCAGGTCGCCGAGCTCGCGCAGTACGTCGGCCAGGGTCTCGACGGACCCGATCGCGCGTTCCGGCGTCAACCGCTGCAGGGCGGCCTCGACCTCGATCAGCGCGTCGGGGTCGAGCAGCTCTCGCAGCTCGACCTGCCCGAGCAGCTCACGCAGCAACGACAGGTCGAGCGACAGCGCGCCGGAGCGCCGCTCGGCCAGCGGAACGTCCTCTTGATAGATGAAACTCGATACGTATCCGAACAGCAGGGACTGCGCGAACGGTGACGCTGACGCAGTCTCGACCTCGCTGAGCGTGACGGTGCGCCGCTCGACCTGGGTGAGCAGGTCGATCAGGCCCGGCACGTCGTAGACATCCTGCAGGCACTCGCGCAGGGTCTCCAGGACGATGGGGAAGTCGCCGTACTGCGCCGCGACCGACAGCAGCTGGGCGGATCGCTGGCGCTGCTGCCACAGCGGGGACCGGCGCGAGGGGTCGCGCCGGGGGAGCAGCAGGGCGCGAGCAGCGCACTCGCGGAACCGGGCGGCGAACAGCGCCGAGCCCATCAGCTGCTCGGTCACCAGCTGTTGCACCTCGTCCGGGTCGACCGTGATCAGGTCGACGTCCGGTGGCGCGCCGGTCGTGTCCGGCACCCGCAGCACGATGCCGTCGTCGCCGTGCATGGCCTGGGCGTCGGACCCGTACTCGCGCTCCAGGCGAGCCCCGATGATCAGCGACCAGGGCGCGTTCACCTGGTCGCCGAACGGCGAGTGGACGACGACCCGCCAGTCGCCCAGCTCGTCCCGGAACCGCTCGACGACGATCCGGCGGTCGTGCGGGACCACGCCGGTCGCGGCCCGCTGGGCGGCGACGTACTCGCGGAGGTTGCGCACCGCGCTGTCATCCAGCGCGCTGAGCGCGGCGGGAGTGCCACCGGCGTCGAGCTCGCGGAGAAAGGCACCGATGGCGCGCCCCAGCGGCAGCGGCCGGCCCTGCTGCTCGCCGGTCCAGAACGGCATCCGGCCCGGGACGCCGGGCGCGGGCACCACCAGCACCCGGTCGTGGGTGATCTCGACGATGCGCCAGGTGGAGGTGCCGAGCAGGAAGACGTCGCCGACCCGCGACTCGTAGACCATCTCCTCATCGAGCTCGCCGACTCGCCGTCCGCCGCGCTCGTCACCGGCGATGAACACGCCGAACAGTCCGCGGTCCGGGATCGTCCCGCCGGACGTGACCGCCAGCCGGGCCGCGCCGGGACGCCCGCGAACGGTATCGGTAACGCGGTCCCAGACCAGGCGCGGACGCAGCGAGGCGAACTGGTCGCTCGGGTAGCGACCGGAGAGCATATCGAGCACCGCCAGGAAGACCGGCTCGGGCAGCGACTGGTAGGGCGCCGCGCGGCGCACCAGTGCGTAGAGATCGGCGACGGAGTACTCGGCATCCGCGCAGATCGCGACGAGCTGCTGCGCCAGTACGTCGAGCGGGTTGGCCGGAATCCGCAACGGCTCCAGGTCGCCGGCGTGCATCCTCTCGACCACGACCGCGGTGCTCACCAGATCGCCGCGATGCTTGGGAAAGAACACTCCGGAGCTTCGGACGCCGACCTGATGGCCCGCCCGCCCCACTCGCTGCAGGCCCGACGCGACCGACGGCGGCGACTCGACCTGGACCACCAGGTCGACGGCGCCCATGTCGATCCCGAGCTCGAGACTGCTGGTGGCCACGACTGCGGGCAACGAGCCGCTCTTGAGGCCCTCCTCGGCGATCAGCCGCTGTTCTCGACTGACCGAGCCGTGGTGAGCCCGGGCGATGACATGCTCCTCGTCGGGGGCGTGCCCGACCCCGCTCTGCGCGAGGATCTCGGCCGGCGACGGCGCGTCACCGGCATCGACGCCCGCGTCGTGCGCGGCTCGCTCGTTGAGCCGCGCCGTGAGCCGTTCGGCCGACCGGCGCGCATTGGCGAACACGATCGTCGAGCGGTGGCTGCGAACCAGGTCGTAGACGGCGTCCTCGACGGCGGGCCAGATCGACCGCCGGGTGTTGCCGGCCGCGTCGGTCTGGTCGGACAGGTCCGCCATGTCCTCGACCGGGACGACGACCTTGAGGTCGAGCTCCTTGCTCGAGGCCGGGGCGACGACTGTGGCTGGGCGGCCGGCGCCGGTGAGGAAGCCGGCCACCGCATCGACCGGCCGCACGGTGGCCGACAGACCGATGCGCTGCGCAGGACGATCCAGCAGGTCGTCGAGGCGCTCCAGTGAGAGCGCGAGGTGCGCACCCCGCTTGGTGCCGGCCAGTGCGTGGATCTCGTCGACGATGACCGTCTCCACCCCCCGGAGGGCTTCTCGCGCTTGGCTGGTGAGCAGCAGGAACAGCGACTCCGGCGTGGTGATGAGGATGTCGCCCGGCGCGCGGGCGAACCGGCGACGTTCGGGCGCGGGCGTGTCACCGGTGCGGGTACTCACCTGCACCGGGCTGGTCTGGCAGCCCAGGCGGGCCGCGGCGTGCTCGATGCCGACGAGCGGCGCGCTGAGGGTGCGCTCGACGTCCGCGGCCAGAGCCTTCAGGGGTGAGAGATAGACCACGCGGCAGCGCCGCAGCGGCCGGTCGGGCGGCGGCGCGGTGATGACCCGGTCGATCGCGGTCAGGAAGGCCGCGAGAGTCTTGCCCGAACCGGTCGGCGCGACCACCAGCGCGTGCTCGCCGCGGGCGATTGCCTGCCAGGCCTGCTGCTGAGCGGGGGTCGGAGCCTCGAAGGCATTGGCGAACCAGGTACGGGTCGGCGGTGAGAACAGCCCGAGTGGATCGGGCGGCGCGGGATTCTCGTCGGCCGGCATCCCACCATCATGCCCGCCGGCACCGACATGATCCGGGGCCGTCCGGAGGTTAGCCTCCGATGCGGCATGGCAGGATTTCTGCATGGCCATCACTTCGTCGGGACGCCGTGCGTCACGGGTGGTGCTCGCGTTGCTGTTGGCCCTGGTTGCGGCCCTGCTCAGCGGGTGCCTGCGCTACACGCAGTCCTTGACGATCGCCGCCGACGACACCGTGTCGGGCATCATCATCATCGGCGCACGCAAGCAGGGCTCCAGCGGCGATGCGCCGATGCCGACGCCGCAGCCCGGGCAAGAGCTCCCTGCGCCGACGAGCACTACCTCGCGGATCGTGGTCGCGCCGTTCGACCACGACCAGGAGAGCGGCTACAAGATCACCTTCCGTGGAGCGACCTTCGACGAGGTGTCGCAGTTCGCCCCGCTGGGAGAGAAGGGCGGCCGGTTGGAGCTGTCCCGCGACGGCAACGACATCCTCGTCTCGATGACGATCGACCTGACGCATGCGGTGCCGGCCGACCAGATCGACTACTTCAAGCAGAACGCCAAGGCGACCGTCCAGCTGATCGTCCCGGGCACCGTCGTCTCCACCGACGGACAGGTCGACGGCCAGAAGATCTCCTGGGACCTCGAACCGCTGGAGCTGAACACGCTCCACGCGCGGGTCGAGTCGCAGCCAGGAACCCAGGCGACCGAGACCAGCAGGTCCATCGACCCGGTCCGCGCCGGGATCATCGGCGCGATCCTGCTCGGCCTGCTCCTGCTCGGCTGGTTCCTGGGCCGCGACCGGCTGCGGATGCTGCTGGCGCCGGGTGGGTCGGCCGGGCAAGCACCCAGCTGGGCAGGGCAGCGCGGCCGCATCGACGAGGGCCGCCCGGCCAAGAGCGCGGCTTCCAGTCGCCAGACCCCGCCCCTGCCGATCCCGCGGGCGGATACCGCGCCGGACCCGTTCGGCGAGACGCCGCCTGCGCCCACCACACCGGCCCCGCCGCGCACCACGCCTGCCCCGGCTGCCTCTGGAGTGCCCGAGAGAGTCGGCCGACCGCGCGCCGGTCACCCGATCCCCGGTGGCGGCTGGCCACCCCCGCGCCCCCGATGGAAGGAAGAACGATGAAGGACACGCTGTACGAGGACGAGCACGAGGCCTTCCGAGAGAGCGTCAAGGCGTTCTACGCCAAGCACGTCTACCCGCACTACGAGCAGTGGGAGAAGGACGGGCAGATCGACCGCGAGGTCTGGCGTGAGGCCGGCGAGGCGGGACTGCTGGGCACCGACGTCCCGGAGGAGTTCGGCGGGGGCGGCATGGCGGACTTCCGATTCAACGCGGTCATCGACGAAGAGAGCTGCCGCGAGTCCACGCCCGGCTTCGGCATCACCCTGCACAACGACGTCGTCGCGCCCTACCTCCTGGAGCTGACCAACGACGAGCAGAAGCAGCGGTGGCTGCCCGGGTTCACCAGTGGCGACCTCATCACCGCCATCGCGATGACCGAGCCGGGGACCGGCTCGGACCTGCAGAGCGTGCGTACGACCGCACGTGAGGACGGCGACTCGTTCGTTCTCAACGGGTCGAAGATCTTCATCACCAACGGCATCATGGCCGACCTGGTGATCGTGGTCGCGCGTACCGAGGAGGACGCGCCCGGGTCGAAGGCACTGAGCCTGCTGGTCGTCGAGCGCGGCATGGAGGGCTTCGAGCGCGGCCGCAACCTGGACAAGATCGGCATGAAGAGCCAGGACACCGCCGAGCTGTTCTTCGACAACGTGCGGGTGCCGAAGGAGAATCTCCTTGGCGAGCGCGGGCGGGGCTTCTACCATCTCATGGCGAACCTGCCCCAGGAGCGGCTGTCGATCTGCGTCGGAGCGCTCGGCGCGATCGACGGGATGCTGGCGCACACCCTCGAGTACGTGAAGGGGCGCAAGGCGTTCGGGCAGGCCATCGGCAGCTTCCAGAACTCGCGCTTCGAGCTCGCCGACATGTACACCCAGGCGCAGATCGCCCGCTCGCACCTGACGACGATGATTCACGCGCACAACGAGCGCGAGCTCAGCGCGGTGGACGCCGCAGGCGCCAAGGCGTGGTTCACCCGGCTGCAGAACCAGACCGCCGATCGCTGCCTGCAGCTGCACGGCGGCTACGGCTACATGAACGAGTACCCGATCGCGCGGTTCTTCCGCGACGGGCGCGTGCAGTCGATCTACGGCGGCACCAACGAGATCATGCGTGAGATCGTGGGTCGTTCGCTTGGTCTCTAGCTCCGTCGAGGAGGTCGCGGCGATCCAGCGGCGTACCGTCTGGACTCTCCTCGGCTCGCAGGTGCTCGGCTCGATCGCCGTGACCGCAGGCATCGCGATGGGCGGGCTGATCCTGGCAGAGGCCACCGGCTCGCCCGCCGAGGCGGGGTTCGCCCAGGCCGCATCGACCCTGGGCTCTGCGCTCATCGCCGTGCCGGCCGCGCGGCTGGCGCTCTCCCGGGGGCGCCGGGTCTCGCTCGCGAGCACCTATCTGGTCGCGGCTGTAGGCGCTGCCCTCGTGGTGCTCGGCTCCGCGCTGGCGCAGCCGTGGCTGATCGTCGTCGGCATGCTGGGTTTCGGGGCCGGGCAGGCCGCCAGCCTGCAGGCGCGCTTCGCCGGGGTCGACCTCGCGACTCCGGCGAACCGGGGCCGCACGTTGTCCACGCTGCTGTTCGCGGTGACCGTCGGGGGCATCGTGGGGCCGAACATCTCCCGGCCGGCCGGTCGCTGGGCGGAATCGCTGGGCCTGGAGCGATATGCCGGGCCGTTCCTCGTCTCGATCATCTTGCTGCTGCTGGCGACGGTCTGGGTGCAGGTGCTGCTGCGGCCCGATCCACTGCGCATCGCCATCGAGCGGGCCGGCGAGCAGCAGACCGGACTGCCCCAGCGGCTGTCCGTGCGGCAGTCGATCGCCCTGATCTGGACCAGCCCGGCCGGCCGGGTCGGCTTGCTCGCGCTGGCCGGCGCCCACGCAGCGATGGTCGCGGTCATGGTCATGACACCGGTGCACATCGACATGCACGGGCACGGACTCGAGGTGGTGGGGCTGATCATCTCCGGCCACGTGCTGGGCATGTACGCCTTCTCGCCGGTGATGGGAGTCATCTCCGACCGGTACGGCGCCCGCACCACGGTGCTGCTCGGCGCCCTGATCCTGCTGTCGGCCTGCGCAGTGAGCATTCTCGCGGGAGATCACGGAATGGTCCTGCTCGGCATCGGCCTGTTCCTGCTCGGCCTGGGCTGGTCGGCGTGCATCGTGGGCGGCTCGGTGCTGGTGACCTCGTCGACCGAGGAGACCCATCGCCCGTCCGTGCAGGGGACGGGCGATCTGGTCATGGGCCTGTCGGCGGCCGCGATCGCGATGATCTCCGGCGTGATCGTTGAAGAGCTGTCGTACGCCGCGCTGGCCATCGTCGCGGCCGCGCTCGTGGCACCGATGATCGTGGCGCTGATGACGAGTGGGAGGGATCGCGATGCGGCTCGGTGAGTTCTGGGAACGGATGACGGCGCACTTCGGGCGGGCGTACGTCGACTCAGTGGCCCGCGACCACGTCATGTCGCAGCTGGGTGGGCGCACGATCGCCGAAGCGATCGAGGACGGGATGGATCCCAAGGCCGTCTGGCGCGTCGTGTGCGAGTGCTTCGACGTGCCCGACTCGCTGACCTGAGGGACCGACCTGCCGAAGCGTTCTTCGGCGTGTCGCGATAGCACACGTGTACGTCGAACAGTTGTTCGGATAGGCTGTCGTCCACAGCCGCTCTGGTTATCCACCACCGGCGTGCCGCAGAAGAAATTGTCGGAGCCCCTCCGTAGCGTGGGCCCCGCACACCAACCAGACCACGACATCCCGGTCGCCCGAGACACTCTGGGCGAGAGAGCTGAGGCGGAGACAATGGCAGCAGGAACCAACCGCGAGCAGGCGCTCGAGAACGCCCTCGCGCAGATCGAGAAGTCATTCGGCAAGGGCTCGATCATGCGGCTCGGCGATGAGGGCCGCGCCCCGGTCGACGCGATCCCCACCGGGTCGCTGGCGCTGGACGCCGCGCTCGGCATCGGCGGCCTGCCGCGTGGGCGCGTAATCGAGATCTACGGCCCGGAGTCCTCCGGTAAGACGACCGTGGCGCTGCACGCCGTCGCGAACGCACAGAAGGCCGGCGGCATCGCGGCGTTCATCGATGCCGAGCATGCGCTGGACCCGGTGTACGCGAAGGCGCTCGGCGTCGACATCGACAACCTGCTCGTCTCGCAGCCCGACACCGGCGAGCAGGCGCTGGAAATCGCCGACGTGCTGATCCGGTCCGGCTCGATCGACGTGCTGGTCGTGGACTCGGTCGCCGCGTTGGTGCCGCGGGCCGAGATCGAGGGCGAGATGGGCGACAGCCACGTGGGCCTTCAGGCCCGGCTGATGAGCCAGGCGCTGCGCAAGATCACCGGCGCGCTCTCGCACTCGGGCACCACCGCCATCTTCATCAACCAGCTGCGCGAGAAGATCGGCGTGATGTTCGGCTCACCGGAGACCACCACCGGTGGCCGGGCCCTGAAGTTCTATGCGTCGGTGCGGATCGACGTGCGGCGCATCGAGACCCTCAAAGACGGTGGAGATGCGGTCGCCAACCGCACTCGCGCGAAGATCGTGAAGAACAAGGTCGCCGCGCCCTTCAAGCAGGCCGAGTTCGACATCGTCTACGGAGAGGGGATCAGCCGCGAGGGCTCGATCATCGACCTCGGGGTCGAGCACGGCATCATCCGCAAGGCCGGCGCCTGGTACACCTACGAAGGCGATCAGCTCGGCCAGGGCAAGGAGAACGCCCGGCGGTTCCTGCGCGACAACCCTGAGCTCACCGACGAGATCGATCTACGGCTGCGCGAGAAGCTCGGCCTGATCGCTACTGCGCAGGACGACGACGCGGCCGCCGACGCGCTCGCACCGGCGCCCATCGACTTCTAGTAGTGGCGACCGACACGGCACGCGCCGAGGAGCTCGCCTTCAGCTACTGCCTGCGGCGACTGACAGCCGCCGCGCGCAGCGAGCATGACCTGCGCACCAAGCTCCTCGAGCGCGGCTACCAGCCGGGCGTCGTCGACAGCGTGCTCGCCCGGCTGCGCCGGGCCGGCTATGTCGATGACGAGCAGTATGCCCAGACGTGGGTGCGCAGTCGCGCCCGTGCCAAGGCGCTCACCGCGCCGGTGTTGCGTCAGGAGCTCCGACAGAAAGGGATCGCTGACGAGCTGATCGAGCGCGCCCTGCAGCACACCGACCCCGCCGACGAGGACGAACGGGCCCGCACGCTGCTGCGGCGCCGACTGCCCGCGAACCTGCCGCAGGACCGGGCCGAACGCGACCGGCTCAAACGACGGCTCGGGGGAGTACTGGCCCGCAAGGGCTACCCCGGCGCGCGGGTGTGGGCGATCGTCGACGAGGTACTGGCCGAGGCCCGGTCGTGATTGTTGCTTGCGGCGGGGCGGGCGCATAGCCTCGACTGTGCACATTCTCAACCGCAAGCCACCCGGCGAGCGGGACCCTCGCACTGACTGACGCACCGGTCGAGCAGCACATAACGCACCATCCGGCCCGATGACCGTGAACGGCCGCAACAAGCCCGGGCCGTCCCGGGCGTCGTGGGCTCAGTGCCCCGTCCTGCCACCGGCCGGCCAGGCCGAAGGGACGCCCGCATGTCGACCACCATCGCCGTCATCCTGCTGGTCGCCGTGCTGGTGCTGATCGCCAGCGTCTTCTACTTCGGACAGCGGCTGCTGGCCGAGAGCGTCGGGACCCGGCGAGCCCGGCCGGAGGCGGGCGAGCCCGAGCCGGTCGAACCGGCGAACGGGCAGAGTGCCGCCCAGCAACCGGCCCCGATCAGCGACGCCGACCGCGAGGAGCTCATCGCCGAGGGACGTGCCGCCGGGCTGGCCGAGGGTCACGCGGCCGGTTACGCCCAAGGCCGGCGGGCCGGTCGCAACGAGGCGAAGGCTGCCGCGCTGGTCGAGGCCCGGATGACCGCCAAGCGGCAGCTCAGCGCCGAGTTCGACGTCGCCGCCCGCGAACGGATCAGGGAAGAGCTGCAGGACGCCGTGCGCGAGGAGGTCCGCGAGGAGCTCGAGGACGAGATCGAGGCCACCCGCCGCGCGGCGCTGGCCGACGCGAAGGCGACCCGGGTGGCCGCCCAGGGCATCCGCGCGAAGATCAACGCCGAGATCGCCGGCGCGCGGCGCGCTGCCGAGCTCGAGATCAGTGAGCTGATGCTCTCCAGCCGGCAGGACGCCGAGAAGGAGGCTGCCCGGATCGTCGAGCGCTCCCGAGAGGCGCTGGCCGACGTTCACCGCCGCGAACAGCGCCTCGTGGAGCGCGAGGATCGCCTCGACGCGGAGCTGAAGCGGATCGAGCTACGCCTCGACGAGCTGCGCGAGGCCGAGGATCGCGCGGTCGACCGCGAGAACGAGCTGGCGCTTCGCGAGGACTCCGCCCGTGGCGAGCTCGAGCGGATCGCGGGGCTCACGGCCGCCGAGGCCAAGGACGAGCTGATCGCGGCGCAGGAGTCCGCCGCCAGGCGCGAGGCCGCGGTGACCGCTCGCCGGATCGAGCAGGAGGCGAGCGAGCAGGCCACGGCGCGCGCGAAGGTGATCGTCGCCGATGCGATCGCCCGAGTCGCCAGCGAGCAAACCGCCGAGAGCGTCGTGGTGGTGATGCCGCTGCCCAACGACGACATGAAGGGCCGCATCATCGGGCGCGAGGGGCGCAACATCCGGGCCTTCGAGCAGGCGACGGGGGTCAACCTGATCATCGACGACACGCCCGAGGCGGTGCTGTTGTCCTGCTTCGATCCGGTGCGCCGCGAGATCGGACGGCTCACCCTGCACAAGCTGGTCTCCGACGGCCGCATCCATCCGCACCGCATCGAGGAGGCGTATGAACGCAGCAAGGCCGAGGTAGACGAGGTGTGCGCCAAGGCCGCCGAGGACGCGCTGCTGGAGGTCGGGATCGATGACCTGCACCCCGAGCTGAAACGGCTGCTGGGCCGGCTGCGCTTTCGCACCTCCTACGGCCAGAACGTGCTGCTGCACCTGGTCGAGAGTGCCCACATCGCCGGGGCGATCGCCGGCGAGCTCGGCGTCCCGTCCGAGCTGGTCAAGCGCGGCGCCTTCCTGCACGACATCGGCAAGGCCGTGACTCACGAGATGGAGGGCTCGCACGCCATAATCGGGGCGCGGCTCGCCGCGCGGTACGGCGAGTCGCCGGAGGTCGTGCACGCGATCGAGGCGCACCACAACGAGGTCGCTCCGCAAACGGTGGAGGCGGTGTTGACCCAGGCCGCTGACAGTTGCTCGGGCGGGCGCCCCGGGGCGAGGCGCGAGAGCGTCGAGGCGTACGTCGAGCGCCTCGAGCGGATCGAGAAGATCGCCTCGGGCCACGACGGCGTCGAGAAGGTCTTCGCGATGCAGGCCGGGCGCGAGGTACGCATCATGGTGCGCCCCTCCGAGGTGGACGACGCCGGCTCGCACCAGCTGGCCAAGGACGTCGCCGCGCAGATCGAGTCCGAGCTGACCTATCCGGGGCAGATCCGGGTCACCGTTGTACGCGAGTCGCGAGCCAGCGAGCTCGCGCGCTGACCCGCGGGCCTAGCAGGCCTAGTCCGCCGCCGGGCTCGACGGGGAGCCGGACGTCTGCGGTGTGCACGAGTCCGGCCGGGGAGCCCGGGGCGCCTCGACCACTCCCTTGCCCAGCGTGGACTCGAAGGCGGCCTTCCAGGAGCCGTCCTCGTAGGCCTTCAGCAGCGATTCGCGGAGGAAATGGCACATCTGGACATCACCGTGCCGGAAGCCGATCCCGTACCGCTGGTTGCCGAACGGGGAGCCGACGATCTGCACGTCGTCCGGGTGCTGCTCGACGAACCCGGCCAGGATCGCCCCGTCCGTCGAGACGATGTCGAGCTCGCCGTCCACCAGCGCTTCTACGCAGGCGGCGTACGACGTGTACGCCTTCGTGATCGCACCGTGCTCCACGAGCACCTCGTCCGACTCGGAGCCGGCCACCGAGCACAGGGTGCGCCCCTCCACGTCGTCCAGCCCCGTGATGTCCGAGTCGTCCTGCACCATGAGCTGCTGCCCGGTGATGTAGTACGGGCCCGCCTGACCGACGACCGCGGCGCGCTCCTCGGTCATGCTGTAGGTCGCGATGACCAGATCGACCTTCGCCGAAGTGAGGACGTACTCGCGATCGGCCGTCCCCACCGGGACCCACTGGATGCCCTCGGGGGCGACCTGCAGGTCTTCGGCGATGATCTTCGCGATCTCGATGTCGAAGCCCGTCGGTTCGGCACCGCCGGGGGAGCCGGGCGGCAGGTAGCCGATGTCGGGAATGTCGGTCTTCACACCGATGCGCACGGTTCCGGAGGTGGCAATCTGCGCCATCGTGGTTCCCTCGGGGAAGGGCGGAGCCTCGCTGGTGCTCGGGACCGCCTCGGGCGTAGTCCCGGTGCCGCACCCCGCGAGCGCCAGTGCCGCCATAGCTGCCCCCGCAGCGGCTCGTGCTCGGCGCACGTCACCTCCCCGAAGATCGTCCGGTGCCATCCTAGCGACGACCGGACTGCCGCGTACTCTGGATGCGCTATGACCATCTCACCCAACGCCGCGCGCACCTACGAGATCAAGACGTACGGCTGCCAGATGAACAACCACGACTCCGAGCGGCTTGCCGGAGTCCTCGAGAGCAATGGGTACGTCGCCGCGCCCGCGGGGGAGCAGGCCGACGTGGTCGTGTTCAACACGTGCGCGGTTCGCGAGAACGCCGACAACAAGCTCTACGGGAATCTCTCCCACCTGGCGCCCGTCAAGCGGGCCCGGCCCGACCTGCAGATCGCCGTCGGCGGATGCCTCGCGCAGAAGGACAAGCAAAGCATCGTCGACCGAGCGCCGTATGTCGACGTGGTCTTCGGCACGCACAACGTCGGGTCGTTGCCGGCGCTGCTGGAGCGCTCCCGGCACAACAAGCAGGCCGAGGTCGAGATCCTTGAGTCACTCGAGCAGTTTCCCTCATCGCTGCCGGCCAAGCGGGAGTCGGCGTACGCCGGATGGGTGTCCATCTCGGTCGGCTGCAACAACACCTGCACCTTCTGCATCGTGCCAGCGCTGCGCGGCCGTGAGCGAGACCGCCGGCCGGGAGAGATCCTCTCCGAGGTTCAAGCGCTGGTCGACGACGGCGTCCTCGAGGTGACCCTGCTGGGGCAGAACGTCAACGCGTACGGCGTGGAGTTCGGCGACCGGTCCGCGTTCGCGAACCTGCTGCGCGCCTGCGGTGAGATCGACGGGCTGGAGCGGGTCCGGTTCACCTCCCCGCATCCCCGCGACTTCACCGACGAGGTCATCGAGGCCATGGCGCAGACGCCGAATGTGTGTCACCAGCTGCACATGCCGCTGCAGTCCGGCTCGGCCGATGTGCTCAGGCGGATGCGGCGTTCCTACCGGCCCGACCGCTTCTTGGGGATCCTCGACCGCGTACGCGAGGCGATGCCGGACGCCGCCATCACCACCGACATCATCGTCGGCTTCCCGGGAGAGACCGACGAGGACTTCGAGGCGACCATGGACGTCGTCCGCCGGGCGCGCTTCGCCAGCGCGTTCACGTTCCAGTACTCGTCGCGTCCGGGCACGCCTGCGGCGACGATGGACAACCAGGTGCCCAAGCGGATAGTGCAGGAACGTTACGAGCGACTGGTCGAGCTGCAGAACCAGATCAGCTGGGACGAGAACAAACGGCTTGTCGGCCGCGAGGTCGAGTTGCTCGTCGCCGTGGGCGAGGGCCGCAAGGACGCCGACACCCACCGGATGTCCGGGCGGGCTCGCGACGGCCGGCTGGTGCACTTCACCCCGGCCGGCAGCGCGATCGACCGCAGCATCCGACCCGGCGACATCGTGACCACCACGGTCACCTACGCCGCACCACACCACCTGAACGCCGACGGCCTGGTCCGCACCCACCGGCGTACCCGCGCCGGCGACATCCACGAGGCGGCTACCTCGGGTCCCGGGACGCAGCCCAGCGTCATGCTAGGGATGCCGACGGTGCGGCGGGCGGCTTCGGCGCCGCAGCGCTAGTGCTCGCCGGACCGAGGCCACGGAAAGTGAGCCACAGCCCCAGGCCCAGCTCCCAGATGGCGATCGGCGCGGTGGCGGGGCATGACAGGCCTTTCGGTGAGCATGCGCAACCTGGCAACGCGGCTCAATGTCGTGCCGAGCGGCTGCACGTGCAGGGCTGGCGCTCGGGTCCGCCGTCGGGCTAGGAGGCCACCGACTTCTCGGCCTCGCTGAGCCACTGCTGCTTGGCCTCGAGGTTCGCCTGGGCCTCGGCGATCTTCTTCGCGTTGCCGGACGCCTGGGCCTTCTCGAGCTGCTTGCGCGCCTTCTCGACGTTCTCGCGCATGCTCAGCAGCAACGGGTTGGACCGGGCGGTCGACTTCTTCCACTCGGCGTCCTCGGCATCACGTACGCGGCGCTCCACCTGACGCATCCGCTCCTCGAGCGGGCGCATCGCCTCGCGGGGTACGTGCCCGATCTGTTCCCACTTCTCCTGCATCTCGCGCAGGCTCGCCTTGGCCGCGTCGAGGTCGGCGGCCGGGTCGATCTTGCCCGAGTATTCCTCGAGGAGCGCCTCCTTCGCCTTCTGGTTGTCGGCGTACGACGCATCGCGCTCGTTGAGCACCGCCGAGCGTGCTCCGAAGAACGTGTCCTGTGCCTCGCGGAAGGCGGCCCAGAGCTTGTCCTCGGAGTCCCGGGTCGCCCGCCCGGCGGCCTTCCACTCGCTCATCAGCGACTTCATCCGCGACGCGGTCGGGCCCCAGTCGGTCGAGTCGGCGAGCTCCTGAGCCTCGGCGACGATGCGCTCCTTGACCGCCTTGGACTCCTCGCGCTGCTTGTCCAGCGCGGCGAAGTGTGCGCCGCGAGCCTTCCCGAAGGCGTCCCGCGCCTCCTTGAAGCGCTTCCACAGGGCGTCGTCGGTCTTGCGGTCGACCCCTTTGATGGCCTTCCAGTCCTCGATGATCGAGCGCAGCCGGTCCCCGGAGGCCTTCCACTGCGTCGAGGTCGCGAGCCGCTCTGCCTCGGCGACGAGCGCTTCCTTCGCCGCGACGGCGTCCGCCCGGGCCTGTGCCTTCGCAGCCTGGGCCTGCTCGCGCTTGGCGGCGGTCTGCTCGATCACCGCATCCAGTCGCGCGCCGAGCGCGGCCAGATCGCCGATCGCGTGCGCCTCACTCAGCGAGTCCTTCAGCGTCCGTGCCGAGTTCGCGAGCGCGGTGGCGTCGGTGGACGGCGACTTCAGCCGGTTCTCGAGCAGGATGACCTCGGTCTCGAGGTCCTCGAAGCGACGCACGAAATGCGCGAGGCCCTCCTCAGGGGTACCGGCCTGCCACGAGCCGATCGGACGGTCACCGTCAGCCGAGTGCACATAGACCGCGCCGTCATCGTCGACGCGACCCCACTCGTTGCTCGCTGCCATGTCCGAGACCTCCGTGGTTGAGATGGCCTGCATACGTGATTGTGGCATTGTCACAGACTGGGCGCCTCCGGTCACCGCTCGGGTGCGGCAAAGCCAGACGATAGCCTCATGTGGTGGCAGTGCAGCAGGTGACCCGAGTGGCGATATGCCCGAGCCCGCCCGCGCTGCTCCCCGGTGCCACGGGCGCGAGCACCGTCGTCGAGATCGAAAGGCTGCGCGAGTGTGCGCTCCAGGTGGTGCGCTGGCTGAGCGAGCTGGGCGAGCCGGTGCTGGTGCTGGCATCGGGCACGCCGCGACAGGTCGATGAGGGAACGCGACTGTCCGCGCGAGCGTTTGGAATCGGCTTCGAGTCGCAGCTTGGTGCGCGCCGCGATCCCGCTCGGGCGGTCACCCCGGCCGAGCCCGGCCTGCTGGTCGCGGCCTATCTGCTCGACGGGCATCCGGCGTCCGCCCGCACCCTGCGCGATCCGGACCTGGCAACAGTGCAGCTGCCTCGCCACCCGGCCCGCGCGCTCCTTGTCATGGGTGGCGGCTCGGCCCGCAGGCGTGAGGGCGCGCCCGGTCACGTCGACGACCGGGCGATGCCCTATGACGATCAGCTCGTCGCCCGGATCGCGCGCCCGGACCTCGACGCGCTGAGCACGCCCGACCTCGCCCTCGCGGACGAGCTGCTCGCCGACCTTCCCGCGCCGCTGGCGGTCGCGGCGCGGCTGCTCGAAGGCCGCACCGTCCGATCCCGGGTCGACTCGTACGACGCGCCATACGGCGTAGCCGACATCGTGGCGCGCTGGTGGACCGATGACTGAGCTGATCGTCGTGCTTGGACCGACGGCGTCCGGCAAGACCTCCCTCGCGTTGGACCTCGCTGAACGACTCGGCGGCCCGGACCGCACCGAGATCGTCAATGCGGACTCGATGCAGGTATACCGCGGCATGGACATCGGCACGGCGAAGATCGGCCGGCACGAGCAGCGCGGCATCGCACATCATCTGTTCGACGTGTGGCCGGTCGATCACGCGGTCACCGTCGCCGAGTACCAGGCGCTGGCCCGCGAGACGATCGCGGACATAGGGCGACGCGGTAGGCGGGCGATCCTGGTCGGCGGGTCGGGGCTCTACATCACCGCGACCCTCGACGATCTGCGCTTCCCCGGCACGGACCCGGTCGTGCGCGCCCGACTGGAGGCCGAGCTGGCGGACGCCGGACCGATTCCTCTGCATCGGCGGCTGCGGGCACTCGACCCGGCGGCGGCCGAGGCGATCCTGCCCACCAACGGCCGACGGATCGTACGGGCGCTGGAGGTCATCGAGATCACCGGGGAGCCGTTCACCGCCACCCTCCCGGACCGCGCCCGCCCGGTGCTGCCCGCGGTACAGATCGGGCTCGACTGGCCCACCGAGCGGCTCTACGAGCGGATCGCGGAACGCGTCGACCTGATGTGGGCAGCGGGACTGGTCGACGAGGTGCGCAGGCTGCGACCGCAGATCGACACCGCCCGCACCGCGAGCCGGGCGCTGGGTTACGCGCAGGTCCTCGCCTTCCTGCGCGGCGAGATCACTGAACGGCAGGCTCGCGAGGACACGGTGACCGCGACCCGCCGGTTCGCGCGGCGGCAGCGCTCCTGGTTCGCGCGTGACGACCGGATCCACTGGCTCGATGCCACACGTGACGACCTCGTCGATGCCGCTGTCCGTACCATCGACCCGTGAGCAGCATCCCTTTCGCCAAAGGTCACGGCACGGAGAACGACTTCGTGCTCCTTCCCGATGTCGACGGCGTCCGCGAGCTGTCCGTCGACCAGATCGCCTTGGTGACCGACCGGCGGCGGGGGATCGGCGGTGACGGCGTCCTGCGCGTGGTGCGCTCACGGCATGTCGCGGACGCCTCGACCGATGCCGAGTGGTTCATGG
Organism: Blastococcus sp. Marseille-P5729; assembly: GCF_900292035.1. Lineage (NCBI taxonomy): Bacteria > Bacillati > Actinomycetota > Actinomycetes > Geodermatophilales > Geodermatophilaceae > Blastococcus > Blastococcus sp. Marseille-P5729. Next base: position 408,993 of record NZ_OMPO01000001.1, on the reverse strand, counting down.
ACTACCGCAACGCGGACGGCTCCATCGCCGAGATGTGCGGCAACGGCGTCCGGGTGTTCGCCCGGTACCTCCGGGAGGAGGGGCTGGCCGACGGACCCGCGATCGACATCGGCACCCGCGCCGGCACGAAGCGCGCGCTGTTCGAGGACGACGGAAGCATCACCGTCGACATGGGGCCACCACAGCTGCTCGGTGAGAGCGTCACCGCCGTCAATGGGCGGAAGCTGACTGGCCTCGGGGTGTCGATGGGCAACCCGCACCTGGCGATCGACCTCGCCGGCAGCGGCCTGGAACTCGACGACCTCGACCTGAGTGACGAGCCGGCGTACGACCGCTCCTTCTACCCGGAGGGCGTAAACCAGGAGATGTACGTGGACGCCGACCCGATCGACGGCGCAGACCTGCACGTGCGGATGCGGGTGCACGAACGCGGGGTGGGGGAGACCCGTTCCTGCGGCACCGGGATCTGCGCCGTCGCCGTCGCCGCGCTCGCCCGGCAGGGCGTCGAACGCGGCTCGGTGGTGGTGGACGTCCCGGGTGGGCGCCTGTTCACCCAGGTCGGCCCTGAGCGGATCCTGCTGCGCGGCCCGGCCGTCATCGTTGCCCGCGGAGCGATCGAGCTGTGATCCGTATAGCGCTCGCGTCGGGTCGGAGGCGCGGATAACTCGCGTGCGGTGCGCGCCGCTTCGTGAAACGATGGATCGGATATGACAACAGATCTGCCGTTCGCCGACACCGGCGATTTCGATCTCGAGGACCGCCAGTCCCTGCGCCGCGTGGCGGGATTGTCCACCGAGCTTGAGGACATCACCGAGGTCGAGTACCGCCAGCTGCGCCTGGAGAAGGTGGTGCTCGTTGGCGTCCAGCTCGGCGAGCTGCGGGATGCGGAGAACTCACTGCTCGAGCTGGCCGCACTGGCCGAGACCGCTGGCTCACAGGTCATGGACGGCGTCCTGCAGCGGCGGGTCAAGCCCGACCCCGCGACCTTCATCGGGTCGGGCAAGGCACGTGAGCTGGCCTCCATCGTCGCCGCTACCGGCGCTGACACGGTGATCGCCGACAGCGAGCTGACGCCGTCCCAGCGCCGCGCGCTCGAGGACATCGTCAAGGTGAAGGTCATCGACCGGACGGCGCTGATCCTCGACATCTTCGCCCAGCACGCCAAGAGCCGCGAGGGCAAGGCGCAGGTCGAGCTGGCGCAGCTGCAGTACCTGCTCCCGCGACTGCGCGGCTGGGGGGAGTCGATGTCGCGTCAGGCCGGTGGCCGGGTCGCCGGCGGCGAGGGCATCGGCTCCCGCGGACCCGGTGAGACCAAGATCGAGCTCGACCGCCGACGCATCAACTCCCGCATCGCCCGGCTGCGCCGCGACATATCTTCGATGAAGACCGGTCGCGACACCAAGCGTTCCTCCCGGCGCCGTTCTGAGATCCCGTCGGTCGTCATCGCGGGTTACACGAATGCCGGCAAGTCCACGCTCATCAACCGGCTGACCGGCGCTGGCGTGCTGGTGGAGAACGCCCTGTTCGCCACCCTCGATCCGACCGTGCGACGCGCCGAGACCGCCGACGGCCGCGAGTACACCATCAGCGACACGGTCGGCTTCGTGCGCTCCCTGCCGCACCAGCTGGTGGAGGCATTCCGCTCCACGCTGGAGGAGGTCGAGGACGCCGACCTGGTGCTGCACGTCGTCGACGGCTCGCATCCCGACCCGGAGGGCCAGATCAGCGCCGTTCGCGAGGTGTTCGCCGACATTGGCGCCACCGAGGTCACCGAGCTTGTCGTGATCAACAAGGCGGACGCCGCCGCGCCCGAAACGCTCGACCGGTTGCTGCGGGCCATCCCGGGCGCGGTCGCCGTCTCGGCGCGGACCGGCGAAGGGATGGGCGCGCTGCGCGCGGCGATCGACACCGCACTGCCGCGTCCGGCGGTGGCCGTCGACGTCGTGATCCCCTACGACCGCGGCGACCTGGTCGCACTGCTGCACGAGAAGGCCGATGTCGAGAGCATCGACTACACGCCTGAGGGCACCGCGGTCATCGCGAAGGCCTACCCGTCCGTGGCGTCCGTGGTCGAACCGTTCGCGCGCGTGGCCCCGTAGTCTGTTTCGGTGAGCTCGTTCGCACCATCCGACCTGCCGACCTCCGCCACCACAGGCAACGTCGACGGCGCATGGGCGAGCCCATACGCGGCCTTCCGACCGCGGAGCTGGCAGGTAGCAGTCGCGGCTGCGGTGTTCGTCTGGCTGCTGGTTGACGTGCTGCTCAGCGGGCCCCTACGCGGCCTGGACCGGCAGATCGCACCAGCGCTGCTCGACCTCGGCATGCGGGAGCACTCGTCACTTCGCCACCTCGGATTCGCCCTCAGCCAGGCCGGCGGGCGTGGCACGAACCTGATCTGGATCGCGGTGCTCTGCGCCGTCGTGCTCTACCGCCATCGCACGTTCGCCCCGTTCGTCAAGGCGTTGAGCGCCACAGGCGTGATGTTCGTGGCGGTCTACCCGTTCAAGGAGTGGCTCTCGCGCAGCTACCCTGCCGACCCGCGCGGCGACTACTTCCACGCTGCCGGAGGCCTCGGGGGCGCCTTCCCCTCGGGGCATCAGGCCAATGCGACCCTGCTGGCCAGCGTGGGCGCGTGGATCGCCTTCGAGCACATCCGGGCCGTCTGGGTCCGGCGGGTCATCGGTGCCTATGCGCTGGCCGCACCGTTCGTGTCGGCGATCGCGGTTCTGCTGATGGGCTATCACTGGCTGACCGATGTCGTCGCCGGCACCTGCGCCGGCGTTGTCCTGCTGGCCTTCATCAGGTGGGTGTGGGCCACCCCGGTCGGGCTGCGGGTCGAGGCGGCGCTGAGCCTGCACCGCGGATGAGCCGGCGCCGGTGGCTGGCCGTGGCGCTGTCGGCTGCGGTGCTGGCATCGCCGCACCTGGCGTACGCCGAGGATGGGCAGGCAGCGACGGAGCAGTGCCTCGTCCTCGATCCGCGCATCGTCGAGGGCAGCGGGCTAGTCGCAACCGAGGACGGCTACCGGATCGTGAACGACGGCGGGGAGCACGTGACTGTCTTTCGGCTGGACCACTCCTGCGCCGTGACTGGGACGACGGAGGCGGCGATCGACCCGTACGACGTCGAGGACCTCGCCCTCGGACCCGACGGCTCGCTGTGGCTGGCGGACATCGGTGACAACCGGATTGCCCGGGCCAGCGTCGCGATCATCGTGGTCCCGGACGAACCCGGCGCGGTGACCGGCGCTCTGCGTCGCCTGCAGTATCCGGACGGTCCACGCGACGCCGAGTCGATGATCGTCGACGACGAGGGCAGGGCAATCGTGCTCACGAAAACCTTTAGCGGCGTCGTGGGCGTCTACCGGAGCCAGCCGATCGACCTCTCGCCGGACGGGAGCACTGCCCCGCAGCCGCTGGAGAAGCTCGGTGAGTTCCAGCTCCCCGAGACCGGAACAGCCGGCGGCCCGCTCGGACCTCCGCTGGACAACCTGATGGCCACGGGGGCGGCGCGGTGCGCCGACATGGTGGCGCTGCGCACCTACACGGACGTGCATGTCTTGCGGGGCGCGGACCCGGCCACCGCGATCTTCACCGAGCCGGTCGCGACGGCTGCACTGCCGGTGCAGCAGCAGGGCGAGTCGGTGTCGTTCACGCGACCGAGCTGTGATGCCGTGGTGGTGCACGGCGAGGGCAGCGGCGTCCCGATCCACCGGGTCGCCCTGCCGCACCACGACGACGATGACTCCGTGCTGCGCGCACCCACAGCGGCCGAGTCGCCCGCGGCGACCAGCCGGACCGAGGTGGTGATCGTCCTCGCCGGGGCGCTCGCCGCTGCTGGCCTGCTGCTGACGTGGTTGCTGCGTCGCAGGCGGCCGGGTCGGTAGCCGGGCTGCGCTGCGGACTACACCCGTCGCAGCACCGAGACCACACGCCCAAGGACGGTCGCCTCGTCGCCGTTGATCGGCTCGTATGCCGGGTTGTGGGGGATCAGCCAGACGTGGCCGTCACGCATGCGGTAGGTCTTCACGGTCGCCTCGCCGTCGATCATGGCGGCGACGATGTCGCCCTGCTCCGCGACCGGCTGCTGGCGCACGACCACCCAGTCGCCGTCGCAGATCGCAGCATCGACCATCGAGTCGCCGGTCACCTTCAGCAGGAACAGGGTGCCCTCGCCCACCAGCTCGCGCGGCAGTGGGAAGACATCCTCAACAGCCTCTTCGGCAAGGATCGGCCCGCCTGCGGCGATCCGGCCGACGATCGGTACGAAGGTCGGCTCCGGGAGGCTCTGCTGCTCGCCCTGCGGCTCTGCCGGTCGGACGTCGACCGCCCGGGGACGGTTCGGGTCGCGACGCAGAAAGCCCTTGGCCTGCAGCTGGCGCAGCTGGTGCGCCACCGATGACGGGGAGGCCAGACCGACTGCCTCACCGATCTCGCGCACGCTCGGGGGATAGCCCTGTCGCTCGATGGACGAGCGGATGACCTCCATGATGCGCCGCTGGCGGACGGTCAGGCCCGCTTCGTCCGGACGCTCCGGGAACTGATGCACCTGCTCGCGATCCGAGCGGTTCGCGGAGCCGTTCTGCTGGGCCATGCTGTGCCTCCATCACTGCGCGGGCCTGATAGGCCGCGTCCATCGAGCATTGGTGTCATTGTGCCGCCGCGGAGATCACAGTTCAAACACCTGTACGACCGACACGCCGAAAAGTGTTGACACGAGGCGTCCGTCTGCCGCGTAATAGTACGGACGTTCGATTCGAACACTCGTTCGGACCGAGAGGTCGTCTCACGATAACCCCTCGGCTTCCCCGACGTCTCGACCAGACAGGTTGGCGCCCCGGCGAGCAGATCGCCGCGACGAAAACTTGTCGGGGGCAAGGAGTAGATCTCAGGTCATGGCAACCACACCACGCAGCACGCTCGACCGGCCGGCCGCTCACGGGTCGCTGACGGTCTCGTCCTTCGATCGGGTCCGCACCCCGCGAACCGCGGCGGCGCGTCGCCTGTCCCGGCGCCCGGGCGCTTCCCCGGTGCTTGACCCGCGGCGCGACCTGCAGATGTTCGCGCTGGAGCCTGCGCCCAGAGCGGCGCAGGGAGCCAGCGTCGACGAGCTCGCACCGCTGCTGCCGCCGGTCATCTCCGAGCCGCCGCGCTCTCGTCGTCCGGTCGCCGCGCGGCCGGCTCCGGCGCACCGATCCGAGCGGGCGCAGCGCGCCCGCGAACGACATCACGCAGCCGCGTCGCGGCGCACGCGGGTCCGGCTGACGCTGCGCGGCTATTCGGTGCTGCTCGGACTCGTCGTGGCGTGCATTGCAGCGACCTCGGCCTTGACGAACGCCTCGGTCACGACGGCGGTGTCGGTGCCCGCCGCAGAGGTTGTCGTCCAGCCGGGGGAGAGCCTGCACGACGTCGCGGCGCGCGCAGCGGACGGCCGGTCGGTCGATGAGGTGCTCACCGGGATTCGCCAGGCCAACGGTCTGCCCAGCGGAGCGCAGCCCGAGGCCGGGGAGATCCTCCTCGTGCCCGGCTCCTAGCCGCCAGCTGCGACGCGCAAAAAATGTCGGCGCGTTCGACTTGCCGACCGTAGTGGCCGGGGTTAGGGTAGAACACAACATCTTGTGGTTACACGAATGTAGTTCGTCCACAGGTTGTGCACCGGGAGAGGCGTTTCATCCACCGCCTGTCCACAGTGAAAGCCCGGTTGTGCGCAGCGTCATCCACAGCCAGGACCAACGGCACGAGAGGAGTGGCGCGATGCGATGCCCGTACTGCCGCTGCTCCGACTCGCGTGTCGTGGACTCCCGCGAGGTCGACGAGGGTCAGTCGATCCGTCGCCGCCGGTCCTGCCAGGAGTGTGGCCGGCGGTTCACGACGGTCGAGGAGGCCGTCCTCGCGGTCATCAAGCGCAGCGGCGTGAGTGAGCCCTTCAGCCGCGAGAAGGTCATCCGGGGGGTACGTCGCGCGTGCCAGGGACGCCCGGTCGACGAGGACGCGCTGGCGATACTCGCCCAGCGCGTCGAGGAGACCGTGCGCGCCAGCGGCGCGGCGGAGGTTCCCAGCCACGACGTGGGGCTGGCGATCCTCGGACCACTGCGCGAGCTGGACCCGGTGGCCTACCTGCGGTTCGCGAGCGTGTACCGATCGTTCGAGTCGGTGGCCGATTTCGAGCGCGAGATCGCGTTGCTCCGCGACGGCTGCGACCCGGCGCCGCCGGGCGGGACCGGTCAGGCACCGGCGGCCGCATCCGGCCGATAGCCCTCGACAGCCCACATCCAGTCTTCCCAGCACCACCCTCTTCCCACCCCACTTCCGCACAAGGCCAACGCCACTAGCCCGAGAGGATCGGCCCATGACCGAGATCGCCCAGCAGAGGGAGCATCCAGTCCCGAGCGAGCCGCGCTACCCGACCAACGGCCTGAAGGTCGAGCGCGTGTACACCACCCACGGCGTGCACCCCTACGACGAGGTGAGCTGGCAGCGTCGGGACGTCGTGATGACGAACTGGCGCGATGGTTCGGTGAACTTCGAGCAGCGTGGCGTGGAGTTCCCGGAGTTCTGGAGCCTGAACGCCACGAACATCGTGACCACCAAGTACTTCCGCGGCGCCGTGGGCACCGACGCTCGCGAGACCAGCCTGCGACAGCTGATCGACCGGGTGGTCGACAAGTACCGCGAGGCCGGTGAGCTCTACGGCTACTTCGCCAGCCCGGAGGATGCGCGCGTGTTCGGCGAGGAGTTGACCTGGATGCTGCTGCACCAGGTGTTCTCCTTCAACTCCCCGGTGTGGTTCAACGTGGGAACGGCTGCGCCGCAGCAGGTCTCGGCCTGCTTCATCCTCTCGGTCGACGACACTATGGACTCGATCCTGAACTGGTATCGCGAAGAGGGTCTGATATTCAAGGGCGGCTCGGGCGCCGGTCTGAACCTGTCGCGGATCCGTTCGAGCAAGGAGCTGCTGTCCTCCGGCGGCGAGGCATCAGGACCGGTGTCGTTCATGCGCGGCGCCGATGCCAGTGCCGGCACCATCAAGTCCGGCGGTGCGACCCGCCGCGCGGCGAAGATGGTCGTGCTCGATGTCGATCACCCGGATATCGAGGAGTTCATCGAGACCAAGATGCGCGAGGAGGACAAGATCCGCGCGCTGCGCGACGCCGGGTTCGACATGGACCTCGGCGGCAAGGACATCGTTTCGGTCCAGTACCAGAACGCCAACAACTCGGTCCGGGTGAACGATGACTTCATGAAGGCCTACGAGAGCGGCAGCGAGTTCGGGCTGACTGCCCGGCAGACCGGCGAGGTCATCGACACCGTCGATGCGAAGTCGCTGTTCCGCAAGATGGCCGAGGCCGCCTGGTCCTGCGCCGACCCGGGGATCCAGTACGACACGACGATCAACGACTGGCACACCAACCCCGAGTCCGGTCGCATCACGGCCTCCAACCCGTGCTCGGAGTACATGTCGCTGGACAACTCCTCGTGCAACCTGGCCTCGCTGAACCTGATGAAGTTCCGTCAGGACGGCGGCGCGTTCGACGCCGAGAAGTTCGTTAAGGCCGTCGAGCTGATCATCACTGCGATGGACATCTCCATCTGCTTCGCCGACTTCCCGACCGAGCCGATCGGCACCACCACTCGCGCCTACCGCCAGCTCGGCATTGGCTACGCGAACCTCGGCGCGCTGCTGATGGCCGGTGGCCTGGGCTACGACAGCGACGGCGGCCGCGCGCTCGCCGCCGCGATCACCTCCCTGATGACCGGCACCGCCTACCGGCGTTCGGCCGAGCTGGCGGGGATCGTCGGCGCGTACGACGGCTTCGCGCGCAATGCCGATGCGCACGCCCGCGTGATGCGCAAGCACGCGGCGGCCACCGACGCGGCGCGTCCGATGCACGCCAACGACGCGGCCGTGCTTCGCGAGGCGGAGCGGCAGTGGCAGCAGTGCCTGGAGATCGGCAAGGCCAACGGCTGGCGCAATGCGCAGGCCTCGGTCATCGCGCCGACCGGCACGATCGGCTTCATGATGGACTGCGATACCACCGGGATCGAGCCGGACTTCTCGCTGCTGAAGTTCAAGAAGCTCGTCGGCGGCGGCTCGATGCAGATCGTCAACCAGACCGTGCCGATGGCGCTGCGCACCCTGGGCTACCAGGAGGAGCAGATCGAGGCGATCGTCGAGTACATCTCCGAGCACGGGCACGTCGTCGACGCCCCGGGTCTGAAGACCGAGCACTACGAGGTCTTCGACTGCGCCGTCGGCGAGCGGGCGATCTCCCCGATAGGCCATGTGCGGATGATGGCGGCTACCCAGCCGTTCATCTCCGGCGCGATCTCCAAGACGGTCAATATGCCGGAGTCGGCGTCCGTCGAGGAGATCGAGGACATCTACTACCAGGGCTGGAAGCTGGGCCTGAAGGCGCTGGCCATCTACCGCGACAACTGCAAGGTCGGCCAGCCGCTGTCGACCAAGAAGTCCGGTGAGGCGAAGGCCGAGGACGAGCCACCGGCCGTGGTCGAGCATCGCCCCGTGCGCCGCCGCATGCCGAAGCAGCGCCCGTCCACCACGACCTCGTTCAGCGTGGCCGGGGCGGAGGGTTACCTGACTGCGGGGTCCTACCCGAACGACGGACTCGGCGAGGTCTTCCTCAACCTCGGCAAGCAGGGCTCGACGCTGTCGGGCATCATGGACGCCTTCTCGGTGTCGGTGTCGATCGCGCTGCAGTACGGCGTCCCGCTGGAGACGTTCGTGCGCAAGTTCACCAACATGCGCTTCGAGCCGGCCGGCATGACCGACGACCCGGACATCCGGATCGCGTCCTCGGTGGTCGACTACGTCTTCCGCCGTCTGGCGCTGGATCACCTGCCGGCCGAGAAGCGTGAGGAGCTCGGCATCTTCTCCGCGGCCGAGCGGGCCGCGCAGGTCGAGGCGAGCTACTCCTCGCCGGTGGTGCAGACCGCGACCGACGACGAAGCCTCGCAGATCGAGTCGATGTCCAGCACGATCGCCGTCGAGGAGACACCGGCGCAGGGGACCGCCGCCATGCACCAGGCCCCGGAGGCCGTCCACTCGTCCGCCGAGCTGATGGACGTCATCCTGCAAGGCAAGGGCGCCGACGCGCCGCTGTGCATGTCCTGCGGCACGAAGATGCGTCCGGCCGGCTCCTGCTACGTGTGCGAGGGCTGCGGCAGCACCTCAGGCTGCAGCTAGCTGCAGCCTGCGCCGCCGGCGCCCACGACCGAAGAGGGTTTCGCCGCTGCGAGAGGGGATTTTTCCCCTCCCGCGGCGGTGAAGCCCTCTTGCCGGTATCCGGCCTTCGGTGGTTGCGATCGTTGGTGCCACGCGGTCATTATCGCCGCGCGGGCCCGCGGTGCTCAGAGATAGGGCCAGAGCCGCTCGCCGTGCGTGACCCGAGCAGGAAAGGCAGCCTGCCGCGAGGCCTCGAACCAGCCGTCCAGCGGCAGCGGTGCCCGGCTGAAGGCCGCGACGACGTTGCCCAGGCGTCGTCCGCGCAGCACTGACGGATCGCAGATGAAGGCCATCTGCCCGTCATGGTCTCCGTTCGCCGACAAACCGAGTGCCAGGCGGTTGTGCCGCATGAGCTCGCGGGTGAGCGCCATCCCGGGCCGGTCTCCGACATTGGCCAGATAGATGCCGGAGGGCCGCAGCACGCGCGCCACCTCAGCGGCCAGCCGCGCGTCCCGTAGGTGCTCCGGGGTGAGATCCGCGCTGAAGACATCTCGGACGATCACGTCCATGCAGGCGTCCGGCAGCTCGCGGATGGCGGCGAGCGCATCGGCCGGTCGGACGGCGAACCGCCGGGACGACCGAATGCCGAACTGCTCGCGCATCAGCTCCAGCAACGCGGCATCAAAGTCGACGATCACCTGCCGCGAACCGGGCCGGGTGCTCTCGACGTACACCGGCAGGGAGCAGGCCGCCCCACCGAGATGCAGCGCGTCGATCGGGCCGGGCGGCAACCGGTCGACGAGGTCGGCGATCCACCGGGTGTACTCGAACTCCAGATGCGTGGGATCGTCCAGCGCGACGTACGAGGCGAGGACGCCATCGAGCAGCACCATCCAGCCGTAGTCGCGGTCTGCGTCCATGGCGATCTGCACATGCGCGTGGTCGGTGATGAACTCGCCCGGCGCGGGACGGGCACGCACGAAGCGCAAGGCGCGGGCGCGGTCTGGAGCGAGCCAGGTGCGCTGCTGCTCGCCACGTCGCCCGGCGGCGATCCCGCGGCTCACGCGTGACGGCTTCACCCCGCGACTGCTCCGACCCGACACAGAAACCTCTACCGACAACACCGGCCGCGCGCCACCTCATTGTCCACAGCCGCGGCAGTTTTCCACGCCCTCGTCAAGGGCTCTGTCCTGACCAGCGTACGCGCGGCACCGTGGGCGCCATGACAGCCTCAGAACAGTTCGAATTCACCGGCTCGGAGCGACAGCTCAGTGAGCTCACGTCCGGCAGCGCGCCGATCTCCATCCGGGAGGTCGGCGAGCTTCGCGCCTCGATCCCTTATCTGCTCGGCTTCTACCCGGAGCGTTCGCTCGTGGTGATCGGCCTGGCGGCCGACAGCTCGATCTGCGTGACGATCCGGGTCGATGCTCCCGAGTCTCCGGATGCGGCTCGTGCCTGCATCGAGCAGCTGCAGCCGGTCCTGCAGCGCAGCGATCCGCATCGGCTGGTGGTCGCCTACTGCGACGACTACGAGCTCGGTGAGTGCAACGAGACCGAACGCGAGCAGATCACCCTGTCGGCGCTACGCGCGTTCGAGACGGTCAGCGATCTCGCACCGGTCATCTCTGGCGCCCTCGCGGAGCACGGCTACGAGTGCTCGTTCGTCTGGCCAGCGCGACCCGGCATGCCACGCGGGCCGCTCGGACCCGTCCCGCAGATCGCCGTGGCGCACGTGCTGGCCGGTCGCACCCTGCTGCGCAGCCGGGACGAGCTCAAGGCCATGCTCGCGCCGACCCGAGGAAGGGCGCGTCGCGAGGTGCGCGAGCAGCTGGCCGCGCTCGAAGCGGTATCACTCGCGCGGATCGATCTCATCGCGTTGGTCACCGACCTGCTGGAGCAGCACGCGGGCGCCAGCGAGCTCGGCAACCAGCCGCCGGTCCTCGATCCGCATGACATCGCGCTCTGCGTGCTGGCCCTGAGCAGCATTCCCGCCCGCGACATCCTGATCACCCTGATCGCGCAGGAGCGCGCCTGGTGGCGGGTCGAGCCGTGGTGCCGGGCCGTGCAGCTCGCGCCGACCTCCTACGTGCCCGCCGCTGCGACGATGACGGCCATCGTCGCCTACCTGGGCGGTGACGGGGCGCTGGCGCAGATTGCCCTGGACAGGGCGCTGGCGCACGATCCGAACTACTCACTGGCCCAGATGATCGATGCGGGCCTGCGCTCCGGGCTGCACCCGCGCGAGCTGCAACGGGTGCTCGCCTCGACCTTCGATGACGACCCGCGTACGACGATGGCCCACACGGACGGCGCGGGCTAGAGGGAGTCAGCGGCGACGAACAGCAGCTCCGCCAGCTTCGCGGGGAACTCGGTGCCGTTGAGCACCAATGCGTCGTCCGCCTGCTTCACGCGCGCGGTCGTCCCCGGCCGGACGCCGGCCTCGGAGAGCTGGTCGAGCAGCGGCCCGTCGGCCTGCACTCCCTCGGTGATCCGCTCGATCGGTACGGAGATCTCGTCGTCACCCAGCACCCGGCTGAGGGGAACCACGGCCGCCGTGTCAGGGGAGCTCGCGCCGGCCTCGAGCTCCTCGAGACCCGGAATCGGATTTCCATAAGGGGAGTAGCCGGGATCGCCGACCAGCTCGACGATCCGCTTCTCTACGTCGGTGGAGATCACATGCTCCCAGCGGCAGGCCTCGTCGTGGACCTTCTCCCACTCCAGACCGAGCACCTCGACCAGCAGCAGCTCCGCCAGCCGATGCTTGCGCATAACCGCCGTCGCTTGCCGTCGTCCTTCCGGAGTCAGTTCGAGCTGACGGTCGTCCAGGACGTTCACGAGCCCATCACGCTGCATGCGGGCCACGGTCTGGCTTACGGTCGGCCCGCTCTGATGAAGCCGATCGACGATGCGGGCGCGCATCGGAATGGCACCTTCCTCTTCGAGCTCGAAGATGGTGCGAAGGTACATCTCGGTGGTGTCGATCAGCTCGTTCAACGCCGGCTCCTTCTCGTTGGCGCCATGGTATCCGGTCGGCGCCGCGATTGCGTCGTACGCTGATGGCATGACGAGCCAGAGCAGTGCTGGTCGCGCCGTCCTCATCACCGTCGATGAGCTCGCCGCAGCCGCCGGGTCCGATCAGCCGCCCGCAGTTCTTGACACCCAGTGGGCCCTGCAGAACCCCGAGTTCGGCCCGACCTCCTTCCGTCGTGAGCACATCCCCGGCGCGCAGTACTGCGACCTCGACACGATGCTCGCCGGACCGGTCTGCGGTCCGGGTGGTCGCCACCCCTTGCCCGACGCCGACCAGCTGCAGGACGACCTGCGTTCCCGCGGCGTCTGCGACGATCAGCCCGTCGTCGTGTACGACGCCGGGCAGGGGTACAGCGCCGCGCGGGCCTGGTGGCTGCTGAGGTGGGCTGGGCTCAGGGACGTCCGGATCCTCGACGGAGGGCTGCCCTCCTGGGTGTCGGCCGGCCGGCGCACCGAAAGCGGCCCCGTCGCCACCCCGGCCGCGGGTGATGTCACGGTGCGGCCCGGCAGCCTCCCATCGCTTGACGCCGACGAGGTCAGCGCGCACGTCGCGGCCGGTGGACTGCTGCTGGATGCCCGGGCCCCGGAGCGCTATCGCGGTGAGGTCGAGCCAATCGATCCGGTCGCGGGGCACATCCCGGGCGCGCTGAACCTCCCGACCGCGGCGCTGGTCGACTGCGACGACCGATATCTGCCGGCTGCCGAGATCCGGGCTCGGTTCGAGGACGTCGCAGGGCCCGTGCAACTCGATCGCGACCCGGTCGTCTACTGCGGATCCGGGGTCACCGCCGCCCACGTCATCGCGGGCCTGCAGATCGCGGGGATCGAGTCGGTGCTTTACCCCGGCTCGTGGAGCGACTGGATCACCGATCCGAGCCGCCACACGACCACCGGGCCCGGGAGGTAGGTTCGAAGCATGAGCGATTCGGTGGCGGTCATCTGGACTGACGAGTACCTGAAGTACGACCACGGAGGGGATCACCCGATGCACCCCGTTCGCGTCGAACTGACCATGAAGCTCGCCGAGTCGCTCGGGGTGCTGAAGGCGCCCAACATCAGCATTCACGAGCCCACCGCCGCCACCGAGGAACAGCTGCTACGCGTGCACTCCGCGCGCTACCTCAGCGCCGTCCGCGAGGCGCCGATCCAGCCATGGGGAATCGGGCACGGCCTTGGCACCGACGACAACCCGATCTTCTGGGGAATGTACGAGTCGGCCGCCATGATCGCCGGGGGCACCACGCTCGCCGCCCAGCTCGTGTGGGAAGGCACCACGCAGCACGCGGTCAACATCGGCGGGGGGATGCATCACGCGATGCCAGGTAGCGCCGCCGGGTTCTGCATCTTCAACGACCTGTCGGTTGCGATCGCGTGGCTGCTCGACCACGGCGCCCAGCGGGTGGCGTACGTCGACGTCGACGTCCATCACGGTGACGGCGTCCAGGCCTCGTTCTACGACGACCCACGCGTCATGACCGTGAGCATCCACCAGTCCCCGCTGTCGCTATGGCCGCACACCGGCTTCGCCAGCGAGGTCGGGCGGGACGATGGCACCGGCACGTCGGTGAACCTGGCGCTGCCTCCCGGCTCGAGCAACCGCGAATGGCTGACGGCCTTCGAGGCGACGATCCCGAACATCCTGCGCCAGTTCCGTCCGGAGATCATCATCACGCAGTGCGGTTGCGACACCCACCACGAGGATCCGCTCGCCGACCTGTCGCTGACCATCGACGGGCAGGCGGCGATCTACGGGCGACTGCATGAGCTCGCGCACGAGCTGTGCGGTGGGAAGTGGGTCGCGACCGGCGGCGGTGGCTACGGCCTCGTGCGTGCCGTTCCGCGCTCGTGGACGCACCTGATCGCCGAGGCATCGGGTAACCCGATACCCACGACCACGCCGATCCCGCAGGAATGGCGCGACGAGCTCGCCGAGACGCGGCTGCCGGACTTCATGGACCCGCGCAGCGGGTTCGCCACCGCTCCGTTGCTCATGGGGGAGGGCGCGTCGGTCGACTTCGACCAGTGGGCCGGTGGCGACGACGACACCCCGCTCGACCGAGCCATCTTCGCCACCCGCCACGCCTGCTACCCACTGCTCGGCCTGGATCCCAAGGACCCGCGGGACTAGACCGGCACCCCAGCCACGCCCTATCGCCTGCCGACACCCAGCACATCCCGACCTACGAGGCGCCCATGACCACCGAGACCAGCCGGCCCGATCCTCGCGAACCGCGCGGCCTGTACGACCCCCACCTCGCCGACGAGTACGGCTACCCGCGCACCTGGGAAGCTGACGTCATCGCCTCCGACGGCGGCACCGTCCACGTCCGCCCGATCACTCCGGCGGACGCCGACGCCCTCGTCGCGATGCATGCCCGCACCTCCGAGCGCACTCGCTATCTGCGCTTCTTCGGGCCCTACCCGCGAATCCCGGACCGTGATCTCAAGCGGTTCACCACCGTCGACCACCGGGACCGGGTCGCGCTGATCGTCACCGTCGGACCCGACCTGATCGCGGTGGGCCGCTACGACCGATACCCGGACACCGACACCGCCGAGGTCGCCTTCCTCGTCGAGGACGCCCACCAGGGCCGCGGCCTCGGACCGATGCTCCTCGAGCACCTGGCGGCCGCCGCGCGGGAGAACGGCATCAAGAAGTTCGCCGCCGAGGTCCTGGCCGAGAACGGCCGCATGGTGCGCACGTTCATCGACGCCGGCTATTCGCCGTCGCGCTCCTACGAGGAGGGCGTCGTGCGGCTCGAGTTCCCGATCGAGCAGACCGAGCAGACCCAGGCGGTGTCGTACTCACGCGAGCAGCGCTCGGAGGCCCGGTCCCTGGAGCGGCTGCTCACCGCGAAGTCCGTCGCGGTCATCGGCGCCAGCAACGACCGGTCCAAGCTCGGCTACAGCGTGATGCGCAACGTCCTCGACTACGGACTCGACGGGCCCATCTACCCGGTCAATCCCGCCGCGGCGCACGTCGTCGGGGTGCCGGCGTACAAGTCGGTGCTCGATATCCCGAATGACATCGACCTCGCGCTGCTCGCCGTCCCCGCCGATCAGGTCGGGGGCGTCGTGGAAGAGTGCGGTCAGAAGAAGGTCCGCGGCCTCGTCGTCATCTCCGGCGGCTTCAGCGAGCGGGGCGAGCACGGCCGTACCAAGCAGCAGGAGCTGGTCGAGACGGCCCGCACCTACGGCATGCGCGTCGTGGGGCCGAACTGTCTCGGCGTGGTGAACACCCGTGAGGACGTCCACCTGAACGCCACCATCTCACCGCACGTCCCGCCACCGGGGCGGGTCGGGTTCTTCTGCCAGTCCGGCGCGCTCGGCGTGGCGATCCTGGCGGACGCCGCACGCCGCGGGCTGGGCATGTCGACCTTCGTGTCGGCGGGCAACCGCGCCGACGTCTCCGGCAACGACCTGCTCCAGTACTGGGCCACCGACGATCGCACCGAGGTCATCCTGCTGCACCTGGAGACCTTCGGAAATCCGCGCAAGTTCGCCCGGCTGACCCGCGAGATCGGCCGCAAGAAGCCGATCATCGCGGTGAAGTCCGGCCGGCACTCCGGCGTCAAGGCGGGCCTACCAGGCGTCGGCATCTCCGACGACGTCGTGCAGGCGCTGTTCGAGGCGTCCGGCGTCATCCGCGTCGACACGCTCGGTCAGAGCTTCGACCTGGCGATGCTGCTCGCGCACCAGCCGATCCCCAAGGGCAACCGGGTGGCCGTGGTCGGAAACTCGTCTGCGCTGGGCGTCCTGGTGAAGGACGCCTGCCTCTCGAACGGGCTGCAGGTCGCCGAGGGATACCCCGTCGACATCGGCCCCGAGGGCGCCGTCGAGGTGTTCGAGGAGCAGCTGCGGGTGGCGGCGAGCGACGACGGCGTCGACTCGGTCGTCGCGGTGTTCGTGCCCCCGGTCGTGACCGACGCCCGGCCGTACGCCGAGGCTCTCGCGCGGGTCAGCGGCGACAGCAGCAAGCCGATCGTCACCACCTTCCAGGGCATGAGCGGCATCCCCAAGGGGCTGCAGAGCGTGGGGGAGACGGGGGAGGTCGAGCGTGGCTCAGTGCCCTCGTTCGAGACGCCGGAGCGGGGGGTGCTGGCACTGGCGCGGGCGACCGCGTACCACGAGTGGCGGCAGCGTCCGACGGGTCAGTTCGTCGACCCCGAGGACGTCGACCACAATGCCGCCGCAGCCGTCATCTACCGGGTCCTCGAGAAGGAGCACGCCGGTCGGCAGCTGACCAATGAAGAGGCCGAGCAACTGCTGGCTGCCTACGGAATCACCATGGAACAGCCGGACTCCGACGTGGGCGGCGTCCCCGTCACGATCGGCCTGGCCGACGACCCGTCCTTCGGCGCGCTCGTGAGCTTCGGTCTCTCCGGCCCGGCAATCCAGCTGTTCGGAGACGTCGCCTACCGGGCGATGCCGTTGTCGGACACGGAGATCGACGAGCTGATCCGCGCACCGCGCGCCTTCCCGATGCTCAGTGGCTATCGCGGCAGCGAATCGGTCGACCTCGCGGCACTGCACGACCTGATCGGCCGGCTCGCGTCGATGTCGGAGCACAACCCCGAGATCCGCACCCTCACCCTCGAGCCGGTGCTCGCTACCCCGGCCGGCGCGATCGTCACCCGTGCCGCCATCAAGATCGGCCCACCGGTGAACCTCGGGCCCCGGCGGTTGGCGCCGGCGATCTGACCGCGGACGCCGAACGGCCCCTAGGCATCGTGCCTAGGGGCCGCTGGCAGGTGCTGCGGGACGGAGCCTAGCTGAGGTACTCCCGCAGGCCCGCGGAGCGCTCGGGCGCGCGCAGCTTGGCCATCGTCTGGCGCTCGATCTGGCGCACCCGCTCGCGGGACATACCGAACTCCTTGCCGATCTGCTCCAGGGTGTACGGCTTCTGGCCGTCGAGACCGAACCGGCGCGCGACCAAGGCCTGCTCCCGCTCGTCGAGACCGGCCACGACCTTGCGCACGTCTTGACGCATCATGTCGAAGCTCACGACGTCCTCGGCGTCGGGGGAGTCGGTGTCTTCGATGAAATCGCCAAGCGCGGCGTCCTCGTCGGTGCCGACGGTCTGGTCGAGGCTCATGACGTCGCGGCTGTGCTCCAACAGCTGGGTGACCTTCTCGGGGGTCAGGTCCAGCTCTGCGGCAAGTGCCTCGATCGTCGGCTCCTGGCCGAGCTCCTGATGCATGCGGCGGCGCGTACGGATCACCCGGTTGACCTGCTCGGCCAGGTGCACCGGCAGGCGGATCGAGCGGCCGGAGTCGGCCATCGCGCGCGAGATCGCCTGCCGGATCCACCACGTCGCGTAGGTGGAGAATTTGAAGCCCTTCGCGTAGTCGAACTTCTCGACCGCGCGAACCAGGCCCAGGTTGCCTTCCTGGATCAGGTCCAGGAACGACAGGCCGTGGCCGGTGTAGCGCTTTGCCACGGACACAACCAGCCGCAGGTTGGCCTCCAGCAGGTGGGCCTTGGCGGCCTGGCCGTCGACAGCTACCGCGCGCAGGTCGCGGCGCTTCTTCTCGCCGTACCGGCGCCGCGGGTCGGCCAGCAGGTGCTCGGCGTAGAGACCGGCCTCGATCCTGCGGGCCAGATCGACCTCCTGCTCGGCAGTGAGCAGCTTCACCTTGCCGATGGAGGTGAGGTAGACGCGCACGAGGTCGGTCGACGCAAGAGTCTCATGAGACTGGTCGAGGTCCTTCTCCTCAGCCTCGACGTTGGTGTTATCGGTCGTCGTCGCAGTCAAAATCAGTACCTTCCCGTTCCACGACTGTCCCGCGTGAGTCGTCCCCCCGCGCGACAGTGGTACCTAGTGCAACGTTCCGCTACCCGATTTGTTCCATCCTCAACCAAGGCATCACGCCAGCCTCACAAGCCCGGCGCGCAGCAGTGTGCGGAGCAGATCGGCAGCGGTCCGAGGCGACGGCCCGAGCGCCGGGACCGCAGCGAGGACGTCGCTGAGCCGCCCGGGGGAGCGCAGGGCCTCCAGCGTCGCGACGGCGGTGGAGCGCACCTGCGCCGCCGGCCCGGTGACCGACAGCGCCAGCCCGCCGGTGGCCCGTACTGACGCCTGGTCGTCGAGCTCCTCGACGACGTACGGTGCCGCGACGAGCCGATCCTCCGAGGTGAGGGCACGGGCGGCCTGCTGGGCGGCCAACCATCCGGTCACGAGCCCGGCCAACCCGTCCAGGGACAGGTCGTATGCCGTGCTCGTCGAGACGTGAGTCGCTTCATCGTCCTCGTCGTCCGGCAGCCGCCGTACCAGTACGGCACCGGTGCCGACGTGCGTGGTCCGATGAGCCAAGAGCGCCTGCTCCCACTCACCGGCCAGCGCGTCGTCGTCGGTCCAGACCCGCACGTAGTCGTGCGCGGTGACGACGGCGCGCTCCAGCACCAGCACGTCGCAGGCGGGAAGCGCCGCAAGATCCTCGGCCAGGTCGGTGAGGGGGTGGGGTAGCGCCGGTCCGTAGCGCCAGTTGGTCAGGTAGATGCCGATGCCGTCCTCGTCGAGGAGAGGGACCAGGTCGTGCGCTAGTCCCGCGTACCCCCGAGGGTCCTCGGAGTCGCGGAACATCGTTCGATCCGCAGGCCGGTCCAGGACGAACGGCGGGTTGCAGACGATCAGATCGTGCCGGCCGGTGACGGCGTCCGTCAGGTCCCCGACCTGAGCCTCCAGGGCGAGCCCGTTGAGTGCCGCCGTCAGCTCGCTCAGTGCGGCCGCTCGGGGGTTGAGGTCGGCCGCTACCAGATCGGCGCCCGTGGCGCATGCGATCGCCACGCCGAGCGCGCCCGACCCGCTTGCGAGATCGACCAGTGTCCTCGGCGAGCGGGTCGGCAGCAGGCCGCGTAGCGTCTGGGTCGCCGCGCCCGGTCCGTGGACCGCGTCGGGATCGTCTTCGAACCAGGGGAAGTCGCTGGCCACCCAGATCATCTCGCCCGCGATCGCCACCGGGACGATGCACACCGCCGCGCGCACCCAGGTGCCCGGCAGCTCCCCGTCGACGTCCACCTCGACCAGCACCCCGGTGCCGAACGCGTCGTGCACTAGTTCGGTCGACATGGCGGTCGCGAGCTCGGCGCGGCGTACCGGCTCACCGACCGAGAACGTCCGCCATAACGGCAGCATTCGTGCTGGGTCGGTCGTGGCCGCACGCAGCCGGTTTCCAAGGGCGGCCCCCAGCCGACGCCGTGCGCGGCGGTCATCTTCGGTCCGCTCGAGAAGCTGCAGGCGCTGCATGTGCCCTAGAGTAGTGAGGTGGCCCATCACAGGAGACGCATGATGAAGCGCGAGCGGCCACACCTGGTGACGGAGGCCGCCGTCAGCCCGGTGGAGGAGCACAAGCGCCGCCAGCACAGGTACCTGCTGACCATGATCGTCCGAATGGTGTTGCTGGTGGTAGCGGTGCTCGTCGCCCGCGCCAACGTGCCGCTGGGCATCGTCGTCGGTGTCCTCAGCGCAGTGCTGCCCGGTTTCGCGGTCGTGATGGCCAACGACGGCCCGCCGAAGTCGTCGAAGTACTACCGTCGGGTGGTGCCCACCGGTGCGGGGGAGCGGGCGCTGCCGGCTCCGGACGGCGGGGCGATGGGCCCGCGCGTCATCACCGCCGACGCGGTGATCATCGACGAGAATGGCGCCACACTGCGCGCGAAGGAATGAGGAGAGCATGACCAGCCCAGACCTGCTCGAGCGTCCGGACCTCAAGGACGCCGACACCTCGAAGGACGACGAGGTCTTCCACTACGTCCGCAAGAACCAGATCGCCGAGAGCGCAGTCATGGGCAACATGGTGGTCGCGTTGTGCGGCGAGACCTTCCCGGTGACCAAGTCGCCCAAGCCCGGCTCGCCGGTGTGCAAGGACTGCAAGGAGATCTACAACAGCCTTCCCAAGGGAGGCAAGGACTAGAGTCCGGGGTCCGCTCGGGGTGATCTGGTTCACCAAATCGGTTACTCGTGAGTATAGGATCGTCCAAACCTCCCCGACCCCTGAGGAGCAGCAGTGACGCTCACGACCTCCACCACCACTCCCGAGTCCGCCCCGCACCTCGACTGGACCGCGCTCGAAAACCGCGTGCCGTCTGTCGGCCACCTGTTCCGCGACCGTGTCAAGGACTCGCCGCAGCGCGAGGCCTACCGCTACGAGCGGGACGGCGAGTGGAAGAGTCTCACCTGGTCCGAGACGAAGGACCTGGCCTACTCCTGGGCCGCGGGCCTGATCGCCCTCGGCGTCGGGCCGCAGGACCGGGTCGCGATCGCGAGCTCGACCCGATTCGAGTGGGCCATCGCCGACCTGGCGGTGATGTGCGCGGGCGGGGCGACCACCACCGTCTACCCGACGACGATCGCCGGCGACGTCGCCTACATCCTGGGCGACTCCGAGAGCAAGGTGGTCATCGCCGAGGACGACGAGCAGATCGCCAAGTTGCGTGAGAAGCGCGACGAGCTGGCAGGCGTCGTCAAGGTCGTCACCTTCGACGGGACCGCCGACGGGGACTGGGTCATCACGATCGAGGATCTCGCCGCATTGGGACGCCAGCAGCTGGAGAAGGACGCCGGCGTCGTCGATTCGCGCATCGATGCGCTCCGGCCCGAGGATCTCGCGACGATCATCTACACCTCTGGAACGACCGGCCGCCCGAAAGGCGTGCGGCTGCCGCACTCGGCGTGGACCTACGCCGGCTCGGTCACTCTGGCCTCCGGCCTGGTGAACGAGGACGACCTGCAGTATCTTTGGTTGCCACTCGCGCACGTGTTCGGCAAGGTGCTGCTGACCCTGCCGCTAGCCTCCGGGACGCCGACCGCGATCGACGGACGGATCGACAAGATCATCGACAACCTCGCTGTCGTGAAGCCGACTTTCATGGGTGCGGCACCGCGCATCTTCGAGAAGGCCTACGCGCGCATCAATCAGGTGTTCGAGGCCGAGTCGGGGCTCAAGCGCAAGATCATCGACTGGGGCACCCAGGTGGCGCACGAGGCCGACGCGCAGCGACAGGCAGGCAAGCAGCCCGGCGGCCTGAAGTATTCGCTTGCCGACAAGCTGGTGCTGAGCAAGGTGCGCGAGCGGTTCGGCGGACGGCTGCGGTTCATGATCTCCGGCTCTGCCCCGTTGAACGTCGAGATCAACAAGTGGTTCGGCGCGATG
Source organism: Blastococcus sp. Marseille-P5729 (assembly GCF_900292035.1). NCBI lineage: Bacteria > Bacillati > Actinomycetota > Actinomycetes > Geodermatophilales > Geodermatophilaceae > Blastococcus > Blastococcus sp. Marseille-P5729. Next base: position 387,628 of record NZ_OMPO01000001.1, on the reverse strand, counting down.
GGCCTGCAGATCCTTGAGGGCTACGGGCTCACCGAGACCAGCGCGATCGCCACCCTGAACCTGCCGGGCGAACTGGTCTACGGAAGCGTCGGCAAGCCCACGGCCGGAACCGCGATCAAGATCGCCGAGGACGGCGAGATCCTGATCAAGGGCGACCAGGTGATGATGGGCTACCACAACAAGCCCGACGCCACCTCGGACGCGCTGGCCGACGATGGATGGTTCCACACCGGCGACATCGGCCACCTGAGCTCGACCGGTCACCTGTTCATCACCGACCGCAAGAAGGAGCTGTTCAAGACCTCCGGCGGGAAGTTCATCGCCCCGGCTCAGATCGAGTCGCGATTCAAGGGGATCTGCCCGCTGGTCAGCCAGTTCATGGTCGCGGGCGACGCCAAGAACTTCGCCACCGCACTGGTCACCCTCGATCCGGACGCGATCGCCGAGTGGGCCAAGCGCAACGACATGGAAGGCAAGTCGTACGCCGAGATCGCCACCAGCGAGAAGATGCGCGAGACCATCCAGAAGTACGTCGATGAGCTCAATTCCGGGCTGAACCGCTGGGAGACGATCAAGAAGTTCGTCATCCTCGACCGGGACCTGACGGTGGAGGACGGCGATCTGACCCCGAGCCTGAAGCTCAAGCGTCGGGTGGTGGCCAAGAAGTACCAGGCCGAGATCGACGCCCTATACAAGGACTAGACCCACACGCGGCCCCTCCTCCTCGGTAGGGTTGGCAGCAACCGGAACCGAGGAGGGGCGCGTGCCGAGGATCAGCTTCAGCAGCCTGTACGTCAACGACCAGGTGCGGGCCCGCAACTTCTATACCGACATCCTCGGGTTCGACCTGAAGGTCGACAAGCCCGCCGGCGCCGGCAGGTGGGTATCGGTCGTGAGCGACGACGACCCGGACGGCGTACAGCTGCTGCTTGAGCCGACCTACGCGGCGGGCCGCGAGTACTACGGCGCGCTCTACCGTCAGGGCACGCCCTCGACGTCGTTCGAGGTGGACGATGTCGACTACGAGTACGAGCGGCTCACGGCCGAGGGCGTCACCTTCCAGAGCCCTCCGACCGACTCCGGGAACACTCGCAGCTGCGTCCTCGACGACACCTGCGGAAACTGGATCCAGCTGGTCCAGCGCCTCGAGGACTAGTACCGCCCGTCCTGCACACCGATGAAAGGAAAACGGCATGACTGACGACCAGAAGCTAGTGGTGGAGCGGGTCATCGACCAGCCCGCCGGAGTCCTGTTCGAGATCCTGTCCAATCCCGAGCGGCACAAGGAACTCGACGAGACCGGCACCGTCGTGTCCGACCACAAGAGCGATCGCATCCAAGAGGTCGGGCAGGTGTTCACGATGAACATGCACGCCGACGCGATGGGCGGGGACTACCAGACCGACAACCACGTGACCGGCTACGAGGAGAACAAGCGGCTGGCCTGGCAGACCGTTCCGGCCGGCACCGAGCCCGCCGGCTGGCAGTGGATGTGGGAGCTGGAGCCGCAGGGATCGGACTCGACCCTGGTCCGCCTGACATACGACTGGTCGAAGGTCACCGACAAGAAGGTGCTGGAGCGGGTCAAGTTCCCGTTGTTCCCGGAGTCGATGCTCGAGCAGAGCCTGTCCCGGCTCGCCACAGCGGCTGGCAGCTGACCAGAGCATGACCAGCAACGAATGGGTGCGGACCACGGCCGGTCCGCGCCCATTCGTCGTGACCAGATCTCGCCAGGAGCGCTGATGAGCGACGTACGACCGCGGGAGACGACCGTCGGCCCGCATAGCTACGCGGTGGCTGACTACGGCGCGCACGTGACACGCTGGGCGCCCGGGAATTTCGGGGAGCTGCTCTACCTCTCGAGCACCGCGCGTTTCACCGAAGGTCAGGCGATCCGCGGCGGCGTGCCGATCTGCTTTCCGTGGTTTGCAGACGGCCCCGCCGCAGACCGCGCGCCCGCCCACGGGTTCGCCCGCCGCACGCGCTGGCGATGCCGTTCATACGCCGTGCAGGAGACGACGGGCCTCCTGCAGGCCGAGTACGAGCTGCGTCAGGACGATCTGGACGACGCCGGGCGAGAGAGCTTCCCGTTCGCGTTCACCGCGCTCTACGACGTCGTCCTCGCGCCGGCGCACGCCCGGTTCACCCTGCGGGTGACCAACCACGACGACCGACCCTTCGCCGTCGAGGCTGCGCTACACACCTATCTGCGGGTCGGCGACATCGCCGCGGTGCGTATCGATGGACTGGACGGTGCCGACTACGTGGACAAGACCGCGGGGCAGGTGACTCGGACCCAGAGCGGGCCGGTCCTGCTGGGGGAGGAGGTGGATCGGATCTACGAGTCGACCGCCGACGTCATCGTGCGTGATGAGGATCGGGGACATGTCGTTCGGGTGCGGGGGCTCGGTGCGCCGCACACCGTGGTGTGGAATCCCGGCCAGCAGAAGGCTGAGGCCACAGCGGACCTGGGGCCGGGTGAGTGGCGGCAGTTCGTGTGCGTCGAGAGCGCGGTGACCGGAGATGGTGCCGTCACGCTGTCGCCGGGGGCGCGGCACGAGCTGGAGCAGCAGATCTTCGTCACGGGCGCCTGAGACCCGCCAGCGCGCAGGACCTAGACGTGCAGCGTGGCCTCGGTGGCGGCCTGCACGTCCTCGACGGATATGCCTGGGGCGGTCTCTACGAGGTGCAGCCCGTCGTCCCCGACGGCGAGGACGGCGAGGTTCGTGTAGATCCGGTTCACGCATCGGGTGGCAGTGAGGGGGTAAGCGCACTCGCGCACGAGCTTCGATCGCCCGTCCTTTGTCGTGTGGGTCATCATCACGAACACGCTCTTGGCGCCGACCGCGAGGTCCATCGCGCCGCCGACGGCAGGGGCCAGCGACCGGTCTCCGGTCGACCAGTTGGCCAGGTCGCCGTGCTCGGAGACCTCGAATCCGCCGAGCACGCAGATGTCCAGGTGTCCACCGCGCATCATCATGAACGAGTCGGTGTGGTGGAAGATCGCGCCGCCGGTCAGCAGGGTGACTGGGGCCTTGCCGGCGTTGATCAGCTCGGGGTCGAACTGCTCGGGGGTCGGCGTAGGCCCCATGCCGAGGATCCCGTTCTCCGAGTGCAGCACGATCTCCTTGTCGTCCGGGAGGGCGTCGCCGACGAGAGTGGGCATGCCGATTCCGAGGTTCACGTACGACCCGTCGGGGATGTCCTGCCCGATCCGCGCGGCGATCTGCTCCTTGGTGAATCCGTTGCTCATGACGGGTTGGCCACCTCCACGACTCGGTCGACGAAGATTCCGGGGGTGATGATGTGCTCGGGATGGAGCTGGCCGAGCTCGACGATCTCGCGCACCTGCACGATGGTGGTGGTCGCCGCCGTGGCCATGGTGGGCCCGAAGTTGCGGGCGGCGAGGTGGTAGACGAGGTTGCCCCACCGGTCGGCCTGCTCTGCCTTGATCAGTGCGATGTCAGCCGGCAGCGGCTTCTCGAGCACGTGCAGCCGGCCGTCGATCATCCGGGTCTCCTTGCCGACGGCGAGCTCGGTATCCGCGCCTGTGGGGGTGAAGAAGCCGCCCAGCCCGGCACCGGCGGCCCGCATGCGCTCGCTCAGGGTGCCCTGGGGGGTCAGTTCGAGCTCGAGGGTCCCTTCATTCCAGCGCTGCTGGAACCAGTGCGAACCCGCGGAGCGGGGATAGGAGCAGATGAGGCGGGCGACTCGGTTCTCCCGGATCAACGCCGCGATGTCCGTCTCGCCGGCTCCGCCGTTATTGGTGATGATCGTGAGGTCCTTGGCGCCCATGTCGAGGACGGCGTGCACCAACTCGACGGGGATGCCGGCATCCCCGAAGCCGCTGATCATGATGCTCATTCCGTCGCGGATGCCGCTGACCGCTTCCTCGAGCGATCCCACGCGCTTGTCGATCACAGCCCGCTCCCGTCAGATAGATCGTTACCCATGCTAACGAAGGCGGTGGCGAGCGTGCACCACGGGCTGTTCATGCCTCCGGAATCGCCGGCGGCTCGGAATGCCGATAACGGGTGCGCGGACCGGCGTCCTGCAGCTGGATCTCGGCTGGGTAGTCGCCGTAGGCGCGAGGATCCTCGATCGGCTCGAGGTGGCACATGACCTCGACGTCCTCGAATCTGGCCTGGACCGTCTGCTCGATCTCTTCGATCAGGTCGTGGCCCTTCCAGACCGACCACTCACCGGGTACCAGGACGTGCATCTCCACATAGCGGTGATGTCCGGCCAAGCGGGTGCGAAGCGCGTGTATGTCGACCTCGTGGCTGCGAAACGCCCGCACGATGCCGGCCAGCTCGCGGTTATCCTCCTTCGACCACGAGCTGTCCATCAGCCCGTCGGTCGACTCGGAAACCAGTTTGTAGCCGGCGACGAGGATGTTCACGCCTACGGCGAGCGCGATGACGGGGTCCAGCCACGGCCATCCGGTGAGCGCGACGAGCAGGACGCCGACGACGACGCCCGCGGAGGTCCATACGTCGGTCATCAGGTGCTGGCCGTCGGCCTTCAGCGTCTGCGAGCGGAATCGGCGTCCGGCACGGAGCAGGACGACAGCGACGACGCCGTTGACCACCGCGGCGACGATCGAGATGACCAGGCCAATGCCGACGTTGTCGATCTCCCGCGGGTTGAGCAACCGGCCGATCGCCGTGTAGACGATGAAGCCGGCGGCGATGACGATCATCATGCCCTCGACCCACGCGGAGAAGTACTCTGCCTTGCTGTGCCCAAAGTTGTGGTTCTTGTCGGCCGGCTTGGCCGCGATGTGCAGGGCGTAGAGCGCTACGACGGCCGCGACCAGGTTCACCACCGATTCCGCGGCGTCCGACAGCAGGCCGACGGAGTCGGTGAGCAGGTACGCACTGAGCTTCAGTCCGATCGTGACCAGGGCAGCGGCGATCGACAGCCAGGCGTAGCGGGTCAGATTCCTGGGCCGGGTTTGATGTGGGTTGGTCATGGGCACGACAACCATTATCGCCCGGGCGGGCGCTTCCGTCTGTTTTCGGCTGGGAGTGCGGTAGGTGCTGCCCGGCAAGCGGTCCAGGAGGAATAGGGTCTACGACCATGCAGATCAAAGTCGGCTTTGATATTCGGCTCGGTGTGTGGGCGCCCACTCGGGTGATCCACCTGTTGCGCGTGCACCCCTCGCGTCGCCAGGACATCGTCGGTGCGGAGAGGATCACGGTGACCGGCGGCAAGGAGCCGGTGCAGTACGTCGACTCGTTCGGCAACCTCTGCGCGCACGTCGACGTGATGGAGCCGGTCGAGTCGCTGGTGTTCACCGGTGAGGCGGTAGTCGAGTGCTCGGACGAGCCCGATCCAGTGGTGCTCGATGCCGAGCAGCACGCGGTGACCGACCTGCCGACCGAGGCGCACCAGTTCCTGCTGCCCAGCCGGTACTGCGACTTCGACAGCGAGCTCATGCAGGCCGCGTGGGACACCTTCTCCAATGAGCCCGAGGGCTGGCGGCGGGTGCAGGCGATCAGTGACTTCGTTCATGAGCGCATCACCTTCGACTACATGAAGGCCCGGGCCAACCGCACCGCCCTCGATGGCTACCGGGAGCAGGTCGGGGTGTGCCGGGACTTCGCCCATCTATTCGTCGCCCTGTGCCGTGCCATGAACATCCCGGCGCGGTATGTCACCGGCTACCTCGGGGAGCACGGAGTCGAGCCGAGCGGGGAGCCGACGGACTTCTCGGCGTGGTCCGAGGTCTTCCTCGGAGGCAAGTGGCATACCTTCGACGCCCGGCACAACGCTCGCCGGATCGGCCGGGTGGTGATGGCGCGCGGCCGCGACGCCGCTGACGTGCCGATCACGATGTGCTTCGGGCCGAACCGGCTACACAAGTTCGAGGTCATCTCCGAGCAGATGGGATAGCAGTCATGGCCAAGGGTTATTGGATCGCTCGTGTCGAGGTCACCGATCCCGACCAGTACCAGCAGTACGTGGCGGCGAACGGCGCCGCGTTCGCGAAGTACGGCGCCCGGTTCCTGGTGCGCAGCGGCAAGTTCGAGACCGTCGAGGGACAGTCGCGCGCCCGGAACGTCGTGATCGAGTTCCCCTCGTACGAGGTCGCGCTGGAGTGCTGGCGCTCTGAGGAGTACCAGTACGCGAAGTCGCTGCGCGAGGGAGCGGGCCTTGCGGACATCATCGTGATCGAGGGGTACGACGGTCCGCAGCCGGAGCCGTCGGCCTAGTAGCCCAGGCGCTGCGGGCGGAGAGCGAGCTCAGGTTGCCGATTCCCGAGTTCATCGTCGAGCTGCGCAAGCACGTCGGGCAGGCACCGCTGTGGTTGACCGGCGTGACCGCCGTCGTCCTGCGGGAGACGAACGCCGGGCAGGAGGTACTGATGATCCGGCGGTCGGACACCGATGAGTGGGCGCCGGTCACCGGGATCGTCGAGCCCGGGCAGGAGGTGGCGGACGCCGCCGTCCGGGAGGTGCTCGAAGAGGCCTCGGTGCACGCAGTGGTCGAACGGTTGGTCTGGGTCTCGACCAGTGCACTCGTGACGCACGTCAACGGGGACCAGGCCCAGTACGTCGATCACACCTTCCGCATGCGGTGCCTGTCGGGCGAGCCGGCCCCGGGCGACGACGAGAGCACCGACGCCCGATGGTGGTCGGTCGCCACGCTGCCCGCGATGCGACCGGTGTTCGCCGAGCGCATCGCGGTGGTGCTGGCGGACGAGCCCGAATGCCGGCTCGGCCCGCTCGCGCAGGCCTGATCAAGACATCGCGCATCGATCGTTAGCAATGCTAACGTTGCCCGAACCTGTCAGACGAGCATTTGCCCACTCGAAAGGTCGGCCATGGTCGATAGCCACGCACGCATCGCGGGTGCCTATGAGCATCCGGGACGCCACCTTCCCGATACCTCTCACGCCCAGATCCATGCTGAGGCCGCCATCGGCGCCTGCGCGGACGCCGGCATCAGCCTGGGCGACGTCGACGGCTTCTTCTGCTCCGGCGACGCGCCCGGCTTCGGGGCACTCTCGTTGGCCGACTACATGGGCCTGCGACTGTCCTACATAGACGTCACCGAGATGGGTGGCAGCTCGCCGGTCGCGCAGGTCGGGCACGCGGCAGCTGCCATCGCCGCAGGGAAGTGCCAGATCGCGCTGATCACCCTCGGCGGCAAGCCGCGAACAGGTGGGGCGGTCGCCGGTGCGGCTCGACCGAACGCTCCCGAGCACTCGTTCGAGGCGGTCTACGGTCTGACGACCCCCGGCGGGTACGCACTGGCCGCCCGGCGCCACATGCACGAGTACGGCACCACTTCCGAGCAGCTCGCCGCGGTCAAGGTGGCGGCGTCGAAGCACGCGAAGCACAACCCCAACGCCTTCCTGCCGAAGGAGGTGACCATCGAGGAGGTGCTCGCCTCGCCGATGGTCAGCGATCCGCTGCACCGGCTCGACTGCTGCGTGGTGACCGATGGCGGCGGAGCCCTCATTGTCGTGAGCCCGGAGGTCGCCGCACGGCTCGATCGCCAGTCGGTCGCCGTCCTCGGGCACGGTGAGTCACCGAAGACTGCCGACAACGGACGCATCGACCTCACCTACACGGGGGCGCGCTGGTCAGGTCCGCGCGCCTTCGAGGAGGCGAAAGTGACCCACGCCGACATCGACTACGCCAGCATCTACGACTCGTTCACCATCACGGTGGTCGAGACCATCGAAGATCTGGGATTCTGCGAGAAGGGCCAGGGCGGGGCGTATGTCGCCGACGGGGCGTTGGAAGCGCCTGATGGTGCCCTGCCGTTCAACACCGACGGCGGCGGCCTGTGCAACAACCACCCGACCAACCGCGGCGGAATCACGAAGGTCATCGAGGCCGTTCGCCAGCTCCGCGGCGAGGCCCATCCCGCCGTCCAGGTGGCCGACTGCGAGATCGCCCTCGCACACGGCACCGGCGGCAACCTCGGCAACCGCATGGGATCGGCGACGCTGATCCTCGGAAGGGAGTAGACGATGAGCCAGCAGCTTCCCGTCCCGGAGGTCGTGATCAATCCGGACGCCGCGGCCTACTGGGAGGGCACCACCCGAGGCGTCGTCGTCCTGCAGCGCTGCGATGGGTGCCAGGCGGTGATCTGGCACCCGCGGGCGATCTGCCCGGTGTGCTGGACCCAGGAGCTCAGCACCTTCGAGGCGTCCGGGCGGGGCACCGTCTACAGCTGGACGCGCACCCAGAAGGGACTCGCCGAGTACCGCGACGCCGGGCCGTATGTGCTCGCGTACGTCGAGCTCGAGGAAGGGCCGCGGGTGATGACCAACCTGCTCGGCTTCGACGACGACCCGCAGGTCGGCGACGCAGTCACCGCGGTATTCGACCGGGTGAATGACGACGCGGCCCTGCTGCGCTTCCGCAAGTCCGGCTGAGCGCTCAGGAGTCGAGGCCCATCGATTTGCGTAGCTGGGCGAGCCGGTCCTGGCCCGCCTGCTTGAGCCTGCTGAACTGATCTGTCGCATCGCGTCCACGCTGCGACTCGTCATCGAGCACCTCGTTGCCCTCAGCGGTGGCTGCTCGCTGGTGGATGCGCTCCGCGACGGCGTCGAAGGTCGGTGTGCCGTCCTCGGTGTAGTAGCCGGCAGGGAGCGGAGACTGGGGCAGTGGCAGGTCGTCATCGGACGGCTCGGTTGCCGGGAGTCCGTCCGTCGCGGGCTCTTCCTGGCTCGCGGGTACGGCAGGTGCACTCGGTGTGGGAGCCGTCGCGGGTGCCGTCGGGGGCTTGGGTGAGGTGGCGGCGGCCGGCTGGATCAGCTGGACCGGGTTGCCGTCCGGGTCGGCCAGCCAGGCCGTGCGGAGGCCGCCATGCCAGTCACGGGGTAGCGCGAGCGAGGCGATGCCGACCTTGGTCAGGCGGTCATGGGCCGCGACGACGTCGTCGCACCACACCGTCAGGGCCGCGCCGTGACCGCTGAGATCGGCAGACAGTCCGAACTCGGAGACCGTCGAGTCCCGATCCGACAGCCGGAGCGTCAGGCCGTCGAGCGTGAGCTCGATCTGCTGCGCTGCGCCGTCGGCGGGATAGCGCAGCTGCTGAGTGAAGCCGAGGCGTGCGTAGAACTCCCGGAGGCGTTCGATGTCGGTGCTGAACAGCGTCAGCTGCGGTGAATGGAAGGGCGCGGTCATCGGGTCTCCCGTTGGTTGGTGGGCGTCGGCCAGCTCGCGCCGGTGAGCATGATCTCGATGCGGTGACCCGTGCTCAGGTCCAGGATGGTGGCCGAGACGAGACCTTGCTCATCGACGCGGTAGGTCTCGCGAATCCGCGGACCGCCTTCGCGACGAGCGACGGTCAGGCTGGCGAGCTCGGCGGTCTGCTGGAGGGCCGGATCGAAGGGAAAGATCACCTCGCCGTACGGGGTGAGCTCGCCGCGCGGCTGCCCGTCGGCGTCCATCCGCGAGTACTCCACGAACCGGTACCAGCCGACGTTGTGTGCCGCGTCGTACTCGCGCTCGACGACGGCACCTGGTCCGAGGGCGGTGGTGCGATCGAAGATCGGGTCGAAGTCGACCTGCTCGCCCTCGGCGGACTCGCGGAATACGCCGAAGCCACGGGAGAGCCGGTCGCTCAGCGAGAACCCGGAGGACTCATCGGCGGCGATCGCCAGGCCGATCGCGGTGGACGCCGCGGGGTAGGGGGATCGGTGCACGCGACGTCCGAAACGCTCCCGGAGCACCCGCGGGACCAGTGGCAGCGAGCTCGCACCGCCGACGAGATAGATCCCGGCCACCTCGGCGAGCGCATCGTCGGCGTCGTCGAGCCCGCCGACCAGAGGGGCCATCGCATCGATCGCCCGCTCGACCAACGGCGTCGCGCGGTCGTAGAAGTCGGCGACCTGGACGGTGACGGGTGTGCCTGCGACCTCGAGCGCGATTCGCTTCGACTGCGGGGTAAGCCGCTCCTTGGCATCGCGGCACTCGTCCAGCAGCGCCGCGCGATCCTGCGCCGACAGCTCGGCCAGGTCGACCTGGGCCGCATCCGCGGCGCATTCGGCCAGCGCGAGGTCGAAGTCGTCGCCGCCGAGGTCGTTCAGGCCGAGCGAGTCGAGCACCTCGTGTCGCTTGTCGTCGACCGCGACCAGCGAGGCATCGAAGGTGCCGCCACCGAGGTCGAAGACGATGACGCGGGTACGCCGAGAGCTCAGCGTGCGGGCCTGGCGGTGCGTGTATTCGAAGCCTGCGGCTGACGGCTCGTTCAGGACGCCGAGGACGACGAACCCGGACCGGCGAAAGGCGTCGAGGGTCAGGAACCGTTGAGCGCCGTGCGCGTGCGCGGGGACGGCAACGACGGCCTGCGGCTCGATCTGGCTGGCGAGGTCGCCGCTGATGCTGGAGTCGGTGCGCAATGCCTCCAGGAGCGCCTGCAGGAATCCGGTGAGCACGAATCCCAGTGCAAGCGCCCTGTCCCCGAAGTGGATCGGCGTGTGGGCATTCACGTCCGGTGCTGCGAGCATCCGCTTGAAGGACCGGACGACGGGCGCGCCGGACTCGGCGGCGGCCAGAGCCGCAAAGCCGAAGACGAGCTCTCCATCGCGTAAGGCGGCGACCGAGGGGAAGTGGTCATGCGTGTCACCCAGAGCGTCGGTGAAGCTCACGACCGGGTAGTTGCCCCGGTCGACGTACGACACGATCGTGCGTGTGGTTCCGAAGTCCACGCCGAGCTGCATGGCTCCAGCCTAGGTGAGGCTCGTCCGGGTCGGTGCGGCGTCCGGCACTGACTCAGCCGTTTGCGAGAATGGCGCGAGCAACCGGCTACGAAAGGCATTCAGGCGTGTCGACCAAGACTGTGCAGGGCAACTACTTCGAGGACTTCCGGGTGGGTCAGGAGCTGGTGCACGCCACTCCGCGCACGGTCACCGAGGGTGACATCGCGCTCTACACCGCGCTATACGGCTCGCGCTTCGCGGCGACGTCCGCCTCGACGTTCGCGGGGTCGATGGGCTTCGAGCGGATGCCGGTCGACAGCCTGCTGGCCTTCCACATCGTCTTCGGGAAGTCCGTTCCCGACGTCTCGCTCAACGCGGTCGCCAACCTTGGGTACGCCGCGGGCGTCTACGGCGCGGCCGTCTACCCCGGCGACACGCTGACCACGACCTCGACCGTCATCGGGCTCAAGCCCAACAGCAACGGCAAGTCCGGCAACGTCTACGTGCGATCGGTCGGCAAGAACCAGCGCGGCGAGACCGTGCTCGAGTACGTCCGCTGGGTCATGGTGCGCAGGCGTGACGAGTCGATGCAGGTCGCGGATGCCGAGATCCCCGACCTGCCGAAGGCTGTGGAAGCCTCCGCGCTCCAGGTCCCGTTCGAGGTCGACACGAAGGCGTATGACACCGCCTTGGCCGGCAGCGAGTTCCTGTGGGACGACTACGAGGTCGGCGAGCGAATCGACCACGTGGACGGCATGACGATCGAGGAGTCCGATCACATGCTCGCCACCCGCCTCTACCAGAACACCGCCAAGGTGCACTTCAACCAGCACGCGCAGGGACAGGAGAAGATCGGCCGCCGGCTGATCTACGGCGGTCACATCATCAGCCTGGCCCGCGCGCTGTCCTTCAACGGGCTGGCGAACGCGCAGTTCATCGTCGCGATCAACGGCGGCACCCACTCGAACCCCACCTTCGCCGGAGACACCGTCTACGCGTGGTCGGAGGTGCTGGAGAAGATCGAGCTGCCTGGCCGGTCGGACGTCGGCGCCCTGCGGGTGCGCACCGTCGCCACCAAGGACCAGCCGTGCGCGGAGTTCCCGTACAAGGGTGAGGACGGTAAGTACCTGCCGAACGTCGTCCTCGACTTCGACTACACCGTCGTGATGCCCCGCAAAGCATGAGGTCACCCACGTCTGCAGGGTGCTGGTTCACGTCACCACCCGGCTAGCTCGGGCAGGTCAAAGCGTGCCGCCGGTGAGGCTGGCACGCTGGCTGATCTCGATGTGATTGCCGTCCGGGTCGATCACGAAAGCCATCCGCACCGTCGTCCCGAGCACTGTGGGGGCGGTGGTCCCGACGCCCCCGCGAGCGATGATCCCGTCGTACTCGGCTTGGCAGTCGAAGACCTGGACGGTCGTGTATCGATAGCCCGGCCCGCGCCACTGGTCACCGCGATGGAAGACCTCACCCTCGTCCACGATGCGGATGAGGCTGTCGCCGCACCGGTATGCGCCGTCCCCGGCGCGCTCGAACTGCATGACGTCGGTCCAGAAGCGGTCGTGCGCCATCGGGTCGCTGACTCGCAGCAGGACGGCGATTCCCTCGACCGCGTCCGTGCCCGGCGGCACGATCTCCACGGAATTGCCGTCGGGATCGAGCAGGTGCAGTGGCTCGTCGAGGTCCTTCCTGGCGATCTGCAGGCCGACGATGCCGGACGGCGCCACGTCCGGCAGAGGGTCGCGGGCGTGGTTCATCTTCAAGATGGAGCCGTTCATGTGGTGACGATGCTGCTGCACCCCACCGCCGAGCTTGCCCACGTGGTCGTACTCCAGGCCGACCGTGCGCTGCCAGAAGTCGAGCTGCTCATCGCGTAGGTTCGAGAACAAGCCGACATCGAGATGCTGCTTGGCGAGATCCATGCGCGCAGTCTAGGACGCGCCATCGTAGAGAGGAACGGTCATGACTGAGAGCCACGAGATCAAGCCCGTGTGGGGCCAGGTCGAGAAGATCAAGGAGTCGTTGGAGAACCTCTCCGTCGACGAGACGGCGGCCGAGATCGACGCCGGTGACGACAGGCTGCTCGTCGTTGATATCCGCGAGATCCAGGAGCGGGTGGATTCCGGCGCGATTCCGGGCTCGAAGCACGTGCCCCGCGGGATGCTCGAGTTCTGGGCCGACCCGGCATCGGAGTACTACCGGGACTACTTCACGCCCGACAAGCGGATCGTGCTCTACTGCGCAGGTGGCGGGCGATCGGCCCTTGCTGCCCAGGCGCTGAAGGATATGGGCTTTCCGGATGTCGCCCATGTCGAGGAGGGGTTCACCGGTTGGGCCAAGGCCGGCCGGCCGGTCGAGGACGTCGCTTCGTCGAGCCGGTGGGTCCGTCGCGATCGCTAGCGACGCTGGAGCAGCACGAGTACCTCGTGGTGGTTCGTTTGCGGGAACATGTCGAACATGCGCGCTCGGGTAACCCGCATGGAGGGCATCCGGCTCAGATCGACCGCCAGGGACTGCGCATTGCAGGAGGAGTAGAGAACCGTCGCGACGCTGCTGGCCTCGATCCAGCCGGTCAGGTCGCCGATGCCGCGCCGTGGTGGGTTGACGACGACGAGGTCGGGAGCCTTCCGGGCGCGCGCAAACGCGACGGCATCCTGCGCAAAGAACTCAAGTCGGCCGGGTCGGTCCACCGCGCTGAGGCGTGCGCTCGCGACCGCTTCCGGCGAGGTCTCGATGCCCGTGACGCGGCGGTCAGTTGCTGCCAGGTGTAAGCCGAACCCGCCGACACCACAGTAGAGATCCCAGATATACGTACCATCTACCTCAGCGCACCACTGTTGCGCTTGCGCGTAGAGCCCTTCCGCGACCGCTGTGTTGGTCTGGAAGAACGATTGCGGGCGCAGATGGAGGGTGACTTCATCGAGGCGCATCGGTAGCGACTCGTCGTCCGTCAAGGGGATCTCGAGGTCGCCCTCCAGGACCGCCTTGTGCTCGGGCAGTATGTTCGCCGACGCGACGCGCAGCTGCGGTAGGCCACGGCGCAGATCCGGTAGGTGTTTGCGGATCCGTGAGACGGCCTCCTGGGATCGTAAGACGAATCGGACCATCAATTCACCGTCAGGGGAGTGGGTGACGAGAAGGTTCTTGAGCTCGCCGCGCCGGGTACCGAGGTGGTACGGCGCAATCGCAGCCTGTGTAACGAACTCGCCGAGCCTGGGCAGGACGGCACCCAGGCCGGCCTCGTAGAGCCCGCAGCCACGGAGATCGATGCCGGTGCCCTGACGATCCATGATTCCTAGAGTCGGCTGGCTGATCGTCCCGCCCACAGCCAGCTTGGCCTTGTTGCGGAACCCAGCCTCGCGGCTGGCGAAGGGCGGCGACCAGGCATCGTGATCTGCGACGTCGGCGAGAGCCCGCCGGACGGCGTCGTCCTTCCTCCTGAGCTGCTCGTCGTACGGCACTCCCATGAGCGTGCACGACCGGCACCGGGCGGAATCGAAGTAGTCGCACTGCATAGCCCAACCAGGGTACGGCCGTGCGAGACGTAGGCTTCGAGCATGAGCATTCCAGTGAAGATCGAGGACCTGGCCAAGGCGCTCGAAGACTTCGATACGGCATACCTGCTGTCGGTAGGCGATGGGCGCGTCAAGGTCGTGTGCGTCGTTGCCGAAGTGGACGGCGGGTCGTTGCGGATACCGACTGGCAGCAAGGGGACAGCGCGCAATCTCGAGCAGAATCCTGCAGTGACGCTGATGTGCCCGCCTCGTGAGACCAAGGGCATGACGCTGATTGTTGACGGCACGGCAGAGCCGGATGGCGAGGGCTTCCGGCTGAACCCGACGAGCGCGATACTGCACCGTCCGGCATCTCATGCCGACGGCCCGGTGGGAAGCGACAGCTGCGGCAACGATTGCCAGCACGTCTGACTTCTCGCAACAGTGGGCCGCTCAGCACGGGCTATGCGCCTCGGTGCCGGTGTCGGAAAGCGTCGATCGCGCCTGCGAGTTGCCGTTCGATGCCGGGTGGTGCCATCCTCGGGCCGGTCTGGAGCGGTGGTCACCCGGCGTCGCGATCTGCGTCGACGGTGCGGCGGTGTCGGGTCGGGCCCCAGGTGGGGCGTGGGTATTGCGGGCGGTGCGGTCAGTGCGGATCACCGTGTGCTCCCTCGACCCAACGCGCCGGTTTCCACCCGCGGGTCTTGGTTGGTTACACCGCCGGCACATTACCCGTTCAGCCGACGTGGCACCGCCTGCGGCATGGGATTGGTGGTCATCCGGATCGGCGCGCCGAACGGCAGGCCTGATCGCGACCGGGTCATGCCAGGCTCGGGAAGACGGCGGCCTGTCGACTGGCGACCTGCCCGGAAGCGGGTCGGTGAACACGCGGTGGATCCACCGCAGGCCTCTCGTCGGCGATCAACGCGATCTGGCGGGCCAGGGCGCAGGATGGCGTCACCATCGCCCTCGCAGCTCCGCACCACCCACCGGCTCCGGTGCTGCGGTTCAGCGACCGCAGGCTGGCCGGACTGGAGCTGGGGCCAGCCATCCGCCAGGGGCAGGGCAGGGAGCGGGCCGACAAGTGTCGGCGGCATCAAGCTGGATCCGACCGGGACGGTCATCATGGATCCCGGTCAGCAGAACAGCCCTACGGCTGATGCCCCACGACTGGGGATCGCCACCGCCGGCGGCACGGCGTGCGCGACCAGGGAGGCGTAGGCCGCCACGCCTTCCTTCACCGGCAACAGGCCGGTCAGGTAGACCATGGCGTCGGGTGCGGGGCGGGTGGTCACGGTGCGGTCCTTGTGCGCCATCGCGATCCGCCGCGTCACCGACTCGCCATCCACCCGCGCCGCCTCCGCCCGGGCCAGCGACGCGGCACGGCGAGCACTCGTACCCGCCGCCAGCCGCGGCGCGAGGCGCTCGTCCACGATCGCGCGGTCCTCCGGCATCAGGCACACCGTCTCCTTCGCCACCGCCAGGGCCGCATCCTCACTGACCGCGCCGCACGCTAACCGGCCCAGGGTCTGCGGCAGCTCTGTCACCAGGCCCTTGGCCACAGCCAGGTCGTTCGCGGCGCGATGCGCACTCACCCCACGGGCCAGCGCGATCTGATCGGCGATCCCCTTCCCGCGCTCGGCCCTCGGCACCCCACGCTGCTCCGCCGCGGCACGCTGGGAAGCATCGAACGCGACCTGGACGCGTGCCTCACCGGCAGCGAGCACCGCCCGCAGTTGCCGGTAGGCCTGGAGCAGGTCAATCAACCCGGCATCACTCACCCGAGCGAGCAGCCCATCGGCGTCCGCGCCGGCCAACGACCCCAGACCCTTCAGGGCAGCCCGCAGCGACTCGATCGGGCGCGTGCCGCCCGGGAGCGTGACCGCTGCTTCGCCGCCCTGCCTGAGATCCATGACACACACGCTACGGACCAGCACCGACACTTCCGCCGACACGAAAACCGATCCGGGCACATCTGTGGACAACCAGGGGTCTGTGGACAGCGGCCGCGGCGGCGTAGTCCTTGACCGTCGTGCCGCCGGTGATCTCGAAGTAGTTGCGCACGACCTGCTTCATCTCCTCGGACGAGACCTCGAGCATGTAGCCCGTAAGCTCGCGCATCTCGGTACCGATGAGCCTCACCAGAGCTCGAGTGCCCGCGCCAGGTCGGGTGCCGAGACCCGGTGTGCGCGACGTGGTGGATCGCCTCAGGCGTTCAGGCTCACCGAAGCCGCACAAGGTTTCCGGCTCAGTCTTCTGACAGAATCTGCGCATGACGACCCAGGAGTACTCGCACGATCCCGCACGGCCCTGTTCACTGTTCGCAGGCGACGATCTGACGGACGCCGATCCGACACCTGGCATGCACCGCAAGCTCGCGGCCCACTCCGAAGGAATGTGGACCGGCACGGTCGACACCGAGCCGAAGGCGGTGACCGGCTGGCATCACCATGGTGACCACGAGACGACGATCTACGTCGTGTCCGGGGAGTTCCGGCTAGAGTCCGGGCCGAACGGGGAGGACGTAGTCGAGGCCAAGGCGGGAGACTTCATCCGGGTGCCCGCGGGCGCCATTCACCGCGAATCCAACCCCGGCGACACGACCTCGCATGCCGTGATCGTGCGCTGCGGAAGCGGAGTGCCGACCGTGAACGTCGACGGTCCGGCGGCAAGCTAAGCGGGACCTGCCGGGCGCCGCTGAGAAGAAGGGCCGCGCCGGCGTCGTGTGCGGCGTACGCGGCGAGAACGTCGAAGACCCGCTCATGCAGAAGATCCGGTACCTGGACAAGCTCGTCGACGAGCTCGCCACGGGCAAGGCCGTGGAGTAGGTACTTCGCAGCTGACGCCGCGCGGGCGAGACTCAGTCGCTCGCGAGGAGTCGGTCGGCGGCGAGCCAGCCGATCGCCATGGCGGGCGCGGCCGTGCTTCCGCTGGTGTGGAAGGGGAGTATCGACAGGTCGGCCACGTAGAGTCCTGTCGTGCCACGCACCCGCAGCTGCGGATCTGCAGGGCACTGGTCGTGGGGTCCCAGGGCCACCGAGCCGACCGCGTGGTAGATCGACGAACCGTGGCCCGCGCGGTGGATGACGCCGGAGCTACGGGTGGCATCTGTGACATCGACGAGTGCCGGCGCTCGCGCGATCGTCCGCAGTGACGCGCTGAGGGCGCGCTGGGCTGCGACGTCCTCGGGCGTCTCCTCGTAGCGCGCCGCGATCCTCGGTGGTCCGGTCGGGTCATCGGCGTTGATATGGATGCTGCTCGCCGTAGTCGGCCGGATCGGATAACCCACGAGCAGTACACCGGGGGCACGATCGGGCCGCAGCGCCCCGCCACGGTCGAGCGCGAAGGGCACCGCCATGACCTGCAGCTCCACCGGCCCGCCGTGCCCGCCGCTAGGCAACAGTCCGGTGACGTCGTACGCCGGCCTGGCCAGCGCACCCGTGCGCGCGACGGCATAGCGCACCGTCTCCCGCACGATCCCGGTTGGAGTGGACAACTCCCGCGACCCCGCGACACCGTGACGGAGGTAGAGCTGCAAGGACTGTCCCCGTTGCTCGCGAACCCCTTCGCCGACCCGAGGGCTCTCGACGCGTACGTCGATCCCGGCGCGCCGGAGCAGATCTGGTTGTCCAATGCCGGAGCGCTCAAGCAGCAAGGGGGTCTCGATCGTGCCCGCGCTCAGCACGACACGTCCGGCGAGGATGTCGCCCGTGGACTGACCGCGCCGGGCGCGTACGCCGACCACCTGCTTTCCTTGCCATAGCAGGGATTGCGCCTCCACGCCCGTGAGTACATGCAGATTCGGCCGATTGGCCACCGGAGCAACGAAAGCCTGCTCGGCGCTCCGGCGTACACCACTGAGTATGGTCCCGGGGGTGGCTCCGGCCCTTGCTCCGACCGCGCCATTGAGGTCTGGCACGCGGAGCGCCCCACGAGCGGACATGGCGTCGACTATCCGCTCGCTCAACGGATTCAGCGGTGCGGTTGTCGGGTGCAGGTACCGGCGCTCGAGATCGTCGAATGCGGACCGGAATGCTGTCCAGCCCCACCCGTCCTCGGTTGTGGCCTCCAGCTCGTCGTACGCCGACGGCTCGCCGCGCAGGTACATCATCCCGTTGATGACGGTCGACCCGCCGAGCCCGATTCCACGCACCCAGTACTCGGGCTGTCCGGTGCCGACAATGGGAAGTGTCGGGTAGCTGGTCATTCTCGGCGAGCGCAGCGCGAGTGGAAAGGCCCGTGGCACGAGGGTGGCCGGAGACGAGCTGCGGGGGCCGCGCTCGAGCAGCAGCACGCGCACCGAGGGGTCTTCACTCAGCCTGTTGGCGAGTGCGCATCCGGACGCGCCGGCGCCGACGACCAGGAAGTCGGGTTGCACGGCACTCTCCTCTCCCCACCGGACGCGGTCAGCACTGCGCGCATGAGCCGCTCGCGCGCTGCACAGGTAGACGACGTCCACCGGTTCGCCTCGGCCATGCCGCACGTTACTAGGCGAGCGGTCCGACGACGTGCGCGCGCCTGGCTCGACGGCCGCGCGATCCGGTAAGGAGCTTCGTGATCGGGCTCGCCGTGCGGGAGCTCCCGGGTGCTGCGACGATGGGCGTATGGGAAAGCTGACCTCCGATCAGATCAAGGACGCCGCGCTCGAAGGCTGGAGCGGCGGCCCCGCGGGTATCTACGCCGGCTACGCGACCGGCGACTTCAACGCGGGTGCCCGCTTTGTCAGCGCGATCGCCGAAGCTGCAGACCAGGCTGACCATCACCCCGACGTCCTGCTGACCTATCCGTCGGTTCAGATCCGGCTCGTGAGCCACGATGTCGGCGCAGTGACCGAGCGCGACGTCCGACTCGCGAGCACGATTCATCAGATCGCCACCACGCAAGGGATTGACCCAGCCGCAGACACTGACGACGTCAAGCGCCTTTACGGTACGGGCTCGGATGACTGACCCGTCCTCCGTCGCCACCACGGTGATCGACGGCGACGGAGAGCCCGTCCTGTTTCTGCACGGGCTGTTCGGCCAGGGCAAGAACTTCACGTCGATCGCCAAGGCGCTCGCTCCACGCCACCGGTCCGTCCTCGTCGACCTGCCCAATCACGGCGCCTCGCAGTGGACCGAGCACGTGGATTACGGGCAGATGGCCGAGGCGGTGGCCGGCGTCATTCGTGAGCAGGCCGATGGGCGCGCTGCGGTCGTCGGACACTCGATGGGCGGGAAGGTGGCAATGGTGCTCGCGCTGCGCCATCCCGACCTGGTCGAACGGCTCGCAGTCGTGGACATCTCCCCGGTGGTCTCGGCCGAGAGCTCGGAGTTCGAGCATCTGCTCGACAGCCTCCTTGCTCTTGACCTCAGCACGCTGGCGTCGCGCAGTCAGGCCGACAATCAACTCACCGACCGCATCCGGTCGCGCACAGTCCGCGGATTCCTGCTGCAGAACCTCACCCACCGCGAGGGTCGGTGGGAATGGAAGGCCAACCTCGACCTGCTCCGTGCGGAGCTCGGCAGCATCGGCAGCTTCCCCGACGGGCTCGATAAGCACCCGTACGACGGTCCCGTGCTCTGGGTGGCCGGTGCGAACTCCGACTACGTCCGCGACGAGTACGCCGATACGATGCGCGAGCTGTTTCCGTTGGTACGCAAGGTGGTCGTGAAGGACGCCGGCCACTGGGTCCACTCGGAGCAGGCGCAGGTCTTCACCGAGATCATCCGCCGCTTCCTCGACAGCTGAGCAGGATCAGCGTCGTGAGCAGCGCTGGTGGTGTTGCTCACCGGAGACCACCGTGGCCTGGCCCGGTGTGAGAGCCTGGTAGACGAACTCCACCCGAGTTCCCGGACGAGGGGTGCCGTACCCGGCGAGCGACAAGACGGCCCGGGGGAGTGACCCACTCATGGCATGGACCATTCTCATTCTGTCCGGCGTGCTCGAGGCCGTATGGGCGACGGCGCTGGGAAAATCGGAGAACTTCAGCCGGCTGGGCCCGACGGTCGTCTTCTTCGTGGCCGTCATCATCAGCATGGCTGGCCTGGCCTACGCGATGCGCGACCTGCCCACCGGCACGGCCTACGCCGTATGGGTCGCCATCGGGGCCGTCGGTACCGTCGCCTACGCCATGGCGACCGGCACCGAGCCGATATCCCTGGTGAAGGTCCTGCTGCTCGTCGGCATCATCGGCTGCGTCGTCGGGCTCAAGCTCGCCCACTGAGGCCAATCCCCGCTGCCGATCGTTAGGATCGGCAAAGAAAGGGAGGTGGGCGGGATGCCGCAGGCGTACTTCACCTCCGTGGGCGCGGGCCGCTACCGCGCGTCCGAGCACACGAGCGGTGCCTGGGATCCACGTGAGCAGCACATCAGCCCCGCGCTCGGCCTGATGATTCATGAGGTAGAGCGGGACCGGGACCGCCGCAGGGACGATCAACTGATGATCAGCCGGCTGTCGTACGACATCCTCGGCACTGTCCCGGTAGGCGAGGTGACAATCGAGGTGCGGGTGATCCGTGCCGGGCGCACCATCGAGCTCGTCGAGGCGGTCCTGAGCCACGAAGGGCGTTCCGCTGTCCTGCTGCGCGCGTGGCTGCTGCAGCGACAGGACACCGCCCGGGTCGAGGGCACCCCGCTGCCGCGGATTCCCGACCGCCATCAGCTTCAACCCTGGAGCCCGACCGAGGTCTGGCCCGGCGGGTTCATCGCCTCTGCCGACGCCCACCGACAGCAGCATGAGCCCGGACAGGCCGCCTTCTGGGTGCGCCCCAGAGTTGAGCTGATCGAGGGGGAGCAGGTCAGCGGGATCGCGCGGGCGGCCGGCCTGATCGACATCGCCAACGGCATGACGGTCCGGCAGAGCCCACAGGACGTTGCCTTCCCGAACGTCGACCTGACGGCGCATTTCTTCGCCGAGCCACGTGGCGACTGGCTCGGTTTCGACACCGCCGTCAGCTTCGGCGCGGACGGCGTCGGCCTCACCCACAGCATCCTGCACGACGAGACCGGCCCGATCGGGTCGATGTCCCAGATCCTGACCGTTCGACCGAAGGGATAGCGCACCATGAGCACGACCTCACGCACGGAGGACCTGGCCGAGCGCCTGAAGGCGTTCATGACCGAGCACATCTACCCGAACGAGCGTCGCTACTACCAGGAGGCCGAGAAGCTGGGACCGTGGTCGACCTATCCGGTGATGGAGGAGCTCAAGCCGCTGGCCCGCGAAGCCGGCCTGTGGAATCTCTGGCTGCCCGCGGCGGAGTCCGACGAGGGCCTCACCAACGCGGAATACGCGCCGCTGTGCGAGATCATGGGACGCAGCGCGATGGCGCCCGAGGTCTTCAACTGCTCCGCGCCCGACACCGGCAACATGGAGACGATCCTGCGCTACGGCTCCCAGGAGCAGAAGCAGCAGTGGCTCGAGCCACTGCTGGCCGGCGAGATCCGCTCGTCCTTCGCGATGACCGAGCCCGAGGAGGCGTCGTCCGACGCGACCGCGATCGGTAGCTCCATCGTGCGGGACGGCGACGAGTACGTGATCAACGGCCGCAAGTGGTACACGACCGGGGCGACCGATCCCCGCTGCAAGATCATCATCTTCATGGGCAAGAGCGATCCGGAGAACGAGAGCCCCTACAAACGGCAGTCGATGATCCTCGTGCCCAAGGACACCCCCGGTGTCGAGGTGATCCGGTCACTCCCGGTGCTCGGCTTCTACGGCGTTCCGGATCGCGCCTCCGAGGTGCTGTTCGAGAACGTTCGCGTGCCTGCTTCGAACATGCTGCTGGGCGAGGGCCGCGGATTCGAGATCGCCCAGGGCCGCCTGGGCCCGGGTCGAATCCACCACTGCATGCGGTTGATCGGCCTGTGCGAGAGGGTGCTGGAACGGATGTGCCGCCGCGCCGAGCTTCGGGCCCCGTTCGGCCGCCCGCTTTCGGAGCAGACCGTAACGCTCGAACGGATCGCGGAGGCGCGCATCATGATCGAGCAGAACCGGTTGCTGACCATGAAGGCCGCCGAGATGATGGACACCGTCGGCAACAAGGTCGCAAGGCAGGAGATCGCGATGATCAAGGTCGCGGCTCCGAACATGGCGCAGCAGATCGTGGACTGGGCCATCCAGGTCTTCGGTGGCGGCGGGTCCGCGAATGACCACCTGCTGGCCGCCGCGCTGGGCACGGCACGGTTGCTGCGGCTGGCCGACGGGCCGGACGAGGTGCACCGTAACCAGATCGGCCGGCTGGAGCTGAAGAAGTACCGCGACGTCGATCCGGCTACGACGGGTGGATGGGCCGACGTACTGAGCCTGGACGAGGCGCGAGCGATGGCGAGCGCGGGTCTGTGGCCCAAGCCGGATGGGTGGGACGCGGACTCTGGTGCCTGACATGGACCGTGCGCGGCTGGCGGAAAAGCGGGATCTGCCTGCTCTACAAGCGATCGAGGCCGCAGCCGATCGGATGTTCGATGACGTCCTCGACACGAGCGAGTGGCCGGCTCCCCCAACCGGGGAGGAGCGAGCGGCCGCCGGCGGATTCATCCTCGTGACCGGTGAGACGCCGACCGGCTTCGCGCACGTGATCCAGATCGACGGCGAGTACCACCTGGAGCAGATGTCTGTGCATCCCGACCACGCTCGCCAGGGGCTCGGGACGGAGCTGGCTTACGCCGCTGCTGACCTCGTGGCCAGCCGAGGTGGCAACAGCATGTCGCTGATGACGTTCGCGGACATTCCTTGGAATGCGCCGTTCTACGAGAATCTCGGATTCCATGTGGTCGAGCCGCCGGAGCGCCTCCGACCGGTCGTGGAGCACGAGCGGAAGCTCGGGCTTCATCGATCGGGCCGGCGCGTGGCGATGCTTCGCGAGATCACCCCCGGCGTCGTCGCTCGCCCGGCTGTGAGCGTGATCCCCTTACGT
The DNA here is from genome assembly GCF_900292035.1 of Blastococcus sp. Marseille-P5729. Taxonomy (NCBI): domain Bacteria; kingdom Bacillati; phylum Actinomycetota; class Actinomycetes; order Geodermatophilales; family Geodermatophilaceae; genus Blastococcus; species Blastococcus sp. Marseille-P5729. The sequence continues at coordinate 364,571 of NZ_OMPO01000001.1, read as the reverse complement.
GACGGCGATCGAGGTCTTGAGGCGTTCGTCCAGCATCGTGTTCACACGATGGACTTCGCGCCGGGCGTCGTGGTGTTTCCAGGCGGTCGCATCGATCCGGTCGACGTCGAGAACGCTCCCGAGCTGAGCGCATCGGCGCTGGACGAGCTCGCCGAAGTGTGGGCCGACTCGACGTACGTCCGCGACTCGGAGGACGATCGACTGGCCGTGCGGGTGCTGCTGGCGACCGCACTCCGCGAGATGGCCGAGGAGACCGGCGTCCGGCTCGACCCGGGCGAGCTGCTCCCGTGGGATGACTGGACGACACCCCCGGGCTTCCCGAAGCGATTCCAGGTGCACTTCATGGTCACCCACCTGCCGGCGTCCGACCCCAGATCGCCGGTCAACACCACGACGGAAGCGCTTGCCTCCGAGTGGCTGCCGGTTGGGGAGATCCTGGAACGCGGTGCCGGGGGAGACCTTCAGCTGATGACGCCGACCAGAGTGATCCTGCAAGAGTTGAACGACCTCGCACACGTCGATGCCGTGCTCAATGCCCACCCGCAGGTAACCCCGGTCCATCTGGACCGCTCGGTCGTCCGGCCCCGGCCGTCGCGCTACGCGTGACTCCTGCCGCGACCGAAGGTCGGGGCCCCGGGGACTACTCTCCGGTCTCGGTCTGCGCGGAGTCGGCGGTCGGCAGCGGCGGCGTTTCCTCGACCCGGTCCACCGGCCCGGTGTTCTGGGTGGCCATGATCTCGCTGATCTCAGCGGCGATCTCGGGCGTCGGCAGCCCCCAGCCTGGCTCGTAGCCGTAGACCTCGCGAATGGTTGTCTGCTTCCGATCGCCGTCGAGCATCGCCACGTCGTCCGTCGTGATGAGCACCGGATGTGCGACGCCGGCCGCTTCGGACACCTTCAGCAGATCGCGCCTGAGCGTGGAGACGTAGTTTGCCAGGCGGTGCGCCTTGTTCTGCGGATCCAGACCGCGCGCGAGCCACGCGTTCTGGGTCGCGACGCCGGTCGGGCAGTGGTCGGTGTGGCACTTCTGCGCCTGGATGCACCCGACCGCGAGCATCGCCTCGCGCGCGACGTTCACCATGTCGGCGCCCAGCGCGAACGCGATCACTGCCGTGTCGGGAAAGCCGAGCTTGCCCGAGCCGATCCAGGTCACCCGATCGGTGATCCCCGCCGCCGCGAAAGACTTGTAGACCTCGGCAAAGCCGACGCGGAACGGGAAGGACACGTTGTCGGCGAACACCATCGGCGCCGCGCCCGTGCCGCCCTCGCCTCCGTCGATCGTGATGAAGTCGACCCCTCGCTGGCCGTCGGTCATCAGGTCGGCGAGCTCCTCCCAGAAGCCGAGGTGGCCGACGGCCGACTTCACGCCGACTGGGATCCCAGTGGCGTCGGCGATCCGCTCGACGAAGTCGAGCATCTCATCGGTGTTGCGGAAGGCGGAATGCCGGGACGGGCTGATGACGTCCTTCCCTTCCTCGACGCCGCGGATCCGCGCGATCTCCGCGTTGACCTTCGCGCCGGGCAGATGGCCTCCGAGGCCGGGCTTGGCGCCCTGGCTGAGCTTGATCTCGATCGCCTTCACCGGCGCGGACTCGACGACCTTCATCAACCGGTCGAGATCGAAACGGCCGTCGGCGTCCCGGCAGCCGAAGTAGCCGGTTCCGATCTGGAGGATGAGATCGCCGCCCTGCCGGTGGTGATCGGACAGTCCGCCCTCACCGGTGTTGTGCAGGAATCCACCTAGCTTCGCGCCCTTGTTGAGGGCCTGGATCGCCTGTGGGCTCAGTGACCCGAAGGACATCGCCGAGACGTTGACGACCGAACGCGGACGGAAGGCCGCGCGCCGGCCACGTGGCCCACCGAGGACCTTGGCGCTCGGCAGCAGGATGTCGTCGGCGCCGTGCAGGGGCGAGCTCGGTGCGACGTCGGAGAAGGTGCGCTGCTTGATGATCGGATAGTTCGACCGCTCGGTGTCGTTGTCGGTACCGAAGCCGAAGTAGTTGTTCTCCTTCTTCGCCGACGTGTACACCCAGCGGCGCTGGTCGCGGGTGAACGGCCGCTCCTCGTCGTTGCCCGTGACAATGTACTGGCGCAGCTCCGGGCCGATGGACTCGAGCATGTAGCGCGCCCGGGCAAGAACGGGGTAGTTGCGGCGAAGCGTCTGCTCCTTCTGCAGCAAATCCTGGATCGCCAGGCCGGCGACACCAACGACAGGGGCGAGGGCGGCGAACGTGCGCTTCTTCATGCCTCCAGCCTGCCAGCATGTCGGCGATCAAGGTGGGTGGGTCGGCGAAATCCCCGCGAAATCTGCGGGGTGCACAGGTGGCCGATGCGCGATAGGTCATCGTGAACTGCTGACGGATTCCATGGGCCTGACCACCGCTAACGACTCGATGCGCTCCGGCCCGGCCTGCCCACGCCCTCGTCATGACAGGCTGGGGGCATGACGATCGTGACCCCGGCGTACGGCGAACGCTCTCTCGCCGACGTCCTCCCTGCGGTTCTGCGCTCCCTCGGTTGTCCTGGTGAGCGGCCGACGAGCCTGCGGCTGCCCGAGGCGCGGGCGGCCGCCGTCCTGCTGGTCGATGGACTCGGTGCCGAGCTGCTTCGCGCTCACGCGGCAGACGCCCCGTTCCTCGCCTCGCTCGAGGAAGCCGGGCCGCTGACCGTGGGGTTCCCGTCGAGCACCTCGATCAGTCTGGCCTCACTGGGAACGGGACTTCCACCGGGCGTCCATGGGATCCTCGGCATCTCGTTCCGGATGCCCGGCGGGGCCGTGCTCGACAGCCTGCAGTGGCGGGCGCACGGCAGCGGGCCGCACGTCGATCTGCGAGAGTCGCTGCCGCCTGAGGAGGTGCAGCCTGCGCCGACCGCGCTCGAGCGCGCCGCGGCCGCCGGGATCCACACCACGACCATCTCGAAGCAGGAGTTCGCGGGGTCCGGCCTGACCCGGGCCGTACTGCGCGGCGGCAACTTCAGGGGAACCTGGGCCATGGGCGACCTCACGGCCCAGATGGTCGACAGTGTCGGCGGGCCGGGCCGATCGCTCTGCTACGGCTACCACGCCGACCTCGACCTGCTGGGCCACATCTACGGGCCGGGCTCAGAGCCGTGGCGGATGCAGCTGCGTCAGGTCGACCGGCTCGCGGCATCCGTCGCGGATGACCTTCCCCGAGACGGCATGCTGCTGGTGACCGGCGATCACGGCATGGTGACCAGAGGTGAGACGTTCGATGCGGACGCCGACGCCGGCCTGCAGGAGGGCGTGACGGCGCTGGCCGGGGACCCCCGGTCCAGGCATGTCTACTGCGAGCCCGGCGCGCAGACCGACGTACTGGCGACCTGGCGGGAGCGCCTGGGTGAGGCGGCCTGGGTGCTGTCGCGGGATCAGGCGATCTCGGAGGGCTGGTTCGGGCCGGTCGCGCCCGGTGTCGAACAGCGAATCGGGGATGTCGTCGTGGCGATGCGAGGCGAGGCCGTCGTGGTGCGGAGCTCGGCAGAACCGTTGCTGTCGCAGCTGATCGGTCAGCACGGGTCGTTGACCAGCGCGGAGCAGCACGTCCCGCTGCTGGTCGCGCGAGCGGAGTAGCTGCGACGCGCGGTCGCACGACGGCGGGGCGCCGCCGCGTTGCGCGGTATGCCTGAGACGATGGAGGCACGGTCTCGACATCCCACGAGGAGGACCATGGCCGCGGACCAGCCCACCTGCATCGCCATCGCCAACCAGAAGGGCGGTGTGGCCAAGACGACGACCACCATCTCGTTCGGTGTAGGCCTGCATGACCTCGGATATCGGGTGCTGATGGTGGATCTCGATGCCCAGGCCTGCATGACCTTCTCCCTGGGAGTCGACCCCGATTCGTTGGAGCGCTCGGTGCACGATGTGCTCACCGCGGGCGCGGATGCCCGTGAGGTGATCCTGCAGACCGAGGACGGCCCCGATCTGCTGCCGGCGAGCATCGATCTCGCGGCCGCCGAGGCGATGCTGCTGACCAGGACCGGCCGCGAGTACGCGCTACGGACGGCGCTCGAGGATCTCACCGAGGCGGGGGAGAGCTACGACTTCATCCTGCTGGACTGCCCGCCGTCTCTCGGTGTCCTCACCGTCAACGCGCTCACCGCGGCCGGCGAGGTCGTCGTACCACTGCAGTGCGAGACCCTCTCTCACCGCGGAGTGGGCCAGCTGCTGGAGACCATCGAGGACGTCCGGAAGATGACCAACCGCAAGCTCAAGGTCCGCGGCATACTGCCGACCATGTATGACGGACGGACGACGCACGCAAAGGACGTGCTGGCGGACGTCGCGATGCGCTACGAGGTGGAGGTGCTCGATCCGCCCATCGCTCGGTCGATCCGGTTCGCCGAGGCGCCTGCCGCGGGTCGGTCGATTCTGCGCACCGCCAGTCGCACCCGCGGCGCTGATGCCTATCGCGTCCACGCGCGGGCACTGGCCGCGGACCGCGCGCCGATGCAGGAGGTCGGTACATGACCAGGCACACCGACTTCACCCGACTCGGCGGAACGTCGCAGCCTGCGCAGCGGCGACGTCGCGACGCTCGCGCGGCACTGTTCTCCGAGACCGCCGCCAGTGAGCCGGACGGTCCCCCTGCTGGCGTTCTGCAGGTCGATGACGCGAATGGAGTTGCAGCGCCGTCCGGCCCGAGAACCGGCGACGACGGATGGTTCTTACTGAGCTGCTCGTCGTGCCGTACGCAGACCAGGATGGGGTTGCTCGGGATCATGTGCGCCGCTGTCCCGAGCCTGCACCTGCCGTTGCTGAAGTGGCGTTACCCCTCGCTGATGCGCTGCCCGGACTGCCGGCGTCATCGTTGGGTATCGGTGTCGCTCGCGCTGTGAGCACGGGGCCGCCGGTGAGATCGCCGCTGGTGGGGGCGCGTCGGAGAGCCTCAGTCGTCGACGAGGTGACGAGTCATGAAGTCCGCCACCCGGGAATGCCAGTACGCGGCCTGGGCGAGGAGGAAGTGGTTGTCGCCCGAAACCGACTCATAGTCGACGTCCGCTCCACCGTGCCGTAGCCGCGCCGCGAGCTCGGCTGTGAGTCGGGGGCTGGTGACGAAGTCCAGGCTGCCATGCATGAGCAGGAGGGGAGTACCGCGCCGCGGCTTGATGCGGTCGGACGGTAGCAGCCACGGCGCGAGCGCCGCGACAGCGTGGATGCGTGCGTCCGCGCTGAGCCGAAGGGCAACTCTGCCTCCGTTGGAGTGCCCGACCAGCCCGATTCGTGCGCGGGGCGCGATCTGTTGAATGTGTGCCAGGGCCGCGGCAGTGTCCCGTAGCGCACCACGGAACTGTGACCGGAGGTCCCGGTCGGGGTACCTGAGCCGCAGCACGGCGATCCGTGAGCCGGATCGACGGTCGATGCCTGCGGCGAACAGCTGCATACGCAACGGGGCTGGCGCCATCCAGGCCGGCAGTGAGGTGAAGCCGAGAGTGGACCCGTGCATCAGCACCGCGACCGCGGGCGTGCTTGGTTCCACATCTCCCGTGAGAGACGCACCGGAGGGAAGAGTCACCATCGGTGCCTCAGCCGAGACCGGGGGTCTTGCCACGCTGGACGGTGCTTGAGTACTCGCCGGCTCAATGATGGTTCCTCTCCGTACGACGCTGATCGTCCGCGTAGGTGGCATAGTGCCACGGAAGAGGCGAGGGGAGGCGCTAGTAGCCAAGCGCTGCGCCATCACCGCGTGGCTCCCAGTAGACGGCGAACAGGATCATCACGATCACCTCAGTGACGCAGCCATTGGCCCGGCACCCCAGGCACGAGCAGGATCGCGCCCGTCGCGGTAGTGGCGATAATGACCGCAGGACCTGGTGTGGAAACCCGCCGATTGGGTACGGACTCTTCCAGGACGCTCAGCCAAGCATCGACCGGCGTTCTCAATCACCGCCTAGGTTACGGAGTTCCGATGGCCAACAAAACCAGTCCCAAGCGCGTTCTCGCCGTGGTCACCAGCACGTCGGAGTACGAGACGGTGGGTTATCGGACGGGCTTGTGGCTTGGTGAGCTCACGCACTTCTACGACCTGGTGACCGCGGCGGGGCACGAGGTAGTCATCGCGAGCATCGCCGGCGGTCAGGTGCCGATCGACCCGGAGAGCCTCGGCCCGCTGGTGCTGAAGCAGGGCAAGACCGACGAGCGCTATGAGGACCGGGAGTTCATGGACCTGCTCGACGACACCCCTTCGGTGGAGTCGCTCGAGGGCCAGCATTTCGACGCGGTCTATCTCACCGGCGGGCACGGCACCATGTTCGACTTCCCGACCTCGGCGGCGCTCGCGGAGCGGATCTCGACGACCGATCGGGACGGCGGCATCGTGGCCGCGGTCTGCCACGGACCCGCCGGTCTGTTGGCGGCGATTGACGCTGAGGGGCGCCCTTTCCTAGGGGGTCGCAAGGTGACCGGCTTCAGCTGGGCGGAGGAGAAGCTGGCCGGCCGCGACAAGGCGGTGCCCTTCCGCCTCGATGAGCAATTAAAGGAGCAGGGAGCGAAGTACACCAAGGCGCTGCGGCCGATGGCCTCGAAGGTCGTGGTGGATGACCGGCTCGTCACCGGCCAGAACCCCACGAGCGCCGCGGACGTGGGCAAGGCGGTCATCAAGCTGCTCGCCAAGCAGCCATAAGCACCAGCGGCTCAGGCGGAATCCCGAGGACGTACGGCGGGGCTCAGAGGTCCGGGTGCTGGTCACGCAGCCGCCGCGGCGCGCAGGTGCGCCACGCGTCGGTGATGACCTCGGCGAGCTCGTCGCGGGTGATCTCTGCGATCCGGGACAGCTGCACCAGGACGGCGCTGTTGCGGGCGAAGTGCTCGATGTCGAAGTACGGCCCCTGGGCGACCAAGGCCGCCTTGTCGGCCATCGACGGCGTCCGGATCACCAGCAGATCGTCGTACGGCGTACCGCTCACCGGGTCGATCGCAGTCTTGTGCGGTTTGCGGTAGAGCACGAATCCGCGGCCTTTCGTATCGCCGTCCTTCTGACGGACTAGCCAGGTGGGGACGTCGCCCCACGACGTCCCGAACCAGGTCTGCGGAAGCGAAGCGCAGATCTCATCGACGTCCGCGGGACGGGCCTTACGTGATCGGCTCATGGGACCAGTGTGGTACCCGGGTCGCGTTCGCTCCCGAAGGGACTCTGTGCGATGCGCGTAATAGAGATCATCGCCGATCTGCCGGTCGGTGATCTGGCCTCATCGAGGGAGCTCTACGCCTACTATCTGGGTCTGGATGTGACGACCACGGATGATCCTCGGTCGAGCAGGCGAGCGACCGGTATGGGTGAGGAGAACGCATGGACGGCTTGATGACGATCGCGAAGAGCGTCGCAGAACGACTGCGTGAGCGCCGCGAGACGGTAGCCGTCGCAGAGTCGTCGTCCGGCGGCCTCATCGCTGCGGCGCTGCTGGCCCAGCCGGGCGCATCGGCCTACTTCCTAGGTGGGGCAGTGGTCTACACGAAGGTGGCAGGAGCCGAGCTGCTGGGCTTCACGTCGTCCGACCTGACCGGCGTCCGGTCCTCGAGCGAGCCCTATGCGTTCATTCTCGCCGATCGCATGCGGGAGCGGCTGGGCGCGACGTGGGGCCTCTCGGAGACCGGCGCTGCCGGGCCGGGCGGCAATCGGTACGGCGACGCCTCGGGCCACACCTGCGTGAGCCTCGTCGGACCTGCGGAGCTGTCGCGCACCATCGAGACGGGTTCAGATGACCGGGAGGCCAACATGCGCGCGTTCGCGCTGGCGGCACTCACACTGCTCGACGAAGCGCTCAGCTGACTCCGCTCGAACCGTAGGCAGACGAGCCAGCTCTTTAGCGCTGGACGCGGGATTCCGCGAGAATGGCCGGCATGGTTACCTCTGTGCGGTTGATCCGTGCCTCGACGCTCTCTGATGCCGCCGAGTACGCGTATGCGGCGACGGCGCCCAAGGATGCCCGGCTGATCTTCCTGGCCGGTGCGTGCCCGTTGAACGAGGACGGATCGACCGCCGCCGTCGTCGATTGAGGTTAGGGGCGCGGGGACGTCGCCGCCCTCGTCAGTCTTCGAGGAGCGCTTCAGTCTTGCCAGGTCGTCGCTCCGACGAAGGGCTCAGGTTACCTGGCGCCTCCGCTTGGCAGCAGCGTTCGAGTGGATGCGCTTGTGGGTCCCGTCACAGAAGGGTTTGATCCCCGATGCTCCGCACCGGCACAGCGCCACGGTCTGTCGTCGCGTCTCGATCCGGTCGCCGTTCTCGTCCACGAGGTCCACTTCACCCCGGACCAGGAGCGGGCCGTCCGGGCAGACCATGATCTGTGCGGGGTTGGCGTCGCTCATGTGTGATTCCCCAGTATCTAGGCGGAGTGGCGGGACGGCGACGCGTCTTCGAGCGCGGGGAGTGGACGACGTAGCGAGCTGCTTCCGCTGTTCCAGGCCGCCAGCTGCCACTGATCGAGCAGGCCGCCCACGAAGAGCGCGCTTGCTGCACCGAAGACGACGTCCGGCATGAGGGAGGGATCCTGCTCGACCAGCCCGCCCGCAAGATCGCGCCCGGCGATCTGCTCGTGGACGGCGTCGGCTTCCACGTGCTCGTCGAAGTAGCTGGCTGCGGGAGCATCGAAGCCGAGGCGCCGGAGGCCGCGCGCGTACTTGCGGCTCGGCAGCGAGGAGCCCATCTCGTAGATGGCGAGGTGTCCGACGATCGCTCCGCGGAGCCGGCGGTGTAGGCCGAACAGTGACATCAGGTTCACGGTCGCCAGAGACAGCGCCGGTACCCAGTCGACGTACGCGCCGAAGTCGTTATCGAGGCCGAGTTCCGACATGGTCGTGGCGAACATCGCGGAGTGCATCTGATCGAGTTGACCCCCGCCGTACTCGTCTGCCTGGATCTCCACGAGCGCGGCCTTGGGCCGGTGGGTGAGCCGTGGAATCGCCCAGGTGTGGGGATCGGCCTCCTTGAGCTGATAGACCGACTTGTGAACAACGAGCTCGCGCAGCTGCCCGGTATCGGCCTTGCGCGCAATGAAATCCGCAACGGAGGGGGAGTCATCGCCGGCCGCCATCGCGAACAGCACCTCAGCAACCTCGTGGGCAGTCGATGGGGCAGCGGCCCTCCGGCTGAGCTCGGCCGAACCCACTCTGAGGCGGGACTCGAAGGCAACCTCTATCTCGTGGCGCAACTCCAATAGGGGTGGGCTCCACTCCCAGTCGTCATCGACCCCGGCAAGACCCGAGTAGTGGAGCTCGTAGAGACAGAAGAGTGCCAGCTGCAGATCCTCGTCGTACAGGATGTCCGCGGTATCGGCGAGTGCCCGTGTGGTGAGTGCGCGAGCGTCGTCCAACTCCGCTGCGCGTGAGTGGGTCTGAAGCTGCGCGAGCAGACATTCGGTCAGCGGTCCACGAGCCTGAGGAAGCTGCACTGTCAGCCCCTTCCTACGAGTAAGAACGGCGATCGGGATGCGGCACTCCGCCGTGATGAACGAGCCCCCGCGCCACGAACGGGCATACCCGTCCCAGATCACGATCAATCAGCGACGTTCAGACGCGCATCGCTTCTATGAGCGACTGGGCTATCAAGCAACGCACAAGGGGTTCAAGCGCGAGTTGTGACCCAGCGATGACGCACGACGGCGATCAATGTATCACGCGTGATACATTGATCGCATGAAGTCGGTAAACATCCGAACCTTGCGCAACAATGGCGCGCAGGTGCTCGCTCGCGTCGAGCGAGGGGAGAGCCTCGTGGTGACTCGCGACGGTACCGAGGTGGCCGAACTGCGGCCGCGAACCCGCCCGTCGCCTTCGCCCGCAGACTTGATCGAGCGGCGACGGCACCTGCCCAGGGTCGATCCTGAGGGCTTTCGGCGGGACGTCGACGAGGTGCTGGACCCCTCGCTGTGACCGAGTCCGCAGGGCGGGGAATGCTCGACACGTCGACCGTCATTCTGCTCGGCCGGATCGCCGACCCCGACTCGCTGCCAGCCGATGCGGTGATAAGCGCCATCACCCTGGCTGAGCTCTCAGTTGGGCCGCTCGTCGCGGACAGCCCAGCCGAACGCGCGGCCCGCCAGGGTCATCTTCAACAGGCGGAGTACGACTTCGACGCGATACCGTTCAGTCCCGAGGCCGCTCGCGCATTCGGCCGGGTGACGGCATCGCTACGTGCGACGGGTCGGAACGCAGCAGCGCGTGCCTACGACGTCTTGATAGCCGCCGCAGCCATGGCCGAAGACATCCCGATCTACACCTGCAATCCGGCGGAGTTCGACGGCATTGATGGTCTGGTCGTGCGAGCGGTGCCGCATCCTGATCGCCCATGATGTCGATGTAGTTGGCGTGCACGGCATCGCCGATATTGCGGTCGCTGCGAGCCTCTTCTCCTTGGCGAGCTCGGTCCTCGCAGAGGGTGTCCGCTCTGTCCCGTCTGCGGGCTCCGGGCTGGCAGGCTGGATCACCGACGCGCTCGATCGTCGCTGAGGGCCCCGCCGGCGTACGCGATGCCGACGGCGAGCTGAAACCAGCGCGTGGGACGTGGCCGTCGCCGACGGGCTCGACGATGCCTGAGCTTGTCTGTGGCCAGGTCGTGTGGGTGAACTTGAACCCCGTGGTGGGCTCTGAGCAAGCCGGTCACCGACCCGCGGTCGTCGTCTCCTCGGACGAGTACCTTGCCGCGATCCCGAACGTGGTGATCGTTCTGCCGATCACCACCCGCGACCGCGGACTGCCCAACCATGTGCGGTTGCACGGCAGCACCGGGCTGGACGAAGCCTGCTTCGCGATGACCGAACAACCGCGCACCATCGACCGGCGGCGGATCACCGACACCGCGGGGGGAGGTTGATCGCGGTTCGCTGCGCGAACTGCGGCTATGTCTCGCCCGATTCCTAGGATTTGACCACGACTGACATCGGCTTCGCTGTCGCCGTGTTGTTCTCGATGAACGGTGCCCGTCCTGGTCGCGGGCGGATCCCGTCGCCGGCGCTCAGTTCGCCGAAACCGCGGTGGCGCGGGGAGAGGCATTCACCGGCGCGCTCAGCACGATCGTTCAACGCAGAATCTTCAACTCAGAATCACAGCTGCCGGCATCGACGCGTCAAGCTGCAGTGCACACTCGCTCCGTGCTGGGTTCATCGCTTACGCGTCCGTGAACGGCGCCTCCGACAACGCCATCGCCCACCAATCGCGTCACCGTTCCCTCGCCAGCGTCGGCATCTACCGACGCATCGAGTTAGCGGCGGCTTCTCGCTGTGGGGACCGTTGGAACCGGCAGATCTAGCGCATTACACAACTAGCCGCGATCAACGGCTGGCAGGGTGATCCTCAACAGGACCTCGCCGCCGATTTGTGCCGAAATCTCCCAGCATCCAGGTTCTGGCAGGTCAGGGGTCGACGGGTAGTTCCCGGCCCCTTCGACTTGCATCGTGACCTCGGATCCCGTATCGCGATTTCTAGCCAGAAGCGTCAACGGACCAGAGGGACTATCGGCTACAAGCCACAGGATCTTGGAGTTCATGCCAGGGCCCTGGACTCCATGGGTACCGATTTCGATGTTCGCCGGGTCTGCTTCGGTGTAGAAGAGTACGGCAACTGCCCCTGAATCGCCCATCCAGAGCCCAGGCCCTTTCACGTACTGTTGAAACGGCGCGGGAAGCTCCGATGTCTGGTAGGGACTGACCTCGCATCCCGCCACGGTCGTGGTCGTTGCGGCCCCAGAGCTCGAAGGAACCCGTGAAGGACCCGGAGCCTCCGCCTGTGGGGAGCACCCGAGCAACAGTGCGGTGACTACGAACGGCGCAGGGCCCTGACCGATGGTCCTTCGGAAAGGCGATGACGTGGGTTCGGGTGATCGAACCACGTAAGCGTTGAGCCTTGTCCGCTTACGCATTCTGTCGTGGGTCAGGACTGCTATATCGGCGAAACTCGCAGCGCTGCTAAGGACCCCCTCGTGAAACACCGCGATCGACGGTGCGATGCGAATGCCTAGCTCGCTCCCGACCCATTCGCCACCAGGGTCCACGTAGAGCGGAATCCCGGACGTCTCTAGGCCCGTCTGGACAATGAACCGTTGCGCGGCATCGCTGTCGATAGCAGAAATCACTGCGACTGCCGGGTCGGCCTGATCGATCCCTTCCGTGCTCAGTTGGCTTGCGATCTCCGTACATGAAGCACAAATACTGCTGAAGATGATCAAGCGGCCGCTCGTAGCTTTCTGAACCGCAGACAGCGCGCTAGGCCATGTCGATGGCGTATAGCCAATTCGTGCTTCATCGATCGGTGCGATACGTTCTTCTTGACTGCCCGGATGGTTTCCAACGGAAGCATTGAGTTCCCCCATCATGGCGAAGAGCCCGATGAGGCCCACGACCACGAGCAGCAGAGCGATCGAAAAGACAAGCATCCAAATGCTCGACATTGTCTCAGCCTCCGGGTTTTCGAGTGAGCGCAGACACGAGCGCGTGTCTGTTTAGACCGATAGCGACCAACATCGCAATGCCGGCCAACGCCGCAACAAGGACGGCAGAGCGCTGGTAGGCGGCATCGATATCCAGCGGTGAGGCGTCCATCGAGAGACCCCAGAGTGCGCCGCCGAGAAGCGCAGCACCAAAGACCAGGCTGATCGGGGCGGGTGGGGACTCTGCCGCCCCTCCGAAGCAGCCGCATGGCTCCGAGGCGCCACGCCAGCGTGCCAGGAGTGTGTAAGCGAGAATCCCGACACCCGCTGCCGCGGTCATCACGAAACCAATTGGGCGGAGTGGAGTTATGAGAAGGAGGTCGACCGCCGTCACTTCGTACAAGCCAATTGATTGCGCCAGTCCCCTGAAGGTGGGGAGGCCAAGCACCTCGTGGAGGCTCCTTGTCAGACCAGCAGGGGTCGCGAGCTTTGATGCCCCCGCGATCAGAAGTGGAAGTGATGACTACCCCCGCGATTCGTCGCGGCCCCACTAGCCATGACCTCGACAGTCCACCTAGAACGAGCCGACCTCCAGCATCCGGAACGATCGTCGCCACAGCAGTGGCCGTTAGGTATGCGATCCCGGAAGTGGCCAGGACGAGAAGTACGGCGGTTGGGCTCATTAGCGCTGCTCCGAGAACGGCTGCCCAAATCAATGAGGTCGATTTTTGCGTGGAGACCAAAGTGCCCAGGTCGAGCCCCCATATCAGTCCGCGCATTCCTGGCCTCAGCGACGATGCACTGTGAGGGAAACTAGGTCGGGCGACAGAAGTACGCGGATTGGGCGTAGCCGGTTGTCTCGCAGCACACACAAGTGAGGCACCCACTGCCGCATGAGCGGCAACTCCACGTATAGGCGGCGTGCGAAGAGCAATAGCTGTAGGACGTGTTCGGCGGGCAGTGCGCGAGGTTGCAGCATGCACAGTTGGCGGCCGCATAGGCGGGGGTCTTCCCAAAGGCGGTCGTCGCTGCAGCCAGACCTGCCGCACCGACACCGCCGAGCAGCGTGCGTCGCCGCACTGGGCTCAAGGTGGCACTAGACATCAGCGGTTGCCTTTCTGATTAATCGTCCTGCAGCGAGATCGGACTCGTGATCTTGACTGACTGCCCGTCGTTCGACGAAACCGCTAGCGGCCCTTTTGAGTAGCGTGCGCCACTGCTGTTTACGGCGAACGCCCCCTGAGCCTGGCTGTCGTCGATGGAGTTTGCGGACACGGCGTGGTACTTCGCGAATGCATTGGCCACGTCGGGCGTGGTGGAAATCTCGACCGCCATCATTCCGGTGCCTGTGGGAGTAATGAAGACGTACCCCTGATCCGTTGGAAAGGCCATTGCTCTCCTCCTCGGAGCGATATGACGCAGATCACTCCACTAGACCTGGCCTGCCCCTGCTTGTCAAGCGCGGGATGGCCGACGAGTGCCCTCAGTTCGAAGGCAGTGGACCGCTAGACGAGAGCTGGAGCCGACGAGGAACCGGACTCGTCGATACAGCTCAACTGTCGCTCTCTCGTGAAAGACTCACACGGAGGATTGGAGCCCGCCATGGCTGAAGTGTCTCGTTACGAGCACCTGCGCGATCGTCACCCTTCGGTCGTGTATGAGCTGGTGCACCAAGCTGAGCTCTCGTTCCGCGGCACCGCGGTACCGCCGGCGGGGCCGGAACGGGATCGCTACCTCGAGCAGGTCAACCGCCGCGAGGATGAGGCGGCTGCCGCACTGGATCTTGGGGTCGGTGCCATGATCGCGCTGCTGGAGAAGTGGGATCGTGAGCGCGGTACAGATACAGAAGCCATGATCGCGCTGGCCTAACCGACGAGCCTTTCATGACCGTTCCGCATGGGGAGCAACTCGACCTCGACCGGATTGAGGCGCTGTACCGCGCCCATGTGAGTCCGATGGTCTTTCGTCGGGCGCGCGCTGTCGGGCGGCCTACCGCGATCTTTGTTGGCGCTCAGCCCGGTGCCGGCAAGAGCAGCATTCTTACCCGCCTGCGTGGGCGCTTCAGAGGTAACGTCGCGCTCATCAGCGGTGACGACTTCCGACAGTTCCATCCGGCGTACACGCGCCTGCGCGATACCGATCCGGTGGCGATGCCGAACGTCACGCAGGCCTTCAGTGGGCCGGCGGTCGAACGTGCGATAAGAGAGGCGGCCGAGCGTCGCGTCAACATCATCGTTGAGGGCACCTATCGAGATCCGGCTACCACTTTCCGGACGATGCAGCTGTACGCCGATGCCGGCTATCGCACCGAGCTGGTGACAGTCTCGACGTCGATCTATGCCTCACAGATCGCCGCTCAGCAGCGTTATCTCGACGCACTCCGTGAGGGGTATGACGCGCGCTGGACTCCCCGCTCGGCGCTGCGGCGGGGCTACGAGGAATCGGCGAGCATTCTGACCGCGGCCCTGGGGGTGGCAGCATGCCACCGAATCTCAGTCGTTGACCGAGATTCCGTCGAGCTGGTCCGCGTCACCCGTGACGCGGATGGTCAGTGGCCGAAGGGTGCTGATCCTGAGGAGGTGTGCCGAGAGCATCGTGAGCTCAGCCGGCCCGATGCCGACCAGTACGCCGAGCAGATTGAGGGGATTGCCGCCGGCGCGGCCGCGGTCGGCGTGGATGGGCCTGAGTTTCAGGCCGTGTTGGACGAGCTGGCGAAGGTCGTCGACATGCTCCGAGACGACCTCGTAGAAGAGTCGTTCGAGGGCCGGCTCGAGAGCGTCGTTGCGGAGGTCCGCGGCACGGTTGTGCACGAGCGGGACTATGACGCTGACTAGTACTGGCACCGCTGCGTATCAAGAGTTGGCGTATTCGGTCGCACGTCTCGGCCGTCATCGTCGAGACGAACGACTGTCCGATTATCGTGTATGCGCTCGAGGGTGAAGGACGTGGAACAAAACCTGCGCGGAGGCGGACCAGTCTCCGCGACCACTGAATCTGCAGCGTCGCGGTGATAGGGCGATGGGACCGACGGATCGGCGGGGACGCATGTAGTCCTGGACCTCCGTGCCGAGGTCGGAGTGGACAGCGGGTGCCGCTCAGCTGGCGCACGGATCGTACGGTTCGCCTGGCGCCGGACTGCCTTTCAGGCCGGCGGTGCATCTGTGGCTAGTGACGGCCGGGCGCTTGGCGTCTGAATCGGGTTATTCCCGGCAGTCCTAGCGTGTGCCCGTGCTCGAGCCACGCGTCTATATAACCGGTCCGCTCGAACTCCGAGACAGCAAGGATCGTTACGTTTCTGGGCCGCTCTTGCTGGGTGGAGTATGTGGCGGTGAGTGAATCCATCTGGCCGAAGACGACGTACTGATGCTTCCGGTCGAATGCCGTGATGGCGTGGAGAGGTATCTCGTGTCGACGGATTGGGTTCTGGACGGTGAGTAGTTGATCGGTGAGCTTGACAGATGTTCGAGCTAGCCCGATCGTCCAGCACATCCAGGCGAGTAAACCGATCAGGGCGATCGCAGAACCATATGAAGGAACGAACCAGAGGGCCGTCACTGCCGTTGCGAGTAGGGTCAAGGCCGAGCCGGCGACGAGCAGCGCAGCGAACGTGAGGGGGCGAAGGTGCGTCCCGCGATTTGGTCGAACCTTCCTCGTCATTCTTCGGCGCCTTGTCTCCCGGTAAGGCGTCATCTGCGATCTCCTCATGGTGTCGTCATTCTGGTGCCGGCGTATCGTGCCCAGTTGGCACCGGCTGCGGTGGCGTGTTTGTGGGCGACGGCTTGGCTGTAGCCGAGGGCCTCGGCGGCGATCGGTGCGGGCAGTTCGCTGACCAGGTCGGCCATGGCGCGGTTGCGGGCGCCGCGCAGGTCGATCCCTAGTTCACGAAGGCGCACCATGATTGTGTTCGGGTGCAGGTGTTGTCCGGCGCGGGTGCTCGGGAACAGCCACGGATTGTCTTGCCCTCCGCCGGTTCGCTGATGGGGCCGATTGCCTAGGTGCTGGTGAAGCAGGGCATCGAATGGTGCCGGGACCGGTATCGGTCGAGCGCCGAGCCGGATCGTCGTCTCATTGTCGTGGATGAGGACGTCGTCGAGGCGTAGGTTCGCGATCCGCGTGATGGGTTGGGCGTAGAGCAGCAGCAGTCCTCCGGCGGTGCGGTAGGGGATGGTTTCGCTGGTGCCGTGCAGCAGCTCGTTGATCCAGCCGAGGCGTTGCTGCTGGGTGAGGGTAGGCGAGGATTTCGGTGTCCGGTGCGGCACGCGGATCGTGGTGTTGATGCGGGCCTTGCGGGCGAACACGAAGAACGTCCGGATGCCGTATCGGGTGCTTGGGCCCGGAGCCAGCCACGCGTCCACGTCGAGCTGGGTGCAGGTGGCGGCGGTGCGCTGATGTTCCTGGTTCAACCAGGTCAAGAACTTCAGGGTCTCGGTGATCTCCTGCTTGGCCGCGTGCACGGGACCGCGGGCCGGTGACCCGTCGGCGCATTTCGCGCGGATGCGTTTGAGGTGGTGCCAGGTGGCGAACTGGCGGACGGGCTGCTCGACGTCGGCGGCCAGGCCGTCGAGCTTGGTGTCGATCCATCGCTCGAACCGGGCCAGGTCGGGGTCTTTGGGCGGTAACGCGCCGATGTCGATGAGCAAGGAGCGTAGGTGCTCGACGTCGGGCCCGGCGCCGGCGCTGTCCAGGCCGGCGTGGGTGAGGGGAGTGGTGCCAGCGGCCAGCTGGTGCAGCAGCTGCGTGACGATGCTCGAGCGTTTCCAGGTCAGGATGCTCTCGGGGCGCTCGGAGGCGCAGAGCCGCTCGAGGAGGTCGTGAAGTGGTGGCGGCGCGGCTTCGGGAAAGAGCTCGGTCAGGTCGTGGCGCAGCGCGCACCGCGCGCACGTGCGCACCCGGTAGGGCTCGGCCTCGAGCCCGCAGCGCTGGCAGTGGAAGTCCACGCCGATCCCGGCGCAGTCACTGCACAGGTCCTGGCCGGTGGCGGGGTCCTTGCCGGGGAGGAGCCGTTCCTGCCCGCAGCCGGGGCAGGTGCCGTGGGTGCGGGTGGCGTGGTGGTAGCAGATCCCGCAGAGGTCGCCTTCGGGCCAGCGCACGCGGTGGCGGCGCATGGGACGCCGGCACCGGTCGCAGGTCGAGGGCCCGTCGGTGTTGCGGGGCCGGCCGCGCTGGGTTGCTCGGGCCGATACGGCGAGGGGTTCGTCAGTCATCGATGACTCGTGCTCGTCGTGGCCGGGCGACGCGGTTGAGGTCCACCACGTTCTTCTGCGGCGCGGAGGCGGTCTTGCGGCGACGGGCGTCGGTAGCGGTCACCGTCACCAGGCCTTCGGGTCCGCACTCGAAGATGTCGCAGATCGCCGCGACGACCTGCAGGTTGATCCGTTCGGGGCGCTGGTTGACCAGGCGATAGACCTGCGGGCGGGAGAGCGCGATGCCGCGTTCGGCCAGCAGCGGGATCAGCTCGGTGGTGTTGTGCAGTCCCCGCGCGGCCATCAGCTCTGCCAGCCGCCAGGTGTAGTCGACTTCGCGGCGCATATCAAGCCTCCGGGCGTTGTTCGTCTGCATCCTTGATCGTGCGATCCAGGGCCGCGCGCAACGCGGCGTTCCGGAAATCATCGCTGACGAACTGGTAGATCCCGGTGGTGGACGCGTGCTCGTGGCCCATCTGTCGCTGCACGAACACCGGGTCCCAGCCGTCTTCGAGCAGGTGCGTGGCATACGAGCGGCGCAGCGAGTGCAGATCCAGCCCGTCGGGGAAGCCCAACTCGTCGCAGTACCGGCGTAGGCGGCGCAGCAGCGTGGACTCCACGACCAGCCCGCCGCGTTCGCTGGGGAACAGATCCAGCCCGTCCCGGGGGCCGCGGCCGTTCGCGATCCAGTCCTGTAGCACTTCCGGTGTCCAGGTGAACGCGGTCAGCACGCTGCGTGGCTTGTGCGGGGAGCCGGACCGGGACTTGCCGTAGCGAACCTTGCAGACCCCGAACGCGCCGAACACGGGGGCGTGCGGGTTCCTGGCGAAATCGACCGTCTGCAGATGGCGCAACTCGTTGAAGCGCAGGCCATACGAGTAGGCGATCTTCAGCATCGCCGCGTCGCGGTAGGCCGGGAACCAGCCCTTGCGACCGGCCGCCACGATCCGGGCGACCTCGTTGTCGGCATGGTCGAACAGCTGCTGCAGCTCGCGCTTGGTGTACGGGCGTTTGGCCGGTCGGCCTTCGAACTCCTGCACATGCACGGCCGTGTTCCACTCGAAGAAGACCTGCGCCGGGTGCGTCCCGAACAGGCCCTCGCAGACCCGGTCCCAGCCATAGTCCGGGTTACTGATGTAGGAGGTGAAATCCCGCAGCGCGCTCTGATGCGCCCGCAGCGATGCGTGGCTCAACCGCCGGATCGACCGCAGATCGCCGAAGTACTCCTCGACCATCCGAGGCGTCCACTCCCACGGCATCACGTTCAGGTGCTCGATGAACCGCTGCACGTACCGGACGCGCGGGTTGATCGTGGCGAACTGAAGGTTGCGGCTCAACTGCCGGTTTCGCCAGCCCTGCAGCATGTCGGCCACTACCTGCTGCTCCGGATGCAGCAGCGGGACCGACTGCAGAAGATGCACCCGCCCGACCTCGTCAACCTCCACGAGCAGCCCCCAAAGCGATTCGGCAACTGAATCAATGATGCACTCAATGAAACCTCACGGTGAACCCGCAGGTCAACGGATCACCGCCGTTGCTCCATCAATCTCCGGTGACGGCTCGCGTGGCCCACGCCGGCTGCACACCCAACTCATAGCCGCAGGTCACGGCCCTAAACCCAGCACCACAGGGGCGTCGGCCGGCGCGGCCCAACTGATTCATCCAGTCGAATACGCAGACTACAGTCTGACATAATGTCGATTATCGGCGCATGTGGCACTTGAACGCCTCGACGGCCTCTGCGGTCGGCGGTTGCTGGCTCAACGACGACGTGGACGCCGCACGGCCGGTCTGCGTCCAGCGAAGTCCGTCAGCTCGCGCTAAATGTGTGGATGACGGACGCGTGGGCCTTGCCGTCGTCCGGCCGGGCCGGTGAATGGCAGCGCCTGATGCCGCGTGAGCTGACCCGTAGCACTACGCTCCCGCCGCTCCGTTGAGGCGCGTCGAAACGTCACTGTGACGCTTTCGTGTGGGCCTAACCCGAGTGCGCAGTCCGCGTCTCTGGTGCGCGACCTGGTGTCGGCTCGCGTCATGATCCGCGGACGCTCCGGTGATCGTCCGCGGACGCTCCGGTGATTGCTGGTGTACACAGGTGTCGTGACCTCAGCCCCAACACCCACGCCCGAGGCGTACGTCGACGCGACCGCAGACCCACCGTCCTCAGGTGCGCCGTCCCGCTTGTCGCGTCGTGCTCGAGTGCTGCGCGGGCTCGCCGGGCTAGTTGTCATAACTATCGTGGCCCTGATCCTGCATATTTACCCCAGCATTCGTCTGCTGCACTGCTCAGGTGCCCTGGGCCTCGGCGGCGCGATCGCTGCGGGACTGATCGGTGCCGTCGGCCTCGTGGTGTGTCTTATCGCCGGCCATGTGGCAAAGCGCGACGCTCTGGGCGCCGCCGGCGATACCTGGCTGGGGGTCATCTTTCAGCTGTTCGTGTGGACGGGCATCGGCGAGCTGCTTCGACTTGCGCTGACGATCGCCCACGTCCGAGAGCGAGGCGCGATCACTGCTCTCATTGTGGTGGGCGTCGTTGTGATGCTGCTGTCATGGGGAGCTTGGCGCGCGCTGGGCCCGGTGGCCATCACACGACCTCACATCGTCCTCCCCCGTCTGCATCCAGACCTCGACGGGCTCACGATCGCCCAGATCACCGACACTCACCTCTCCCGATTTCTCGGCCCGCGGTGGGCCAGCCGCATTGCCAAGCAAGCGGCGGAGCTCAACGCCGACATCTACTGCCACACCGGCGATCTAGCGGACGGCGGTACGCGGCTGCGTGATCCGGCCGTGGACCGGCTGGGCGCGATCGATGCAGAGCACCGCTACTACATCACCGGCAACCACGAGTACCTCAGCGATGCAGAGCACTGGGCCAGCCGCATGCGGGAGCTGGGTTGGGAGTTCTTGCACAACCGGCACGTGGTCTACCACCGCGGGGCTGGCAGCCTCGTGATCGCCGGCATCGATGACCCGACCGGAACTCACTCCGGGATCGCCGGTCACGGACCCGACATTTCCGCCGCCCTGGACGGAGCGCCAGCAGACGTGCCGGTGCTGCTGCTCGCACACCAGCCGAAGCAGGCCAAGGACGCTGCCGCGAGCGGCGTAGACCTCCAGCTTGCCGGACACACCCACGGCGGCCAGATGTGGCCCTTCCATTACCTCGTGCGCGCGGACCAGAAGTACGTCGCCGGGCTCCACGACGTGAACGACCGGACTCAGATCTACGTCAGCCGCGGCACCGGTTTCTGGGGCCCGCCATTCCGGATCGGTGCGCGACCGGAGATCGCCCTGATAACGCTCCGGCCGGCAGAACCTCGTGTCGGGGTCAGGGAGTGATCCAGAGACGATCCAGGTCTCCCGTCGCCGCGATGACCTCACGCGCCACGGTGGTGAGCTCGTCAGCAGCCGCGCCGGCCGCAACTGCGTCGGCCAGCACCTCGACCGCGCTGCGGAGCACGTACAACCGATCCTGAATGCTCTCCAGCTCACCACGGTTCATCACCACCGCATCGGCTCCGACCGTCATCGTGCCACCGCCGGCCAGCTGCCGGCGCTTCTCGTACGCCCGCTGGCGGCAGGACTGGGTGCAGTACCGCTTCCGCCGTCCGATCCGCTGGTCGTCCACGATCCGTCGGCTGCACCACTCGCACCTGGCCTGCTCTGCCACGCGGTCAGCCTAACGAGGCGCCCGCTTGCCGGCGGGACGCCGCGCCCGCGTCATCGTTGCGGGTCCGCTAACGTTCAGCAGACGAGGACCGGACGAGGAGGATGAGCGTGAGCAGTTACTTCGACGTTCCCTCCCCCGTCGCCATCGCGCACCGGGGCGGCGCCTGGGAAGGCATCGAGAACTCGCTCGAAGCGGTGCGTCGCTGCGTCGACCTCGGATACCGCTACATCGAGACCGACGTCCATCTCAGCAAGGACGGCGAGGTGGTTGCGGTTCACGATCCAACGCTCGACCGGACCACTGACGCTCGCGGTCGCATTCGCGACCTGAGCTGGGACGAGATCTCGAAGGCGCGCATCGGCGGCACAGCGACGATCCCGCGACTGCACGACCTGCTCGACGAATTCCCCGAGCTGCGCTTCAACATCGATGCGAAGGTGCCGGACGTCGTCGTCCCGCTGGTGCAGCTCATCCAGTCCCGAGGCGTCGAGGCCGCCGACCGGATCTGCCTCGCGTCGTTCTCGGACGCTCGGCTGCGCAGGATGCGCATCCTGACCCACGGACGGATCGCGACCTCCATGGGCCAGCGCGAGGTGGCCCTACTACGGGCGGTATCGATGATGCGAACCTCCGCGCGGATCGCTCGGTTCCGTGCCCAAGCCGCCCAGGTGCCGGTCGGGATGGGTCGGGTGCGCGTCGTCGACCGCCGATTCGTCGAGACGGCCCACTCGCTGGGGATCAAGGTGCACGTGTGGACCATCGACGACCCCTCGGAGATGGAACGGCTGCTCGATCTCGGTGTCGACGGGATCATGACCGACGAGCCCCAGGTGCTCAAGGACGTCCTCGACGGCAGGGGCCAGTGGAGCGAATGAGGGGGCAGCAGGCTCGCGCGGCCGCCGACTGGTTCGAGCGGCAGCGCGTCTCGGCGACCCAGCCCACCTGGTGGTTCTGGCGCTGGATCATCAAACGAGGTCGATACGTATTGGCTCCCTTCGGACATCTCGAGGTCACCGGGTCCGTGCGCGCGGATCTGCGCAGCGGGCCCCTGCTGATCGCGCCGAACCATATCGGCAACTTCGACACCTTCGTGATCGCCGCTGCGATGGGCACGGTGGGACTCGACGCGCGTTTTCTGGTCACCGGCGGGATCATGACCGCGCCGGTCGTCGGACCGCTGCTGGAACGCTCCGGCAGCCTCAGGGTCGAGCGCGGCAAGACCGACGCGGCGCGGTCGATGGAGCTGGTGGATCTCGCGCTGCACCACGGTGCGCACCTGTGCATCTATCAGGAGGGCCGGGTCACGCTCGATCCGGGAATGTGGCCCGAGCGCGGGAAGACCGGTCTGGCGCGGATCGCGCTCAAGCACCAGATCCCGGTCATTCCGGTAGCCCAGTGGGGAGCCCACGAGGTCACCAAGTACGACCAGCCGAAGGCGATGCTCACCTCTACCCTCTCGGCCACGTGGCGACGTCCG
This sequence comes from Blastococcus sp. Marseille-P5729, assembly GCF_900292035.1. NCBI lineage: Bacteria > Bacillati > Actinomycetota > Actinomycetes > Geodermatophilales > Geodermatophilaceae > Blastococcus > Blastococcus sp. Marseille-P5729. The sequence continues at coordinate 341,864 of NZ_OMPO01000001.1, read as the reverse complement.
ACCCTTCGCGTTCATTTCGGCGAGCCCGTCGATCTGTCGGGACTGCGCGCGGACCGCCGCGGCGACGCCATGCGCGCCCGCAACCGGATCGCCGCCGCCCAGACGCGCCTGCTGGCCCCGCTCCGTGCGGGCGAGCCGCACGCGCCCCAATTCGTCGACGAGACTCGTCCAGTACCGGACCGGCCCACGGCCGCCTTTCCCGACGGCCAGGTTCCCGACGAGCTTCCGTGAGGAGCCCCATGCGCCTGCAGCTGCTGCACATCAGCGATACCCACTTCGGCTATTCCGGGACGTTCCGCAACAGCTCGGTCCCACGCGCGACCCCCGAAGAGTCGCTGGAGCGCACGCTCGCATCGGTGGCCGGATCCGTCGATGCGATCGTGCACACCGGTGATATCGCCGAGGTCGAGGCGGTCGGCGCCGCAGAGCGAGTCCGTGACCGTCTCACCGAGTACGACGTTCCGGTGCTGGCGGTGCCGGGTAACCACGACGATCCGGCGGCCACCCGCCAGGCGTTCGGTACGCAGCCGATCGAGATCGGCGGATGGCGGATCGTCGGGGTCGACACCGTGATCCCCGGCGAGATCCATGGCACTGCCGAGCGGGTACTGGAGCAGATCGATGCCCACGACGAACGCCCTACAGTGCTGGCGATACACCACCCGATTCGCTCACGAAGCACCCACTCCTGGTTCCAGCTCGATGATGCGACCGGCCTGCTGGGCGCGCTGCGCGAACGCCCGCACGTCCGCGCCGTCCTCAGCGGTCACACTCACCAGCGGTATGAGCATGCCGAGCCTTGGGGGCTACGACACCTCGGCGGTCTCTCGACGTACTACGGGATGCAGCACGATGGCGACGAGTTCAGCTACCGCATGTCCGACGTCGGCGCGCAGCTGATCGAGCTGGACCACGAGAAGGTCACCGCGAGCATCCGAATCTGACGTCCACCCCGTCACACCGTCGAGGTGGAGACGTCAGGTCGCGCAGGAGTCCGCGAGCGACTCGGCGAGGATGCCGAGCCCCTCCTCGACCTCGTCCTCGGACAGCGTCATCGGAGGCGCCATCCGGATCACGTTCCCGTGCAGACCGCCCTTGCCGACCAGGAGGCCGCGCCGCTTGGTCTGCTCCATCACCTTCGACGCCATGCCGGCATCGGGGTCCAGAGTCTGGGGTGCGCCCAGCTCGAACGCCAGCATCAGGCCTTTCCCTCGGACGTCGATGACCTGCGGGATCTCCTCGGCGATTCGCCGCAGACCGTCCATGAGCATGGCGCCGGTCTTGTGCGCGTGTGCCTGCAGATCATTGTCGATGACGTAGTCCAAGGTGGCCTTCGCCGCCGCGGTCGACAGCGGATTCCCTCCGAAGGTGGTGATCGACTGCGCGGTCACGCTATCCATGAGGTCGGCGCCTGCGACCACTCCACCGATCGCCAGACCGTTGCCCAGCCCCTTGGCGAAGGTCATTGCGTCCGGCACGACGCCATGCGCCTCGATCCCCCAGAAATGCTCGCCCGTGCGGCCCCAACCGGTCTGCACCTCGTCGGAGACGAACAGGATCCCGTACTCGTCCAGGACCTCCTTCATCGCGCGGAAGAACCCGTCGGGCGGCGTGGCGAACCCGCCGACGCCCTGGATCGGCTCGGCGATCATCGCCGCGACGTCCCCGCTGGTCTGGGTCTGGATCACGTCTCGCAGGTCGGCGACGCAGGCGGCGATGAACTCGTCGTCCGGCAGGTCCTTGAACGGACTGCGCAGCCGATAGCCCGCGTGCACGTACCGGGTGGTGACCGGGGTGAGCGAGGACGCCGACCAGCCTCGGTTGCCCGTGACCGACATCGCTCCGAACGACCTGCCGTGATAGGAGTTGCGCAGCGCCAGCAGCTGGTTGCTGCGCCGCTTCTGGGTGGTCAGCAGCATGGCGGCCTCGTTGGCCTCGGTACCCGAGTTGACGAAGAACACCTTCGCGTCCGGGATCCCCGACAGGTCGGCGATCTGCTCGGCCAGTTCGATCTGCTTACGGATCAGGTAGAGGGTCGAGGTGTGGACGACGCCGCTGTCGATCTGGTGCTTGATCGCCTCGTTGACCTCGGGGATCTGGTAACCGAGCATGTTGGTCAGGATGCCGGCGAAGAAGTCCAGATAGCGGTTTCCCTCCGCGTCGACGACGTGCCGGCCGTCGCCTGAGACGATCTCAATCGGCTCGTCGTAGTACAGCCCGACCCAGCTCGGCAGCACGGCCTTGTGCCTGGTCAGCAGTTCCGCGTGCTCGCCCATCCGGACGCTCCTCTCGATCGCGCGCTGATGCTCGATCAACCTACAACGGCCGGCATGGTTGCCCTACCCTGAATAGATCATGACTGCCGCTTCATCCGCGCTCTCCAGCATTCCTGCTGCCGGCGCCCGTCGGTCGATTCCGGTCTCGGCCGAGCTGAAGTTCTTTTACGGACCGATGGATTGCGGCAAGTCGACGCTGGCGCTGCAGATCAACCACAACCATGCCCGCCAGGGCCGCAAGGGCCTGCTGCTGACCCAGAAGGACCGTTCCGGTGAGCCGGTCATCAGCAGCCGCATGGGGATGGCCGGCGGCGCCATCGACGTCAGCGACGTTCCAGACCTGCGCCGTGTCGTCCGCGACCGGTGGACGGCCGGACAACGTGTCGACTACCTCATCGTCGACGAGGCTCAGTTCCTGTCGGTGGAGCAGGTCGACCAGCTTGCCGAGCTCGTAGACGAGGCCGACGTGGATGTGTATGCCTTCGGGCTGGCTACCGACTTCCGTAGCCTGATGTTCCCTGGCTCCAAGCGGTTGTTCGAGCTCGCCGACGTGGTCACCCCGCTGCAGGTCGAGGTGCTCTGCTGGTGTGGTCGGGAGGGCCGTTACAACGGACGCGTGGTGGACGGCGTACTGGTCAAGCAGGGCGAACAGGTGCTGGTCGCCGACACCGCGGCCGGCGAGTCGGCCCAGGTTCGTTACCAGGTGCTGTGCCGGCGCCACTGGCGATCGGGAGACCTGGGCAGCAACGAGGACGTCCAGCCCTCGCTCCCCCTTGAATAGCCGCGTGTGGCGCGCCTTGCAGGTGATCGCGACCGGCGTCATGGCAGCCCGCGAAGCGCGTCACACCGATGGCGCAATGCATCGATCCGGGAACATCTGGGAGGCGCAGCGCGTTAGACGGGATGACCATGATAGTAGACACGGGAGGAACGCATGGCAGAGCGTACGCTACGCGGAAGCCGGCTCGGAAGCATCAGCTACGAGACCGACCGCAACTTCGAGCCCGTGGCCCGCGTCATGGCTCGCTACGAGTGCCCGCAGGGGCACGTGACCTCGGTGCCGTTCGCTGACGACGCCGAGACGCCCCTGGTGTGGGAATGCCGGTACGACGGCTCGGAGGCGCGCCTGATCGGTGGCCAGGAGCCCGAGGCCAAGAAGGTCAAGCCGCCGCGCACCCACTGGGACATGCTCCTGGAGCGGCGGACGATCGCCGACCTGGAAGAGGTACTGGCCGAACGCCTCGACGTACTCAGCGAGCGCCGCGGCGAGAAGAAGGCTCGCTAACCCGGACCCGTCCCGCGATGCCCCACCCGGCGGCGAGCAGCGCGGCCAGGGAGACGACGAGCTCGGGCCAGTACCGCACGGCGCTGGCCACCGTCGAGCCAGATCTCAACGGCACGTCCGCCACGAGAATCCCCGGCTGGAACATCCCGGTGCGGTCGACGATCTCGCCGTCCGGCATGATGATCGCGCTGATACCGGTGGTGGACGCCGACAGTACGGTGCGGCCGTGCTCCACCGCGCGGATCCGTCCCATCGCCAGTTGCTGCGGGGCCTCGTTGGTGAAGCCGAAGGTCGCGTTGTTCGTCTGCACGGCGATGATGTCCGCGCCGGCGTCGACGACGTCGGCGACGAGGTGGTCATAGGCGACCTCGAAGCAGATGACGTCGCCGATCACCAGGGGCTCTCCCCCGGGCACATCGAACGTGCCGACCTGGTCCCCCGCGCTGAACTCCGTCTGTAGCAGGTCGACCAGACTGGTGAACATCCTCAGGAAGTCCCGCATCGGCATGTACTCGGCGAACGGGACCGGGTGGCGCTTGACGTAGGTCTGGTCCGGACCGGACTGCGGGAGCCACAGAATCGCGGTGTTGCTGACGTACTCCCCCGGCCCTTGCACGACGGCCCCGACGAGGATCGGCGCGCTGATCGCGTCGGCGGCCTGCTGGATCACCGCCGCGGCATCCTCGTTCCGGTAGGGGTCGATGTCGCTGGAGTTCTCCGGCCACAGCACGAAGTCCGGCTGTGCAAGCTCTCCGCGGGCGACGGCGTCCGCCAGCTCGAGGGTCTGGTTCACGTGGTTGTCGAGGACGGCGCGGCGCTGGGCGTTGAAGTCCAGGCCCATCCGAGGCACATTGCCCTGGATCACCGCGACCGTCGACTGCGGAACGCCCTCGCCCTCCCCGCTGGGCACCGTCAGCCAGCCGACGATGCCGATCAGTGGGACGAGCGCTGTACAGGCGAGCGTGAGCACCCAGCCGCGCGCCGCGCCAGCCGACAGCGCGCCAGTCGGCTGTGCGCCAGTCGGCTGTGCGCCTGCCGGCCGCGTGAGCCACGCGGCCGCGAGCAGGAAACCGGTCAGCGCTACGGCGAAGGACAGCAGCGGCACCCCGCCGTACGCAGCGTACGGCGTGAAGGGCCCCGCGTCCTGGCTGAAGCCGAGCCGGGCCCAGGGGAATCCGCCGAACGGCCATCTCGACTGCACCGCCTCGATAGCCACCCAGGACGCCGCGGCCCAGATCGGCCACAGCGGCAGCCGTCGGACGAGGACGATCGCTGGCCCGAGCAGCAGGTAGTAGGAGGCCTGCCAGACCGACAGCGCGATCCACGGCAGGGGGCCGAGGTACTCGCCGGACCACTTCACATGGAACAGCAGGAACACCAGCTGTCCGACGAAGGTCACGAGGGCCGCGGAGCGCACCCGTCGCCCCTCCACGGCGAGCGCATAGGCGGCCGGCGCCAGCACCGCCAACGCCCGCGTCAGCTCGCCGGGCGGGAACGACAGCGCCAGCAGCGCTCCCGCCCCCGCCGCGACCAGCAGGGACATCCATAGCCTGCGCATCTGGACTAGCCCACCACCCGCAGCTCGCGCGGTGCCTCGGTGAGCACGTCGGGGCCGGCCGACCGGGCCGCGACGATGTCCTCGATCCGTACGCCGAGCTCTCCGGGCAGATAGATGCCCGGTTCCACGCTGAAGACCGCGCCGTCGGCGAGCGGGGAGGCGTTCCCCTCGACGATGTAGGGCTCCTCGTGGGTGTCCAGTCCGATGCCGTGCCCGGTGCGGTGCACGAACTCGGCACCGAAGCCCCCGTCGCGGATAACGCGCCGCGCGGCCGCGTCCACATCGGTGGCAGGCACCCCCGGGCAGCTCGCGCGTCGTCCGGCCTCGGCTGCTTCCGCAACCAGCTCATGCACCCGCCGTCCGCGCTCACTGGGTTCGCGGCCAGCGGCGTACGTGCGGGTGCTGTCCGAGCAGTAGCCGTCGGGCATCGTTCCGCCGATGTCCACCACCACGAGGTCGCCCGGCTCGATCATCCGGTCGCTCGCGAGGTGGTGGGGGTGAGCGCCGTTCGGCCCCGACGCCACGATGACGAAGTCGACGCGCGCGTGCCCGACAGCGCGGATCGCCGCGTCCAGGTCCACGGCCACCTCGTTCTCGGTGCGGCCCGGGCGCAGCCACTGGTCGATCTCGCCATGGACGGCGTCGATCGCGTGCGCCGCCCTGCGGAGGGCGTCGACCTCCTCAGCGGATTTCACGGCTCGGAGGGTGCTCATGATCCCCTGGCCGTCTCGCGGCTGCAGGCCGCAGTCCTGCAGGCCGAAGACATGTCCGGCCCACATCCGCGAGCTCACGGCGATCTGGGTGCCGCGGACGCTCGCGGCGACGAGACGGTAGGGGTCCTGGGTGTCCGACCACCCAATGATCTCGGCGTCCAGGCCGCCGGCCAGTGACTCAGCTGCAGCGCCCCGCTCGAGCTCGGGCACGATCAGGGTCGGGCCCGCATCGGCCGGCACGACGAGCGCGGTGAGCCGCTCGTCGAGGTGTGCGTCCAGCCCGCACAGATAGCGCAGATCCGCCCCCGGGCTCACGACCAGCCCGTCCACCCGGCGACGGCGAAGCTCACCCCGGGTGCGCTCAAGCCGTCGTCGCAGCTCCCCGGTGGTGGTCATGCGCTCCAGAATCCCACAGTTCGCGATATGACACGCTAGGCGGTATGACGACCATGCTGCTGGACTCGGCGAGCCTCTACTATCGCGCCTTCTACGGCGTGCCAGCGACGCTCGCCGCGCCGGACGGCACCCCCAACAACGCGTTGCGCGGTTTCCTGGACATGATCGCCCGGTTGCTGCACACGCATCGCCCGTCCGGCTTGATCGCCTGCCTCGACAACGACTGGCGACCGCAGTTCCGGGTGGACGCCATCGCCAGTTACAAGGCGCACCGGGTCCTCGACGAGGCCACCGGCGTGGAAGACACTCCCGACGACCTGGCCCCGCAGGTACCGGCGATCCTCGCTGCTCTGCAGGCGCTCGGAATCTGCTCGGTGGGCGTCGACGGCACCGAGGCCGATGACGTCATCGGCACCATCGCCGCCACGGGCGGGCCGTACGACGTGGTCACCGGCGACCGCGATCTGTTCCAGGTAATCGACGATGACCGCGGGGTCCGTGTGCTGTACACCGCGAGAGGGGTCTCCAACCTCGAGGTGATCGACGACGCGGCGCTCATGGCCAAGTACGGCGTCCGGGCCGGTCAATACGCCGACTTCGCCACGCTCCGCGGCGACAGCTCCGACGGGCTGCCCGGCGTCCGGGGAATCGGCGAGAAGTCCGCTGCAGCGCTGCTCGCCCACTACGGGGATATCGATGCACTGCGCGAAGCCGCCGTCTCCGGCGAGCCGGGGCCGATGAAGCCCGCGCAGCGGGCGAATCTCATCGCGGCTGCCGACTACCTCGACGCCGCCCGCGACGTCGTCGCGGTGCGCCGCGACCTCGCCATCGACGCGGATCCGGCACTGCCCTCCGCCCCGGCCGACCCGGTGGCTCTCGAGCAGCTTGCGCAGAGGTGGGGCATCGACTCATCGATCGCGCGGGTCACCGATGCGATCACGACGGTGGGTTCTGCCGGCGGCCGCTGAAAGCACGTGAGGGGCGACGGAATCCGTCGCCCCTCACGGCGTTCTGCGCCTGATGTGCCGGTTACTCGCGCGACCAGGTATAGGCGCCGTCCTCGTTGGTGATCTCGATCTTGATCGAGACGTCCTCGCCGTCCTCCTTGGCCGAGCAGGTGTAGCTCTTGCCCTCCTCCACCACGAGGTCGTCATTGCAGCTGACATCGCTCAACGGAGCGTCGTACTCCTGCTCGTACTGGGCGGCGACGTCGCTGGCCAGCTTGTCCTTGTCCAGGACCTTGGTGGACATCGGGCCCAGCGCGAGCCAGGTGCCGAGGCCGCCGAGCAGCAGCACCGCGGCGGCTGCGATGCCGGCGATCAGGCCCTTGTTGGACTTCTTCTGAGTGGGCGCGGAACCCCACTGCTGAGCCCCGGTCTGGCCGTACGCCGGCGCTCCGTACTGCGCCGCCTGCACGTCGAACCCGCCCTGCTGGCCGTACTGCTGGCCGTAGGCGGCGTCCTGGCTGTAGCCCTGCTGGCCGTAGCCTGCGTCCTGGCCATAGGCCTGCTGGCCGTACTGCTGGTCGTATCCGGGCTGGCCGTAGACCTGGGTGCTCTGGCTGTCCGGGGTCTGGATGCCGCCGGTGACCGGCGTCTGCTGCGCGCCGGTCGAGGGATACTGCTGGCCGTAGCCGGCGTCCTGCCCGTAGCCCTGCTGGCCGTAGCCGGCATCCGGCTGGCCGTACGACGGCTGCGCACCGGCGTCCTGACCGTAGCCCTGCTGGGTCGAGTCGCCCCAGCCACCGCCCTGAGCCGGCTGGCCGTACTGCTGATCGCCGTACGAGGGCTGCTGGGGTTGACCGTACTGCTGCTGGTCGTAACCGCCGCCCTGCTGCCCCCACTGCTGTGGCTGCTGGCCGTACGGGTCCTGCGATGGGGTGCCGCCGGTCGGTGGGTTCTGGGACGGGTTGTTGCCCTGGCTTCCGTCGCCAGTCGGCGGATAGGTCATCGTCTCCCCTTGCTCGTATCGGTTGTCACCAGCGGCGCGGGCCGCACTGCCGCAAGAGTACCCGTCCGGGCCAACCCCGCGCGTGCGGCGCGGCCAAAAGCGGCGTGGCCGAAAGATTAGGTGGTGGTGCGGCATAGCCCCCTAGAACCGCACCACCAGGCGTTAGGACGCAGGCGCTCCCGACCCGGTTTCGTCGTCGGCCATGAAATCCGGCAGCTCCGCCTCGTCGGCGTCGAGCTCATCCATAACCTCCAGATCGATGTCGGTGCCGGGTGGGCGGGTCGGATCGGCAAGCACTCCCCGGCGCATGGCGGCCACGGCGCGCGCCGCTGTCGACGGGACGGCGCCGGCCTGGCCCGGATCGAGCCGGGCCAGCTGCTCGAGGACGTCGATGACCTGCCGGCACCACCGCACGAAGTCGCCCGGTGCGGTCTCCACACCCGCGCGGGCGAGGTTGGACAGCACGACCGCGAGCGAGTCACCGCTGGTCCATCGATAGGCAGCAAGGGCGAAGCCGGGGTCCGGGCGCCGCACCGGCTGAGCGTCGATGCGGGAGGTGAGGTCCTCGATCATCGCCCACTCCGAATGCAGCCGCGCCAGCGCCGCGCGGACCCGCTTGGAGCCGACCGGGACGGTCGCGGTGTCGAAGTAGTCGCCCGATCGCGGCTCGTAGAGGGTCGCGGAGACGACGGCAGCCAGGTCGGCCGCGGTGAGCTCGTCCCAGGCGCCGGTCCGTAGACACTGCGCGATGAGCAGGTCGGACTCGCTCCACAACCGTGACAGCAACCGCCCTGCCTCGGTCATCGTGTCGTCGTCCGCGAGATAGCCCAGGTCGGTCAGCAGCTGGCAGATGCGGTCGAAGGTTCGGCCGAGAGAGGCCGTACGGCGATCGAGCTTGCTCGCCAGCCGGTCACTGGCCCGCCACGCGGCGCGCGCGTCCTCCAGGTCCCGTACGTGCTGCTCGCGGTCCGGGCAGGAGTGCACGGGGTGGGCGCGCAGCTGGGTCCGCAGCGTCGCAAGAGCCTCGTGATCGACGAGCGGTGGGCGCACCCGTGCGGGTCGCGGCAGGTCCTGGGCGAGCCGGGTCAGGTTGCTGCCCAGGTCACGACGGGCCTGCGCCGAGCGGTGGTTGAAGGACTTGTTGACCTTCATGCGGCCGATCGGCTCGATCTGCCCGTGGAAGGACGCCGCCTCGACGCGGCCCGACCAGCGGTCCCCGGTGAGCACCGTCAGGTGCGGCGCGGGCTGGTCGTGGGACTCGAGGACGACGGCCACTCCCCGGTGCTTGCCACTGGGGATCTCGATGATGTCGCCGCGGCGCAACCGCTTCATGGATGAGGCGACCTGGTCGCGGCGAGCCGCGTTGCGTGCCTTGGTGCTGCTGCGCTCGATGTCGCTGATCTGGCGTCGCAGATCGGCGTACTCGGTCACGTCGCCGCGCTCGCAGGTGACCTCGGCCTGCTTGCTGCGGGCCTCCTGCTGGGCCTGCTCACGGCGCGTGGCCAGGCCCACCGCCGCGCGGTCGGCCTGATACTGCGCGAACGAGCGCTCCAGCAGCTGCTTGCTGGCCGCGCGGCCCAGCTGGCCGACCAGGTTCACCGCCATGTTGTACGACGGCTTGAACGAGCTCTTCAGGGGGAAGGTGCGGGTAGTGGCGAGGTTCGCCACCTCGGCCGGGCTGATGTCGGGGCTCCAGAGGGTCACGGCGTGCCCCTCGATGTCGATGCCGCGGCGTCCGGCGCGGCCGGTGAGCTGGGTGTACTCGCCCGGCGTGAGTCGCACGTGGTTCTCGCCGTTGAACTTCACCAGCCGCTCGAGGACGACGCTGCGTGCCGGCATGTTGATGCCGAGGGCGAGCGTCTCGGTGGCGAACACGACCTTGCACAGACCCCGGACGAACAGGTCTTCGACGGTCTCCTTGAACGCTGGGATCATCCCGGCGTGGTGGGCGGCGTACCCGTGCTCCAGGGCATCGAGCCACTCCCAGAAGCCCAGCACCTCGAGGTCGGCCTCGCTGAGCTCGCTGGTGCGGCGCATCGCGGTACGCCGCACCTCCTCGCGCTCGAGGTCATCGAGCAGCCGGACGCCGGAGGCGCGGCACTGCTCCAACGCCGCGTCACACCCGACCCGGCTGAAGATGAAGTAGATCGCCGGGAGCAGACCCTGCCGGTCGAGCTTCTCGATCACGTCGGTGCGGCGCTGGGGGCGCCAGGAGCCGCGCCGTCCGCGGGGCCCGCCGCGGCCGGGAGACCAGTTCCCGACCCGCTGGGCCTGCTGCCGGCTGGCCCGCTCCAGCTCGGGATTCACCAGCCGCTTGCGGCCCTTCTCCGCCAGGAGGTCATACAGGCGGTTCCCGAGCATCATGTGCTGCCAGAGCGGCACGGGCCGGTGCTCGGTGACCACTACGTCGGTGTTGCCGCGGACCTCGTGCAGCCAGGCCCCGAACTCCTCGGCGTTGCTGACCGTGGCTGACAGCGACGCGAGCTGGACCTGCTCGGGAAGGTGGATGATCACCTCTTCCCAGACGGCGCCGCGGAAACGGTCGGCGAGATAGTGCACCTCGTCCATCACGACAAATCCCAGCCGGTCCACGGTGTCGCTGCCGACGTACAGCATGTTGCGCAGCACCTCGGTTGTCATCACGAGGATCGGAGCGTGCGGGTTGATGGAGTTATCTCCGGTCAGCAGGCCCACGTTGTGGCTGCCGTGGCGGCGGACCAGGTCGGCGTACTTCTGGTTCGACAGGGCCTTGATGGGCGCGGTGTAGGCGCAGCCCTGTCCGCGGGCCAGCGCGAGGTGGACGGCGAACTCGCCGACGACGGTCTTGCCGGCGCCGGTCGGGGCGCACACGAGGACGCCGTGCCCGTCCTCGAGCGACTGGCAGGCCGTGATCTGGAACTCGTCGAGCTCGAACGACAGCATGGCGGCGAACTCGTTCAGATGGGGATACCGGCTGCGGCGGGCGGCGCGCGCGAAGGCCGCGGCGGGGCTGTCCATGGCCCGAGCGTACCCATCTCGGGCGCCGAGGCGGCGCGCTTAGCGAGTCCTCGCGTCGTCCGGGTGGATCGGCGTGTGCGCCGCGGCCGGGCGGTCATCTGGCGCGGTCTCGTCGATCGGCGACGGCGTGGTGTCCAGCACGGACGGGCGCGCATCAAGTGGTGACGGCTCGTCGTCGTCGACGGCTGCGATGCCGTCCTCCGCCGCGCGCTTGGCGGCCCGTTTGTCGTGGACGCGGGCGAACTGAATCGCGCCCTCGAACAGCAGCACCATCGGCACCGCCATCATCAGCATCGAGAAGGGGTCCTGGGTCGGCGTGATCAGGGCCGCGAAGACGAAGGTGAGGAAGATCAGCCAGCGACGGGACCTCTTCAAGGTCTCGTAGCCCAGCACCCCGACGAGGTTCAGCATCACGATGAGCAGCGGGATCTCGAAGCTCACGCCGAACACGAACGCGATCATGATGACGAAGTTGAGATACTCGGGCGCAGTGAGCGCCGACGTGACCCCGTCGCCGGCAAGCCCCAGGAGGATCTGCAAGCCGGCCTGGATCGTCAGCCATGCGCACACCGTGCCGAGGGCGAACAGCGTCGTGGACGCCGCGACGAACGTGATGCTCCACCGGCGTTCGTTCTTGTGCAGGCCCGGGGTGACGAATGCCCACAGCTGATAGAGCCAGAACGGCGCGGAGATGATCACGCCGACGAGGAAGGACACCTTCAGGCGCAGCAGCAGACCGCCCGCAGGGTCGAGGAAGATCAGCTGGCAGCCCTCGTTGGGGAAGCGCATCTCCTCGGGGATGGCGCAATAGGGCTGCTTGAGGAAGTCCAGTAGACCGTGGTCATACCAGATGAACCCGACGACGGCGCCGAGCGCGATGAACAGCAGCGACTTGAAGATGCGCGAGCGGAGCTCGCTGAGGTGCTCGACGAGCGTCATCGAGCCGTCGGGGGTCTTCGGCGGCTTGCTGGCCTTGGACCGACGTGAAGGGAGGCTCACCGCCACGATGCGCTGGGCGGTGGGCTAGGTCGCCGAGGTGGGCGGGACCTGAGTGGGCTTGACGGTGGGCTGATCATGTGCGGGCGTCGTCCGGGGAGCCTGCTGCGGCTGCGCGCCGGTGCTCTCGATGGGGGCCCGGACGGTCTGCGCCTCGGCTCTAGTGGCGAGGTCGTCGTCCTTCATGCCCTTCATCTCGCCCTTGAAGATGCGCAGCGAGCGGCCGACTGCACGGGTGGCATCGGGCAGCTTCTTGTATCCGAACAGAGCGAAGATGACGATCGCGATGATCGCGATCTCCAGCGGGCCGAGGTTCATGACGTTCCTTCGTCTCGGGGTCGTCTGCCAGTGTATGTCGCGCGGTCGCGATCCGTGCTACCACGCGCTACCTAGGACGGTCGGCCTCCGAGGCGCCGCCCACGGCGCCGACGACGCGCATCTCGGGTTTGGCGAGTGCGAGGGACGGCCGCGGAATCGCGGTGATCAGCCGCACGGCGTTGATTCCGGGCTCGGTGCGCTGCTGGGCGAGCGTGATCGCCTTCTGCAGCCGGGTCGTCTTCGCGCGCAGCTCGAGGAGCATCGCGCCCAGCGCAACGAGTGCGACCACGACGACGGCGAGACAGATCCACCAGACCATGCGTGCCAGTCTATGGTCCGCCGCGGCGGTAGCGCTCCAGGGCCTCGCGGCTGCGCTGCGCGACCCTCTCGGCCGCGGCAGAGACGGCCGGGTCGGCGTAGGAAGCGATGCCCTCGGGTCCCAATTGGGTCAGCAGCCGGTCCAGGCTGTCGGGGCTGAGCCGCAGCCGTACTCGCGCTCCCCCGTCGTCGGTGTCGCTGACCTGCTGGGTGTCGTAGTACTCGGTGACCCAATGACCAGCCCGGGTGAGATCCAAGGTCACGTCGAGGTCGTGCTCGCTCGGCGTGTAGACACCGGCGCTGAGATCCCGCTCGAGCCCGGCGTGCTGCTCACGCGGCTCGTCGAGGACGTCGAGCGCGCCGATGCGATCCAGCCGGAAGGTGCGCACCGCCTCGGCGCGCCGGCACCACGCCTCCAGGTAGTCCAACCCATCGACCCGGAACAGCCGGATGGGGTCGACCGTGCGGGTGGTGACCTCGTCGCGGGATGCCGTCCAGTAGTCGATCCGCACGGCATGGTCGCGTTCGAGCGCGGCGCGCAGCTCGTCCGTGGCGTCGGACGTCGGGGCCGGCTCGACCGCGACCGGTGACTGCACCCGCGACCCAGCGACGCTCTCCAGCTTCGCCAGCGCTCCGAGGATGGCGTCGTGGCTGACCGTGCCGGGGCTCTGGGCGAGCGAGCGCAGCGCGATGACAAGCGAGCTGGCTTCGGCGGCCGTCAGCTGCAGCGGCCGCTCGATTCCGGCGTTCTCGGTGATCGAGACGCGGTCGCCGTCGTACACGACCTCGATCAGATCGCCCATGCCCTGACCGGGCAGGCCGCAGAACGACAGCGTCGTGAGGTCCTTGCGGATCTGAGCCGGGCTGGTCTCGAACTCGCGGGCCAGATCCGCCACCGACGTGCCAGGGTGGGTCAGCAGGAACGGGACCAGCAGGCTCATCCGTCGCAGCTGTGCTCGCTGACTGCCGATGCCGCCCATCAGGACTGCCCTCCGGTCATCGCCGCGAGCTGCTCGAGCCGCCGGACGACGGCCTCGCGCGCCTCCGGGGGCTCGATCACCTCGATCTGGCCGGCGTACGGCGCGACGATCCCGGCGAGCATGCCGCCGTCGCGGACGGCGATCGCGATGAGGTCGTCGTCCGAGGGCTGCTCGACACCATTCGTCATCCGCCGCAGCCCTGGGGCCTGAGCCCCGTGCAGACGCAGCACCACCCGGATCGGCTGGCTGAAGCCCGGTCCCCCGACGGCGGCGCGCAGGTCGAGGTCGGCCGGCCGCTCGAAGGACGCCGGGCCGCTCGCGAGCTCCACCTCGCTCACGATGCGCGAGAGACGGAACACCCGTTGCTCGCCGCGGTCGAGGTCATGACCGACGAGGTACCAGCGGGCCTTCCAGGAGACGAGCCCCCACGGCTGGACGTGCCGGCGGGAGATCGGCGGCTCGCTGGAGCGCGAGCGGTAGTCGAAGCGGACCTCACGCTGCTCGGTCGCTGCCTGCAGCAGGACGTCGAAGGCGGCGTCCGAGCCCCGCAGCTGCGGCTGCCACTGCTCGGCCTGCTCGGCGTCGATCGCGATTCCCGCGGCCTTGAGCTTCTGGACCGCGCCCTGGGTCGCGGAGGCGAACTGCGCGCTGCGCCACCAGTCGGAGGCGAGGGCGACGACGGTGGCCTCGGCCGGCGTCAGCGAGATGTCCGGCAGATTGTTCTCACGCCCCTTGATCCGGTAGCCGGGCACGGTGTCGGTGAAGGAGTTGGTGCCCGTCTCGATGATCACCCCCAGCTCGCGCAAGTCCTCCTTGTCGCGCTCGAACTTGCGCTCGAAGGCCTGCTGCCCCTTGGGTGAGTAGTCGCGGCCGTACGCCACGACGGCGTCCCGGATCCGGTCAGCGGTGAGGAACTGGCGGGTCGACATCAGGCAGATGAGGAGGGTCAGCAGCCTCTCGTTCTTCGCGCTCGACACGTTGCCCACCCTAGCCGCCGGAGGCCCGTTGCAGCCGGTGCCGAGCCGATAGTGTGGCGGGATGCAGAACGCGCGGGAGCATGGGTCGCTTATCCGGTGGCGGCAGGCTCGGGTCGACTCGCTCGGCAAAGGCTGGCGCGGCGCGCAGGAGCTGCGGCTGACGGTTCAGGGCCGGGGTGATGAGCCCGACTTCGAGGCAAAGGGGATCGCCTATCCCGCACTCGTGGGTCTACCCGCGGTAGGTGATCGAGTGCTGGTGAACACGACTGCGCTGGCGATGGGCCTGGGCACCGGCGGGTACGCCGTGGTGATCGCGAACCTCGATCGGCTGCCGGAGGACCGAGAGGGCGCCGGACACCTGGTGAAGATGCGTTATAGCCCGTTGCAGGCGACCGTCCTGGGGGTGGACGAGCAGGACTCGCCGCACCACGCCGCTATCGCGGCGCGCGAGAGCGTCGACGGGATGCCCGTGGTTGCCGCCGATCTGCACTCGGCGTTGCCGGCGATCGTCGCGGGGGTTCGGGCGGATCGGCCCGCGGCCCGGATCGCGTACGTCTGGACCGACGGTGGCGCGCTGCCCGCCTGGTTCTCGCGGACGGTCGCGGAGCTGGGCTCGCTGCTGTGCGGGACGATCACCGTCGGCCAGGCGGTCGGCGGTGACCTGGAGGCGGTCACGGTGCACAGCGGCCTGATCGCCGCACGCGAGGTACTGCGTGCGGACCTGGCGATCGTGACCCAGGGGCCCGGCAACCTGGGCACGGGCACGCCATGGGGCTTCTCAGGGGTGGCCGCAGGCGAGGCGCTCAATGCGGCGTACGCCGTGGGTGGCCGGCCGGTGGGAGCATTGCGCATCTCGGACGCGGACCCACGTGGTCGCCATGTCGGCGTCTCGCATCACTCCACGACGGCCTTCTTCAAGGTCGGGCTGGTGCCGGTCGACATCCCGCTGCCGGCTGGACTGGCCGGGCCGGACGGCGATCTGCCCACGTCGCGGCCCGGCCTGGGCGCGGCGATCACCCGGGATCTGGCCGCCCTTCCCGATCGCGCGACGATCCACGAGGTGCACACCGAGGGGCTCGACGACGCGCTGCGGGCGGTCCCGGTGCGGCTCTCCACGATGGGACGGGGGCTCGATGAGGACTACGCCTACTTCCTCGTCAACGCGGCGGCCGGCCGGTTCGCTGCGGGTCTGCTCAGCGAGGCCGCGGTGCCGCCTGCCGCATGCCCTCGATCATCCGCTCGACCCGTTCGTCGACGTTCTTGAACGGGTCGCGGCACAGGATCGTCCGGGCGGACTGGTCGTTGAGCTTCAGGTGTACCCAGTCGACGGTGACGTCGCGGCGGAGTTCCTGCGCCGTGCGGACGAAGTCCCCACGCAGCTTGGCCCTGGTCGTCTGGGGTGGTGTCGTCTCCGCAGACGACACCTGCTCGTCCGTGCTGAGCCGGTCGACCGCGCCCTTGGCCTCGAGCACCGGGAACAGTCCTCTCCCCCGCTTGATGTCGTGATAGGCGAGGTCGAGCTGTAGCACGCGAGGATCGTCGAGGTCGAGCCCGTTCCGTTCGCGGTAACGGTCGATGAGGTTTTTCTTGATGGCCCAGTCAATGCTTCGGTTGATCGCCGAGTAGTTCCCGGACTCGATCGCATCGAGGGTGTGCTCCCATAGCGTCACTGCCTGCCGGTGCTCGGGGTCGACATCGTTCTGCGCACAGAACTCGATGGCCCGCTGGAGATAGACCCGCTGGATCTCGACCGCGGTCATCGTGCTCCCGTTGGCCATCCTGATCGCCGCCAGGTCATCGATGTTCTTCGATATCTCGCGGATCGCGCGGATCGGGTTCTCGATCGTGAGGTCGGGGAAGCTGACGCCGCTCTCGACCATGCGCAGCACGAGATCGCAGGAGGCGACCTTCAGCAGCGTGGTGCTCTCGCTGCAGTTGGAGTCGCCGACGATCACGTGCAGGCGACGGTACTTCTCGGCGTCGGCGTGCGGCTCGTCGCGGGTGTTGATGATGGGGCGCGAGCGCGTGGTCGCGCTGGAGACCCCCTCCCACACGTGCTCGGCTCGCTGACTGAAGGCGTAGACGGTTCCTTTGGCGGTCTGCAGGACCTTCCCGGCGCCGCAGATGATCTGTCGGGTGAGCAGGAAAGGGACCAGCACCTCGGTCGTCTTGCTGAGCTCGCGGTTGCGGGTGATCAGGTAGTTCTCGTGGCAGCCGTAGGAGTTGCCGGCGGAGTCGGTGTTGTTCTTGAAAAGGTAGATCTGCCCGTCGATTCCTTCGGCGGCGAGCCGTTCCTCGGCTTCGTGCATGAGTCCTTCGAGGATCCGCTCCCCTGCGCGGTCGTGGACGACGAGGTCGTGCAGCGAGTCGCACTCGGCGGTGGCGTACTCGGGGTGCGAGCCGACATCGAGGTAGAGGCGGGATCCGTTGGCGAGGAACACGTTGGAGGAGCGTCCCCAGGAGACGACGCGGCGGAAGAGGTAGCGGGCGACTTCGTCGGGTGAGAGGCGGCGCTGGCCTTGGAATGTACAGGTGACGCCGTATTCAGTCTCGATGCCGAAGATGCGGCGCGGCAGCACGCTCATGATGCATCCTGGTGGCGTGGCAGGACAGTCTCGATGCCGAAGATGCGGCGCGGCAGCACGCTCATGATGCGTCCTGGTGGCGTGGCAGGACAGTCTCGATGCCGAAGATGCGGCGCGGCAGCGCGCTCATGAGGAGGGCTGGTTCTCGCCGGGTTCGTCGCGGGGCGGCTCGGATTCGCCGCCGGTGCTCATGGCCTGGTCGTCCTGGGTGTCGTGTGACTCCGGAGCGGGTGTGGTGGCGGAGTCCGCCTGGCCGGGCTTGGCGGATTGCGGCTCGTCAGGGCTGGAGGCCGGTTCGCCGTTGCCGAGGATTTCCTCGATTCGGGCGGTGGAAAGCCGCCGGAAGGCGCGGCCTTCGCGGCCGCGTTCGAGCACCGCTACCTCGAGGTTGGTGGAGGGAATCTCCCGGTCCGGACCGTTGCCGCCGCTCGAGAGTGCCTGGACGACGATCGTGATGGCCTGCTGGATGTCGATGGTGTCGTCGTAGCTGCTCTTGAGGCTGGTGGTGATGGCGTCGGATTGGCCTCCCATGGCGACGAAACCTGGTTCGTCGACGACCGATCCGTCGAAGGTGAGCCGGTAGAGCTGGTCGTCGGCCTGGGTGGGTCCGACCTCGGCGACGCAGATCTCGACCTCGAAGGGCTTGAGCTGCTCGCTGAAGATGGTGCCGAGGGTCTGGGCGTAGGCGTTGGCGAGGCCGCGTCCGGTGACGTCGCGGCGGTCGTAGGCGAAGCCGCGGGTGTCGGCGTATCGGATTCCGGCCTGGCGGAGGTTCTCGAACTCGTTGTACCGGCCGACGGCGGCGAACCCGATGCGGTCGTAGATCTCGGCGACCTTGTGCAGGGTCGAGGAGGGGTTCTCGGCGATGAGGACGACGCCGTCGGTTGCGGACAGGACGACGACGGAGCGACCACGGGCGATGCCTTTGCGGGCGTAGTCGGTCTTGTCCCGCATGATCTGCTCGGCCGAGGCATACATGGGCATAGTCATGCGGTGGCGCGCTCCTCACTGATGGCGTTCGGCTGCCGCGGAGAGCATCGGTACATGGGCATACTCATACGGCTGCGCGCTCCTTGATCTGGTCGTTCGGCTGCGGCGGAGAGCATCGATACATGGGCATACTCATACGGCTGCGCGCTCCTTGATCTGGTCGTTCGGCTGCGGCGGAGAGCATCGATACATGGGCATGGTCATGCGTTGGCGCGCTCCTTGGTCATCGGCCGGAGCCTTGGGGGGTGTGCTCGCTGGAGACGGAGCGGTCGCGGCGCAGGCGCTGCGTGCGTCCGGAGAGGACGTCGTCGCAGATCTGCTCGATCTCGGCGTCGGTGACCCGCCGGACGCCGTCGCGGGTGATGACCATGCAGATCGGGAACAGTCCGCGGGTGAGGTCCGGCCCGCCCGTGGCGGTATCGTCGTCCGCGGCGTCGTAGAGCGCCTCGATGAGGGCGTGAACGACGCCGTTCTCGTCCAGATCGCGGTTCCAGAGCTTCTTGAGCGAGCTCTTGGCGAACATCGAGCCCGATCCGATGGCGTGGAAGAACTGCTCCTCGTAGCATCCGCCGGTGACGTCGTAGCTGAAGATCCGGCCGGCGCGCTCTGGGGCTTGGTCCTCGTCATACCCGACGTACAGCGGCAGTACGGCGAGCCCTTGGAGGGCGATCGAGAGGTTGCCCTTCAGCATGGCGGAGAGCCGGTTGGCCTTGCCGTCGAGGGAGAGCGTGGCGCCCTCGATCTTCTCGTAGTGCTCGAGCTCGATCTGGAAGAGCCGGACCATGTCGAGGGCGATGCCGGCGGCTCCGGCGATGCCGATCGCGCTGTGCGCGTCGGCCGCGTACACCTTCTCGATGTCGCGTTGGGCGATCAGGTTGCCCATGGTGGCGCGCCGGTCCCCGCCAATCACCACGCCGCCGGCGAAGGTGGCGCTGACGATGGTGGTGCCGTGCGGCGCGTCGGCCCCGATGGTGCCGGGCGGCAGTGGGCGGCGCCCGGGCAGCAGGTCGGGCTGGGCGCGGCCAAGGAAGTCGGTGAACGACGAGCCGCCCTCGCTCAGATAGGGGGCCGGCAGTCCGCCGAACGGAGTGTCGTGTGGCACGGGGTTACTGGCCGCCCTTCTGCACGAACTGCTTGACGAACTCCTCGGCGTTGGACTCGAGGACGCCGTCGATCTCGTCGAGAATCGAGTCGAGGTCGTCGGACATCTGCTGGTGGGCCTGGGCGGCGCCGGCTGCGGGAGCGGCGGTGTCGTCAGGCTCGGCGTCGCCGGTGGGTCGCTGGCGTTCGACGTTCTCCTGTGACATGTCGACTCCTTCGTGTCGTGGTGGCGGTGGTCAGGGGGTGGTGGCGAGCCGGTCGACCAGGTCGGCGGCGTCCCGTGCGGTGCTCAGGAGCTCCTCGACGTGGGCTCTGGTGCCGCGCTGGGGTTCCATCATCGGCACTCGAACATATCCTGGCCGCCCGACGTCGAGCACGACGCTGTCCCAGGACGCCGCGGCGACGTCGAGGCCGAAGCGGCGGATGCACTCGCCGCGGAAGTATGCCCGCGTGTCCTGAGGCGGGGTGGTCATGGCCTGCTGCACCTCGTCCTCGTCGACGAGGGTGCGCATGGCGCCGCGGTGCACGAGCCGGTTGTACAGGCCCTTGTCGAGGCGTACGTCGGAGTACTGCAGGTCGACCAGGGCCACGCGGGGGCTGGCCCACCCGAGGCTGTCGCGTCCTCGGTAGGCCTCCAGCAGCCGCAGCTTGGCCACCCAGTCGAGACGGTCGGCCAGGCTCATCGGGTCGCTCTCGAGGGCGTCGAGGACTGCGCGCCAGGTGGTCAGCAGCTCGGCGGTCGCGGGGTCGAGGTCGGGGGCCATGAAACGTTCGGCCGCCTCGAGATACTCGCGTTGGATCTGCAGGGCGGTGAGCCGCCGCCCGTCGTGCAGCGCCAGGGTCCTGGTGAACTGCCAGTCGTGGGACACCGCGTGGATCGCTGGGACGGGGTCCGCCAGGCGCAGGCCCTTCGGGGCGGCGCCGTACTCGATCATCGCGAGGACGACTGCTGCGGTCCCGACCTTGAGGTAGGTGGACGTCTCGGCCAGGTTGGCGTCACCGACGATCACGTGCAGTCGCCGGTACTTGGCGGCCGTGGCGTGCGGCTCGTCGCGGGTGTTGATGATCGGTCGTCTCAGGGTGGTCTCGAGACCCACCTCGGCCTCGAAGAAGTCCGCTCGCTGAGAGAGCTGGAACCCGGGGGTGGAGCCGTCCTGGCCGATGCCGACGCGTCCGGCACCGCAGTAGATCTGCCGGGTCACGAAGAACGGCGTCAGATGCTCGACCAGATCATCGAACGGTGTCGATCTACGAACGAGGTAGTTCTCGTGGGTGCCGTAGGAGGCGCCCTTGTTGTCGGTGTTGTTCTTGTACAGCGAGATCTGCGGGTTGCCCGGCACGGACGCCAGTCGACGCGCGGCTTCCTCGACCACCCGCTCCCCCGCCTTGTCCCAGAGCACCGCGTCACGTGGATTGGTGACCTCGGGCGCGGAGTATTCGGGGTGGGCGTGGTCGACGTAGAACCGGGCGCCGTTGGTGAGCACCACATTGGCGAGGTACGGATCGTCGTCGGCGTCCCTGCCGGTGTGGTCGAGCGCCTCGTCGGCCGGGACCTGAAAGCCCCGGGCATCGGCCAGCGGATCCTCTCCCACCCAGTCCCACGCCGGCTTGCGGCGCGGCGTGTCGGTGGCCGCGTATGCATCGACCAACTGGGCCGACAGCAGCATCGGATTGGCCATCGGGTCGCCGGGGACGCTAATGCCGTACTCGACCTCGGTGCCGATGATGCGGCGGACGCTCATCAGAGGTACTGCCCCGTTCCGTGCATCGTCTCGATCGCCTGCCCGGGGTTCTTGGACTTGTTGGAGATGAGGGTGCGGATGTAGACGATCCGCTCGCCCTTCTTGCCCGAGATCCGCGCCCAGTCATCGGGGTTGGTCGTGTTGGGCAGGTCCTCGTTCTCGGTGAACTCGTCGATCACGCCGGTCATCAGGTGCCCGACCCGCAGCCCGCGCGCCCCGGTGAGCAGATAGTCCTTGATGGCGAGCTTCTTGGCTCGGTCCACGATGTTCTGGATCATCGCCCCGGAGTTGAAGTCCTTGAAGTACATGGTCTGCTTCTCGCCGTTGGCGTAGGTGACCTCGAGGAACTCGTTGTCGGGGGTTTCGGCGTACATCCGCTCTACGACGGCCTGGATCATGGCCTCGATCGTGGCCGCCCGGTCGCCGTCGTGCTCGGCGAGGTCCTCGGAGTTGATCGGCAGCTCTGGCGTGAGGTACTTCGAGAAGATGTCGGCCGCGGCCTCGGCGTCCGGCCGCTCGATCTTGATCTTCACGTCGAGGCGACCTGGGCGCAGGATCGCGGGATCGATCATGTCCTCGCGGTTGGACGCGCCGATGACGATGACGTTCTCCAGGCTTTCGACGCCGTCGATCTCGGCCAGCAGCTGCGGCACGATCGTCGTCTCGACGTCCGAGCTCACGCCGGTGCCGCGGGTGCGGAAGATGGACTCCATCTCGTCGAAGAACACGATGACCGGCGTCCCCTCGCTGGCCTTCTCGCGAGCCCGACCGAAGATGGTCCGGATGTGGCGCTCGGTCTCACCGACGAACTTGTTGAGCAGCTCGGGCCCCTTGATGTTCAGGAAGTAGGAGCGCGCCAGCTTGCCGTTGTCCGGCTCGTCGCCGGCGGCTACCCGGGCCGCATGGATCTGCTTGGCCAGCGAGTTGGCGACCGCCTTGGCGATGAGGGTCTTGCCGCAGCCCGGCGGCCCGTACAGCAGCACCCCCTTCGGCGGACGCAGGAGGTGCTCGGCGTACAGGTCGGCGTGCAGGAACGGCATCTCGACGGCGTCCTTGATCAGCTCGATCTGGCCCTGCAGTCCGCCGATGTCGTCGTAGGAGATGTCGGGGACCTCCTCCAGCACGAGATCCTCGACGTCGCTCTTGGGGATGCGTTCGTAGATATAGGCAGACTTGCTCTCCATGAGCACGCTGTCGCCGATTCGCAGCGTGCCGTCCCTCAGCGTGTCGGCGAGATAGCACACCCGCTCCTCGTCGGTGTGGGTCGCGACGAGGGCGCGCTCGGGGACATCGTGGACGTCGGTGAGGATCTCCTTGACCGCGACGACCTCGCCGGCTCGGTCGTACCCGACGACGTCGACGACGTTCAGCGCCTCGTTGAGGATCACCTCGCAGCCGCGCTGCAGTCGGTCGGCGGCGATCTCCGGGGAGATGCCGACCCGCATCTTGCGGCCGGCGCTGAGGATGTCGACGGTGCTCTCGTCGTGCGATCGCAGATAGACGGCGAATCCGTTGGGTGGGGCCGCGAGCCGGTCGATCTCCTCGCGCAGATGAGCCAGCTGGTCCTTGGCATCGCGCAGGGTAGCGACCAGCTTCTCATTCCGGTCGGCCATCGCCTGGGCCCGCTGCTGTGACTCGACCAGCCGCTCGGACACCAGTCGCGAGGCCGCGGGACCGTTGGCAATCTTCGCGCGCAGCCGCTCGATCTCCTGCTGGAGCAGGCGCACCTGGGTCGCGGACTGACCGTCAGCGGGGGCGGGGGTGTTCTGCTCGCTCATCTCTTCACTCTATAGCGGTGTGCGGCGGCTGACGCGACGCTCGCGCGCGTGGGGCCCGTGGGACGGATGAATACTCGTGGGACGCGCGGAGCGCCTCCCGCCCGACCGTCGAGTTGCCCTCTACCGTGGCTGTCATGTACAGAGCACGCTCTCTCGCCTCCGCCCTCGTGGCGGCTCTCGTCTCTGCAGCCGCCCTTGCGGGCGTCGTGTGGACGGGCGCCGAGCTGGCCGCGCGTGGCACGAGCCAGGCGATTCTTCCCACTCTGCTCACGACCGGCAGCTTCGCCGGTCTCGAATGGCCCTTCCGCGTCGATCAGCCCCCGACCAGCGTGCACGTGACCTTCTACGTGTCGGTCGTGCTGGTCGCCCTGGTTGCCGGCCTGGTCACGCTGCTGGCCGCGCGCAAGGCCTCTCCGCGCAATGGCGCGGCCGCCCTGTTCGGCACCTGGTTCGGTGTCGTGCTGGGCTGCGTGCTGGCCGCGCTCGTGGTCTACTTCATCCGCATCGACGCGCTGGCAGCCAGCGCCGGCGCCCGCAATGAGGTGCTGGCGTCGCTGCTGAGCCGGTTCGCCTTCGGCGGGCTGCTGGTGGGTCTGCTCCCCGCCCTGCTGTCGTGGGTGGCGTTCAAGGTCGCCAACCGGTCCCGCGCCGCCGATTATGTCGAGGCGATGGACCTCGCCGACGGCAAGAACGTCAACGAGAACCCGTTCGACCTCGCCCCCGGCTCGGTCGGGGACTCGCGTCCGGTCGAGCCCGGCTTCACCTACCCGGCGGGTGAGCATTACACGGACGGGTCGTACCGGGACGCCGATCTGCCGCCGTCCGAGCGGCGCACCGGCACGATGACCTTCAGCGATGTCACCGACGCCACCGGCGAGGACTTCACGGACGGCCCGCGCGCATCGGAGCCGGCGAACGACGCACCGCGCCCGGTTGCGGACTTCATCCCATCCGACGGGACGGGGTCCGGCTCGCCGACGCCGGGAGCCACCTCCGACGAGACGGCGCCCGGCGGCGCTGCGTCCGGCGCCACCGCGACCTCGCGTGAGCCGGAGTCCGACGACGTTCGGTCGCGGGCCGGTGACTACGGCTACCACGGCGATCGCTGGGTCGAGAACGCGCTACGGAAGACGGGGTCGTAACCGCTTCTTCGGCTGATCGTGGTCGGCCCCGACTGGTTCGGGGTCGACCGCGTTCGCGTGTGCGAAGGGGTTCTGCTCGACCTCGTCGACCTGCTCGCCAGCCTGCGCCGCTCGGGCTGTCGTGGGCTTTCGATGCCGGGCGGGCGGGCGGACGCCGTCCGCGAGTCGGCGCGCGGTGACCAGGAACGCGGTATGCGCGATCATCCGGTGATCCGGTCGCACCGCGAGCCCGACGACGTGCCACGGCCGGATCAGGCACTCCCACGACGACGGCTCGGTGAACGAGCCGTGCGCGCGCAGGGCCTCGACCAGCCGCGACAGCTGCGGCACGGTCGCCACGTAGCCGATGAGCACGCCGCCGGGCCGCAATCGTGCCGCGACCGCGTCCAGCGGCTCCCAGGGCGAGAGCATGTCGAGGATGACGCGGTCGAAGGTCTCCTCGCCCGCCCCTACCTGCGCGAGGTCGGCGACCCGCAGCTCCCAGTTGTCGGGCCGCCCGCCGAAGAAGGTCTCCACGTTCTGCACCGCGACGACGGCGTGATCGTCGCGGATCTCGTACGACGTCACCGATCCGCCGGGACCGACTGCGCGCAGCAGCGAACAGGTGAGCGCGCCGGAGCCGGCGCCCGCTTCCAGCACCCGGGCGCCTGGATAGATGTCGCCCATCGCGACGATCTGGGCGGCGTCCTTCGGATAGATCACCTGCGCACCGCGTGGCATCGACAGCACGTAGTCGGCCAGCAAGGGTCGCAACGCGAGGTACTGGGTGCTGTCGGTCGACGTCACGACCACACCCTCGGAGCCGCCGATCAGGTCGTCGTGGGCGATCGCCCCGCGGTGGGTATGGAACTGCTTACCAGCCTCGAGGGTGATCGTGTGCATCCGTCCCTTGGGATCGGTCAGCTGCACGCGCTCACCCGGGCGCAGGGGGTTCTGGGAGTCGGCAGTCACTCGGTCAAGGCTACCGGTCGCTCAGGGCGCTGGCGCCGACGATGCCGAGGGGCGTGCCGTCTGCGGCTGCGACGACGTACCAAGGCGCGGCACCGTCCTGCAGTGCCTCGAGGAGGTCCAGGCGACTGGCGGCCTCTCCGAGCACGCGGTTCGGTGGCAGTGGTGTGCTCAGCTGGGCCAGCGACCCCGTGCCCGGTGGCGCACCGCGATCGGCGTAGCCCAGGCCATCCTTTAGCCGCACCAGCACGAGTGGTGTCATCGCACCCGACAACGCGCTCGCCGGTAGCCGCCCGTCGAGGACGTCGATCGGCACCAGATGGTCGGTGAGCGGGCTCGAGGCGAGCTCATGCTCTCGATGGGCGCGCTGCCGACTGCGCCGCGCCATCGACCAGAGGCTCGCCGACATGATCGCCAGGGCGATCACCCACGGGATCTCCCGGCTCGGGTCGAAGGCGCGCCCCACCCGCCACAGCGCGTAGCCAACGAGTGCGATCGCGATCGCCTCCCCGATGTACGAGGCGATCACGACCGCGCGCAACCGGTTACCGGTGGCCCGCCAGATCAGCGCCATCGCGACGCGTCCGCCGTCCAGCGGCAGGCCCGGGAGCAAGTTGAACGCGGCGATGGCAAGGTTGGCGATGGTGATCGCGGAGACGAACATTCCCGGAATTCCGGGCAGCCCGAGGTTCGAGCCGTTGCCGGCGAGCAGGCTGATGCCACCGGGGAGCCCCAGTCCGAGCGAGACCAGTGGTCCGGTGGCCGCGATAATCAGCTCGCGGCCGGCGGAGTCGTCGTCTCCTCGTACCGTCGTGGCCCCGCCGAGGAACCCGATCTCGACGCGGTCGACCTCGCATCCGGTGGCCTTGGCGGCGACCACGTGGCCGAGCTCGTGCAGCAGCACGGAGACGCCCCACATGAGCGCCAGCCCGATGCTCACGCCGATCGCCGTACCGCTGGGCAGCCAGTCGTCCAGGCGCCGCGTGTACAGCGGCACGATCACGGCCACGAACAGCAGCCAGGACCAGGTGATGTGGATCGGAGCGCCCAGGAACCGCGCGATCAGCATCGGTCGACTCGCGGATGGCACGCCCGCCATCGTACGGCGCAGCCGGATTCTGTCGGCCGCCTCACCTACCCTGGGGAACGTGACGCACCTGGAGCAGACCCACCTGGATCAGACCTACGAAGACCAGATCCCCACCGAGCAGATCGACCTCGGTGTGGTGACCGGGTCGCTCTCTCCGTCGCGGGCGGCCGACTTCAAGACCTGCCCGCTGCTCTACCGCTTCCGCAGCGTCGACCGGCTGCCCGAGCGACCGTCGGCTCCCGCGGTGCGCGGCACCGTCGTCCACGCCGTGCTCGAGAAGATGTTCGACCTGCCCCGCGACCAGCGAACCCCGTCGGCGGCGCGCGCGATGGTCCAGCCCGCGTGGGAGCAGGTGCTCGCTGATGACCCGGAGATGGCGACCCTCTTCGCCGACGACGAGGACGGCGTGGCGGTGGCGAAGTGGCTGGAGTCAGCGCAGCAGCTGCTGACCACCTACTTCGAGCTGGAGGACCCTCGCCGGTTCGACCCCACGGGCCGCGAGCTGCTCGTGGAGACGGTTCTGGACGACGGGCTGCTGCTGCGCGGCTATGTCGACCGCGTCGACACGGCGCCCGACGGGCGGGTCCGGGTGGTCGACTACAAGACCGGCGCGTCTCCGCGGGAGGCCTTCGAGGCCAAGGCGCTGTTCCAGATGAAGTTCTATGCCCTGGTCATCTGGCGCACCACGGGCACCATCCCTGCCCAGCTGAAGCTCATGTATCTGGCCGACCGGGACGAGCTGATGTACTCGCCGGACGAGTCCGAACTGGTGAAGCTCGAGCAGCAGCTCACGGCATTGTGGAGCGCGATCCGCCGCTCGATCGACGCGAAGGAGTTCCGCCCGCGCCCGAGCCGGCTGTGCGACTGGTGCGACCACAAGGCGCTGTGCCCGGCGTACGGCGGCACTCCCCCGCCCTTTCCGGAGGAGCACGCGCTCAGCTTCACGATCAACCGCCGTACTGAGCGGCCCACCGCTGACTAGTGCAGCGCGGGAGCGCCGTCGATGGTGCCCGCGAGCGGCCCCACGCTGCGGACGACGCAGCCGGCCGCGATGGCCGAGGCGATTCCTGGCCGGGAGTCCTCGATCGCCAGGCAGCGTGCCGGGTCGACCCCGAGCGCGGCGGCCGCCTGCAGGTACGGGTCGGGGTCCGGCTTGCCGCGCTCTACGTCCTCGGCCGCGAGCGTGACGTCGAACGATCCGGCCGGCAGCGCCGCGAGCACGGCGTCGGCCAAGGCGCGCGGGGACATCGTGACCATTGCCGTCGGGAGACCCGCGGCGCGGGCCCGAGCAAGCAGGTCGACGATGGCGACGTGCAGCGGGATGTCGGTGGCTATGCCGTCCTGCACGAAACCCGACAACCGGGCGATGATCTGGTCCGCCGGAAGGTCGACGCCGCGCTGCTGCATGAACTGCGCGACCGCGGGCATGTTCCACCCAGTCAGGGTCAGCGCCTCCTCGACGCTCCAGGAAAGATCGTGCTCGGCGAACAGCGCGATCTCAGCCTGGTGCCACAGCGGCTCGGTGTCGACCAGCGTGCCGTCCATGTCGAACAGCACGGCATCGAAGGCGCTCAGGTCCACGCCGTCCTCAACATCAGGTGGCAAAGTACTTCGCCTCGGGGTGGTGGCACACCAGTGCCGAGGTCGACTGCTCGGGATGCAGCTGGAAGCCCTCCGAGAGCTCGACGCCGATTCGCGAGGGCTCCAGCAGATCGATCAGCTTGGTCTGCTGCTCCAGGTCCGGGCAGGCGGGGTAACCGAAGGCGAACCGTGCGCCGCGGTACCCCAGCTTGAAGAAGTCATCGAGGTTCGCCGGGTCCTCGGCCGAGGCACGCCGACCGTCGTCGAAGACCAGCTCAGAGCGGATCCGCTGATGCCAGTACTCCGCCAGGGCCTCGGTGAGCTGCACCGATAGGCCGTGCAGCTCCATGTACTCGCGGTAGGAGTCCGCCGCGAACAGCCGGGCGGTCTCGGCGGACACCGCACTGCCCATCGTGACGATGTCGAAGGCGATGACGTCGGGCCGGCCCTCGGCGTCCGCCTGCTCACGGCTGCGGAAGAAGTCGGCCAGGCACAGGTGCCGGTCGCGGCGCTGCCGCGGGAAGGTGAAGCGCACCCGGTCGGATCCGTCCTCGTTCAGCACGACGACGTCGTCGCCCTCGGAGACGCACGGGAAGTAGCCGTAGACGACGGCTGCCTCCGAGAGTGAGTCGGTGTGCACCCGGTCCAGCCACTGCCGCAGCCGCGGGCGGCCCTCGGTCTCGACCAGCTCGTCGTACGACGCGCCCTCGCGTGAGCCGCGCAGGCCCCATTGGCCCATGAAGGTGGCGCGTTCGTCGAGCATGCTCGCGTAGTCCGCGAGCGGCACGCCCTTGATGACCCGCGATCCCCAGAACGGCGGCGTCGGTACCGGGTTGTCGGTGGCGACGTCCGAGCGTGCCGGGATGACGACCGACTCGTCAGCGGCCCGGCGCTGCTCGGCGATCCGCAGCGACCGCTCGCGGCGGGCCTTGCGCTCGGCCTTCTTGCGGGCCGCCTCCTCTGACTCCTCCGCCGAGACCTGGCCGCGACGCAGTGCCATCACGGTGTCCATGACGCGTAGACCCTCGAAGGCGTCCCGGGCGTAGTAGACGTCGGACTGGTAGACCTCGTCGAGGTCGTCCTCGACGTACGCGCGGGTCAGTGCAGCCCCGCCGAGCACCACCGGGAAGCGGTCGGCCAGACCGCGTGCATTGAGCTCCTCGAGATTCTCCTTCATGACCACGGTCGACTTCACCAGCAGCCCGGACATGCCCACGGCATCCGCGTTGTGCTCGATCGCCGCGTCGATGATCGCGTTGACCGGCTGCTTGATCCCCAGGTTGACCACGGTGTAGCCGTTGTTGCTCAAGATGATGTCCACGAGGTTCTTGCCGATGTCGTGGACGTCACCCTTGACCGTCGCGAGCACGATCGTGCCCTTGCCGGCGTCGTCGGTCTTCTCCATGTGCGGCTCGAGGTGGGCCACGGCCGACTTCATCACCTCGGCCGACTGCAGCACGAACGGCAACTGCATCTGCCCAGAGCCGAACAGCTCCCCGACGGTCTTCATGCCATCGAGCAGCAGCTCGTTGATGATCTGCAGCGGCGGGATGGTCTGCATGGCCTCGTCCAGGTCGGCCTCCAGTTCGGCCCGCTCACCGTCGATGATCCGCCGCTTGAGCCGCTCGTCCAGCGGCAGCGCGGCGAGCTCTTCCGCGCGGGACTGGGCGCTGCCGGCGAGCTTGACGCCCTCGAAGATCTCCAGGAAGCGGGTGAGCGGGTCGTACGCCGGTTCGTCGCCGGACGCCGGGCGGCGACGGTCGTAGACCAGGTCGAGGGCGACCTCGCGCTGCTCGTCAGGGATCTTCGACATCGGGAGGATCTTGCTCGCGTGCAGGATCGCGCTGTCCAGCCCGGCCTCCTGGCACTCGTGCAGGAAGACCGAGTTGAGCACCTGCCGGGCGGCGGGGTTCAGACCGAACGACACGTTCGACAGCCCGAGGGTGGTGCTGACCTCTGGGTAGGCGGCCTTGAGCTGGCGGATGCCCTCGATGGTCTCGACGGCGTCGCGACGGCTCTCCTCCTGGCCGGTGGCGACGGTGAACGTGAGCGTGTCGACCATGATGTCCTGGTGGGCGATGCCCCAGTTGTCGTGCAGGTCGTCGATCATCCGAGAGGCGATGCGCACCTTGTCGGCAGCGGTTCGCGCCTGACCCTCCTCGTCGATCGTGAGCGCGACGACCGCGGCGCCGTGCTCGACGATGATCGGCAGCAGCCGGGCCCACCGAGAGCCCTCACCGTCGCCGTCCTCGAGGTTGACCGAGTTGATGATGCACCGGCCGCCCAGGCGCTCCAGGCCCGCCTCGATCACGGGCACCTCGGTCGAGTCGAGCATGATCGGCAGCGTCGTTGCGGTCGCGAACCGCTCGGCGAGCAGCCCCATGTCGGCCGCCCCGTCGCGGCCGACATAGTCCACGCACAGGTCGATGACGTGCGAGCCGTCGCGGGCCAGGCCCTTGGCGACCTCGACGCAGTCGTCGATCCGCCCCTCGATCAGCGCCTCGCGGAAGGCCTTGCTCCCGTTGGTGTTCGTGCGCTCCCCGATGAGCAGGACGCCGGCGTCCTGACGGTAGGGCACGTTCTGGTAGAGGGAGGAGATGCCCGGTTCGAGCACCGGTTCGCGCGTCGCGGGGGCGAGCCCGTCGACCGCTGCCCGCAGCGCGCTGATGTGATCCGGGGTCGTGCCGCAGCAGCCGCCGACGAGGCTCACGCCGTAGTCGGTCACGAACCGGCGGACCGCCGCGCTGAAGTCGTCGGCGCCCAGTGGATACACCGCGCCGTCTGGCCCCAGCTCGGGCAGCCCGGCGTTCGGCATGACCGAGATGCGCACCGGCGAGTGGGTGGAGAGATAGCGCAGATGCTCGCTCATCTCGTCGGGGCCGGTGGCGCAGTTGAGTCCGATCATGTCGATGCCGAGGGCCGCCAGGGCGTTGAGTGCCGCCCCGATCTCCGAGCCGAGCAGCATGGTCCCGGTCGTTTCGACCGTCACGTGCACGATGATCGGCACCCGGCGTCCGATGACCGCCATCGCCCGCTTCGCGCCGATGACGGCGGCCTTGGCCTGCAGCAGGTCCTGGCAGGTCTCCATCAGGACGGCGTCGATCCCGCCGGCGAGCATCCCTTCGGTCTGCTGCTGGTAGGCGTCCCGCAGGGTGGCGAACGGCGCATGGCCCAGGGTCGGCAGCTTCGTGCCCGGTCCGACCGACCCGAGGACGAACCGCGGGTCGCCCTCGCCCGAGGCAGCGTCTGCCGCCTCCCGCGCGATGCGGGCGCCCGCCTCGGCCAGCTCGTAGATTCGCTCCGGGATGTCGTACTCGAGCAGGTTGGCGTAGTTGGCCCCGAAGGTGTTCGTCTCGATCGCCTGGGCTCCGGCTGCCAGGTACGCCTCATGCACCTGGCGGACGACGTCCGGTCGGGTGATGTTGAGGATCTCGTTGCAGCCCTCGAGATCGTCGAAGTCCTCGAGTGTCAGATCGAAGCTCTGCAGCATCGTCCCCATCGCGCCGTCGGCAACGAGAGTGCCGGAATCGAGGGCTTCGAGGAATCGGGAGTCATACTTCTGCTGCACTACACGATTCTATGTGCTCCCCGTGGCGGCGGCTGGCCGTACGCTGGGGTGATGATCCCCTCACACGACGACTTCCTCCCGGACCTGATCGAGCCAGTGATGATCTGCGCTTTTTCGGGCTGGAACGACGCCGGGGAGGCGGCCACGTCGGCCGTGGAGCACCTGGCGCTGCTGTGGGACTCCACGGACTATGGGGTGATCGACGGTGAGGACTTCTACGACTACCAGGTGAACCGGCCGACGGTGTCGCTTCGGTCGGGGGTCTCGCGCGAGCTCGCCTGGCCACAGGTGCACGTGAATCTCGCTCGGCAGCCGGTCAGCGGCCGTGACGTGGTCCTGGTGACCGGCCCGGAGCCGAACATGCGCTGGAAGACGTTCTGCGAGGAGATCCTCGACGTGGCGCGTGATCTGAGCGTCGAGCGGATCGTGCTGCTGGGTGGGATGGGCGCCGACACCCACTACGCACAGCCGGTGCCGGTCACCGGCTCGGCCTGGGACCGCACCTCCAGCGAGCGTTACGGCCTGCAGTTGTCGGGGTACAGCGGCCCGACCGGCATCACCGGCGTTCTGCACCACTTCGCCGTCAGCACAGGGATCCCGGCCGTCTCGCTGTGGGCAAGCTCGCCCTACTACGTGTCGGCACCGTCCTGGGCACCGGCGACCATCGCGCTGCTACGCCGTCTGGAAGAGGTGATCGGCGAGCCGATCCCGTTGGAAAACCTCGAGGACGAGGCGCAGCACGCCATCAAGACGGTGCAACGGCTCGTGGACTCCGACCCGTCGATGCGCGAGCAGATTGAGGCACTGGCCGAGGAGCCGAAGGAGCAGGTCTCGGACGACGCCGGCGAGCAACTTGCCGAGGACTTCGAGCGTTACCTGCGCCGGCAGGACGGTGGCCCCGACTGACGCGGTGGTCCTTGATCCCCAGGGTCAGAGCTTGATTCCGAGGAGGGCATCGACGGCGTCCTCCATCGCCTGCACCGCCAGGCCCGAGTCGTTGTGCGCCGGTCGCTGGTTAGCCCACCGGGTGACCGCCTCGACCGCACCGTCGGTGTCGAGGTCGTTCGCCAGGCAGGCGCGCATCGTTGCGATGGTCGCCTCGGCAGCCGGCGCGATCGGGCGGCGCACCGCCTCTCGCCACAGCGACAGGGTCCGCTCGGAGGCATCCAGATAGTCGTCGGTCCACTCCCGGTAGTCCCGGTAGTGACCGCGCAGCAGGGCGAGCCGGATCACCATCGGCTCGACGCCGTCCCTGGTGAGTCCAGAGACCTTCACGAGGTTGCCGAGCGACTTCGACATCTTCTCCCCGTCATAGCCGATCATCCCGGCGTGCGTGTAGTGACCCGCGAACGGCACGAGGCCGGTGATCGCCTCGGCGTGCGCGGCGGAGCACTCATGATGCGGGAAGCGCAGGTCCTCACCCCCGCCCTGGATGTCGATCTGTTCGCCGAGATGCTCCAACGCGATCGCGGCGCACTCGATGTGCCAGCCCGGCCGCCCCGCACCCAGTGACGATGGCCAGCTCGGGTCGCCGTCGCGCTTTCCCTTCCACAGCAGGGGATCGAGGCGGTTGCGCTTGCCCGCACGGTCCGGGTCTCCCCCACGCTCGGCGGAGAGTTCGAGCATCGTCTGCGCGTCGTATCGCGAGACATAGCCGAAGCGGTCGTCGGTCGCGACGTCGAAGTAGACGTCGCCAGTGCCGTCCTCCAGCCGGTAGGCCTGCCCGCTGTCCAACAGCCTCTCGACGGCGGTGACGACGAGGTCCATGGTCTCCACGGCGCCCAGGTACTCGTCCGGCGGGCTGATCCGCAGGGCCTCCATGTCGAAGCGGAACAGGTCGGTCTCGCGCTCGGCGAGATCCTGCCACCGGATGCCATCGCGTTGGGCGCGCTCGATCAGCGGGTCGTCGACGTCGGTCACGTTCTGCACATACCGGACGTCGAGCCCCTGGTCGCGCAGCACACGCTGCACCATGTCGAAGGTGAGGTAGGTGGCCGCGTGGCCGAGATGGGTCGCGTCGTACGGCGTGATCCCGCAGACATACAGCGTGGCCGTGCCCTGCGCGGTGATCGGTCGTACCTGGTCGCTGGCGCTGTCGTGCAGACGAAGGCCGGGTCCGGACCCGGGGACGACGGGGATGGTGACCTCTGGCCATGAACGCATGTGACGAGGCTACCTGCGGCCCGGACACGGTTGCCGGGCGGTCGGTGAAAACTCAACTAGAAGGGCGGGTAGGGCACCGAGGGCCAGTCGTCGGAGGGCAGCGGATGGCGTCCGCTACGCAGCAACCGCTCAACCCGCGTCGCGGTCTGGCGGACCTCGGCGACCGTCAGATGCTCGTGCAGCTGGTCCCCCAGCTCGCCGTCCAGCTGCTCCCGCAGCCGCTCCAGGACGCCGATGGCATCGGCGGTCAGTGGCTGTCCGGCCCACTGCCACAACAGGGTGCGCAGCTTGTCCTCGACGCTGAAGGTGACCCCGTGGTCGACGCCCCACACCTCGCGCTCGCGCAGCGGGGTTCCGGCCGGCGCGGGATGCGGAATGAGGTGCCCGCCCTTGCGGTCGGAGTTGTTGATGACGGCATCGAGCACCGCCATGCGGCGCAAGGCCGCCGGACGGGAGTTGATCAGATCGACCAGGTCGACCTCCTCGTCGCGCTCCATCCACAGCTGGACCATGCCTGGGCCGAAGGGGCCGTCGCGCAGGACCGTCGGCGGGATGATGCCCCAGCCGGTGGCCTCCGAGACGGCGTACGACGCGAGTTCGCGGCCGGCCAGCGTGCCGTCGGGATAGTCCCACAGCGGCCGCTCCCCCAGCACCGGCTTGTAGACGCAGCGCTCGGAGCGCTCATCGTTGCCGGTGATCGAGCACAGGAGCGTGCTGTTGCTGGCGTCGAGGATGCGGCCGACGACCTCGATCTCGCCGGTGCGCAGCAGCTCGAGGTCCGCGCTCACGTCAGCGTGGCGCGGTGGTAGCCGTTCTGGCGCGGGCAGATGTGCCCGCTGGGATCGAGCGGGATTCCGCACAGCGGGCAGGGCGTGCGGCCGGCGTGGACGACGGCGTTGGCGCGCACCGCGAACGCGCGCGCCGCAGCGGCGTCGAGGGTCACCCTCAGCACATCGGGGGCGTTGTCGTCGTCGGAGAAGATCTGGTTCTCGTCGAGCGCGCCGTCCTCACCCGACACGGCCTCGATGACGACGGCCTTCTGGTCCTCGTCCCAGGCCAGGCCCAGGGCGCTGACGCGGAACTCCTCGTCGATGGGCATCTCCAGCGGCTCGAGATCCTCCGACGGGGACTCGATCGGCGCGACCGTGCCCCGCCGTACGACCTCGTCGATGATGTCGTCGAGCCGGTCGGCCAGCACCTGCACATGCTCCTTCTCCAGGGCCACCGACACGGTGCGGGACTCGTCGCTCGCCTGCAGGTAGAAGGTGCGCTCGCCCGGCTGGCCGACGGTGCCGGCGACGAAGCGGCGCGGGTGGCTGAAGTCGTGAACCTTGCGTGGCATCTCGCGGGGACCTGGAGTCCTTTCTAGCGGCGCGTCGAGAGAATCAATCTATCGCGGACGACGTTGGCCTGCAGCGGCGGTGTGTCCGGCCCCGCCGCCCACTGCAGCGTCGCTGTCAGCGGCCGTGACGACGTACTGCGACAGCGGGCCGCTCGAGGAGTTCGCGACCACGACGAACGGCCGGTCCTTGGTGTAGCGGATCACCGTGATCGATGCCGGATCGATGACGATCCGTTGGAACTGGTCCAGGTGCAGCCCGAGCGCGTCGGCCACGATGGCCTTGATGACGTCGCCGTGGCTGCAGGCCAGCCAGACGCCGTCCGGCCCGACCTTGGCGTTGTGCCGGCGGACGGCGCTCACGGCACGCGCCGCCATGTCGACCATCGCCTCCCCGCCGCGCCCCGGGAAGGTCACCGCCGACGGGTGGTTCTGCACCTGGGCCCACAACGGCTCCTTCGACAGCGCAGTGAGCTTCTTGCCCGACCAGCTGCCGTAGTCGGCCTCGATGAGCCCCTCGTCGATCTGCAGCTTCCGGCGGCGTCCGGCCATGACCGGTTCGATGGTCTCCAGGCAGCGCTCGAGCGGGCTGGAGACCAGCCGGTCGAAGCGAACGTCGCGCAGCCGGTCAGCGGCGGCCTGCGCCTGCTGCCGCCCGGTCTGGTCCAGGTGGACACCGGGACGGCGTCCGGCCAGCACGCCCTTGTCGTTAGCGCTGGATCGGCCGTGGCGCAGCAGCATGAGGGTCGTCACGCGATACCAGCTCTCTCGGCGGCCTGGGCGAGCAGGCGCAGCTGGTCGGTCTTCTCGGCCAGGTCGGCGCCGGAGGGTGAGACGTTGACGGTGGTGGCGCCGTTCTCGCGCAGCGCCTGCAGCCGGTCAGCGACGCGCTCGACCGGTCCGAGCAGCGAGGTGCGGTCCACCAGCTCGAGCGGGACGGCAGCCGCGGCCTCCTCGTAGTGCCGCCCGAGGTAGAGATCCTGGATCTTCTGCGCAGCGTCGCCGTAGCCCAGCCGGACGGCGTTGTTGTTGTAGAAGTTCTGTTCCCGGCTGCCCATGCCGCCGATGTACAGCGCCTGGTGCGGTCGGATCCGGTCAGCCATCTGCTCGATGTCGTCGCCGATCGCGACACCGGCGCTCACGCCGACGTCGATGTCGCTGAGCGACCGGCCGGCCTTCTCGGCGCCCGCCGCGATCCGGTCCAGAACGGGCTGCAGGTCGTCGTACGCCGTGAACACGCCCAGCCACCCATCGGCGATCTCACCGGTGAGCTCGAGGTTCTTCGGACCCACCGCGGCCAGGTAGATCGGGACGTCGGCGCGCAGCGGCGGCGTAACCAGCATCAGCGCCTTGCCAGGCCCGTCGGGCAGCGGCAGCTGGAAGTGCGTGCCGTCGTAGCGCAGTCGTTTGCGCTGCAGCGCCATCCGCACGATCTCGATGTACTCACGGGTGCGGCCCAGCGGCTTGTCGTAGCGGACACCGTGCCAGCCTTCCGAGACCTGGGGGCCCGAGACGCCGAGCCCGCACCGGAACCGGCCACCCGAGAGGGCGTCGAGCCCGGCGGCAGTCATCGCGGTCATCGCGGGAGTGCGTCCTGGTATCTGCATCACCGCCGACCCGATGTCGATCCGTTCGGTGCGAGCCGCGACGAACGCGAGGGTCGAGACGACGTCGTTGCCGTACGCCTCCGCGGCCCAGACGACGTCGAAGCCAAGTCGGTCTGCCTCCACGGCGATGTCGATGTTGGACTGGTCGGTGCCCGCACCCCAGTAACCGAGATTCACCCCGAGCTTCATTCCGCGTCCTTCCTTGGCCCCCGCGAGCCTCAGGACCACCGTGGCACAGAACAGGTAGTTTCGTCAGAGTGGAGCAGCGTGTTGCGGGAAGAAGTGGGCTAGTCGTCTCTCGCCTCGGGCTTGGCACCATGACCTGGGGACGCGACACCGACCGTGACGAGGCGACCGCCTGCCTCCTGGCCTACGTCGAGGCCGGCGGCAACCTGATCGACACCGCCGACGTGTACGTCGACGGCGAGAGCGAGAAGGTGGTCGGGCGGCTGCTGCGCACCGTCGTCCCTCGCGAGCGGATGGTGATCGCCACCAAGGCGGTCGGTCGGACCGGCCCGGGTCCGATGAGCCGGGGCGCCTCGCGCGGACACCTCCTCGCCGCGCTGGATGCGTCGCTGAAGCGCCTGGGCACCGATTACATCGATCTGTGGCAGCTGCACGCCTGGGATCCGCTGGTACCGCTGGAGGAGACTCTCGCGGCCCTGGACACAGCGGTTTCGAGCGGGCGCGTGCGCTACGTCGGCGTTTCGAACTACTCCGGCTGGCAGCTGACCCGCGCCGCCACGATCCAGCAGCTGCAGCGCTCGTGCGCCCCGATCGTCACCACGCAGATGGAGTACTCGCTTCTGGAGCGCGGGGTCGAGCGCGAGGTCGTCCCGGCCGCCCGCTCGCTCGGCGTCGGCGTCATCGCCTGGTCGCCGTTGGGCCGCGGCGTGCTGACTGGGAAGTATCGGCACGGGACGCCGTCCGACTCGCGGGCCGCCTCGCCGCACCTCGGTGAGTTCGTACGCCGGTACCTGGGCGGTGACTCCACGCGGATCGTCGAGGCGGTGGCCACGGCCGCCGACGGGCTCGGAGTCTCGCCGCTCGCGATCGCGCTGGCATGGGTGCGGGACCGCCCGGGCGTGACCTCGGCGATCCTCGGCGCCCGCACCGCCGGTCAGCTGCAGGCATCGCTGTCGATCGAGAACCTCGCGCTACCGGCGGAGATCTACGACGCTCTCGACGAGGTCGCCGAGCCCAGCTTCGGGTACCCGGAGCGCCGCCGCTAGTGGCCGAGATTCGGCGGGCGCAGTGGCCGGTGGACGCCGACCGCGTCTTCGCGGCCTTCTGCGACGCGGGCCTGTGGCCGCATCTCGGGATCTCCAGCGCCGCCGACCTGCCCAAGGCCGGGATCGTGCGCGCCGACCTGGTGAGCCGCGATTCGTTGCTGCGGCTGCCGAAGACCGGTGCGAAACGCGCCGAGCGGCTGCTGTCGGGCTGGCTGGGCGTCCAACCGCTCTATGACGTCGTACGGATGCTCGTACCCGCGGGCATCCCGGCCCGTGCGGCGCAGGCGCTGATCGACGAGGTGGGCGACGACTGCGTCCGGCTGATCGAGAACGACCCGTGGCGGATCGTCGGCATCCGCGGCATCGACGTCGCGGACGCCGACGGAGTCGCCCGTTCGGTCCTCGGCTCGCTGGACCGGCAAGACCCGCGGCGCGCTCGCGCGGTCGTCGCCGACGCGGTGCGGCAAGAGGCGGCCAGCGGCCACACGGAGGTGGCGATCGAGGAGGTTCTCGGCGCGGTCGCCGCGGCCGGCATCCACGACCCCGAGCACGCGGTCGCGGTGGCCGTCGACGAGGACCTCGTCGTCCGTCGTACCGACGATCTCATCGCGCTCAAGGAGTACGCCGACGCCGAGCACTCCATCGCTGTCGACATCTCCCGGATCGCCGCCAGCGCCCAGAAGTGGGGCAAGAAGAGCTCACTAGCGAACGCCGTCGAGGGGCTGGATGAGAAGCAGGCCGAGGCGGTCGAGCTGGTGATGACATCGGGCGTGAGCGTCCTGACGGGAGGGCCCGGCACCGGCAAGTCGCGCACCGTACGCTCCGTCGTCGAGCTGGCCCGAATGCACGACAAGGAGGTCGCGCTGGCCGCGCCGACCGGCCGCGCCGCCAAGCGTCTGGGCGAGCTCGCCGGCGGCGAGGGGATGACGGTGCACCGCATGCTCGGGGCGCAGGGCCGCGACGGTGGATTCCTTCGTGGGTGGGAAGATCCCATCCCGGCCGACATCGTGGTCGTCGACGAGTCCTCGATGCTCGACGTCCTGCTGGCGGCGGCGCTGTTCGACGCCGTGCAGGACGGCGCTCACGTGCTGATCGTCGGGGACGTGGCGCAGCTGCCGTCGATCGGGCCTGGGCGAGTCCTGGGCGACCTGATCGAGTCCGGGGTCGTGCCGGTCACAGAGCTCACGCGGCTCTACCGCCAGGCCGAGGGCGGTCAGATCGCGGCGCTGGCGGCCGAGGTGCGCCAAGGCGTGCTGCCGCCCGTGGACGACCCGACTCGTGAGGTGGTCGTCGTCGGTGCGCGGGGATCCGCCGAGGCGGCCCACCGCACCCGCCAGCTCGTCACCGACTCGATCCCACGCGTGTTCGGGTTCGATGCCTCCGACATCCAGGTCGTCACGCCGGTGCACCGCGGACCGGCGGGCACCAAGGAGCTCAACCTGGCCCTGAAGAAACAGCTCAACCCCGGGCCGGGCGCCGTGTCGGGGTTCGACGTCGGGGACCGGGTGGTCGCCACCGCCAACCACCTCGACGCGTCGCCGTTCGGTTACGCGAACGGTGAGGTCGGTACCGTCGTCGGCACCGGGGAGAAGTCCCTCACCGTCGAGTTCTCGTCTGGGATCGCCGAGATATCAGGAAAGGCGCTCGGCGACCTGCTGCACGGCTGGGCAATCACCGTCCATCGCGCACAGGGGTCGGAGTGGCCCGCAGTGGTCGCCGTGGTGCCGCCGGAGTCGGGCCGGCTGCTGGTGCGCCCGTTGGTCTACACGGCCTTCACGCGTGCCCAGAAGCACCTGTCGATCGTGCACGGCTCGGGCCCCGCCCTGGCGTACGCCGTCCGGCAGAAGGCCGCCCGGCCCAGGCTGACCTCGCTGACGGCTCGGCTGCGTGAGCGTGTCGCCTCGACCAGCCGCGGACCTCGGCACGGGCGTGGTGCATAGAATGCCGCCCATGAATCAGCCGATCTCGTACGAGGACCAGTGGGAGTACGCGCCGGTGCGCATCCCCAGGGGCACGGGCATCAAGAGCGCCGCCCAGATGCTGTCGGCGCAAGCCGGCGTCGGCGGCTGGGAGCTGGCCCGGCTACTGAAGTACTCCGACGGAACGCGCAAGGTGATCATGCGCCGTCGCCGCCGCCACGAGCATCTCCCCCGCCCCATCCTGTAGGGCCGATCCGGCTGCTAGTCGGGGACGACGACGACCTTGCCGGTGGTCTTGCGGCCGCCCAGCGCCTCGAGTGCCTCGGGCAGCTCGCTGAACCTGTAGACCTTGGAGATGTAGGGCTTGATCTTCCCGGCCGCGTGCAGCTCACTGAGCGCGGCGTCCGCCTCGGGGATGACCTCGGGACGCATCTGCTTGTAGTAGCCCCAGTGCACGCCGACGACGCTGTAGTTCTTCACCAGGACATGGTTGGTGGCCGCCTGTGCGAACCGGCCGCCGGTGAACCCGATGATCAGGATGCGGCCCTCGAAGGCGATGCACTTGGTGGACTTGTCGTAGACGTCCCCGCCGACCGGGTCGTAGACGATGTCCGCGCCGCGGCCGCCGGTAGCGTCCTTGACGATCTGCACGAAATCCTCGGACTGGTAGTCGATCGCGACGTCCGCACCCAGCTCGGTGAGCACCTGCTTCTTCTGCGGACCGCCGGCCGTCGCGATGACCGTGGCGCCCGCGGCCTTGGCCAGCTGGATCGCCGCCGAGCCGACCCCGCCCGCGCCGGCGTGCACCAGCACGACGTCACCGGCCTTGATCTGGCCGCGGGTGTGCAGCGCGACCCACGACGTCTGGTAGGTCAGCAGGTAGCCGGCCGCCTCCTCCGCGGGCATGCCGTCCGGGACGCGGAAGATGCTATCGGCGTCCATCGCGGCGTACTCGGCGTACCCGCCGCCCGCGCCGGCGTCGCTGTGCGGACCGCCGAAGACAAGGTCACCCACCTGCCACGTGGTGACGCCCTCGCCGAGCTCGACGATCTCGCCGGCGATCTCGACCCCCGGGGTGAACGGGAGAGTCGGAGTCACCTGGTACTTGCCCTGGCACAGCAGGATGTCGGGGAAGTTCAGCGCCGCAGCGAGCACCTTCACCTTGACCATCCCGGGATGGACGACGGGCTCCGGCGCGTCCTTCCACTCGAGGACGTCCTTGGGATCGCCGTTGCGCTCGACCAGCCAAGCCTTCATGACGCAGCCTCCTAGGCGTTCGGTACCCAGCGTTCGGTACTAGGCGTTCGGGTTCTTCGCGTCCGGGTCCATGTCCTTCGGTACGCCGTACGGCGTACCGTCCGGCCTGCGGGCGGCCGGCACGCCGCGGAACTTGAACGGGGCCGGCTCGATGCCCGCCTGGATCAGCCAGCACACGCCGCTCTCGTCGGAGGTCGCGGCCTGCAGGAAGGTCTCAGCGACCGTGCGGGCCGGGATGACCGGGAACTCGTCCGTCTCCAGCTTGTGACGGAAGGAGTCGATGATCGGGGTATCGGCGAACCCCGGGCACAGCCCGTTCATCTTGATGTTCTCGCGCGCCAGCTCGGGCCCGGCACCACGGACCAGCCCGACCACCGCCGTCTT
Source organism: Blastococcus sp. Marseille-P5729 (assembly GCF_900292035.1). Lineage (NCBI taxonomy): Bacteria > Bacillati > Actinomycetota > Actinomycetes > Geodermatophilales > Geodermatophilaceae > Blastococcus > Blastococcus sp. Marseille-P5729. Next base: position 300,674 of record NZ_OMPO01000001.1, on the reverse strand, counting down.
GGTCATCGTGTAGTAGGGGTCGCCCGGCATCGAGACCAGGCCCGCCATCGATGCGGTGGCGACGATGTGGCCGCCGCCGCGGCGCCGCATCGCGGGAATCGCGGCCTGCATGCCGAAGGCCACACCGTCGTAGTTCACCGCCGCGATCAGGCGGTACTTATCGATGTCGAACGCCAGCGCACCCATGTTCAGCCCGATGCCGGCATTCAGGAACGAGATGTCGAGGCCGCCGAAGTGCTCCTCGACCTGCTGCACGACCTGCTGGTTGGCCTCCCAGCTGGTCACGTCGAGCACGAATGGGACGGCGCCGAGCTCCTTGGCGGTCTCGCGGGTGCGCTCCTCTTCGACGTCCGTCAGGGCGACCTGGGCGCCTTGCTCCAGGAGGATCTCGGTGACCGCGCGTCCGAAGCCTCCGGCTCCTCCGGTGACGAGGGCGACCTTGCCGTCGAGATTGGGCGTGTCGGTCATGCAGGCTCCTTGGGTGTGCGGTCGGGGTCGTCTTACAGGCTGAGCAGGAAGCGGTTGAGCACGCGGGCGCCGAAGGTGAGCGCGTCGACCGGCACCCGTTCGTCGATGCCATGGAACAGCGCGGCGAAGTCGAGGTCCGGTGGGAGCTTCAGCGGTGAGAAGCCGTAGCAGCTCATTCCAAGATCAACGAAGGCCTTCGCGTCAGTACCACCGGACATGAGGAACGGGAGGGTCTGGCTGGCGTCGTCCTCGAACTTCAGCGCTGCGGTCATCGCCTCCACGAGCGGGGTGTCGAACGAGATCTCCAGCGCCTTGTCGTGGACGATCCACTCGCGGGTGATGTCCGGGCCGAGGAGCTCGTCGATCTGCCGCTCGAACTCCTCCTCCTGCCCCGGGATGATCCGGCAGTCCAGGGTGGCGGTCGCCGTCGACGGGATGACGTTGACCTTGTAGCCGGCCTGCAGGCCGGTCGGATTGGCGGTGTTGCGCAGGGTGGCGCCGATGATCCGTCCGAGCGCGCCCAGCTTGTCGATGATCACCTCGGGCTCGACGCTCGCCAGATCCGTGCCCATCGCCTTGCCGATCCCCGCGACGAACTGGCGCAGCGTGTCGGTCCAGACAATCGGGAACTGGTGGGCCGCGACGCGCGACACGGCGTCGGCAAGCTTGGCGACCGCGTTGTCCTGGTGCACCATCGACCCGTGCCCGGGGGTGCCGGTGGCGGTGATCTTCATCCACGCGATCCCCTTCTCGCCGGTCATGATCGGGTACACGCGGGTGCCCTCGTCGACGGTGTGGGAGAAGCCGCCAACCTCACCGACCGCCTCGGTGCATCCTTCGAACAGCTCGGGGTGGTTCTTGACCAGCCAGTGGGCGCCGTACACCCCGCCGTGCTCCTCGTCGGCGGTGAAGCAGAAGACGATGGTGCGGTCGGGACGGACGCCGTCGGTCTTCCAGCGCCGCAGGATCGCGATCATCATCGCGACCATGTCCTTCATGTCGATCGCGCCACGACCCCACACGAAGCCGTCCTTGATGACGCCCGCGAAGGGGTCGACCGACCACTCCTCCGCCACCGCCGGGACGACGTCAAGATGCCCATGCAGCAGGAGCGCTGGCTTGTCGGGGCTGGCGCCGTCCACCCGGACGATCACGTTCTGGCGACTCTCGTCCCAGCCGAGCATGGTCGGCTCGTACCCGACCTCCTCGAGCCGGGCAACGACCCACTCGGCCGCCTCACGCTCACCGGCCGATGTCGCTGGATCGCCGGTGTTGCTGGAATCGATCGCGATCAGCTGGGAGCACAGCTCGACGACCTCGTGGAAGTCGGGGCTCTGATCGGACGCGTTCGAAGTCATGCACTCATTCTTACCGCACGGTCATCTTGCTCACACGCGCGGAGACCCCGGTCACCAGTACCGGCGCTGATCGGGCTCGAACGCGTAACCTGGAGCCATACGGCATGTGCGCAGTAGTGAGCATGCGGGCCTGACTCTCCCGCATCGGTAGGTGTGAGCGCTCAGCCTGGCATCGCAAGCAACCGCTTGCTGGTGTACGCGAGCGCAGGACGCACTGCGAAGACCTTTCCCACCGATCATCTCGGTGCTCCCGGGCGCTGAGCGCCCTCCGTGCGTCCCTTGCGTGACTCCGATAGGGAGAACTGCCCATGGCAGCCAATCGAGGCCAGCGTGCCTCCGGCGCGAAGACGCCGAAGACACCGACGAGCCACAAGGCCCGCAAGCCGAAGAAGCAGCGCACCGGCACACCGGTCGCGCCCGCTGCACCGAAGAAGCCGCACCGCAAGGGGCAGAGCTTGCAGCCGGACGCCGGCCGCAAGCCACGGCACGGCCAGCTCAACCGCGCCGCGCGCCGGGCCGCCCAGTTCGGCGACGACGCTGAGCACCCTGACACTCGATCCGCGCGTCGCTCCGACGAGCGCCCGCGCGGCCGATTCGATCGCGACGATGATCGTCCGCGCCGAGCCGGCCGCGTCGATCGCGATGACCGCCCTCACCGCTTCGATCGTGATGACCGCCCTCACCGCTTCGATCGTGATGACCGCCCTCACCGCTTCGATCGCGATGACCGCCCTCACCGCTTCGATCGCGATGATCGGCCCCACCGGGGTAGTGGTCATCAGCGGCCGCGCTGGGATCGCGACGATCGCCCGAGGCGTCAGTGGGACGATGGCCGCCGTCCCACTCGGCACAAGCACGTCGCAGGTCACTCGGACTTCCGTCGTCAGGATCGCGAGGACCGGCGTCCGGCTCAGGAGTTCCTGAGCCGCGCCGACGAGCAGGCCGCCCGCGAGGGCAGCTTCGACGAGCTGGCACCGGTGGCCGGTCGGGAGGCGGTCGATGTCGGCGACGAGAACGCCTTCGCGCGCATGGGGCTGCCCACTGAACTGGTGACGGCGCTCGCGGCGGACGGCATCAACGCCCCGTTCGCTATTCAGGGCGAGGCGATCCCCACCGCACTGAGCGGCGCCGACGTTCTTGCTCGCGCCGCCACCGGGTCGGGCAAGACCCTCGCGTTCGGACTGCCGACCCTGACACGGCTTCGCGGTGGCGAGCGGACGCCGAACAAGCCGCGGGCGATCGTGCTGACCCCCACCCGCGAACTGGCAATGCAGGTCCGCGAGGCCATCACTCCCCTGGCCCGCGCCATCGGACTGCGGACTCTTCTCGTCGCGGGCGGGATGCCCTACAAGAAGCAGCTCGACATGCTCGCCGACGGCGTCGACCTCGTGGTCGCAACTCCCGGGCGGCTGATCGACCTGATGGAGCGTGGAGCCGCAGACCTTTCAGAGGTCGAGATCAGCGTGCTCGACGAAGCCGACCAGATGTGCGACATGGGCTTCGCGCCCGAGGTGACCCGGATCCTCGAGCAGACGCCAGCGGACGGTCAGCGGCTGCTGTTCTCGGCCACTCTCGACGGGGACGTCGATGTACTGGTGCGCCGGTTCCTCAGTGCTCCGGTGGAGCACTCCACGGCGGACGTCGGGGCCTCCGTCGAGTCCATGGAGCACCACCTGTTCGTCGTCCACCCCGCACGCAAGGCCGCGGTCGTCGCCGAGCTCGCATCGAAGCCAGGACGCTCGATCGTGTTCGTGCGTACCAAGATGGGCGCCGACCGGGTGGCGGAGAAGATGCGCGAGGCCGGCGTGAACGCGCTGGCGATCCACGGCGGTCTCACCCAGGGGCAGCGCACGCGGGCGCTGAACGCCTTCCGCGGCAACGACGTCCCGGGTCTCGTGGCCACCGACGTCGCGGCCCGCGGCATCCACATCGACGACGTCGAGCTGGTGATCCAGGCAGACCCGCCGCAGGAACACAAGACCTACCTGCATCGCGCGGGCCGCACCGCTCGTGCCGGTGATGAAGGGACCGTCGTCACGCTCGCGATGCCGCGTGAGCGTCGCGGCGCCGAGCGGCTCATCGGACACGCCGGTGTGCCGTTGCGTGGCGTCTACGTCGAGCCCGGGGACCAGCCGATCGAGGAGATCACCGGAGGTGCGAAGCCCTCGGGCGAGCCGGTCGAGGAGTTCCGCCCGCCGGTGCGGACGCCGCAGCGGCGAGGACCTCGTCGTGATGCGCGCTCCGGCGGCCCGCGTCGTCCGCGCGGCAGCAGCGGCTACGACAGGGGTGCCCGGCGTCGCACTGACGATGGTGGTCGCGAGCGGCGTGAGCACCGCGGCCCGCGCCGCCCCAATCGCGCGACACAGTAGGGAGGGGGTGCCCTGCGGGGCACCTTCGCGTGGGGTACTATTTCCTGCGCACCTTGTCCAGGTGGCGGAATGGCAGACGCGCTAGCTTGAGGTGCTAGTGTCCTTTATCGGACGTGGGGGTTCAAGTCCCCCTCTGGACACCCTGACGCCCGCTGACCCAACCCGGATCAGCGGGCGTTCTTCGGCATCTGAGGAGGCGCGGACCGCTCCGTACTCCAGCTGCGCCCACTGCCGCACCGGCGAGGGTTTCAAGCGTCTGAGAGGTTCACCAGCAGATGGTGAGCCCATGCGGCGAGGACAGCGGCAGATAGTAGATCGCACCCTCCACGTTGTACTTGTTCATTAGCTGCCCGTTGTGCTGAGCAAGACCCATCCAGTACCACTTGCGGCACGTGGCTCCGGCGCCGGGCGGGGTCTGGGTGGTGGGCGCGGGGGCTGGTGCAGGCGCCTTCGTCGTCGTCGGCGGCGGAGCCGGGGCAGGCGCGGGAGCTGGAGTGGGTGCGGGCGCCTTCGTCGCCGGCGCGGGAGCCGGGGCAGGTGCGGGAGTCGGGACGGGCGCCTGGTCGGGCGAGCCGGAACCGGACTGGCCGCCCGAGCCGGTCTGTCCACCCTGCCCACCGGACGCCGTCGGTGCGGGTGCGGTATCGGGCTGCTCCGCGGCAGCCTGGGCACCCGGCGGATCACTGGCCGGTGCCGGCGAGTCCGCTGGCGACGGCGTCTCGCTGCTCGCGGACGGCGATTCGGATGGCGATGCGCTGGCGGCCCTCTCCGAGGTCGAGTCCGCCGAATCCTGCGTCGGTGATGCAGAGGCGACAGCCCGGTCCTGCGGATAGGCCGTGCTGGGGCTGGAGCCGAGCGCGAGCTGGCAGATGGTCAGCGCACCGAGCGCGAGAAACGCGGCAGCGAGGATCGCCAGCCAGCTGCGGCGTCCGCGCTGGCGGGTGTCGTGAGGCTCGTCGTGCTGCGACGCGGCGAGGTCCGCGAGTAGGTCGGCTTCAGTAAGGCCTGGCTGATCATGGTGCTCGGGCATGTCTCTACCTCAGTCGGGAGCCGTTGCCCGAGTGACCTTACCGGTCAGTAACCAGATTTGTCCCCTGCTCGATCAGCAACGTCGGGACGCCGAACCGATCGTCGCGCACCGTCGCCACCCGAGACCCCGGCTTGCGACCATCCCGTGGCTCGCTCACATCGACCCCCGCCCGGGTCAGCCGCTGCACCGCGGAGTCGAGCTCCGGCACCCGCCACGCCACGCCCCAGACGGCGTCCGGGCCCTCGTGCCGCTCGTCCCCGGTCGGCTCGACGACCTCCAGCAGCGAGCGCCCGCACCGCAGGAACAGCATGTGGGAGTCCCACTGCGGGGCATTCCGCTCGAGCCGGAGATCAAGGCCGAGCCGTCCTGCGTAGTTCGCCACCGCACGCTCTGCGCTGCTGGTCCGGATGACGACGTGGTCGATGATCACGGGGCTGTCGCGGACGTCGTCGGCGCGGCTGACCTGCTCGAGCCCGAGCTCGAGTCCCCCGATTCTCAGGCCGCCTTCGGTCAACTCGACCGCTCGACGCGCGAGGCGCCGCCGGGTGTCAGGCAGATCGAGACAGCCCAGGACCAGACGCGTCGTGCCCGCTCGCTCCACCTGGACGTCGCCGGCCCGCAGCGCGGGTCCGAGTAGGTGCGTATAGGTGGTCTCATCCGCACCCGCGAGCTCCAGTCCTGCTATGCCACGGATCATCGCTGCCACGCTCCCCTCATCCATCGAGGCTACTCGCGCGGGGACGAAGCCGAGCTCAGCTCGAACGCTCGCGCGGCGAGCACGAGGTCCTCCCAGGCCTCTCCCACGCTCTTGAAGACCGCGCGGCCGGCCGGCGCCGTCGCCCGCCGCACCAGCTCCGCGAGCGTCGCGTCGATCAACGCGGCAGGATCGTCTCCGGCCATGACGATGTCGCCCGCCTCGCGCAGCGCGCTGTCACGGGACTCGACGACCACGAACGAATCACGCACCAGCGCTGCGTCCAGCTCGCGGCGGTCGGGATGGTGAGAGCCGATCGCGACGACTACGGCGTTCGAGGGCAGCGCGGCCGAGTCGAACAGCGGTGTCGCGGCGGCTGTGCAGCACGCGACGATGTCGGCGGTAGCCAGGTCCTCGCGCCCGCCCGCGCGTACCGGCAGGCCGGCATCGGCCAGCTCGGCCAGCATGCTCTCGACCGCCTCCGGACGGCGTCCGACGATGACGGTCTCGGTGATCTCGCGCATCGCCGCGATCGCCTGAGCGTGTCCCGCCGCCTGGGGCCCGGTCCCGAACACGACCAGACGAGCGGACTCGCGCGGCGCCACCAGATCGACGGCCAGCGCGGAGACGGCCGAGGTGCGGATCTTCGTCAGCGCGACCGCGTCGAGCTGAGCGACCGGCGCCAGCGTCCGAGCGTCGAAGAGCGTGTAGATCCCCTGCGCGCGAGGCACACCGGCCGGGGCGTCGTGGTTCAACGAGATCGCCTTCACCCCGACGTACTCGGTGGTCTCCGCGGGCATCAGCAACAGCTCGCCGCTGCGACACGGGAAGGCCGTCCGCGGGAAGGTCTCCGCCTCGCCTTCGAGACGCAGGTGTGCGCGCAGCGCGTCGACGGCCGTGTGCCAGTCGAGGAGCTCCTCGATCTGATCGCCACCGATCATGGGCAGGTGGATTCCGGGTCCGGGCATGCGGCAAGGGTATCGGCGGCGGACGGTGCCGGTTCGATGGGAGCGCGATCACCGGAGGTGATACACAAGTCAGCACAGCCACAACCCCATGCGAAGGGAATGCTATGAACGTCGAGGAGTACCTGGCCGAGGCCGACCGGCTCCGGGAGGCCAAGCGCCCCGATGTGCCGCGCGAGGTGGTCTACCCCCGGGGCGAGGTATCGATCGGCGAGTACGTCCGAGGCTGGGCGAAGGACACCCCGGACGCCGTGGCAGTCGCGTTCTACGGCCGCGATATCACCTGGCGGGAGCTCGACGAGCTCAGCGACCGGGCCGCGGGCTGGCTGGAGTCCAAGGGCGTACAGACCGGTGACCGGGTCGGCGTCCTGCTGCCCAACTCACCGCAGTTCCTCATCGCCTTCATCGGCATCATGAAACTCGGCGCCGTCCACGTCCCGATCAACGTGATGTTCCGGGAGCACGAGCTGCACCATGAGCTCACCGACGCCGATGTCAAGGTGCTCTTCTGCGCCGACTTCATGGTGGAGGTGCTCGGCAACGTCATCGACGAGACGGACGTCGAGAGCGTGCTGGTCACGTCTTCGATGGAACTGGCCGGCGATGACCCGTCGATCCCGGCGCCGCCCGCTCCCGAGGCGACCACCAGCCCGCGCGTGACCGATCACGACACCTGGGCCGACCTGGAGTCCGCTGAGCCCGCCACGCCCCGCGAGGTCGACCTCGATGCCCTGGCGGCACTGAACTACACCGGCGGAACCACCGGCCTACCCAAGGGCTGTGAGCACACCCAGCGGCACATGATCTACACCGTCGCCGCGTGGCTGACCCAGAGCGGAATCAGCGGCAAGCCGGTGTTCCTGTGCCACGTGCCGATCTTCTGGATCGCGGGCGAGGACATGGGGATCCTGTCACCCATCGTTACCGGGGGCACCTGCGTGCTGCTCGCCCGCTGGGACGCCGCCGCCGTCATGCGCTCCATCGAGCGCTACCACGTCAACCTCTGGATCGCGACCGTCGACAACTACATCGAGATCATGGAGCACCCGGACGTCGACAGCACCGACTTCTCGAGTCTCACGACGCCGCTGGCGATGTCGTTCGTGGCTCGAGTCGATCCCGAGGTGCGCACACGGTGGCGGGAGAAGTCCCGCACCGACGGGATCCTCCGCGAGGCTGCGTTCGGGATGACCGAGACGCACACCATGGACACCAGCACCTACGGTCTGCAGGACGAGGACTGGGACGTCCTCGGTGAGCCGGGCCAGTGCGGCATGCCGGTGCCCGGCACGGACGTCATGGTCGTCGACCCGGCCACCGCAGAGCTGCTGCCGTTCGGCGAGCGCGGCGAGATCGTCGTCCGCAGCCCCGCGATCATGAACGGCTACTGGCGCCGCCCGGACGCCACCGCGGAGACGATCCGCGACGGCTGGCTGCACACCGGCGACACCGGGTTCATCGACGAGGCCGGCTGCCTGCACTACCTGGTGCGCAACAAGGACATGATCAAGGTCAATGGCATGAGCGTCTTCCCCGCCGAGGTCGAGTCCTACCTGTGCCGCCACGAGGACGTCGAGGTCGCCGCCGTCGTACCGCGCCCGGACCCCGACAAGGGACAGATCCCGGTCGCGTTCGTCAAGCCGGCCGAGGGCCGCCAGATCGACGCTGACGAGCTGCGGGCCTGGGCGAAGACCCAGATGGCGACCTACAAGGTGCCCGAGATGCGGATCGTCGACGAGTACCCGATGACGACCACGGGCAAGATCAAGAAGGCGGAGCTGGCAACGTCCCTCCGGGAGGGCTAGCCACCGGCGGGGAGGCAGGCGGGGAGCCGATGTCGATCGAGGAGAAGAAGGCGCAGGCCAAGGGACAGGCACAGAAGGCCGAGGGGCACGCGAAGGACGTCGCGCATTCCGATGTCTTCCGGTGGCTGGTGACTGCCGGCCTCGTCACGGTCGGCGTGGTGCACATCCTGATCGGCGTCCTTGCGCTCCAGCTCGCGTGGTCCGGCGGCAGTGGTCAGGAGACCGACCAGAGGGCGCCCTAGGCACGATCGCCGAGAACCCGATCGGCCGCGGCGTCATGTGGGTCGTCGCCGTCGCCCTGTTCGGGCTGTTCGTATGGAAGCTGACCCAGGCGTGGTGGGGCTACACCTGGAAGGACGGCTTCAGCCGCACCCGCAAACGCCTCGGCGCGCTCGGCGGCGGCCTGATGTACCTGTTCCTCGGCATTACCGCGACGCGGCTCGCCCTCGGCTCCGGGGCAGGCAACACCGATCAGGATCAGCAGACGCGGGTCGGTGAGCTGCTCTCGAAACCCTTCGGGCAGGTCCTCGCCGGCGTAGTCGCGGCCGCGATCATCGGGTACGCCGGAATCCTCGTCAAGCGCGGGGTGACCTCCTCATTCACCCAGGAGTACGAGGGCGAGCCCTCCCCCGCCGTCCAGCGCCTCGGCCAGGTCGGCTACATCGCCAAGGGCATCGCGATCGGTCTCGTCGGCGTGCTGTTCGGCTGGGCCGCCTTCACCTACGACCCGGAGAAGGCCGGCGGTCTGGACGATGCGCTACGCACCGTCAAGGAGCAAGGGGCCGGCGGCCCCGTCCTGCTCACGATCATCGCCCTCGGCCTTATGGCGTACGGCGTGTACTGCTTCAGCTGGTCGCGCAACGCTCGTCGCTGAGCGCGACGCTCAACGCTGCTGAGCGCCACGGTCGGTAGCCGACGGCGGCGGCGTCGGCTACCGACCGCGAGTGTTGGCCTCGCGGCCGTGCGTCGAAGTACCCTGGATCGTCATGCCTCGCCGCCGCCCTCGCCGTACCCCGCCGCGGCTCACCCCCGATCAGGTCGAGCAGCGGCGCGCCGCCGTACCACCGATCCGGTATCCCGACCAGCTCCCGGTCAGCGCCCGCAAGGACGAGATCGCCGAGGCGATCCGTGAGCATCAGGTTGTCGTCATCGCGGGTGAGACCGGGTCGGGCAAGACCACCCAGATCCCCAAGATCTGCCTCGAGGTGGGCCGGGGTGTGCACGGACAGATCGGGCACACCCAGCCGCGGCGGCTCGCCGCTCGCACAGTGGCCGAACGCATCGCCGAGGAGCTGGAGGTCGACCTCGGTGCCGAGGTCGGCTACGCGGTCCGGTTCACCGACAAGGTCAGCCGCGACGGTTATGTCAAGGTGATGACCGACGGCATCCTGCTGGCGGAGATCCAGCGGGACCGGATGCTGCGTCGCTACGACACGATCATCATCGACGAGGCCCACGAGCGCAGCCTGAACATCGACTTCCTGCTCGGCTCCCTCAAGACGCTGCTGCCCAAGCGTCCCGACCTGAAGCTGATCATCACCTCCGCCACCATCGATCCCGAGGCGTTCAGCCGCCACTTCGACGACGCGCCGATCATCGAGGTATCCGGGCGCACCTATCCGGTCGAGATCCGCTACCGGCCCCTCGTCGACCCCGACCATCCGGAGCAGCCCGAACGGGACCTCGTGCAGGGAGTGCTGGACGCCTGCGCCGAGCTCTCCCGCGAGGCCCCCGGCGATGTGCTGGTGTTCCTCTCCGGGGAGCGCGAGATCCGGGACGTCGCCGACGCGCTCCGCGACCTCGATCTGCCACGAACCGAGATACTTCCCTTGTATGCCAGGCTTTCCGCGGCAGATCAGCATCGCGTATTCAGCGGTCACCGCGGCCGACGGATCGTGCTGGCTACCAACGTCGCCGAGACGTCGCTGACCGTCCCAGGCATCAAGTACGTCGTGGACGCCGGAACCGCCCGCATCTCCCGGTACTCCCACGCGACCAAGGTCCAGCGACTCCCGATCGAGCGGGTCTCGCAGGCCTCGGCCCAGCAGCGCAGCGGCCGATGCGGCCGGACGTCGGACGGCATCGCGATCCGCCTCTACAGCGAGGAGGACTTCGACTCGCGACCCGAGTTCACCGACCCCGAGATCACCCGCACCAACCTCGGATCAGTGATCCTGCAGATGGTGGCGGCCCGGCTCGGCGACATCGAGACCTTCCCCTTCGTCCAGCCACCGGACAAGCGCAGCATCTCCGACGGAATGGCGCTGCTGCAGGAGATCGGCGCGATCGAGCGCAACGGTACGGGCATCGCCCTGACCCGGCTCGGACGCCAGGTGGCGGTGCTCCCGATCGATCCGCGGCTGGCCCGCATGATCGTCGAGGCAGGACGGCGCGACGCCGCCCTCGCCGTCATGATCATCGCCGCCGCGCTGTCGATCCAAGATCCACGCGAGCGACCCACTGATCAGGAAGCCCAGGCCGATCAGCTGCACGCCCGTTTCGTCGACAAGACCTCGGACTTCCTCGGCATCCTCAACCTCTGGCGGCACCTACGAGAGCAGCAGAAGACGCTGTCGTCGTCCGCCTTCCGTCGCTTGTGCAAGCGCGAGTACATCAACTACGTCAGAGTCCGTGAGTGGCAGGACCTCGTCGCGCAGCTACGCGAGATGGCCTCCACAGCGGGAATCCACACCTCCTCGGCGCGCCCGAGCGATGATGACGTGCACAAGTCGGTGCTCACCGGACTGCTGTCTCAGGTTGGCCTCCAGGACCCGCGCAACAAGCGCGAGTACATCGGAGCGCGCGGCACCCGGTTCGCGATCTTCCCGGGCTCTGCGCTGTTCAAGAAGAGCCCGGCGTACGTGATGGCCGGGGAGCTGGTGGAGACATCGCGCCTGTGGGCCAGGGACGTCGCGCGGCTCGACCCGGCCTGGGTGGAGGAGGTCGCCGGCGACGTGCTCAAGCGCAGCTACGCCGAGCCGCACTGGGAGCGCAAGCGCGCGGCCGTGGTCGCCACCGAGCGCGCGACGCTGTACGGCGTGCCGATCGTGGCCGACCGCAAGGTCAACTACGGACGCATCGATCCGACGCTCTCGCGGGAGATCTTCATCCGGCAGGCGCTCGTCGAGGGTGACTGGGAGACCCGACACCACTTCTTCGCCCGCAACCGCGAGCTGCTCGCTGAGGTAGGCGAGCTGGAGGACAAGGCCCGTCGTCGCGACATCCTCGCGGACGACGAGTCCCTGTTCGCTTTCTACGACGCGCGGATCCCCGCCAACGTCGTCTCCGGGCGGCACTTCGACAAGTGGTGGAAGCACGAGCGGCACACGAACCCGACGCTGCTCGACTTCACCGCGGACGACGTCATCCGCGAGGGCGTCGAACGGCCCGACGAGGACTCCTTCCCCGACGTGTGGCGAGATGGCGCGCGTCCGCTAGAACTCACGTATACCTTCGATCCAGCAGCGCTAGATGCGTCGTCTTCGGAGCAGACCGACGGGATCAGCGTCGACATCCCGCTGGTCACGCTGGCGCAGACCTCGCCGGAGGACTTCGAGTGGCTCGTCCCAGGGCGCCGCGAGGAGCTGGTCACGGCGCTGATCAAGTCGCTGCCCAAGGCGATCCGGCGCAACGTCGTCCCGGCCCCCGACCGCGCTCGCGCCGCACTGCAGACCATCGCTCCGGAGAAGGGTGCGCTGCTCCCCCAGCTCGCACTCGAGCTACGGCGGCTCACCGGGGCGGCGGTCGACGAGCGGGACTTCGACTGGAGCAAGGTCCCTGACCACCTGCGGATGACCTTCCGGATCGTCGACGAACGATCCGAGGTCGTAGCAGTGGGCAAGGATCTCGACGAGCTCCGCGAACGGCTCGCCGGTGCCCAGCGGGCTCAGGTGGCCACCGTCGCACGGGCGAATGAACGCAGCGGATTGACCTCCTGGGACGTCGGCACCATCGACCGCGTGGTCGCCCTGCAGACCAAGCACGGCCTGGTGGACGGGTACCCCGCCCTGGTCGCTGAGGCCGGATCGGTTGCCTTGCGCGTACTACACTCCCCCGGCGCCGCCGAGGCCGCGATGCGCGGGGCCGTCGCCTGGCTACTCGTGCACGAGCTGCCGTCGGTGAGCAATCAGGTGATGCGGGCGCTCACCCCGCAGCAGAAGGTCGCGCTCACCCAGGCCCCGCACGCCAGCCCCGCCGCCCTGTGGGACGACGTGCAGACCGCAACGGCGCTGAGGGCCGTGGACCGCGGCCCACTCCCGTGGGACCTCGCCTCCTACGAAACGCTGCGGGACGCCGCACGGGCCGCGCAGGTGGCGGACACCCTCGAGATGCTTCAGCGCACCGCTGCGGTGCTCGAGGCGAAGATGGCCGCGGAGCGAGCACTCGACGACGTCCGGCATGAGACCTTCGCCGTCGCGCGAGCAGACGTCGTGAGCCAGCTGAAGCACCTGGTACCGCCCGGTTTCATCGCGCGGCATGGCGCCGCCCGCCTTCCCGACATCGAACGCTACCTAAGGGGCATCGCCGTCCGGCTCGAGCGACTGCGGGAGAACCGCCATCGGGACCGCCTGGCGATGCTCGAGGTGCACGACCTCGTCGCCGAGTACGACGAGCTGGCCGCGGCATTCCCCACCGGCGAGTCGCTTCCGCGCGAGCTGGGCGAGATCCGGTGGATGATCGAGGAGCTTCGCCTCTCACTGTTCGCGCAGGTCGTCAAGCCGCGCTACAGCATCTCCGCATCGCGCATCCGCAAGGCCATGGACCGGATCTGACCCTCCCACGCCGAGGCGAGCCGACCACCTCATGCCCGGACCTCGATAAGGTGGACGAGTTCTGACCTCGACCTGAAGGCGGATCCTCTACATGTGCGGCCTCGCCGGAGAGATAGCGTTCGACCGTCCAGCTGACATAGACGCCGTTACCGCGATGGTGCGTCGTCTCGAGCCCCGCGGACCTGACGGCCAGGGAGTCTGGTCGCACAACGCGATCGCTCTGGGGCATAGACGACTGTCGATCATCGACCTATCGGAGTCCGGCACCCAACCGATCCACGACGCCCAGCTCGGGCTGACGATCGTCTTCAACGGCTGCATCTACAACTACCAACAGCTGCGCGAGGAGCTCGTCGGGCGCGGCCACCAGTTCGCCTCCCACAGCGACACCGAGGTCGTCCTCAAGGGCTACCGCGAGTGGGGGCCGGCAGTCGTCGAGCGGCTGCACGGCATGTTCGCCTTCGCGATCGCCGAGCGGGATACCGGGCGGGTGGTGCTCGGGCGTGACCGGCTCGGGATCAAGCCGCTCTACTGGGGCGAGGTCGGCGGCGCGATCCGGTTCGCCAGCACCCTCCCCGCGCTGCTGGCCACCCGCGGCATCGACACCACGATCGATCGCGAGGCGTTGCACCACTACATGAGCTTCCACTCGGTGGTTCCCGCACCGAGGACCATCCTGCGCGGCGTGCATCGGCTCCCGCCTGCGACCCTGATGACCATCGAGCGGGATGGCTCTCGTCGCGAGACCACCTACTGGCAGCCGGTCTTCGAACGGACGGCCGACCGAGCCGACTGGTCCGAGGTCGAGTGGCAGGACGCGATCCTCGACGCGCTCCGGACGGCGGTGAAGCGCCGACTGGTCGCCGACGTCCCGGTCGGCTGCCTGCTCTCCGGCGGGCTGGACTCGAGCCTGATCGTCGGACTGCTCGCCGAGGCCGGGCAGCACGGCCTGAAGACCTTCTCGATCGGTTTCGAGGCAGCCGGCGGCGAGGAAGGCGACGAGTTCAAGTACAGCGACATCATCGCCAGGCACTTCGACACCGACCACCGGCAGATCCGCATCGACACCGCGCGCATGCTCCCGGCGCTCGACGGCGCGATCGAGGCCATGAGCGAGCCGATGGTCAGCCACGATGCCGTCGCCTTCTATCTGCTCAGCGAGGAGGTCGCCAAGCACGTCAAGGTCGTACAGTCCGGGCAGGGGGCCGACGAGATCTTCGCCGGTTATCACTGGTACCCGCCGATGGCGAAGGCGCCGGACGACGACCCGGAGCAGGCGCTGTCCCGGTATCGTGCCGCGTTCTTCGATCGCACCCACCGCGAGATGGCCACGATCCTCAACCCACGTTGGATGGCGCCGCAGGACGTCTCGGAGGACTACGTCCGCCGCCACTTCTCCGCGTCCGGTGCCGACACCGCCACCGACCGGGCGCTGCGACTCGACACCACCGTGATGCTCGTCGACGACCCGGTCAAGCGCGTGGACAACATGACCATGTCGTGGGGCCTGGAGGGCCGCGTGCCCTTCCTCGACCACGAGCTCGTAGAGCTGGCCGCGACCTGCCCGCCGGAGCTGAAGACGGCGTCCGAGGGCAAGGGGGTGCTCAAGGAAGCGGCGCGCGCGGTCATCCCCTCGGACGTGATCGACCGACCGAAGGGCTACTTCCCCGTGCCGGCGCTCAAGCACCTGCACGGCCCGTACCTCGACATGGTCGCGGACGCCCTGCACAGCGAGTCGGCGCGAGAGCGCGGGCTGTTCCGCCCCGAGGCGGTGCGTGAGCTGCTCGCCGCACCGAACGACCGGCTGACGCCGTTGCGCGGCAACCAGCTGTGGCAGATCGGGCTGCTCGAGCTGTGGCTGCAGCGACATGTCGACGGCGCCGTCCGGAGCGGCCGGTGACAGACGTGACGAGCAGCCAGCACACCGGGGTCGTCCAGGAGCTCGGCTGGGGCCGCCTGGTCTTCGGGAACACCTTTCCCGACCAGGCGCAGCTCGGCGACCTGCTACGCGAGGAGGCGACCGGCCGACGCGACTGCTGCATCTACCTCCCCGATGCGCACGTCTTCGTCGCGGAGCATCCGCAGGAACTCTTCATCGACCCGAGCCTGATGTACCGGCTCGATCTCACCGGTGAGCTGCCACCCGAGCCGACGAGCTCGCTGATCGAGATCCGCCCCGCGCGCGATCGTAGGGATCTCGAGGCGATGAACGACACCTACCACCGATGCCACATGGTCGAGGCGGACGTCGACGTGCTCGCCGACAACCTCGATCACTCCGATGCCGTCATCTACCTGATCGCGGTCGACGTCCACACCGGCGACATCGTCGGGACGGTGACCGGTGTCGACCACGTCGCGCTGTACGACGAGCCGGCCCGCGGCAGCAGCCTGTGGAGCCTGGCCGTCGATCCGAACGCGACCGCTCCGGGAATTGGCGGAGCCCTCGTGCACCGTCTGCTGCGGGAGCTGCGCGAGCGTGGCATCCATCATCTCGACCTATCGGTCATGCACGACAACCGCCCTGCCATTCGCCTGTATCAGGGCATGGGCTTCGTCAAGACCAGCGAGCTGGTCGTCAAACGCAAGAACGCGATCAACGAGAAGCAGTTCGCCAGCCGGCCGCCCGAGGACCTCGAGAAGCTCAACCCCTACGCGCGCATCATCGCCGACGAGGCGATGCGCCGCGGCGCGCGCGTCACCGTCCTCGACCCGGCCTCGGGATACCTGGAGCTGGAGTTCGGGGGCCGGACGGTGATCACCCGCGAATCCCTGTCTCAGTACACGTCGGCGGTCGCGATGAGCCGCTGCGACGATAAGCGGGTATCGCGCCGGATCGCCGCGGAGGCGGGGATCCGCGTGCCCCGGGCGCGGGTCGCGACCTTCGACGAGGGCGATCACGACTTCCTCGCCGAGGTCGGCACGGTCGTCGTGAAACCGGTGCGCGGTGAGCAGGGCGCCGGCATCACCGTGCGCATCACGACCGGAACCGAGCTCGACCAGGCGCTGGCTCGCGCCGGAGGCGAGGGTACCGAGATCCTGATCGAGGAGCACGTAGAAGGCGAGGACCTGCGGCTGGTGGTCATCGACGGCAAGGTCGTCGCGGCGGCGATCCGTCGTCCGGCCGAGGTGGTCGGAACCGGCGAGCACACGGTCCGCCAGCTCATCGAGGCACAGAGCCGGCGCCGGGCCGCCGCCACCGGCGGCGAGTCACGCATCCCGCTCGACGACCTCACAATCGCCACGGTGCGCGAGGGCGGCTGGAGCCTGGACGACGTCCCCCCTGCCGGCGTCCGTCTGCTGGTGCGGCGCACCGCCAACCTGCACACCGGCGGCACCATCCACGACGTCACCGACAAGGTGTCCGAGACGTTGAAGGAAGCCGGGATCACCGCGGCCGCGGCGCTCGGCATCCCCGTCGTCGGGATCGACCTGCTGGTTCCGGACGTCACCGGTGACGAGTATGTCTTCATCGAGGCCAACGAGCGTCCCGGGCTGGCCAACCACGAGCCGCAGCCGGTGGTGCAGGCCTTCGTCGACTACCTGCTACCCGCCACCTCGAAACGACGTCGCCGCTGACACCAGCCACCCGCTCGCCCGACGCGGGCCGACAGGATGACAAGGTCCGCCACCACCGCCGGGGGCCACAGGAGGGTCAGTCGGCTTTCTGCGGCGGCCACGTCGAACCCTGCTCGCCGCTGCCCGGGTCGGTGAACTCGCCTCGGTTGAGGGGTACCCACTGCTCCGACGCGGCCGGCTGGTCCTCGGCCGGGAAGTCCTCCACGGAGCCGGTCGGCCGGGCGTCCCAGTCCGCGAAGGTCGGCGGCGTGGTGACCCCCCGCGACACCAGATCGTAGGCCGCCCCCAGCGACGCGACCTCGGTGCGCCCCCAGCCATGGCTGCCGCCGCCCCCGACCCCGCCCAGGGCGGCCGGGGTTTCCGCACCCGCCTCGATCGCGGCGGCGATGTCGGAGCGGTAGTACCGGAAGATGTCCCGCACGTACGTGATGCCGTGCTCCTCGGCGAGCGCACACAGCTTGCGTGAGGTGGAAGTCGAACGGGCCGTGCATGTCGGCCATGGGGATGGTCACGCCGTGCTCGATCGAGTGCTGGCCGGGGGCGCACACCGCGTTGTCGATCGAGATCATCTCGGCGACGTCCGGCGGCAGTCCGTTGCTCGCTCCGTGCCCGACCTCCTCGGTGATCGTCACCATGAGGCTCGTGCGGTGCGGCAGCACGACCTGATGATCGGTGATGGACTTCGCCAGCGCCAAGGCGATCGCCACACCCGCCTTGCCGTCGAGATGACGTGAGACCACGAAGCCGGAGTCGGACAGCTCGGGGCTGGCCACCAACGCGACCATGTCGCCGATCTGGATCCCGAGCTCGCGCAACCCGTCGGCGTCGTGCACTCGCTGATCGACGCGCACCTCGACGTGATCCCAGTCGGTGGGCTGATCGTCGACCCCGTCGCCGAAGGCGTGCCCACTCGCCTTCAGGGGCAGGATGGTGCCGGTCAGATGCCGCTGCGAGCCGTCGATGAAGATCCGGACACGAGCGCCCGCTGCGAACCGGGGTGAGAAGGTCCCAACCGGGATGACCGCCAGCCGGCCATTGGGCTTGAGCTCGCGAACCATGCATCCGATCGTGTCGGCATGCACCACGACCGCGCGGTCGACCGTGGCCGACTCACCCGGAAGATTCGCGATCAACGCGCCTCGCCGGGTGATTGTGAACGGCACTCCAAACCCATCGATGATCTCGCCGATCATCTTCATCACGGTGTCGGTGCGGCCCGAAGGGCTCGGGGTCTGCAGCAGCTGCAGCAGCACGTCGACCAGCCAGTCGCGGTCGAGCGGGAGCGGGCTGGGCGTGGGCTGCGGGGTGGTGTCGTTGTGCATGCGGAGGCCAGGAGGATCGGGAATGGGACCCGACCACGCTACCTCGCCGTCATCGATCAAGGGCGGATGGCGCGGTGCCCTGTGAGTAGCGTCTACCTCACGCCAACGATTCCAGGAACAGCGTGATCGCCAGCCCGATTCCGAGCAGCCCGATCACCAGTCGCATCGGCCGCTCGGGCGCCCGGCGCAACAGCTTCGGCCCGACGTACGAGCCGACGATCCCGCCGACCGCGATGCAGGCCGCGGCTGCCCAGTGAATGTCGCTGATGAAGACGAACCCGAGGGTCGCGGCGAAGTTCGACGCTCCCAGCAGGACGTTCTTCTCGGCGGCACTGTAGGCCAGGGAGTCCTCATTGGTGAGCATGAGCCAGGCCAGCAGGATGACGCCGGCGGCAGCGCCGAAGTACCCCCCGTAGGTCGCAATGCCGGCCAGCATGATCCAGAACGCCGGCCCGGCCGAGTGCAGCTGCCTGCCTCGGCGCATGGCCCAGTTCTGCACCTGCTCCCGGAAGATCAGCAGCACCGAGGCGCCCGCGATGAGCCAGGGGACGACCGCCTCGAAGCTGCCCGGTGGGCTCGCGACGAGCAGCCACGCTCCGGCCACGCCGAAGGCCATGAACACCCCTACCCGGGGCCAGAGCCGGTGCCAGGTGCCGCGCAGCTCCGGGCGGGTGGAGGCCAGCGAGCCGATGGTGAAGGCAGTGATCCCGGTGGTGTTGGTGACATTGGCGATCACGGGCGGCAGGCCGAAGCCCAGCAGCGCCGGGTAGCTGACGAGCGAGGCCAGCCCCGCGGTCGATCCGATCAGGCCGGCACCGAACCCCGCGAGGACGAGTCCGATCACCGCGATCGTCGACATCGACCTCTCGCTTCCTCTCAGGGCCAGGGCAACCGGGTCACTGTACGCCCCGCCGTCTGTGGGAAGACATCGGATAAGTTTGCACGGTTAACGATCGCCGATGGGGAGCCACCATGACACAGCCGATCGTGGCGCGCCCGGCGCGCACCCAGCCGGCCCGGGGGTTCTGGACCTACGCGCTGGTGTTTGGCGTCGTGATGGTCGTGGCGAGCACGCCCAGCCCGCTCTACCCGCTCTACCGCGATCGGTTCGGGTTCAGCGCCGCCGTCCTGACGATCGTGTTCGCGATCTACGTCGTCGCCATGCTGGTCACGATGCTCACCGCCGGGTCCCTGTCTGATCACGTCGGACGGCGGCCGGTGATGCTCACCGGACTCGCGCTGGTCGCGGTGGCCACCGTCGTCTTCGCCTTCGCCGCGTCCACCGCCTGGCTGCTGGTGGCGCGCGCGGTCCAAGGCGTGGGTACCGGCCTGGTCAGCGTCGTCGCCAGCGCAGGGGCGCTGGACACCAACCCACCGGACAAGCCCGGCGCAGCGGCGATCGCGAGCAATGTGGTGCCGTCCGCCGGACTCGCCGCCTGCGGTCTGGTCTCCGGGGTGTTCGTCGAAGGACTTCCCTGTCCGCTGCAGCTGGTCTGGTGGGTGCTGTTCGGTGCCCTTCTGGTCGCCTGTCTCGCCGTCCTGCGCCTCCCTGAGACCTCGCCGATGCGGCCTGGCGCACTCGCCTCGCTCATCCCGCGCGTCGGCATCCCGGAGCACCTGCGGTCGCGATTCCGCGTTGCGATTCCCTGCTGGGCCGCCTGCTGGGGCACCGGCGGCATCTACCTCTCGCTCGGCACGTCGATGGTCAAGCAGGTGCTAGGAATCGACAACGCGCTGGTCGGCGGGTTGGCGATCGCCGCGCTGTGGGTGCCGGGCATCACCGCGCCGTTTATCGCCCGCTCCTGGACCTACCTGCGGATGATGACGCTCGGCGCGCTGCTGCTCGGTCTGGGCACCGTCGGGATGGTGCTCTCCTTCCGTGCCTCGGCGCCGGTGCCGTTCTTCATCTGCACGGCGGCGATGGGCTTCGGGTTCGGCATTCTGCAGACCTCGTCGTACGGCACGGTCGCGGCGCACATCCGGGACGACGAGCGCAGCACGGTCGTATCCACCTTCTTCACCGTCAACTACATCGCCTTCAGCGCGCCGTCGGTGGTCGCCGGGTTCCTGACCGCCCGGCTCGGCCTGCAGCACGCCAGCGAGATCGCCGCGGGCTGGGTGGTGCTGCTGTGCGCCACCTCGCTGCTCGGCATCTACTACCGGCGGCCGCTGATCACCCGCTGACTGATCGGCCGCTGGCTGCCGGTCAGTCGACGAGGGCCTGGTACAGCAGCCCCTTGAGCTCGGTGCGGATCGGGTAGGTGCTCGACGGCAGCAACTGGGTCATGAAGATCAGCGTGAGGTCCTCCAGCGGGTCTACCCAGAACGCGGTGCTGGCGGCACCGCCCCAGCCGAACTCCCCTGGCGAGCTCACCGTGCCGTACTTGACCGGGTCCATGACGACCGAGAACCCGAGGCCGAAGCCGACGCCGTCGAATCGCGTCTCGGCGAACAGCGGGATGCCGACCTCCTCGAGGTCCCTATCGCCCGGCAGGGAGTTCTGGGTCATGTAGTCCAGCGTCCGGTTGCCCAGCACGCGCTCCCCGTCGAGCTCACCCCCGCGCCGCAGCATCTCGGTGAAGCGGGAGTAGTCGTGCGTGGTAGACGCCAGCCCGCCGCCGCCCTGCAGGCAGGTCGGTTCCTTCGTGATCGACTCCCCGAAGGCATCCAGGCGGGAGGCGGTGCCGTCCCTGCCCGGCGTGTACAGCGCGGCGAGCCGCTGCAGGTCGTCGCCGGTGACCTGAAAGCCGGTGTCCTTCATGCCCAGTGGATCGAAGATCCGCTCCTTCATGAAGGCATCCAGGGTCTGCCCCGAGGCGACCTCGACCACCCGGCCCAGCACGTCGGTGGAGACGCCGTAGTTCCACTGCGTGCCCGGGTCGAAGCGCAGCGGCAGCGATGCCCAGAGATCGCACGCCGCGGCCAGGTCCTGGCCCGGAGGCGGTCCCCATTCGTGACCGGCGTTGCGGTAGATCTCGTCCTGCACGTGGATCCGGTGGAATCCGTAGGTCAGGCCCGACGTGTGGTTCATCAGGTGCCGGATCTCCATCTTGGTGGAGGCCGGCCGCAGTTGTGGCTTGAGGGCGTTGCCGCCGGTGTACACCGTCATGTCGTTGAACGCCGGGATCAGCTCTCCGACGGGGGTGGTGAGCTCGTAGGCGCCCTCTTCGTAGAGCATCATCGCCGCGACGGTCGTGATCGACTTGGTCATCGAGTAGATGCGGAAGATCGTGTCGTCCTCGACCGGCTTGTCTGCTTCGATGTCGCGCTTGCCGTACGACGAGAAGTGCGCGACCTCGCCGTGCCGGGCGACCTGGATCTGCCACCCGGGAAGACGCCCGTCGTCGACGTACTTCTTCAGGTGGTCGTCGATGCGGGTGAGCCGCTTGGCGTCGAAACCGAGCTCGGCCGGGTCGGCAGTCTGCATGTGGGTCCTCCGCGGAAGTTCGTAGTGCTCAGCAGTTTCCTCGATCGTGCCAGGCGGCGTACGGTGTGGCAATGACGCGCCGCGACGGGTCGCTGGCCGCCCGATGACGATCGCGTCGTACGCCACGGACGGCGCGGGCGTGCCAGACTAGCCAGATGCCCGGCACCGGACGGTTCGCGCCCAGCCCCTCAGGAGAGCTGCACGTCGGCAACCTCCGCACCGCAGCACTCGCCTGGCTCACCGCGCGCTCCACCAGCCGCGCCTTCCTGCTGCGGATCGAGGATCTCGACGAGCAGCGGTCACGCCCGGAGCACACAGAGCGGCAGATCGCCGACCTGCGGGCGATCGGGCTCGATTGGGACCACGAACCGGTCTGGCAGTCGACCCGCCTGAGCGAGTACCGCGCGGCGCTTGAGAAGCTCGCGGCAGCCGGGCACACGTACGAGTGCTACTGCACGCGCAAGGAGATCCGCGAGGCGCAGTCCGCTCCGCACGGGAATGTCGGGCGCTATCCGGGTACCTGCCGCGATCTCACCGCTGCCCAACGCGCCGAGCGACGGGACCGCGGGCGCCCCCCGGCGATCCGGTTGCGCGGTCAGGACGCCGAACGCAGCTGGGAGGACCTCGTGATGGGTCGCCGAACGGGAGTCGTGGACGACGTCGTCCTGTGCCGGTGGGACGGCGCGCTCGCCTACAACCTCGCTGTGGTCGTGGACGACGTGTGGCAGAAGGTGGATCAGGTCGTGCGCGGCGACGATCTCGCGGACCAGACCGCCACCCAGATCATGCTCACCGAGCTGCTCAGCGGTGGCGCGCCGTCGTACGGCCACGTGCCGCTGGTGGTCAACGCAGCTGGTCAGCGCTTGGCGAAGCGAGACGGCGCGGTGACCCTCGCGGATCTGGCGGCGACCGGCGTCACCCCGGCGGACGTCGTGATGATGCTGCTCGGCTCCTTCGGCGACGCGGTCGACCCGGCAGCGCGGACGCTGCGGGACGCGCTGCCCGGTTTCGACCTGCAGAAGCTGCCCGGCGGGTCTTTCCCGTTCGAGCCGCCCGGGGTGCGCTGACTCATCGCCGTCCGCAGGTGGTCTGCGACTTGCGCGAGATGGGTCAGGCTGATGAGATCAACTATGACCTACCCGGCAGCCCCGGAGGAGTCGACACCGACCGTTCTGCTGCCTGGAGGCCCTCATGTCCGTACCTGGCCCCCGTCTTACCACGCCGGTCGCATTGTGGGACATGCTCGGACCCGCGCTACCGCGCGGCGTCCTCGGGCTCAGCGATCCCGATGTTCATCTCGTGAACCGCCAGTGGACGATGTTCGTCGGCGGCTTCTCGACGACATTCCGCAACAGGTTGTACCGCGCGACCCTGCCCAACGGCGCACCTTTGACGCTCACGGGATGGCGCCTCGACACGGGTCCGCAGCGGCGCGCGCGGCCACTCGTGGAGGACCCGCACCGCGCCGCGTGGGACGCCGGCGGCATGCACACCCCTAGCTATGTGCCGCCGGCTCATGGGTTTCCCGCGCGTATCTACTATGCAGGCCGCGGCACGCGTCGCCGGTACGGGCCAGGCAGCAACTACTCGATCGGCGTGCTCACTCAACGTGAGGAAGGCACCTGGGCGCGCCACCCCCGTCCGGTCTTGAGCGGCACCGCGGCGCGTCCAAGCGTCCTGGAGCCTCGCGTGATCGCGGCCGAGTCCGGATTCCGGATGTGGTTCCTGTCCACGCCGCACGAGGTCGGGCCTGGGGAACAGCCCGACTTCGAGCTCTGGGTCAGTGAGAGTGCCGACGGTCTGACGTGGCGAGGTTCGCGGCGCTTCTCCACCGGCGAGGAGGGCTTCTTCGACAACACGGTGGTCCCCACGGAGCACGGATGGGAGATGTTCTTGGCACGCGGTACCAACCTCCATGGCACCGACCCGTTTCCTGCACAGGGCCTGTGGTGGATGCGCGCGGAGCAGCCGTCCGCCCACCGTTCGGACTGGTCGACGCCGCAGCGGATCCTGGACACGGATGCCTCCTCGACCGCGCGGTGGCTGGCCCAGGGCGTGTGCGGTCCGTCGGTAGCTGTTGAGGGTTCATTGCGGCTGGCGTTCCTCGCCGGCACCTACCGGAGCCGACCGTGGTTGCTCGAGCTCGTCTCCAGGCTGCTGTCTCATCGTCGGCCTGCCGTCCCCGCGCCCTATTACCTCGCCAGCGGCGGCGCACGGCTGAACCCGTCGACCGCGAACTGAGGCGGCGCCGCTCGTCCGGCAGGAGAACACGCCATCCTGGGAGCAGCCGCCTGGCGCGAGGCAGCCCCGATCGGTGGAGATTGCTAGAATGTTCGACGGTCCGCCGCGTTGGGGCAGCAACGCGATCCCTCTACTTCACACGAAGGACGCCACATTCATGACCGCCCCGACCGCGGAAGCCAACGGCCGCGCCGAGTTTGCCGCCACAGGCCGCACCACCTTCTACCCCGTCATCATGACGGTCTTCTGTGCGTTGCTGCTGATCTCGAATGTCACCGCGACCAAGCCGATCGAGCTCTTCGGGCTGCCACTTGACGGCGGCGCGGTCCTCTTCCCGCTCAGCTACGTGCTCGGCGACGTCCTCGCCGAGGTGTACGGGTTCGCCCGCGCCAAGCGCGCGATCTGGGTGGGCTTCGCGCTCGGAGCGCTGGCCTCGCTGGTGTTCTGGGCAGTTGACTCGCTGCCGTCCCAGGACTGGGCACAGCCCAACGCCGAGGCATTCCACCTGGTGCTCGGCTTCGTGCCGGCGATCGTGCTTGCGTCGCTGTGCGGCTATCTTGCCGGCCAGTTCCTGAACTCCTGGGTGCTGGTGAAGATGAAGGAGCGCACGGGTGAACGAAGCCTCTGGTCGCGGCTGATCGGCTCAACCGTCGTCGGCGAGCTGGCCGACACCTTCATCTTCTGCCTGATCGCGACCGCCATCGGCCCGTTCATCTGGGCGGAGTTCTGGAAGTACTTCCTCGTCGGCTACGTGTTCAAGTGCCTCGTCGAAGTCGTCATGCTACCGGTCACCTACCGCGTCATCGCCGCCATGAAGCGGCACGAGCCCGAATACCGGGTGAGCGCTACATGAGCCAGACCGTGTCCGACCGGTCCCGATTCGGGTTCTCGGTCGGCGCCGCTCTGGACGACGGGCGCCTGGGGCGTACCGGCACCATCCGCACCCCGCACGGCGACATCCAGACACCGGCGTTCATCGCCGTCGGCACCAAGGCAACGGTCAAGACCGTCACCCCTGAGCAGGTCGGTGAGCTCGGCGCCCAAGCGGTGCTCGGGAACGCCTATCACCTCTACCTGCAGCCCGGTCCGGATGTCGTCGACGAGGCGGGAGGGCTTGGTGCATTCATGGGCTGGCCGGGCCCGACCTTCACCGACTCAGGCGGCTTTCAGGTCATGTCGCTGGGCGTCGGATTCAAGAAGGTGCTCGCGATGGACGCGAAGGGCGTCGCAAACGACGACGTCATCGCCAAGGGCAAGGACCGGCTGGCGCACGTCGACGACGACGGCGTGACGTTCAAGTCGCACCTCGACGGCACGCTGCACCGTTTCACCCCGGAGGTGTCGATGCAGATCCAGCATCAGCTCGGTGCCGACATCATCTTCGCCTTCGACGAGTGCACCACTTTGATGAATACGCGCGGTTACCAGGAGCGCTCGCTGCAGCGGACCTACGACTGGGCGGTGCGCTGCATCGCCGAGCACCAACGTCTGACGGCCCAGCGATCGCGCCGGCCCTACCAGGCGCTGTTCGGCGTCCTGCAGGGCGCGCAGTACGAGGATCTGCGTCGCAAGGCCGCCCGCGATCTGCGCGAGCTCGACCTCGACGGCTTCGGAATCGGCGGTGCGCTGGAGAAGGAGAACCTCGGCACCATCGTCCGGTGGGTCTGCGAGGAGCTGCCCGTCGACAAGCCGCGGCATCTGCTCGGCATCAGCGAACCGGACGACCTGTTCGCCGCCATCGAGAACGGCGCGGACACCTTCGACTGCGTCTCACCGTCCCGCGTCGCCCGCAATGCCGCCGTCTACTCGAGACACGGTCGGTTCAACATCAACACCAGCAAGCACAAACGGGCATTCGCTCCTATCGACGAGCACTGCGACTGTTACACGTGCCAGAACTACACGCGCGCCTACATCCATCACCTCTTCAAGGCGAAGGAGATGCTGGCGTTCACGCTGTGCACGATCCACAACGAGCGGTTCATCTGCCGGCTGGTCGATGACGTCCGGGCCAGCATCGAGTCCGGCACGTACGGCGAGCTGAAAGCCGAGACGCTGGGCAGCTACTACGGCTCGCGCGCCTGAACGGCCAGTTGCTGCAGGTACTGTCGCTCGCGGTCATCCGTGCTCAGCTCGGCGGCCCGGTCGAGACTCCCTGCGGCGTCCGCCCGCTCCCCCGCGCTGAGCTGCAGATGACCCCGCGCGGCCCAGGCCGCCTGCATCCCATCGACCGCCGTGCCGATCGCGTCCAGCGCGGCGAGGCCCGCACGCGGCCCGTCGAGCCGGCCCATGACCACCGCTCGCGCGATCCGCGCCCCCAGGGTCGGCGCGAGCACCAGCAGCGCGTCGTACAGGCCGAGCAGCGTCCGCCAGTCGGGCTCGGCGCCGGGTTCTCGCGTGCTGTGGGTGAGCGCGATCGTGGCCTCGATCTGGAACCGCCCGACCACCCCCGCCGCGTGCGCTGCCGACAGGTGGTCCTTGGCCAATGCGACCAGCGGCTGGTCCCAGGTCGTCGGGTCCTGCCGGTCGAGCGGCACGAACTGCTCGACCGAACGAGCGGGTGCACGCGCCGCGAGAAGTGCGGCCAGCGCGGCCAGGCCACGCGCCTCGGGGTCCGTCGGCATGAGGTGGGCGACGGTCTCGGCCAGGGCACGCGGGCCGAGCGGCCCAGCAGTCCGCCAGTCGATCGACAGCGCACCGTAGACGGCCTCGAGGACGGCGTCCAGCCGGTCGGGCAGCGCGTCGCGGCCGGGGATCCGGAACGGGATCCGGTTCGCCTTGATTCGCCTCTTGGCCCGGACCAGCCGAGTGGCCATCGTGCGCGACGGCACCGCGTACGCGGCGCCTACCTGCGCGGCCGTGTACCCCAGGACCGTGCTCATCATCAGCGGGGTGCGGTCCGCGGAGCCGATCGCGGGGTGCGCGCACACCAGCATCAGCTCCAGGCGGCGGTCGGGGATCGCGTCCGGGTCGACGTCGTCCTCGACGGGGGGCGCGTCCCATTCGGCATCCAGCGGCGTGGCGCGGCGCACCTCGGCCGAGCGCCAATGGTCTCGCAGCCGGTTCCGGGCTGCGGTCAGCAACCACGCGTCGGGGTTCGCCGGCGTCCGCTCGGGCCACGAGCGCAACGCTCGCTCGAAGGCGTCCGAGAGGGCGTCCTCAGCGAGCTGGACGTCGCCGGTCCACGACACCAGCAACGCGAGGATCCGCCCGTAGCTGGTGCGCGCGGCCTGCTCCGCGCGCACCAGCGCCTCGTGGCTGCTTATCACGCGCGGCTCAGCGGCGCCACGCGCCGTCGATGAACGAGCTCGCAGCGGCGCGGACCTCGACGGCGGCATACGACGCCCCCGGGCAGCGCTTCGCCCAGTCGAGCGCGGCATCCAGATCCGGGACGTCGATGAGGAACAGCGTCGCCAGCGCCTCCTTGGTGTCGGCGTACGGCCCGTCCTGGACCTGCGCATCCCCGTCGACGCCGCGGACCGTCGTCGCGGTGTCGGCCGGGTGTAGCGCCTCGGCGGCGACGAGCACACCGGCGTTCGCCAGCGCCTTCGTGTAGACGTCATAGGCCTGCATCGTCTGCTGGATCTGTTCGTGGCTCACCTTGGCGGGGTCCGGCGCTCCGCTGATGACCTGCACGAGATAACGCATGAGAATCACTCCCTCTGATGTGGACCCGCACGGTGCGGCATCCTCACCATCATGACGATCGAGCGAGCAGCGAATCGTCACCTCGGCCCAGACTCCTCAGCGAAGCGTCTCGCCCAGCGCGATGCCGGTCTCGTGCCGGGCCTGCCGAGTGCGGGTGTACCGGGCCACGAGCACGAGGCCCAGCCCGGTCAGCGCCAACCCGACCCAGGTGTACCAGTAGATCGGCTGGTCCAGCAGCAGCCAGGCGGCGATCGCCGTGACGCCGGGCATCAGGTAGAACAGGCTCGAGGCCTCACCCGCGGACTGGTTCTGCAGGAAGTACAGCAGGAGCGTGATCGCGCCAAGGGTATTCGCCGTGGCCAGCCAGCTCAGGCTGAAGACGACCGGGCTGGTCATCGGGAGCGAGATCCCCTCGTTGAGCAGCGCGATCGGGAGCATGCCCGCCGCGGCGACGAACAGCTGGACGGCGCTACCGGTGCGCAGGTCCATCTGCATGCCGGTCTTGCGCTGATATAGCGTCCCTGCCGCGATGCCGAGGGTGCCGAACGTCGTCCATAAGATCGAGCTCCAGCCGTCCCCGCCGCCGAAGCCGAAGACGGTCGCGAAGATCAGCCCCGCGAAGCCGATGAACGTGCCGAGGGTCTGCATCCGGGTCAGCGGCTCGTTGAGCAGCTTCCACGAGCCGAGCGCGACCAGCAACGGCATCATGCCCATGATCATCGCCGACAAGCTGGCCGAGATGCCGTACTTGAAGGCGAGGTAAGTGCCGGCATACTGCATGGTCTGCAGCAGCGAACCGGTGATGGCGAGATCTCGCCACTCCTTACCGGTTCGCGGCCATGGCGCCCGCATCACGAGGGCGATGAGGGTGAGCAGAGATCCGGCAAGGAGGAAGCGCCAGAACAGGATCGCGAAAGGCGAGGCGGCGTCGGTGGCGATCCGCCCCACGATGAACCCGCTACTGAACAGCAGTACGAAGGTGATCTGCAGCAGCAGGACGAACGCGGGAGCCGGGACCCTGGTGGGGGCACCGACGCCGGCGCGCGGAGTGCTCATTCGTGGTTACTCGGCGTGAAAGACGTCGGGGTCCGGCCCGACTCGCTCTCCGGTCGCGAGGGCATCGATGGAGTGCAGATCGGCGGCATCCAGCGCGAAGTCGAAGATCGAGATGTTCTCTGCTGCCCGCTTGGCCTTGACCGTGCGAGGCAGCACGATGTTCCCGGCCTGGATGTGCCAGCGCAGGATCACCTGGGCCACGGACTTTCCGTGCTTATCGGCCAGGCCCTTCAGGATGGCGTTGTTGAGGTAGTCGCCACCGCGCGCGATGGGGCTCCATGCCTGCGTGGCGATGCCGTGGGCCGAGTGGTAGTCGCGCAGCTCGCGCTGCGGAAGCCAAGGGTGCAGCTCGATCTGGTTGACGGCGGGCACGACGTCGGACGTCGAGCGCAGCCGTTCCAGGTGGGCGATCTGGAAGTTGGACACGCCGATGGAGCGCACGCGGCCCTCGGCCGCCAACTGCTCGAACGCCCGCCAGGTGCCGACGTACTGGTCCTTGTCCGGGCACGGCCAGTGGATGAGGTACAGGTCGAGGTGGTCGAGCCCGAGCTCGGCGAGGCTGCGGTCGAAGGCGCGCATCGCGTTGTCGTAGCCCTGATCGGCGTTCCAGCACTTGGTCGTCACGAACACCTCGTCTCGAGCCAGTCCGAAGTCGCGGATCGCCTCGCCGACGGCCTTCTCGTTGCCGTAGATCCTCGCCGTGTCGACGTGCCGGTAGCCGGCCCGTAGTGCGTTGGTGACCGCCTCGTGGGTGTCTTCCGACGGGACCTGGAACACGCCGAACCCCACCTGGGGAATGGACACGCCGTCGTTCAGGGTGATCTCGGGACTCGCGCTGGGCACTGTTCTCCTTTAAAGGGGGCTATCGACCGCCGTGCTCACCCCGTGGCGGAGCGGACGGCGGTTGCCCACCGTACTCCCCTTGAGTCGCTGGCGGGGTGATCTCGTCGCGCTGCTCGGTCACGTCCCGGAACGCTGGGTTGTCGGAGAGGTCGACCTTGGGAACGACGGGCGCCACCTTGTCCACGGGCTCGAGCTTGATGTCGGCGGCCTCGGTTGCGCTGGCCACCTGCTCCTTGAGCTGTGACTCGAACCAGTCACCGGTGTCGATCCTGGACTCGGTACGCACTCCCTCGCTGTTCGGCAGGTTGGCGAAGGACGACAGCTCCGCGTCGTCCATTCCGGTCATCTTGCCCAGGCCCTTGAGTGCGTTGGAGAACTCGCTGGGCACGATCCAGACCTTGTTCGAGTCGCCCTGCGCGATCTGCGGCAGGGTCTGGAGATACTGGTAGGCAAGCAGTCGGGGATCGGGATTTCCGTCGTGGATGGCTTGGAAGACGGTCTCGATCGCCTTCGCCTGGCCCTGCGCCTGCAGAAAACGAGCCGCGCGCTCACCCTCGGCGCGCAGGATCCGCGACTGCCGCTCGGCCTCGGCGGACAGGATCGCCGCCTGCTTCTGCCCTTCCGCCGACAGGATCGCCGCCTGCTTCTGACCCTCGGCGGTGCGGATCTGCGACTCGCGGTTGGCCTCGGCGTTCAGAATCATCGCGCGCTTGTCGCGGTCGGCGCGCATCTGCTTCTCCATCGAGTCCTGAATGGACGCCGGCGGGTCGATCGCCTTGATCTCGACCCGGGCGACCCGCACACCCCAGTTGCCGGTCGTACCGTCGAGCACGGAGCGCAGCTGGGTGTTGATCGAGTCGCGCGAGACGAGGGCTTCCTCGAGGCTCATCGTGCCGACGAGGTTCCGGAGGGTCGTGACGGTCAGCTGTTCGAGAGCGCCGCCGAGATCAGCGATGCCGTAGGTGGCCGTGCGGGGATCGGTGATCTGGTAGTAGATGACGGTGTCGATGCCTACCATCAGGTTGTCCTTGGTGATCACCGGCTGCGGCGGGAAGGGGACGACCTGCTCTCGCAGGTCGATGGTCGAGCGGGCTCGGTCGATGAACGGCACCAGGAAGTGCAGGCCTGGAGTGAGTGTGCGGTGATACCGCCCGAGTCGCTCGATCACCGCGGCACGCGCTTGGGGAATGATCTTGATGGCCCGCGCGATCGTGAGCGCTATCAGCGCCGCGATCACGATCAAGACGATGACTCCGGCTTCCATCTGCTTCTCTCCTAGATGTCTGTTGCGTCGGCGGCTACGACCGCGTGTGCGCCGCGCACCTCGACGATGATTACGTTGGCGCCGACCTCGTAGATGTCGTAAGGCAGCTGGGCGATTGCCGACCACTCCTCGGAGCCGACTCTGATCCGGCCGCCGTGGTTGTCGACGGTCTGGGTGACGATACCCCCGGTTCCGATCACCCCGTCGATGCCGTCTGCGATCTCGACCTGTCCGCGGGTCAGCATCCGCTTGGCCCACGGTCGGACGCCGAGCACGAGCAGGATCGCTACGACGCCGAACACGACCAGCTGCAGCCACAGCGCCGCCCCGAGTGCGGCGGCGATGGCTGCAGCCGCTGCGCCACCGCCGAGCATCAGGAGGAAGAAGTCGCCGCTGAGCACCTCGAGGCCGGCGCTGAGGCCGGCGATGATCAACCAGATTGCCCAGCTCGCCATACCTTCATCCTGCCTCGTCGAGCTCGTTCTCGCACGGACGCCGCCGCCCGGTTACCGCTGGAGGTGCGCGTCTCCGGTCTCGAAGATGAAGTCGATGAGCTGTTCGACGGAGGAGATCAGCGGCGTCTCGACGTCCTTGTAGCTCGCCACGTTCCCTAGGATCCGCTTCCACAGCAGATACTCCTCGGGGACCCCCAGTGCCCGGCATACGCCTTGCTTCCACGGCGTGCCCTTGGGGATCACTGGCCACTTCTTGATGCCGACCACGCGCGGTTTGACCGTCTGCCAGATGTCGACGTACGGGTGGCCCAGGATCATCACGTTGGGGTCATTGACCCCTGCGACGATCCGTGACTCCTTGCTGCCAGGCACGAGATGATCGACCAGGACCCCGAGCCTGCGGTGCGGAGTCGGACGGAACTCGGCGATCACCTCGGCCAGGTCGTCGACACCGTGCAGCGGCTCGACGACGATGCCTTCTGCCCGTAGGTCCGCACCCCAGATCTTCTCGATGAGCGCCGCGTCGTGGACTCCCTCGACGTAGATGCGCCCAGCCTGCGCCACCTTGGCCCGCTCCTGCTCGGACGAGCGAGAGCCGGACGCCGTCCGCGCCGGCGCGGGAGCGCTCGGATGCTGCGGGCGGCGCAGCATGACGGACTCCCCTTCGAGGAGGAACCCGTTGTGCTTGAGGGGAAACAGCCGGCGCTTGCCGTTACGGTCCTCGAGCGTCACGGTCTCCTTGCCGAACTCGACGACGGCCCCGCAGAACTCGCTGACGCGGTCTTCGAGCACCAGGTCGATCTCGACCGGCACCGAGAGCGGGGCCTTGATAGCCCGTTTGACGGTGATGTCGCGGGAGTAGCTATGGGAACGCACGGAGCGAGGCTACGGGCTGTCTTGACTGCGCTGGGCTAGGCTCGCCGTCGTGTCAGGGTCGACAGCTGGGTTGCTCGCTGCCTGGGCGAGCGCATATTTGCAGGAACAGGTCTCGCTCGACGACGTCCTGGACCGGGTCCTCGGGCACAAGCGATCGGTCGTGCTGCAGGCCGGTGCACCGGCCGACCGGGCGCCCTGGGAGGAGCCGGGGCAGACCGTCGAGCTGGTCCCGGCCGGCCAGGTCGCCACCCTCGGCGAGCTGCTTCTCGGATTGCGACGCCTCGAGGTCGATCGGCTCCACGCGTGCTTTCCGATCGCCGGCGACGCGGGCGGCATCGGCCCGGGACCCGCGTTGGCGCCGGCGTACGACGCGGGCAACGCAGCCATCGTCCCCGATATCGGTCTGGTGATCGTGCCGACCGGCGAGGATGACGCGCAGATCGAGCTGACCGTCTATCCGAGCCGGGCCACCGCCCAGTATGTCTCCGTAGGTGAGGCGGCGATGGAGCTCACCGAAGCCCTTCACCGTTCGACATCGATATTGACAGACCTCGATGTCGCGTCGTGGAACCCGCGGCTCGGACGGGTGTCGCGCAAGGCGCTCGACGAGGTGGCCGCTCATGAGCTGCCGGCCGAGTGTCCGCCCCGCGCAACGCACCTCCTCGTGCGGGCGCATCAGATCGAGACGCTGTTGGCTACTGCGGCGATCGACCCCGGTGGAGGTTCGGTGAACAGCTACGAGGCACGCGCCCGGGACGCCGCGCTCGCGCCGTTGCGCCGACACGTCGCGCGCGCCCTGACCGCCGCCTACAACAGCCTCCCCTACGCCACCTGACACTGCCACCGCTCGTCGATGACCGCCGGTCGATTCACACGTTCGTCGATGAGCGTCGCAGGAGAGGTCACTACGCTTCGCAGCACCCGGGGGCGCAGGGGGCGCCGTCGACGCCGATGCCGGTGGCGCCCTGCAGCGGCTCGCAGAAGACCGGCGGTTGCGGGCCGCTTCCGCTGACCCTGGCCTGGATCAGGTCGGCATACAGCGTGATGAACCGCGGGTCGTCACTCGCCGATTTGGCCCTGGCCATCGCCAGCCCCAGTCCGTCGGCAACCCGCTTTGCCTCGGTATCGAGGTCCCAGATGACCTCCATGTGGTCACTCACGAAACCGATCGGCGACACGACCACCGCATCCACCCCTTGGTCCGGCAGGGTGGCGAGATGGTCGCAGATGTCAGGCTCCAACCACGGAACATGCGGCGCGCCCGACCGGCTCTGCCAGGCGACGTCGTACCGGTCCGCGCCGACGCGTCGGGCGACCTCGGCAGCCACGGTCTCGACCTGCTCCCGATAGAGACCGCCGCGCGGACCGCTGTCCGCATTGGCCTTCGTGGGGACCGAGTGGGCGGTCAATACCAACCGGGTGCGCTCGTCGAAGCCGTCCCGGCCCAGCTCCTCGAGCGCGCGACGTACGGCGTCGGCGTTCATCTGCGCGAAGGCCTCGGTGTGGTAGGTCTGCGGCAGTTTCTCGAGCTGGATCCGGCCACCGGCAGCCGCGACGGCGGTGGCGATATCAGCGTGGTACTGGCGGCACGCCGACGCACCGCCATAGGCGCTGGTCGCGAGCACCAGGCCGCGGCGTACGCCGGCCTCAGCCATCTCCTGGGCGGTGTCGCCAAGGAACGGCGCCGCGTTGCGGTTGCCCCAGTACACCGGCAGACCCAGACCACGCGCATCGAGCTCGGCTTGCAACCGGGCGCGGATGCCACGGTTGATCTCGTTGATCGGCGAGACGCCGCCGAAGTGGAAGTAGTGCTCCCCCACCACCTTCAACCGTTCATCGGGGATGTCCCTGCCCGCCGTGACTCGGCGCAGGAAGGGCACCACCTCGTCGGGTCCCTCAGGCCCCCCGAAGGAGGCGACGACAACCGCGTCGATCTCTCGCTCAGCGCTCATCAGGCACCCACGGCGTGATAGCCGCCGTCCACGTGGATCAGCTCGCCTGTCGTCGCCGGGAACCAGTCCGACAACAGCGCCACGCAGGCGCGTCCCGAGGGCTCGGTGTCGGTGACGCTCCATCCCAGCGGAGCGCGCTTCTCCCAGGCATCCTCGAAGGCGACCGAGCCCGGGATCGACTTCATCGCCATGCTGCGCAGCGGTCCTGCGGCCACCAGGTTCACCCGCACCCCACGGGATCCGAGCTCACGTGCCAGGTAGCGCGACGTGCTCTCCAAGCCGGCCTTGGCCACGCCCATCCAGCCGTATACCGGCCAGGCCGTCGTGGAGTTGTCGAAGTCGAGCCCAACGACGCTGGCCCTCTCCCCGAACAGCGGCAGACAGGCGTGGGTGAGTGCTGCGAACGACCACGTCGAGACGTGAAAGGCGGTCTGCACGTGCTCCCACGACGTCTGCGCGAAGTCGTCGCCCAGCGCCTCTTGCGGTGCAAACCCGATCGCGTGCAGGACGCCGTCCAGCTGGTCGACGTGCTCGCCGACCCGTCTGGCCAGGGTGGCGAGCTGCTCGTCGTCCGTGACGTCGAGCTCGACGACCGGCGGCTCCTGCGGCAGCCGCTTGGCGATCCGCCGGGTCAGCGACAGTCCGCGACCGAAGTTCGACAGAACGATCTCAGCGCCTTCCTCCTGCGCGATCCGGGCGGCCGCGAAGGCGATCGACGCCTCCGTCAGGACGCCGGTGATGAGCAGGCGCTTGCCTTCGAGGATTCCGGGCATGTTCTCTCCTAAGCGTCCGAGGGCGTCGTTCGCCGGCTATCGAGCCTAGTGGCC
Source organism: Blastococcus sp. Marseille-P5729 (assembly GCF_900292035.1). Taxonomy (NCBI): domain Bacteria; kingdom Bacillati; phylum Actinomycetota; class Actinomycetes; order Geodermatophilales; family Geodermatophilaceae; genus Blastococcus; species Blastococcus sp. Marseille-P5729. The sequence continues at coordinate 265,723 of NZ_OMPO01000001.1, read as the reverse complement.
CATCCCGAGCCCACCGTCGACCGGTATCACTGCACCGGTGATGTATCCGGCGGCGTCGCTGCCGAGAAAGACGGCGACGTCGGCGATCTCCTTCACGTCGGCGTACCGGCCCAGCGGCACCTGGCCGAGGATCTCCTTCTGCCGGTCCTCGCTCAGCTCGGCGGTCATGTCGGTGCTCACGAAGCCGGGCGCGACGACGTTCGCGGTGATGCCGCGCGAGCCGAGTTCTCGGGCGATCGACCGGGCGAGCCCGACCAGCCCGGCCTTGCTGGCCGCGTAGTTCGCCTGCCCCGGGCTGCCCATGAGCCCGACGACCGACCCGATGAAGATCAGTCTCCCGAAGCGCGCGCGCAGCATCTTCGAGCTGGCGCGCTTGGCGACCCGGTAGGCGCCAGTGAGGTTCGCGTCGAGGACGCCGGTGAACTGGTCCTCTTTCATCCGCAGCAGCAGCGTGTCGTCGGTGATGCCGGCGTTGCTGACCAGGATCTCGACCGGGCCGTGCGCCTGCTCGACCTCCTTGAAGGCGGCGTCGATGGAGGCGTCGTCGGTGACATCGCACTGCACGCCGAGCAGCCCGTCCGGGGCTCCGGATCCTCGGTGGGTCACGGCCACCTTGTGACCGGCGGCGGCGTACGCCTGGGCGATGGCCAGACCGATGCCGCGGTTGCCTCCGGTGACCAGAACGGAGCGGGCGACGAATTCAGCGGACACAGCGGAACACCTCGGTAGTCTCGGGGTCTAGGGCTGTGCCCCAACCTATTCGCTACCGGGCGGTAGTCCATCCACCGGCCCACGCATGTCGCGCTCAGTCGGCCTACAGGAGCCGGTTGCTCCACAGCAGGCTCACCACTGCACTCGCGAAGGCGAGGATGAGCCCGTAGCCGACGAATCGGGTCGGCACCTCCCGGAACTCCGTCGTGTAGCCGATCTGCTCGCCGATGTCCTCCCAGACCTTCTCGATCTCGGTGGCCGATTCGGCGTTGAAGTAGGTACCACCGGTCTCCTTGGCGATCAGCTGCATCGTCTCGACGTCGACCGGGACGGGGATGGACTCCCCCTCGTTCTCGATGGTCCCACCACTGCTGCCGAAGGCGATCGTCGAAACCGGGATCTTCGCGTCCTTGGCGGACTCGACCGCACTGTCCACGTCGCGGCCAACGGTACGGTAGCCGTCCGAGAGCAGGATGATGCGCGCCGCCGGGACCTTGCCCTCGTCGTCCGCGATGCCCTCCTGGAAGGTCTTGATCGCCTGGAGGCAGGCGAAGATCGCCTCCCCGGTCGCGGTCGCCTGGTCGAGCTCGAGCCCCTCGATCGCCACCTTCACTGCGTTCCGGTCGATGGTCGGCGCCTGCACGATCGACGCGGCGCCGGCGAAGGCGACCACGCCGACGTTGATGCCCTGGGGCAGCTTGTCGACGAAGTCGGTCGCCGAGTCCTTCATCGCGGTGAACCGGTCGGGCTTGATGTCAGTGGCCTCCATCGACAGCGAGACGTCGAGCGCCATGCACACGGTTGCCTCATTGCGGGGCACCTGGACCTCAGTGGCAGGCTTGGCCATCGCGGTCGTGAACATGACGAGGGCGGCAGCCATCAGCGCGAAAGCGAGGTGGCGGCGCCAGCCGGGACGGCGCGGCGCGACCTTCTCGAGCAGCGAGACGTTCGTGAACTTGGCGGCGTAACGCTTGCGGCGCAGCTGCAGCACCAGGTAGAGCGCGATCAGCGCGAGGACGCCGATCAGCACCAGCAGCCAGGTGGGCTCCATGAACTTCATCGCACTCCTCCTCCGACGGTCCCTCGTCGCCGCTGGGCGACAAACCGCATGATGTCGTGCAGCCAGTCGCGGTCGGTGCGCAGTCGCAGATGAGCGGCACCGGAGCGCCGCAATCCCGCGGCGATGCTCTCTCGCTGCGCGGCGGCCTCCTGCGCGTACTGCTGCCGGGTCTGCCTGCTGGCGGTCTGCACCTCGATCTGCCGGCCGGTCTCCGGATCGGTGAGCATCACCAGCCCGACGTCGGGCAGCTCCAGCTCCCGCGGATCGAGGACCTCCACCCCGATGATGTCGTGGCGGGCCTGCAGACCCGTCATCGGACGAACCCAGGTTGGCTCGCCGAGGAAGTCACTGATTGCGACGATGAGACCACGCTTGCGCTCGGGCCGACGCAGCTCCTCCAGGGCGATCCCAAGGTCACCCCGGGTGCCCTCCCCCGCCCGCGGGGTGGCGATGATCCGGCGAATGATCCAGTCGCCATGCGCCTTCCCCGGCAGCGCGGGGATCCGGACGGTCTGCGCTCCGGTGGTGATGATCGCACCGATCCGGTTGCCGCCGTGCTGCGTCAGGTAGACGAACGCGGCGGCAGCCGCCACCGCCAGGTCCCGTTTCTCGCAGAGCGCGGTGCCGAAGTCCAAGGACGGCGACAGGTCGATGACCAGCCAGGTCTCCAGCTCGCGGTCGGCGACCGTCTCGCGGACGTGCGGGGTGGTGGTGCGGGCGGTGACGAACCAGTCCATGCGGCGGACGTCGTCCCCCGGGTGGTAGAGCCGCGACTCCCCCGGCTCGCTGCCCGGGCCGGGCACGAGACCGAGGTGGTTGCCGAACAGCAGGCCGTCGAGCCTGCGCTTGACGGTCAGCTCAAGCTTGCGAAGCACGACCTCGGCCTTGTCGTCCTTCAGGCTCGGTGGTGCCTGGTCTCGACGGCTCATGCCGGGGGCTGAAGCGGGGCCGGTGCAGACTGCTGACCGGACGGCACTCCAGGCCGCCCGGCGGGGCCAGGCTGCGCAGGTTGGCCGTTCATCTGCGGCATGCCGGCCGGGCGGGGACCCTGCCCGCGGCTGGGACGGGCACTCACCTGCGGCACCGGCACCGTCGACAGGATCCGCTTGACCACGTGGTCCGCCGGGACGGCGTCCGCCAGGGCGTCGTAGGACAGCACGAGGCGGTGCCGCAGGACGTCGCCTGCGATGTCCAGGACGTCCTGCGGGAGCAGGTAGTCGCGGCCGCGCACGAGCGCCAGTCCGCGGCCGGCCGCGATGATGCCCAGGCTGGCGCGCGGGCTGGCGCCGTAGGTGATCCAGCTCGCGACGTCCTCGAGGCCGAGATCCTTCGGAGACCGCGTGGCGAACACGATGCGGACGACGTAGTCGACCAGGGCGTGGTGCACGAACACCTTGCTGGCCTGCTTCTGCAGCGCGGCGAGCTCCTCGATGCTCAGGACGGACTCGGCGACCGGCGGCTCGCTGCCCATCCGGTAGATGATCTCGCGCTCTTCCTCGACGGTCGGGTAGTCCACGTTCACCTTCATCAGGAAGCGGTCGCGCTGCGCCTCGGGCAACGGGTAGACACCCTCGGACTCGATCGGGTTCTGAGTCGCCATGACCAGGAACGGCTGCGGAACCTCGTGGGTGACGCCGCCGATCGAGACCTGCTTCTCGGCCATCACCTCCAGCAGCGCCGACTGCACCTTGGCCGGTGCGCGGTTGATCTCGTCGGTGAGCACGAAGTTGGCGAAGATCGGGCCTAGCTCCGTCTGGAACTCCTCCGTGCCGGGGCGGTAGATGCGGGTGCCGACGATGTCAGCCGGCACCAGGTCGGGGGTGAACTGCAGCCGCGCGAAGGTTCCTCCGACGGACCGTGCAAGCGACTCCACCGCCAACGTCTTCGCGACACCGGGCACACCTTCCAGGAGCAAATGCCCCTTGGCCAGGAGGGCGACGAGCATCCGCTCGATGAGCCGGTCCTGCCCGACGATCACCTTCTTCACCTCAAGCAGCGCGCGCTCGAGGGCGTTGGTCGTGGGCTCGGGCTGCGGGCTCGGGTTGGTCACCCATCCTCCTCGGGGCTGGCCGGCAGGTCGCACGGCGGGATATCGGCGGTCGGCGTCCGGTTGTCATTATCGCCCGTGCGCATGACCTGGCGGCGGACGCCTCAGATCGACGTACCGCGCGGGAGGGAGGTTCCGGGGGCTAGTTGACCTGGCGCTCGCGATTCTCCCAGTAGGGCTGGCGAAGCTTGAACTTCTGGATCTTGCCGGTCGCCGTACGCGGGATCTCGTCGCGGAACTCCACGCTGGTGGGCGCCTTGTACCCGGCGAGCCGTTGCTTGCAGACCGCGATGATGTCCTCGGCGGTGCACTCCGCGCCAGGCTTGATGACGACGAGCGCCTTGATCGTCTCGCCCCACTTCTCGTCCGGGACGCCGATGCCCGCGCCCTCCTCGACGGCCGGGTGGGTAAAGATCGTGTCCTCGACCTCGATCGAGGAGACGTTCTCCCCGCCGGTGATGATGACGTCCTTCTTACGGTCTGAGATCGTGACGTAGCCGTGGTCGTCGATCGAGCCACCATCGCCGGTGTGGAACCAGCCACCCTCGAGCGCCTCGTCGGTCGCGTCCGGATTATTCCAGTACCGATCGAGTACGACGTTGGAGCGCGCCAGCACCTCGCCTGACTCGTTGACCCGCATCTCGACGCCGAGCGCCGGGGCGCCGGCCTTCGACAGCAGCTGCGCCTTCTCCTCGGAGGACTTCTCAAGATCCTCCTTGCGCACCCGGTTGATGGTCAGCAGCGGCGAAGTCTCGGTCAGGCCGTAGATCTGGTTGAACTCCCAGCCGAGGTCGTCCATGATCCGCTGGATGGTGCGGGTCGGCGGCGCGGCGCCAGCCACCACGAGCCGCATCTGATCCTTGCCGGGAACCTCGCCGTCCCACTCGGCGGCGGCGTCGAGCACCATGTTCCATACGGCGGGCGCACCGCAGGCGAGGGTCAGCCCGTGCTGCTGGACCCGGTTGAGGATCTCCTTGCCGTCGATCTTGCGGATCATCACCTGCGGGACGCCGAACGCGGTGGTGGAGAACCCCATGCCCCATCCGTTGCAGTGGAACAGCGGGAGGGTGTGCAGGTAGACGTCGCGATCGGTGACGCCCATGTGCATCGCGAACGTGGTCGCGTTCACCCACAGCGACCGGTGGGTCTGCACGACGCCCTTCGGGTTGCTGGTCGTGCCGGAGGTGTAGTTGATGACTGCAGGGGCGTCCTCGTCCGCCTCCCACGGGCGGTGCTCCTTGTCGAAGCGCAGCAGAGCCTCGTCAGACTCCTTGCCGATCACGATCTTGTGCTTGGCGTAGACGCTGCGCAGGGACGGCGCGAGCTCCTCGTCCATCAGCAGCACCTTGCAGCCCGAGTGCTCGACGATGAACTGGACCTCGTCGGGGCGCAGCCGGAAGTTGATCGGCACGTAGATCCGCCCTGAGGTGGGTACCGAGTAGAACAGCTCGAACATCCGGCCGGCGTTGTGGCTGACGATGCCCACCCGCTCGCCCGGCGCGATGCCCAGCTCGTCGAGACCGGCCTTGATCGCTCGGGCGCGCCTGGCCATCTCCCCGTAGGTGATGTCGAGCGGGTCGGCGGGCTGGTCCGGCTCGTCGATGATCGCCGGCCGGTCGTGGAAGACCGTCTCGGCACGATCGATGAAGTGCTGCAAGGTCAGAGGGACTCGCATGATTCCTCCCGGGTCTCGTACACCGAAGCCTACCGCCGGGTCCAGACGGCTCGTGCGCAGCGCGCTTACGCTGCTGAGCCCACTCCGCCCGAGCCCCCTCAACCCGGAGTTCATGTTCTGCTGGGACACTGGAAGGATATCGGTGGATGCATGCGCGCCCATCAGGCGCAGACGTGAGGAGAACGGTGTGAGGAATCCGAGCAAGAACAGCTTCGACGCCAGGACGACCTTGAGCGTCGGCGGTACCGACTACGAGATCTTCGACATCACGAAGGTCGATGGCTCGGCGAAGCTGCCCTTCAGCCTGAAAGTTCTGCTCGAGAACCTGCTGCGCACCGAGGACGGTGCGAACGTCACCGCCGCGCAGATCGAGGCGCTGGGCAAGTGGGAGGCCAAGGCCGAGCCGGCAACCGAGATCCAGTTCACCCCCTCGCGCGTGATCATGCAGGACTTCACCGGCGTTCCTTGCATCGTCGACCTCGCCACGATGCGCGAGGCGATGACCCAGCTCGGCGGCGACGCGGCCAAGATCAACCCGCTCGCCCCGGCTGAGCTGGTCATCGATCACTCGGTCATCGCAGACGTGTTCGGACGCGCCGACGCCTTCGAGCGCAATGTCGACATCGAGTACGAGCGCAACAAGGAGCGCTATCAGTTCCTGCGCTGGGGCCAGACCGCCTTCGACGAGTTCAAGGTCGTTCCCCCGGGCACCGGCATCGTCCACCAGGTCAACATCGAGCACCTCGCACGGGTGGTGTTCGCCCGCGGCGGCCAGGCCTACCCCGACACCGTCGTCGGCACCGACTCGCACACCACGATGGTCAACGGCCTGGGCGTGCTCGGCTGGGGCGTCGGCGGCATCGAGGCGGAAGCGGCCATGCTGGGCCAGCCGGTATCGATGCTGATCCCCCGCGTCGTCGGCTTCAAGCTCTCCGGGGAGCTACCGGACGGCGCCACCGCCACCGACCTCGTGCTGACCATCACCGAGATGCTCCGCGAGCACGGCGTCGTCGGCAAGTTCGTCGAGTTCTACGGCGACGGCGTAGGCGCCGTCCCGCTGGCCAACCGCGCCACCATCGGCAACATGAGCCCGGAGTTCGGCTCGACCGCCGCGATCTTCCCGATCGACGAGGAGACCACCCGCTACCTGGCGTTCACCGGCCGCTCCGACGAGCACGTCGCGCTGGTCGAGGCCTACGCCAAGGCGCAGGGCCTGTGGCACGACCCGAGCAACGAGCCGGAGTTCTCCGAGTACCTCGAGCTCGACCTCGGCAGCGTCGTCCCGTCGATCGCCGGCCCGAAGCGTCCGCAGGACCGCATCGCGCTCTCCGACGCCAAGACCGCCTTCCGCGAGGCGCTGCCGGCGTACGTCGAGAACCGGGAGAACCCGACCAAGCAGGCCGACGGTAACGGCAGCTTCCCGGCCTCCGACCCCCCGTCGACCGAACGCGAGCCGGTGGCACCGCCGGTCGAGGACGGCGACCCGAACCACCGGCCGAGCAAGAAGGTCCCCGTCACCCTCGAGGACGGCACCTCCTTCGAGCTCGACCACGGCGCCGTCGCGATCGCCTCGATCACCTCGTGCACCAACACCTCCAACCCGTCGGTGATGATCGGCGCGGCGCTGCTGGCCAAGAACGCCGTCGACCGCGGACTGAACCGCAAGCCGTGGGTCAAGACCACCCTCGCCCCCGGGTCGCAGGTCGTCATGGACTACTACGACCGCGCCGGGCTGACCCCCTACCTCGAGAAGGCCGGCTTCTACCTGGTGGGCTACGGCTGCACCACCTGCATCGGCAACTCCGGACCGCTGCCGGACAAGATCTCGGCCGCGGTCAACGAGGAGGACCTCTCGGTCGTCTCGGTGCTGTCGGGCAACCGCAACTTCGAGGGCCGCATCAACCCCGATGTGAAGATGAACTACCTGGCTTCACCGCCGCTGGTCATCGCCTACGCGCTCGCGGGCACCATGGACATCGACCTGCAGAACGATCCCCTGGGCGAAGACACCGACGGCAACCCCGTCTACCTGCGTGACATCTGGCCGGCACCGGCCGAGGTTCAGAAGGTCATCGACGAGGCGGTCTCCTCGGAGATGTTCACCAAGGGTTACGCGGACGTGTTCGCCGGCGACGAGCGCTGGAAGTCGTTGGAGACCCCGAGCGGTGACCTGTTCGAGTGGGACGAGGACTCGACCTACGTGCGTCGCCCGCCCTACTTCGAGGACATGCCGGCCGAGCCGGCACCGGTGGAGGACATCTCCGGCGCCCGGGTGCTGGCCAAGCTCGGTGACTCGGTGACGACCGACCACATCTCGCCGGCCGGCGCGATCAAGGCCGACTCCCCAGCGGGCAAGTACCTGCAGGAGCACGGCGTGAAGCGGCTGGACTTCAACAGCTACGGTTCGCGCCGCGGCAACCACGAGGTCATGATCCGCGGCACGTTCGCCAACATCCGGTTGCGCAACCTGCTGCTGGACGGCGTCCAGGGCGGCTTCACCCGCAACTGGCTGGCCGACGGCGAGCAGACGACGATCTATGACGCCTCGGTCGCCTACCAGGACGCCGGCATTCCGCTGGTGGTGCTGGCGGGCAAGGAGTACGGCTCGGGCTCGTCGCGCGACTGGGCTGCCAAGGGCACCGCGCTGCTGGGCGTCAAGGCCGTCATCGCCGAGTCGTACGAGCGGATCCACCGCTCCAACCTGATCGGTATGGGCGTCATCCCACTCCAGTTCTCGGACGGCGAGAACGCCGACTCCCTGGGGCTGACCGGTGAGGAGACCCTGGACATCGTCGGGCTGGAGAAGCTCAACGACGGTCAGACGCCGCGCACCGTGACCGTCAAGGTCTCCGGCGTCGGCGAGCCCCGCGAGTTCGAGGCGATCGTCCGCATCGACACCCCGGGTGAGGCCGACTACTACCGCAACGGCGGCATCATGCAGTACGTCCTGCGCTCGCTGCTGCGCAAGTAGCCGCTGCTGCTCCAAGGCTCGGCTCGGGCCCTCTCACCCTGCGTGAGAGGGCCCGGGTCATTCCTGGCCGCCCACCGACCGGAAGGACCACCCGCATGAGCACCTGGGCGCTCGTGGTGTCCTGCGGGCTGCTCGTCGGCATCGGCGCCGTGGTGCAGGGCGTGATCGGTCTGGGGATGGCGCTGATCGCCTCGCCGGTCATCGCGCTGCTAGACCAGAGCCTGGTCCCGGGGATGCTGATCATCACCTCGATCGCGCTGCCGGTGCTGACGCTGATCCGCGAGCATGACGACATCGACTGGAAGGGCCTGGCGTGGGCCTTCCCGTGGCGCTTCGCGGGGACGGCGCTGGGCACCTGGCTGGTCGTCGTCGCGACCCCCGACGTGCTCGGGCTCATGGTGGGCGTGTTCGTGATCAGCGCGGTCGTGCTCAGCGTCATCCGATGGAAGCCGCGACCCAGTCCGGCTGCGCTCAGCATCGGGGCGCTGGTGTCAGGCGTGGGCGGTACCGCGACGTCGATCGGCGGCCCGCCGATGGCGCTGGTCTACCAGAACCAGCGGCCCTCGATGCTGCGCTGCACGATGGCCGTCTACTTCCTGATCGGCAGCATCGTCTCGCTCAGCGCGTTGGCCTTCGCCGGTGAGCTGTCCGGTCATCAGGTCCGGATCGGGCTCGCCGTGCTGCCGTTCGTGACGGTGGGCTTCATCGGCTCGCTCTGGGTGCGCAACCGGGTCGATCCGGAGCGGATCAGAACCGGCGTGCTGGCGGTCTCGGCATTGGCATCGATCGTCCTCATCCTGCGTGCCCTGCTCTAGCAGCGTCCGCGACAGCCCTCATCGGTCAGCTCAGCGCGAACTGGGTCCGGTACAGCTCGGCGTACAGCCCACCCTGGGCGAGCAGCTCGTCGTGGGTGCCGCGCTGCACGACCCTGCCCCGCTCGAGGACGACGATCTGATCGGCCTGCCGGATGGTCGACAGCCGGTGGGCGATCACGATCGACGTCCGACCGACCAGCGCCGCCGCGAGGGCGCGCTGCACCGCCGCCTCGGACTCGCTGTCCAGGTGAGCGGTGGCCTCGTCGAGCACCACGATCGCCGGCGCCTTCAGCAGCACCCGGGCGATCGCCAGGCGCTGCTTCTCACCGCCGGACAACCGGTAGCCGCGGTCGCCGACCACGGTGTCCAGGCCCTCGGGAAGCGAGGAGACCAGCGGCCAGATCTGCGCCGCGGTCAGCGCGTCCACCATCTGCCGCTCGGTCGCGTCGGGTCTCGCGTATGCGAGGTTCGCGCGAATGGAGTCGTGGAACAGGTGCGCGTCCTGCGACACGACACCGATCTGGTCACGCAGTGACTGCAGCCGCAGGTCCCGGACGTCGGTCCCGCCGACGCGGACGGCACCCGCAGTGACGTCGTAGATCCGCGGCACCAGCTGGGTGATCGTCGTCTTGCCCGCACCAGAGGGTCCGACGAGCGCGACCATCTGCCCCGGCTCGGCGGTGAAGCTCACGCCGTGCAGCACCGGCTGGCTCGCAGACTTCTCGGGGAGCGCGACGTCCTCCAAGGAGGCCAGCGAGACATCTTGCGCGGCTGGGTAGCTGAACCGGACGTCGTCCAGCTCGACCCGTGCCGCGCCCGGGGGGAGCTGCTTCGCGTCGGTCTTGTCGGTGATGGCCGGCTCGAGATCGAGCACCTCGAAGACCCGCTCGAACGAGACGAGGGCGCTCATCACGTCAACCCGCACGTTGGACAGCGCGGTGAGCGGTCCGTACAGCCGGGTGAGCAGCAGCGCGAGCGAGACCACTGCGCCGGCGTCAAGGTGACCGTCGACGGCGAGCACGCCGCCGACGCCGTACGTCAGCGCCTGCGCGAGGGCCGCCACCAGCGTCAGCGCAACGAGGAAGGCGCGACTGTACATCGCGGTGGTGACGCCGATGTCGCGGACTCGGCCGGCCCGGGCCTGGAAGTAGGTCTGCTCGTCAGCAGGCCGACCGAACAGATTCACCAGCAGCGCGCCGGCGACGTTGAACCGTTCGGTCATCGTCGTGTTCATGCTGGCGTTGAGCGCGAAGCTCTCCCGAGTCATCTCGGCCAGCCGGTTGCCGACCTTGCGGGCCGGGATGATGAACACCGGGAGCAGCACCAGCGACAGCAGCGTCACCTGCCAGGACAGCGTGAGCATCACGCCGACGGTCAGCACCAGCCCGATCACGTTCGACACCACGCCGGCGAGCGTCGACGTGAACGCCTGCTGCGCGCCATTGATGTCGTTGTTGAGGCGGGTGACGAGCGCACCGGTCTGCGCGCGGGTGAAGAACGCGATCGACATCCGCTGGACGTGCGCGAACACCAGCGACCGCATGTGGTAGATCAGCCCTTCGCCGATCCGGGCGGAATAGTACCGGCTGCTCAGCGACAGGACGGCGTCCAGGATCGCTAGGCCCGCGATGATCACCGCGAGCCAGATGATCGTCGTCCGCCGCTCGTCCCCCGTGCCGGTGATCTCGTTGACGACGTCACCGGCCAGCAGCGGGGTCACGACCGCGATGACGGCCGCGAAGATCGTCAGCAGTAGGAACCAGATCAGCTCGGCGCGGAACGGGCGAGCGAAGCCGGCGATCCGGCGTAGCGTGCCCGGGGTGAGCCTGCTGCGCGCCGCCGCCTGGTCGCGGCCACGAAAGGAGCGCATGGTGGACCATGCGCCGCCGCCCATCGGGTACATCACCACTCCTCGTCCGTGCCCCGCTGATCCCCGAGAAGTGGGGCGGCTGCTCGTACCATGACTGGGTGGCGAGCCGCGTCGCGGTCACGGTGATCCATTGTGCGGCATGACGACGAGGCGGAGGTGCTCAGAGTGCGGAGGCCGGTGCGCGCCGATCTCGTTGTCTGGCTGGCGCTCCTGCTGACTGCGGTGCTGATCGTGACCTCGCTGCAGCCGGTGGAGCTGTCGATCCAGGCACTGGGCCTGCACGGCGCGGTGCGCCCCGATCTCACGCCCGCGTTACCGGCCGCGATGACGGCGATGCTCGTGCTGGGCCTGGCGTCGCGCCTGGTGGAGCTTCCGTGGCCGGTCTTTCAGCTCGTCAGCTTTCTCGGCGCGGCGAGCTGGGGGGCGTGCCTGGCGGCGATCCGCCAGCCGGTGTACGACGGAGGCGAGGTCGGGACCTTCCTGGGCAATGCCCTTAGCCGATGGCTGGCGTACCTGGCGGAACAGGCCGCGTGGGCACCCAGCATCCTGGTCGGCGTGGGCGCCGGGGCCGCCGTCATCCTGCTCAACGCCGCCGTCCAGTCGCTTTCCGGCGGCGTCCAGGCCCGCCGGCTGGCCCCCGCGCTGATCCTCAGTCCCGGCGCCGCGGTGCTGGCGGACGGCGTCCAGGTCGGCACGCTCGTGGCGATGTGCGGCGTCCTCGCGGTCAGCGCGATGTCCAGCGAGCGGGGCCGAGGACTGCTGTGGTCGACCGGATTCGCGCTGCTCAGCGGCATCCTGCTGTTCGGCGGCGCGCTCACCGGGTTCGCATGCACGGCCGCGGGGGTCGGCATGCTGTCCATCTACTTCCTGCGCCGCCGCTCGCTCATGATCGTGGTCGCCGCCGCCGGTCTGCTCGCGAGCCTGCTGGCCGCCGCGGCACTGGGCTGGTCGTGGCCGGAGCACTTCGGTGAGGCCTCCGCGCTCACGCTCGCGGATCCGGCCGGCCTCGCCGCCAGCGTCGTCGTCGCGGCCGTGCTGGTGGCCGCGACCGGCGGCCCCACGCACCGCGAGTCCTGGCGCAAGCTGCGGGGCACCCCGGCCTGGCCCGTCATGCTCAGCGGCCTGGTCGCCGCATTCATCGCGGTGCTGACCCGGCCGGCCACGCTCGGCGTCGTCCCGGCCGCCGCGGTGTGGCTCCCCCTGCTCACCGTCGCCGCCTCTGCTCCGCCACGAGCGGCCGGGACGCCGGAGGGCCCGGCACTGCTGGGGGTGTCCGTCTCGGCGGGCTGCGGTCTGGCGATGGCCTCGCTCGGCATCCTGTGGAGCGAGCTCGGCTGAGTCCGACGCCACCCCCCCCCGAGACGGCGAGTCAGGCCAGGGAGATGAGGTCGGCGAGCTCCTCGGACCAGTTGTCCTCGACGCCGTCCGGCAGCAGGATCACCTTCTCGGGGTCCAGCGCGCGGACGGCGCCCTCGTCGTGCGAGACCAGCACCACGGCGCCGGTATAGCTGCGCAGCGCATCCAGGACCTGCTCGCGAGAGGCGGGATCGAGGTTGTTCGTCGGCTCGTCCAGCAGCAGCACGTTCGCTCCGCTGGAGACGAGGCTGGCCAGCGCCAGGCGAGTCTTCTCGCCACCGGAGAGCGTCCCAGCGGGCTGGTCCACCGAGTCGCCCGAGAACAGGAAGGCACCGAGGATCTTACGCAGGTCGGTCGACGCCGCCTCAGGCGCCGCGCGGGTGATGTTCTCCAGGACCGTCGCCTCGCCGTCGATCGTGTCGTGCTCCTGAGCGAAGTAGCCCAGGCGCAGTCCGTGGCCGGCGACGACCTCACCGGTGTCGGGCGCCTCGACACCGAACAGGATCTTCAGCAGCGTGGTCTTCCCCGCACCGTTCAGGCCGATCACCACCACGCGGGCACCCCGGTCGACGGCGAGGTCGACGTCGGTGAAGATCTCCAGCGAGCCGTAGGACTTCGACAGCTCTTTCGCCGTCAACGGCGTGCGGCCGGCGGGTGCTGGCTCCGGGAAGCGCACTCGGGCGACCCGATCGTGCTGCGTCTGCTCCTCGAGGCCGGCCAGCATGGCCTCGGCCCGGCGGATCATGTTCTGGGCCGCCACTGCCTTGGTCGCCTTCGCGCGCATCTTGTCCGCCTGCGCCAGCAGCGCTCCGGCCTTCTTCTCGGCGTTGGCCCGCTCGCGCTTGCGGCGCTTCTCGTCGACCTCGCGCTGCTTGAGGTAGTCCTTCCAGCCCACGTTGTAGACATCCAGCGCGCCCCGGTTCGCATCGAGCAGCCACACCTTGTTGACGACCGCCGCCAGCAGGTCGACGTCGTGGCTGATGACGATGAGCCCGCCGTCGTGACGCTTCAGGAAGTCGCGCAGCCAGCCGATCGAGTCTGCGTCGAGGTGGTTGGTCGGCTCGTCGAGCAGCAAGGTGTCGGCTCCGGAGAACAGGATCCGGGCCAGCTCGACCCGTCGTCGCTGACCCCCGGACAGGGTCGACAGGGGCTGGGCGAGAACCCGGTCGGGCAGGCCGAGGTTGGCGCAGATCTGGGCTGCCTCGCTCTCGGCCGCGTACCCGCCGTTCGCGGCGAACTGATCCTCCAGCCGGGAGTAGCGACCGATCAGCCGGTCGCGCTCGGCGCCCTCGGCCTCCGCCATCTTCTCGGCCAGGCTCGCCAAGCTGGCCATCAGCTCGTCGAGCCCGCGCGCCGACAGCACGCGATCGCGTGCGGTGACGCTGAGATCGCCGCTCTTGGGATCCTGCGGGAGATAGCCGACGGTGCCCCTGCGGTCGACCCGCCCGTCGGCGGGCTGAGTCTCGCCGGCAAGCATCCGCAGCGAGGTGGTCTTGCCGGCGCCGTTGCGGCCGACCAGCCCGATCCGGTCACCGGGCTGCACCCGCATCGTCGCGTCCGAGATCAGCACGCGGGCACCCGCCCGCAGCTCGATCTTCTCGGCATTGATCACGGCACTCGGTTCCGTTCCAGATGGGTCGGGGCAAACCTCTCGAGTGTATGCGGCGGCAGACTGGGATCGGCCCGGCGCGAGACGTGATCTGCGCCGAGTCGGCCACTCCATCGGACGCCGCCCGGTGATAATCGAGCAATGCTGGTCCCGCTCGCCGCCGTTGCGCTGGTGCTGTCTGCCGCCGTCCTCATGGTCAGCGGCATCGCCAAGCTCCGCGAGCCGGTCGCGACTCGCGATGCGTTCAGCTCGCTCCGCCTGCCGCGGTTGCTGACCCGCGGCCCGTGGCCGGACGTCCTTCCGTGGGCCGAGATCGGCCTTGGTGCCGCGCTGCTGATCGTGCCCGCTCGTGCGGTCGTCGTGCCGGCTGCGCTGGCGGCTGGGCTGCTCGTCGCGTACTGGGTGATCATCGCCCGTGCCCTCGGCTTCGACGAGCCGGTCCGGTGCAGCTGCTTCGGCAGGATCGGCGATCACGAGGTGAGCCGGCGAACGCTGCTGCGCAACACCGTGCTCGTGGTGACGGGTGCGGTTGGCCTGGTGGGCGCCCTCCGGGGAGCCGACGTGTGGTGGCTCCTGAGCGAACGGAGGTGGGGGTGGCTGGCCGTCGTCGTGCTCACCGCTGCCGTGACCCTACTGGCGTTCGACGGCTCGCCCTCCGTGGGGGACGCAGCCGCCGTCGAGGACGATGACCATGTCCGCAGCCGCATCCCGGACGCCGTGCTGATCGCCCCGGACCGCGAGCCCACCACCCTCCGCGAGCTGGCGGCCTTCCGGCCGGTGCTGCTGATCGGGGTCGACTGCACGTGCGGCTCCACCGTCCAGGCGATCAACCGGCTGAGTGCCTGGGCCGAGCGGATCCCCGAGGTGGATCTGCGGATGCTCACGACCTTCCAACAGCCGACGCTGCCCGGCCTCGAGGATGCCGTGTACGACCACGAGGCCATTGCGTGGCGCGCGCTGGGCATGACGGCCAGCCCCTGCGCGGTGCTGCTCGGCGCGGACGGGATGCTGGCCGGGGGTCCAGTCAGCGGGGTCGAGGAGATCGGCGACATGGTCGAGGACATCGGCCGCCGAGCTGGCCCCGTACCGCACCGCTGACGGCTCGCTCAGCCTCCCCTGACCTTGCCTCGCTGCCGTCTCCCCCGGGGTCGATTCCCGGCGGCTAGTACGAGTTCTTCTCCCGCTCGGGAGCGTTCTTGCTGTCTCGCACCACGACCAGCGTGTCGCCGTCCTCCAGGGCGGTCACCTCGTTGTCGAAGTAGCGGTAGCTCTTGCCCCCTCGCACGACCGCGACCACCTGGTCGGAGCACCACTTCGGGGAGCGGCCGATCTCGTCCGGGTGGATGTCGCGCTCGGCAACCTCCAGCCCCACGCCCGGGCTGAGCATGTCGTCGAGCACATCGGCCAAGGACGGGTTCACCGACGCGATCGCGAGCATCCGCCCGACGGACTCCGACGAGGTCACCACGTTGTTCGCACCGCTCTGCCGCAACAGGTGCACATTGCCTTGCTCCCGCACCGAGGCGATGATGTGCGCCTCGGCGTTGAGCTGGCGAGCGGTGAGCACCACCAGGACGGCGGTGTCGTCGCGGTTCGCGGTGACGATGATCTTCTTCGCCTCGTCGACGTGCGCCCGCTCGAGCACGTCGCGTCGCGACGCGTCCCCGACGATCGAGGCGAGTCCGTCCGCCTGCGCCTCTCGCGAGGCGGACTCCGAGGGATCGATGACCAGGATCCGGTCCTGGTCGACCCCGGCACCCACCAGCGTGGTGACCGCCGAGCGGCCCTTGGTTCCGTAGCCGACCACGACGACGTGGTTGCGCATGTTCTTCCTCCAGCGAGCCAGCCGCATCCGCTCCCGGCCCTCGGTAGCCAGCACCTCCAGAGTGGTGCCGACCAACAGGATCAGGAACATGATCCGCAGCGGCGTGATCAGCAGCACGTTCACCAGGCGGGCCGATTCGGACACCGGCGTGATGTCACCGTAGCCGGTGGTCGTCATGGTGACCGTCGTGTAGTAGACCGCATCGAGTAGTGAGATCGCGTCGCCGTCGGCATCCCGGTAGCCATCCCGGTCTACGTACACCGCGAGGACGACGATCGCTACCAGCAGGAACGCGACGCCGATGCGCACGCCCAGCGAGCGGACCGGCGACAGCGCCCGCTCGGGCAGGCGCAGGACCGCACGGTCCAGCGGGATCGGGTTCACCGCAGGGCTAGATGTTGAAGCCGAGCGCGCGCAGCTGCTCGCGGCCGTCGTCGGTGATCTTGTCCATCGACCACGGCGGCATCCAGACCCAGTTGATCCGCACGTCGTTGCACAGGCCCGGCCCCGGGCCGCCGGTGACGGCCTGGCGGGTCTGCTCCTCGATGACGTCGGTCAGCGGGCAGGCCGCCGAGGTCAGGGTCATGTCGATGGTCGCCACGTTGGCCTCATCGACATCGAGGCCATAGACCAGCCCGAGGTCGACGACGTTGATCCCCAGCTCGGGATCCACGACATCGCGCATGGCTTCTTCGAGGTCGTCCAGCGAGGCGACCTTGGTGTCCTCGGTCATCTACTTTCCTTCCGGTACGTCGACGCCCGCGCGTGCGGCGGCGTCCTTGAAAGCCATCCAGCCCAGCAGGGCACATTTGATGCGCGCGGGGAACTTCGCGACGCCGACGAACGCGACGCCGTCCTCGAGCACATCCTCGTCGGGGTCGGCTCCGCCCTTGCTCTGCATGAGCTCGGTGAACGCGTCGAGCTTCTCGAAGGCCTCATCGACCGGCTTTCCGTTGACCAGCTCGTACAGCACGGACTCCGAGGCCTGGCTGATCGAGCACCCGATTCCGTCGTACGACAGGTCCTCGATCGTCGAGCCGTCACCGGAGACCTTCACCCGCACGGTGACCTCGTCACCGCAGGTCGGGTTCACGTGGTGCGCCTCCCCGTCGAACGGCTCGCGCAGGCCCTTGCCCTGCGGGTTCTTGTAATGGTCCAGGATGATCTCCTGGTACATCGACTCCAGCTGCACGCCGGTTCTCCTGCCTAGTAGTCGACCCGGAAGAAGGTCTTGACCTTCTCCAGGCCCTCGACGAAGGCGTCGATCTCCGCTTCGGTCGAGTAGAGGTAGGGCGAGACGCGGGTGGAGGCGCCGACACCGAACCGCTCGTGGGCCGGGCGGGCGCAGTGGTGCCCGCCCCGCACGGCGATGCCGTAGGAGTCGAGAACCTGGCCGACGTCGTGCGGGTGCACCTCGGCCAGCTCGAAGCTGATCGCTCCCCCGCGCTGCTCGACGGTCTTCGGTCCGAGGATGCGCACGCCGCTGACCGACTGCAGCCCCTCGAGGGCATACGCGGCGATCTGGCGCTCGTGCTCGGCGATCGCCTCCATGCCGATCCCCTCGAGGTAGTCGACCGCGGTGCCCAGCCCGATGATCTGCACGATCGGCGGCGTGCCGGCCTCGAAGCGAGCCGGCGGCGGCGCGTACGTCGAGCGGGTCATCTTGACGATCTCGATCATCTCGCCGCCTCCGAGGAACGGCGGCAGCTGTTCCAGCAGCTCGTATCGAGCCCACAGGACGCCGACCCCGGTCGGGCCGAGCATCTTGTGACCGGTGAAGGCCACGGCGTCCGCGCCCAGGGTGCTGACGTCGTACGGCATCTGCGGCACCGCCTGCGAAGCGTCGACGAACATGAATGCTCCGACGGCGTGCGCCTTCTCGGCGATCTGGCTGATCGGGTTGATAGTGCCCAGCATGTTCGACACGTGCGTGAGCGAGACGATCTTGGTCTTGTCGTTGATCAGCTCATCGATCCCGGCGAGGTCCAGGCGACCCTCGTCGGTGATCCCGAACCAGCGCAGCACGGCGCCCGTGCGCTCGCACAACAGCTGCCAGGGCACGATGTTGGAGTGGTGCTCCATCTGGGAGATCACCACCTCGTCGCCCTCGCGCAGGCCGAGGTCTCCGGTGGCATCGCCCATCGTGCGGGCCAGCAGGTTCAACGCCTCGGAGGCGTTCTTGGTGAACACGACCTCCTCCGGCCGCGACGCACCGATGAAGCGGGCTACCTTCGCCCGCGCGTCCTCCATGGCCTCGGTGGACTCCGCGCCCAGCCGGTGCATCGCCCGCGCCACGTTGGCGTTGTGCAGCGCGAAGTGCTCGCTCATCGCGTCGATGACCGACTGCGGCTTCTGCGAGGTGTTCGCCGAGTCCAGGTACACGACAGGTACGCCGTCGTCGAAGCTGCGGGACAGGATCGGGAAATCCGCCCGCACCTTCTCGACGTCGTACGGCGCTCGCTGGCCGCTCACGCCTGCGCGCCTGCGCTCATGAATCGCTCGTAGCCCTTCTCCTCGAGCTCCTCGGCGAGCTCGGGGCCCCCGGACTCGGCGATCCGGCCGCCTGCGAACACGTGGACGTGGTCAGGCTTCACGTACCGGAGGATGCGGGTGTAGTGGGTGATCAGCACCGTCGCGTTGTCGGTCTTCTCGTGCACCCGGTTGATGCCCTCCGACACGACGCGCAGCGCGTCGATGTCAAGGCCCGAGTCGGTCTCGTCGAGGATTGCGACCTTCGGGGCCAGCAACTCCATCTGCAGGATCTCGTGGCGCTTCTTCTCGCCGCCGGAGAAGCCCTCGTTGATGGACCGTTCAGAGAAGGCCGGGTCCATCCGCAGGCCCTCCATCGCCTCCTTGACCTCCTTGACCCAGTGCCGCAGCTTCGGGGCCTCGCCGCGGACGGCGGTCGCGGCGGTGCGCAGGAAGTTCGCCACCGACACGCCCGGCACCTCGACCGGGTACTGCATCGCCAGGAACAGGCCGGCGCGGGCCCGCTCGTCGACGGTCATGGCGAGGACGTCCTCGCCATCCAGCAGGATCTGACCCGATGTCACTGCGTACTTGGGGTGCCCGGCGACGGCGTACGCCAGGGTCGACTTGCCCGAACCGTTCGGGCCCATGATGGCGTGGATCTCGCCCTGATTGAGGGTGAGGTCGACGCCCCGGAGGATCTGCTTGTCCTCGGTGCCGGTGTTGACGCTGACGTGCAGGTCACGAATCTCTAGGGTGGCCACTGTTGGTGTCTCCTGAATGCTGTGTAGTGCGGGACGGCTGGGTCAGGCGTTCGATCGGGCGAGCTCGGCCTCGACGGCGTCGATGAGCTTCTCCTCGATCGACGGGACGCCGATTTTGCGGATGATGTCGGCGAAGAAGCCGCGGACGACGAGACGCCGGGCCTCCTCCGCAGGGATGCCGCGCGACTGCAGGTAGAACAGCTGCTCGTCGTCGAAGCGCCCGGTGGTCGAGGCGTGCCCAGCGCCCTCGATCTCCCCGGTCTCGATCTCCAGGTTCGGCACCGAGTCGGCGCGGCAGCCCTCGGTGAGGACCAGGTTGCGGTTGGACTCGTAGGTCTCGATGCCCTCGGCGACCTTGCGGATCAGCACATCGCCGATCCAGACGGTGTGCGCGTCCTTGCCCTGCAGGGCGCCCTTGTAATCGACATTGCTCTTGGTCTTCGGAGCGTCGTGATCGACGAACAGCCGATGCTCGATGTGCTGACCGGCATCGGCGAAGTAGATCCCCAGCAGCTCGGCCTCTCCACCGGGTCCGGCGTAGCTGACCGAGGTGTTGGTGCGCACGAGGTCGCCGCCGAAGGTGACGGCGATGTGCTTGAAGTGCGCATCCCGGCCGATGCGGGCGTGCTGCGAGGAGTGGTGCAGCGCGTCGTCCGCCCAGTCGTCGAGGGTGACGACGGTCAGCTGCGCGCCGTCCTCGACCACGAACTCGATCGTGTCGGCGAGCGTCGCGGTGCCCTCGAAGTCGAGGACGACGGTGGCCTTGCTGAACTTCCCGGCGACGACGACTAGGTGGCCGGCCCGCGCACTCTCTCCGCTGGAGCCGGTGTGCCGCACGATAGCCGGCTCGTCGAGCACGACGTCCTGCGCGATCTGCACGGTGTCGACTCGCTCAGCGGCCTCCCATGCGCGTGCGGTGATCCGGTCGGTGGGCAGATAGCCGCTGCTGCCGCGCACCGCGTCGTCCGCGGCGGCCCGCCCGACGGTGACGCCGTCGGGCGCCTCGATGTCGAGCTCGAGCGCACCCACGAAGGGGGCGTCCTGGTGCAGGCCGCGCAGCCGGCGCATCGGGGTGAAACGCCAGATCTCCTCGCGTCCAGCCGGGACCGGGTGGTCGGCGACATCGCGCGAGCCCTCGGGATGCAGGTGCGAGAGGACCTGGTCGGTCGTCTCGATCGCCCGCGCCACCGCGGGAGTGTCGGTAACAGTCACTTACTTCGCTTTCTGGTTCGGTGAGGTGTGGTAGCTCGTCGTCTGTCCGCGACAGCCGGCCGACCGGCTCGGGTGCCGTGCCTAGGCGTTAGCCCACCGCACCTTCCATCTGCAGTTCGATCAGGCGGTTGAGCTCCAACGCGTACTCCATCGGCAGCTCCTTGGCGATCGGCTCGACGAAGCCGCGCACGATCATCGCCATCGCCTCGTCCTCCTCCATGCCGCGCGACATGAGGTAGAACAGCTGATCCTCGCTGACCTTGGTCACGGTGGCCTCGTGGCCCATCGAGACGTCGTCGTTGCGGATGTCGACGTACGGGTAGGTGTCGGAGCGGCTGATCTGGTCGACCAGCAGCGCGTCGCACTTGACCACGGACGACGAGCCGTGGGCACGGGGGTTCACCCGCACCAGGCCGCGGTAGGAGGCGCGCCCGCCGCCGCGGGCGACGGACTTGGAGATGATCGAGGACGACGTGTGCGGCGCCAGGTGCACCATCTTCGAGCCGGCGTCCTGGTGCTGGCCCTCGCCCGCGAACGCGACCGAGAGCACCTCGCCGCGCGCATGCTCCCCGAGCATGAAGACCGCCGGGTACTTCATCGTGACCTTCGAGCCGATGTTGCCGTCGATCCACTCCATGGTCGCGCCCTCGTGCGCGTTCGCGCGCTTGGTGACCAGGTTGTAGACGTTGTTCGACCAGTTCTGGATGGTCGTGTACCGGCAGCGCGCGCCCTTCTTGACGATGATCTCGACGACCGCGGAGTGCAGCGAGTCGGACGAGTAGATCGGTGCGGTGCAGCCCTCGACGTAGTGAACGTAGGCGTCCTCATCGACGATGATCAGCGTGCGCTCGAACTGACCCATGTTCTCGGTGTTGATCCGGAAGTAGGCCTGCAGCGGGATCTCGACGTGCACGCCCTTCGGCACGTAGATGAACGAGCCGCCGGACCACACGGCGGTGTTCAGCGCCGAGAACTTGTTGTCGCCGGCGGGGATCACCGAGCCGAAGTACTCCTGGAACAGCTCCGGGTAGTCGCGCAGCCCGGTGTCGGTGTCGACGAAGATGACGCCCTGCTCCTCCAGGTCCTCGCGGATCTGGTGGTAGACCACTTCCGACTCGTACTGCGCGGCGACGCCCGCGACCAGCCGCTGCTTCTCCGCCTCGGGGATGCCGAGCTTGTCGTAGGTGTTCTTGATGTCCTCGGGCAGGTCCTCCCACGAGGTCGCCTGCTTCTCGGTGGAGCGCACGAAGTACTTGATGTTGTCGAAGTTGATGCCCGACAGGTCGGCGCCCCACTGCGGCATCGGCTTCTTCTCGAACAGCGACAGCGCCTTCAGCCGCGTGTCGAGCATCCACTCCGGCTCGTCCTTCAGCGCCGAGATCTCGCGGACGACCTGCTCGGACAGGCCCCGCTTGGCGATCGCGCCGGCCTCGTCGCTGTCGTGCCAGCCGTAGTTGTAGCGGCTCAGGGCCTCGATGTGCTCGTCCTGGGTCACCTCGACCGGAGTCTGCACGCCTTCAGTGGTGGTCATATCCAAAAACCTCTGATCTTCGGTATCGGGTAGCTGGTCGGACTGGTGGTTCTGGTAAACGGGGCGGGCTAGCAGACCCGCTGTCGGCCCGCGCCGCCGGTCACGAGGACGCCGCTGGGCACGTGCGTCGTACACACCCCGTCTCCTCTGGCGATGGTCGCCAGGCGTTGGACGTGGGTGCCGACCAGCCGGGCGATGACCTCGGTCTCGGCTTGGCACAGCTCGGGGAACTCCGCCGCGACGTGCGCGACCGGGCAGTGCCGTTGGCAGAGCTGCCCGCCGCTGGCGAGCGATTCCGCCGAGGCAGCATAGCCCTCGGCCGACAGCGCGGAGGCAAGGGCGTCCGCCCGGGCCACCGGGTCGTCGCCGGCGCCATCCATGGCGGCCAGGCACCGTGCTTCCAGACCGCTGACCTGCTGGTCGGCGAAGGCCCGGACCGCCTCGCGACCGCCGATCGCGCTCAGGTGGCGAAGCGCCGCGACCGCGAGGTCGTCGTAGGTGTGCGGGAGGGTGTCGCGCGCGGCCTCGGTCAGGCCGAACCGCCGAGCCGGACGGCCGCGGCGCCCGGCGGCCGCAGGCGCCTCCTCGACGATCCCGTCGGCCTGCATCGCATCGAGGTGCCGTCGTACGCCATTGGGCGTCATCGCCAGCGGCCGGGCCAGCTCGGCAGCGCTCTGCGGCCCGTGGTTGAGCAGCAGCGTGCTGATGCGCTCGCGCGTACGTCCATCACCGGTCGCGCCGTGCGCGCCGGTGGTGGAGACCGTCTGACCGAATTTCACAACAGACATGTTACCTAATTCGGCGCAGGGCTGGTGGTCAGGCGGCGCGGTGATCTATGAAACAGTCGGGCCCCGGCCCGCCGCGGTCACTGGTTGACGTAGCTGTGCAGCTGGTCCCGCTCGAACTGCAGCTCGTCGATCGCCGACTTCACGACGTCGCCGATGCTGATGATGCCGACCAGCTTGCCGTCGTCGAGCACCGGAAGATGCCGCACCCGCTGCTCGGTCATCTGCACCCGCAGCGACCCGACCTCGCTGCCGGGAGCGCAGGTGTTCGCCGCCTCGGTCATGATCGCGCTCACGGGCTTCTCGCTCAGCGGCTCGAGAGTCTGCAGGTTGCGGACGACGTCGCGCTCGGACACGATGCCGTCGAGCCGAGCCCCGTCGCTGCTCACGATGACCGCTCCAATGTTGTGCTCGGCGAGCAGCGCCACGAGCTCTCGGACCGTCGCATCGGGCGAGATCATCACGATCTCGCTGCCCTTGTGCTGTAGGACGTCGCGAACCTTCATGAGTGCGCTCCTCTACGCTCGGCGGTGGCGCTCATCGTAGGGTGGCCCGGCGAGGCCGCACAAGAACTGCGCCGCACGGCGACGTACCCTGGAGCCGTGCCTCTCCCACTGCCCGCTCCGACGCCGACCAACGTGCGGCGACTGTCCGTGGCCAACCTCCTGGCCAACATCGGCATCGTCGTGACCGGCGGCGCGGTGCGGCTCACCGGGTCCGGGCTCGGCTGCGCGCAGTGGCCGACCTGCAACGACGGCAACATCGTGCCGACGGCCGAGGACCCGATCCACACCTACATCGAGTTCCTCAACCGCACCCTGACGTTCGTGCTGGTGATCATCGCCCTGGGCACCTGGCTGGTCGTGCGGCGTCTCGATCCCCCGCGCAAGGACATGTCGCGCCTGGCATTCATGATCGGTCTGGGCATCCCGGCCCAGGCGGTCATCGGCGGTATCACCGTGCTGACTGGCCTGAACCCGTACACCGTCATGGCGCACCTGATGCTCAGCATGGTGCTGATCTACTGGTGCGCGGTGCTCTACCACCGGGCGCGACACCTGGACCGGGTCGTGCCCGACTACGCGGGCAAGGGCACCCACTGGCTGGCGCGGCTGCTGATGACCGCGACCTACCTCACGATGGGGCTGGGCACCTTCGTCACCGCCGCGGGGCCGCACGCGGGCGATCCGGAGGCCGGGCGCACCGGGTTCGACCCGGCGCTGCTGTCGCAGCTGCACGCGGATGCGGTGTTCCTGCTGGTCGGTGTCAGCCTGACGCTGCTGGTCCTGAGCGTCGTGCTGCACGACCGGTCGCTGCGGGCGGCCGCGCTGTGGCTGGTCGCCGTCGAGGTGGCTCAGGGCGTGGTTGGCTATACGCAGTACTTCACCGGCCTGCCGGAGCTGCTCGTCGGGATGCACCTCGTGCTCGCCGGTGCGATCATGGCTGCGGCGTCGTTCACGGCGGAGGAGCTGCGCTACGTGCGCCCCGGCAAGGTGCGCCCTCCGGCCGGCCCGGCGGCCGAGACGCTCAGTGTCGCGTCAGCGGAATGACGCTGTCGGACGCGTGGTCAGCGCCGGAGCCGATCGGCCGCAGCCGCGCGGCCGCCGCACCGACCGCGCCGTCCAGCGGATACCAGACCTCGCGCGCCGCGCGCGCCGTGTAGCGCCGATCGACTAGCCCGGTCGCGATGCTGGAATGCACCGGCGCTCGCGCGGCCTCGTACTCGTTCCAGATCGATGTCATCCGCGCCTGGGCGATGGTGATCTCCGCCGCGATGTCCTCAAGCACCTCGGCGTTGCGGCGGGCCGAGGCGCCGACCACGTCGAAGGCGTCCATGACCTGCTGCAGGTGCTGGCGCGCGCCGGCGCGAGCGGGCTCGTCGACCCCGGACTCCAGATGGTCGTCGTAGTCGCTCACCAGCTCGTCCAGTAGGTCCGCGACCTGGCGCCATTGCTCCCCCAGGGCCGCCGTGGTGGCGGCCTCGGCGGACAGCACGATCTCCCGCTGTTTCGCGATCGGCGGCGGCTCATCTCGGTGCAGCTGGGCCGGGTGGTCACTCATCGTGCTCACGGGCTCACCTCGAAACGCTGGTCCATTCATGCCGGCCGATAGGTACGTTCCGAGCGTAAGTCGGCACGGCAGCGCTGTGGTTCGCGCCACACGAGAGTTCACCGGGAGTGTGCGCAGTGTTCTCCTCTGCGAGTCAACTGGTTCTCGTTCGGATCAGCTGCCGCCGGGGCGCCCCTTGCCCATCAGCCCCCACTCGAACGCGGTGGTGCGCACGGCGCCGACGGCCTCGCGGCCCCACTCGCCCTCCGCGACCTCGAAACCGGCTCGCGCACAGGCGTCCATCGCGGCCTCGTGCGAGTCAACGACCTGGTCGCCGTACCGTCCGTCGTCGGCGACGACGACAATCCGGCTGCGGTTGGCCGAGACGTGCTCGACGTACACGTGCTTGGCGCCCCCGTGCGCGGAGGCAAACTTGCCCAGTCGCTTGGCTGCGGTCGCGGCCTGCTCGGCATGCTCGCTGTCGGACTGGGCGGTGGGGCGGACGTCGTCGGCGGCTTCGCTCATACGCACCACAATAGCCCCCTGGCCGCGGGCCGATCGACGCGCGACTCAGCGCGGGGTGGACCGGCCCCGCGCCAGGGCGGCAAGCAGCTCGGTGGTGTGCGCGCGCAGGCTCTGCACCGCCCGGTCGTGGGCATCGACGAGGTGGGCCGTGTGCGGGACGACGGGCAGGCTCAGCGGCTGGGCCAGCAGGTCGGTGACGGCCGCTCCGATCGCGAGCATCCGTTGGTCGGTCATCCCCCGGTCGCTCACGCCTACCTCCGTATGGCTCGGTGCTGAAGATGATCGCGTGAGCACTGAGGCTGGTGGTGAAATCGGGGTGGCCGCGAGGTGACCACGGGCGCAAGAGTAAGCCCACTTGCGCTACAGGACGGCGTCCACCGCGATCAGCAGGAAGACCAAGGTCAGGTACACATTAGACATGTGGAACACGCGCATGGGCGCGATTGGGGCGCCGCGGACGGTCCGCACGTGCAGCCGGCCGGTCTCTGCCAGGAACCACAGTCCGAGCAGCAGCACGGTCACGCCGTAGACCGGGCCGGTGGCGACCGGCCACAGCCAGACCGAGCAGCCGACCATCGCCACCGCGTGGGCCAGCATCTGGGCGGTGACCGCCTTCGGCTCGGCGACCACCGGGAGCATCGGGACGTTCGCGGCCGCGTAGTCGTCGCGGTACTTGATCGCCAGCGCCCAGAAGTGCGGCGGCGTCCAGAAGAAGATGATCAGGAACATGATCACGGGGGCCAGTGCCAGGGACCCGGAGACCGCCGCCCAGCCGATGAGCACCGGCATGCAGCCCGCTGCACCACCCCACACGATGTTCTGCGAAGTGCGGCGCTTGAGGATCATCGTGTAGAGGACGACGTACAGCAGAATGGCCAGGATGTTCAGGCCAGTGGCGAGCGGCGTCGTGAAGTACCAGAACACGGCGGTCGACGCCGCGCCGAGCACCACGCCGAACACGAATGCGCTGCGGGGTGCGACGACGTGCCGCACCAAGGGTCGCCGCCGGGTCCGGTGCATCACCGAGTCGATGTCGCGGTCCACGTAGCAGTTCAGCGCGTTGGCCGACCCGGCCGAGAGCATCCCGCCGATCAGGGTCTGCACGATCAGCCACACGGAGCCGACTCCCCCGGCGGCCAGCATCATTGCCGGGACAGTAGTGATCAACAGCTGCTCGATGATCCGCGGCTTCGTCAGCGCGACGTACGCCTTGAGCACGTCGAGGGCGGTGGCCCGCTGCTGAGGCGGCGTGGAGGCATCCAGGGTGTGCGCGCTCATCGCCCACCTCGCCGGCGCGCCGGGGCGGGCCGTTCGGACGAGGGGGCGAGCAGGTGCACAGGAGCCGCGATTCTGTCGAGGACGAGATGTACGGAGGGTCGCGCGGACGGCGCACGACGACACCTCATTCTAGCCGGTGGCGCAACCGTCGGGCAGGACCGGCCGGCGTGGGAACCCTCACCACCTGTACACCGGTGAAATCGGCATTCCCCTGTCGCCTCCCGGTGTGGCAGACGTCGGGCTGGGACTACGCTGGCGGCGACGGGATCCTCCCCGGTTCCCACCTGTGCGTAGACCTAAGGAGCCTCACCAGTGACCGACCGCAGCGTGCCGCTCACCGTCCTCCCCGAGGGCTGGTCACAGACCGACCAGCTGGCCATCGACACCGCCCGGGCGCTGGCGATGGACGCCGTCCAGAAGGTCGGGAACGGCCACCCCGGCACCGCGATGAGCCTGGCGCCTGCGGCGTACTACCTGTTCCAGCAGGCGATGCGGCATGACCCCAGCGACCCGGACTGGGCCGGGCGCGACCGGTTCGTGCTCTCGTGCGGCCACTCCAGCCTGACGCTGTACATCCAGCTGTTCTACAGCGGCTACGGCCTGGAGCTGGGCGACCTCGAGGCGCTGCGCACCTGGGGATCGTTGACACCGGGGCACCCCGAGCACGGCCACACCCGCGGTGTCGAGATCACCACCGGCCCGCTCGGCTCCGGCCTCGCCTCTGCCGTGGGCATGGCAATGGCGGCCCGCCGCGAACGGGGGCTGCTCGACCCGGACGCCCCCGCGGGTGAGAGCCTCTTCGACCACCATATCTTCGTGATTGCCTCGGACGGCGATCTGCAGGAGGGCGTCAGCCACGAGGCGTGCTCGCTCGCGGGCACCCAGCAGCTCGGCAACCTGGTCGTGCTCTACGACGACAACAAGATCTCCATCGAGGACGACACGAAGATCGCCTTCACCGAGGATGTCTCGGCTCGCTACGAGGCGCTCGGCTGGCAGGTCATCGACGTCGACTGGGTCTCGGAGTCCGGCTACGAGGAGAACCTCGTCGCGCTCGCGGACGCCGTCCAGAGCGCCAAAGCAGAAACCGCGCGCCCCACCTTGATCAACCTGCGCACCATCATCGCCTGGCCGGCTCCAGGCAAGCAGGGCACCGGCAAGGCACACGGGTCCGCGCTCGGCGAGGACGAGGTAGCGGCCACGAAGGAGATCCTGGGACTGGACCCGGTGAAGAGCTTCGACGTCCCCGATGACCTGCTGGCCCACACCCGCAAGGTCATCGAGCGCGGCCGGGCGGCCCGTCGTGAGTGGGATGAGCGCTTCGCCGCCTGGCGCGACGCCAACCCCGAACGGGCGGATCTGTACTACCGCATGCGCGAGCGCCGGCTGCCCGGCGGTTGGGAGGAGGCGCTGCCCACCTTCGACGCCGATCCGAAGGGCATCGCGACCCGCGCGGCGTCCGGCAAGGTGCTCGCCGCCCTCGCCGCTCCCCTGCCCGAGCTGTGGGGCGGCTCGGCCGACCTCGCCGAGTCGAACAACACCACGATGGAAGGCGAGCCGTCGTTCATCCCGGCCGAGAACCAGACCAAGACGTGGTCCGGCGACCGCTACGGCCGCACGCTGCACTTCGGCGTCCGGGAGCACGCGATGGGCTCGATCCTCAACGGCATCGCCCTGCACGGCGGAACCCGCGTCTACGGCGGCACCTTCCTGGTGTTCTCCGACTACATGCGCGGCGCGGTACGGCTCGCCGCACTGATGCAGCTCCCGGTCACCTACGTCTGGACTCACGACTCGATCGGGCTCGGGGAGGACGGCCCCACGCACCAGCCGATCGAGCATCTCGCGGCGCTGCGCGCGATCCCCGGCCTGGACGTCGTCCGCCCCGGCGATGCCAACGAGACCGCCGCCGCCTGGCAGGCGATCCTCGGGCACACCGACCGCCCGGCGGCGCTCGCGCTGTCGCGCCAGGCCATGCCTACCCTCGACCGGACCGTCCATGCCTCGGCCGAGGGCGTGGCTCGCGGCGGGTACGTCCTCAAGGACACCGACGGCACGCCCGACGTGATCCTCATCGGCACCGGATCCGAGCTGCACCTCGCCGTCGAGGCGGCCGAGTGGCTCGAGGAGACCGGCACGAAGGCCCGCGTGGTGTCGATGCCGTGCCTTGAGTGGTTCGAGGAGCAGGACCAGTCCTACCGCGACGAGGTACTTCCGCCGTCGGTCCGGGCCCGGGTCAGCGTCGAGGCCGGAGTGGCCATGCCGTGGTACCGGCTGATCGGTGATGCGGGCCGCGCGATCGCCATCGAGCACTTCGGTGCCTCGGCGTCCGCCGGCGTGCTGTTCGAGAAGTTCGGCTTCACCGCCGAGAAGGTCGTCGAGGCGGCGCAGGCGTCGATCGCGGCGGCTGGGGACGGACCGGCGAACATTCATCGGGTCGTGAACGAGCCCGAGCAGGAAGCCAGCTCCTACCAGACCGCGGAGGGTGAGAAGGCCTGATGAACACCAACGAGAACCTCGCCGAGCTGTCCCGACAGGGAGTGGCCGTCTGGCTGGACGACCTCTCCCGCGAGCGGATCGTCTCCGACGACTTGCAACGGCTGATCGACGAGCGCTCCGTCGTGGGCGTGACGACCAACCCGTCGATCTTCCAGGCCGCGATCGGAGGATCGGACCAGTACGACGACCAGATCCGTGATAGCGCCATCCTCGGCATGTCCGTGGACGAGGCGGTGCGCTCCATCACCACCCGCGACGTCCGCGCCGCGTGCGACGTGCTGCGCCCGATCTACGAGGCGTCGGGCGGCCGCGACGGCCGGGTATCGATCGAGGTCGATCCACGGTCGGCGCACGACGAGGAGAAGACCACCGCCGAGGCCGCGTTGCTGTGGTGGATGGTGGACCGCCCCAACCTGTTCATCAAGATCCCGGCGACCGACCAGGGCATCCCGGCGATCGCCGATGCGATCGCGGCCGGGATCAGCGTCAACGTCACCCTGATCTTCAGCCTCGCGCGCTACCAGCAGGTCATGGACGCCTACATCAGCGGCATCGAGCGCCGGCTCGCCGACGGTGGGTCGGTGCAGAACCTCGAGTCGGTGGCGTCCTTCTTCGTGAGCCGCGTCGACACCGAGATCGACGACCGGCTCGAGAAGATCGGCGGCGACGCCGCCGCATTGAAGGGCAAGGCGGGCGTGGCCAACGCCCAGTTGGCCTACGAGGCGTACGAGCAGACCTTCGGCAGCGACCGCTGGGCCCGGCTGGAGGCGCAGGGCGCACGGCGGCAGCGTCCGCTGTGGGCCTCGACCGGAGTGAAGAACCCCGACTACCCCGACACGCTTTATGTCTCCGAGCTGATCGCCGAGGGCACGGTCAACACGATGCCCGAGAAGACCCTCGAGGCGTACGCCGACCACGGTAGCTCCGGCACCCCGATCACCCGTTCCTACGCGCAGGCCCACAAGGTGATGGACTCCGTGTCGGCCGCGGGCGTGGATCTCACCGACGTGTTCGCCGTCCTCGAGCGCGAGGGCGTGGCGAAGTTCGAGACGGCGTGGGCCGAGCTCTACGAGACGGTCTCCACCGCGCTGAGCGAGAGCTAGCAGCGCGACCTTCCATCAGCGAGCGTTCATCCACCAGCGAGCGACTAGGAGAGCCATGCACCTCGACTACCGAGCCCCCGACGACCTCGCCAGGGCCGTCGAACGTCTCGTCGACGACCAGATCGCCTCGAAGATCGCCGCTCAGAATCCCACGCTGTGGGGCAAGGAGGCCGAGGAGGAGTCCGCCAAGCGGCTCGGCTGGGTGAGGCTGCCGCAGACCTCGCGGCCGTTGCTGGCCGAGATCGAGGCGCTGCAGGCCGAGCTGCGTGAGGAGGGCGTCACCCGCGTAGTCCTCGCCGGCATGGGCGGCAGCTCCCTTGCGCCAGAGGTCATCTGCGCCAGCGACGGCGTCGAGCTGGTCACGCTCGACACCACCGACCCGGGGCAGGTCGCGGCGGCGTTCGCCACCGACCTCGAACGCACCGTCGTGGTGGTGTCCTCGAAGTCGGGCGGAACCGTCGAGACCGACTCTCACCGGCGGACCGCCGAGCAGCTGCTCTCCGACGCGGGCATCGACCCGGCGTCGCGCATCGTGGTCGTCACTGACCCAGGATCGCCACTGCAGAAGGCGTCCGAGGAAGCCGGGTACCGCAAGGTGTTCCTCGCCGACCCGAGCGTCGGCGGCCGCTACAGCGCCCTCACCGCGTTCGGCCTGGTGCCCTCGGGCCTGGCCGGGGCCGACATCTCCGCCCTGCTGGACGACGCCGCCGATGTCGCCGGAGATCTCGCAGCCGACTCCATCGACAACCCGGCACTCGTGCTCGGTGCCCTGATGGCGGCCGCGGAGCGCTCCGGCTCCGAGAAGCTGGTGTTCGCCCCGGCCGGGACCGCCAACGAGGGCTTCGCGGACTGGGTCGAGCAGCTGATCGCCGAGTCGACCGGCAAGCAGGGCAAGGGCATCCTGCCGGTCGCGGTGGCCGGTCGCGACTCCCCCGGCTTCGCCGACGCGGGCGGCGACGCGGTGAAGGTCGCCTTGGGCACCGGTCCGGTACCCAACGGCGGCGCGGCGTACGCCGTCGCCAACGACGGCCCCCTCGGTGCCCAGTTCCTGCTGTGGGAGACCGCGACCGCCGTCGCCGGTCACCTGATCGGGATCAACCCATTCGACCAGCCGAACGTCGAGGAGGCCAAGGCGATGGCCCGCGAGCTGCTCGACGCGCCGTCCGGCGCCGCGGCGGAGGAGCCGCTCCTGCAGGACGACGTGCTAGCCGTCTACGCCTTCGGCGATGAGCTCACCGGCTGCGACTCGCTCGAGGACGCGATCGGCCGGCTCATCGCGGCCGTGCCGGACGCCGGATATCTCGCCGTCATGGCCTACCTCGACCGGATGCGGGACACCGCGATCGAGCCGATCCGCGACGAGCTGGCTCGCCGCGCCGGCACCCAGGTGACCTTCGGGTGGGGTCCGCGTTTCCTGCACTCCACCGGCCAGTACCACAAGGGCGGGCACCAGAATGGCGCCTTCCTGCAGATCACCGCCGACTGCGAGAGCGACCTGGCAGTGCCTGGGCGAGGCTACTCCTTCCACACCCTGCAGCTGGCGCAGGCAGCGGGTGACGGCGCCGTCCTCGCCGACAAGAACCGTCCCGTGCTGCGAGTGCACTTGAAGGATCGTGCGGCCGGCATTCGCGCCGTCCTCGCGGCAGTGCGCGTCAGCTGAGCCGTCCCGAGCGCGTGAGGGAGGTCCGCGTGAGCAGTTCCACTGGCGGAACCCAGAAGTCGACGGGTCGCACGGCGCCCACCAAGAAGAGGCAGAACAAGAAGCGGTGGGACAACGATCAGACCCCACCTCCGTCGAGCCAGGTGATGAGCGGAACCAGCGAGGTAGCGCCGGTCAAGGCCGCAGCTGCGTCGGTGATCACGCCCGCGACCGGCGAGGGGTACGTCGCCGCGTCGTCGGTGAACCGCTCCGCCAACCCGCTGCGCGATCCCCAGGACCGGCGGCTGCCGCGGGTGCCCGAGCCCTGCGCGCTCGTGGTGTTCGGCATCACCGGCGATCTGGCCCGCAAGAAGCTGCTTCCGGCGATCTACGATCTGGCCCACCGCGGCCTGCTTCCGGCGAACTTCGTGCTGCTGGGGTTCGCCCGCCGCGATTGGGGGGACGGTGACTTCGCGCAGCTGGCGCACGACTCGGCGCGGCAGCACGCGCGCACGGCCTGGGACGAAGGCGTCTGGGCGCGGCTGGCCGACAACATCAAGTTCGTCCCCGGAGACTTCGCGGACGACGCCGCGTTCGACGCGCTCGCCCGCACCCTGGACGGGCTCAGCATCTCGCACGGGGTGCAGGGGAACGCCGCCTTCTACCTGTCCATCCCGCCGGCCTTCTTCGAGGACGTGCTGCGGCAGCTGGAACGCACCGGGATGGCCGACAACGACCAGGCCGGGGGCTGGCGGCGAGTCGTCGTGGAGAAGCCGTTCGGGCATGATCTTGCCTCGGGAAAGCGACTGAACCACGTCGTCGATTCGGTGTTCGGCTGGCGCGACGTGTATCGGATCGACCACTACCTCGGCAAAGAGACGGTGCAGAACCTGTTCGCCTTCCGGTTCGCGAACATGATGTTCGAGCCGATCTGGAACTCCAACTACGTCGACTCCGTGCAGATCACGATGGCTGAGGCGGTCGGGATAGCCGGCCGGGCTGGCTTCTATGACGCGGCTGGCGCCGCCCGCGACGTTCTGCAGAACCATCTGCTGCAGCTGCTCGCGCTCACGGCGATGGAGGAGCCGGTCCGGTTCATCCCCTCGGCCATCCGCACCGAGAAGCTCAAGGTGCTCCGGGCGATCAGCCTGCCGCAGAACCTCGAGGGGCATGCGGTCCGCGGCCAGTACCAGCAGGGCTGGCTCGCCGGGGAGCGGGCAGTCGGCTACACCTCCGAGGAAGGAATCCCGAAGGACTCGACGACCGAGACGTATGCCGCAGTCAAGCTGCACGTGGAGACCAGGCGGTGGGCCGGCGTCCCGTTCTACCTCCGCACGGGCAAGCGGCTGCCCAGGCGGGTCACTGAGATCGCGCTGAACTTCAAGAAGGCACCGCACCTGCCCTTCGCCCCGACGGACACGGAGGAGCTGGGACACAACCAGCTCGTGGTCCGGGTCCAGCCCGACGAGGGCGTCACCTTGCGGTTCGGCTCGAAGGTGCCCGGAACCGTGATGGAGGTACGCGACGTCGCGATGGACTTCCTCTACGGCGAGACCTTCACCGAGTCCAGCCCGGAGGCGTACGAGCGCCTGCTGCTCGACGTCCTGCTGGGCGATGCCACCCTGTTCCCGCTCAATGAGGAGGTGGAGGCTTCGTGGGCGGTCATCGATCCGCTGGAGGAGTTCTGGGCCGGCCAGGAGCCGGCGCCCTACCGCGCGGGCGAGTGGGGACCGAAGGAGGCCGACGAGATGCTCGCGCGTGACGGCCGCGCGTGGCGTCGACCATGACGAGGAGGGGAAGGCGATGACCACCCTGTGGGACACCACCGGCACGGCCGTCGTGAAGGCGCTGGCCGCCGAGCGACGCACCGGCGGCGCGGTCACCTCGGGCAACGCGCTCACGCTCGTCGTCGTAGTCGACGAGAAGTACATCGCGGACGCCGAGCGGGCGGCGGCGAAGGCCGCGGCGATGAATCCCTGCCGGCTGCTGATCGTCGTACGCCGGGAGCTCGACGCGCCCAAGCCTCGCCTTGACGCCGAGATCCTGGTCGGGGGCCGATTGGGGCCGGGCGAGGCGATCGTCATGCGCATGTACGGCCGGCTGGCGCTGCACGCTGAGTCGGTCACCCTTCCGCTGCTCGCCCCCGACGCGCCCGTGGTGACCTGGTGGCACGGCCCACCACCGGAGCTGATCGCGACGGACGCCGTCGGCGTCCACAGCGATCGCCGGATCACCGACTGCGGCTGGCTCGACGCAGGCGGCCAGGGGCTGCTGCAACGGGCCCGCGACTACGCTCCCGGTGACACCGACCTGGGCTGGACCCGCACGACCCAATGGCGCTCCGCACTCGCGTCGTCCTTCGACTCGGTCACCGACACCCCGCGGTCGGCGAAGGTGCTCGGCTCGCCCGAGGCGCCCGCGTCGCTGCTGCTGGCCGGCTGGCTCAGCAGCCGGCTGCGCATCGACTGCCCGGTCAAGCCGACCAAGCGCGGCACCGGCCAGACCGGCATCGGCGGCGTCGAGATCTCCTTCGGTGCCAAGGCGAAGCTCAAGGTCCTGCGGGACGGCGGTGACCTGGTCATCAGCCGCACCGGGCAGCGTGACCAGCGTCTGTCCATCATCGAGCGCGACCTCGGAGACCTGCTCACCGAGGAGCTGCGACGGCAGGGCGCCGACGACACCTACGCGGAGGCGCTCTCTGCCGCGACCGGCGTCCCCGACCTGTCCGCGCGGCACTACCTGCGGACGCACATCTGGGTGGACCCGGAGCGCCCAGCGACGAAGAACGGCAGCAAGGCGCTGCACAAGCAGGCCGCCGCGCAGATCGACGACGGACCCCGCACCGCTCGGGCGCGGGGCAGAGTGGAGGAAGCCTCATCATGACCGTGGACCTGGAGGTGCTGCCGGACGCAGGCTCGGTCGCCCGCCGCGCGGCGATGCTGTTCGTCGAGACCGTGCGCGCCGCGCACGCCGATGGCCGAGACGCGCACGTCGTCGTGACCGGGGGCGGCACGGGCATCTCCGTGCTCGCCGAGATCGCTCAGCACGCAGACGAGCTCGACTGGGCGCGGGTGCACGTGTGGTGGGGTGACGAGCGGTTCGTGCCGCACGACTCGAACGACCGCAACGACGTGCAGGCCGACGAGGCGCTGCTGGCCCAGGTGGTCATCCCGACCGAGCAGGTGCACCGTGTCCCGGCCTCGGACGGCCCCTACGGTGACGACCCCGACGCCGCGGCCGCCGCGTACGCCGAGGAGTTGGCCCGTCACGCCCCCGCCGGCGCGCCGGGCCCGCTGTTCGACGTACTCATGCTCGGGATGGGAGAGGAGGGGCACACCGCCTCGATCTTCCCGCACTCCCCCGCGGCAGCCGATGCGCGCCCAGTGTGCGCCGTCCGGGACTGCCCCAAGCCTCCGCCCACGCGGGTCACGATGACGTGGGAGCTGCTCTCGCACGCCACCGAGGTGTGGATGATGACCACCGGCGCAGGCAAGGCCGCCGCAGTCGAGGCGGCGCTGAGCGGAGCCGACCGGATGGCGGTCCCCGCAGCGGGTCCGCAGGGCCGCGAACGGACCCGGTGGCTGCTCGACCAGTCGGCGGCCGGCAGGCTGCCCAGCTAGGACTGCTAGATGTACTGATCGGGGACGTTGGTCAATCGTGAGAGGGGCGGCTGGTTGCCGCAGGCCGTGTGGGGCCGGTGGTGGTTGTAGTAGTGCAGCCAGCCGGCGAGTTCCCCCCCGGCGTTCGGTCTCGGAGGTGTAGCAGCGGGCGTAGGCCCAGCCGTCGGCCAGGGTGCGGTGGAAGCGCTCGATCTTGCCGTTGGTCTGCGGCCGATAGGGCCGGGTGCGCTTGTGCCTGACTCCGAGCTCGGTACAGGTGTCGCGCCACAGATGTGAGCGGTAGGCGCCGCCGTTGTCGGACAGCACCCGCTCGACGGTGACGCAGCGATGGTTGAACCACTCGACGGCCCTGACCAGGACGAAGGGAGACTACTCGCTCCGGAACTTGTCCCCTGGGTGAGACCACGGGCGTTGCGGCAGCCCCTGCCGGACTGGTGAACGCGTGCTGTGGCTCCGTACTACCGCGCGGCGCTGGTTCCTACCGGAGGTGTTCGCTGACGTCGTGCGTGCCGACGTGCTGCACGCCGATGAGGGTGAGGTCAGCGAGCCGATCGGGGGTGGCCTGGGAGACGGCGTCGGTGGCGACGGCGGCGCGCAGGTCGCGTTCGGTGGCGTCGAACAGGGTGCCTCGGGGGCAATTGGGCAGGTTGCAGCCAGCGACGAGGACCGAGGTGACACCGCGATTGGTGAGCCAGTCGAGTAGCTGGGTGCGGTAGAAGGCGCTCCAGCGGGGCTTGTACATGATGACCTCGTCGGCCGTGAGCTGCTGGAGGTCACCGCGCAGGAGCGCGGCCGCGTCCAGGGGCACCTCACGTCCCTGGGTCAGTTGGACCGGGATCTGGGCTCCGTGGCTGTTGGGGGCGACAACCTGGAGGCCGCCCTCGATGTCGGCGCGCCGGATCGGGTCGGCGTCGCTGCTGCCCGGTTCGTAGATCCGGATGGCGTGGACGATGGGCCGCCCCGCTGTGCGGAAGATGTCGAGCAGCTCGGTGATGGTGGGCAGGATCTCGGTGGTGCCGGCGACGGGCATGGCTCCATCGATGAAGTCGTTCTGCGCGTCGATGACGATCAGGGCGACGTTGTTCCAGTCGATCGAGGTGTAGTCCATGAGACGAGTCTGACGCACCGCTGTTCGGTCAGGTTCACGGTTCGGCATCCTGGACTCGGCATCCTCGGCGCTAAACGGGACGTCCGCTCATCGATATGACCGCGCTGTTACGACCGCTCGATCAACGTCTCCGGTCAGTACAGCTAGATCTCGCCTCGGCGCGCCCGCAACTTCTGCAGCGCCTCGTCGAGCAGCGCGGCGCCGTCGGCGTCCGTACGCCGCTCCCGGACGTAGGCGATGTGAGTCTTGTAGGGCTCGGCGCTGCGTGCGGCGGGCGGGTTCTCGGCATCCTTGCCGGCGGGCATGCCGCACTTGGGGCAGTCCCACTCGTCGGGAATGTCGGCGTCCACGGCGAAGGTCGGCTTGGAGGTGTGGCCGTTGGCGCAGTGGAACTCCACGCGAGTCCGCGGCGCGGCCTGCCCGCGTTCGTTCTCGCCGCTCGGTCCAGCGCCGACACGGGTGCCGCGGATGACGTTTCCGTTGGCCATGCTTCTCCTCGATGGTCGAATCCCAGTGGTGTGGAATCACCGAAAGAGGCCCGGCCGGTCGGCCGGGCCTCGGACTTGTTCGATTAAGGCTTGTAGAGCAGTCCCAGCACCACGATGCACGCCAGCCAGACGATCGTGCAGAAGACCGTCAAATAGTTCAGATTCTTCTCGACGACCGAGGAGCCGGACAGCTGGGAGGACATCGACCCACCGAACATCGACGACAGACCACCGCCGCGTCCCCTGTGGAACAGGACGAGGACGATGAGCACGATGCTCGAGAGAATCAGGCCGATCTCGAAGAGCAGCTTCACTGGTGGGGCTCCTGGTGTGTCGGGGCGCTCAAGGGCGCCCACAGGGATACCCCGCCACGGGCGCAGGTCGCGCACCACACCTCGTCGAGCGCCCGGTCGCGTGCCGGGCGCTCGACGAGGGCGGTCAGGAGGCGGGTACCGACTGCGCGCAGATCGTCGCGAACTGGTCGCCGTCCAGGCTTGCTCCGCCCACCAGGGCGCCGTCGACGTCCGGCTGGGCGGCCAGCGCGGCGGCCGAGTCGGGCTTGACCGAGCCGCCGTACAGGATCCGGACCCGGTCGGCCAGGTCACCGCTGTAGAGATCGGCAAGGCGGTCGCGGATCGCCGAGCACACCTCCTGGGCATCCTCGGGGGTCGCCGTCTTGCCGGTGCCGATCGCCCAGACGGGCTCGTACGCGATGACGACGTCCTGCGCCTGCTCGGCGGCGATCCCGGCCAACGAACCGTCGATCTGGGCGACGACGTGCGCGACGTGCTCGCCCGCCTCGCGCACGTCGAGTCCCTCGCCGACGCACACGATCGGCACGATGCCGTTCTGGAACGCGGCTGTGGCCTTCGCCGCGACCACGGCGTCGTCCTCGTGGTGGTACTGGCGACGCTCGGAGTGCCCGACCACGACGTACCGGCAGCCGAGCTTGGCCAGCATCTGACCGCTGACCTCGCCCGTGTAGGCGCCCGAATCGTGCTGGGAGATGTCCTGAGCGCCGTAGCCGATCTGCAGCTTGTCCCCGTCGATCAACGTCTGCACGCCGCGGATCGACACGAACGGCGGGAGGACGACGACCTCGACGTCGTCGTACACCTTGTCGTTCAGGCTGAAGGCGATCTTCTGCACCAGCGCGATCGCCTCAAGGTGGGTCAGGTTCATCTTCCAGTTGCCGGCGACCAGCGGCTTGCGTACCGTGCTCATCCCTGCTCCTCCAGTACCGCGATGCCCGGGAGCTGCTTGCCCTCGAGGAACTCAAGAGATGCGCCACCGCCGGTCGAGATGTGCGAGAAGCGGTCCTCGCCCACGCCCAGCTGCCGGACGGCCGCCGCGGAGTCGCCACCGCCGACCACCGAGAAGGCATCGCCCGCGGCGATGGCCTCGGCGACACCGCGCGTGCCCTCGGCGAACGGCGCCATCTCGAACACGCCCATCGGTCCGTTCCAGAAGACTGTCTTCGCGCCGTCCAGCGCCGCGGCGAACTGCTTCACCGACTCGGGACCGATATCCAAGCCCATCAGGTCGGCCGGGATCTGATCGGCGGCGTGCACCGAGGCCGGCGACTCGGCCTTGAACTCGGCCGCGCATACCACGTCCACCGGCAGCACGAGCTTGTCACCGTTGTCGGCCAGCAGCTGCTTGCAGGTGTCGATCTGGTCCTGCTCCAGCAGCGACGTGCCGACCGAGTGGCCCTGCGCCGCAAGGAAGGTGAAGCACATCCCGCCGCCGACCAGCAATCGGTCGACCTTCGGCAGCAGCGACTCGATGACGGCGAGCTTGTCGCTGACCTTGCTGCCGCCGAGGACGACGACGTACGGGCGCTCGGGGTTCTCGGTGAGCCTGCGCAGCACCGTGACCTCGGCCTCGACCAACCCCCCGGCGTACGCCGGGAGCCGCTTGGCGATGTCGTACACGGACGTCTGCGCGCGGTGGACCACGCCGAAGCCGTCGGAGACGTAGGCGGCGTCCTCGCCGACGAGGTCCACGAGGTCCTGGGCGAGCGTGGCCCGCTCACTCTCGTCCTTGCTGGTCTCGCGGGGATCGAAGCGGACGTTCTCGAGCAGGACGACGTCGCTGTCCGACATGCTCGCGACCTCGTCCTTGGCGCTGTCACCGACCAGATCGGTGGCCAGGGCGACGTCGCGGCCGAGCAGCTCGCCGAGCTTGTCGGCGACCGGGGCCAGCGAGTACTTCGGGTCCGGCTCGCCCTTCGGGCGGCCGAGGTGGGCCAGGACGATGACGCGCGCGTTGGCCTCGATGAG
This sequence comes from Blastococcus sp. Marseille-P5729, assembly GCF_900292035.1. Lineage (NCBI taxonomy): Bacteria > Bacillati > Actinomycetota > Actinomycetes > Geodermatophilales > Geodermatophilaceae > Blastococcus > Blastococcus sp. Marseille-P5729. The sequence continues at coordinate 226,432 of NZ_OMPO01000001.1, read as the reverse complement.
CGCGGTCAGGGTGGGGACGGTGGCCTCGATACGGCCGGCGTCGGTGATCTGCTCACCGTCGAGCGGGACGTTCAGGTCGGCGCGCACGAGCACGTTGCGGCCGACCGGGCCCTCGGCGAGAAGGTCCTGGAGGTCCTTCATGTGGTTCTCCTTGGCAGATGGTGGGTGACCAGAAATGCCTCACTCCCGGGCGTGGGAGTGAGGCATTCGCGGTGACGCTAGAGGGACTTGCCGACGAGGTCGACGAGGTCGACTATGCGGTTGGAGTAGCCCCACTCGTTGTCGTACCAGCCGACGACCTTGACCTGGTTGCCGATCACCTTCGTCAGGCCCGAGTCGAAGATGCAGGACGCCGGGTCGGTCTCGATGTCCTTGGAGACGATCGGGTCCTCGGTGTAGACCAGCTTGCCCTTCATGGCGCCCTCGGCGGCCTTCTTGATGATCTCGTTGACCTCCTCGACCGACGTCTCACGGCTGGCCTCGAAGGTGAGGTCGGTGGCCGAGCCGGTCGGGGTCGGCACGCGCAGCGCGTAGCCGTCGAGCTTGCCCTTCAGCTCGGGCAGCACGAGGGCCACGGCCTTCGCGGCGCCGGTCGAGGTGGGGACGATGTTCAGGGCGGCGGCGCGGGCACGGCGCAGGTCCTTGTGCGGGCCGTCCTGCAGGTTCTGGTCCTGGGTATAGGCGTGGATGGTGGTCATCAGGCCCTTGACGATGCCGAGGCCGTCGTTGAGCGCCTTGGCCATGGGGGCCAGGCAGTTGGTGGTGCACGAGGCGTTGGAGATGATGGTGTGCTTCGCGCCGTCGTACAGGTCGTCGTTGACGCCCATGACGATGGTGATGTCCTCGTTCTTGGCCGGGGCGGAGATGATGACCTTCTTGGCGCCGGCGTCGATGTGCGCCTTGGCCTTCTCGGCGTCGGTGAAGATGCCGGTGGACTCGACGACGATGTCGGCGCCGAGGTCGCCCCACGGCAGCGCGGAGGGATCCTTCTCGGCGAAGGCCTTGAAGGTATGGCCGCCAGCGGTGATGTCGGTGTCGGTCGAGGTGACCTCGCCCTCGAAGCGGCCGAGGATGGAGTCGTACTTCAGGAGGTGCGCGAGGGTGGCGTTGTCGGTCAGGTCGTTCACGCCGACGATCTCGATGTCAGCGCCGCTGTCGACCACAGCGCGGTAGAAGTTGCGTCCGATGCGGCCAAAACCGTTGATTCCTACTTTGACGGTCACGTGCTGATTCTCCTCAGACTCTGGCGCCCGGCATCGGCGAAGGGCCGCGACGCGGGATCACTTTGACGCCTCCACCCTATCGCTGGGCGCGCCAGAAACGACCCGGGGCGTTTGTGATGTGCTACCTCACCCACCGCAGGTGGGCTACTGGGCGAGCATGTCGTCGGTGACTGCCGACTCGGTGTCGGGGATGCCGCGCTCGTGGGCGCTCTTGTCTGCCAGGGCCAGCAGCCGCCGGATTCGGCCGGCGACGGCGTCCTTTGTCATCGGGGGGTCGGCGAGCTGACCGAGCTCCTCGAGGGAGGCCTGGCGGTGCTCGAGGCGTAGCCGGCCGGCGAACAGCAGGTGGTCGGGGACGTCGTCACCGAGGATCTCCAGCGCCCGCTCCACCCGCGCGCTCGCGGCCACCGCCGCTCGAGCCGAGCGCCGCAGGTTGGCGTCGTCGAAGTTGGCCAGCCGGTTGGCGCTGGAGCGGATCTCACGACGCATCCGGCGCTCCTCCCACGCCAGGACGCTCTGGTGGGCGCCGATGCGGGTGAGCATCGCGGCGATCGCGTCGCCGTCCCGCAGCACGACGCGGTCGGCCCCGCGCACCTCCCGGGCCTTCGCGGTGATGCCCAGCCGGCGGGCGGCGCCGACCAGAGCGAGCGCGGCCTCGTGACCGGGGCAGGTGATCTCCAGCGCGGCCGATCGGCCGGGCTCGGTCAGAGAGCCGTGCGCGAGGAAGGCCCCGCGCCAGGCGGACTCGCACTCGGAGGTACCGCCTGCGACGACGGCCGGCGGCAGCCCGCGTACCGGGCGGCCGCGCAGGTCGATCAGTCCGGTCTGGCGGGCCAGCGCGTCCCCGTCGTGTGCCACGCGCACCACGAACCGGCTGCCCTTGCGCAGGTTGCCCCCGCTGACCATCTGGACCTCGGCGGTGATGCCGTAGAGCTCGCCGATGTCGCGATGCAGCCGCCGCGCCACCGCGCCGGTGTCGAGCTCGGCCTCGATCACGATCTTGCCGCCGACGAGATGCAAACCGCCAGCAAGTCGCAGGATGGTGGCGACCTCCGCCTTGCGGCAGCTGGTCTTGGTGACCTCGACCCGGCACAGCTCGGCTTTTACGTCGGCGGTCATCGCCATGGGTCGACCTCTCAAGCTCAGTGGGCGGTACCGGACGGGCGCAGCGTCGTCCGCGATCCCCCATTGTGCACGGCCGTCCTGCCGGGCCGCCACGGGAACGAGCGGCCTACTTCGTGGTGAGCGCCGCACGCAGCGCGGCCGCGTACTTATCTGGATCGTGCGCGTTCACCGATCGTTCGGAGCCCAGATCGGCGACGATCAGCTCGGCGCCAATCTCCGCGCAGGCCTCTTCGAGACCCGCAGTGCCCTCGACCGCCGTCTCGTCGGCGATGACGCCGTCGAGCCGCAGATTCGGGGCGTGCGCGGTGAAGGTCGTGAGCAGCTCGGTGAGCGTGAAGTTGTCGGTCTCGCCAGCCTCCGGAGCGAGGTTCAGCGACACGAACCGCTTGGCCTTCGTCGTCTCCATGGACCGCCTGAGGTCGGGCACCAACAGGTGTGGCAGCACCGAAGAGAACCATGAGCCGGGGCCCAGGATGACGGCGTCCGCGTCGGCGATGGCGGCGCACGCCTGCGGACAGCCCGGCGGATCGTCGGGCAACAGCTCGATGGACTCGACCCGCCCGGGCGTGGTTGCGACCGCGACCTGGCCACGGATCCGTCGCCTGTCGCTCGGGTGGTCCGGGTCGATGCCGGAGACTGCAGCGGCGATCTCCAGCGGCACCAGCGACATCGGCAGCACTCGCCCGACGGCGCCGACGACTCGACCGACGGCATCGAGCGCCGCGACCGGGTCCCCGTGCAGGACTTCCGTGACACCGGTCAGCAACAGGTTGCCGACGCTGTGACCGGCCAGGGCACCCACCCCGCCGAAGCGGTGCTGCAGGACCTCCGCGACGAGCTGGTGCCACTCGTCAGCCGACGCGAGCGCGGCTAACGCCATCCGCAGGTCCCCCGGCGGCAGCACCGGAAGCTCCCGCCTGATCCGGCCGCTGGACCCGCCGTCGTCCCCGACGGTCACCACGGCGGTGATCCGACCCGCGACGCGCCGTAGCGCGGTGAGGGTCGCCGTCAATCCGTGACCGCCGCCGAGGGCGACCACCTTTCCGATGACCGGATCGGGGATCGGGTTCGTGGGGATCACGCTCATGCCGATCACTCCCTGCCTAGGTCTCGGTGGACGACGCGGACATCGATGTCGGGGCCGGCCAGGCGAGAGCCGAGCTCGCGGGCCATCGCGACCGATCGGTGCTTGCCGCCGGTGCAGCCGACCGCGATCGTCAGGTAGCGCTTGCCCTCTCTGCGGTAGCCGGGGATCACCGTGTCGACGAGCGCGTCGAGGTGGTCGAGCGCCTCGGACGCGCCATCCTGGGCGAGCACGTAGTCACTGACCTTGGCATCAGTTCCGTTGTACGGCCGCAGGTCGGGGTCCCAGTGCGGGTTGGGCAAATATCGTGCGTCGAACACCATGTCGGCGTCCCGGGGAAGCCCGTACTTGAAGCCGAAGGACTGGACGGTGATGCGCACCTGGCGCCCGACCGGGGTGTCGAAGACCTCCTCGAGCCGGCGCCGCAGGTCGTGTACGGACAGGTCGCTGGTGTCGACCAGCAGGTCGGCCAGTCCCCGGAGCGGCTCGATCATCTCGCGCTCCGCGGCGATGCCGTCGAGGATGGTGCCGTCACCCTGGAGGGGGTGAGCGCGCCGCACGTTCTCGAACCGTCGGACGAGGATGTCCTCCGATGCCGACAGGAACACGATGGTGGGTCGGACCCCGCGCTCGGCGAGCATGTTGATCAGGGTCACCGTCCCGCCGGGAAAGACCCGGCTGCGCACATCGGTGACGATCGCGACGCGTTCGATCGTCGATCCTTCGGCGGCCAGGCGCACCACCTCCGGGATCATCGTCGGCGGCAGGTTGTCGACAACGTAGTAGCCGAGATCCTCCATGACCCGAGCGGCCGTGCTGCGTCCGGCGCCGGAGGACCCGGTCAGCAGGACGACCTCGATATCACGCGGCTGGGCGGCGGTGGTCTCCACGGGAAGCCTTCCTGTCGTGCGGTCAGCTAGCACCAACCTATTGCGTGTCGAGCACCTCGCCGGTCGTGGGGTCCACGGCGACCGGCTGCTCGGTGCCGTCGTCCAAGGCATCAAGGATCGACCGGGCGGTGGCCGGGCCGATGCCGGGAACCGCGGTGAGCGCCTCCACGCTTGCCTGCCGCAAGGATCGTACGCTGCCGAAGCTCGCGAGCAGCGCCTTGCGCTTGGCCTCCCCGAGTCCGGGAATGCCGTCGAGCGTCGAGGTGAGCATCGCCTTGCCGCGCTTCTGCCGGTGGAAGGCGATCGCGAACCGGTGAGCCTCGTCGCGGATCCGCTGGACCAGATACATCGCCTCTGAGGTCCGCGGGAGGATGTAGGGTTCGCTCTCCCCCGGCACCCAGATCTCCTCCAGCCGTTTGGCGATGCCGATGACCGCGATGTCGGTGATGCCCAGCTCGGTGAGTGCGTCCGAGGCTGCCGCGACTTGTGGGGAGCCTCCGTCGACGATGAAGAGGTTGGGCGGGTAGGCGAAGCGGCGCGGGCGTCCGGTCTGCTCGTCGGTGCCGCCGACGGGATCAACGAGGTGGCGCTTGAACCGGCGGGTGACGACCTCGGCGATCGCAGCAGTGTCGTCCACGCCCTCCCCGGCACGTGCCTGGTGGACGTCGATCGACTCACCGCCACGCATCGCTCCGCGTATTGAGAAGCGTCGATAATCGGACTTCTTCGGCAGACCGTCCTCGAACACGACGAGGCTGGCCACGACGTTCGTGCCCTGCACGTGCGAGACGTCGACACACTCGATCCGCAGTGGCGCGTCGTTCAGCGCGAGCGCCTCCTGCAGCTCCCCCAGCGCCTGGGACCGCGCGGTCAGGTCGCTGGCCCGCTTGAGCCGGTGCTGGGTGAAGGCTTCCTGCGCGTTGCGCTGCACGGTCTGCAGCAGGTCCTTCTTGGCACCGCGCCGCGGGACGGCGATGCTGACCTGCGAGCCGCGCAGCTCCGATAGCCGCTTTGCGACCGCATCGGCGTCCGGCGGGAGCTCGGGCACCAGGATGGTGCGCGGGATCGTGGTGGCCGGCTCGTCGGAGTCGTAGACCTGCAGCAGGTACTGCTCGACCAGCTGCGCGGTGGTGACCTCCTCGACCTTGTCGACGACCCAGCCGCGGCGTCCGCGCACCCGTCCACCGCGGACGTAGAACACCTGGACGGCGGCCTCGAGATCGTCCTGGGCGAACGCGACGACGTCGCAGTCGGTGCCGTCGGGAAGGACGACGGCGTTCTTCTCGGTCACCTTGGTCAAGGCCGCAAGGTCGTCGCGGATCCGCGCGGCGCGCTCGAACTCGAGATTCTTCGACGCCTCCTGCATCTGCCGGCGCAGCCGGGCCTCGATGCGGTCGGTCTTGCCGGCCATGAACTCACAGAAGTCGTCGACGATCGCGCGATGCTCCTCGGCAGTCACTCGCCCGATGCATGGTGCGGAGCACTTGTCCAGGTAGCCGAGCAGGCACGGACGGCCCATCTGCCCGTGCCGTCTGAACACGCCGTTGCTGCAGGTGCGGGCAGGGAACACGCGGGTCAGCAGGTCGAGCGTCTCGCGGATAGCCCACGCGTGGGCATACGGACCGAAGTACCGCACGCCCTTCTTCTTCGGTCCGCGCATGACCTGCAGCCGGGGAAACTCCTCGTTGAGCGTCACCGCGAGGCTCGGGTAGGACTTGTCGTCGCGATAGCGCACGTTGAACCGCGGGTCGAACTCCTTGATCCAGGAGTACTCCAGCTGCAGCGCCTCGACCTCGGTGGTGACCACCGTCCAGTCGACGCGAGCACCGGTCATCACCATCTGCCGGGTGCGGGTGTGCAGCGCGGTGATGTCCTGGAAGTACGACGACAGCCGGCTGCGCAGGCTCTTGGCCTTGCCGACGTAGATGACCCGGCCGGCCTTGTCGTAGAACCGGTAGACCCCCGGCTGGTCGGGGATCGTCCCCGCTGCCGGGCGGTAGCTGGCCGGATCCGCCACCGTCGCCTCCTCGTTCGCCGCGCGTCTCGCGGCCCACCACTGTAGTGCGCCCGGCCGACATCGCCGCCGGGTGAGACGGCGGGCTTCAGGTGTGCAAGAGGGCTTCCCCTCCGCAAGCGGGGAAAAATCCCCTCCCGCAGCCGGGGACCCCTCTCGCAGCCGGCAAGCCCGCCCGGCCGCGTCCGCTCAGGCGCTCTTGGCGGCCGGCTTGCGGGGCGACTTCGGGGCGCGCTTGGGCGCCGAACGCTTCGCGGGGTCCTGGCCGGCTGCCTTGGCCGCCGCGAGCATTGCGCGAGTCAGCGTCTTCGGCTCGGTGATCGGGACCTGATCCGGCTCGGGTTTGCCGTCGAGCAATTCGGCGAGAAACCGTCCGGTGTGGCTTTCCGGCAGCTTGGCGATCTGCTCCGGCGTCCCGGCCCCGACCACCGTGCCACCGCCCGCGCCGCCTTCTGGGCCCATGTCGATGATCCAGTCGGCGGTCTTGATGACGTCGAGGTTGTGCTCGATGGTGATGACCGTGTTGCCCTTGTCGACCAGCCCCTGAATGACCATCAGCAGCTTGCGGATGTCCTCGAAGTGCAGTCCGGTGGTCGGCTCGTCGAGGACATACACGGTGCGGCCGGTGGAGCGCTTCTGCAACTCGGAGGCGAGCTTCACGCGCTGCGCCTCTCCGCCGGAGAGCGTCGTCGCCGGCTGACCCAGTCGCACGTAGCCGAGCCCGACCTCGACGAGGGTATTGAGGTGCCGCGCGATCGCGGGAATCGCGGCGAAGAACTTCGCAGCCTCCTCGATCGGCATGTCGAGCACCTCGGCGATGGTCTTGCCCTTGTAGTGCACCTCGAGCGTCTCGCGGTTGTACCGCGCCCCCTTGCATACCTCGCACGGCACATAGACGTCGGGCAGGAAGTTCATCTCGATCTTGATGGTGCCGTCGCCCTGGCAGTTCTCGCAGCGTCCGCCCTTGACGTTGAAGGAGAAGCGGCCCTGCTGGTAGCCGCGCACCTTGGCCTCGCTGGTGGAGGCGAACAGCTTGCGCACGTGGTCGAACACGCCCGTGTAGGTGGCGGGGTTCGACCGCGGCGTCCGGCCGATCGGGGACTGGTCGACGCCGACGACCTTGTCGATCTCCTCGAGTCCGGTCACGCGGGTATGGCGGCCGGCCACGTGCCGCGCCTTGTTCGCGTAGTTAGCCATCGTCGTGTAGAGGATGTCGTTGACGAGCGTGGACTTGCCCGAGCCGGAGACGCCGGTGACGGCGACCAGGCAGCCGAGCGGGAATGAGACGTCGACATTCTTCAGGTTGTTCTCGCGGGCGCCCTTGACGGTCAGTTGACGGTTCGGGTTCGGCGTGCGGCGCTTCGTCGGGACCTCGAGCTCCTTACGGCCCGACAGGTAGGCGCCGGTGAGCGAGCGCTTGCTGCGCAAGAGCTCCTTGACCGTCCCGGACACCACGACCTCGCCACCGTGCTCGCCGGCGCCGGGCCCGATGTCGACGACCCAGTCGCTGGCCCGGATCGTGTCCTCGTCGTGCTCGACGACGATCAGCGTGTTGCCGAGATCGCGCAGTCGGATCAACGTGTCGATCAGTCGCCGGTTGTCTCGCTGATGCAGGCCGATCGAGGGCTCGTCGAGCACATATAGGACGCCGACCAGCCCGGAGCCGATCTGGGTGGCCAGCCGGATGCGCTGGGCCTCACCGCCGGCGAGGGTCGCGGCGGCACGCGCCAACGACAGGTAGTCCAGGCCGACGTCCACGAGGAAGCCCAGTCGCGCATGCACCTCCTTGAGCACCCGCTCGGCGATGAACTTCTGGCGCTCGTCGAGCTCGAGGGCGCCGAGGAACTCGTTGCACTCCCCGATCGAGAGCTCGGTGACCTCGGCGATCGACTTGCCACCGAGGCGCACAGCGAGGATCTCGGGCTTGAGCCGGGTGCCGTTGCAGACCGGGCACGGGACCTCGCGCATGAAGCCCTCGTATCGTTCCTTGGCCCAGTCGCTGTCGGTCTCGGCATGCCGCCGGGCGAGGAAGGGCAGCACGCCTTCGAAGTTTGCCCAGTAGGAGCGCTGTCGCCCGTACCGGCTCTTGAACTTCACGTGGACCTGGTCCTTGGAGCCGTTCATGATCGTCTGCTGAATCTTCTTCGGCAGGTCCTGCCACGGCGTGTCGAGGCTGAAGCCGAGCTGGCTGGCCAAGGATTGCAGCAGGTGCTGGAAGTAGTCGGCGCTGGTGCCGGCCATCGACCAGGGTGCGATGGCGCCATCGGAGATGGACCGCTCCGGATCCGGGATGATCAGCTCGGGGTCGGCCTCCTTGCGCGACCCGAGGCCCGTGCATTCGGGACAGGCGCCGTACGGCGCATTGAACGAGAACGAACGGGGCTCGAGCTCCTCGATGCCCAGGGGGTGGCCGTTGGGGCACGCCAGCCGCTCGCTGAACCGCCGCTCGCGGTCGGGGTCGGTCTCGTCGAGATCGACCTGCTCGATGATCACCAGACCGCCCGCCACCCGCAGTGCCGTCTCGATCGAGTCTGTCATTCGCCGCTTGGCGGATTCCTTGACAGCCAACCGGTCGACGACGACCTCGATATCGTGCTTCTCCTGTTTCTTCAGGGTCGGCGGCTCGGTCAGCGGGTACACGACGCCGTCGACGCGGGCCCGGCTGAAGCCCTGCGACTGGAGGGAGGAGAACAGGTCGAGGTACTCGCCCTTGCGACCGCGGACCACGGGGGCCAGCACCTGGAAGCGGCTGCCTTCGGGCAGCTCCATCACCTGGTCGACGATCTGTTGCGGCGTCTGCCTGGCGATCACCGCGTCGCAGACCGGGCAGTGGGCGACGCCGGCGCGAGCGAACAGCAGGCGGAGGTAGTCGTAGACCTCGGTGATGGTGCCGACCGTCGAGCGCGGGTTGCGGTTGGTGGACTTCTGGTCGATCGACACCGCCGGGGACAGACCCTCGATGAAGTCGACGTCTGGCTTGTCCATCTGCCCGAGGAACTGGCGGGCATACGCCGACAGCGACTCGACGTACCGTCGCTGACCTTCGGCGAAGACGGTGTCGAACGCCAGCGAGGACTTGCCCGACCCGGAGAGGCCGGTGAAGCAGATCATCGAGTCACGCGGGAGGTCGAGACTGACGTTCTTGAGGTTGTGCTCGCGAGCACCGCGTATGACGAGACGATCCATGCCGACCAGCGTAGTGAGCCGGGCTGACAAGTTACCGGGCTGCGACGGCGCATATGGTGAAGGGCACACCCGCTCCCCCGCTTGGAGGCCACAGTGTCGTACGCCGGACATGTCGATCCCGGAACCACCTCGGAGCCGATCCAGACCAGCGCTCTGGAGATCACCAAGGCCAGCGTCGGCCCGATGGACAACAACTGCTACATCCTGCGCTGCAAGAGCACCGGCAATGGGCTGCTCATCGACGCGGCCGACGAGCCCGAGCGGCTGGTCGACCTGGTCCGTGACCGGCTGGGGGACGGCATCCTCGAGACCGTCGTGACCACCCACCAGCACAAGGACCACTGGCAGGGCCTGGAGATGGTCATGGGCGTCGTCGGCGCGGTCGCCCTCGCGCATCCGGAGGACGCCCCCGGGCTGCCGATCCCGACCGACCCGATCAACCACGGAGACAAGATCACGTGCGGCGACATCGAGCTCGAGGTCATCCATCTGCGCGGCCACACCCCCGGTTCGGTGGCGCTGTACTGGCGCGATCCGGAGGGTGAGGGGCACCTGTTTACCGGCGACTCGCTCTTCCCAGGGGGCGTGGGAAAGACGTGGCAGGAGGGCGACTTCGAGAAGCTGCTCGACGACGTCGAGCAGCGGCTGTTCAGCCTGCCCGACGACACGCACGTCTACCCGGGCCACGGCGACGACACGACCATCGGTGCCGAGCGTCCGAACCTGCCGGAGTGGCGCGAGCGCGGCTGGTAGCCGCAGTCTCGTTCTGCCCGCGGGACGTGTGAGGCAGACAAGAAGGCACGAAGCCCGGGGTGGGTCGTGGTCCTTCGACCGATGCGGGGACGCTCACGAGGTCCTAACCCGCCTACGGACAACCACCGAGGGCTTCGTGCCTGTAAGGGCTTGGCCGCTGACCGGCCGCTTCCTCACATCTCCGACTCTACGCCGAAAGGGCGCAGAATCCAGTCTTGTTCTTTGGCCGTTCGAGGCGCATTCTGAGGTTTTGGGCCTACGTGCGGGAACCTGGAACTCGCTTACCGTCGTCCGGCCGCGGGTAAGGTCGAGGCGTGGCTGCCAAGAGTGATTTCGTCGTCGTCGCCAACCGCCTGCCGGTCGACCGGGTGCGGGACGAGGATGGCCAGGAATCGTGGCGCCGCTCCCCAGGCGGGCTGGTCACCGCGGTCGAGCCGCTCATGCGGCAGCGGGAGGGCAATGGCGCCTGGATCGGCTGGGCGGGCGACGCATCCGACTCAATCGAGGAGAACGTCGAGCCGTTCCGCAACGACGGCCTCATCCTCTACCCGGTCCCGCTGACCGCCGACGAGGTCGAGAAGTACTACGAAGGCTTCTCGAACACCTCGCTGTGGCCGCTCTATCACGACGGCGTCGTCCCTGCCGAGTACCACCGAGCGTGGTGGAATGCCTATGTAGCAGTGAATCGGCGATTCGCCGACGCCGCTGCCGAGGTCGCGGACGACGGCGCTTTCGTCTGGGTCCACGACTATCAGCTGCAGCTGGTTCCGGCCCTGCTGCGCGAGAAGCGCCCCGACCTCCGGATCGGGTTCTTCCTCCACATCCCCTTCCCACCCACCGAGCTGTTCAGCCAGCTGCCCTGGCGCCGACAGATCATCGAGGGCCTGCTCGGCGCCGACCTGGTCGGCTTCCAGACTCCGGGCGCAGCCGCCAACTTCCTACGGCTCACCCGCGATCGCTTGGGGCTCAAGCCATCCGGCTCGACCGTCCAGGTCGACGGCCGGTCGGTGCGGGCCCGGGCCTTCCCGATCTCTATCGACGTCGCCAGCTTCGCCGACCTCGCCGCGGATCCGGCCGTGCAGGCGCGGGCCGCGCAGCTACGCACCGACCTCGGCGACCCCGCCACCGTGCTCCTCGGCGTGGACCGGCTCGACTACACGAAAGGCATCGGGATCCGCCTGGAGGTCTTCGAGGAGCTTCTCGAGGAGAGCAAGGTGGACCCCGCGGAGACCGTCATGGTGCAGGTGGCGACGCCTAGCCGTGAGCGGGTCGAGCAGTATCGCTTGCTGCGGGAGAACGTCGAGCGCACCGTCGGCCGGATCAACGGCGCGTACGGCGCGGTCGGCAATCCGGCCGTCACCTACATCCACCGGTCGATGCCCCGGGAGGAGCTGGTCGCCCTCTACCTGGCCGCTGACATCATGGTCGTCACGCCGTTCCGAGACGGCATGAACCTGGTCGCCAAGGAGTACGTCGCGTGTCGGCTCGACGGCACCGGGGCGCTGGTCCTCTCCGAGTTCGCCGGCGCCGCGCGCGAGCTGAAGCAGGCCTACCTGGTCAACCCCTATGACATCGAGGGTCTGAAGAGCGCGTATCTGGAGGCAATCAACGCGGACGTCGGTGAACGGCGCAAGCGGATGCGCGCGATGCAGCGTCAGGTCAAGGGGCACGACGTCGCCGCGTGGGCCAAGTCCTTCGTCGAGGAGATCGACCAGCTGCGCCAGAGCAGCGAGATGCTGTAACGAAAGCGGCCCGGCGTCGCGCGCGGGACCTATGCGTCCCACCAGCCGCGCCGCGGCCCCATCAACTTCAACGTCGTCCACGTCATCGTCCCGTCGATGAGGAACATCGGCTGGCTGGGATCGTGCGCCATGACACGTCGCTTGTCCTTCAGCCCGGAGTTCCCGGAGAGACTGCCTGAGAGCTGCAGGCCGCAGCCATCGGGTAGGTAGAAGCGGGCCGAGCTACCCTTCAGGTCGACCGTGACCCGATACTGCCGGAGTGTCAGGTCGGCCGCCGCGAAGTCCAGAATCGCCGTCCCGCCCCATGCCTTGACGATCATGTGGGGCGGTGGGCTCCATCCCTCGCCGTGCTTGACGGTGTCGAGCGAGTGTTCGAGCACCACCGGCTCGCTGGCTGCACTCGTGGGCGCGGTAGCCGCGACGTCGTAGTTGGGGTCGAAGCGCAGCCTGGGCGGCAGATCCGTGGTGAGGTCAGCGAGCTCGCCACGGGTGCGCGACGACAGCATCTGTGAGGTGCGCTCGTCGAACTCGTCGAGAGTCAGGAAGCCCTCCGACATCGCGGTCTGCAGCTTCTCTGCTGCCGACATGCGTTCGGCGTCCGAGGTGCGAAGGTCGCGCTGGTCCATCGTCTCCCTGCTCTCGCGGTGCAATCCGGCACCGATGGGTGGCTCTACGCGGCCGAGCCTACCGAGACTCGGCGGGTTTGCCTCGGCGGCAGTACCGCTGAGCTGCCCGATCGGGACTAGGCATCGCCCGGAGGGTCGTGCCTCGCCATGTAGCGCGCCTCGTCGACGATGCTGGTCTGCTGGTCGGCTCGGCTCTTGCGCAGGCTGAGCACAGTCGTGACGATCAGGACGAGGACGATGAAGCCCAGCGAGATGATCGTGAGCAGCTTGGTGTCGATGTGCGGGAGCCAGCCGACCGCGGCGCTCGCCTCGTAGATGAGCTTCAGGCCGATGAATCCCAGGATGATCGACAGGCCCTTCGACAGGTAGACGAGCTTGTCGAGCAGGCCACCGATCAGGAAGTAGAGCTGTCGCAGGCCCATCAGCGCGAAGGCGTTCGCGGTGAAGACGATGTATGGCTCCTTTGTCACGCCGAAGATGGCCGGGATCGAGTCCAGCGCGAACAGCAGGTCTGTCGAGCCGATCGCGAGCATCACGATGAACATCGGGGTGAGCCAGCGCTTGCCGTCGATCTTCACGGTGGTCTTCGTCCCGTGATAGTCATCGGTGACCGGGTAGATCTTGCGAACCAGCCGGATCAGCTTGCTCTCCTCGTACTCCTCCTCATCGTCATCGGACTCGGTTGCCAGCTTCCATGCCGTGAACAGCAGGAAGGCACCGAACAGGAAGAAGACGGCCTGAAAGCGGGAGATGACGGCCGCGCCCAGGACGATGAAGATGGTCCGCAGGATCAGCGCGATGAGGATGCCGATCAGCAGCACCCGGTGCTGGTGGATCTTCGGGACGGTGAAGGAGCTCATGATGAGCACGAACACGAACAGGTTGTCGACGCTCAACGAGTACTCGAGGATGTACCCGGAGAAGAACTCCAGGGAATGGGCACCGTCCACCAGCACCCACATCCCGAGCCCGAACAGCACCGCGAGCGCCACGTAGAAGGACACCCAGCGCGCCGCTTCCTTGGTGCCGACCTCGTGCGGCTTGCTGTCGACGACGAACAAGTCGATCGCGATCAGCGTCAGCACGCCGACGATCGTGACTGCCCATACCCAGCCGGGGAAGAAGGGCTGGCCGGTGTCTGGGTTGGTCTCCGCGAGCACCGCGGTGGCGTGCGTCAGCAAGAAAGGCTGCCTTCCGGTTCATTGCGCCACCACGACGTGGCGGGCCGTTTGATCCGGAGGTCTCTTCCGCCGCCAGTCAGCGACCACCGGCCCGGGCCGCTCCAGCGGCCGTGATGACGAGCGCGATGCTAGGGAGTACTCCCCTCCTACCAACTCACCTAGTATGCCCCACCGGCCCCCGACGCGCCCCGCACGTGACGTGTGACCTCGTCGACCGCGCCGCGCAAGGCGCTCTCAGAGCCGGGCTTGGCGATGATCTGCATCCCGAAGGGCAGGCCGTCGATCTCGCCGGCCGGTACCGACACCGCGGGGAATCCCACGAGGTTCCAGCGGACGGTCAGGTTGGTGAGGATGCGGGTGCTGATCCCGTCCTCTGCGCCGACGGTCATCTCGCGGACGCCGATCTCGGGCGCGAGGATGCCCGCCGTCGGGCAGACCAGCACCTGGTCGTGGTCCAGGAACGCGGCCATGGTGTCTCGCCACAGCCGTTGGGTGCGCCGTGCATCGGCGTACTGCTCGTCGCCGATGTGCCGGCCGGAGTCGATCCGCTCCCAGGTGGACTCTGCGTAGTCCGCCTTGCGTACGTCAAGCTGGTGCGCGTGGGTGTCCCATGCCTCGCGGCTCATGATCGTGCCGGCCACGCCGCGCATCTCGGGCCAGTTGCCCAGCGCTACCTCCAGGGTGCTGTGTCCGGAGACCTCGTCGAACATCCCCCGCACCGCGGTTGCGATGCGCGGGTCGACCAGCGGAACCCGATCGATGTCCAGCCAGGACCACTGCGGTGCAGCCGGCTCGGGCTCGCGACGGCCGCTCAGCACGGACATCGCCAGCCAGGCGAGGTCGGAGTCGTGCGCGAGGACGCCGACATGGTCCAGGCTCGGCGCGAGCGCCTGCACTCCGTCGATCGACACCTCGCCGTGGCCGGGTTTGACGCCGAACACCCCGCACAGTGCCGCAGGCACTCGAATCGAGCCGCCGGTGTCGCTGCCGAGAGCGAGCGGGACCAGCCCGGCGGCCGCGGCCGCTCCGCTGCCCGCGGACGACGCACCGGTCATGTGCGTCAGCCGGTGCGGGTTGTGCGCTGCGCCGTGGCTGCTGACGTCACCGGTCGTACCGTAGGCGAACTCGTGGGTGAGCGTCATGCCCACGACGAGGGCCCCCGCCGCGCGTAGCCGGGTGATCACCGCGGCGTCCCGGCCGGGGGTGTTTCCGCTCATCACTCGCGAACCGGCGGTCATCGGCCAGCCGGCGACGTCGATCAGGTCCTTGACCCCGATCGGGATTCCGTGTAGCGGCCCTCGCTCAGTCGCGGGCAGCTGGTCCAGCGCACGGGCCTCGGCCAGCACACGGTCGCGGTCGAGATGCACGAATGCGTTCAGCCGCGGGTTGATCCGATCGATCGCCTCGAGGGTGCGCTCGGCCAGGCCGCAGACGCCGTTCTCGGCGACCAGCGCTCTGATCTGCGGCAGACTCAGCCGGTAGAACGGCCCGCGAAGCGACTCATCGATCATGCCTGCAGCGTAACCGTGGCATCGTGGCTACAGGACCCGAAAGGAGCAGCAATGGCAGAGTCCACGAAGGTTCTCGTCGTCCACCACACGGTGTCGATCTCGACCGCGGCCGTGCACGAGGCGGCGCTGCAGGGCCTCGGCATCGAGGAGCTCGCCGAGGTGGAGGCGGTCTCGTTGCCCGCGCTGACCGCCGGAGCCCACGACACGCTCACCGCCCACGGCATCGTCCTGCTGTCACCGGTGAACATCGGCTACCTCTCGGGTGCGCTGAAGCACTACTTCGACCAGGTCTACTACCCCTGTCTCGAGGCGACCAAGCGGCTGCCGTTCGCGGCCGTGCTGCATTCGGGCAGCGACGCCTCCGGGGCGCTGCGCGCGCTCGAGGCCATTACCACCGGCATGGAGTGGACGCCGGTGGCCGACCCGCTCGTCGTCGAGGGCGAGCCGGACGCCGGCGTCCGGGAGCAGATCAGCGAGCTCGCGTCCACCGTAGGCGCTCACGCCGCCGGGATGATGTAGCTCAGACGCCCGCGCGGTCCATGCCGCGCAGTTCCCGCTTGAGGTCGGAGATCTCGTCGCGTAGCCGGGCAGCTAGCTCGAACTGCAGCTCGCGAGCCGCGGCCAGCATCTGCTCCTCGAGCTTGGCGATCAGGTCCGCCAACTCAGCCCGAGGCAGCGACTGCGGGTTATCGGGGATGACACCGGCCGACACCTCCCCGCCGCCGGGGACGCTCTTCTTGCCGCGCGACTGCGATCGTCCGCTGCCACCGACCGGGATGGCGTCGTCGGCCTCGTCGTAGATGCCGTCCAGGATGTCGACGATCTTCTTGCGCAGCGGCTGCGGGTCGATGCCGTGCTCCTCGTTGTACGCCCGCTGCCGCTCTCGCCGCCGGTTGGTCTCGTCGATGGCCTGCGCCATCGACGGGGTGATCGTGTCGGCGTACATGTGCACCTGCCCGGAGACATTGCGCGCCGCGCGGCCGATGGTCTGGATCAGCGAGGTGCCCGAGCGCAGGAAGCCTTCCTTGTCGGCGTCGAGGATCGCCACCAGCGACACCTCGGGCAGATCGAGGCCCTCACGCAACAGGTTGATGCCGACCAGCACGTCGAACTCGCCCTTGCGCAGCTCCTTGAGCAGCTCGACGCGCCGGAGCGTGTCGACCTCGGAGTGCAGATAGCGCACCCGGATGCCGAGCTCGAGCAGGTAGTCGGTGAGATCCTCTGCCATCTTCTTGGTCAGGGTGGTCACGAGTACCCGCTCGTTCTTCTCGGTGCGGGTGCGGATCTCGTGGATCAGATCGTCGATCTGGCCCTTCGTCGGCTTCACGACCACCTCGGGATCGATCAGGCCGGTCGGGCGGATCACCTGCTCCACGAACTCGCCGCCCGCGAGGTCGAGCTCGTACTTCGCGGGCGTCGCCGACAGGTAGACGGTCTGGCCGATGCGGTCGGTGAACTCCTCGAACTTCAGCGGCCGGTTGTCCATGGCGCTGGGGAGCCGGAAGCCGTGCTCGACCAGCGTGCGCTTGCGCGACATGTCCCCCTCGTACATCGCGCCGATCTGCGGCACCGTCTGGTGCGACTCGTCGATCACCAGCAGGAAGTCCTCGGGGAAGTAGTCGAGCAGACAGGACGGGGCCGATCCCGCTGCACGACCGTCCAGGTGCCGCGAGTAGTTCTCGATGCCCGAGCAGAAGCCGACCTGGCGGATCATCTCGACGTCGTACTGCGTCCGCATCCGCAGCCGCTGCGCCTCGAGCAGCTTGCCCTGCTTCTCCAGCTCGGCGAGCCGCTGCTCCAGCTCGAGCTCGATACCGCGTACCGCCCGCTCGATCGCCTCCGGCCCGGCCGCGTAGTGCGTCGCGGGGAATATGAAGATCTCCTCGGCCTCCCCCACGACCTCGCCGGTCAGCGGGTTGAGGTGGTAGAGCCGCTCGACCTCGTCGCCGAACATCTCGATCCGCAGCGCCAGCTCCTCGTACGCCGGGATGATCTCGACGGTGTCGCCACGCACCCGGAACGTCCCGCGGTTGAAGGCGAGATCGTTGCGCACGTACTGCATGTCGACGAGCTTGCGCAGCAGCCGGTCGCGGTCGTAGTCCTCGCCGACCTTCAGCCGGACCGACGCGTCGACATACTCCTTCGGGGTCCCCAGGCCGTAGATGCACGAGACGGTCGCGACCACGACGACGTCCCGCCGGGTCAGCAGCGACATCGTCGCCTTGTGCCGCAGCCGCTCGACCTCCTCGTTGATCGAGGAGTCCTTCTCGATGTAGGTATCGGTCTGCGGGACGTAGGCCTCGGGCTGGTAGTAGTCGTAGTACGAGACGAAGTACTCGACGGCGTTGTTCGGCAGCAGCTCGCGAAACTCGTTCGCCAGCTGCGCCGCCAGGGTCTTGTTGTGGGCCATCACGAGGGTGGGCCGGTTGAGCCGCTCGATCAGCCAGGCCGTGGTCGCCGACTTTCCGGTGCCGGTGGCGCCCAGCAGGACGACGTCCTTCTCTCCTGCCTGAATACGCCGCTCCAGGTCGGCGATCGCGGTCGGCTGGTCACCGGACGGCGCGAAGTCGCTGACCACCTCGAAGGTGCCCTGCGTGGGTACTAGTTCGCTCTTGGCTCGCACGGCCCTAGGGTACGACTACCCACCGACAGGTGGGATCTCGCAGACCTGGGAGAATCGGTCACCGTGCCGGTGCGGTGCCGGCTGTTGGAGAGGAACACATGGAGATCTGGCCCGGAAAGGCCTACCCCCTCGGTTCGACCTACGACGGAACGGGCACGAACTTCGCGCTGTTCAGCGAGGTCGCCACAGAGGTCGAGCTCGTGCTGTTCAACGACGATGGCGAGCAGACCGACGTCGTCTCGCTGCCGGAGGTCGACGGCTTCGTGTGGCACTGCTATCTGCCTGGCGTCGAACCCGGTCAGAAGTATGGCTATCGGGTGCACGGTGCGACCGACTTCTCGATGGGAGCCCGCTGTAACCCGGCCAAGCTGCTGCTGGACCCGTACGCCAAGGCGATCTCCGGCGAGGTGGAGTGGAACCCGGCGGTGTTCGGCTACGAGATGGGCGATGAGAACACCCCCGACGAGAACGACTCGGCGCCGTACACCATGCGCTCGGTCGTCATCAACCCCTTCTTCGACTGGGGCAACGACTACCCGCCGGCGACGCCGTACCACAACACGGTGATCTACGAGGCGCACGTCAAGGGGCTCACTGAAACGCACCCCGACATCCCCGAGGAGCTGCGCGGCACGT
Organism: Blastococcus sp. Marseille-P5729; assembly: GCF_900292035.1. Classification (NCBI taxonomy): domain Bacteria; kingdom Bacillati; phylum Actinomycetota; class Actinomycetes; order Geodermatophilales; family Geodermatophilaceae; genus Blastococcus; species Blastococcus sp. Marseille-P5729. Next base: position 207,838 of record NZ_OMPO01000001.1, on the reverse strand, counting down.
ATGCCGCGATCGCGCACCCGGTGATCATCGAGCACCTGAAGAACCTCGGGGTCACGGCGATCGAGCTCATGCCGGTGCATCAGTTCGTGCAGGACGACCGTCTGCTGCGCGAAGGGCTGCGCAACTACTGGGGCTACAACACCATCGGGTTCTTCGCCCCCCACAACGCGTACTCCTCCGGCGGGGACGCCGGCCAGCAGGTGCAGGAGTTCAAGGCGATGGTCAAGGCACTGCACCGCGCGGACATCGAGGTCATCCTCGACGTCGTGTACAACCACACCGCCGAGGGCAACCACCTCGGCCCGACCTTGTCCTTCCGGGGCATCGATAACGCTGCGTACTACCGGCTCAGCGACTCCGACCCCAGCAAGTACGTCGACTACACCGGCACCGGCAACTCCTTCAACGCGCGAATGCCGCACGCCCTGCAGCTGATCATGGACTCGCTGCGGTACTGGGTCACCGAGATGCACGTCGACGGCTTCCGCTTCGATCTCGCCTCCACCCTGGCCCGCGAGCTGCACGACGTGGACCGGCTGTCGGCCTTCTTCGACCTGGTCCAGCAGGACCCGGTCGTGAGCCAGGTCAAGCTGATCGCCGAGCCGTGGGACATCGGCGCCGGCGGCTACCAGGTGGGCAACTTCCCGCCGCTGTGGACCGAGTGGAACGGCAAGTACCGCGACACCGTGCGGGATTTCTGGCGCGGCGAGCCGGCGACCCTGGGCGAGTTCGCCTCCCGCCTGACGGGCTCCTCCGACCTGTACGCGCACAACGGTCGCCGTCCGGCGGCCTCGATCAACTTCGTGACCGCGCACGACGGGTTCACGCTGCGCGACCTGGTGTCGTACAACGAGAAGCACAACGACGCGAACGGCGAGGGCAACCGGGACGGCGAGAGCCACAACCGGTCGTGGAACTCGGGCATCGAGGGGCCGACGGACGACGCCGCGATCATCGACCTGCGCCGCCGGCGGGCACGCAGCTTCATCACCACGCTGCTGGTCTCGCAGGGCGTTCCGATGATCCTGTACGGCGACGAGCTCGGCCGTACCCAGAATGGCAACAACAACGCGTACTGCCAGGACAACGAGCTGACCTGGATCGACTGGGAGAACGTCGATGCGGAGCTGCTGGAGTTCACCGCAGCGGTGACCCGGCTGCGTACCGAGCACCCGATCTTCCGCCGCCGCAGGTTCTTCGACGGGCACCCGCAGCCCGGCGCCAAGGGCAACGTAGAGCGCGACATCGCGTGGCTCACGCCGTCCGGGGCGGAGATGACCGAGAAGGACTGGGGAGCCGGGTTCGGCAAGTCGATCATGGTGTTCCTGAACGGGCAGGGCATCAAAGGCACCAACTACCGCGGTGAGCGGATCGTCGACTCGTCGTTCCTGCTGCTGTTCAACGCGCATGAGGGCGACCTGGAGTTCACCATCCCGGACAGCGACTACGGCCAGCAGTGGCGCCTGGTGGTCGACGCCGCCACCGGCCAGCACGAGCCGAGCGAGGACACCCTGCCGGCGGGCACGAGCATCACGGTGCCGGCCCGCGCGGTGCTGATCCTCGAGGAAGCGCCCGCCGACGAGTCGTGAGCGACCTGCATGCGCTCGCGGCGGCCTACCGCATAGCGACCGAGAACTGGGCGGCCGAGGGCCGCTCTTCCGTCCCCGACGAGACACTGATCGCGGTGCTGGCTGCGCTGGGCGTGGACGCCTCGACCCCGGAGCGCGCCCGCGCCGCACTCGAAGCGCGGCGCGACGAGGCCTGGCGGCGCCCCCTTCCGCCCTGCGTGGTCCACCGCACCGGGCACGAGGGGGACGTCGTGGTGCACGTGCCGGCCGGGACACCGGCAGCAGTGCAGGTCGTGCTCGAGAACGGCGAGAGTCTCCCCCTGTTCCAGGTCGACAACTGGGAGCCTGACCGCGAGGTCGACGGAGCCCCGGTCGGCGAGGCCTCCTTCCGCCTGCCCGCCCACCTCCCACTCGGCTATCACACGCTCCAGCTCGTGAACGGCGAGCATCGGCACGAGTCGCGGCTGATCGTGTGCCCGCGGTATCTCGGCATCCCCGAACGCGTCGGTGGCGGGCAGATCTGGGGGTACGCCGTCCAGCTCTACAGCGTGAGCTCGGCGGCCAGCTGGGGCATCGGGGACCTGCAGGACCTCGCGGACCTGGCAGTCTGGTCCGCAGCCCAGCAGGGCGCCGACTACCTGCTGACCAATCCCTTGCACGCCGCCGAGCCATCGGTACCGATCGGGTCATCCCCGTACTCACCTACGAGCCGTAGATTCATCAACCCGATCTACGTGCGACCAGAGGCGATTGACGAGTACGCGCTGCTCGACGAACACACCCGAGCCGGGGTGGCTCGCCTGCGTGGCGATCTGCTGGCCATGGTGGCCGACGGCGACGCGATTGATCGCGATGCCGTGTGGACCGCCAAGATCGCCGCTCTACAAGCGATCCACGATCACGGGCTCACCGATCTGCGACAGGTGTCGTACGACGGATTCCGCGCGCGGCACGGCCGCCACCTCGTCGACTACGCCGCCTGGTGCGCGCTCACCGAGGAGCACGGGCACGACTGGCGGACCTGGCCGAACGAGCTCCGCGACCCGCGTTCGGACGAGGTCAGCGCATACGCCGACCGGCACCGCGCGCGGGTCGAGTTCCACTGCTGGCTGCAGTGGATCGCCGGCGAGCAGATGGTCGCGGCGCAGGCACGCGCGGTCGATGCCGGGATGCGGATCGGCATCATGAACGACATCGCCGTGGGCGTCGGCCCGGCAAGCAGTGAGGCGTGGGCGCGGCACGACACGTTCGCCACCGGCGTGAGCGTGGGTGCCCCGCCCGATGCCTACAACCGCCTCGGGCAGGACTGGAGCCAGGCGCCCTGGCGACCCGACCGGATGGCCGAGCTGGGGTATCAGCCGTTCCGGGACATGCTCCGATCGATGCTCGCGCACTCCGGCGGCATTCGCGTGGATCACATCATCGGGCTGTTCCGGCTGTGGTGGATACCCGAGGGGCACCGTCCTACCGAGGGCACCTACGTACGCTACGACCACGACGCCCTGGTCGGCATCCTGATGCTCGAGGCGCACCGCGCGGGGGCCCTGGTCGTCGGCGAGGATCTCGGCACCGTCGAGGGATGGGTCCGTGACTACCTCGCGGAGCGTGGCGTGCTGGGCACCTCGGTGCTGTGGTTCGAGCGCGGCTGGGACGGCGCACCGCAGGCGGCGGACCGGTTCCGGGAGATGTCGATGGCGTCGGTGACCACCCACGACCTCGCCCCCACCGCCGGTTACCTCGAGCACGCGCATCTCGCCGTCCGCGACCGGCTCGGCCTGCTCGGGCGGCCGTTGGCTGCCGAACGGGCCGACCAGGAGGCGGACCTGGAGCGCTGGCGTTCGATCCTGACTCGGCGCGGCATGCTCCGCCCCGGCACGGGCAGCGACCAGACCGAGGACGAGATCCTCGCCCTGCACCGGCACCTGCGGTCGACCAGCGCCCGCGTGCTCAACGCCGCGTTGACCGACGCCGTCGGCGACCGCCGGATGCAGAACCAGCCCGGCACGCTCGACGAGTACCCGAACTGGCGGGTGCCGCTGACCGACTACGACGGCAACCGGGTCACCCTCGAGAGTCTGGTGCGCAGCGAACGCGCGGCACGCCTCGGCGCCGTCATGAACGGCACCGAGCCCTAGTTCTGCGGTCGTCAGTCTGCGGTGAGCAGGCGCTGACGCTGCTCCTCGACGTCGAAGTCCATCCGCGGGTACTGCGGGTCCAGCTCGCGGAGGGTCTCCACTAGCAGCTGACCGATGGCCCAGTTGCGGTACCACTTGCGATCCGAGGGCACGGCGTACCAGGGCGCATGCTCGGTGGAGCACCGGGTCAGGGCCAGGAAGTAGGCATCCTGGTAGTCATCCCAGAGGGCCCGCTCGTCCACGTCGCCCGGGTTGAACTTCCAGTGCTTCGTCGGATCGTCCAGTCGCGCCAACAGGCGCTCCTTCTGCTCGTTCTTGGAGATGTTCAGAAAGCACTTCAGCAGCGTGTAGCCGTCATCGACGAGCTCCTTCTCGAACTCGTTGATCTGCGCGTACCGCTGCTCGATCGTGTCGGCGTCCACTAGCTGGCGCACCTTCGCGATCAGCACGTCCTCGTAGTGCGAGCGGTCGAAGATGCCGATCTGGCCCTGACCCGGCAACGCCCGGCGCACCCGCCAGAGGAAGTCATGCTGCCTCTCCTCCTCGGTCGGCGTCTTGAAGGAGTGAATGCGGACGCCGCCGGGGTTGATCAGCCCGATGACGTGCTCGATGACCCCACCCTTGCCGGAGGTGTCCATGCCTTGCAGCACGATTAGGATCCGGCGGTCCACGCCCCCGCGGGCAGCCGCGTAGAACCGCTCCTGCAGGTCGTAGAGCTCATCGCCGTACTTCTGCAGCGCGTCCTTGCCGTCATCCTTGGAGGAGGGCCCGGCCGGTATCGAGTCCGGCGTGATCTCGGCGAGCCGCGCCCGGGCGGCGTCGGGATCTGCGGGAACCCGCAGCAGCGCGCGGAGACCCGGCGTACGGTCCGGTCGGTCGCTCGTCGTGCCGTTCGTTGCCATTCGACTCCCCGTCATCACTACCGTGGTCCAGGATGTCGACTCTAACGGCTGCAGGAGGCGTGATGTCGCAGGAATGGCAGCGGGTGCTCGTGCTGGGTGCGACCGGCATGGTCGGCAGTGCGCTCACCCGCGCCTTCGCCGCGGACGGCGCGCAGGTGCACGCGGTCGGGCGCGACGATGAACGACTGCGCCGGCTCGCGGGGATCGACGGCGTCCGCACGCACCAGGTCGACCTCACCGACGCGGACGCCGCGGAACGTCTCGCGGGCGGACTGGCCGGCGCGGGAGTCGAGCTCGCGGTCGCCGCCGTCGGCGGCTGGAAGGTGGGCGAGCCCGGGCTCGAGCTGCCGATTCACGCCTGGCGACAGACGATCGACAGCCACCTCACCGCGCACTTCGTCGCGGCCCGGTCGTTCGCCCCGGTACTCGCCGGACGGCGACCGGTCTACCTGGCGCTCAACGGCATCGCCAGCCATTACCCGTGCCAGGGCTCGATCGCGATCAGCGTGACGGGATCCGGCCAGCGGATGATGCTCGACGTGCTAGCCGCCGAGGGCGCCGACCGCCTACCTCGGTACGCCGAGCTGGTCGTGGACACCCCGATCCTGCTGCCGGGGCAGGTGCACGACGTAGACGAGCCCACCCACACGGCACAGCAGGTCTACCGCGCCGTCCGCGATCTCGCAGCGAGCAGCGGGCCGGCGGGCACCGTGCTGCGGCGGCACCTCGGCTGACCGACACGCTCGCCGAAGCGGTCGACACGTCACCGGCGATTAGGAAAGATGGCACCGTGGCCACCTCGGACGATCATCAGAGCGAGCAGTCCTCCCCCATCGTGCGTCCTCCGGTGGACGGGCCGCAGCCGACCGCCGCACCGCCGGCTGGGCCGGTCCACGAGCCGGCCACCGAGGGGCTACCGATCGACAACGGGCGCACCACAGTCTCGGAGATCGTGGTCGCCAAGATCGCCGCACTCGCCGCGCGTGAGGTCGCGGGGGTGCACAACCTCGGCCTGGGGGCGGCCCGCTCGGTGACCTCGGTGCGCGACCGGATCCCGGGCAACGCCCCGGCGCCGACGTCCGGCGTGTCGGTGGAGGTCGGACAGACCCAGGCTGCGGTCGACCTCGACATCGTTGTCGAGTACGGCACGCCCATCACCCAGATTGCCCGCGACGTACGCCGACACGTGATCGCGGCGGTCGAGCGGCTGACCGGTCTGCAGGTGGTCGAGGTCAACATCACCGTCGACGACGTCAACCTGCCACCGATCGGCGATCTACGGGACAAGCGGCTGCAGTGAGCGCTCCCGAGACGATCCGCGACGCTGCCCTGGCGACCGACGGCGTGCTGGCGATGCACGCCGGTCCGCACGGGACGGCGTCCACCTATTCGCCGAGCGGCCGGATCTGGGGCGTGCGTACCGGAACCGGCCGCGTCGACGTGCACATCGTGGCCGATCAGTCCTATGACCTGGTTCGTCTCGGCCGCGCGGTGCAGCGCGCGGTCCGCGATGTTGCCGGCGACTACGCTGGCGAGGTGATGGTGCACGTCGAGGACATCGCCGCGCCGACCGGTGACGCTGACAGCGCGTCGTCGGGCAGCGGCGCGACCAGCGTCGACGGCCAAGGACGACCACGGAGGAGCATATGAGCTCAGCACAGATCGGACTCATCGCCGGTATGGCGCTGGGGCTCGCCGCGATCGTGGGCGGGTTCGCCGGTTTCTTGCTGGTCGCGGCGCTCGGCGCGATCGGCCTCGTCCTCGGCCGCGTCGTCGACGGAGAGCTCGACCTCGGATCCGTCACGCGCGGCAGCAAGGGCCGCGACCGGGTATGAGCTCGCCCACGGGTGGGTGGCCCGGCGGGGGCGCCGACGACGCATCCGCCCGCGGCATCACCCGCGTATCGCCTCACGTCGTCGAGCGGATCGCGGCGTTCGCCTGCCACCGCGCCGACCGGGCGGTCACCCCACGCACGCACGAGCACGCACCGTCCTCGGTCATCCCCCGCGCACGCGCGGACATCAACGGCCGGCACGCCCGGCTCGCAGTCTCGGTGGGCGCGCTGTACCCCATATCGATGACCACCTTCGCCAGGTCCGTGCGCCAGGTGGTGACCGACGACGTCGAGCGGCTGTGCGGGCTGCAGGTGGTCGCCGTCGACGTGGAGGCCCAGCCGGTCAACCTCGAGCGCCAGGCTCGGGTGCGATGAGCACCGGCCAGCGGGTCCTGCTCCGGACCATCAGCGCGCTCGTGGGGCTGGTGCTGCTCGGGCTGGCCGGGCTCGGCATCGGTGAGATCGTCTCGTGGCTCACCGGCGGCGGCGAGTTCCTGCTGCCGACCGCCTCGTGGTACGCGGCCCTGCGCAGCACGCCGTGGAAGGCGATGGAGGTCGTCTACGCCGGGATCGCGCTGCTGATCGTCGGACTGCTGCTCCTGCTGGTCGCGGGGCTCAGCCGTCCGCGGCTGTTCGCCTTGACCAAGCCGACCGAGGAGATCGACGTCGTCATTCCACCGCGGGCAGTCGCCCAGATGCTGCGTCGCCAGGCAGAGGCCGTCTCCGGGGTCGCCTCCGCGAGCGTCGAGGTCACCAAGGACGTCGCCCGGGTGAACGCGACTGCTCCGCTGGCCAGCCCGGATCGGGTGCAACGCGATCTCGAGGAGGCCATCACCCACGCCCTGAAGCAGATCCCCTGGAGCCGAATGCCGCGGATCGATCTCGAGATCGTCGGCAACGGTCCCGCTGCCGCCGAGGTGAGCAGGCCGGCGAGCGTCACCGCCGACCAGGGCGGCGACGCGGCATGAACGACGAGCGGACCGACCGGACCGACCGCCTCATCCTGCGGCTGCTCGGCGGCGTCCTCGGGTTGCTCGGCGTCGCGGTGCTGCTGCACTCGACCGGCGCCCTGGGTTCGCGGCGCGCCGCCAGCCCGGTCCTGTCGTCGCCGACCGTTGCCTGGTACGAGGACAACGGCCGCTGGCTGTGGCCGGCTCTCATCGCCGTCCTGATCGCGCTCGTCGCCGGAAGCGTCTGGTGGGTGTCGAACCAGGTTCGGCTGCAGGGCAGCTCACGGATCGAGCTCGCGCACGATCCGGGCGGGACCCTCGACGTGTCCGGCAGTCATCTGGCCGAGTGCATCGAGCGTGATGCGCTGAACCAGCAAGGCATCGAGCGGGCCCGCGCCCGAGTCAGAACCACGCCCCAAGCCGTCCTGGTGTGGCTGACGATCTGGATCGGCCCGCCGTATGACGTCGGCCGCAGCGTTGCCAGGGTCGCCAACACCGTACTGCCGAACCTGCGCACCACCCTGGACGGCAACGGGCAGCGCCCCATCCGCACCCACATCACCGTCGAGACGGCCGAGGCCGTGATCTCGAAGCTGGACTGACGTGCTCGATCGACCCCTCTCCCCCGCGCTCGCCAAGCCCGCCAAGAAGCTGCCAGTGGGCGGGCAGTGGGTCTTCGAGCCGAAGTGGGACGGGTTCCGGGCCATCGTCCGCAAGCAGGACGGCGGAGTGATCATCGACAGCCGCAGCGGCAACGACCTGACCCGCTACTTCCCGGAGCTGGTCAGGTCGCTGCGGGACGCCCTTCCCGACGGGTGCGCCGTCGACGGCGAGATCGTGATCGAGGTCGACGGGCGGCTGAGCTTCGACTCGCTGCAGGCCCGGTTGCACCCCGCGCAGTCCCGCATCGAGCGGCTGGCCGGTGAGCTGCCCGCGGCGATGGTGATCTTCGATCTGCTCGCTCACGACGGCAGGTCGCTCCTGGATGAGCCCTTGCGTGCGCGCAGAGCTCTGCTCGACGACGTCCTCGGCGCGATCGAGCCGCCCCTGTGGTTGACGCCGTTCACAATGGACGCCGAGGCTGCCCAGTCGTGGTTCACCCAGCTCGAGGGCGCCGGGTTGGACGGGCTGATCGCCAAGGACCTCGACGCGCCGTACGAGCCCGGCGTCCGCAGCTTCCTCAAGCTCAAGCATCGGCGTGACCTGGACACCGTCGTGTGCGGCTTCCGGTGGCACAAGTCCGGCGACGTGGTCGGCTCGCTGATGCTCGGGCTGTACGACGACGACGGGGCGCTCCACTACATCGGAGCCTGCTCGTCGTTCACCGCCAAGAAGCGGTCCGAGCTGGTCGGCCTGCTGGAGCCCTACCGGTGCGCGCCCGCCGACCACCCCTGGGGTGCGTGGGCCGAGCAGTCCGGCGGCGGCGAGCGGATGCCGGGTGGTCAGAGCCGGTGGAGCGCGGGCAAGGACCTCTCCTGGGTTCCGGTCCGGCCGGAGCTGGTGGCCGAGATCGCCTACGACCAGTTCCAGGGTCCGCGGCTGCGGCATCTGGGCACCTTCGTGAGGTGGCGACCGGACCGCGAGCCGCGCTCCTGCACGTTCGGGCAGGTGCCCGAGATCGATCCCTATCCTCTCGACGCAGTACTTCGGGAGCAGCCTGGCTGATCTCTCGTCCTGTGGACAAGTGATCGGGCTCGGCTACCGGCGAATCCCGGAGTGAGCCCGGGTGACGTGCATACCGGCTAGCCTGGGCTGATCGGCGCACACCAGGAGGCCACCGATGGAGTCAGCCATTCCCCAGCATCTGCGTGCTGAGCGCAGCCAGCCGACACGTATGCGCGAGGACTGGAATCCCCCCTCGCCGGCGTTCTCGGCTCGGTTTCCCGAGACGATCGAGTCCGTGGTGATGGCCTACTACGGGCTGCAGTACCAGGGCGAGCGACCGGCGTCCGCGCGGGACGCCGCCAACGAGCTGCGCCGCCAGATCGGGGAGGTCGACGGACCGGTGCACCACGACGTGGCGGTCGCTATCGACCCCGCCGGGTTCACGAACGAGATCACCGCGCTCTACTGGACAGATGCCGAGTCCTACCGTCGGTGGAGCGAACAGACCCTCGCGTGGACCGACCCGCAGCATGAGCACGGCAGTGTGGGCCGGTTCGTGGAGATCGCGACCCCCGGCGTGCGCGACTTCGAGACGATCTTCGGTGGACGCCGCATGGAAGGGGTCTCGGTTGCCTCGGACGGCATCGGCGGTGAGATTGCCGAGCACGGTTACTGGGGCAGCATGCGCGACCGGCTCCCGTCGGCCCAGACCGCTGACCTCGAACCCGACGGTCGGCTGCGATTCGAGCAGGACGGTGACCTCGTCGTCGTCCACCCACACGACGGCATGACGTTGATCCGCTCGGGCCAGGACTGGCGAGGCACCGAAGGAGAGGCCCGAGACTGGTGGGCATCCGACATTCGACCGGTGCTGCAGGAGGGCATGGAATTCCTGACCGCGCAAGGAAACCAGATCGGCTGCTACTCCAACCGGCTGATGCAGATCATCGATGACGGTGGCGCTCTCGTCGAGAAGACCTACGGCCACGGCTGGTGGCACTCCCTGCGCGAGCTCGAGGACTGGTCGCGCTCACACAAGACGCACCTGAAGATCTTCGGCGCATTCGGGCAGTTCGTGAAGCACTTCCGCAGTGCCGCCGGGCTTCGCCTCTACCACGAGGTGTCGGTACTCGATGCGGACCAGCTCCGCTTCGAATACCTGGGCTGTCACGAGCGAACCGGCTTGCTCGCCGCCCGTAGCTGAACCCGCGAGCTCTGAAAGGAGGATCGCCGCCGCCGGTATTCCCATCCTGCGTCGTCTCTGCGCGCCTGCGGCCACCATCGACGAACGTAAAGATCGGCGCTTATCGACGAGCGGGTGAATCGGCGCGCCCTGGCGGGCGTTCACCAGTTCGCTGGGTTCTTTCTGCTGGGCTGCACCCGCGGCGGCTCGCCGGGCATTTTCGGGTAGTCCGGCGGATAGGGCAGATCTCCCAGCCCGAGGTCGGACTCCTGCTTGGCGGACAGCTCAAGCAGGCTCGCCAGATCGCCGGGCTGTGCCGAGGCGACTCGGGCGTGCAGGTCACCGACCTCCGCGAACCGTGCCGGCATGGTGCGCACGGTGAAGTCGTCGGGAGCGGCGTCCGCCAGCTCATCCCAGGTCAGTGGCGCAGAGACGGTCGCGCGGTCGTTGGCGCGGACCGAGTACGCCGAGGCGATCGTGCGGTCACGTGCCATTTGGTTGTAGTCGATGAAGATCCGCTCTCCACGCTCTTCCTTCCACCAGGAGAGAGTGACGAGCTCGGGTGTACGACGCTCCATCTCACGACCGATCGCGATCAGCGCGCGGCGAGTCTCAACGAAGCTCCACTGCGGGCGGATTGGCACATATACATGCAGACCGCGGCCACCACTAGTCTTCGGGAAGCCGTGCAGATCGTGCTCGGCCAGCACCTCACGAAGAACGTCACCGGCCCGCACGGCGTCGGTGAAGTCCGTTCCCGGCTGGGGATCCAGATCAATACGTAGCTGGTCGGGCTGATCGACCGCTGCGCGGGTCACCGGCCAGGGATGGAAGGTGATCGTGTTCATGTGTGCCGCCCACACCACGGTCGCCAGATTGCTCGGGCAGATCTCGGTGCCCGACCGACCGCTGGGGAAGGTGATGTCGACCGTCTCGGCGTACGCCGGGAGTCCCTTGGGAACGTGCTTCTGGTAGAAGAAGTCACCGTTCGCGGGGCCGGCCGGCTCCGCGGGATCGAGCGGGATCACACCCTTCGGCCAGCGCTCGAGGGTCGTCGGGCGGTCGCGCACGGCACCCAGGATCCCCTTCCCCACGGCGAGGTAGTACTCGACAATCTGCAGCTTGGTGATCCCCACCTTGGGGAAGCACACCCGTTCGGGGCTGGAGACCTTGACCTTGTGACCGTCGACGTCCAGGGTCACGCTCGCGCTCGGCATGACATCACGCTATCCGCATAAGACGTACCCTGGAGAAATGACCCAGACCCACGAACCGCGAGTCACCAAGACGGACGAGGAGTGGCGGGCGCAGCTCTCCCCCGCCGAGTACGCCGTCCTGCGCCAGGCCGGCACCGAGCGCCCGTTCACCGGCGAGTACACCGACACCGAGACCGAGGGCGTCTACAGCTGCCGCGCCTGCGGAGCCGAGCTCTTCCGGTCCGACACCAAGTTCCACAGCCACTGCGGCTGGCCGAGCTTCTTCGCGCCGTCCGACAGCGACGCGGTGATCCTGAAGGAGGACGACTCCCTCGGGATGCGCCGCGTCGAAGTCATCTGCGCCGCCTGCCACTCGCACCTCGGCCACGTCTTCCACGGCGAGGGCTACCCCACGCCGACCGACGACCGGTACTGCATCAACTCGATCAGCCTGAGGCTCGCGCCCCAGCAGTAGCCCTTCACCAGGGCTCAGTTCAGGGGAGGCGGTCGACCAGTTCGGCCATCTCCAGGCGGCGTCCGGTGTAGAAGGGCGTCTCCTCGCGCACGTGCCGCCGGGCGCCCGACGCACGCAGGTCGCGCATCAGGTCGACGATCTGGTGCAGCTCGTCGCACTCGAAGGCCAGCATCCACTCATAGTCGCCGAGCGCGAACGACGAGACGGTGTTCGCGCGGACGTCGCCATACGGGCGGGCCATCTGCCCGTGCTCGCGCAGCAGGTCGCGGCGCTCCTCGTCGGGCAGCAGGTACCACTCGTAGGAGCGCACGAAGGGGTACACGCAGATGTAGTCGCGCGAGACCTCATCGGCCAGGAAGGCCGGCATGTGGCTCTTGTTGAACTCGGCGGGGCGATGCAGCGCGACCTGCGACCACACGGGCTGCAGATGCGCACCGAGATCGCTCTGCCGGATCTTCTGGTAGAGGTCCTGCAACGCGTCTGTGCTCGGTGCGTGCGACCAGATCATCAGCTCGGCGTCAGCCCGGAAGCCCGACACGTCGTAGATCCCGCGCACCGTGACGTCGGACTTCTTGCCGGCTGCGTCGATGAGCTTGTCGACCTGCTTCGCCGCCCGCGCGCGCGAGGTCTTCATCTCGCGCAGTGACGGCGAGACCTTGAACACCGACCACATCGCGTATCGAATCGTCGAGTTCAGCTCGTTGATCCGCTGGGCCTTCAGGTTTCCAGCGTGCTCCGGCTTTCCGTCCGCACCGATCCGTGCCGTGGTCTTGTCCTCTGCCAACTCACTCATCTCCTTCAAGGTGCTGCAGCACCTTCGCGGCTGCAGCGTCTGCGCTGTTGATGCATCCGGGAATGCCGACGCCGTCATACGTCGCTCCCGCCACCGCGAGTCCCGGCACATCGTCGATCGCGGCGCGAATCCGGTCGACGCGGGCGAGATGTCCGACGTCGTACTGCGGCAGGCTGCCCGCCCATCGTTGCACGATATGGCCGATGGGCTCGCCAGAGATGCCCGCCAGGATCGCCAGATCGCGACGCGCAAGAGTCACGAGGTCGGCGTCCGTCCGCTGCAGGAGCGCCTCCTCGCCGAGACGACCAATCGATGCCCGCACGATGAAGAGGTCGTCGTCGGCGACGTGCGGCCACTTGTTCGTCACATAGGTCGCGGCCTTCACGGCCGTCCCCTCACTGACCGGAACCAGAATGCCGCTGTACCCGGGCGGAGTGTTGACCAGATCGCCCTTACGGTAGGCGATCGCTACCACGGCCATGCTCGAGACGGCTACATCGGCCAGCTCCCCCGATGCGGCGGGGCTGATGCCGGCCAGCAGCTTCGTCGCCTTCTGTGGCTGGGTAGCCACGACCACGGCGCGGGTGCTCACCCGTGCGGGCGCCGGCGCGGCACCGCACTCGACGACAAAACGGTCGCCACTGAGTGAGATCGACCGGGCCGGGCACCCGAGGGTCACCGACAGGCCCTCGCGCGCGATCAGCTGATCGGGAAGCGAGCCGATGCCGCCTTGCAGGGTGGCGAACACGGGGCGATCGCTGCGCGGCGCGGCGGCACGGGCCCGCCTGGCGATGGTCATCACGTCCTGGCCGGTTCCCAACGCGTTGCGAAATGCCGGGATCGTGGCGGGTAGCGACAACCGGTCCGCGCGTCCGGCGTACACCCCGGCCAGCAGCGGCTCCACGAGCTGATCGACGACCTCCTCGCCCAGCTGACCGCCGACGGCGTCCGACACGGAGATGTCCTCAGTGAGCCCAGAGGGTCGGGCCGCTCGCAGCCGGTCCACACCGTCGTCCGTGAGTAGACCCGTGCGCACCACCGACTCGACGTCGGTCGGAACGCCCATCAGCGTGTCCTGCGGGACGGCTACTTCCCTGCCGCCGCTGGTGATCCGGGCATCGGCGACACCGGGGTACCGTAGGCGGTCCTCCAGGCCGAGCTCGTCGATCAGCCGAAGACCTTCCGGACGGCGCGCGATGACGGCTTCGGCACCGACGTCGATCGTCGTCCCGGCCAGCTGCGCCGTCCGCAGCTTTCCGCCGGCGTACGGCGCGATGTCGATCACCTCGACCTGCAGCTCCGGATCGGCTCGCTGCACCCTCATGGCCGCGACAAGGCCGCTGATGCCCGCGCCGATGACGAGGACATCGCACTCGCTCGGTGGGGTGGGAACGCGCCGGTCAGGCGTAGCGGTCATGGCGCAGATCAGCCGGCACTGACCTCGTGCACGAGCTCGACCACCCGGGTGATCACGTCGGGGTCGGTCGCCGGGAGCACGCCGTGGCCCAGGTTGAAGATGTGGCCGGGCGCCGCCCTCCCTTCGGCCAGGATCCGGCGGACCTCACGCTCGATGACCGGCCAGTCAGCAAACAGCACGGCGGGGTCGAGGTTGCCCTGGACGGCGTACTCGGGCCCGAGCAGGGCGGTAGCCTCGTCAAGCGGTGTGCGCCAGTCGATGCCGACGACGTCGGCGCCTGCGGCACCCATCGACTCGAGCAGCAGCGAGGTGCCCACGCCGAAGTGGATCTTCGGGACGACGTCGCCGATCGCGTTGAAGATACGTGCCGAGTGCGCGAGGACGTGCCGCTCGTAGGTTGCCTTGGTCAAGGATCCCGCCCAGGAGTCGAACAGCTGGACGGCGCTCGCGCCGGCCTCGATCTGGGTCCGCAGGAACACGGTGGAGATCTGAGCCAGCCGCGACAGCAGCGCATCCCACACCTCCGGCTGCGAGAGCATGAGTGCCTTCGTCTTCTCGTGGTTGCGCGACGGTCCGCCCTCGATCAGGTACGAGGCAAGGGTGAACGGGGCGCCGGCAAAACCGATCAGCGGGGTCTCCCCGAGCTCGGCGATGATCAGCCCAATCGCCTCGGCGATGAACCCGATCGCGTCCGGGGTCATTTCCGGGATCGCCTCGACGTCCGTCAGTGACGCGATGGGATTGGCGATCACCGGTCCCACGCCCGCCACGATGTCGAGGTCCATCCCGATCGCCTTCAGGGGCAGCACGATGTCGGAGAACAAGATCGCCGCGTCGACGCCGTGCCGACGTACCGGCTGCATGGTGATCTCGGCGACGAGGTCGGGCCGCATGCACGAGTCGAGCATGGCAATTCCCTCCCGCACCGTCCGGTACTCGGGCAGTGAGCGCCCGGCCTGACGCATGAACCACACCGGAGTGTGGGGCGGGGATTCGCGGCGGGCCGCGGCGACGAGGGGGCTGGAGCTGGCGGCGTTGTCAGTCATATCCGGTACATCGTCCCACGCTCCCGCCCACTTGCGGCGAGGGCCAGGCGCTGCTACGGCGCGGCTCACGAAAAACGGCAGGCAACCCCCTTAGCCTTACTGACGTGACTAGCCCGCAGCCGAAGTCGTCCGACGCCGCCGTCCCGGAGGAGTTCCGGGAGGCCGTCGCCAGCCTGAGCTCGGTGACCGCACGCCCCGAGGTCACTCTCGAGCCGATCCGCGCACCACAGCGCCTCGCGCCGTACTCCTATGCGCTCGGAGCCGAGGTGTTCATCGACCCGGATTCCGACGTCGCCGAGGCCACCGGCCGGCTCGTCCTGCTGCATGACCCCGACGGCCACGAGGCCTGGGACGGCACCCTCCGGCTGGTCTCCTATCTGTCCGCCAGCATCGAGCCCGAGATGGCCACCGACCCGGCCCTCAGCGACGCCGCCTGGAGCTGGCTGACCGAGGCGCTCGAACAGGCCGGCGCGCATTACGCCGCGCTAGGTGGCACCGTCACCAAAACCTCGTCGCAGCGCTACGGGGACCTTTCCGGCCCCGCTGCCACCAACGATCTCGAGATGCGCGCCTCGTGGACGGCGCAGACCACTGACCTCAGCGGGCATCTGGCCGCCTGGGTCGACCTGCTGGCCTCGGCGGCCGGCGCGCCCCCGCCGGGAGTGAGCCTGATCGCCCGTCGCGACCAGCCGACGGCGTGAGCGAACGGTCCGAGACGCCCGGGGAGCAGGATGCTCCTCAGCCCGAGCCGACCCCGCTGCTCGCGCCGCGCGGCGGCGTCCCGGAGGTGACCGCCACTGCTGCGGGCGTGGCCAAGCTCGCTGAACGCCTGGCCGCGGGCAACGGGCCGGTGGCGGTGGATGCTGAGCGCGCGTCGGGGTTCCGCTACAGCGCCCGGGCCCAGCTCGTGCAGCTCAACCGCCGGGGGGCGGGGATCGCGCTCGTCGACCCGGTCGCCGCAGGAGACCTCAGCCTGCTGGGCGACGTGCTGCAGGACGCCGAATGGGTCTTTCATGCTGCGATCGCCGACCTTCCGTGTCTCGCCGAGATCGGGATGCGCCCAGATCGGATCTTCGACACCGAGCTGGGCGGCCGGATTGCTGGCTTCGAGCGGGTCTCGCTCGGTGCGATGACCGAGAGCCTGCTCGGGCTTCGGCTTGCGAAGGGGCACTCGGCAGCGGACTGGAGCCGGCGGCCGTTGCCGGCCGACTTCCTGACCTACGCCGCGCTCGACGTGGACATCCTGCTCGACCTCCGCGACGAGGTCGAGCGGGCGCTGCGTGAGCAGGGCAAGCTCGACTGGGCGCACGAGGAGTTCGAGGCGGTACGTACTGCGCGACCGAGCGAACCGCGAGCCGACCCCTGGCGGCGTACAAGCGGGCTGCAGCAGGTCAAGACGCGGCGTGGGATGGCCGTGGTCAAGGCACTGTGGGAATCCCGCGATGAGCTTGCCCAGCAGACCGACACATCTCCAGGCCGCCTGCTGCCCGATCGCGCGATCTCCGCTGCCGCCGCGCAGCTGCCGACCACGATGCAGCAGCTATTGGCGATAGATGGGTTTTCCCGACGAGGTGCGCTCAAGCATCGCCGCCGCTGGTACGCCGCGCTCCAAGACGCGCTGCAGGAACCGGAGAGCCGGCTGCCGCGCCGGACTCCCCCCATCGACCCGAATGCACCGCCGTCGCGGTCGATGGGCAAGGAGAACGACGTCGCGGATCGCTATGCCCTCGCCCGCGAAGCCGTTCTCCAACTGTCCGAGCGATTGTCGATCCCGGCCGAGAACCTCGTGCCGCCGGCGGCGGTCCGATCGCTGGCGTGGACGCCGCCGTCCCCGATCACTGCCGAGTCGGTGTCGGCTCAGCTGCGTGAGCACGGTGCCCGCGACTGGCAGATCGGACAAGTCGCCGCCCAGGTCGCTGCGGCACTCGCCAGGCACACTCCGAGAGATTGACACACTTCTGCCGCACGACGTGGAACGAAGCGATGTCGGCTAGGTGAGGCAGCGTGAAAAATCCCGCGCCCGAGGGCGGCCAGGGACTTGCCCGCGCTGCGGCTCGATCTGCTGGCGACCGAGGACGGCCGGATGCTCCTCGCCCGTCCGGCGCGTACGGCCTCCGTGTCACACGGATCGAGGCGGCATTCTGGATGCCGACACTAAGTTACCGCTGAGTAGGTTACGCTGGTTTCGTCACCGGTACGGTCTCAACCGAACCCATCCAGCCGCATTCGCGGCCGGGATCACACACCGACAGGAGTAGCCACTGTGACTACCGCTGCGCCGGCCCACCGGCCGAGGGACGCCCGTCCCGCGCACGGCCGCGAGGTCGTGTTCGTCGACGGCGTCCGGACGCCGTTCGGAAAGGGCTCGCCCAAGGGTCAGTACGCCGAGACCCGCGCGGATGATCTGGTCATCCGGGTCATCCGCGAGCTGATGAAGCGCCACCCCGAGCTGCCGCCCGAGCGAGTCGAGGAGGTCGCGATCGCCGCCACTACGCAGATCGGCGATCAGGGGCTGACGATTGGCCGCACGACCGCGATCCTCGCCGGCCTGCCCAACACGACCCCGGGATACGCCATCGACCGCATGTGCGCCGGCGCGATGACTGCGGTCACGACGACCGCCTCGGGGATCGCCTTCGGGGCGTACGACGTCGCGATCGCCGGCGGTGTCGAGCACATGGGCCGCCATCCGATGGGTGAGCAGGCCGACCCCAACCCGCGGTTCATCGCCGACAAGCTGATCGACGAGTCCGCGATCGTCATGGGCGCGACTGCCGAGAACCTGCACGACCGGTTTCCGCACCTGACCAAGGAGCGCTGCGACGCCTTCGCCAAGGCTTCGCAGGACAAGTACCAGGCCGCCGTGGACGCCGGCAAGATCGGTCCCGAGCTGGTGAGCGTCGCCATCCGCTCCGGCGAGCATGGCTGGGGTCTGGCCACCGCCGACGAGCCGCCGCGGCCGGGCACGACGATGGACGATCTGGCCGCGCTCAAGACGCCATTCCGGCCGCACGGCCGCGTCACCGCCGGAAACGCGGCCGGCATCAACGACGGCGCCACCGGCTGCATCCTCGCCTCCGCCGACGCCGCCGAGGAGCTCGGCCTGCCGGTCGGGATGAAGCTCGTCTCCTACGCCTTCGTCGGTGTCGAGCCCGAGGTGATGGGCATCGGACCGGTCCCGGCCACCGAGAAGGCGCTGCGCCTCGCGGGCCTGGAGATCGAAGACATCGGCCTGTTCGAGCTCAACGAGGCCTTCGCCGTCCAGGTGCTGGCCTTCCTCGACCACTTCGACATCGCGGACGACGACCCCCGGGTCAACCCGTGGGGCGGCGCTATCGCGATGGGGCATCCGCTCGCGTCCTCCGGCGTCCGCCTGATGACGCAGCTGTCTCGGCAGTTCGCCGAACATCCCGAGGTCCGCTACGGCCTGACCAGCATGTGCATCGGTCTGGGCATGGGCGGCTCGGTCATCTGGGAGAACCCGCACTGGACCGGAGGCAACGAGGCATGAGCACCCAGACCATCAACCCGGCCGACGTCTTCGCCGACGAGATCGTGACCAAGGCCGTCGTCCGCGAGGTCACCGTTCCCGGACTCGACGGCAAGGTCGCGTTGATCACGATCGACAACGGCTTCGACCACACCAAGCCCTCGACCTTCGGTCCGGCCGGCCTGCAGTCCCTCGCCGAGGCGATCGACCAGGCGATCGCGAGCAAGCCGGCCGCGATCGCCGTCACCGGCAAGCCGTTCATCTTCGCCGTAGGTGCGGATCTCTCCGGAGTACCCGCGGTCACCTCGCGCGATCTCGCCCTGGAGATCGCAAAGGCCGGCCACGACACCTTCGGCAAGCTGATCGAGACCGACATCCCGACCTTCGCGTTCGTCAACGGCGCGGTGCTGGGCGGCGGCCTCGAGCTGGCGCTGGCCTGCGACTACCGCACGCTGTCCACCAGTACGCCGATGGTCGGCTTCCCCGAGGTGTTCCTCGGCCTGGTGCCCGGCTGGGGCGGCACCCAGCTGCTGCCGCGGCTGATCGGCGCCGACAAGGCCGTCACGGTGATCATCGAGAACGCGATGAATCAGAACAAGACACTCAAGGCCCCACAGGCCAAGGAGCTGGGCATCGTCGACGAGATCTTCGACTCCGCCGACTTCCTCGAGTCGTCGCTCGCATGGCTGGCGGACGTCGTCAACGGCAAGGCGAAGGTCAACCGCCCGCAGGTCGACACCGGCGAGGCGTGGGACGACGCCATCGCCCGCGGAAAACAGATCGCCGACTCCCGCTCGCACGGTGCCGCCACCGGCGCGTACCGAGCGCTCGAGCTCATCGACCTGGCCCGTACGGCGTCGATCGGCGAAGGCTTCGCCGCCGAGAACGAGGCGCTGGCCGACCTGCTGATGAGCGACCCGCTGCGTGCCTCGCTGTACGCCTTCGACCTGGTCAACAAGCGCGCCAAGCGCCCCGTCGGCGCCCCCGACAAGTCACTTGCCCGCAAGGTGACCAAGGTCGGCATCGTCGGCGCGGGCCTGATGGCCTCTCAGCTGGCGTTGCTGTTCGTGCGCAAGCTCGAGGTGCCGGTCGTGATGACCGACCTCGACCAGGATCGCGCCGACAAGGGAGTGGCGTACGTTATCGCCGAGCTCGACAAGCTGCTGCAGAAGAAGCGGATCAGCCCCGACAAGCACAACCGGCTCAAGGGCCTGATCTCCGGCCAGGTCGGCTACGAGGCATTCTCCGACGCCGACTTCGTCATCGAGGCGGTGTTTGAAGAGCTGTCGCTGAAGAAGCAGATCTTCGGTGCGATCGAGGAGCAGGTCAGCGAGGAGTGCGTCTTCGCGACGAACACCTCCTCGCTGTCGATCACCGAGATGGCCGCTGACCTGAAGCATCCCGAGCGCCTCGTGGGCTTCCACTTCTTCAACCCCGTCGCGGTCCTGCCCCTGCTGGAGATCATCAAGGGCGAGATGACCGACGACGCGACGCTCGCTACGGCGTTCGGCACCGGCAAGAAGCTCGGCAAGTCGTCGGTGCTGGTCAAGGACTCCCCCGGGTTCGTCGTCAACCGGCTGCTCACCCGCTTCCTCGGGACCGTGATCGGCGCCGTCGACGAGGGTGCGGACTTCGTCGTGGCCGACACGTCGCTGGACTCGCTCGGCCTGCCGATGAGCCCGATGGTGCTGCTGCAGCTGGTCGGCCCCGCCGTCGCGTTGCACACCGCCGAGACGATGCACGAGGCCTTCCCCGAGCGCTTCGGCGTATCGAAGAACATGACCGCGTTCGTCGAGGCCGGCAAGCAGGCGGTCTACCAGTGGGACGAGCAGGGCCAGCAGACGATCGATCCCGAGGTGCAGGCGCTCTGGGAGCAGGGGTCGGCCCAGCTGTCCGGTGACGAGGTCAAGCAGCGCGCGCTCGAGGCGCTCGCCGAGGAGATCGCGATGATGCTCGACGAGGGTGTGGTCGCCGGTCCGCAGGACATCGACCTGTGCATGATCCTCGGTGCCGGCTGGCCGTTCTGGAATGGCGGGATCACGCCGTACCTCGACCGCGAGGGCATCAGCGAGAAGATCAACGGGAAGCGCTTCCTGCCCCAAGGGGCCGCCTCCGTGCCTGCCTGATCCAGCACGAGAAGACCGGTGGCCCGTGGAAGCGCTCCGCGGGCCACCGGCCTTTCCCGGGCCCTCCGCGCGTCGTCTACGACGAGCGGTCGCGCAGGATGCGGAACTGCCCGGTCCAGCCGGACTTCGTGGAGGGAGCCTCCTCCGAGCTCAGCGACGACGGCAGCGAGACGCGGACCTCCAGGCCGCCGCCCTCGCGCGCAACCAGCCGGACCGTGCCCTGGTGCGCCAGCACGATGGCTCGCACGATCGACAGTCCCAGGCCGGTGCCCTTGCCCGTCGTCCGGTCGGCGGCCCGCTTGAACGGCGTGAACAGCTCCTCGACCGTGGTCTGGTCGAGCCGCTGTCCGGAGTTCGACACCACCAGCTCGCATCTGCCGGGCGTCGTGCTCGTGCGCACCCACACCTCGCCGCCGTGCACATTGTGCCGGACGGCGTTGGTCAACAGGTTGGCGACCAGCTGCTCCAGCAGGTGCACGTCGCCGACGACCGGCGCGGGCTCGGCCTCCTGATGGATCGATACCCCCAGCTCGGCGGCCTCCTCCCGCACCGACATCACCGCCAGCGGGACGGCGTCCGCGAGGTCGAAGCGGTCCACCTGGCTCAGGCCGTTCTCGACCTGGGCGTCGATCTTGGCCAGGGCCAGCAGCGACTCGACGAGCGCGCCGGCACGGCTGGTCGCGTCGAGAACGACCTGCCCCATCTCCCGCAGCTCCTCCCTGCTCGCGTCGGGATCGGAGAGCGTCACGTCGACCTCGGTGCGGATCACCGCCAGCGGGGTCCGCAGCTCGTGGCTGGCGTTGGAGACGAACCGGCGCTGCGCGGCGAACGAGCGGTCTAGACGATCGAGCATCGCATCGAAGGTGTCCGACAGGTCGCGCAGCTCGTCGTGGGCGCCACCGAGGTCGATCCGCTCGCCCATCTGCCCCTCGGAGATCCGGCGTGCTGTCGCGGTGACCTCAGCGATCGGGCCGAGCGCCCGAGCGGCGATGATGTAGCCGGCCGCACCGCCCAGCACGCCCGCGAACAGTGCGATGAGCAGACCTCGGCCGAGCAGGGTGTCGTTGGCGTTGCTGCGGATCGCATCGACCACCACCCAGCCCTCCAGCTGCGTGGGCTGCTGGCCGGGCAGGGTCACCGAGATCAGGCTGCCCTCCTGAAAGCGCAGCGCGCCTAGGATCGCGTTGTCGACGACGATCAGCGAGATCAGCAGCCCGATGATCGACACCGCGGCCGACAAGAAGGCGCACGCCAGCGCGAGCCGCAGGCGCAGCCCGAGACGCACCCCCTTGGGCCAGGCAGCCACCGCGGCCTAGCTGTCGGACTTGATGCGGTAGCCCGAGCCGACGACGGTCTCGATCAGCGGCGGATCGCCGAGCTTACGGCGCAGCGTCATCATCGTGACCCGCACCGTGGTGGTGAACGGGTCGGCGTTCTCGTCCCATACGCGGTCCAGCAGACCCTCGCTGGAGACGACGGCGCCGTCGGCCTGCAACAGCACCTCCAGGACGCCGAACTCCTTGCGGGTCAGGTCGATCTCCTTGCCCGAGCGCTTGACGACCCGGCGGGCCGAGTCCAGCTCGAGGTCGCCCGCCTTCAGCACCGGCGGGGCGGCCGGGTTGGAGCGGCGGCCGAGCGCGCGCACCCGCGCGATGAGCTCGGCGAACGCGAACGGCTTGGCCATGTAGTCGTCCGCGCCGAGCGACAGGCCCTCGACCCGGTCGGCGACCGCACCGCTGGCGGTCAGCATGATCACCCGAGCGTTCGACTCCGCACCGGCGAGCTCCTTCATGATCGCATCGCCGCTCATTCCGGGCAGGTCGCGATCGAGGATGATCACGTCGTACGGCGTGACCATGGCCTTCTCGTGCCCGTCCGTGCCGTCGTACGCCACGTCGACGGCCATTCCCTCGCGACGCAGGCCACGCGCAACCGCGTCCGCGAGCTGCCGCTCGTCTTCGACTACCAGGACCCGCACGTCATTCTCCTTCTGATGCTGCTCGGTCTAGTCGTACTGGGGCGGCATCCCTGGGTCCGCGTACCGCGGCGAACCACTGGGCGATCTGCTGCGAGATCCCGTCCGCATCCAGACCGTACTCGGTGAGCACCTGGCCGCGTGAGGCATGCTGCGGAAACACGCAGGGCAGGCCGATCTCGCGGCTCGGGACGTCGATCCCGCGGTCGCGTAGCGCCTGGGCCACCGCGGAGCCGATTCCGCCCTGACGGATGCCGTCCTCGACAGTGACAACAAGCCGGTAGCCGCGGAGTTCCTCGACGAGCTCATCGGCGACCGGGACGACCCAGCGCGGATCGAGCACGGTCACGCCGATGCCCTGGCGCGCGAGCGTCTCGGCAGCCGCCACGACCTCGTGCCCGAGCCCGCCGACCGACACGATCGCGGCGTCCTTGCGCTCGCCGCGAGCGAGGACGTCGTAGCCGGCGACCCGGTGCACATGCGGCAGGTCCGCCGGGAGCGCGCCCTTGTTCCACCGCAGCACGGTCGGCCCGTCGTCAACGGCGACCGCCTCGCCCAGCAGCTCGCGTAGCCGCTCGCCGTCGCGTGGCGCGGCGATCCGGACGCCGGGGATGTTGTTCACCAGCGCCATGTCCCACACGCCGTTGTGGCTGGGGCCGTCGTTGCCGGTGACGCCCGCACGGTCCAGACAGATCGTGACCGGCTGCCGGTGCAGCGCGATGTCCATCACCAGCTGGTCGAAGGCGCGGTTGAGGAAGGTCGAGTACAGCGCGACGACCGGGTGCAGTCCACCCATCGCCAGGCCGGCCGCCGAGGTGAGCGCGTGCTGCTCGGCGATACCGACGTCGAACACCCGGTCGGGGAACTGATCGCGGAAGGCCGCCAGCCCCGTCGGGTAGAGCATCGCGGCGGTGATGGCCACGACCCGGGGATGCTGCTCGCCGAGCCGCACCATCTCCTCGGAAAACACATCGGTCCACGTCAGGCCGGCCGCTGCCAGCAGCTTGCCGGTCCTGCTGTCGAATGCGCCGGGGCCGTGCAGCCGGTCCTCCTCGTCGTTCTCGGCGGGGGCGTAGCCGGCGCCCTTGCGGGTCACGCAGTGCACGATCACCGGGGCGCCGTACTCCTTGGCCAGCTGGAGCGCCCGCTCCACGGCAGCCTCGTCGTGGCCGTCCACGGGCCCGACGTACTTGATCTCGAGGTCGGAGAACATGCCCTGCGGGGCAACCATGTCTTTGATGCCGGCCTTCATGCCGTGCAGCGCGTCGTACACGACCGGGCCGACGACCGGCGTCGAGCTGATCTTGTACTTCATCCGGCTGAGGGTGCGCTCGTACCTCGGGGTGAGCCGCAGCGCCGCGAGTCGGCTGGCCAGCCCCCCGATCGTCGGCGAGTACGACCAGCCATTGTCGTTGACGACGATGACCACGGGGCGGTCGCCCTCGGCGATGTTGTTCAGCGCCTCCCAGGCCATTCCGCCCGTGAGCGCGCCGTCCCCGATGACCCCGACGACGGGCCGCGGGTCGCCCTGCAGCTGGTAGGCCTTGGCGAGCCCGTCGACGTACGACAGCGACGCCGAGGCGTGTGAGCTCTCCGACCAGTCGTGCTCGGACTCCCCCCGGCACGGATAACCCGAGAGCCCGCCGCGCTGCTTGAGTGCGTCGAAGCCGGACTGCCGCCCGGTGATCATCTTGTGCACGTACGCCTGGTGGCCGGTGTCCCAGACGATCGGTTCGCGGGGTGAATCGAAGACGCGGTGTAGGGCGAGGGTCAGCTCGACGACACCGAGGTTGGGACCGAGATGCCCGCCGTACACGGCAACCTTCTCGACCAGGAAGTCGCGAATCTCCTGCGCGAGCTCGGGAAGCCGTTCAGCCGGTACTGCCCGGAGGTCCGCAGGAGAGCTAATCGTCGACAGCAAGCTCACGAGGACCTTTCCTCTCATCCGGGCGACCTGGGCAGATCTCTTAGTCTAAGCGAGTCACGGCCGAGGACGCAGGGCGTCAACCGGTCGTGTCGGCCCTACCCAGGGAGCAGCAGCGCTACGCACTCGACGTGGTGCGTCATCGGGAACAGGTCGAACGCGCGTAACTGCTCGAGCCGCCAACCTCGCGCGGCAAAGCTAGCGACATCGCGCGCTAGCGCCGCCGGATCACACGCGACATAGACGACGGCGCGCGGGCTCAGGTCGCAGATCGCCTCCACCACCGCCTTCTTGGCGCCGGTCCGGGGCGGGTCGAGCACGACCACGTCGGCCAGCCCATCGATGCCCTGCACGGTGCGAGCGTCGATAGCTGCGCGGGTGATCCGGCACTGTGGCAGGTCGGCGACATTGCGGACGCCGTCCCGCACCGCGCTGGCGGCGCCCTCGTATCCGCGCACCCGGCCGCCCGCGCCGACCTGCTCACCGAGGAAGGCCGTGAACAGCCCCACGCCGCAGAACAGGTCGACGATGCTCTCCCCCGGCCTCGCGCCGGCCATCGCGAGAACGGTGTCGGCGAGCACGTCCGCGGCGCGCTCGTGCACCTGCCAGAAGCCGCCGCTGCTGACCTCGAAGGACCGGTTGCGCACCCGATGGCGCTGGGGCCCGCCGGAGACCACTTGTCGGCGGCCGCGGCCGTCGACCACGCTCACCGTGGGACCGCCTGCGTCCCCGCTCTCCAGCTCGATGGAGCGGGCCGCCGACCGAAGCGCGGGCCGTGCGACCGAGACGTCCGCGTCCGGTACGGCAATCAGGCAGCCATCGATGTCGATCACCTCGTGGCTGCGGTGAGCGCGCAGTCCTACGACGCCGTCCCGGACGGCGTACTGCATGCGGGTGCGCCAGTGCAGCGGCGCCGGTTCGACGGCCTCGACGACGACATCGACGTCGAGCCGGGCAAGCCGCTGGAGCTGCTCGCGGACGACGAACGCCTTCAGCTCGCGTTGGGCGGCGGGGGCTGCGTGCGGCCAGCCGCACCCGCCGCACCGGCCGGGTCCGGCGTACCGGCAGGGCGGGGAGACTCGCGCCTTGCTTGGCGTGAGCACCTCGACGGCGTCGGCCCGCGCGAACGACCCACCACGGTCCTCGGTCACCACGACGCGCACGCGCTCACCGGGCAGAGCGTGCCGCACGAACAGCACCCTGCCCTCGTGGCGCGCGACGCAGTGACCGCCGTGCGCTACCTGCCCGATCTCGACCGTGAGGCTGCGGCCCGCCCATGACCGATCAGTCACGACGCGGCTGCGGTAGTGGTCGTCCGGCGGCGTCGATCCCCTGGCGCAGGCTGCCCGGCCGCTGCCACGGCGGCTCTTCGGGAGAGAGGCCCTTCGCGGACTGCAGCTGCCACGGGACACTCGTGGTCATCACGCCCGGCATGAACAGCAGCCGACTCTTCAGCCGGAACGCGCTGCGGTTGTGCAACAGCTTCTCCCACCAGCGACCCACGACGTACTCGGGGACGAACACCATCACCAGGTCGCGTGGTCCTTCGCGGCGGATCCGCTTGATGTAGTCGATGACGGGCTTGGTGATGTCGCGGTACGGCGACTCGACGATCACCAGCGGCAGGGGGATGTCGTAGCGGTCCCACTGCTCCTGGAGCTTGCGGGTCGCGTTGTCGTCGACGTTCACAGTGAGCGCGACGAGGCTGTCTGGGCGGGTGGCGCGTGCGAACGCGAGCGCCCGCATGACCGGCTTGTGCAGGTTCGAGACGAGCACGATGCTGTGCACTCGGCTGGGCAACGTCCTGGTCTCGTCGGGCTGCACCCGCAGCTCGTCGGCGACGTGGTCGTAGTGCCGGCGGATGCCCTTCATCACCAGGAAGATCAGCGCCATCGCGATGGCGGCCAGGTAGGCACCGCGGACGAACTTGGTCAGGACCACGACGATCAGGACGGTCCCGGTCATCGCCAGCCCGATCGAGTTGATGACCCGTGAGCGGCGCATCCGGGCCCGCCCGGCAGGGTCGCGCTCGGTCCGCAGGTGACGGGTCCAGTGCCGGACCATCCCGAACTGGCTGATGGTGAACGAGACGAACACGCCGATGATGTAGAGCTGGATCAGCTTGCTGACGCTCGCGTTGAAGGCGATGACCAGCACCAGAGCCGCGCCGGCGAGTAGCAGGATCCCGTTGCTGAAGGCGAGGCGGTCGCCGCGCGCGTACATCTGCCGGGGCAGGTACCGATCCTTCGCCAGGATCGAGGCGAGCACCGGGAAGCCGTTGAACGCCGTGTTCGCCGCGAGCACGAGAATGATCGTCGTCATGAAGGTGACGACGTAGAACGGCGCGCTGCGGCCGAAGACGGACTCGGCGACCTGCGCGACCACCGTGTCCTGGCCGGTCACTATCGTGCCGTCCGGCGCGGTGAGGAAGCCCTCTTCGGGATCGACGACCCGGACCTGCGTGTGCATCGCTAGCGTGGTGATCGTCGCGAACATCGCCACCGCGAGCCCGCCCATGATGGCCAGCGTCGTGGCAGCGTTCTGGCTCTTGGGCTTCTTGAACGCCGGGACGCCGTTCGCGATCGCCTCGGTGCCGGTCAGCGCCGTACAGCCGGAGGCGAAGGCCCGCAGCACCAGGAAGACCAGCAGGACCCCACTCGGCGCCGCAGTCGCGCTGTGCACCTCGTAATCCGCAGTTGGCGCGCGCAGCTCGTCGCCGCTGAGCGTGCGAACGAGCCCCCATACGCCCATGCCGAGGATCGCGACGACGAATCCGTAGACGGGGATGGCGAAGGCCCGGCCGGACTCCCGCACTCCGCGCAGGTTGACCAGCGCGATCAGCAGGATCATGCCGACGACGATCTCGAGCTTGTACGGGCGCAGCGAGTTGAACGCCGAGGTCAGCTGGTCGACGCCGGAGGAGATCGACACGGCGACGGTCAGCACGTAGTCGACCGCTAGCGCGCTGGCCACCGTCAGGCCGGCGTTGTGGCCGATGTTGACGGTGGCGACCTCGTAGTCGCCACCGCCGCTGGGGTAGGCCCGTACGTTCTGCCGGTAGGAGGCCACGACGACCACCATCACGGCGATGACGCCCAGTGCCGCCCACCCGGTCAGGTGGTACAGCGCCACCCCGCCGATGGCCAGAACCAGCATGATCTCCTGGGTCGCATAGCCGACTGACGACATTGCGTCGCTGGCGAAGATCGGCAGCGCGAGCTTCTTGGACAGCAGCGTCTCGCCCAGTGAGTCGCTGCGGAACGGGCGCCCGACCAGCACCCGCTTGAGGACCGAACCTGCGCTTGCCACGGAGGACACACTACTCGGGCCGTCCGCGTCCGCACGGAGCTCTGCTGCGGCTGCTCGGGCACGCGCTACCGTTGAGCGCGCAAGGCTATTCGTGCGGGCGAAAGAGGGGTGCAGTGCACATCGTCATCATGGGCTGCGGGCGGGTCGGCACCGCGCTGGCCCGGCGCATCGACGAGCTCGGCCACACCGTCTCGGTGATCGACCAGAACCCGGAGTCCTTCCGCCGCCTCGGCCCCCGCTTCCGCGGCGCCCAGATCAAGGGCAACGGCTTCGACCGGGCGACCTTGATCGACGCCGGCATCGAGAAAGCGGACGCGTTCGCCGCTGTCTCCTCGGGCGACAACTCGAACATCATCTCCGCGCGCGTCGCCCGGGAGATCTTCGGCGTGCGGCATGTCGTCGCCCGCATCTACGACCCCAAGCGAGCCCAGGTCTACGAGCGGCTCGGCATCCCGACGGTCGCGACGGTGCCCTGGACCGCCGACCGGCTCTTCAGCGAGCTCATGGCGCAGTCGAGCGAGCAGGTATGGCGCGACCCGACTGGCTCGGTCTCGTTGTCGCGGGTGGTCTTCGACGACCGGTGGGTCGGACGCCGACTGACCGACTTCGAGGAGCAGACCAGCATCCGGGCGGCGTTTCTCACCCGCTTCGGGGAGGCGATCGTGCCCACCGACTCGACGGTGCTGCAGCACGGGGACACGCTGTACGGGCTGATCGCCCACCAGAACCATGCGGCGGCCCTGCAGGCTGCGCTCGAGCCGCCGGAGGCGAACGAATAGTGCGGGTAGCCATCGCCGGAGCCGGCGCGGTCGGGCGCTCCATCGCCCTCGAGCTGGTCGAGTACGGCCACGACGTCCTGTTGATCGACAAGGACGCGAACCGCCTCGAGCCCAGCTATGTGCCCGAGGCCGAATGGGTGCACGCGGATGCGTGCGAGCTGTCGGTGCTCGAGGAGGTGGCGCTTCAGCGCTGCCCGGTCGTCATCGCGGCGACCGGTGACGACAAGGTCAACCTGGTGGTGTCCCTGCTGGCGAAGACCGAGTTCGGCGTGGGCCGCGTCGTCGCACGCATCAACGACCCGCGCAACGAGTGGCTGTTCAACGAGGCGTGGGGGGTCGACGTGGCAGTGTCCACGCCGCGCGTGCTGGCTGCCCTCGTCGAGGAGGCGGTCACGGTCGGCGACCTCGTGCGGCTGATGCGCTTCCGGACCGGCGAGGCCAACCTCGTCGAGATCACCCTGGGCGCCGACCACCCGATGGTCGGCAGCTCGGTGGACGACGTGGAACTGCCACGTGACACTGCGCTGGTCACCATCCTGCGCGGCGAGCGCGTCATCGTGCCGACGCCCGACGAACCGTTGGAGGCGGACGACGAGCTGCTGTTCGTCGCGAACGACGAGGCGGAAGAGGAGCTGCGCGCGCTGATGTCGCCGCAACGGCAGCACCGCGGACGCGCCGCGCGGTAGGGAGGCCCGCTACCGGCCGATGCGACCGGGCAATCGCAGCCGTCGCTGCTGGCCGGTCGCCTTGCTCGCCACGAGATAGGACAGCAGCAGCAAGCCGAAGGTCAACGGGTAGCCCAGAGCGATGCGAATCGCCCCGAGCCCGGCGGTGCTTTCGGCCAGGTACAGGCCGCCCTCGGCGAGGAACCGCAGCAGGAAGCCGCCCGCCCACGCCGCGGTCAGCCATCCGAACACCCGCACGAGCCGGGGGTCGTTGCGCCATCCGCCCTCGACCGGGCTGAAGAAGTTCCACACGTAGCCGACCAGCGGCCGGCGGAAGATGACCGTCAGCAGCAGCACGAGCGCCACGACGCCCGAGCGGATGATTCCGAACACGAAGAAGTCCTTCGCCTCACCGGTCTGGCGGGCGATGAAGATGCACAGCCCGAGCCCGATCAGTCCGGAGAAGGCCTGCTGCAGGTTCTCCCGGCGCACCAGCCGGACGAGGAAGACGAGCGCTCCGGCGATGCCACCGGCCCAGATCGCCGGGGTCAGCCCGCCGATCGCGTTGGCGATGACGAACGCGAGCGCCGGCAGCCCCGCGTCGATGAAGCCGCGCCACCCGCCGAGCGACTCGAGGACGAGGTCACGCATGGCGGGTGCGTCCGAGGGAGTCGTCGCACGTTTGGGCTGTGCCGAGGGCTCGCTCATCCGTGCCGCAGCTCGTACCACGGATTGAAGATCGTGCACTGGCCGCCGCGCTCGGCGACGCGGCCGCGGACGGTCAGCTGCCGGCCGGGTTCGATGCCGGGGATGCGGCGCTGGCCCAACCAGACCAGCTGCACTGCCCCACTGCCGTCGAACAGCTCGGCGGTCAGCGCGGGCGATCTCTCGCTGGGCGTGTAGACAACCGAGCGCAGTCGCCCCGCGACCGTCACGATCTCGCCGGGCTCGGCCCGTGAGCACGGGCGCGCGCCTTGCTTCTCGGTCGTCTTGGCCAGGTCCTGGGCGTCGAGGTCGTCGGCTTCGGTAGTGATCCGCTGCATCAGCCGCGCCCAGACGCCGCCGTCCGCAGTGCGGGTCATCACTGACCGCCTTGCTGCCTGACGGCCTGCTCGCGGGCTGCCTGAGCCGCCTGCTCGACCTGGTCGACCAGCGCCTGCGGCAGCCGGAGAGTGATCGGCTCGCGGACCGGCTTGGGCTCGGCACCACGCTCGACGACGATCTTGGCCAGCACGTCGTAGAACGGCTCGACCTGGGCATCGTCGTGCGCGACCGGGCCTGCGATCAGCGCGCGAAGGAACCACCTCGGTCCGTCGACGCCGACGAAGCGCGCCGGCTGGTCGCCGGCGGGGTTCTTGAGCGTGGCGATGATCTCCGGGCCGAAGCGGCCCGCCTCCTCCGAGACCGACCCGCCGGTCTTCTTGATCTCGCCGAGGATGTCTTCGCGGATCGACTCCCACGCGCCGCCCGAGCGCGGCGCGGCGAATACGCCCAGCTGCATGATGCTGCCCGAGCGCAGCAGCGAGATCCCGTTGAGCTCGCCGCCCTGCGACATCTCCAGGCGGACCTCGAAGTCGGAGGTGATGTGCACCTTCAGCGCGCCGAAGTCCAGGTAGCCCTCGAGGCTGTCCGGGGCGTCCCGGATGTCGAACGGGCCCGTGGTCGCCTCGTCCGCTGTGTCGACGGTCTGCTCCACCTCGGGTGGTACGCCGCGTTCCCGCAGGGTGCGGTCGATCTTGTTGCGTCGCCCGAACATGATCGGAACTCTGCTCCTCTACGTCGTGGTCAGCGGCCGGTCGAGCCGTGGCCGCGGTCCCGGCGCTCGCTGGTCTCGAGCTCCTCGACTACGGCGAAGGTCGCGATCTCGACCCGCTGCACGAGCAGCTGGGCCACGCGCTCGCCCGGCTCCAAGGTTACGGCGTGTCTGCGGTCGAGGTTGATCAGGTTGAGCATGATCTCGCCGCGATATCCCGAGTCGATGACGCCGGGTGCGTTGACGATCGACAGCCCGTGCCGGTGAGCGAGCCCGGACCGCGGGTGCACGAGACCGACGTAGCCGGGCGGGATGGCGGCGGCGACCCCGGTGCCGACCAGTGCACGCTCGCCCGGAGCGAGCGTGACCGGCTCGCGAATCCGCAGATCCGCGCCCGCGTCGCCGTCATGCGCGTACTCAGGAGGCTGCGCCTGCGGGCACAGCCGGATCGGGATGCTCAGGTCGCTCACGCCAGGCAGGCTACCCTCAGGGCATGTCCCCCGCACCATCGACGCCTGGTCCACCCACGTACTCAGAACGGCTGTACGTGCCGATCGGCTGGTGGGCGGGAGTTACCGCGATGATGCTGATCCTCGGGCTGGAGGTCGCGCCGCTGTTCCCGTGGCCGATCCCGCTCACGGCGAGCATCCCCATCGTGCTCGGGATCATCTTCCTCGGGCTGCTGAGCCTGTCCAAGGTCGCCGTGGCCGACGGGTCAGTGCGCACCGGCGGATGGTCGCTCTCGTGCTCGCGGATCGCGAGCGTGGAGGAACTCGATCAGCGCAACACCCGCAAGTACGCCGGGCCGGCAGGCGATCCGGCCGCGCTGACCTTCCTCCGTCCATGGGTGCGCACCTCCGTCCGGATCGTGTGCGTCACCGACGACCCGCCCTTCGCGCTGGTCAGCACTCGGCACCCGGAACGACTCTCGGCCGCCCTCATCGCGTGTGCGACGGCGACGGCCGAGGATGACGAGCTCAGCGGGCTGGAGGACTAGGAGGCGCAGTCCCGGCAGATCAGCTGGCCCTTCTTCTGGCTGGCCAGACGAGAGCGGTGCTGCACGAGGAAGCAGCTGCTGCAGGTGAACTCGTCGGACTGCTTGGGGACCACGGTGACGGTGAGCTCCTCGGCGGACAGGTCCGCTCCGGGCAGCTCGACCGGCTCGAGATCGGCGTCGTCGACGTCGATGGAGGACGACTGGGTCTCGGCACGCCGGGCCTTCAGCGCCTCCAGCGAGTCCTCCCCCATCTCGTCTGCTTCGTTGCGGCGGGGAGCGTCGTAATCGGTGGCCATTCAGTACTCTCCTGGGTCTTCGGGACGCAAGACCCGTGGGACTCCGGGATCTCGCACAAGGACGTGTGGCTAGGGGCGCCGAGAGCGCGGACTCGGCCCCGACCGCGCGAGGGTACACCAGGGACGCGGCCTGCGCCAGCGTCCAGGTCACAGGCGTGTCATCCAAGATCCGCAGACGCCGAGGAGGCACAATTGACACTCGTCGAGCACGTCCGCAACGCCAGCAGTCAGGAGCACCAGTGAGCCAGTCCAAGGCCCCTCGACGTCCCGGTGGCCGCAGGCCGGTGCCGCCGTTGATCTTCCTGCTGATCCTGGCGATCCTGGCGCTGGCCGTGTGGTGGAACGTCATCCGGCGCGACGAGGACCGGCAGGCTACCGACAGCGCACCGTGCACGCTGACCGCCAGCGAGCAGCAGATCGCCGATCTTTCCAACATGGGCAACATCCAGGTTTATGTGCTCAACGGCTCGCAGCAGGCCGGCCTCGCCGCGTCGATCCAGGCGGAGATGGCTGCCCGCGGCTTCACGGTGCTCGACATCGGAAACTACGGCGGAGACGACGGGGTCGGTGGAGCTGGTCGCATCGAGTACGGCACCGGCAGTGAGTTCAAGGCTCAGGTGCTGCAGAAGCACTTCCCCGACTTCGAGGTCGACCGCTCCAACCAGATCACTGACGGCACGCTGACCGTGATCGCCGGACAGGCCTACGCCGGCCTGGCCGACGTGAACGCGGCCACGACCGCCGTACAGGAGCTGGTGCAGGAAGAGGCCTCGTACGTCGCCGGCTGCCCACGCCCCGGCGACGACGGCTGAGTCGGCCGCGTGGTCTTGTCCGAGCGCTTCCGGCCCAGCCAGAACGCCTGCCAGGTCTCGAATCTGAGCACCGTCGGGCTGCCGATCCGGGTCGGCCGCGTGCCGGTCGCCCGGGTAACCGGAGGCCTCTGCGGCGGGATGGTGCTTGACTCCCTGCGCAGGTGGCGGCAGGGCGCGCCCCCCGCAGGCGGCTCGGATCTCAGCCGGGTCTTCGCCGCACAGCTGCGCAGCTTCCAGGTTCCGACCGCCCCGGTGCAGTACCTGCGACTGCAGCGGCCCGGGGCCGATCGGGCCCGCGCGTCGGTGAGCGAGCGCGCCCGCGGCCAGATCTCCCGTGCCCTCGCGGACGGCGAGCCCGTGCCGGTCGCGCTGGTGAGCACGCTCAGCCGCAGTCCCCTCGGGCTCACCGCGCACCACGTCGTGCTCGCCTACGACCTGATCGAGGACGGCGAGGACCGCTCGATCTTCGCCGTCTACGACCCGAACTACCCCCAGGACGACGACCTCATGCTGATGCTCTCGCCGCAGGGGAACCGACACTCTCGGGGCCGGCCGGTGCATGCCGCCTTCGTGCTGCGCGCCCGCTAGTGGCGTGTCCCAGAGATAGCTGCCCATCTGTGGGGCCAGGTTCTGGTACGAAAGCGCCCCAGCGATTCCCTCACTCATCGAAGAACGTCGATTTCCACCCCCGTCGATGAGCGCCGCACGCGCGTAAAGACCACGCAGCACGGGAATATCGCGCTCAGGCAGGTACGCCCCACTCGGGCGAGATCAGCCCGTCCAGGATCTCGTGGAGCTCGCCTGCGACCGTGGGCGCTGCCGCTACCACCAACCCTTCGTCGTCTGCGGGGAGCCGGACGCAGGCCCCTGCCTCCCGGCAGATCACGACGCCGGCGGCCCAGTCCCAGATGTGGGTTCCCCACTCGTAGTAGGCGTCCACCTTGCCGGCTGCGACATTGCACAGATCGAGCGCGGCCGACCCGAGCCGGCGGATGTCCCGCACCTGCGGCAGCAGGGCGGCGACCACCTGGCCCTGCTGGGCCCGCCGCTCGGTGAGATAGCCGAATCCGGTGGCCACCAGCGCGAGCCCGACGCGCGGTGGCTGGGCGGGGTGCAGTGGTAGGTCATCGACGAACGCGCCACCGCCGCGGCGTGCATGGAACTGCTCGCCGGCGGGCGTGGTGACGACGCCGACGACCAGCTCGCCGTCCACCTCGACGGCGATCGACACGCAGCAGTGGTTCAGGCCGTACAGATAGTTGACGGTTCCGTCGATCGGGTCGATGATCCAGCGCACCCCGGAGGTGCCGGGAAGCTCGTCGTGCTCTTCACCGTGCACCCCGTCATCGGGCCGGGCCGCCGAGATCCGCTCGCGCAACAACCGTTCACACGCACGGTCCATGGCCGTGACCACGTCAGTGGGGTCGGACTTCGTATCGACGTCGCGGAGGGCCGCCTCGCGACCGGAGCGAATCAGCCGGGCGGCCTCGGTCCCGAGCTCTCGGGCCAGTGTGTAGAGGTGGTCCAGATCGACGGTGGCGACGGCACGCTGGGAGGTCGTCATGATCCCTATCCTAGGGTGGACGAGCCGGGCCGATCGTCCGGTCCACGAGTGACGGAGGAGCCGTGATGGCCGCGCGCAAGCCCACTGTTGAGGGATTCGGGATCGACATCGGAGGCAGCGGGATCAAGGGCGCGCTGGTCGATCTGCAGTCCGGCGAGCTGCTCAGCGACCGGTTCCGGATCGACACCCCGAAGCCGTCGACACCCGAGCGGGTCCTCGACGTCGTCGCCCAGGTAGTCGCGCAGGCCGGGCACAAGGGTGAGGTCGGGATCACGTTCCCGGCAGTGATCCAACACGGCATCGCACGCACGGCCGCGAACATCGACCAGGCGTGGATCGGGGTCGACATCGCCGCCGTCATGCGCGAGCGCCTCGGAGTCCCAGTCACGGTGCTGAACGACGCCGACGCAGCGGGGGTCGCCGAGGTGCGGTACGGCGCCGGCTTCGGCGTCCCGGGAACCGTGCTGATGCTCACCTTCGGCACCGGCATCGGCTCAGCGCTCCTGGTGGACGGCGTGCTGGTACCGAACACCGAGCTCGGGCATATCGAGGTCGACGGCAAGGACGGCGAGAAGCGCGCCTCCGGCTCGGCCCGGGAGACCAAGGGCCTGAGCTTCGAGGAGTGGGCCGGCCGCGTCAGCCGTTACCTGCAGGTGCTCGAGCAAGGCCTCTGGCCCGACCTGATCATCGTCGGCGGCGGTGTCAGCAAGAAGGCCGACCGGTGGGTGCCGCTGCTGCAGAACCGGACGCCGATCAAGGTCGCCCGGCTGCTGAACAACGCCGGAATCGCCGGCGCCGCGCTCGCCGCGCACGAGGCCGCCGGGGGCTCGGCAACGCACCCTTGAGCCGCCCCTGCGACGTGGGCGCGGTTACAATGGCACACACGCCGTTCACGCAGACGGCCCGTACCAAGTCCAGGCGTTTTCCCACTCGCGTCACGACGCGCGCGAAGTCGCCTGGTGCTCACTCTGCGAAAGGAATCGCGTGCATCCAACCTCAGCAGGCTCCGAGGACGCCAGCGCAGCAACCGCCGGTCCTCGCCCTCAGGTGGTAGCGGCAGCGACCAAAAAGGCAACCGCATCGGCGACCGCCACGGTCGCGAAGAAGGCCCCGGCGAAGAAGACCGCGAAGAAGGCGGCTGTCGCCGAGCCGGCCAAGAAGGCGCCCGCCAAGAAGGCCCCCGCGAAGAAGGCAGCCAAGCGCGCAGCGGCCAAGGCCGAGCCCGCGGCCGCAGCAGCCGAGCCCACTGAGGACGAGCCAGCGGAGCCCGCTGAGCCCGAAGAGGTCGAGGTCACCGAGATCGAGGCCGAGGACGCCGAGGAAGAGGACGACGACGACGAGGAAGTCGAGGAGTCCGAGGCCCTCAAGCAGGCCCGCAAGGACGCCGAGCTCACCGCGTCCGCCGACTCCGTCCGCGCGTATCTGAAGCAGATCGGCAAGGTCGCGCTGCTGAACGCCGAGGAGGAGGTAGACCTCGCCAAGCGGATCGAGGCCGGTCTCTACGCCGTCGAGCGCATGCGGATCATCGAGGACGAGAAGGAGAAGATCTCCACGCAGATGCGTCGCGATCTGAACTGGATCGTGCGGGACGGCGAGCGCGCCAAGAACCATCTCCTGGAGGCCAACCTCCGGCTCGTCGTCTCGCTTGCCAAGCGGTACACCGGCCGTGGAATGGCGTTCCTCGATCTCATTCAGGAAGGCAATCTGGGCCTGATCCGTGCGGTCGAGAAGTTCGACTACACCAAGGGCTACAAGTTCTCGACGTACGCCACCTGGTGGATTCGTCAGGCGATCACCCGCGCGATGGCCGACCAGGCCCGCACCATCCGCATCCCGGTTCACATGGTCGAGGTCATCAACAAGCTCGGCCGCATCCAGCGCGAGCTACTGCAGGATCTCGGCCGCGAGCCCACTCCGGAGGAGCTCGCGAAGGAAATGGACATCACGCCCGAGAAGGTGCTGGAGATCCAGCAGTACGCGCGTGAGCCGATCTCCCTCGACCAGACGATCGGCGACGAGGGTGACAGCCAGCTCGGTGACTTCATCGAGGACTCCGAAGCCGTCGTCGCGGTGGACGCGGTTTCCTTCACGCTGCTGCAGGACCAGCTGCAGTCCGTGCTACAGACGCTGTCCGAGCGGGAGGCGGGCGTCGTCCGACTGCGCTTCGGGCTCACCGACGGCCAGCCGCGCACCCTCGATGAGATCGGCCAGGTCTACGGGGTGACCCGCGAGCGGATCCGCCAGATCGAGTCGAAGACCATGAGCAAGTTGCGCCACCCCTCGCGCTCCCAAGTGCTGCGCGACTATCTCGACTAACGTTCCCCGGTCTGCCGGCCTCGCCGGTTCGCTGTGAGCGGACGCGGCGGCACCGCGGGAATCGATTCTGCGTCCGAGCGGTTGTTCCCTACAGGCGAAATAACGATCGCCTAGAGATCCCACCCAACGCGAGAGACAACGCATAGAGTGGGCGCCAACGCGCTGGAGCCACCATGGTCCCGGCGCGCCGACGTAGAAAGCGAGCAACCGATGAACGCCACATATACCGACGTTGCCGACAGCCGTACCGAGTTGAAGGCCACGGACCGCTGCGACCGCTGCGGCGCTCGCGCTACCAACCGCGCCACCCTCGCCAACGGCCTCGAGCTGCTGTTCTGCGGCCACCACGCGAGAGAGTACGGCGACGCGCTCAAGGAGAAGGACATCGTCCTGAGCTAGCCGAGAGGGCTTCTTAAATCCCTTCTTAAATAGGAGCACCAGTGGGGCGGGCACGCGCAGGCGTGCCCGCCCCACCGCGTTCTCAGTCGCGGTTGTTACGCAGGTAGTCGATTCGTGCCTGGAGCTGATCAGCGGTCGCCAGCGGCGTAGGCGGACCGCC
Organism: Blastococcus sp. Marseille-P5729; assembly: GCF_900292035.1. Lineage (NCBI taxonomy): Bacteria > Bacillati > Actinomycetota > Actinomycetes > Geodermatophilales > Geodermatophilaceae > Blastococcus > Blastococcus sp. Marseille-P5729. The sequence goes on along the minus strand of NZ_OMPO01000001.1, from coordinate 170,169 downwards.
GCACACCCGGCGCAGCTCGGCGTGAATCATCGCGTGCTTCTTGCCGGTGCGAGCGAAGCGCAACGACACCAACGAGGTCAGTTCCTTGCGCAGCCCGGCGATCACGTCGTGGTGCGAGCGCTCTTGTGGAGGGATGCCCGGCCGATCGCCAGCAGGCTGCTTGGCGACCTGGCGGGCAACCTGCTGCTCCTGGCGCTGCCGCAGCAGCATCGAGACCTGGTCCGGTTCGAGCAGACCCGGGATGCCCAGGAACTCCTGCTCGTCCTCGAGCTCGGTCTGCGAGCCCCAGGCGTTGCCGTCGAAGATGACGTCCTCGAAGTCCGCAGAGGCGCCGAGACGCTCGTACGACGCCTCGCGGTCCTGCTCGTCGTCCACCGCACCGCCCGCCGCCGGCTCGATCTCGGCGTACTCGTCCCACTCGTCGGCGTGCTTCGGGGCGCCCAGCACGTGATCGCGGGTCGTCTCCATCTCGTGCGCGAGCGCGCGTAGCCTCGGGACCGACGGCAGGAAAACCGTTGCCGACTCGCCGGACGCGCGTGCCCGGATCACGCGTCCGACGGCCTGCGCGAAGAACATCGGGGTGCTGGTGTTGGTCGCGTACACGAGCACGCCGAGGCGCGGGATGTCCACTCCTTCGCTCACCATCCGGACCGCCACGATCCATTCATCGCTCGATCGGGTGAAGCGGGCGATCTCCGCGGAGGACCCACGGTCGTCGGACAGCACGAGTGAGGGCTTCACCCCCGTGAGGTGCTCGAGCAGCTCGGCGTACGCGCGGGCGTCCTGCTGGTCGCTGGCGATGACCAGTCCACCGGCGTCGTGCACGCCGCCAGCGCGCAGTTGCTCCAGGCGACCGTGCGCGGCCTTCAGCACGGCGGGGACCCAGTCACCCTCCGGATCCAGGGCGGTTCGCCAGGCGCGCTGAGTGTGCTCCTTCAGTGCGACCTCGCCCAGGCGCATCGTGACCTCGTCACCCGCACGGGTCCGCCAGCGCGCCTCCCCTGAGTACGACATGAACAGCACCGGGCGGACGACGCGGTCGGCGAGCGCATCGCCGTAGCCGTAGGAGAAGTCAGCGACCGACCGTCGCATTCCGCCGGCGATGACCTCGTACTCGACGAACGGGATCGGGTTGTCGTCGGAGCGGAACGGGGTGCCGGTGAGCGCAAGCCGGCGGGTGGCCGGCGCGAATGCCTTCCGTACTGCCTCGCCCCAGGACTTCGCGTCGCCCGCGTGGTGGATCTCGTCGAGGATCACCAAGGTCTCGCGAGACTTCACCCTGGTCGCGAAGGACCCCGCAGCGCCCGCCACGCCGGCGTACGTCACTGCGACACCGTCGTAGTCGCTCGACGTCCGGCCCGCGGTGCCGCTGAAGCGCGGGTCGATCCGGATGCCGACGCGATCGGCCGCCTGCGCCCACTGGGTCTTCAGGTGATCGGTGGGCGCCACGATGACCACCTGCCGCACGGTGCCCGCGTCGAGCAGCTCACGCGCGACCCGCAGCGCGAAGGTGGTCTTCCCGGCGCCGGGCGTGGCGACGACCATGAAGTCGTCGGGCTGGCTCATCAGGTACCGATTCAGTGCTTTGCGCTGCCACGGTCGAAGCGGCGCGGCTGCGGACGGCGGACGGTAGGGCGCTGCGACTGTCGAACCGGTGTGGCCTTGCCGCATGAGTGTCCTTCCCCGCCGTCCCAGACTCGCGACTGTCCATCTTGCGACAGGTTGCAGGCGGCGGCCACCTCCCCGCGGCGTGTCGCGGACCGAGGCTCGTGTGAAGAATCTCTAGCCGGCCATCTCCAGCAGCCGGCCGAGGTCGCGTACCTGCTGTGCGGGCTGATCGCCCACGAGGTTCACCCGTAGCGTGCTTACCCCAGCCTCCTGGAAGGAGGCCAGCTGGTCGGCGATCATCGATGGGGTTCCGATGAGATTGGTACCGATCCCGATCTCCGCCGGAACCGCGGCCGCGGCGCCCTCCCTGTCGCCGGAGGTCCACAAGCGGTGCACCTCCTCGATCTGCGGACCGAACCCCTGCCGTGCGAAGGCCGAGCTGTAGAAGTTCGTGCTCGAGCTGCCCATGGCACCGAAGGTGAAGGCATACCCGCCGGCGTGCTTGCGCGCGACCTCGGGGACCTCCGACTCGGCACAGAACTCTAGGGACACGGCGATCGAGAGCTCGATGTCGCCCATGGTCCGCCCGGCGTCGTGCGCTCCGTCAGCGATCGGCGCCACGAGCACGTCGCCGGCGGTGCCTGGCATGAAGGAGTTGCCGATCCACCCGTCGGCGAGCTCGCCGGTGAGCCGAAGGTTGGCCGGCCCGAGCGCAGCGAGCCAGATCGGCACATGCACAGGAGTGCGCTCCATCGATCGGATGCTCTTGCCCTCGCCACCGGGTAGCGGAAGCTGGTAGCTCTTGCCGTCGTACGCCGCCCGCTCGCCGCGGAGGATCATCCGCACGATCTCGATCGTCTCGCGGGTGCGCTGCACGGGCTTGGCGAACGGTACGCCGTGCCACCCCTCGACCACCTGTGGCCCGCTCACGCCGAGCCCGAGCACGAACCGGCCGCCGCTGAGCTGCTGCAGGGACATCGCCGACATGGCCAGCATCGCCGGCGTCCGGGCGCCGATCTGGGCGATGCCGCTGATCAGCCGGGCGTTCGTCGTCCGCGCCGCGAGGAAGGCCAGCGGCGTCATGCAGTCGTATCCCCACGCCTCCGGCGCCCATAGCGAGTCGACCCCCATCGCGTCGGCCTCCAGCGCGACGTACAGGCCTTCGGCCGTGTGCGGCTGGGCGCTGATCCCGATCCGCACCCCTAGCGCTCCCCGCCCTCGGCGACCTGCTTGATCTTCTCCAGGTTGGCCCGAATGCTCTGCTGGTGCTCCTCGAGTCGCCGAGCGACGATGCGGTCCTCCTTCTCCGGCATCCGGTCGATCGCGAGGCTCAGGCCGCTGCGGCCGGGGCCGATCTGCGCGATCTGCTTGAGCACCACGGTGTCGTGGTCGGTCGGGGTGATGACATAGCGCCATACCGCGGCCGGCTCGTCGGCATCAGTGACGGCATACGCGAGCTCGCGGGGCTCGTCGACCTTGATCACGTGTGAGGTGGTCTCCCAGTTGCCGATGGCCGGGTGCGAGTTGCGGCCAACGAACCGGGCGCCGACGGCCGGGGCAGTGGCGCCGTCGAGCCACTCGGCTCCCTTGAACTCGGGGCTCGTGAGGGACGGCGTCTGCAGATCGGCGACGATCTCCCAGACGAAGGCGGCGGAGGCCGCGATCTCGATCTCGGCCTCGGTGGTCGGCGCATCAGACAGCTTCATGCGAGCTCCTTCGCGGTCGGTAGAGAAACACTATCCCGCCCGCTCGACCATCGCCTCCAACGTGGCCTGCACCGATGGCCTGGCGGCCGTGCTGCGCTGGCGCAGGGCGTGCGATTCGTCCGAGGCGATCGCCGCTGCCCACGGCCTAGGATCGCGGGCATGACGGGCTACCAGAGCTGGATCGACAAGCAGATCGCCCAGGCCCAGGCCGAGGGCAAGTTCGACAACCTCGCAGGGTCCGGCAAGCCGCTGGATCTTTCCGACGACAGCGAGTACTGGTGGGTCCGCAAGCTGATGAAGCGCGAGGGCCTGTCCTACCTGCCGCCCACCCTGCAGCTGCGCAAGGACGCCGAGCTCACCCTCGCCGCGATCAAGGAGATGACCGACGAGGACGACGTCCGGCAGGCGCTGCGCGAGCTGAACGACCGCATCGCGGACGCGATCCGCACGCCCCAGTCCGGGCCGCCGCTGGGCTTGTCGCCGGTCAATGCCGATGCGGTCGTGCAGCGCTGGCGGGCCACGAGAGGCTAGCTCAAGGTGGCGGACTGTGCGTAGAGCATCAGTCCGGTGACGCCGACCAGCAGCAGCGAGAGGGCGAGGAAGGCGTAGGCCCAGAAGGCCGCGCCGAGGCGCGTCTGGCGCCCGAGGATCGCAGCGTCCGAGGTCTTGCTGCCTCGCCTGCGCTGGGTGCCGACGAGGTCCAGACACGCGCGCAACCCGCCGAGCGCCAGCACCGACCCCGCGAGGGTGAGCACCGCCGCCAGCACGCGCGGTTCGTTCCAGACCCAGACCCCGCCGAACGCGGCGATCTGAGCCAGGATGATGACGGCGCCGAACACATTGCGGACGAGCAGTAGCGCCACGAGGAGCAGGACCAGCAGTACCGCCATCGCCCAACCGGCCCTGCGGTAGATCACCGCCCACAGGATGAAGAAGCCCGCGACCGCCGGCGCCGGGTATCCGGCGACATAGAGAAAGAAGATCCCCGGCCCGGTGGCTCGCCCGCTCGTGACGGTCAACCCACTGGTGTCGTGGTGCAGACGGACGGACTGCACCCTGCGGCCCACGAACCATCCGACGACGACGTGCCCAAGCTCGTGCACCGTGGTGACCAGATACCGCAGGTGCCGCCAGACCGGGTCTGCGCCGACCGCGAACGCCGCCGCCGCTACCGTGACTGCGAGCGCGAGCCGGGTCAGATCTCCCGCGGCGAAGAAGCGCTCGTCGACAAAGCCGGTGAGCTGGTCGAGGGCGATGCTGCGCAACGCTCTGCCCTCCCGTCCCGCGTGCGGCGATGGCCCGGTTGCGCATCGCGTCGCGGCACATAGCGTAGTGAGCGGCCGCAGCCGCGCGGAGGATCTTTGCCACCGCACTGTGAGCGCCGCGGCAGAAGGACTAAGATAATTGCCGTGGTTGAAAGTTGAACGTCACGACCACCTTCCTCGACTCCTACAGAACGGACACTCCGCACTCATGAATGTCTACGAGAACGTCTCCGACCTGGTCGGGCGCACCCCTCTGGTCAAGATCAACCGGCTCATCGATCCGGGCCAGGCCGAGGTGTACGCCAAGCTCGAGTTCTACAACCCGGCAGCCTCGGTCAAGGACCGCATCGGTGCCGCCATCATCGACGCAGCCGAGAAGGACGGCTCGCTGAAGCCCGGCGGCACGATCGTCGAGGGCACCTCGGGCAACACCGGCATCGCCCTGGCAATGGTGGGCGCCGCCCGCGGCTACAAGGTGGTCCTGACCATGCCCGAGTCGATGTCGAAGGAGCGCCGCGCCCTGCTGCGCGCGTACGGCGCCGAGCTGGTGCTGACCGACCCGAAGGCGGGCATGAAGGGCGCGGTCGAGAAGGCCGCGGAGATCGCCAAGGAGCGCGGCGCCGTCGAGGCCCGGCAGTTCGCCAACCCGGCCAACCCCAAGATTCATCGCGACACCACCGGCCCGGAGATCTGGAAGGACACCGACGGCCAGGTCGACATCCTGGTCAGCGGTATCGGGACCGGCGGCACGATCACCGGCGCCGGTGGCTACCTCAAGGAGCAGAAGCCCGAGCTGAAGATCGTCGCGGTCGAGCCGGCGGAGTCGCCGATCCTCAACGGCGGGCAGCCCGGCCCGCACCGCATCCAGGGCCTCGGCGCGAACTTCGTCCCCGAGATCCTCAACCGTGAGGTGTACGACGAGGTCATCGACGTCAACGCCGACACCGCGATCGAGTGGGCTCGCCGGGCCGCCAAGGAAGAGGGCCTGCTGGTGGGCATCTCCTCCGGTGCTGCGCTGAAGGCTGCCTCGGAGATCGCCTCGCGCGAGGAGAACAAGGGCAAGAAGATCGTCGTCGTCATCCCGTCGTACGGCGAGCGCTATCTGACCACGGACCTGTACAAGGACCTGCTGGACTAGTCGCATGTGCACCGAGCCGGAGGCAGGTTCCTACTCCCCTGAGCGGGTTGGCCTGGTCGCGCGGTTCCGCGAGGACATCGCCACCGCCAAACGCATGGACCCCGCCTCCGGCTCGACGCTCATCATGGCCCTGACCTACCCCGGTCTGCACGCCGTCTGGATGCACCGGCTCATCCACCACCTGTGGCACCGGGGGCGGACGCGCCTGGTGCCCCGCGTGCTCGCCTACCTCACCCGGGCCGTCACCGGCATCGAGATCCACCCGGGCGCGCGCATCGGACGCCGGTTCTTCATCGACCACGGCATGGGGGTCGTCATCGGCGAGACCTCGGAGATCGGCGATGACGTAATGCTCTATAACGGCGTCAATCTGGGCGGCAAGACACTCGATCGCATCAAGCGACACCCCACCCTCGAGGACGGCGTGATCGTCGGCACCGGGGCGAAGATCCTCGGTCCGGTCGTGGTGGGAGCACGCAGCCAGGTCGGCGCCAACGCGGTCGTGGTGAAGGACGTGCCTGCCGACTGCGTCGCGACCGGGATACCGGCGAAGGCCAGTAGCCCTGAGCTGGCCGACCACGCCCTCATGTGGCACATCTGAGGCACCCGCGAACGCTACTGAGCGAGTTCCTCGGTGTGAGGCTCATGCTCGACCTCATCAGGGGCATGCAGCCCGAGGAGCGCGTTCTCGACGACCTCGCTGATCGCCGGATGGATCCAGTACTGGCCGCGGGCGACGTCGTCCGGCCGCTGCCCGAACGACGCAGCCTGGATCAGCGGCTGGATCACCGCTGCGGCCTGGTAGCCCATCACGTGCGCGCCGAGGATCTGCCCGGTGCCGGCATCGGCCAGCACCTTGCAGATACCGGTGTCGTCCTCCATCGCCCAGCCGTAGGCGATGTCGGCGTACCGCTGCACCTTGACGAGGTAGTCGACGTTCGCATCGCGCAGCTGGTGCTCGGTCTGTCCGAAGGAGGCGATCTGCGGCGAGCCGAAGACGGCGTGCGGTACATAGCGGTGGTCGAATGCCTGCAGCTCGTCAGGGTGCGTGAGGTTGTGCGCGACGATCCGGGCCTCGTGGTTCGCGACGTGCTTGAGCTGGTACTCGCTGGCGATGTCGCCGAGCGCCCACACACCCGGAACGCTGGTGCGTCCGTACTCATCGACGACGATCCGCCCGTCATCGTGCATCTGCAGCCCGCCAGCGGCGGCGTCGAGCAGGTCCGTGTTGGGCGTGCGGCCGATCGCCACCAGGACGGCCTCGACCTCCACCTCGCTCTCGCCGGCCGGGCCCTCGGTGGTGAGCGTCCACACGCCGCCGTCATACGAGGCCGCGGTCACCTTCGTCTGCAGCTGCAGCACCCCACGATCGGCCCACAGCTTGGTGAAGGCATGGGCGATGCTCGCGTCCTCGCTGCGCAACGCCACCTCGCTGCGCTGCAGCCACCGCACGTCGACGCCGAACGACGAGAACACGTGCGCGAACTCGGCCGCGATGAAGCCCGCGCCGATGATCGCCATCCGGGGCGGCAGGGAGTCGAGGCGCATCACCGTGTCGCTGGTGTGCACACCGCGTTCCGGATCCGGCGCGTCGAGGCCCTCGACGGGCATCATGGCCGGCCGGCCGCCGGCCGCGACCACGATCTGCTCGCCGGTGATCGTCTCGCCGGTGCCGGTGTCGATCGCCCGCTCACCGACGAACCGCGCCGTCCCCTTGTAGACCGTCACGTGCGGCAGCGACTCCCGGTAGGCCTCGCCGGCCGGCGGGATCTGGTCGATGCGCCCGAAAATCCGGTCACGGATCGCGGGCCAGTCGACCTTCGCCTCGCCGAGGTCGACACCGAGCCCGTGCGCGTGGCGCGCGGACGCGACCACGTCGGCCGGATAGACGAACATCTTCGTCGGGATGCAGCCGACGTTCAGGCAGGTCCCACCGAACACGCCCTTCTCGATGATCGCGATCTCGAGATCGTCGTGCTCCGGGCCGATGATGGAGTTGCCCGAGCCGGTCCCGATGATGATCAGGTCGAAGTGGCGCTCGCTCATTCGGTCTCCTCTGCGGGGGATCTGCCCGGCCGGGCTCCCAGGATTCTAGGCGGCCGGATCGGAACGCGTCGCGCACCGTCACGAGCGGTGCGGTGTACGGGGCGTGTGAAAAGGGCCGCAACGGGCAGACAAGGCAGCGGCACACATCAGAAGATGGACCGATGTGCGAACCTCAGCCGGCTCCCGCGCAGCCCCGGCCCCCGGTGAAGAAGCGTCCGCGGAGGCTGGACAACGTCCCGCACCTGTTCCTGGAGTTCGACCGTCAGGAGTGGGAGGAGCTCGCCGAGAGCACCCCGCTTCCGCTGAGCGCCGAGGAGCTCGAGAAGATCGCCGGGCTCGGTGAGCGGATCGACCTGCAGGAGGTCGAGTCGGTCTACCTCCCCCTGTCGAGGTTGCTGAACCTCTACGCGATGGGTACGCAGAGAGTCTGGGACGCGCAGCGCGAGTTCCTTCGCTCGACCGAGAAGAAGGTGCCGTTCGTCATCGCGGTGTCCGGATCAGTGGCCGTCGGGAAGTCCACCACGGCCCGCCTCCTGCAGACCCTTCTTTCCCGGTGGCCCGAGACGCCACGGGTCGACCTCGTGACCACCGACGGCTTCCTGTACCCGAACGCCGTCCTGGAGGAGCGTGGCCTGCTGGACCGCAAGGGCTTCCCCGAGTCCTATGACCGTCGCTCACTGCTGCAGTTCGTCGGCGAGGTGAAGGCCGGCCGTCATGAGGTCGCCGCGCCCCTGTACTCGCACCTGGTCTACGACGTGATCCCGGACCAGAAGCAGATCGTCTCCAACCCGGACATCCTCATCATCGAGGGTTTGAACGTCCTGCAGCACGGCGTGGCGCGCAACGGCAAGGTCCCGCCGGTCTTCCTGTCCGACTTCTTCGACTTCTCGGTGTACGTCGACGCCGCCGAGCGGGTGATCAAGAAGTGGTACATCGACCGCTTCATGGCGCTGCGTCAGACCGCGTTCACCGATCCCAACTCGTTCTTCAAGCACTTCACCAGGCTCACCGAGGACGAGGCGATCCAGACCGCCTCCGGGATCTGGGAGTCGATCAACGGGCCGAACCTGACCCAGAACATCCTGCCGACCCGCGCCCGGGCCCGGCTGATCCTCACCAAGGGTGAGAACCACGCCGTCGAGCGAATCCGGCTGCGCCGCATCTAGCCGCCCTCGGCGTGACCATGCCGGTAGCCCGCGCTAAGGTCGGCGGCGAGGTGATGGGACGTGGGAGAGATCACAGCCCTGGCGCAGCGGATCGCCGCAGGCGAGCTGAGCGCCGTAGGCGCGGCCGAGGAGGCGATCGCGCGGATCGAGCAGCGCGACGACGAGATCAACGCGGTCGTCGTCCGCGACTTCGACCGGGCCCTGGAGTCGGCGCGCGAGGCCGACCGCCGGCGGGCCGCCGGAGACCGCGGCCCGATGCTCGGGGTGCCCATGACGGTCAAGGAGAGCTATGACGTCGCCGGCCTGCCCACGACCTGGGGACTGACCGAGCACCGCGAGTTCATCGCCCAGCGCGATGCGCGCGCCGTACGGCGCCTCAAGGACGCCGGAGCGGTGATTCTCGGCAAGACCAACGTGCCGCCGTCGCTGGCGGACTTCCTGTCGGTCAACCCGATCTACGGGGCCACCCACAATCCACACCTGCACGGCCGCTCGTCCGGCGGCTCCTCCGGTGGCTCCGCCGCCTCGCTCGCGGCCGGCTACGTCACCGCCGAGATCGGCTCAGACATCGGCGGGTCGATCCGGCTGCCCGCGGGATTCTGCGGCGTCTGGGGGCTGAAGCCGACCTTTGGTCTGGTCTCCCGCGAGGGCCACTGGCTCCCCGGTACGGACGGCGGCGAGCTGCCGCTGAGCGTCGCCGGCCCGCTGGCCCGCACCCCCGAGGACATCTCGCTGCTGCTGGGCATCATCGCCGACCACCCGCTGCCCGAGCCGCGCCGCACCGATCTCGCCGGTGCCCGGATCGCAGTGATCGACCGCCATCCGGTCGGTCGGATCGACAGCGAGGTGGCACGGGTGATCGACGAGCGCTGCGCGGCCGCCGAGGCTCGCGGCGCGCACATCGACCGCTCCCCCACGCTCCCGGACCTCGGCGCACTGCACCGTGACTACATCAAGCTGCTGCTGACCGTGCTCTCGCGCGGCGCCGCCCCGGCGGGCATCGATCCCGTGACCCTGCCCGCGTGGTTCAACCTGCTCGATCAGCAACAACGCACCGTCCGCGCCTGGGAGCGGACCCTGAGCGATCAGTACGACGCCGTCCTGGCGCCCGTGTTCGGCACCACGGCCTTCCCCCTGGACGAGCTCACCATGGAGCGCCGCACCATCCTGATCGACGGCGAGGAGACACCCTGCGGAGAGCAACTGGCCTGGGCCGGCCTGGCGACCTACCCGAACCTGCCGTCGGTCTCGTTCCCGGCCGGCACAGGAGGCGACGGGTTGCCCATCGGCCTGCAGCTGATCGGACGGCGGTTCGCCGAGCCCGAGATCATCGCCATGGCCGCCCAGCTGGCGACCTAGGCCGGCCCTTCCTCGAAGGCCTCGGGGCTGGGGCACGAGCAGACCAGGTTGCGGTCGCCGTACGCGCCGTCGATCCGGCGTACCGGCGACCAGTACTTGGCGTGCCTAGAGTGCGCGGTGGGGTAGGCCGCCTCCTCCCGAGTGTAGGGATGCGGCCATTCGCCGGCGAGCTGCAGCGCCGTGTGCGGGGCGTTGCGCAGCGGATTGTCGGTCTTGTCCCATTCCCCCGACTCGACCTTCGCGGCCTCCTCGCGGATGGCGATCATCGCCTCGCAGAAGCGATCCAGCTCGTCCAGGTTCTCCGACTCGGTCGGCTCGACCATCAGTGTGCCTGCCACCGGGAAGCTCATCGTGGGCGCGTGGAACCCGTAGTCGATCAGCCGCTTGGCGATGTCGTCGACGCTCACGCCGCTGCTCTTCGTCAGCGGGCGGACGTCGATGATGCACTCGTGCGCGACGAGCCCGTTCGCCCCGGCGTAGAGCACCGGATAGTGCTCGCGCAGCCGGGCCGCGATGTAGTTGGCGGCAAGTACCGCGGCCTGCGTGGCCCGGATGAGCCCGTCCGGTCCCATCATCCGGATGTAGGCCCAGGTGATCGGCAGGATGCTGGCCGAGCCCCACGGAGCGGCCGATACCGGCCCGGGCCCGGTCGACGGTCCCGCATCGGCCACGAGCGGGTGGTTGGGCAGGTACGGCGCGAGGTGCTCGCGGACACCGATAGGCCCGACCCCCGGGCCGCCGCCGCCGTGCGGGATGCAGAAGGTCTTGTGCAGGTTCAGGTGGGAGACGTCGGAGCCGAACCGCCCCGGGCGAGCCAGCCCGACCAGCGCGTTGAGGTTCGCGCCGTCGACGTACACCTGGCCGCCGGCGTCGTGCACGAGCGCGCAGATCTCGCTGATCTGCTGCTCGTAGACGCCGTGCGTGGAGGGATAGGTCGCCATCATCGCGGCGATCTCGTCGCCGTGCTGCTCAATCTTCGCCTTCAGGTCGCCGACATCAACATTCCCCTCGTCGTCGCATTTGACGACCACGACCTTCATGCCGGCCATCACGGCGGAGGCGGCGTTCGTACCGTGTGCGGACGACGGGATCAGGCACACCCGACGCTGCAGCTGCCCGTTCGCCTCGTGGTACTTCGCGATCGCCAGGAGGCCGGCGAACTCGCCCTGCGAGCCGGCGTTGGGCTGCAGGGACACCGCGTGGTAGCCGGTGATCTCGGCCAGCCATCCCTCGAGGTCGGCGAACAGCTGGGCATACCCCTGTGCCTGGTCGACCGGCGCGAACGGATGCAGCTCACCGAACTCGGGCCAGGTGATCGGCTCCATCTCGGTCGAGGCGTTGAGCTTCATCGTGCAGGAGCCGAGCGGAATCATGCCGCGGTCGAGGGCGTAGTCCTTGTCCGAGAGGCGGCGCAGATACCGCAGCATCGCGGTCTCGGAGTGGTGCGAATGGAAGACCGGGTGGGTGAGGAACTCCGACTCGCGGCGCAGCGCCAGCGCATCATCGGCCTCGTCCACGAGCGAGCCGACGCCGCACGCCGCGACGACCGCGATCAGGTCCGCCTCAGTCGTCGTCTCGTCGCACGACAGCTGGACCGTGTCGGCATCGACCTGCCAGAGGTTGACGCCGTTCTCGAGCGCCCTCGCGACCACCTGGGCGGCCTCGCCGGGGACCCGGAGCGTCAGGGTGTCGAAGTACGACGCGGTGGCCACCTCGATGCCGGCCTGGACCAGTGCGGCGGCGAGCCGGGCGGTCATGCGATGCACCTGCTGCGCGATCTTCCGCAGCCCGGCGGGACCGTGGTAGACGGCGTACATCGAGGCCATGACGGCCAGCAGCACCTGCGCCGTGCAGATGTTGGAGGTCGCTTTCTCGCGGCGGATGTGCTGCTCGCGGGTCTGGAGCGCAAGCCGGTAGGCGGGATCTCCGGCGGCGTCCACGGACACCCCGACCAGTCGGCCGGGCATCGTCCGCTGCAGCCCGTCGCGGACGGCCATGAAGCCCGCATGCGGGCCGCCGTACCCCATTGGTACGCCGAAGCGCTGCGCCGATCCCACGGCGACGTCGGCGCCGAGCTCGCCGGGCGAGCGCAGCAGGGTGAGCGCGAGGAGGTCGGTGGCCAGCACCGTGAGCGCGCCAGCGCCCTGCGCGGTCCGGATCACCGCGCTCGGGTCACGGATCTCACCGGAGCTCGCCGGGTACTGAAGGAGCACCCCGAACACATCGCCCAGGTCGGCCTCGGCGTGGAACAGCGCCTCCTCCAGACCCGAGCTCAGGTCGAGGGTCAGCACCCGCAGCCGCAGCGCCTGCGCGCGGGTACGTACCACGGCGAGGGTCTGCGGGAAGACGTCGGAGTCCACGACGAAGGTCGGTTGCTCGGACTTGCCCTTCCACGCCCGCAGGCACAGCGTCATCGCCTCGGCAGCCGCCGTGCCTTCATCGAGCAGCGACGACCCGGCGATGCTCAGCCCGGTCAGGTCGGTGATCACCGTCTGGAAGTTCAGCAGCGCCTCGAGCCGGCCCTGGGAGATCTCCGGCTGGTACGGGGTATACGCGGTGTACCAGGCCGGAGACTCAAGCACGTTCCGCTTGATGACGGCGGGCACGTGGGTGCCGTAGTAACCCAGGCCGATCATCGATCGCGTGAGCTTGTTCTGGGCGGCCAGCGACCGCAGGGCGAGGATCGCCTCGGGCTCGGTGAGGGCCTCCGGCAGCGAGAGCCGCTCCGCGATCCGGATGCCGCTCGGGACGGCGGCGTCCACGAGCGCATCGAGCGAGTCGATCCCGACCGTCTGCAGCATGCGCTCGACGTCGGCGGCATCCGGACCGATATGACGGCGCTCGAAGGCGAAATAGTCGGAGCTCACGGCGGCCAGGCTACCGCACCGCGGCGAACGGGGCCGCTCACCGCGAGACCTCCCGACACCTCGACAGCCGCTCGCGCCCGGCGCTCTCGGGCACTAGGGCGTGTCTCCCAAATGCCTGCGTGGTCGCGGGTACAGGGTGGGGGGATGTCGCGGACGCGGGTGCTGTCGGATGCGGAGTGGGCGTTGATCGTGCCGTTGATGCCCTCCAGCGATGGGCGGCGGGGGCGGCGTTTCCGGGATCACCGTCTGGTGGTCGAGGGGATCATCTACCGGTACCGGACGGGGATCGCTTGGCGCGACCTGCCGTCAGAGTTCGGGCCATGGCAGACCGTGTGGAAGAGGCACCGTCTGTTCGCTGGTGACGGGACGTGGGACAAGGCCCTGACCGCCCTGCTGACCAGGGCGGACGCCGCCGGTGAGATCGATTGGGATGTCGCGGTGGACTCCACCATCGCTCGTGCGCACCAGCACGCGACGAACACGACCCGTCGCGCGGGGGACCCAGCGAATTACATGAAGCAGTTTCCCGAGCCGGGTGATCACGCGATCGGTCGCTCCCGCGGAGGGCTGTCGACCAAGGTTCATCAGGTGTGTGACGGCAAGGGCCGTCCGATGGTCATCGCCGTTGCCCCGGGGCAGGGCAGCGACTCAAGGATGTTCACGCACTTGCTCGCAGCCGTGCGAGTCCCCCGCGAAGGAGCGGGGCGTCCACGTACCACCCCTGATGCTGTGATGGCCGACAAGGCCTACTCCTCACGGGCGCACCGGGCCCTGCTGCGCGGTCGGGGAATCACTGCCGTGATCGCCGAGCCGGCTGACCAGCAGGCGCACCGGAAGCGTCGCGGATCTCGTGGCGGACGGCCGCCGCACACCGACCCGACGAAGTACGCCAAGCGCCACCTCATCGAGAACAGCTTCCAACGGTTCAAGCAGTGGCGTGGCCTGGCCACCCGGTACGACAAGCTGGCCTCGACGTACCGCGCCGCGGTGCTCCTACGTGCGATCCTGCTCTGGCTCCCTGCCCTGGCCCAGGTGTCGTAGACGCGGCACCGGGGGGTGCGCGTGGCAGCTCGCTCATGTCGAGAGTCGAGCGTCCTGGGAGTAGGGCGCAGGGAGGCTTTATCCCTGGTAGAGCCAGACCCAGTTGCCATCGAGATCAGTGACTGCGCTGGCGCGGGGCATCCCTTCGGCGTCAGTGATCGGTACTGTTTCGGTCGCCCCGGCTGCGAGAGCTTGGTGGTGGATGGTGTCGAGGTCGGGTACGAGCAGGCCGAGGGTGCTGCGTCCGGGGCAGTCGAAGTCGGTGTCGTCGACCAGGAGTAGCAGGAAGAAGCCTGGCTGGCCGTAGTCGCCGAACAGGTAGCCGTCGTAGTCGGCGTCCTCGGTGCGGCGGATCACCTGTGCTGCTAGGCCGAAGGCGTCCTCGTAGAAGCGCCGTGCTCTGTCCTTGTCGGCGACGCGGATCTTCAGCTGGACCGGGACAACGGTGTTGGCGATAGTGGGCATAGGTACTCCTTCTGAGGCGTAGGCGCTGCACTGGGCGATCTGCTGATCGAGATGGTTGCGGGTGCGAACAAGGCGGTCGGCATGTGACTCGAGTAAAGCCCGCGCCCGGTCTGAGGAGTGTGCCGCGACGATCTCGCGAACGTCGTGGAGGGGGACGTCGAGCCAGCGCAGATCGGCGATGAGCCTTGCCGTCGTGAGCAGGCTGGTGGAATAGCGGCGGTAGCCGGTGTTCGGGTCGACTTCGGTGGGCTTGAGCAGGCCCAATTCGTCGTAGTGGCGCAGCGCATGCACGCTGAGCCCTGCGCGCTTCGCGAACGGCCCGACGTTGAGGAGATCGTCACTCATAACTCAAGAGTCGGGCTTCGGGTTACCCGAGAGTCAACCCCTGTCCCGGGTGGTCTTTAGGATACTTGACACTGAAGCGGGCACCATGGACGCAGATTGCTCCTACTACACGCTGATGCTCTTGGCTGCTCGATCGGCGACTGCGTTCGCTCGCAGGAGACAACCGATGAGCAGGGCAAGCCAGATCCAGATGACTGCACCCGCGACAGACATCAACTCATCGCTCCGGGCCATCCCCACTGTCAGAAGGACTTCGGACCAGCAGATCGCAGTTGCAGCTGCCGTCCAGCCAGACGCGGCCTCGTGGCCTTTGCGCCAAGCTGCATCCGACCGCGTCGTCGCTTTCGTGCAGAACCCCAGGAACCCGTTTCGCGGCAGCGAACGCCGGAAGAGCCACACGTACCCATAGACGACCCCTGCCAGCGCGAACCCCGCCGCCGCTGCCAGCGCTGTCTCCATCTCTCGTCACCCCCTCGCCCCCGCCTGTGGACAAACCTGGGCGCAGACGCGTCACGCCCCGCTTACCCGTCGGCCTCTCACCGGACCTGTCCTCGCCTCCCAGCGCACGATTTGGGAGACACGCCATAGGGTGACCAGTGTCATTGCCTAGCAGTGCGAACGAAAGGCTGATCGTGCCACCCACTGACACCCAGACGCAGCTGGAGCCGACGTCCGAGACGACCGAGACCGTGCACGTCGATGTGCTGATCGTCGGCGCGGGGATCTCCGGGATCGGCGCGGCGTACCATCTGCGCACCCACCTGCCCGAGACGAGCTTCCTCATCGTCGATGCGCTGGACGGCGCCGGCGGGACATGGTGGACGCACCGATTCCCCGGCATCCGATCCGACAGCGACCTGTTCACCTTCGGCTACGGCTTCAAGCCGTGGCGCGGCCCGTCGATCGCAAGCGCCGGCGAGATCCTCTCGTACCTGAACGAGGTGATCGAGGAGAACGACCTCGCCGGCTCGATCCGCTATCGGCACAAGGTCACCCACGCGTCCTGGTGCTCCGAGAAGCAGCTGTGGACCGTCGAGGTCTCTCGCGGCGAGGACGACGGTGCGCCGCTGCGGATCACCACCCCCTTCCTGTGGATGTGTCAGGGGTACTACGGTCACGAGAAGGGCTACACCCCGACCTGGCCCGGCATGGATGAGTTCCGGGGCGAGATCGTGCACCCCCAGCAATGGCCCGAGGACCTCGACTACACCGGCAAGAGGATCGTCGTCATCGGGTCCGGGGCTACCGCCGCGACGTTGATTCCC
The DNA here is from genome assembly GCF_900292035.1 of Blastococcus sp. Marseille-P5729. Lineage (NCBI taxonomy): Bacteria > Bacillati > Actinomycetota > Actinomycetes > Geodermatophilales > Geodermatophilaceae > Blastococcus > Blastococcus sp. Marseille-P5729. The sequence goes on along the minus strand of NZ_OMPO01000001.1, from coordinate 153,898 downwards.
GCGCTGGCCGAGAAGGCCGAGCATGTCACGATGCTGCAGCGCACACCGACCTTCTTCCTACCGCGACCGAAGACCCTCGAGCTGGCAGAGACGCTGCGCAAGCTCGACACTCCGGAGGAATGGACGCACGAGATCGTGCGGCGAGCCTACTTCGCGCAGGGCGAGGAGATCATCACCACCGCGCGCCAGGCACCCGACGCGCTGCGCGAGTGGCTGCTGGACCAGATGCGCCCGCACCTGCCGGAGGGATTCGAGGTCGAGAAGCACTTCAACCCGCCGTACCGCCCGTGGCAGCAGCGGATCGCCGTCGTGCCGGAGGGCGACATGTTCCGCGCGATCCGCGACGGGAAGGCCTCGGTGGTGACCGACACCATCGACTCGTTCACCGAGGACGGGATCCGGACCGGCTCAGGCGAGCAGCTGGCGGCGGACGTCATCGTCACCGCAACCGGATTCGACCTGGCGCTCTTCGGTGGCATCGAGTTCGAGGTGGACGGCGAGCCGGTCGACTTCACTCGCGAGCTCACCCATCGCGGCATCATGATCAGCAACGTGCCGAACATGGCGTACGTCTTTGGCTACTTCCGCTCCAGCTGGACGCTGCGCGCGGATCTGGTGAGCGCCTACGTCGTGCGGCTGCTGCAATACATGAAGGACCGGGACGCCTCGGTCGTGGTGCCGCGATTGCGACCGCAGGACGCCGACATGCCGCGGCTGCCGTTCGTGGACGAGGACAACGTCAGTGCCGGCTATATGATGCGCACGCGGGACAAGATGTTCCGGCAGGGCGACCGCGAGCCGTGGGTGCACTTCAAGGAGTTCCACGAGGAGCGCGAGAGCCTGCCTGTCGCCGATCTCGACGACGGCCTGGAGTACGGCTAGGCCGAAGCGGCCTTCTTGGCCATCCGGCGGCGGGCCAGCTCATCGCCCGCAGCACTGGTCTGCTCGATGTCGGTGCGCACCGACGGCAGATGCTCCAGCGAGCCGGTGAGCTCCTTGAGCGCGCCGGACACGGCGATGCCGAACACTCCCTGGCCACCAGCCAGCAGGTCGACGATCTCCTCGGCCGAGGTGCACTCATAGACCGTGGTGCCATCCGACAGCAGGGTGATGTTGGCCAGGTCGTTGACTCCGCGCTCGCGCAGGTGATCCACAGCGGTGCGCACGTTCTGCAGCGATACCCCGGTGTCGAGCAGCCGCTTGACGACCTTGAGCACCAGGATGTCCTTGAAGGAGTACAAACGCTGGCTGCCCGAGCCGCTGGCGGTGCGGATGGTGGGCGCGACCAGGCCCGTGCGAGCCCAGTAGTCCAGCTGCCGGTAGGTGATGCCTGCGGCGCTGCACGCCACCGGCCCGCGGTAGCCGATCAGGTCGGCCTGCTCCTCTGCCACCTCACGGGCATCCGGAAACAGCGCGTCCTGGATGTGGCGCTCACTCACGTGTTCCTCCCAGTAGCCGTCGGCGGCCGTTGCAGCAGAAGCACACCGAGGTAATTCCACGGTACGCAGCCACCGTCGGTGGCGTCAATGACACCGTACGGCGGGTTCGAACCCTGAACCTTCACCTGAGGGTTAAGCCACGCGGGGCGTGATCCAATCGTGACCCGCCCTCGCGCGCTCAAGCCGGCGCCGAATGCGCTCAGGAGCCTGCGAAGTCCTCGGGCGAGACATTGTCCAGGAACTCGCGGAACTTCTCGACCTCGTCGTCGGACTCCTCGGCGTCGCCACTGGCGGTCGCCTCGTCGATCGTGATGCCTGCTTGGTCGACCAGATCGTCGTCGGCGAGGATCGGTGCGCCGGTCCGCAGCGCCAGCGCGATGCCGTCCGAGGGCCGCACGGTGACCGGCTCGGCGCCCTGCAGGTCCAGCTCGGCGAAGTACAGCCCGTCCTTCATCCCGGTGATGCGTACCCGCTCCAGCTTCGAGCCCAGGGCCGCGATCACGTTCACCAGCAGATCGTGGGTCAACGGCCGCGGCGGCTTGATCCCCTGCTGCTCGTAGGCGATCGCGCTCGCCTCGGCACTGCCGATCCAGATCGGCAAGAACTTCTCACCCTCGACCTCGGTCAGCAGCACGATCGGCTGGTTGGCCGGCAGCTCGAGTCGTACGCCGACGACGCTCATCTCGCGCATCCGCTCGGCTCCTTCCTAGGAGTTGACCTGTCGACGCAGCCCGGAGCGGACCAGCGTCGCGTGCAGGCGTACCGACAGCGCCGCCAGCTCGCGGATCGTCTCCTCCGCCTTGCCACGCGACTCGGGGGTGCGATGGCGCATCAGCGGGGTGACGACCTGCGCGAACAGACCGATCTCGCGGTCGGCCTGCGTCCGGAACGAACGCAGATGCCGTGCTTCAAAACCGTACTCCGCCAGCGCGGCGACCGTCTGAGCGATCTCGAAGGCGTCGGTGTCGAACTGCCCGTTGCGCTCCGGCGTGATCACGCCGTACTGCTCGAGGCTGGCGAGCATCTCCTCGCTCAGCCCGGACTGCTCGATCAACTCGCTGCGTGAGATCCGGACCTGGGACGCCGGCCGGGCGAACTCCTCGGCGCTGGGCAGCCCGTCGGCATCCCGCGCCATGGCCAGAGTCGGCACGCGCGGCTTGGCGGGATCGCTGGTGACATCCAGCCCACGATCCATCGCATCGAGGTTGGCCTTGATTACCTTCAGCGGCAGGTAGTGCTCGGTCTGCATCCGCAGCACGTAGCGAACCCGCGCAAGGTCGTCGTGGGAGAACTTCCGGTACTGCGACTTGGTGCGCGCCGGACGCAGGAGGCCGATCTCCTCGAGATAGCGGATCTTGGAGATCGTGATCTCCGGGAAGTCCGGAAGCAGCGCCGCGCGGAGCTCGCCGATGCTGATCGTCTCGTCGTGGGCCGCGCTGTCCTGGCTCACTGGTCGCGGCCGCCCGCAGCATCACCGGCCGGCTTGTGACCGAGCAGGAACACCAGGCGGAACTTGCCGATCTGGACCTCGTCGCCGCTGGCGAGCGTGGCCGAGTCGACCAGCTCGCGGTTCAGGTAGGTGCCATTCAGTGAGCCGACGTCCTGGACCGTGAACTCCTGGCCCGCACGGCGAAACTCGACGTGGCGACGTGAGACGGTGACGTCGTCGAGAAAGATGTCGCTGTTGGGGTGACGGCCAGCGGTCGTCACCTGCTGATCGAGCAGGAAACGGCTGCCGGCGTTCGGGCCACGCTTGACCACCAGCAACGCGGTATCCGCCGGCAGACCCTCGATCGACATCGTCTCCGGCTCGACGGCGTCGTGCTCCCCGCTGTCCGAGGAGTCCTCCGAGCCCACCGGGCGGAACTGGCGGGTCGTCTCACCGGACGGGAGGGTCGAGTAGTCGACCCCGCCCCCGGCGGGCGCTCCGCACTGGGCGCAGAAACGAGCATCCGGTGTGAGCTCGGCACCACAGTTCTTGCAGGTCAATGAAGACACCCTTTCCGACAGCAACGGCCGCGCGAAGGGCGGCCTCATGCAAGATTACGCGGTTGAAAAAACAAGGGTCAACCTGAGGTCGACAGTGAGCCTTCACCCTCAGGTTTAGGTTGAGAGTTAGCCTCCGACGGCCTCGCCGTAGGCCGCGGCGTCCAGCAGGGACCCCAGCTGGGACGGGTCGCTCAAGCGCACCTCGAACATCCATCCCGCGCCGTACGGATCGGCGTTGATCGCCTCCGGAGAGCCGTCGAGCTCCTCGTTGCGGTTGATCACCTCGCCGCTGACCGGCGCGTAGAGCTCCGAGACGCTCTTCGTGGACTCGACCTCGCCGCAGGTCTCTCCCGCAGTGATGGTGTCACCGACTGCCGGCAGCTCGACGAAGACGATGTCACCCAGCGCGTCCTGGGCATGGTCGGTGATGCCCACTCGAACCACGCCGTCCTCGAGGTCGCCGCCGGAGCGAACCCACTCGTGCTCAGCGGTGTACTGGAGTTCGGTGGGGATCATCGTCGGCTCCTGAGGGGTCGTCGCGGCCTTGGTGCCGCCATCGCAAGCAGCGGCAGGCCAAGCCTAGTCAGCGCGCTTCAGCTCGTGCAACGCGCTCAGCCGGCGCCGCACACGCCCCGGGCGAGAAGCTCAGCTGGGCTCCGCCGGCTCGGCGTGCTCGGGTTCGTCAGGACTGCGCACAGCCGTGATCTGGATCTGGTCCGACTGCGTGAGCACCGCCTCCGCGTCGGCGTACGTCAGGCTCGCGACGGCCCCTCCGGGAATGCCCATCGCGGTCGCGAGGGTTGCGGGATCGCCGATGGCCAGGACCGTCAGTGGGAAGCTCAGCTGCTGGCCGTCGATGGCCACGGTGTCACCCTTCGTGGTGACGGCGGAGCTCACGCCGATCCGCACCTGACCGACCTGGATCGCCTCCGCCCCCGCCGCCCGCAGCTCCTGAATGACGGTGATCAGTGCGTCGGCAGTCACCGGTTCACTGCCGGGGATGATCTCCATCTCGATGCCGGGCCCGGTGGCCGCGACCGTTCCGTTCAGGATCTCCAGCTGATCCAGCCGGGTCTGGGCCTCCTGCTGCGCGGCCTCGGCCTGGTCGTCGCCCGTGGCGAGCTGGTCCTTCGTGTCGGAGAGCTCGGCGACCTCCTGGCCCAGCCGGTCGTGCTGGCCGTCCAGGTCGTCCAGGATGTGGACGAGGTCCTCCTGACGCGCGCCGCGGAGGTCCCGGTCGACGTCGGAGGTCAACCGCGCCTGTACTGCCAGACCGGCACCCAGCAAGGCGCAGACGAGCGCGATCGCAGCCTTGGCCCGCCACGAGAGGACCCGTCCGCCCGTGGTGTCGTCGTCCGGATCGGCGGATAACTCCTGCGGCTGCTCGCTCATGCCTTGAACACATGCCTTCGGATCGCGGCGGCGTTTCCGAAGATCCGGATGCCGAGCACCACGACCACCGCGGTCGACAGCTGTGCGCCGACACCGAGCTTGTCGCCCAGGAATACGATCAGCGCCGCGATCACGACGTTGGAGATGAACGACACGACGAAAACCTTCGCATCGAAGATTCCATCGAGGCGGGCCCGCACGCCGCCGAACAGCGCGTCGAGCGCCGCTACGACGGCGATCGGCAGATAGGGCTGCAGCCAGATGGGGACGGTGGGATCGAGCCAGAGCCCGAGGGCGACGCCGCCGAGCAGCGCGATGACCGCAGGTATCACCTAGTCTCCTTCCGTCGTGGAGCCGGCGGTGATCGGTTCGCGGGCAGCCGGCAGCTCGAGGTCCTCTGCGGTCTGCACCTCGTACTCCGCGCCGTACGCCGACCGGTAGGTATTGAACCTGCGGGCCGGCTCAGTGCTCGCGAACCGCGCCGGCAGGCTCGCCGGATCGCCGATCACCTCGATGACATACGGGCTGGCGACCGGCTGGAAGTCGATCAGGACCGTGCCGCCCGCCTGCCGGATGGCGGTGAGCGGACCGATTCGCTCCCCGTTGACGGCGATCGCCTCCGCCCCGCTGCCCCACAACGCGTTGACCGCGCGCTGCAGATCGGCGTCGGTGATCGTGACCGGCGGCTCCGTCGTCTCGTCGGCGCCGACCGGATCGCTGCCGGCCGGGGCAGGCGGGTTGCCGACCGTAATCCGCACGCCCGGTCCGACGACCGGGCTCAACCCGGCCGCGGCCTCCTGGTGCTGGATCTGGTCGATCAGCGCCTGGCCCTGCTCGGTCGAGCCGAGCGCATCGGCACGCAGGGTGGCCACCTCGGCGCGCAGCTCGCTCAGGCTGTCGGCCAGCACCGCGACCTCCGCGCTCCGCACGGTGATCTGCTCGATCAGCGCGGTGCGCGCCGCCTGCCGATCGGTGGCCTGGTGCTGCTGGTGCCGGTATGCCGCGCCGAGCGTGACGCCCGCGAGCAGCAGGACGACGACCACGAGCACCTGCGCCCGGCGAGACTGCGGGCGGCCTGCCGCCGCGGCGTACGCCGGGTCGAGGGTCTGGCTCATCAAGGTCCGCAGGCCCCACCGGTCGGCCCACGTCGGTGCGCTCATGCCGCCGTCGCGGGAGCGGAGCGCACGATCTGCGCGATCTGCCGGACATAGTGTGCACCGGCGATCAGGTACAGCGCGGCCCCCCAGATGATGAACGCGTAGGCCAGCGGCAGGCTCACGGCGGCCGTCGACTCGGCGGCCTTGGCCAGCAGCAGCAGCGGGAATCCGTAGAGCAGGCAGAAGGTGGCCGCCTTGCCCAGATAGTTCACCTGTAGGGCCTCATAACCATGCCGACGCAGGACCAGCAGCGCGATGCCTACGGCGAGGTCGCGGATGAGCAGCAGGGCAACGAACCACCAGGGGACGATGTCGCGCAGCACGAAGGCCAGCAGGGTGCTGAGGATGTACAGCCGGTCGGCTGCCGGGTCGAGCAGCTGGCCGAGCCGGCTGGTCTGGCCATACCGGCGGGCGATCTTCCCATCCGCCCAGTCGGTGAACGCCGAGACGGCGAGGACGACGGCCGCCCACAGGTCGGCCTGGGGACCGAGCAGGAGCCAGAGGAACAGTGGCACGCCGGCCAGCCGGAGCAGGCTGAGGATGTTGGGGATGGTCCAGACTCGCTCACTGAGCACGGCCGGCTCGTTCACCGCGCCCGCCGGTATCGCGCGGTGGCACTGACGTGCACGCGGTCGCCCTCGGAGCGGACCTCCAGCTGCGCGTACTCGCCGTCGGGACGGCCGAGGGCAGTGACGGCGTCCCCGACGAAGACCGGCTGCTGTACGCGGTAGTCGAAGCCGACCAGCTGCAGAACAGGCTCGTGGCGCCGTGCCAGCGTGGCCAGGTGCTGGGCGAGCAGCGGGCCGTGCACTACCAGATCCGGGTAGCCCTCGACCTCGGTGGCGTAGGGACGGTCGTAGTGGATGCGGTGCGAGTTGCCGGTCAGCGCGCTGAGCCGGAACAGCCGGATCGGGTCGGTGACGATCTCGTGCCGCCATGCGGCGTCGCTGGCGACCGGGGTGGTGGGCCTGGCCGGCCACGGCCGCGCAGCTGCCTTGGTAACCCCCGACCGGTACACGTGATTCTGCACCTCCCGGTAACACAGCTCGCCGCCCTGCAGGTACTGGTACTCGACAGCGACCAGGATCATCTCGCCCGACCGGCCGGACTTCGGCTCGGCGTTGAGCAGCCGCCCGCGGCGCTCTACCTCGGCGCCGAGTCGCAACGGCCGCTCGACGACGAGCGAACCACCGGCCCACATGCGCTGACGCTCGGGAACCGGGGGCTGGAAGGACCCTTCGGCCGGGTGGCCGTCGGCGTTCAGGGAGGCGGACGGCGGCCACTCGGTGAAGAAACCCCACTGCCAGGTCGGCGGAAGCTCGGCGCCGAGGAGCAGGTCACCGGCATCGAGGATGTCGCCGAGCCAGCCGGCCCGGTCGGCGTCGAGCACGTCGGTCACCGTGGTCGGATCCGGGCGCCACCCTTCGACGTACTGCCCCAGCCCGCTGCCCATCCGACGCCTCCTCGCTGTCGCTCACCGACTCTATAGGCTCCGGTCATGAGCCCCCGCAATCCGGCGCGGCGCGCCGAGCGCCCGAAGGTCCGGGACCTGCAGCAGTACGCCGGCCACCACGTTCCCGACCTGCGCGGACCGGGCGCCCGGCTGCTGTTCGTCGGCATCAACCCGGGGCTGTGGAGTGCCGCGACCGAGGCCCACTTCGCACGTCCCGGAAACCGCTTCTATCCGGCGCTGGCGGCGGCCGGGATCACGCCGTACCTGGTCGATGCACGCGCCGGTTTCCGGCCCGAGGATCGCCGGATGCTGGTGCAGCGCGGGATCGCGATCACCAACATCGTCAGCAAGGCCACCGCGCGTGCGGACGAGCTGTCCACCGCGGAGCTTCGCGAGGGTGCGCGGCTGCTCCCCGACCGCGTGACGGCGATCGCGCCGCGGGTGGTCGCGTTCCTGGGCCTGACGAGCTACCGAACGGCCTTCGGTCGACGGGATGCGCTCGCCGGCCGCCAGCAGATCCAGATCGCGGGCCGACCGGTATGGGTGCTGCCGAATCCGAGCGGCCTGAACGCGCACGAGACGGTGGCCTCGCTGGCGGCGGCGTACGCCGAGCCGGCACGCGAGGCAGGCGTGCTGGAGGGCTGAGCGCACGCGAAAGGCGACGCTTCCCGTACGGGAGGCGTCGCCTGGGGTTCGAGTGCGGCAGCTACGCGGCGAGCGCGTCCACTGCGGCCGTGACGATCGAGTCGTTGCCGATCTCTCGTCGGGCCCACGCGAGGTGTTCGCTGCTACCGACGACGAAGCCCTGCTGGTTGACCAGCCGGCTCATCGTGGTGGCGGCGATACGTGCTTCATGTGGCTGGTAGCCCAGCTGCATAATCGCGTTGCACATGCGGTCCATCTCATCGATGCCGATGCGTCGGTTCACGTCGTGACCCTCCTTTCTTGGTGTTGCTTGCCGAAGATTCAAGTCGTCGGCTATGACGACGCAGCAAACTGCGGCTGCGTTTCAGGTGAAGACTTATCTCGGTTCGCGCCGGGCGGCCGTCTCCGGCTCGTCATCGAGCACGATCCGCTGGCGGAGCACCTCGCCGAGGCTGAGCCTGCGCTGTCGCCGGCGTTCGCGGTAGCTGCGCACCCGGCTGATTACGTACCAGATCACCGCTGCCCCGGCGATCAGCAGCACGATGCAGATTGCAGCAGCGACCCACGGCTGCGATACAGCAAGCGCCAGGATGCCGAGGACCGTGACGTCCTCTGCGGTGCTCATCGTGATGTTGCTGACCGGTTCGGGCGAGGTGTTGATTGCCGCCCGACTTGTCGACTTTACACCATGACTGGCCAACGCGACCGCGCCGCCACCCAGGGTGGCCGCCACGGCCTCGTACCCGCCGACGTCCTTGGCCAGCAGATATCCGAGTCCGGCGCCCACGACCGGCCGGATGAAGGTGTGGACGCCGTCCCAGATCGAGTCGACGTACGGGACCTTGTCGGCGACCATCTCGACCAGGAAGAGCACGCCCGCGATCGTGAGCACCCAGGTGCTGCCGAGCCCGGCAGGTATCGCGGTGGCGTCGCCGAAGCGGCTCATCAGCCCGAGGACCAGGACGGCGGCGTACGCGTTGACTCCGCTGGCCCATCCCGAGGTGAGCACCGATGGCAGCAGCTCGACTCCCATGCGCCCTCCCGTGATGTGGTGCCCGGCAGGGCAAACCTAGGGCACAACGGTGGGCGGGCCTACGCTATTCCGCGCCCGCCGCGGGTTGTCGCCGCATCGTTACCGGACCGCAAGCACGACACCACCGATCGACGCGGCTACTCGCGGATGGCGTCGAGGATCCGAGCGCCGTTGGGGCCCTTCGGGATGCCGTGCAGGATGAGCGTCGTGAGGCAGGTGTCGCGCCACCGGCGCTGGTAGTCCTCGACGATCTTCTCGGCCGGCCCGATCAACGCGACGTCCTCGACCATAGCGGTCGGGATCACTTGCGCGGCGTCCTTGGACCGGCCGGCGAGGTAGAGCTCCTGCACCTCCTCGACCACCTCGCCCCAGCCCATGCGAGCGAAGACGTCCTTGTGGAAGTTGACCTGCTTGGCACCCATGCCGCCCGCGTACAGCGCGACGGCCGGCTTGAGGAACGAGGCGGCGACGTCGACGTCCTCGTGCTCGATGATCCACGCCATGCTCGCGACATCGAAACTGCCCGCGTCGTGCCGTGCACCGTCGCGCGCGAAGCCCTCAGCGAGGGCTGCGCGGTAAAACGCGTCGGACTTCGGCGAGAACCACAACGGGATCCAGCCGTCGGCGATCTCGGCGGCGAGGGCCACGTTCTTGGGACCTTCGGCGCCGAGGAACACCGGGATGTCGGTACGCAGCGGGTGCACGGTCGACTTCAGCGGCTTGCCGAGCCCCGCTCCCCCGGCGTACGGCAGCTGGTAGTGCTTGCCGTGGTGGCTGACCGGCTCGTCGCGCCGCCACACCGCGCGCATGATCTCGACGTACTCGCGGGTGCGCTCCAGCGGCCTCGGGTAGGGCTGGCCGTACCACCCCTCGACCACCTGAGGGCCGGAGGCTCCGATGCCGACGATCACCCGTCCGCCGCTGAGGTGGTCCATGGTGAGCGCGGCCATCGCCAGCGCCGTAGGGGTGCGGGCGGACATCTGGCACACCGAGGTGCCCAGCCGCAGCCGGGAGGTGCGGGCACCCCACCAGGCAAGCGGCGTCAGGGCGTCGGAGCCGTAGGCCTCGGCGGTCCACAGGCTGTCGAAACCGAGCTGCTCGGCCTGCGCGACGGCCTGCTCCACTCCCTCGGGCGGGCCCGAGGACCAGTAGCCCGTGCCGAGTCCGAGTCTCATGCGTCCGCCTTCGGCCGCTGGTAGCGGAACAGGCATTCCTGCGCGACGGTGGCGATCAGCTGCCCGTCGCCGTCGAACACCGATCCGGTGTACAGCCCGCGGCCGCCGCCGGTACGCCGAGGGCGGTAGTTGAACAGCGCCCACTTCGTGATGTCGGGAATGCGGTGCAGCCAGACCGTGTGATCGATCGTCGAGAGGAACCCGACGTCCTGGGTCCTGATCTCCGCCAGGCCGCTGCCGGCGTCGGTGAGGTACATGAGCCCGGCGGCATGCATCATCGGGTCGTCGCCGAGGTCGGCGGTGACGCGCGCGAGGAAGTCCTTCGGCCAGAAGTTGTTGGGGTTGTCGCGCTCAGGCTCCTTCATCTGGATCGAGTGCAGCCGCTTGGCATCCCAGTCGCGCAGCGCGTCGGGGTCGCCAATCGGCTGCGGCTGGACCGCCTGGAGATCCGGGCCCTCGTTGTGCCGGTGGAAGCTGACCGTGCAGTTGAAGATGACCTCGCCGTCCTGCACGGCGATCACCCGCCGGGAGGAGAACGAACCGCCGTCGAAGTCGTTGGCCACGTGGAAGACCACCGGCTTCGCGGGGTTTCCGCCGCGGAGAAAGTAGCAGTGCATGGAGTGCGGCTGCCGGTCGTCGCTGACCGTGCGCCCCGCCGCCAGGATCGCCTGCGCCGCGACCTGCCCGCCGTAGAGCGGGAACTTTTCCTCGAAGTGATAGGTGGTGCGGTAGAGGCCGAGATCGATGGTCTCGAGCTTGAGGATCTCCGCGAGGCTGTCGTTGCGGTCGGGGTGGCTCATGCCGACAACTTACCCAGCGCCGCCACAACCGTCGGAGCGGGATGACACGCGGCTGTTCGCCTGCAGGCCGGCAGGTCGTTAGAGTCGGCAACCAACAGTCGGAGGGAATCGCCGTGATCGACAAACAGGTGGCGTCCTGCGCCGAGGCCTTGGCCGGCGTCGAGGACGGCCAGACCGTCCTCATCGGAGGCTTCGGGGCCTCGGGTATGCCGGCGCACCTCATCGGCGCGCTCATGGATACCGGGGCACGCGAGCTGACCATCGTCACGAACAATGCCGGAGGCGATGGCTCTCCCATCGCGACCCTGGTCTGGGAGCGGCGGGTCAGCCGCCTCGTCTGCTCGTACCCACGGTCGGTGGACGGCGCGAACTGGGTCCTTGATCGCTGGCAGGAGGGCACCTTCGAGCTCGAGCTCGTCCCGCAGGGCACGCTCAGCGAGCGGATGCGCGCCGCCGGTGCGGGGCTCGGCGGCTTCTTCACCCCCACCGGCGCGGGCACGGTGCTGGGCGAGGGCAAGGAGACCCGCGAGATCAACGGGCGACTGCACGTGCTCGAGAACCCCCTGCCCGGCGACGTGGCGCTGATCAAGGCGCGCCAGGCCGACCGGTGGGGCAATCTCACCTACCGGAAGGCGGCGCGCAACTTCGGGCCCACCATGGCCACCGCCGCCCGGACCACCGTCGTCGAGGTGACCGAGATCGTGGAGTTGGGCACACTCGACCCCGAGCACATCATCACCCCGGGAATCTTCGTCGACCGAGTCGTGGAGGTCAGCTCGTGAGCACGCAGACCGGCTGGAGCCGCGATCAGATCGCGCGACGGATCGCAGCGGACATCCCGGACGGCGCCTACGTGAATCTCGGCATCGGGATGCCGACCAAGGTCGCCGACGTCCTGCCACCCGAGCGCGAGGTCGTGCTGCATTCTGAGAACGGGATCCTGGGGATGGGCGCGGCGCCTCCGGTCGATCAGCAGGACCCGGACCTGATCAACGCCGGCAAGGAGTTCGTCACCTTGTTGCCGGGTGGTTCGTACTTCCATCACACCGACTCGTTCATGATCATGCGAGGTGGACATCTCGACGTGTCGGTCTTGGGTGCGTTCGAGGTCGCGATGAACGGCGACCTGGCGAACTGGTCGACCGGTGACATGTCGCGACTGCCTGGCGTGGGCGGTGCGATGGACCTCGCCGTCGGCGCCAAGAAGGTGCTCGTGGCGATGACCCACACCGATCCCAAGGGCCGCAGCAAGCTGGTGGCCAGATGCCAGTACCCGCTGACTGCGATGAGCGTCGTCGACCGCGTCTACACCGATCTCGGCGTGTTCGCGGTCGCCGGGGAGGGCTTCGACGTGGTGGAGCTGGCGCCCGGGGTCGACCTGACGTACGCGAGCGAGCGGACGGCCGCACCGCTGCACGGCTGATCGCCCGGCATCACGCGCCGCCGATCGCCCCGCATCTCACCCGCGACGCAGCAGCACCCGGGTCAGGATCGGCTCGCGCTGCCCGCCGCTGTGCACGACGTCCTCGCCGACCACGGTCAACTGCGTGCGGTGGCTGCGCAATGCGCGCTTGACGATGTCGAGGTGCTGGGCGCCCTCGACCGCGACATGGTGCTCGGCGGGGTCGGACGTCGTGAACCACAGCGCGACGTCCAGCTCCTGGCAGGCCCGCACGGTGGCGTGGTGGCAGAGCACGTGGTCGGGGTGGCCGTATCCGCCGTCGACGTCGTAGGTCACGACCGCGTCGGGCCGGTAGGCCGAGATCGCGGCAGCGATGTCCCCGGTCACCTCCTCCAGCGGAGCCCGGGTGAGCGCGTCCGGTCCGACGTCCCCCGCCGGACCGGCCAGACCGGGCCGGATCCATCGCATGCCTGAGTCCGCGTATGCGCGATCAGCCAGCCCGGCGGCGCGGGCGGGCCGGGTGCCCAGGTAGGCGTGCCATCGCACGCCGAGCGAGTCCAGGGCTTCGCGCAGCTCGTCCTCACGCACCCTGCTCAGCTGCTCGCCGGACACCGGCCGGGCGAGCGCTCCGTCGACGATCTCCCCCTGCTCGCCGCGGGTGGCCGTGACCACGCCGGCGGCTGCTCCGCGCGCGGTCAGGTCCGCGATGAGCACTCCGGTGGCGAGTGTCTCGTCGTCCGGGTGGGCGTGGATCAGCAGCACTCGCCCGTAAGGGAAGCGGCCGGGGCTGGTGGTCATCGGCCCGTCACCAGCGCGGTGAGGACCGACTCGACGCCCGCGGCCGAGTCATCCCAGTCGAAGCGGGTGGCGTGCCGCACCGCCCCGGACACGAGCTCGTCGTAGCGCTCGGGATCGGTCAGCAGTGCCTCGATCTGCGTCCCCCACGCACGCGGGTCGCGGTCACGCATGAGCACCCCGGATTCGCCGTCGGAGACCGACTCCATGAGGCCGCCGGTTGCCGTGGCGATCACCGGCGTACCGCACGCCGCGGACTCGAGTGCGACCAGGCCGAAGGTCTCTGAGAAGGAGGGGACCACCGTGAGGGTTGCTTCCTGGAAGAAGCGGGCCAGGCCGGGCCGGTCGAAGGAGCCGACGAACCGGACCAGGTCAGCCAGCCCGAGCTCCCGGACCAGCTCGTCGAGCTCGGCACGGTAGGCGGTGAAGTCACGGGAGGTGTCACCCGCGATCCACAGTTCCGGGCGTACGGCGGGCGTCACCTCGGCGAGCGCTCGGATGGCGAGGTCGGGCGCCTTGAGTGGCTGCAGGCGAGCCGCATAGGCTATATATCTGGGATCGCGACGATTCCTGGTCGGAGTGAAGACCGTGCGGTCCACTCCTGGCGGGACGACGTGCACCTTGGTGGGGTCTGCGTGGAGCCGGTCGATCACGGTCGCGGCCTCCGCCCCGCTGATCGCGACAATCGCCTCCGATTCGGCCGCAAGCCGTCGCTCTCCGGCCTCGCGTCCGGCCGATTCCGGCGGCTCTCCCTCTTCGAGGGCTGCACCGACCGACGCCGCGATCGAGTGATAGCTCTGCACGTGCGGGACCGACCAGGTGCGCGCGACCGGGAGCGCCGCCATGCCGGACATCCAGTGCTGGGAGACGATCACGTCGTACGGTTCGAGGCCGGCCAGCTCGCGACCGAAGTCGTCGATCACGGCTTCCTGCGCGCTCTTGGCCATCGGCTCGGCCGGGCCGGCATCCAGCAGCCGCAGCGTGACCCCGGGGCCGATCTGCGAAAACGCCGGGAGCGCGGCATCGGCCCGGCGAGTGATCAGGTCGACCGAATGACCCCGGCGCCCGAGGGCGAGCGCCTGGTTGAGCTCGACGACGTTCATGCCGCCGGCGTCGCCGCTGCCCGGCAGATCGGTCGGCGAGGTATGCAGCGACACGTAGCCGATGCGCAGCGGTGCGGAAGTCACCTTGGAACTGTATATCTGATTGCACTTTCAACAACGATTGTCTGGGCTGAACCTGTCTGCAATGGTGCTCACAGTGTGGCCGGTGGCCGACCGGTCGTGAGCAGGAGGTATCCGTCGTGGAGTTCCCCACCCGCAGACCGTCGACCGGAGCGCCGCTGGAGCATCTCAGCGCGCATGCACGCCTCACGCTGACGCCGGACCGCGCCGAGGTCGTGGCCCCGGTGCTGGACAGCATCGTCGGGCTGATCGACCAGCTCGACGCCATCGACATCGGCGAGACGCCGGTGGCCACGGCATTCGACGCGAGGTGGGAGTAGCCATGGCCCCGTACGAACTGTCGGTCGTCGACGCGGCCGCGCTCATCGAGTCAAAGCAGCTGTCACCGGTCGAGCTGGTCGAGTCGGTGCTCGCCCGCATCGACCAGCTCGAGGACAAGGTCGGCGCGTTCGCCACGGTGACCGCCGAGGATGCGATGGACGCCGCTCGCCGCGCCGAGCAGGAGATCGCCTCCGGCAACTACCGCGGGCCATTGCACGGAATCACCGTCGGCGTGAAGGATCTGGTCGAGACCGCTGGCGTCCCGACCACCTCCAGCTCGCGCACCCGGCTGGACTACATACCGGACGAGGACGCCGCGATCGTCCGCCGGCTGGCCGAGGCCGGGGCCATCATGGTCGGCAAGACCCACACGCACGAGTTCGCCTTCGGCGTCATCACGCCGACGACACGCAACCCCTGGAACCTCGACCACATCCCGGGGGGCTCCAGCGGCGGCTCGGGGGCCGCGCTCGCCGCCGGGATGTGCCACATCGCGATCGGCACCGACACCGGGGGCTCGATCCGCATCCCCTCGTCGGTCAATGGGGTCGTCGGGCTGAAGGCCACCTATGGACGCGTGTCGCGTACCGGAATCGCATCCCTGAGCTGGGCGCTGGACCACGTGGGCCCGATGGCCCGCACCGTCGCGGACACGGCTGCGATGCTGCAGGCGGTCGCCGGCTACGACCGGACCGACCCGGCGACGGTCGACGTACCGGTCGCGGACTATGACGACGCGCTGGGCCGCGGCGTCCAAGGCCTGACCATCGGCGTGCCGACGAACTACTTCACCGACGGGGTCGACCCGGATGTCGATGCAGCCGTGCGGGCGGGTGTGGAGCGGCTGGCCGGTCTCGGTGCCCAGATCCGCGAGGTGGAGATCCCGCACGCAGCGGCGTACATGCCGTGCGAGTACGCCATCTTCTGCTCCGAGGCCAGCGCCTATCACCAGGAGCGACTGCGCGAGAAGGGCGGTGACATCGAGCCCGACGTGCGGGTGCTGCTCGAGGCCGGTGAGCTCATCTACGCCACCGACTACATCAAGGCCCTGCGCGTGAGAAGCCTGCTGCAGCAGGGCTGGCGGGACATGTTCGCCGAGGGGATCGACCTCGTGGCGGCGCCGACCCTCCCCCAGCCGCCGGCGAAGGTCGGCCAGGAGGCCTTCGAGAGCACCGGCGAGCCGGTCATCAACGCCTATGTGCGGACCAGCGCGCCCGGAAATCTCACCGGGCTGCCCGCACTGTCGGTCCCGTGCGGGTTCACCGGCAGCGGGCTGCCGGTCGGGATGCAGCTGATCGGGCGGCCCTTCGACGAGCCCACGGTCCTGGCAGCCGGAGCCGCCCACGAGGCAGCGTACGAGCGCGCTGGGGAGATGCCCCGGATCGGATGACCATGATCTACCGAGCAAGCGTTCGGTCGGTTACCCTCTAGCCATGACGTCTGACTCCCGACCGATCGCCGGAATCGAACCGGACGCCGTGACCCGCTGGATCAGCGACAACGTCCAGGGATTCGCCGGCCCGGCCCAGTTCACCCTCATTGCCGGAGGCCGCTCGAACCTCACCTACCTGGTCACCGACACCCAGGGCCGGAAGGTCGCGCTGCGCCGGCCGCCGACCGGCAGCGTGCTCGAGTCCGCCCACGACATGGGCCGCGAGTGGAAGTTCATCACCGCGCTGCAGGGCACCGGCGTACCCGTTGCCGCGCCCCTGGCGTTCTGCGACGACCATGCGGTGACGGGCGCGGACTTCTACGTCATGGACTTCGTGGACGGCGTGGTCATGGGCGACAGCGACGACGCGCAACAGCTGTCCGAGCCGGCCCGCTATCACGCCAGCGAGCAGATCGCCGACGTCCTCGCCCGCCTGCACTCGCTCGACGTGAACGAGCTGGATGTACCCGGCTCGCGCAAGACCACCGGATACATCCAGCGGCAGGTCGAGCGGTGGACCGCGCAAGTGCAGGCCGTCATGCCGCCGGAGACCGAGCAGGTCGTGCGGATCGCCCAGCTGCTGATCGAGGACGTGCCGCCGCAGGTGACCGGCATCGCGCACGGTGACTACCGCGTGGGGAACCTCAGCTTCGACCCGGAGGGCAACATCCTGGCGATCTTTGACTGGGAGCTGGCCACCGTCGGTGACAGCATGGCCGATCTGGGCTGGCTGTTGAGCACCTGGTCACAGCCCGGCGAGACCGCGTTCGCAGCGACCACGCATACGCCGACTCAGGCCGGCGGCTTCATGACCCGCGACGAGGTGACCCAGCGGTACGCGGAGAAGTCCGGAAACGACGTCTCCCGCATCGACTTCTACGTCGCGTTCCAGCGCTGGCGCGGCGCGTGCATCCAGCTCGGCGTCCGCCATCGGTACGAGGTCGGCGCCATGGGCGACGACGGCTACGACCACCGGGTGCTCGACAAGACCATCGCCGGCGCGCTCGACGCCGCCGAGGCGGATCTGCGCAGATAGCGCCTCAGAGCCACCCGTTCTCCTGAGCGACTCGCGCCGCCTCGGCGCGGGTCGACGCGCTCGTCTTCCCGATCGCGGACGACAGATGATTCCGAACCGTCCCCTGGGAGAGGTGGACCTCAGCGGCGATCTGGGCGACGGTGCCACCGCGCAGCGCTACCCCAAGCACCTCCCGCTCGCGTTCGGTCAGCGGGGACCGGCCCTCGGCGAGGGTCTCCGTCGCGAGGGTCGGGTCGACGACCCGCAGCCCAGCGTGCACCCGGCGTACGGCCTCGGCCAGCTCGGCGGCCGGGGTGTCCTTCACGACGAAGCCCGACGCACCGGCGGCGAGCGCGCGAGACACATATCCAGGTCGACCGAAGGTCGTGACGATCAGCGACCGGCACCCGGGAAGACTGTCGCGTAGGGCCGCGGCCGCGTGAATTCCATCCAGTCCTGGCATCTCGATGTCGAGCAGGCAGACCTCGGCCTCGTGCTCGCGGGCGGCGTCGACGACGAGGTCGCCGCGGCCGACCTCAGCGACGACCTCGATGTCCGTCTCGAGGCTCAGCAGGGCGGCCATGGCGCCGCGGACCAGAGCCTGGTCGTCGGCCAGCAGTACCCGGACCATCGGCTACATCACCACCTTCATCAGCGTGCCACCGGACTCCACGTCGGTGCGGATGTCGAGTCGACCGGACGCCGCCTCGACCCGCTCTCGAATGCCCCTGAGCCCGTTGCCGGCGGGGCGCTCACCGAGCCCGATGCCGTTGTCGACGACAGTCATCCCCCGTTCCGACAATGAGACCACGCATTCGGTGGCTCCGGAGTGCCGGATGACGTTCGTGATCGCCTCGCGCAATGCCCACGCGAAGATGATCCGGTAGCGAGGATCCACGACGTCCGGATCGTCCGGGACCGTGCCCCTGACCCCCGCCGACGCCAGCGCGTCTCGGGACAAGTCGAGCTCGTCGCCCAGGCGAGCCACCCGCAGCCCGCCGACCGTGGCCCGGACCTCGGCAAGTGCCTGCCTCGTGAGGGACTGGATCTGATGCATCTCGCTGCGCGCCCGGTCGGGATCGACGTCGATCAGCCGCTGCGCGAGCTCGGCCTTCACCGTCACGACGGTTAAGGAGTGGCCGAGGACATCGTGGACGTCCCGCGCCACGCGCTCGCGCTCGGCGACCACTGCCAGCTGCTCCTTGACGATCTCGGTCTGGGTCTCGCGCTCCTCCATGATCCGCACGAACAGGGTGGTGAACCCGGTGAGCATCACGATGATCGCCATGAACCACCAGTCGCCGATCAACCTGGCGATGGCAGGCAGCACGATCGTCATGGTGAGCGCCAGCACGAACACGGCGTAGGCGAACCGGCGGGGCAGCGCAAGCATCGAGTACGACACCAGGTAGGGAACGAAACCGAGGGCGCCGAGACCGAGGTAGGGAATCGTGACGATCGCGAGCAGCATGAGACAGAGGAAGACGAAGAAGCGCCGGTCCGCCTCCGGCGCCTCAATCCGGTCGAGAGCCGCAAGAGCAGCGACGTACACCACACCGAAGGCCACCGTGACGGCGACACCGGCGGCCTTCCAGGCCGCCGGTGTGTCCGAGTGCAGGATGCCGAGCGCGGGATAGACGAGGAAGATCACCCAGATGCCGCCGAGCAGCCACCCGAACCGGTCCGCGAACCCCTGCTCGGCGGCCGATCCCGGAGAGGCACCGTCACGGTGCTCGGCCTGGTTCACTGCCGGTTGCGCCCCTTGCGGACCAGCACGATCGCCAGCACCGCGAATATCAACGTCCATCCGCCTACATTAAGCAGGATCTCCCAGAGCTCGTCACGATCGCTGGCCCCGTCGCCGGAGGCGAGATAGCCCTCGGTGACCGGATAGCGCGCGAGTGCGGCAACTCCGTAGAGGGGTGTGAACTTGGCGATCGCGAGCATCGTGCCCGACAGCGGGATGAACACATTGCCGAGGAAACCGAGGATCACGATGGAGCCGCCGGCTGCGCTCACCGCCGCCTCGGAACGGAAAGCCGCCCCGATCGCCAGGCCGAACAGCGCGAATATCGCCGAGCCGAGCACGCACAGCACGGCCGTGAGCACCCAGGCGCTCGCGGTGGCGTCGGCGCCCGTGGACGCGCCGATCGCATAGATGAGCGCGATCGGGATCAACGCGATGATGATGGCGACCATAGCCTTGCTGGACACATAGCCCGAGTCCCGCATCGGGGTCAGCCCGAGCTGGCGACCCCAGCCCTGCATGCGTTCCACAGCCGCCGAGCCGCCGATGCTCGTGGTCGCGGTGACCGCGCCGTACACCGCCATCGACACCATGATGAACATCGCGACGTTGCCGTTGCCCACCCGCTGGTCCTTGTAGTCCTGAGTCGCGCCGAACACGATGTACATGAAGGCCGGGAGCACTGCCGTGAAGAACAGCGCCGGGACATTCCGGAAGATCCGCTTGAGCTCGATCCAGACGAATGTGGGGTTCACTCGTTATCCCCCTCATGGGCAGACTCGGTCAACGTCATGAAGGCGTGGTCCAGGTTCGCTGTCGCAATCTCGAGCGCGCTGCCATCGAGCTCGGTGAGGATCTGGCGAGCGAGGTCGTCCGAGCGCTGCGTCCGCGCGTAGATCCGGCATCCGCGGGCCTCGGTCGACTCCACACCCGGGAAGGACGCGATGACGCGCATCGCGTTCTCGAAGCCCTCGACGCTGAAGTCCGCGGAGACGACGCGGCCTCCCGCGCGGGAGCGAATCTGCTCGGTGCTGCCGTCCGCCACCACGGCGCCACGCGCCATCATCACGATGCGGTCGGCGAAGGCGTCGGCCTCCTCGAGATAGTGGGTGGCGAAGATGACCGTGCGGCCCGAGCCGGCGTCGGCACGCATCGTGTCCCAGAACTCGTGCCGCGCGCTGACGTCCATCCCGGCCGTCGGCTCGTCAAGGATCAACAGGTCGGGGTCGGGCAGCAGCGCGAGCGCGAACCGCAGCCGCTGCTGCTCGCCGCCGGAGCACTTCGACACCCGGCGCGCGGCCAGGTGCTCGATTCCGGCTCGGCGCATCGCCTCGTTCACGCCAATGTGCTCGCGGTAGGTCGACGCGATCAGCTCGACGGTCTCCCGGACGCTGATGTCGGCCAGCAGTCCCCCGGTCTGAAGGACCGCCGAGACTCGGCCCGAGTCGACGGCTCTACGGGGCGTCATGCCCAGCACGTCGACTCGGCCGTCGCTGGGATCGGACAGCCCGAGGACGACGTCCAGGGTGGTGGTCTTTCCCGCGCCGTTCGGCCCGAGGAGGGCCACGATCTCACCGGAGCTGATCGTCAGGTCCACGCCGCGCACTGCCTGGACCACCTTGGCCCCGCGAGTTCCGAAGGTCTTGGTCAGCCCGTTGATGCGGACCGCCGGTGGTGGTGTGCTCATGACCTCATCCTGGCGCGCCGGCGGACGCGCCGCCTCACCCTGTCGTCACGACCTGAGCATGACAGTTGTCATGCGTTCACAGCGATGGCTCTGCCTTCGAGTACGCCTTCTGTGCCGTCTGCTCCAGCACGGTCTCCAGCGCCGCGGGGTCTTCGCCCGGTCCGGTGATCGATAACGCCACTACTGCCCCGGAGCCCTAGGTACTCCGAGGGCAGGTTGGCGAGGTGGCCGGGCCATAGGGGTCGTCGTACTGAGTGCTGGTGGTCGACATCACGCTTGCGGACTGCTGCTGCGGCTCGGACCGCGTCGGCGAGCTCGGCGAGCACGACGTCGGCCCTGGCTGGTGGACGGGGCGACCTTCGTCACTATGGTCCGCAGCACCACAGCTTGCGCCCTCGCGTCGCGGGAGATCAGACGTGCTGCCCAGCCGCTGGGCGGACGCCCGGATCGCCCACTCGCGCGAGGGCGAAGGCGAGCAGTGCGGCGACGATGATGCCGTTGACGGGGGCGATCCCCCACTGCAGCTCGTTGGTGGCATAGGCGATCGCGCTCGCGACGGCGTACGGCAGCAGGCCCTGCCACCGCAACGCCTGGGTGATGGCCGTGATCGGTGGACGTCCCCGGCGCCACCGCGCGAACCAGTCACCGAGCAGGACGCCGCCCAGCGGTGGGATGAACACGCCCAGCAGGACCAGGTACTCGATGATGTGGTTCTGTACTCCGGTGAGCGCGAGGATCGTGCCGATCACGGCGCCGCCGACGATGAACGGCGACTTGGACGGCTTGTTGAACAGCTCTGCCCCCGCGACCCCGAACGCGTACGCGGTGTCGGCATTGGACTTCCAGAGGTTGCCGAACAGGAAGAACAGGCCCCACCCGATCAGGCCCATGGTGTACAGGAGCTGGGTGAAGTCACCCTCGCCGTACGTCAGGGCGCCGATGGCGCCGAAGAAGATCATCAGCCCGTTGCCGATGAAGAACCCGATGGCCGCCGCGCCGACGGCGTGGCTCGGCCGGTGCGCGAACCGGGTCCAGTTCGCCACCTGGGTGCCGGCCGATACGAAGGTGCCGACGATCGCGGTGATCGCGGCCGCCCAGGTCATGGTGGTGGACGGCTCGATGTCGAACAGCGCGCCCCACCCGCCGTGATCGAGCGCCCGGAACATGATCCAGAACGCCAGGATCAGGATGAGCGGGGTCGAGATCAGCGAGACCCAGTACATGCCGCGGTACCCGTAGTAGGCGGTGGCAGCCATCAGGATGCTGACCACGACCATCGTGGCGGCCCGCGGGGCATAACCGGTCCACCCGAACGCCTGCGCGGTCATGTCGCCGATCGTGCCGATGACGACGCCGTACCACCCGATCTGGGTGCCGCCGAGCAGGATCGAGGCAAGCTGGAAACCGCCGTATCCGAGCGTGTAGCGACTCATCACGACCGTGGTGAGGCCGCTGCGTTGACCCAGCAGGCCGATCGCGCACACGTACGCTCCGAGGATCAGCGATCCAGCGAGCAGGACTAGCAGGAAGTCGCCGAAGCGGAAGGCGACGCCGATCCCGGCGCCGGCGATCATCGTCGGGGTGAAGATCGTGAACCCGAGCAGCACGACCATGATCGAGAAGAAGCTCTTGCGGGCGTCCCGCGGAACCGGGGTCAGCGGATAGTCGGCATCCACGGCGGCGGCCTCGTCGGCGGTACGCGGGATCTCAGAGCCCTCCGCCGGCGACTCGCGCGCCGTCGTCGATCCTTCGGCCCATCTCAGCTCGTCAGCTCGGACTCGTCGACGCCGATGTCCTCGCTCCACAGCTGGGGCTTCTCCGCGATCATCCGGTTCATCAGCTCGAGGCACTCCTGGTCGTCGACGACGTCGATCTTCACACCGTAGCTGCGAAGCAACTCCTCGGACTGCTCGAAGGTCCGGTTCTCGCCGATCACGACGCGGGGAATCTCGTACATGAGGATGGTCCCAGCGCACATCAGACACGGCGACAGGGTCGTATAGACGGTCGAGTCGCGATATACCTTCGCCGGAAGCCTCCCGGCGTTCTCGATGGCGTCGGTCTCACCGTGCAGGATCGCGCTGCCCTTCTGCACGCGGCGGTTGCGGCCCACCGCCAGCACCTCGTCGCCGCGCACCAGGGCAGCGCCGATCGGTATGCCGCCCTCGTCCCAGCCGATCCGGGCCTGCTCGATCGCCAGGTTCAGGAACGTGCGGTCTGCATCGTTGGTCATGAGACGTCCTCCGGTAGCCCTACGCCTGAACGCCTTCGTCGCCGCCTGGGTCGGTGGCCTTCTGCTCGGGGAGGCTGGCGAAGAAGGACGGCGGATCGCTCCAGATGTCCGCATGCGTGCCCTGCTCGGCGTCCCTCACCGCGCGCCACACCTTCTCGGGCGTGCACGGCATGTCGATGTGCCGGATGCCGAGATGCGCGACCGCGTCGATGACCGCGGAGTGCACCGCCGGCGTGGCGCCGATGGTCCCGGACTCGCCGATGCCCTTGGCGCCGATCGGGTTGCCCGGTGCGGGAGTCTCGGTGTTCAGCGCCGTGAACGTACACAGGTCGGCAGCGGAGGGGACGCCGTAGTCGGCCAGCGCCATGGTGATCGGGTTGCCGTCCTCGTCGTACAGCACCTCCTCGAACAGCGACTGGGCCAGGCCTTGCGCGATGCCTCCGTGCTGCTGTCCGCGCACCAGCATCGGGTTGAGGATGCGGCCACAGTCGTCGACGGCGTAGTGCTCGCGCGGCGTCACGCGGCCGGTATCTAGGTCGACCTCGACCACCGAGACGTGAGCACCGAACGGGAAGGACGGACCGGGGCCGTCCCAGACCCCGGCGTACTGCAGCGGCTCGCCGCCATCGGCCTTGGCGAGCGCTGCCAGCTCGGCCCACGCGACCGTCTTGCCGGGCACACCGGCCACGCCGAGTCCGCCGTCGTCCATCACCACGATGTCGTCGGCGCTCGCCTCCAACTGGTCCGCGGCGAGCGACTTCGCCCGCGCGAGGACCTCTACGGCGGCGTTGCGGACCGCGTTTCCGGCGACCTGCAGCGATCGTGATCCGCCGGTGCCCCAGCCGCTCTCGACCTCGTTGGTGTCGTTGTCGATCAGCGTGATCCTCTCGATCGGGATGCCGAGCTGGTCGGACACCAGCGTCGCGAAGGCGGTGCGGTGCCCCTGGCCGTGCGCGCTGCTGCCGACGCGCATCGTGGCGCTGCCGTCGTCCTCGATGGTGACGCTGCCCCACTCCGACGGGCCGAGACCGGCGGTCACCTCGACGTACGCACTGACGCCGATGCCGAGCTGGACCCGGTCACCGCGGTCGCGTCGCTCCTTCTGCTCCTGGCGCAGCCGGTCGTAGCCCGACTCCTTCAGGGCGACGTCGAGCGGAAGCGCGTAGTTGCCCGAGTCGTACGGCGCGCCCACGATCGTCATCAGCGGCTGGTCGAAGGGCTCCATGAAGTTCTTGCGCCGGATCTCGGCGGCATCGATCCCGAGCTCCGCTGCGCCCATGTCCATCAGCCGCTCGAGCAGCGCGGTCGCCTCGGGTCGGCCGGCTCCGCGGTAGGCGCCGGTCTGCGTGGTGTTCGTGAGCACGAAGGCAGCCGAGAAGGCGATCTTCGGGATGTTGTAGACGCCTTGCGACATCATCTTGGTCGAGCCGAACAGCCCCCCGCCGAATCCGCCGTATGCCCCACCGTCGCCAAGCACGTGGCAGCGCAGGCCGGTCACCGAACCGTCCTTCTTGAAGCCCATCTCGACCCACTGCACCTGGGCCCGGCCGTGCGGCATCCCAGTGAAGTTCTCCGAGCGGGTCTCGATCCACTGCACCGGACGGTCCAGGTCCATCGCCGCCTTGATCGCCACCGCACCCTCGTGCGGCAGGCTGAACTTGGCCCCGAACGCGCCACCGACTAATGGGCCGACCACCCGCACCTGGTCGTCCTCGAGCCCGAAGGCGCCCTTGATCATGCTCTTGATGTAGTGGACGCCCTGGGAGCTGGCGTAGACGGTCAACGGCTCACCGTCGCGCGGCGGCACGGCGAGCGTGCCCTGCGCCTCCATCGGCGCAGCTGCGACGCGCTGGTTGGACAGCCTCGCCTTGACGACGACGTCTGCGTCGTCGAGCGGATCGGTCGGGTCATGGAAGCCGGTCACGACGTTCTTGCCGAGCGCCTCGAGGATCACGGGCGCGTCCTCTGACGTGGCCGCCTCGATGCCCGTGACGGCCGGCACCGGCTCGATATCGGCGAAGTTTGTCTCGGCGGCGCCCCCCGCCTCCCCCGGCGTCTGCGCGACAACCGCCGCGACCGGCTCGCCGACGAACTTCACTCGCCCGTCGGCGAGCGGCGGGCGAGCCAGCGCGTCGTCGACCGGGAAGATCAGCTGAAAGGGCTTCACCCCGAGATTCTCGGCCGTGTAGACCTTCAAGACACCGGGCATGCCTTCGGCCTCGGTGGTGTCGATTGAGGTGATCGTTCCGTGGGGAACGGTCGAGCGGGTGAATGCGACGTACGCCATTCCCTCGGGCGTGATGTCACCTACGTAGATGCCTTTGCCGAGGAGGATCTCCGGATCCTCGAGCCGACGGACCTCATTGCCAAGAATCGAACCAGCCATGAGTAGAGCCTATTGTGACCCTCGTCTCCGGTCCAGGCCACCCCCGACGTGTCGCCGAGAGCCCACGGCGGTGCGTCATTGGCGCGGCGCGGGACCGATCACCCGAGGTGCTGCCGGACCTGCCGTGGCTCGTAGATTGCGACGTGCTGGATATGGGCGGCGGCGGCCTCGTCGGCGAAGACGGCGACGTCGAGCTCGACGAAGCGGTGGCCGGACTTCTCGTACTGGTCCGTCACCGAGCCGCGGCAGCTCACCTGCTGCCCGCGGCGGATCGGGGCGAAGTTCGTGACGGTGCTGCCCACATGTATCCACGGGCCGAGGACGACATTCGTCATCAGCAGCTGGTTCGCCAGCCCCAGAACCCATCCCGGGTGCGCCACCTCGAGCTCGCGGTAGATCGCCAGCTCCTCCCGGACGTCGTCCAGATAGCGCTCGGCCTTCTCGTCCGGGAACACGAGGTCCGCGCTGCCCAGATGGTGCCCGGTCGACAACGAATGCGGCGATGCCGGCGGCGGATCCGCGGGCACCGGCAGGTGGGGGTAGTCGGAGATCGCCGGCGCGACCTTGGACAGGCCAGGCAGCGCGGCTGTGGCGATCGCGTCTACCTGCTCTCCGTCTCCGACGGTCGCCTCCCCCGTGCGCTCGTCGAAGGTGACCGTCACCTGGCTGCCGTCGTAGGTCGGGCGGCTGTACCGGGAGGTCATCGTGCCGCGCGTGAGCCACTGCTCGCCCCAGGTGCGCACCGGGCCCCAGGAGAGATAGCCGTGCACCTCCACGCCGGGCACGAGGCCGCCGGTGAATCCGAATCGTCGCGCGGTCTCGTCGTCGTGGATCTTGTTCGTCGACTCGGTGGCGGTGTTGAAGGCGGTGAGCTGTCGGCTGATCATTCCTGGATCCTAGTTGCCGGGCGACCGGCCCGGGACGCCGTCCGCCGGTGCCGCCTCAGGATCTGCGGTTGCGCAGCACCAGCACCGAGCCGCCGGCGATCGCCGCCAGGGCGAAGATGCCGAGCGCGCTGAGGGGGGATCCGGTGACGGCGAGGGGTTCCTTCGATCGCGGATCCCCCTTGCCAGCCGCCGTCACCGAGGTCGCCGCCTGCGGCGCCCAGGTCCCGGGTGCTGGTGCGGCCGACGACCCGGGCGTGGGGCCAGGTGCCTCTGACGAAGGCGAGTCCGTCGGGCTGGCCGGTGCCGACGGCTGCGGCGAGGTGGTTTCCTGCGCCAGCACGGTGACGAGTCGCTCGGCGTTCACCGCGTTGCCCGATCGGTCGGTGGCCGTGTAGGTCAGCAAGTACTGCCCGGGCGTCGCGGTGTCCACGACTCCGTCCACCGCGACGGTCGCCGGCCCGCAGTCGTCGGCCGCCGAGACGCCCGCCATCGGGTCGAGCTGGTCGCCCTCGGTGATCGTGACTGGGTCGGTGCCGGACAGCTCGGGAGAGATAGTGTCACCGCTGAGCTCCACCTCGTCGACCAGCGTGCGGTCGTTGCTGCGATAGGTCGACACGGTCAAGGCGCACTGCGTCACCCGGACGCGTGAGAAGTTTGCTACCTTCTCCTGGTTCTCGACCTCGCTCCAAGGCGCCGGCATCGGCAGGTCGTCGTTGCGGCCGTAGTACTTCGAGCCGCTGGCCGAGTTGCCCGTGATGTACAGGACGTCGCCGGCCTTCGGCGCCAGGAAGTCTGGGCCGCTGGTCACGTCCTCGTCCGGGCCGTTCACCGGCACCCCGCGGTTCATCAGCGGCGTGCGCGTGTAGTAGTGGTCGTGCCCCTGCAGGACGAGGTCGACACCGAGCTCGCTCATGCCCTTCGACAGCACATCCCGTCGTCCCTCGATCGTGCCGAAGCCCTCGGCGTCCGGGTCGGTCGCATGCGGCGCGACGGAGTAGATCGAGTGGTGGAAGGTCACGACGGCCCACTGCGCCGGGTGTTCGGCCATCGTCTGTGCCGTGTAGTCGACGAGCGTCTGATGCCGGAGGTCGTTGGCGTTCAGGTGGACGAACAGCACGTCGTTGTAGGTGTAGTGGTAGTGGCCACCGAGGAAACCGGACGAGCCGTCGTGGCCCGGAAGGTAGAAGTGGTCGCCGTACGCCAGCTGGATGACGTCGTGGTTGCCGAGCGTCGTGGCGAGTGGGTACTGGGTAAGTTGCTCCGGTGCCTTGAAAGCCGTGTACTCATCGTCGGAGGCGAACACCACGCGGTCGACCTGATCGCCTGCTGACAGCAGCAGCTGCGCATCGGGGTACATCGCCCAGGCGCTGTCGAGGGTGGTCTGCCATTGCGCCGTCTCGGTCACCAGGTCCCCCGAGGTCCCCATCTGCGGGTCGCCTACGAAGATGAAGTCGAAGTCCCCGGATCCGGCGCCGGTCCGGAAGGTGTAGTTCTGCGACCACCCCTGCTCGTTGCCCAGCTGGTAGGTGTACTCGGTGTCCGGCGCCAGAGCGTCGATCGTCGCGTGGTGATAGAAGTAGCCGAGCTTGGAGACCACCGGGCCGCTCTCCACCTCCTGGATGACCCGCGCGTCAGCGGGGAACTCATCGCCCTCCATCTGCGACGTGGGCGCGAGCATCACGACCTCCGGCGCGGGCGAGTCGGAGAACCAGGCAAGGTTGCGCTGGGTCTCGTCCTCGCCGACGTGCAGCGAGACGGCCTGGATGTCTCCGGTCGCCGGTGCTGCTGCGGACGCCGGAATCGCTGCACTCAGCGCGATGAGGGCCCCGGCGGCTGCCGTGGCAATGGCTTTGCTGTACCGAGACATGGTGGGACCTTCCGGGGCGGTGGGATCGCGGTTACGTTATGGGCCCACGGCGAGCACGGTGTGACCTCGGAGTGAAGTTCGAGCGAACCTACCGGCGGCCCGCGGCTGGCCCCGCCCGGGTGGGCAAGTGTTCAGCGGCAGGCCACCTATCGGTCACCACAGGCTGCCCCTCCCCGGCTAGCGTCGGCGCCTAGCCCTGTGCAGGACGACCGCGCGAGATGCGTTGGGAGCATTGGATGACGACTGGCATCAATCGTCAGGGATTCAGCAGGCGACGGCTGCTGCAGGCCGGGGCGATCGGCGCTCTCGGCAGCGCGATCCCCTGGGCATGGTCGGTGGACCGCGAGGCGGCGGCCGCGCCGGCCGCTGACGGCTCCTTCGGCTACGGCGTCGCCTCGGGCGATCCGACCGCAACCTCGGTGATCATCTGGACCCGCTTCACGCCGGTGGTCGACGGCGCTCCGGCGATCCCGGGATCGGGCCTCGGCGACCCGGCCGTGATTCGCTGGGTCGTCGCGGCCGACCCCACCTGCGCGACGCCCATCGCCAGCGGCGAGGTCACGACGTCCGCCGCCCAGGACCACACCGTGAAGGTAGACGTGACCGGGCTGAGCCCGTACACGAGGTACTACTACTCCTTCTCCACGACGGACGGCGAGACCAGCGAGGTCGGACAGACCCGTACGGCACCGGACGAGGCGGGCCAGACCCATGCGCTGCGCCTGGCCCAGGTGTCCTGCTCGAACTATCCGCACGGCTACTTCGGCACCTACCGGGCGATCGCCGAGCGGGACGACCTCGACTTCGTTCTACACCTCGGCGACTACTTCTACGAGTACGGCGTCGACGACTACAGCGGGCCGTCCGAGCTGGCCGACGTCCGCGCTCACGAGCCGGCGCACGAGACGGTGAGTCTCGCGGACTACCGACTGCGTCTTGCCCAGTACCACGCGGATCCCGATGCTCGCGAGGCGCACCGGCGGCACCCGTTCATCACCATCTTCGACGACCATGAGGTCACCAACAACGCGTGGGCGGACGGCGCCGAGAACCACGACGCGAGCGAGGGCGACTACCAGACGCGCAAGGCCGCGGCCTTCCAGGCATATGTCGAGTGGCTGCCGATCCGGATCTCCAACGGCACCCCGCACCAAGGAGTCAAGTTCTTCCGGCGGTTCACCTACGGTGACCTCGCAGACCTCTCGGTCATCGAGACCCGACAGAACCGATCCGAGCAGCTCGGCGAGTTCGTCATCATCGGGGATCCCAGCACCAACGAGGCGCTCTACGATCCCGACCGGCAGATCATGGAGCCCGAGCAGATGACGTGGCTGCAGGACGGACTGGACCAGCCGCGTCGCTGGCACCTGATCGGCAACCAGGTGATGGTGGCGCCCATCGCGTGGCCCGGCCAGTACGCGGGAGGCATCCAGGGCTCGATCGCGGTGAACGCGGATGCCTGGGACGGCTACCGGGCGGATCAGATGAGCCTGCTCACGCACATGGCGACCCGCCCGGCCACCGCCGGAGACACCGTCGTGCTCACGGGTGACATCCACTCGAGTTGGGTCGAGGACCTCATCGCCAATGTGCCCGAGGAGACCACTCGCGTCGTGCGCGACTATCCCGCCGCTGCCGAGGATGCGGCGCTCAGCACCCCGACGCCCCGCGCACCGCAGAAGCAGCCGGCGCCGGCCGCGAGCAGCGCTCCGGTCCCGCCGATGATCGCCAATCCGGTCCCCGTGCCGCAGCTGCCGCCACCACTGCCCGGACAGGACCACGCGGGCGTGGAGTTCGTCTGTCCGTCGGTGACGAGCAACGGCTTCTACGAGGTCATCCGCAGCGTTCTGCAGTCGCCCGAGCTGTCGGTCGCGACGACGGAGCTCGCGTCGGTAGTCCTGCAGGCGCTCAACCCGCATCTGCGGTGGCACAACGGGATCGGCCACGGGTACGTGCTGATCGACGTGACGGCAGACCGGGTACAGGCCGACTACTACCTTACCGCGAACCCGACGATCGCCGTCCCCGACCCGCGGGTCGTCCCGGACCACCGGCCGGAGTACCGGATCTCCTGGCAGACCGTGGCCGGATCGAGGATGGTCTCGGCTGCCAGCGGCCCGGTCGGTCCCCGCAGCGACCAGCCGCGTCAGGCAGTCTGTCCGACCCCGCCGCCGACGTCGTCGGAACCGACGTCGGCTGCGCCGTCCACGTCGGCCTCGGCGTCTCCGTCGTCCCCGTCGTCATCGGCCGCGCCGGCCCCCAGCGGCGGACCTTCGGCACCCGCCCTCGCCCCCGCGCCTCCCTCGGCGGTCGCGGCCGATCCAGGAAAGTCGACCGGACCGCGGGACGGGCTCGCAGCAACCGGCTCGCCGATGATCGCCGCGGCGGGGACCGGTGCAGCGGCGATCGCCGCCGGAACGGCATTGAGCCTCGCGGCTCGCTCCCGCCGTCCGAGCCACGCGGCGCCGGACGACGAGTAACCAGACCGCGCGTCAGAAGTCCTCGGGGTGCTCGATGAGATGCAGGCCCCGACGGAGGAGCGCGGCGCACGAGCCCCCGATGTCCTCCCAGTGGGGGTCGTCGCGCTTGCCCGTTCGGTGCAGCCGGAGGTTGAACCCGGTGATCACCCCGAAGCGGTAGCACGACAAGGCCTTGAACCACGGCGCGTCGTCGACCGCGCGTCCGCTCGCCTCTCGATAGCGTGCGAGGATCCACGACGCATCGATGTCGCCCTGAAGTCCCTGGCCGTCCGGGAGGTCCCAGCAACGCGCGTCGAGCATCATCGACAGCCAGGCGATGTCGAGCAGCTGCGCTCCGATGCCGCAGATCTCCCAGTCGACCACCGCGCTGACGGTCGCATCATCGACGAACAGCACGTTGGTGGGATGGAAGTCGCCGTGGAAGACCCCGACGTCCGGGTCGGCAGGCAGCGTCGCGATGAGCCGGTCGGCCAGATCCTCGGCGATCGCCTGCGTGTGCTCCTCTTCCATCTTCGGCACCAGTCGCCGCCAGTGCGCGATCTCCTCCTCGAGGCCCTTGGGTTGCTCCCAGTCCCCGAGCCTCGTCTGCCAGTCGACCGCATGGATGGCTGCCAGCGCTCGGATCTGGTTCGTCAGAAAAGGCAGCGGATCCCCGTCGCCGAGCTGCCACGAGCCATCGACACGGGTGAGCGGACGTCCCGGCATGAAGCGCTGCACGTACGCGTCGGTACCGAACCACTGCTGATCGTCGGATGACCACAGGACGGGCGCAACCGGGACACCGGCCGCGTCCATCGCGGCCAGCACCGGAACCTGGCGGAGCACGTCGGTGTTCCCGCTCTTGCGCACGCCCGGTGGCGCCAGGCGTATCACCAACCGGTGCGTCGAGGCATCGTCGGTCACGGTGAATCCGAAGCTCAACCCGGCGTGTCCGGGCATCGGGTTCACACCGCCGACGGTGGCCTCGTCGCCGTAGTGCGCGCTGGTCCAGCGCGCGAGCCGCTCGGTGATCTCGTGCTGCACGATCGCTCCTGCCTATCGGTCCAGGTGAGCCCGATGAAATTGGATCAAGTCAGCCGACGGACGGATGCATATGATCGGCGTCATATTTCACGCCTCACGTTGGAGAGCCCATGCGCATGAGACTACTTGCCACCACCAGCATCGCCAGTGTCCTGACGGTGCTGGTCGCCGGTTGCTCGACGAAGGGCGAGGACGACTCGGGCAGCGGTGACGGCGGGTCGCTGAAGACCGATGTCGGCGTCACGGACGATGCGATCAAGCTCGGGGTGCTGACCGACACCAGCGGGCCGTTCAAGTCCGCCGGGCTCTCGGCGCTCTACGGGCACCAGATCTGGGCCGAGGAGGTCAACGAAGCTGGCGGTATCTGCGATCGATAGATCGAGCTCGACATCAAGGACCACGGCTACAAGGCCGACAACGCCGTGCCGCTCTACGAGCAGATGCGCACGGAGGACCTCGGCCTGATCCAGCTGCTCGGCTCGCCGATGCTCGCGGCGGTCAAGACCAAGCTCAGCAGCGACAAGATGCTGGCCGCGGTTCCGTCGATGGCATCGAACAATCTCGATACTAGGACGATCATCTCGACGACCGCAACCTACGACATTGAGGTGATCAACGGGCTAGCGTGGCTGCAGCAGGAAGGCAAGATCAAGGATGGCGACAAGATCGGCGCGATCTATCTGCAGAACGAGGCCGGCGAGAACGCGATGGCGGGCTTGAAGTTCTACGCGGAGAAGCACGGCATGTCGGTGGTCGAGTCGCCGATCGGCGCCACGGACACCGACATGACCTCCACGGTCACCAAGATGAAGTCCGAGGACGTGGCCGTGATCGTCGCGATGAACTCCCCCGCGCAGGCATCGTCCATCGGCGTGCAGATGAAGGCCCAGGACATGCCGATCCCGCTGCTGGGCTGGGGACCGACGTACGCCCCGACCCTCGTGTCCAACCCCGAGATCGTCGCGGCGATGAAGGACAACTTCTACATCGCTACGTCGGCGGCCGCCTGGACGTCGGAGTCGGAGACCGCCACGAAGGTGCGCGAGGAGTTCGAGGCGCTCGGCGTCAGTGATCCGGCGTCGAGCACGATCTTCGTGGGCTATCTGTCCGGCATGGCGTGGGGCGCGATCCTGCAGCAGGCGTGCGACGACGGCGACCTGACCCGCCAGGGAGTCATGGATGCGCGCACCAAGGTCGACAACCTCGAGACCGACGGGCTGACCGGGACGCTGGACTTCTCCGACCCGGGCGCGCCGACGACGCGCGAGACGCACATCGCGCAGCTGGACGCCGAGCTACCCGGTGGCACGACGGATGCCGCCCCGCTGGCGACGTCCGAGGAGGCGAAGGAGTACAAGGCGCCGTTCCAGAAGTAGCGGGAATGCGTAACCGGTCGCCAGGACTGGCATCGCGATGCCGGCCGCCACCGCGACCAGCCCAAGCACGCGAGCGGCTCACGCCAGGACGATCGGCGCCCGTCGCGGCATCAGGTGTGGCGAACGGTCATTCCGCCGTCGACCGGGATGATCGCGCCCGTCACGAAGCTGGCGGACGGAAGGCACAGGTTCAGCGTCATGTGCGCGACCTCCTCCGCCGCACCATAGCGCCGCAGCGGCACGCGCGCCTTCGCATAGGCAGCTTTCTTCTCCGGGTCGTACTTCTCGGTCATCGCAGTATTGATTGGTCCGGGACAGATGCAGTTCACGGTGACGCCGTGATAGCCGAGCTCGACCGCGAGCGACTTCGTCAGGCCGACCACGCCGGACTTCGACGCGGCGTACGCCAGCAGCCCACGCTGGGCCACGATCGACTCCGTGGAGGCGATGTTGACGATGCGCGGCGAATCCGACTGCAGCAGGTGGGGCAGGGCGAGCCGCGCCAGCCGCACCTGGGCAGTCAGGTTGACCGCGAGGGTGTGCGCCCAGGCCGCCTCGAACTCGTCGTCGTCCTGAACCGTGGTGTTGGGCCGCGAGATGCCGGCGTTGTTGACGACGATGTCCAGCTGCCCGGCCCAGTCGACCGCCCGCGCCACAAGGTGCTTGAGGTCGCCGGGCTTGGAGACGTCGCAGACCACACCGAGCGCGCGGTCCTCGGCGAACTCGCGGTGGATCGCGTGCACAACCGCGTCCACGCGGTCCTCACCGAGGTCGGCGACCACGACGCGCGCGCCCTCCTTGGCGAGCAGCAGGGCGGTCGCGCGCCCCATGCCGCTGGCCGATCCGGTGACGATCGCGCACCTGCCGGCGACCGATCTGCTCAGGTGCGGAAGCTCGACTGGTGGGCTCTGGTTGCCATTCATCGGGATCCTCTCATCAGGTAGTGCTGACCCTATGCGGCGCGGGCGGCCTAGCCAATAACTTCGTAGTGCGTAATTTCAAGGTGCACGGTAGGTTCGTCTGCAACCCGACCGCCCACACATCAAGGAGCCGCGATGAACCACCAGACTCCCGATCTGACAGGCAAAGTAGCGATCGTGACCGGCGGCAGCCGCGGCCTGGGCCGCGCCATGAGCCTGGCGTTCGCGGACGCGGGTGCCGACGTCGTCGTCGCCAGCCGCAAGCTCGACTCGTGCGAGGAGGTCGCCGAGCAAGTGCGCCAACGGGGCCGGCGAGCACTCGCCGTCAGTGCGCACATGGGCCGTTGGGATGAGGCCCAGTCCTTGGCGGACCGCGCCTACGACGAGTTCGGCAGGGTCGACGTGCTGGTCAACAACGCGGGAAAGTCACCGCTGTACGAGACGCTCTCGGACATCGACGAGGGCTACATGGATGCCGTGCTCGGCCTGAACTTCAAGGTGCCCTTCCGGCTGTCCGTGGTGGTGGGCGAGCGAATGAAGGCGGACGGCGGCGGCAGCATCATCAACATCTCGAGCGTGAACTCCTACCGTCCGGAGTCCTACTCGCTGCCGTATTCGGCAGCCAAGGCCGCACTGAACGTGATGTCCCAAGGCTTGGCCGAGGCGCTGGGGCCCGAGGTGCGGGTTAATGTCATCGCCCCCGGGGGCTTTGAGACCGACATCGCGACGAACTGGGCAGACGGGATCCGTGAGCGCCTGCGGGCCTCGACGTCCCTGCGGCGAACCGCACAACCGGAAGAGATCGTCGGTCCCGCGCTGTTCCTCGCCAGCGACATGTCCAGCTATGTCACCGGCGCCGTATTGCGCTCGGACGGCGGCATCATCGCCTGACCGTCGGCGCTGCGGAGGGCTGGTCAGCGTCATAAATGGCGTCCGCCGGCCCACCGCAGCAGCGCGACTAGACCAGCTGGCCCTTGGCCGGATCGCCGGACGGCGCAGGACGCAAGAAGGTGAGCTTGGCCGGCTCTGCGAGCAGGTCTGCGGTGGCTTCCCTGAGCGCCTTGAGCGGTTCGCCCTCACCGTGTGCTGCGAGTTCCTCCTTGGTGGCCCAGGACTCGATCAGGTAGACCTTGTCCTTGGTCGTATGGAAGGCGTACTTCTCGCACCCCGCCTCGGCGTGAACGGAGGCAGCGCCGTTCTGTAGTGCGGCGAGCAGTTCGTCCTTCTTCCCTTCCTTGGGTGTGTACTCGACGAAGATGACAGTCGACATGGCTACTGGTTTCCTTTCGTGGCGCTACTTGCGTTTGTTGGGTCCGGCGAATCCGAACAGATATCCGGCCACCTTGCGCATCTGGATCTCCTCGGCGCCTTCAGTGATCCGATAGCGACGGTGGTGACGGTAGATGTGCTCGAACGGCATATGGCGGCTGTAGCCGACACCCCCGTGCACCTGCATCGCGCGATCTGCCGCGTCGCAGCAGAATCGGTTCGCACGATAGTTACACATGGAGACCTTGTCGCTCACCTCGAAGTGGTGACGCTGATCGAGCTCGCTGGCGGTGGTCCGGATCAACGCCCGCAACATCTCGGCCTCGGTAGCCAGCTCGACCAGTGGCCACTGCACGGCCTGGCGGCGGGCAAGCGGCTCGCCGAAGGTGACCCGCCTGCGGGCGTAGTCGACGGCGAGGTCGATGCAGTGCTCTCCGGCGCCCAGGCTCGACGCGGCCTGCCGAATGCGGTTCTCGTGCACGAAACCCTGCGCGACATCCAATCCGCGCCCCTCCTCACCAACGATCGCCGATCCCGGTACGCGTACGTCCCGCAGCGACACATCGGCATGGTCGGAGGGCATGTTGAAGGTCCAGCGGAAGAAGTCGACGCTGAGTCCTTCAGTGCTGGTGGGTACGAGGAATGCGGTGATTCCGCGTGCATCGCCGTCCTCACCTGACGTGCGGGCGAAGATGACGTCGTGCGACGCGACGTGCATGCCGGTGTTCCATCGCTTGGCACCGTTGATCACCCAGTCCGATCCGTCGCGAACGGCGGTGGTCTCCATCCAGGTGGCGTCCGACCCGTGGTCGGGCTCGGTCAGGCCGAACCCGATTCCAGCCTTGCCGGTCAAGCATGCCTCGACGAGCTCGTCCTTCTGCTCCTGGGAGCCGAACTTCGTCAGCATGTGCACGCCGGAGTGGTTGCCGACGATCGACGACTCGTCCTGCAGGTCGTTGTGCAGACCGAGCCCCTTGCGCGCCAGGTGCTCACGAATGATCGCCATCTCGAGGTTGGTGGAGTCGTTGCCCCCCACTTCCTTGGGTAGATCGTGACGGTAGAAGCCGGCCGCGTCCGCGCGACGCTTCATCTCCCCGAGGAGCTCCTCCCACTCTTTCCTGGGCACGCCGCCGTTCTCCCAGTCGGTGCGCTCATACTCCCTGCGGTGGTCGAAGAATCGCTCGTTGTCGTCCTGCTCCTGAAGCGGCTTGATCTCCCGCTCGATGAACTCATCCATGCGCTGCAGCAGGTCTCGCGTGCTTTCGGCCACCTCGTTGGTCGACATCGGTACTCCCTCGCTCGATTCAAATGGTGAACGACTGTTCAGCCCATCCTAGACGGCAGGCGACCGGGAGCCAACCCGTCCGCGTCCCCAGACGAGCGTTTGCTACCCCGTTCGATCGTGGCATAGTTGATCACATGTTCAACGGGAGCTGGTCATGAGTGCGACCCGCAGGTCGACGACCGCGCTCATCCGCCAGAGCGACGACCCCACGTTCGCTGCGA
The DNA here is from genome assembly GCF_900292035.1 of Blastococcus sp. Marseille-P5729. NCBI lineage: Bacteria > Bacillati > Actinomycetota > Actinomycetes > Geodermatophilales > Geodermatophilaceae > Blastococcus > Blastococcus sp. Marseille-P5729. The sequence goes on along the minus strand of NZ_OMPO01000001.1, from coordinate 117,285 downwards.
TTCTGGATGCCGCGGTCCGCGTCATCGGCGCGCGCGGGTACCACGGCACCTCGGTACGCGACATCGCTGACGAAGCGGGAGTCAGCGCCGGTTCGCTGTACAACCACTTCGGTTCGAAGCACGAGCTGCTGGTCGTCATCCTCGATCGGGGCCTCGATGATCTGATCAACGCGACCGAGCAGGCGCTCTACGACTCCACTCCCGATCCGGCGAGTCGGCTGATGGCCCTCGTCGCAGCGCATGTCAGCAACCATGCGCAGGGGCGCCTGGAGAGCTACATCGGCAATTCGGAGCTCCGGAGCCTGAGCGCTGAAGCCCGTGCGCTGATCGTGTCGAAACGGGACACCCAGCAACGGATGTTCGACCGCGTCGTGCGTGACGGCGTTCGGCAGCAGGTCTTCCACGCATCGGACCCACAGATGGCATCCCGGTTCGTAGTCACCGCCTGCACCGCAGTCGCGACCTGGTACAGACCCGGCGGGCGCTTCTCCGTACCGGAGCTAATCGACCAGTACCAGCAGCTGGCGTTGCGGACCGTTGGCTATCGGGAGGAGGAAAGCGATGCAGCAGTCTGAGACAGCTCTTCAACGAGCGCTGGAGGCGAGACTCGCGTCGGTGCTCGGAGGACGGGTTGCGGTCAGTGACGTGGAACCGGTCTCGATGGGCGCCAGCAAGTCGATCTGGCGCTTCCGCGCCACACCGTCGTCGGGCGCGCCACTGGATCTGGTGCTGCGCGCGGACCCGGTCGAGAACCAGAAGCCTGCCTCGATGGCCATCGAGGCTGCGGTGCTGCGCGCCGCCTATGATCAGCAGGTACCCGTTCCTGAGGTGCTCGACGCGGGCGACGGCTCCGAGGGCCTGGGCACGCCCTACGTGATCATGGCCGCGGTGGTCGGTGAGACGCTGCCCCAGCGGATCCTGCGAGATCCCGAGACGACGAAGCGAGCTGCCGATCTGGCCCACGAGCTCGGTGCGGCGATCGGCGGAATACACCGCATCTCGCCCGGCATTCCCGGTCTGGAGCGCATCGATGACGTCGCGGACTTCGAGAAGCAGTACCGAGCCGGCCCGCCGTCGCCGGCGATGGAACTGGCATGGCGATGGCTGCACGCCAACCGTCCGACTGCTCACCCATCGACCGTCGTACACGGCGACTTCCGGCACGGCAACATCATCGTGGCCGATGGTCGCCTCGCCGCCGTCCTCGACTGGGAGCTGTGCCATGTCGGTGATCCCCTGGAAGACCTTGGCTGGGTCACGACGAAGGCGTGGCGGTTCGGAGCACCCCGCCCGGTGGGTGGGTTCGGCGAGGTGGACGACCTCCTCGACGGCTATGCATCCGTTGCTGGATGGCGACCTGCTATCAAGGACGTGCTCTGGTGGTCGATCTACGGCTCGGTGCGATGGGGCATCATGTGCCGCCGACAGGCCGCCCGCCACCTGGACGGCGACGAGCAGTCACTCGAGCTGGCGCTCATCGGGCGCCGCTTCGCCGAGAACGAGCACGACGTGCTCGTCGGACTCGGGCTGAGCGACCCACTCCCCGCCGCAGCGGGCGCTGGCTCGCCCGAACCGAAGCCTACGATGTTCGGGGCGCCCACTGTCGACGATCTGCTCGACGCGGCGATTCACCAGCTCAGCGTCAGTCGGGAGTATCGCGACCGGCTGCTCATCAGCGCCCTGAACGTGGTGCGCCGCGAGCAGCAGTTGACCGATCGGCTGCACGACCGGCTCGATGAGTCGCTCGCCAAGGCAGGCGTTGGGTCGGAGACCGAGCTGGCGGCCGCGATCCGCTCCGGGGTGCAGATCACCGGCGCAGTCGTCGAGGCCGTGCGAACCGGCGTGCAGAGCCGGCTTGCGGTATGGAATCCCAAGTACCTGGGGTATCCCGCGCCCGACGACGGTTTCCGGGTGGGGCGAGAGGAGGCATTCTCATGAGCGATCGCGCAATGACCGTCCGGGAGGCGATGGGCCTCGAGGATCGTCGCGGTTTTCTGCCGCCGGAGTATCAAGCACACGCCGCCGAGGATCGGCCCTTGCCGATCGGCTCCGGTGGCACCAACTCTCAGCCGACGACTGTGCTGCGGATGCTGGAGCTGCTCGACGTCCACCCCGGCCACCGCGTCCTCGACATCGGGTCAGGGTCGGGCTGGACCACGGCGGTGCTCTCGCGGCTCGTCGGCGAGAGTGGCACGGTCATTGGGGTAGAGCTCGAGCCCGCATTGGTGAGCATGGGACGGGAGAATCTGGGCATCCGCGCCAACGCAAGGATCGAGGAGGCGCACGACGGGGTCTTCGGATGGCCACAGGCAGCGCCGTACGACCGGATCCTGGTCTCGGCAATGGCCGAGGAGCTCCCGGCCGACCTCATCGACCAGCTCGCGGACGGTGGGCTGGTAGTCGTGCCGATCGACGGGGTGATGACGTTGGTCCGCAAGGATCGCGGCGGCGTCACGACGAGTGAGCATGGCTTGTACCGCTTCGTGCCGCTGCGCCGGCATACGTAGGCTTCGCTGCTCATTGTTGAGAAGGAGAATTCATGCAGACCCACCACGATGAGGTCGCGCTCATTACGGGGGCGGGTAGCGGAATCGGCAGAGCGACGGCCGTCCGGTTCGCCTCCGACGGCTACCGCGTCGTCATCGCCGACCTGAACGAGTCGAACGCGCGCGAGACAGCGGCAACCATCAATGAGCTGTCCCCCGGCAGGGCCACGACAGTACGCGCTGACGTGCGCCTTGAAGAGGATGTCGAGCGCATGGTCCGATCCTCGATCGACACGTACGGCGGCCTTGACGTACTTGTGAACAACGCCGGCCTGGGCGGTGCCTTCGGCTCAGTCACTGAGACGAGCGTCGAGGACTGGGACTTCACCTTCGAGGTACTCGTGCGTGGCGTCTTTCTCGGCGTGAAGCACGCCGCACGGGCGATGCGCGACGGCGGCCGGATCGTCAACATAGCGTCGATCGCGGCGTACAGTGGAAGCTCAGGCCCGTTGGCCTATACAGCTGCGAAGCATGCCGTCGTCGGACTCACTCGAGCCGCGGCCGTCGAGTTGGGCCCGCGCGGCATCCGCGTCAATGCGGTGTCACCGGGCGTCATCCGGACCCCGCTGATGGAGACAGGCGCCGACACGGCCCATCTCGACTCTGTACTTCCTCTCTCCCAGCTCACCCCGCGATGGGGACAATCGGAGGACATTGCCGGCGCCATCGCATTCCTCGCGGGCAAGGACTCCCGCTTCATGAACGGCGAGTCGATTCTGGTCGATGGCGGCGTCGTAGCCGCCGGCCCCGGCCCGGCCATGTTCGAGCATCTCGGGACCGATCCCAAATCGAAAGGGTTGGTCGGAGTGAATCGTGGAACGACGGGCGAACGCAGCATGGTCCGCAAGCGGATCTCTTCGAACTAACCGCTGATGCGGTCTGTGCCCTCCCAGTACTGTGCTTTGAGGCGGCGCTTGAAGAGCTTGCCGGTGTCCTCCCGCGGCAAGCGTTCCTCGAAGACGATCACCTTCGGTACCTTGTACGCGGCCAGACTGTCGCGCACGTGGCGGCGGACGTCGTCCTCGGTCAGCGCCACGCCGGCCCGGGGCTGGATGTGCGCAGCCAATGCCTCGCCCATGTCCGGGTCGGGGATGCCGAACACAGCGACGTCTTCGACTCCCTCGAGGTTGTGCAGGCTGGCCTCGATCTCGGCGGGATAGATGTTCACCCCGCCGGAGATGACCATGTCGTTGGCGCGATCGCTGAGGTACAGGAAGCCCTCAGCATCCACGTGCCCGATGTCGCCGACGGTGAAGAACTTGCCCCGCGCGATGTCGCGACGCTTCTCATCGTTCGCTATGTAGGTGAAATCTGGCCAGAACCCACCCGGCTTTCCATAGACGATGCCGGTCTCCCCCGTCGGCACCTCCTCATCGGTGGCCGGATCCAGGATCTTGATCTCGCAGTCGCGCCAGGCCTTGCCGACCGTACCCGGGCGCGCGAGAGAGTCCTCGCTCGTGGCGTAGGTCCACGCGCCTCCCTCGGAGCCGCCGTAGTACTCGAAGATGATCGGGCCGAGCCAGTCGATCATGGCCGCCTTCAGGTCCGCGGGGCACGGTGTGGCGGCGTGGACGATCGCCTTCAGCGACGACAGGTCGTACTGTGAACGCTCCTCCTCCGGCACGGCCAGCAGCCGACGGAACATCACCGGAACCATCTGGGTCGAGGCGATCTTGTACTGATCGACCATTCGCAGGAACTCCGTCGGGATAAACCGCGGCATGATGTGCGTCGTGACGCCCAGCGAGACCGCCCAGATGAAGTGCACGTTGGGTGATGAGTGGTACATCGGTGCCGGCACCAGCGTGGGCTCGCCCGGCCGGAACTTCAGCAGGTCCATGATCGCCGTCGCGAGCTCGGGCACCCAGGCGGGGTCCATGGGATCGCGGATGATTCCCTTGGCCAGACCGGTCGTTCCCGAGGTGTAGATGACGCTGTTCGGCGGCACCGTGTTGGGGTCGGTCACCGGATCGTTCTCCACGGCGAGCTGCTCAAGCGAAGGGTGATCGCCCGTGAGCCGGACCGAACCAAGCCCGTACGCGTCGACGATCTCCGGAGCAGTCTCGGCCTCGACGATCTGCACGTGATCGGGCTTGTGCTTGCGGACGGCCGGCAGGAGATCCGTGTGCACCACCGCTACCTTGACCCCGCTGTTGGAGAGCAGGTGCTTCAGGTCCTCTCCCGTCCAGTGCCAGTTGACCGGAACCGGCACGGCGCCGATCAGGCCGCCAGCCAGCGTTGCCTCCACGAAGCCCACCCCGTTGCGCATGATGATCGCGTAGCGGTCGTTCTGCTCCAGCCCGAGCGCCCGCAGCCCGCTCGCGATCCTGGCGGCGCGGTCCTTCACTTCTGCAATCGGTCGCGGACGGTCTCCCGTGTACACCATCGGCTCACTCATCGGATCCCCTTCGAGTCGATCGTCAGCTCGCGTTGCCTCACCTAACCAGCGGCGAGGTGAATTGTGAACCCCTTCACACAGCCGTCGCCCGGGCCTGGGCTGGCGTGCGAGCAGTGCCGAAGTCGACTGGAGCGAGGAGCCTGGGCTACGGACCCGAGCAGCTGGCCGAGATCTTCGCGAGCCGGGCCCGGGACGAGCGGGCAGACCACTTCGCGGGCACCGGCGCCTGCGTCACGCCGGTGCTCGACTTCACCGAGGCGGCGCGTGCTCCCGGGCCCTCGGGCGCCGACACGGACGACGTCATCCGCGACTGGGATGTACCGGGCGACTAGATCCCCGCGGTAGCGCCGATCAAACGCAGGTGGAACTCGGTGTCGCCCAGCATCGACTCGATCGCCAGAACCCGCTTCAGGTAGTGGCCGACCGACAGCTCATCGGTGGTCCCGATCCCGCCATGGATCTGCACGGCATGCTCACCCACCACGCGGCCGCACCGACCGACCTGCGCCTTCAGCACCGAGACGTTGGTCCCGGTTGCCTGGCCCGCCTCCGCGAGGGCGGTGGTGTAGAGCAACGTCGCTCTCGCCTTCGAGTACGCCATCTTCATGTCTGCCAGGCGATGCGCGATCACCTGAAAAGAGGCGATCGGAACGCCGAACTGCTGGCGGGTGGTCGCGTACTCCGCGGTGGTCCGAAGCAGTGCGCCCATCGCGCCGACCGACTCCGCTGCGAGCGCGATGGTCGCCTGCGCGAGGACGTCGTCCAGCACGGTTGTGACGTCGGCGATCTGCAGCGGCTCGGCAGGCGCCTGCTCGAACCGCACGGACGCCGCCGCCCGTCCGTCGATGGTCCGGTACGGCCGAATCGACACGCCGTCAGCGTCAGGGTCGACGGCCACCACGACAAGCCCGGTGCGCTCCCCCGCTGCACCGGAGGTGCGCGCCGTCACCAGGAGCCTCTCGGCCTGCTCGGCCGCCAGGACCAGCTCCTTCTGCCCCGCGAGGCGGTAGCCGGCGCCGTCCCGCATGGCCGTCGTGGAGACGTGCGAGACGGACGGCGTACCGCGCTTCTCCTCATGTGCGAAGGCGATCTGCGCCTGCCCGCTCATCATTCTCTCCAGGAGCGCGCCGGTCCAGCCGTCGCCCGCGGCTGCCAGGGTTCGGCCCGCCAGCATGACGTTGGAGAGATACGGCTCGATCGTCAGATGCGACCCGAAGAGCTCGCTGACCGCGACGACGTCGGTGATGGTGCCGTCGGTGCCGCCGTCCGCCTCGCCGAAGGGAAGAGCGAGCAGGCCCAGCTCCGCGAACTGGGTCCAGGCAGCCTCCGACCACGGTGCGCCTTCGCGAAGCAGGCCCTGGCGCCGATCGAACGCGTACGCCTTGTCGAGATAGCGTCGGAGCGTCTCACGTAGAGTCTCCTGCTCGCCGGTATAGGTGAAGTCCATCGTCGTCCTCGGATCAGCGGCGGGTCAGGGTACGAGCGATCAGGTCGCGCTGCACCTCGTTGGTGCCGGCATAGATGCTCGTCGCGCGGCTGTTGAGATACCACGGCATCGACGTCAAATCGAACTCCGAGCCGAGCGGGTCCACTCCCGAGCCGACCTCGAGGGCATCAAGCTGCTGGGGCAACGCGGCCACGCCCGAGACCCGGGTCATCAGCACCGTGATGCGCTGGGTCAGCTCGCTCGAGGTCGTCTTGCCCATCGACGGCGCCGCGATGTCCTTGGCCATCGGATGTCCGCTGAGGCTGAGCTTCTCCATGTGCTCCAAGGACGCGACGTCCGCCGCAAGCTCCCCCAGGTCACGCTGAAACACCGGATCGTCGGCGAGCGCTCCCCCGTACGGCGACAAGGCCCTCGCGGCGGCGGCACGGATGTGCTCGATCTGGCGGCGCATCCCCGGAGACTGCACCGAGCTGCCGCGCTCGTAGGTCAGCAGGTGCTTGGAGATCGCCCAGCCGTCGTTCTCCTCACCAACCCGTCCGGACTGGGGCACCCGGACGTCGTTGAAGAACACCTCGCACTGCTCCTGCTCGCCGGTCAGGTTCACGATCGGCCTGATCTCGATGCCCTCGTAGTCGAGCCGGTCCAGCAGCAGAAAGGTGATGCCGCCCTGCTTCGGACCCGACGTGCTAGTCCGCACGAGCATGAACATGCGGTTCGCGCGATGCGCGAGCGTGGTCCAGATCTTCGAGCCGTTGATGATGTAGTCATCGCCGTCGGGCACTGCGGAGCAGCGCAAGGACGCGAGGTCTGAGCCCGACCCAGGCTCGGAGTAGCCCTGCGCCCAGTAGTCCGCCCCCGAGAGGATGCCGGGCAGATATCGCTCGCGCTGCTCCTCACTGCCCTTGTCGATCAGTAGCGGACCGATCATCTTCAACCCGTTGGGCAGCAGCGGAGGAAGGTCCCGCCGCGCGTACTCCTCGCTGAAGACGTACCGCTGCTGCAGGCTCCACCCGGTACCCCCGTGCTCCTGCGGCCAGCCCGGTGCCGCCCAGCCCTTCTCGTTGAGGATCCGTTGCCACTCGATGGTCTCGTCGAAGGGTGGGAAGACGCTCGTGGTGCGGCGTCCGGCCTCGCGGATGGCCTCGGTCGGGGCGGTATCCAGAAACTCGGCAACCTCGGAACGGAAGGCCTCGAGGTGCGGGTCGGTGCTGATGTCCATGAATACGGGCCCTTCAGTTGACGACGCAGTCATCTTTGCACTTGAGTAGGGCCCATGGGTGACGAGCTTTTCGAACATGAGACCGAGACCGAGCTGACCCGTGAGGAAGCGGCCCAGAAGCTGCGGGAGCTCGCGGACGCGATCGCGCGACACAACGAGGTCTCGTTCGTGCAGAACAACAAGACAGTGCGGGTCGACATCCCCGAGCGCGTGAAGATGAAGGTCGAGATCGAGCGGGGCGAGGAGTCCGAGCTGGAGATCGAGCTCTCCTGGTGATGGCTACGGGGCGACCTTCTCGGCCAGCCGGACGACGGCGTCGGCTACCTCGGCCCCGAACATGACGGCGTCGTTGTGGTTGCCGGCGACCTCGAGCTTCTCGACCAGATTCGGCGCCGACGCGGCCACCTCCTCGCTCAAGGCGGCTGGGACGATCGTGTCGTCGTCGCCGTAGATCACGGTGACCGGGACGTCGGTCCTGGAGAGGTCCTCGACGACCGGGTACCGGTCCTTCAGCAGCCACCCCACCGGAAGCCCGAAGACCTGACGTGACGCGACCGCAGCCAGATCGGTGAACGGCGAGCGCAGCACTACGCCGGCGGGCTCCGCGACGGTCTGCAGCCGTGCGGCGACCCCAGTCCCGATCGACTCTCCGAAGTAGATCACCTGGTGTAGTGGGAAACCCGCCTCATCGAGCGCCTGGATCGCGGCGAGGGCGTCCAGGCCGGTGCCTTCTTCCGATGGGCTTCCTGGGTTGCCGCCGTAGCCGCGGTAATCCACCATCAGCACGGTAAATCCACGCTCGGACAGCAGTTGTGCGATACCCGCGCGGCCCTCTCGATTACCACCGTTGCCGGGCAGATAGAGGACCGCCATGTCGCGGTCTGCTCCGGCGGACGGCGGCACGAGCCACGCGTCGAGGTCGAGGCCGTCCTCGGTGTGCAGCGTGATGTCCTCAGCCCCAGCGATCACGTCGCCGGCCGGCCGTGGGGTGGAGGTGTCCGGCAGATAGATCAACGAGCGCTGGAAGGTCGAGAGCAGGCCCACGACGACTACTCCTACTGCGGCGATCGCGAGGGCGGAGACGACGATTCTCCGCCTCGGTGACATGGGCGTGAGGCTACCAAATCCGGCTGGTCAGTCGGGGTCTGCAGACCGGTCCGGGCGTCGTCGCCCGGCAAGGACGAACGCGATCGCGGTCGCGATCAGGACCAGCAGCGCGGCACCGACGTAGGACGGGATGGACGACGCCCATCGCGACAGCCGCGCCTCGAGTGCGAACTGGGTCTCGATCGGCAGGACGCCGCCGAGGCTTCCGGTGCCGTCGGTGAGCAGCAGTAGGACGCCGATGCCGATGAACAGCAGGCCGGAGATGATTCCCGTGCGGGTCGTGCTGATCGGGCCGATCTGCACCGGCCGGGGCCGCAGCCAGGCTCGCCGTTGCAGCTGGAAGCGGTCCCACAGCAGCGCCAGCACGAACACGGGTACAGCCATCCCGAGGGCATAGATCGCCAGGATGATCCCTCCGTAGACCGCATTACTGCCGAGCGCGGCGACGGCGAGCACCGAGCCGAGGATGGGACCCGAGCACACCCCGGCAACGCCGTACACGGCACCCAGGATCAGCACCGAGACCGTCGACCGGGCGTCGCGCCGGTGCGAGACGGTGCGCCCGGGCAGCGGGATGTTGATGCCGAGCAGCTGGATCGCGCCGAGGACGATGACCAGTGCGGCCATGACCGCGACCAAGGCGGCGCGGTGCTCGGTGACCAGCGAGCCGAGAGCGGACGCCGCGACGCCCATGGGAACGAGCGTGATGAGCAGGCCGAGGTAGAACACGAGGGTCCGGCCGAGCAAGGCCGAGGTGGTGCTGAACGCGTACGCGAAGAAGCCGGGCAGCAGGACCGCGGAGCATGGGCTCAGCAGTGTGAGGATGCCGCCGAGGAAGGCTCCGATCAGGCCGATGTCCACGGGCTACTCGTCGTCCGCGTACTGCTCGATCTTCTCGGTGAACACTTCGGCTGGTTGCGCACCGACGATCGGCTCTCCGTTGACGAGGAACAACGGAGTGCTGGAGGCGCCGAGCTCGATGGCCTTCTGGGCCTCGTCCATGACCGCCTGCTGGAGCGCGGGGTCGTTCATGTCGGCCTCGAACTGCGCCATGTCCGGGATGCCGATCTCGTCGGCGTACTGCAGCAGCACGTCCTTGGGCAGCGAGGGGTGGCCCTGGGTAGGCGCGTCCGCATGCAGCGCGTCGTAGAACTCCCAGAACATGCCCTGGTTCCCGGCTGCCCGACCCGCGATCGCGGCCAGCACGGACTCCTGACCGAAGATCGGCAGGTCGTGGTGCTCGATCCTGAGGGTTCCGTCCTCGACGTACGTCATCAGCTCGGGCTTGACGTCGCGAGCCCACAGCGCACAGTAGGGACACCGATAGTCGCTGTACTCCACGAGCACGACCGGAGCGTCGTCCTCGCCGAGCGCGAGGGGATCACCCGGCTGGTTCCGGGCCAGATCGATCGCGGGTTGCGCCTGGATGTCGTCGGTGGAGACTGCGGCGCCACTACCGGCAGCAGCCTTCTCTAGCCGCCCCTCGTAGTTGGCGATGATCGCGGCGATGGCGATCCCGGCGAGCGCGAGCGTTCCCCCTACCGCGATCAGCAGCTGTGTCAGCGTGAACATCCTGCGCTTGTTGCCGGGCGCCTTGGACCGCTGACGGCGCCGCTGCGCGGATCGCTCGTCGGCGTTCTTGCCCACGATTGCGGTGGACTCGTCCACTCCACCGTGCTCCTCGGGATCGCCGGTCGGCAACGGCTCTCGGTCGTCAGTCGCGGGCACGTCGTCGTCTCCAGAACGGTCGGGTGCGGTCTCGGTATCGGGACCTTCCCGACCATACGTCGGGGCAGCCGGTGATCGGCCTCACCCGTCGTGGGGGATCCGGTGAGCATCCTCGACGTAGCGGCACAAGGCGTTGACCGCCCGCAGCTGCTCGGGCGTGCGCACCTCCGCGTCGAGCAATAGCGGGCTCCCGACCACGACGACGGCGGCCTTCGCCCGTGAGACCGCCACGTTGAGCCGGTGGACGTCGTAGAGGAAGTCGACTCCCCGGGGCGCATCGCCCGCCGACGACGCGGTCAAGGAGTAGATGACCACGGCACCTTCCTGTCCCTGGAACTTGTCGACGGTGCCCACCTTCACGCCGCTGGGCAGGGTCTTGCGCAGCTCGGCGACCTGCGCGTTGAACGGTGCGACGACCAGTATGTCGCTCTCGGTAATGGCGCGCGGCTCGGCGCCATCGTGCCACCGACCGGTCAGCAGGGCGGCGATCAGCCGATCTATCTCCCCGGCTTCCTCGGGCGAACGGGCTGACCGCAGCGCGTGCTCCACCGGCATCCAGTACAACCCTGGGCCGCCGAGGCCGGGCGCGTCGATCGAGACCGCAGCGCGGTCTGGGTGGGCTCGCAGGCGTCCGTCGTAAGAGAGCTCCGACACGAAACCGGCCACAGCAGGGTGCATCCTCCACGTGGTCGCGAGGAACACCCCGGCGTCCGGCTGGATGGTGTCGTGCTCACCGATCAGATGCTCGAGCGCTGACACGCCCGCGCCGTGCGGATGTTGCGCCTTCGTCGGCTGGCGCAGCTGCTGCGGATCCCCGAGCAGCACCATCGAACGCGCCGCGGGTGCGACGGCAGCGGCGTTGGCGAGCGAGAACTGCCCGGCCTCGTCGACGACGAGCACGTCGACGAGGCCAGCCATCTCCGGCCGAGACCACAGCCAGGCAGTCCCGCCGGCGAGTCTCACGGACCCGTCGCCAAGCCCCGCGGCAACCTGGCCGTTGTCGGTGACGACCGTGACGTTGTCGGCCGCAGTCGCCCGGTCTTCGCCGCCGATCTTGTGCATCGCTGGAATCCCAGTCTTGATGAGCAGGTTCCGGATCACCTCGTGCGAGCCGGCGACGACCCCGACTCGTCGGCCGGCAGCCACGAGCTGTCGGATCAGCTCGGCTCCGCAGTAGGTCTTGCCCGTGCCAGGAGGGCCCTGGACGGCCAGCACCTCGCCGTCCAGCGCCAGTCCGATCCGGGCCAGCCGGGCGGCGTCGTCCTCGCCGTCACGCCCCGCTAGCACCGTTGCCGGCGGCACCCGCCGGTCCAGCAATCGCAACGCGAGGTCGTCTCCACCGTCGAGTGCGCGCCGACCGGTCCGTTGCAGTGACTCACGCAGCTCCTTGGTGTTGATCGGCGCGGGGGCACCGAAACCGCGCGCACTACCTGGCTGCTTCTTCGCACCCAGCTTGACGACGAGATCACCCGCCTCGGCGTCGATCGCCAGCACGGTCCCGATCGACTCGTTGGTGTCGACGTCCCGTACCCCGTCGCCGATGTTGAACGCGCACTCCTGCGGCGGGAACCGGTAGCGCCACGATCTCGACGTCCGCCGTCCGGTCTTGGACAGGACGTCCCCGACGAGCTCAGGTCCCACGGGTGCTCCGATGGCTGCGCGATCGTCGATCAGCTCGTCGGTTTGGAGGTCCGCCAGACGGAAGAAGTCCCACCACTCTGGCCGTTCCTCGCGCCGGTGCCACCCGACCATCCCGGCGAGCACGGGGTGTCCCGCGGCAAGCAGCTCGTCGGCCAGCCGCTGCTCGGCTAGCTCGTCGTCCTTGGGCGGGGCCGGCTGCTCCGGCTGCGGTCGCGTCAGCTCGGCGCCCCCAGCCAGGAGCTCGTCGCGTCGGTCCTCGAGCCAGGCGTGCAGGTCGTGCGTGGAGCGGACGTCGTCGCGGTTGTACGCGGCGATCGCATCCAGGATCGCCTGGTCCCCGGTGTCCAGCCAGCGCTCGTACTCCAGGATCGAGGAGCCGGCGTCGGCGACCTCCGCGCCGCTGGCGCTGCGCGAGTCACGCCAGTAGAAGTCCTCCAGCTTCTTGATCGAGTACGACGGCTTGCTGATCCGGACACCCCCTCGCACAACGGCATACAGGTCCACGAAGGCCTCGCCGCGCAGCAGCTGGTCCAGCTCGATCTCACGCGTGGCGTGCCGTCCGGTCAGCCGCTTGAGCGCGGCGACCTCGTACGGCGCGTAGTGGTAGACGTGCATGTCGGGGTTGGCGCGGCGGCGCGCCCTCAGGTCGTCGAGCAGCTCCTCCGTGAGCCGCTTCTCCTGGTCGGTGTCGTGTGCCCAGTAGGCGGTGAAGTGGCCCGACCGGTCCCACAGCCCGGCGAGGTACTCGCGGCCCTCCCCGCCGTCGGCCCACGGGTCCCCCTCGAAGTCGAGGTAGACGTCGCCGGGATGTGGCGCGGGCAGCGAACCGAGCCCGCGGCCGCGTTCGGGCGCCAGCAGCTCGAACGTCGCCTCGCCGGTCTCCCGCTCGGCGGCCTGTAGCCGTGCCTGCTGCCGCAGCCGCTGCTCGGTGGCCTGGCTCAGGGCGCCGGCGACGTCGCCCTCCCTCGCCTCGGCGAGCTGCTGGAGGGTCGTGACGCCGTGGTCGATCAATGCTTGACGCTGATCACGCCGGAGCCCGGCGACCTGCGACAGGTCGTCGTTCGCGAGCCACTCGGCCTCGCAGTGCTGCCGCCACCTGCATTGCGGGCAGTAGGCGTTGGGCACCGGCTCTGTGCGCGGCTGCCGCTCGACCGCCAGCTCGAGTGATCGGCGCAGTCGCCGGGCATACGCGGCGACGTCGAGCATCCGCCATGGATGCGCGGCTGCATCCCCGGTGATGACGACGAGCTGCTGGGGCGGAACACCCTGCAGCTCGGTCAGCCGCTCCGCGTAACCGGCCATCTGGATGAGTGCGGGCACCGTGAGCGTGCGCGCGAGCTTGGTGTCTGCCACGTCGTAGGACCACGGCCCCCACCTGCTCGGGGTCTCGTTCCGCAGCAGGAAGTCGGCGCGACCGGACCACCGGCCACCGGCGAACGCCGCCTGATAGACGACCTCGACGCCGTCCTGCATCGCCGATACGGTGGCCGCCTCCGCGCGCTGGTCGCTCAGCCGTCTCGGAATGCTGATCGAGGTGCGACCGGCCGCCAGGGTGTGGAATGCGGCGGTCTCGTGCTCCGCACCCTTCGCGGCGATGAGCGCGACGTCTGGGTCGTCTCCCGCCGGCACGAGTGCCGCGCGGCCGCGCAGGTAGGACAGCTCAAGGGTGGTGGCGTGCGTGCACGCCGTGTGCCGGGTCAGGTCGGTCGCGCTGAGGATGACCTCGCCGTCGACCTCGCGCATCTGCTGATCCCTCCTCTTGCTTCGCTCAGACGGCAACAGCGTAGGCCAGCGTCCCGACATCGGTTCATCCCTCGGTGAACACCGCCACCCATCCGCGATACCGCTTGACGGGCGGCCCGGGCACCGGTGAGGTTAGAGGCATGACTCAAGACTCGGACGTCTCGTCGCAGGACAAGGTGGTCTCCGCCAGCCGCGAGGTCGACGCATCGGCTGCGGAGATCTTCGAGCTGATCGCCGACCCGGCACGACAGCCGGAGTGGGACGGCAACGACAACCTGCTGTCGGCGCCCGAGGGGCAGCGGGTGCGCGCCGTCGGAGACGTCTTCCGCACGAAGCTGACCCGCGAGGGGATGATCCGAGTCAACCAGGTCGTGGAGTTCGACGAGGGCCACCGGATCGCGTGGCGCCCGGCCGAGCAGGGCGCCGCGCCTCCCGGACATCTGTGGCGATGGGAGCTCGATCCGATCGGGGAAGGCCGCACCAAGGTCACCCACACCTACGACTGGAGCCGGCTCACGGACCCGAGCCGTCTCGAGCGTGCGCGTTCGACCACCCCGGCGATGCTGCGGGCCTCGATGGACCGGCTCGCTCGACTCGTGGAGTCCGAAACGGCCGAGCGCGACTAGCGCGTCAGCACCACCGCTGCCTCGCCGTTGGTCGTCTGAGCGCCGTCCGCGCCCTCGGTCCAGATCTTGACCGTCACGACGGTGGCTGGCTCGCCGCTCTGGCTGGGCTCCTCGGAGACCGTGACGACCTCTCCCTGGCAGGTGAAGGTCGCGCCGACCATGTCCATCCCCTTGTACTGCGCGCTGATGGAGCGGATCCAGCCTCGGTGCGCCAACCAGTTCGAGACACACTCCCCCATGGCCGCGTACTTCAACCGGCCATGGACGATGTTGTTGCCGATCTGCTTGACCTGCGGGAAGTCGGCGTCGAAATGCAGCGGGTTGAAGTCACCACCTCCGGCGGCATACTTGACCAGCGTCTCTCGGTCCGGGGTCTTGCGCAGCGACGGCAGACGGTCGCCCACCTTGACCTCCATCGTCATGATGTGTCGGGTCCTTTCGATCAGTAGAAGATGACCTGCGACCTCTGGGTCGCCACCAGCTCGCCCGTTTCGTCGTGCAGCTCGGATGTCGTCGAGACGATCAGGATGCCGCCACCGAGAGCCTTGCTCTGCTTCGGTGTGAGATCGCTGATCTGGTGCGTCGCGGTGAGGACGTCGCCGGCCACCACCGGTCGGACGTAGGTGGTCTCCGTGCCGCCGTCCAGCACGTTCTGCAGCCCGAACATCGCCGCCGAGGGGCTGACGATCGCCGGAACGGAGAAGGTCTCGTCGACCTCCCCCGGAATGTAGACCGGGGTTCCCAGGTAGCACGGCGGTGCCGGCAGGGACGAGTATCCAGCCTCGGCTGCCGAGGCCTGATCGAAGTACACGCGATCCTGGTAGCCGACCCCGCGGGCGAAGCCGCGCACGCCGGTGGTCGTCACCTCATAGGTCCACTTCTGCGGCCTGCCGATGGCCGCCCTCATCTCGTCCGTCAGCTCGATCTGCTCCGGCATAGTCGTCCCTCCAGTCCCCTAGGGCTCTGCGCCCGGCCGTGTCACCGCACGTGGCACCAGTATGCCCACCGGTGTGACGCACACCACGTCGGGGTAGTGACCTTCGGCTGTCTCCGTGCGACTTTCGTCAGTACCGCACCGCCGCCGATCCACCTAGCGTTCCTTCCACCTGCGAGCGCGAGAGAAGGTCGGTGAGGGCCCGGGATGGATCACGAGGCGGCGGAGAATTCATCGGACGGCCAGCGCCTCGGCGCGTCCGGTCGGCGTCCGCGACGTGCGCGGCGTGGCCCGTGGGTCGGTGCCGCGATCGCGATGGCGATCGCCGCGGCGGCCCTGTGGTGCTGGAGCATGACGGACCAGTGGATGGAGTCGGCACCCGGCGCCTCCCTGCGGATCACCGCGGTCAACCTGGCCATCCCGGTGACGATCGGAGTCATCGTCTGGGCGGCCTGTCGCTTCCTGGTTCGCCGTCGGTGGCCTCGGGTGCCTTCGCTGTACATCGCCGTCCTCGCCGCGTCCCTGGTACTGCTGCTCACCCTCCCCGCGGGCGTCAGCCGGACTGCGTGGCTGGTCGCCGTCGTCGTGATCGTCTGCGTGGCCAGCCTCGTGGGCGGCGCCACCTGGGCATTGGTGTGCGGCACTCGCTCACGCGGACGCACCGTGACGGCTCTGGTGGTCGCGTCGCTCGTGGCGATCGCGGTAGTGGTGTGGCTGACCGTGCCCACCGGGACTCCGCCGGCCCCGCTCGACGCGGGCTCCTCGGACATCCCGCCCGTGCCCGACCTGTCGACGCCCGGTCAGGCCGACGTGCAGACGCTGACCTACGGCTCAGGCGATGACAAGCTCCGTGAGGAGTACCGCGACGTGGCCTTCACGACGCCCACCGTCGACCTCAGCGATGTCGTGACGCGCTGGTCCGACGGGGCCGGCGCGGATCGTACGGCCCTGTGGGGCTTCGACGCCACCGCCCTGCCGCTGAATGCCCGGGTCTGGTATCCATCCGGAGAGGGCCCCTTCCCGGTCGTGCTGATGGTGCACGGCAACACTGGCAGCGTGGAGTTCTCCGAGGGTGGGCTGGCATATCTCGGCGAGCAGCTCGCCAGCAGGGGCACGATCGCGATCTCGATCGACGAGGGCTTCCTCGCCACGACCTTGCTCGATTCCGGCGGCGGCATCGGCGGCGCCGAGGTGGCGAGGGCGGTCCTCGCGCTGGAGCATCTCGTCATGCTGCGCGACCAGCCGACGGATCTCGGGCCGTTGAGCGGGAAGGTCGACCTCTCCCGCGTCGCGCTGCTGGGGCATTCCCGAGGAGGTGAGGCGGTCGCGGTGGCCTCCGCCATCAACGACCTGGGCGCCTTACCGGACCATCCGTCGCACGCTGTCGACTACGGGTTCGCCATCGAGGCGGTCGTCGCTCTCGCGCCGTCCGACGGCCAGTACCAGCCGGACGGCGAGAAGGTCTACCTCTCCGACGTCAGCTATCTGGTGATCCAGGGCAGCCACGACGCCGACGTTGCCAGCTTCGGCGGAAGCAGCCAGTACGCGCGTACGACGCCTGGCGGCGGCCAGCTCAAGGCGTTGCTCTACGTCGGAGGAGCCAACCACACCCAGTTCAACACCCTCTGGGGGCGCCGCGACATCGGGTACGGGCTGCCGAAGATGTTCATCGACACCGGCGCACTGATCGAGCCCGAGGAGCAGCGCACGGTCGCGTTGGGATATGTGACCGCCTTCGTCGAGACGACCCTGCTCGACAACGACCAGAGCGCGCTGCTGGAGGACTACCGCGCCGGCTCGCAGTGGCTGCCGGAGACGCGCTACATCTCGCAGTACGCGGCAGGCGGATCGATCGAGCTGCTCACCGGGCAGGAGGACGACGTCGAGGAGACTGCCACGCTCGACGGCGCCTCCGTCGTGACCAGCGGCGGAGGGTCGTGGGATGAAGGGCCAGTGGAGCTTCGGTGGGGAGCGGGTGACAATCGCGTCGTTTCCGTGACGTGCAAGGGATCTGACACGGTCGAGGTCGCTGTCGAGCTGCCCGCGCCGCTCACCCTTCCCGCCGCAGGAACAGTGAGCGTCGACGCGGCAGTCGACTCGGGCGAGGAGCTGGTTCCGGTGCAGCTCGTCGTGACGGACGCCGCGGGTAACGAGGCCACCGCAGACTTGCCCGGCGGGGCTCCCCCGCCGATCGCCGGCGACACTCTCAAGGCAGGCTGGATGCAACCGGGCGCCCTAGTAGAACCGGTGCTGCAGACGAGCACCGCGCCGCTGGCCAGTCTGGCCGGCATCGATCTGGCTCAGGTCACCCGTATCGCCGTACGGGCCGCCTGCAGCGGACAGACCGTGCTGATCGACAACCTCACCGTCGACCCCTCAGCGTCGTAGGTACGCATGGGCGATCAGCCCGGCCTGGGTGCGGTTCTGGCAACCGAGCTTGTCGAGC
The DNA here is from genome assembly GCF_900292035.1 of Blastococcus sp. Marseille-P5729. Taxonomy (NCBI): domain Bacteria; kingdom Bacillati; phylum Actinomycetota; class Actinomycetes; order Geodermatophilales; family Geodermatophilaceae; genus Blastococcus; species Blastococcus sp. Marseille-P5729. Next base: position 99,450 of record NZ_OMPO01000001.1, on the reverse strand, counting down.
ACCCGCGACACGTAGCCCTTGACCGTGCCCTCGGACAACCCGAGCCGCGCCGCGATCGCGCTGTTCGAGCTGCCCTCGCCGATGAGGACGAGCACCTCCCGCTCCCTGCGAGTCAAGGTGCCCAGAGCCTGCCGCATCCCGGGATCAGCACCGGCCCGCCCCGCCGTCAGGCGCCGCGTCGCCTCAGGCGCGAGCACCGAATGGCCCGAGGACGCAGCGCGTACCAGGGCGATCAGGTCGGACGGCGCCGTCGACTTGAGCAGAAACCCCGTGGCGCCGGCGTCCATCGCGCCGAGCACGGCGTCATCACTCTCGAACGAGGTGAGCGCCACGACCTTGCTGGGCAGATTCAGTCCGCTGATCCGTCGGGTGGCTACCACGCCGTTCACTCCCGGCATCCGAATGTCCATGAGGATGACGTCGGGCCGGAATCGGACTGCGTCGTCGACGGCTGCGGCGCCGTCGTGGGACACGCCGATGACCTCGATGTCCTCGGCATCCTCGAGGATGGTCGACAGGTACCCGCACACCATCGGATCGTCGTCCACGATCAGCAACCGGATCACGCGTCGTCCCCTCGTCTGGCATGAACGCCGATGCGGCCCCGTGGGCTCGGCGGGCCTGAGATCGTGTGGTGCGGCACCGATGCAGAGAGCAGGTAGCCGCCGTCCGGCTCCGCCCCCGATTCCAGGGTCCCGCCGAGCAGCCGCACTCGCTCGCGGAGCCCGGTCAAGCCGGCCCCCGCGCCGGTCGAGCCGAGCCCTCGATCGTCACCGGCTGCGGCCGGTTCGTTCCGCACGCGCACGAGGCTCTGATCCTCGTCGTGACTGACGATGATCTCGACCGCGGCGCCCGGCGAGTGCTTCGCGGCGTTCGTGAGGCCCTCCTGCACGATGCGATCCACGGCGCGAGCAGACGGGTCGCTCATCGCTCGCGGCGCTCCGTTCACCTCCAGGTCCACGTCCAGGCCTGCCCGGCGGGCGGCCGCCACGATGTCGATGACGGTGGTCTGGGCATGAGCAGTGGCCGACCCCGGCTCCTCCTCACCCGGCTCCCGCAGCGCGCTCACCAGGCCGCGAAGCTCATCGAGCGTGCGGATCCCCGTCTGTCGGAGCTGGTCGGATGCGCTGCGTACCGCCGGATCCGGCGCGCTGACACCGATTGCACCGGCCTGGAGCACCATCATGCTCACCCGGTTCGCGATCAGGTCATGCATCTCCCGGGCGATCCTTGTCCGCTCGTCCGCGACGGCGCGCGCCGCCAGCAACGCCTGCTCACGCTCGGCTCTTTCCGCCCGATCAGCGAGCGCGTCCACCAGAGCACGACGAGCGGTCACGTACAACCCGATCACGAACAGCGCCACGAGCACGACCGGTCCGGTGAACATGTCCTCGAGCTTCCATAGCTGGGCCCCCAGCATCCAGGATGCGAGCACAGCGACGAAGGCAAGTACCGACCGCCATCCCAGACCGAGATGCGCGCCTAGTGAGTAGGCGGCGATCGGCGAGGCCTGGGTCGGTGAGACGAGGTTCAGCACCACGTTCACGAACGCAACGCGAGCGGGGTGGCTTCGGCGCCACCACAAGGTCATGGCGCCGGCCAGCTGGACGAGGACGCAGATCCAGAGGGCCGGCTGCAGCAGGCGTCGTTCGGTGCCCGGGAACAGCAGTTCTCGTCCGACACCCATCACCGCAGCGAGCAGAACGAGCACGAGGTCGAGCCCTCGCGCCTCGCGATCGGTCAGGGTGCGGCGCCGCATGCGCGCTCAGACCTCGTGAGCCTGACCGTCACGCCAGTCGAGCACCTCGGTGTCCGACATGTCAGCAGTCCGCGATGTGTACAGCCCCCAGCCGCGCTCGTTGAGCAGGCCGTCATGGATCGGGAAGGCGCGCGGCGCACCGACGGCACGCACGAAGTCGATGTGCTCCTTCAGCGCCGCCCAGGGGCCCATGACCGGCAACGCGAGCAGGTCGACGCCCTCCGGGCAGACCGCGAGCGAGTCGCCGGGGTGGAACAACGTCGGCTCACCCTCCGCACGAATGAGCACGCCGACATTGCCGATCATTGGGATGTCCCGGTGGATGATGGCGTGCTCGCCACCGACCGCCGCGATCTCCACCGCCCCGACGGTGGCCCGCTCGCCGCTGGGCAGCGCCGTGGCGCCGGCCAGGTCGACTGCCTGGGGTACCGACGGCTCGCAGTACACGCGTGCGCTCGGGTTTGCCTCGAGCAGGCCGGGCACGTGCTCGGCATCGACGTGGTCGGGGTGCTGGTGGGTGATGACGACGGCGTCCAGCTCGGTGAGCCCATGCCATTGGTCGCTGAAGCTGCCGGGGTCGATGAGGATTCGGGCCCCGGCGGTCTCGACGAGGACGGCGGCGTGTCCAAGGTGGGTGATCTTCATGAGCCAAAACTAACCGAACGACGGAGTATCTGCTCGGCGCTCGTCCGCCGTCCGGCCGGAGCGTTGGCGCCTATGCCACCGATATCAGTGGCGTAGGCGCCAACGCCTCGTGGATCTGCTCAGCCGTCGGCGTACATCGCCTCGATCTGGTCGTGGTACTTCTGGGTGATCGGACGACGGCGCAGCTTCATCGTGGGCGTCAACTCGTCTCCGGCGGGAAGCCACTCGTGCGGCAGCACCGTGTACTTCTTGATCTGCTCGACGCGCGCCAGCTTCGAGTTCGCCTCCTGGACGGCCTCATCGATCGCGGCCAGCAGCCGTTCGTCCTTCGCGAGCTCTTCGGGAGTCGAGCCCTCGATCCCTTGCGCAGCAGCCCATACCGGCAGCGACTCGGGGTCAAGCACGATCAGCGCCGTGTTGTACGGGCGGTTGTCCCCAATGGCCACGGCCTGACCGATCAGCGGCGAAGCCGTCTTCAATCGCGACTCGATCATCGCAGGGGACATGTTCTTGCCCATCGAGTTGATGATGAGCTCCTTCTTGCGATCGACGATGGTCACGTAGCCGTCCTCGTCGATCGTCGCGATGTCCCCGGTGTGCAGCCAACCATCCACGACGGTGTCGCGGTTCTGCTCGGGAAGGTTGCGGTAGCCGACCATGACGACATCACTCTTGAGCAGCAGCTCGCCGTCGTCCCCGATCTTCAGCTCCACGTTGTCCGGCGCCGTGCCGACGGTGCCGATACGGATGTCCTCGGGCGGGTTGGAGGCGCCCAGCCCGGCGGTCTCGCTCATGCCCCAGATCTCCGACACCGGCACGCCGATCGCGTGGAAGAACTCCAGTACCTCCGGCGGGGTCGGTGAGGCGCCCACGTTCGCGGTCGAGACCTCGTCCAGCCCCAGCCGCTGCCGCAGCCCCGCGAAGAGGGCGGCGTCCGCCTTCTCGACGATCGCGGCCAGCTCCGCCGGCACCGGTTGCTTGGACTGCTCCAGCTTGACCTTCTTGATAGCCGCCTGCAGGGCCCCGCGAGCCTGCTCGCCCTGCTCGCCCGGGATGGCGGCCAGGCCCGCCTCCACCGCGGACTTCATCTTCTCCCAGACCCGTGGGACGGCGAAGAACCACGTGGGTCGGACCTGCGGCAGGTACTCGCCGACCAGCCGTGGGTCGGGACAGGTGGTGACCTCCGTGCCGTACTTGAGCGGCAGGTAGTGATGCGCCATCCGCTCGGCGATGTGCGCGGCCGGCAACCAGCTGATGACGCGCGACGGATCGGGGAAGACCGCGCGCCCTTCGGCGCCTTTGAATGCGGCCAGCACATTGGCGTGGGAGAGCTGAACACCCTTCGGATTGCCGGTCGTGCCGGAGGTGTAGATGAGCGTGATGATCGTCTCGGGGGTGAGCGCCTGCACCGAGGCGTCGATGTCGAACTCGCTCCCTCGGCCCATCTCGATCACCTGATCCATGGTGCGGACGTCGTCCGAGCCCTGGCCGTCGACGACGATGACGTGCTTGATCGACGGCACGTTCGCGCGCACCTTCTCGATCACCGGCAGGAACAGTTGCTCGGTGAAGACCACGCTGACCTCGGCGTCGTTGAGGAGGTACTCGATCTGCTCGGGGGCGAGGGTCACGTACACCGACGTGGTGGCCGCGCCGAGCATTACGCCGGCCAGGTCGGCGACGTGGAACTCGGGCCGGTTGAGCAGCATCAGGGCGATCTGCTGGTCGCCGTCCACCCCCAGCTCGTGCAGCCCCTTGGCGAGGTCGTCGACCGTCTGGCGTAGCTCGCTCCAGGTGTACTGCACGGCAGGTACTCCGTCGCGCTCGAGAGAACGGAACGCGATCTGGTCGGGCCGCTCGGCGGCGGTGGCGCGGAAGACATCGGCGACGGTGGTGCTCATGCGGGGCTGGCTCCTCGGCTCGGCGGAAGGTGATCCTAAGTTACTTGAATCACACCGGCCCGTCACGCGCGGGCGACCAGCCCGTACCGGGTGCTCGACCGACCGCAGACAGCGTGGAGGATCAGGTCGTGTCGACCCGGTAGACGCGTTGGGCGGTGTCGTGCAGTAGCGCGCGCTGCTCGGCCTCGGAATACTGCGAGGCGATCTTCTTGAATGCGTTCCAGAGCACGACATAGCTGGTCGACTCGCGGTCGACCGGGAAGTTCGACTCGAACATGCAGCGCTCCGGCCCGAAGCGCTCGATCGCGTACCGGATCGGCTCGCCCCACGCGGCGACGAGATCGTCGCTGCTCGGTGCGACGGGATTGTTCTGGAAGCCCATGCCGAAGACCTTCATCCCGATGCCGCCGAGCTTGATCACGACGTTCTCGCATCGCGCGATCTCATCGATCCGCGGCCGCCACTCGGCGAGGACCTCCTCCCGCTGACCCTGCCGCTTGCCCACGGCGAGCGGGCCGCCGAGGTGATCGAGGACCATCGTGCAGTCGGGGACGGCGTCCGCGAGCTCGGTGAGCTCGGGGATCTGCGGCTGGTACAGCCACGCATCGAATGTCATGCCGCGCTTGGCCAGCTCCCGCACGCCGTCGTGAAACTGCTGCTCGCGCATCATGCCGGGCGCCGGCTTGGTGTGCGAGCGGTGGACCGCGGGGTCGTCGGCGTACGCCGTCGCGTGCCGGATTCCCCGGAACAGCCCTGCCCCCGCCTCAGCATGTGCGTCGAGAACCCGGCCTGCCTCGGCGCCGAGCATCATGTCGGCGTGCGACACGATTCCGCCGATGACGGCTCCACCCGATTCGCGGGTCTCCCGGGCCGCGCGCAGGGCTCGCTCGGTCTCGCCGAGGGCCCGAAGCTCACGCGGGCCGTCGGTCCGGTAGTCCCAGACGCAGTCGATGAACACGGTCGCGACGATGTCGTGGCCCGCACCGGTGTCCTCGTGCAGCTGCGGGACCAGGTAAGGCTGCAATCCCGGCGCATCCCAGAGGTGGTGGTGCGGGTCGATAATCGGCAACCGCGGGCCGATCGCCTCCTCGGTGTGGCTGGCCAGATATTCGGGATCCCACGTATAAGCCATGTCGGTACCGTAGGCCATCGGTGTGGCAGTGGCCATCGAGGAACGGGCGGACAGGAAGCGGTTCAGGTGAGCAAGCAAGGGCTGGAGCGAAACCAGTTCTGGTGCTATCTCGCTGGTCTGGCTGCGGGTCTGCTCGTGGGCCTGACTACCCCGGGCGCCGCCAACGTGCTGGAGCTTGCGGTCTGGCCACTGCTGGCGGCGCTGCTGTACGCCACCTTCCTGCAGATCTCGCTGCGCTCGATCCCCGCCGCCTTCCGGGATCGGCGCTTCATCCGCACAGCCCTGATCGGCAACTTCGGCATCATGCCGTTGATCGTCTGGCTGATCACCCGGGTCGTGCCGGACGACGACGCGTTGCGTCTCGGTCTCCTGCTCGTGCTTCTCGTGCCGTGCACGGACTGGTTCATCACCTTCACGCACCTCGCGGGTGGTGACGCTGCGCGGGCGACGGCGCTGACTCCGGTGAGTCTCGTCGTCCAGCTGGCACTACTTCCCATATATCTGTGGCTGATGGCGGACGCCGAGCTGTCTGGGGTGCTGTCTGCTGCGCAGATCTGGCCGGCCGTGCTGGTGGTGCTCTGCCCTCTCGCGCTCGCTGCGTTGACGGAGGTCTGGACCGCACGCGCAGCGCGCCGCGCCCGGCTGGCCAGAGCTGCGGCGTGGTGGCCTGTCCCCCTGCTGGCGCTGGTGATCTTCGCGGTCGCTGCCGGTCATGCCGACGAGGTTGTTGCGGCCGCCGCGGTGCTTCCCGTGGTGGTGGCCGCCGCTGGCGGCTATCTCGTGATGAGTCTGATCGTGAGCTGCCTGCTGTCACGCGCCGTGCGACTCCCGAGCCCGCAGGCCCGCACGCTGGCGTTCGCCCTCGGTACCCGCAACTCGTTCGTCGTCCTGCCTGTCGCGTTGTCGCTTCCGGCCGGCTGGGAGCTGACAGCGGTCGTCATCGTGATGCAGTCGCTCGTCGAGCTGCTCGGCATGATCGGGTGGCTGCGGTTGGTGCCGCGCGTACTGCGGCCTCGATAAACCAGTCGACGCCAACCGCCCGGGGAATTATCGTCATCAGGTCTGGTTTGCCTATAGAAGAGGAAATCCCGGCCCAACCGAACCGGGCCGTCGGAGAACAGGGTGATGACGATCAACGCAGCATTCCCGGCCCACCTCGATGGCGCCGCGGCGGACACGCTGATGTGGCTGTCCGAGGCCGACCTCGAGCCTGCCGCAGCGGAGCAGATTCGGAACGTCTCACGGCTGCCGTGGGTGCACGGCGTCCGGGTCATGCCCGATGCCCACCTGGGCAAGGGCGCCACGATCGGCACGGTCCTAGCGATGCGCGACGCCGTCTCGCCGTCCACCGTCGGTGTCGACATCGGCTGTGGCATGGAGGCGGCGCGTACGTCGCTGACCGTGGACGATCTTCCCGACAGCCTGCGGGCGCTGCGCCGCGCGCTCGAGTCGGCCATCCCGGTCGGGTTCAAGGCGCACCGCGACCTGGTCGATCTGCGCCGCCTGGGACAAGACCGCGGCTTTGACGAGTTCTGGCAGCGGTTCGCCGACCTACACCCCTCGGTGCAGAGCCGCGAGTCGAAGGCACTCGCCCAGCTCGGCACGCTCGGCGGCGGTAACCACTTCGTGGAGCTCTGCGCCGACGAGTCCGGCCGCATCTGGCTGACCCTGCACTCCGGCTCACGCAACATCGGCAAGGAGCTCGCGGAGCGGCACATCGAGATCGCCAAGGGCCTGGCGCACAACGAGGCGCTCCCTGATCGCGACCTCGCGGTGTTCCTGGATGGCACGCCGCAGATGGCGGCCTACCTGCGCGATCTGCACTGGGCTCAGGAGTACGCCGCCCGTTCGCGCGGCGTGATGCTTGCGCTGTTCAAGCAGGTGCTCGTTCAGCAGTTCGCCGGGCACCGGGTGCACTTCGATCAGGAGATCAGCTGTCACCACAACTATGTGGCGCACGAGCGGTACGACGACGTGGACCTGATCGTGACTCGCAAGGGTGCGATTCGCGCGGGCAAGGGTGATCTCGGGCTGATTCCGGGTTCCATGGGAACCGGGTCGTACGTCGTCCGCGGGCTGGGTAACCCCGCGTCCTACACGTCTGCATCGCACGGCGCGGGTCGTCGGATGAGCCGTAATGTCGCGAAGCGGCGGTTCGACACCAGCGATCTGGCTACCCAGACCGCGGGCGTGGAGTGCCGCAAGGACGCCGGCGTGCTGGATGAGATCCCGGCGGCGTACAAGGACATCGATGAGGTGATCGCCGCACAGACCGATCTCATCGAGCCGGTCGAGCGGCTGACGACCTTGGTGTGCGTGAAGGGCTGAGCGGCCTTGCCGTGCGTGAAGGGCTGAGTGGCCTGCGGCCGACAGCCTTGTGCCTACCCGCGCGCGAGTATCTGGCGGACGACGCCGCGGACTGGAAGGGCAACCTGCTCAACAGCAGCGCCCCGCGGCCGATCACCCAGCCGCCGGCGATCGTGCGCACCGGCTACGACGGGATCCCGGACAACGACCTCGTGCGGATCTCCGAGCTCAGGTACGCCTCCGGCTGTCACCTGAGCGAGACTGAGCTGCGGGACAGCGCGGAGAACTGGGTGTGCGACGCGATCGCCGGGGGCATGTCGAGTCATCGTTGGCGAGCCTGGTGAGCCGGCCGCTCAGACCGCCGGTCGGCTCAGCACGACCACGGTGTCGAGTGCCGGCCGGTCCCGGCCCTCGACGTGCCGCTCAACGATCTCGGCTCGCTCGACTCTCGCGTCACGCTCAGCCCAATCGATGACCTGCTCCGGGTCGAGTAGTCCAGCGCCGTCATCCGCCAGCCGCGCTCGACCATCCACAAGGCGTTCCGGCCTTCACCGGCCGCGATGTCGATCGCCGAGCCAGGGGCGAGCGGCTCGACGACCTGGCGCACCCAGACGTTGGGCTCGATCGACCACACGAGGTCCGATTCCAAGTAGCGCTCGTCCCAGCTGGCAGCGTCGTTCACCATGGCCTCACCTAAGTCAGCGGTACCGATGGGAACGGGGTGGGGCGACAACGTGTCCTAGCCTCCACTGCACGCACTGGGGAGGTTTCACGTGAGAGTCGCTGCCGGTGTCGTGAGCCTGCTCGGAGCGGTGCTCATCGGAATCGCGTGCACGGTGATCGACTGGGGCGGGGGCACCAACTTCGTTGAGTACTCGACAAGTGTCTTTCGCGACGACGAGGGAGCTTCGCTTCCTCCGCTGTTGGACTGGTTCGTCGTGATGGGCTGGATGGTCCTGATTCCCGTGGCGATCTTGGGAGCGGTCTTCGCGGCGTGCTCGGGATCGCAAGGCCGCCGGGTGGCGGCGGTCGTGATGGGCGGACTCGGTGTCACGGTCCTGGTGCAGGCCTACCGTGCATGGCGTTTCGAGTGGCCCCTGGGTGGGCAGTCCGGCGAGCAGGTGGCGGTCTACAGCATTGCTGGGTGGTGTGTGCTGCTGGCCGTGCTCGGTGCCCTTGGCCTCGGCTGGCTCGGTGGGTTTGTGGCGTTGGCTGCCGCGCTGGTCTCGCTCGGCTTCTTCGTCTGGCTGCTCGTGACCACATCGACGATGCCGGCCGGCGCGCTCGCCGCGGCTGGGCTCGGCGTCCTCGCCGCCGGCTCGCTGCTGTCGATCGCCGCAGCGGGGCGCGACCGGTTGACCTCACAGGGACCAGCTGCCGCCTCCCGCGCAACCGTCGAGCCAATGCGTTAGAACTCGAGGATGATGCGGCCTCGGACGCCTCCGCGGCCGAGCAGTTGCTGCGCCTCGGTGGCCTGCGCGGCAGGGAAGGTCTGGGCTACTCGAAGGCTGAGCACGCCGTCCTCGGCTTGCTGACGGAGCGTGTCGAGTGCTGCGTGGTTCTCCGCATAGTCGCGCACCAGCACGGGAAAGAACTCCAGCTCGCGTTCGCCGTTCCCTTTCCAGAAGCGTACGGTGACGACCTTCCCGTCGTCCTTCAGTGCCGGCAGCACCTTCTCGTGCAACAGGGCGCCGTCCGCGAGGCCGTCGATACCCTCGGGGAAATGCTCTCGGAAGCGCTCCGCGACGTCGTCCCCGCGACGGACGACGATGTCGGCGCCCAGCTCGCGTACCAGTTGCTCATCGGCCTCGGATGCATCGGCGATCACGGTCAGCCCGTCGGCCTTGGCCAGCTGGACGACGTAGCCGCCGAAGGCTCCTGCCGCGCCCGTCACAGCGAGCACGTCTCCGGCGCCGAGCGACATCAGGTCGAGGGCTCGGCGGGCGGTCAGGCCGTTCATCGGCAGGGACGCCGCCTCGGGGTGGCTCGAACCCCGCGGTGCGTGCGTGACCGAGGCGGCCGGCAGCACGATGCTCTGTCGATAACCGCCATGATCGTGGTCCGGGACGACGATGCCCATCACGCGGTCACCGACCTGGACGCCGGTATCGACGCCATCGCCGACCTCGTCGATGACACCCGCGACGTCCATGCCCGGTACGTACGGGAAGCGCGGCTGTTCGCTGGGGCGCACCCGAGTGCCGGTCGGGATGAACGTGTCCGTCGGGTTCACGGCGGCCGCGTGTACCCGTACCCGCACCTGACCGGGGCCAGCGTGCCCGACCGGGACCTCCACGACCTGGAGCTTCTCCGGACCTCCGAACTCCATCACGCCGACGGCGCGCGTCATCTCAGTCATCTGGCATCCCTTTCGCTCATCCGCCCACCCTATGAAGTCTTCGTCGACCTCTACGAGGCCACCGTCGACGACATCACCTTCGACTTCCCAGAGGGGCATCCAGCCGCCGCCCTGGCGCCCACCCAGCCGCTCGACGTTCCCTCGATCCTGTACGGGGATGTGACCTTCACCTAGTCGATGGGCCCCGTCGTTCGCGATTACCTGGCCGACGGTTGGACCTCGTAGCCCCCGATCCAGCCGCGCCGCTCCGGGCAGCAGCGATCAGCGTGAGCGCGTCCACGAGCGCCGCAGCGGCTGCGGCGTAGAAGGGGGCGGTCCCCCGCCCGACGGCGACCACCGAGCCCAGCCCGCCCGTGATTGCGCCGAGTGCTGCCCGTCCGGACCGTCCGAGCGCAACCTCCCGCTGCGCCGCGGCGCCGGCGGCCGCGAGGCAGGCCGCCGCCGCGGAACGGATCTGGCGGTCGCTGAGCCGGTGGGGCAGGCCGTGCACGCCCGTACGGCGATCGTCGGCGAGGTCCGGCAGCACGTTGAGCAGGTGCGCGGAGATCCCGAGCAGGGCGCCCGCGACCGACCTGGTGGCCGGCGCCGTCCGCGGCGGTACGTCGCACAGCGTCGGGACCTGAGGCAGCGCACCGAAGGCCACGGCGTACGGCACGAACGATGCGGGGGTCTGCTTGAGCCCCAGGTTGTAAGCCCATCCCGATCCGACGAGGACGCCGTGGAGCGCCCCGGCGCGGCGTCCACACAGCGATGAGAGCACCACGCAGGTCGATGCCGCCACCCCAATGGCGAAGCGGACAACCCGCGGGGACAGGACACCGGTCGCCAGCGGCTTGTCCCGGCGTCCGGAGAGTGTGTCCCGTCCATGATCGATGAGGTCGTTGGACCACCCGATGGTGAGCTGACCGCTCAGGACGGCACCGGTGAGGGTCAACAGGCGTCGCGCGGGAAGCCGGGCGGAGGCGCCCAGCACCGCGGCGAGCGAGGTGACGACTGCGGTCGGGCCGGGATGAGCGGCGGCGACCAGGTGGCCGACAGTCGATCTGGCGGGCATCCCACCAGGCTAGACGGCGAGCAGCGGCAGCCTCCGTGCGGCGGCTGCCGCGTCCGTGGGTGGTCGCATCGGGAGGTGCTGATCGACGGGTAACGTGAGCGCATGGGTCCGCTTGAGCCGAAGGTCGCACACCCAGCCAGACTCGACGACGAGGACTCATGAACCCTTCCACCGCACCACCCACCCCACCTCTTCCGATGCTGGACGGTGAGCAACCCGGGGTCCTCGCGTGCCGCGGCGTCGTCGCGGACCACCGCTACGCGCAGGGCGAGCTCACCGCCGCGGTCGCAGACCTCATCGGCGCCGACGGCCGAACCCGGCGCACCCTGGAGCGGCTGCACGACAACGCCGGCGTCAGGCACCGCAGCACTGTCCTGCCGATCGAGGCGTACGGCGTCCTCGACGGGTTCGACGCGGCGAACGACGCCTTCATCGACCGAGCGGTCGAGCTCGGTGCGCGCGCCGTCACCGACGTGCTGGACGCCGCAGGGTTGAGTCCATCGGACGTCGACCTGTTGGTGAGCGCGACCGTCACCGGCCTTGCCGTTCCCTCTTTGGATGCCCGGATCGCCGCTGTGCTGGAAATGCGGTCTGACATCAAGCGCGTACCGATCGTCGGGCTCGGGTGCGTCGCAGGGGCAGCCGGGATAGCGCGGGTGAACGACCATCTACGGGGCCGACCGGATGAGATTGGCGTGCTGCTCGCGGTCGAGCTCTGCAGCCTGACCGTGCAGCCCGGGGACCGGTCGGTGGCCAACATGGTCGCGAGCGGATTGTTCGGCGACGGAGCCGCCGCCGTGGTGCTATCTGGCGCCCGCACTCCGCACCCGAATCGACTTGCGATCCTCGAGACCCGCAGCCGGCTCTATCCCGACACCGAACGGGCGATGGGATGGGACATCGGCTCGTCTGGGCTGAAGATCGTTCTGGGCGTGGAGGTTCCCGAGCTCGTACGCACCCACCTACGGGCGGACGTCGACGACTTCCTCGGTTCGCTCTCCCTGACGCGAGCGGATATCGACTGGTGGGTCGCTCATCCGGGCGGCCCGAAGGTGCTCGAGGCCATGCAGGAGGCGCTGGAGGTCCCCCGCGACGCGCTAGGCGTCACCTGGGAATCGTTGGCCGAGATCGGAAACCTCTCGTCGGCCTCCGTGCTGCACGTGCTGGCCGACACCCTTCGCGATCGCCCTCCGGCGCCCGGGTCACTCGGCATGATGCTGGCGATGGGTCCTGGGTTCTGCCTGGAGATGGTGCTGCTGAAGTCGGTCGACGCCACGTGAGCGCATGGCTGTTCACCGGCCTGATCGTCCTGGTCGGTCTGGAACGACTGGCCGAGCTCATGGTCAGCAAGCGCAACGCAGCGTGGTCGTTCGCGCGCGGCGGGTACGAGGTCGGCCGCGGACACTACCCGTTCATGGTGGTGCTGCACACCGGATTCCTCGTGGCGGCGGTCCTCGAAGTGTGGCTGCTCGATCGCTCCTTTCACTGGTGGGGCTGGATAGCGCTGCTGATCGTCGTCCTGTCCCAGGCGCTGCGATGGTGGTGCATCGCCACCCTCGGGCACCAGTGGAACACCCGCGTGATCATCGTGCCGGGTGCTCGCCGCGTCGTCGGCGGGCCCTATCGTTGGATGCCGCATCCCAACTATGTCGCCGTTGTCGCCGAGGGCATCGCACTACCGATGGTGCACAACGCGTGGCTGACCGCACTCGGCTTCACCGTGCTCAACGCGGCACTGCTCACGGTTCGCATCCGCACGGAGAACCAGGCGCTTAGCGCGCTGTCGACCACATGACCGCCGACCTGGTGATCGTCGGCGGCGGCCCGGTGGGGTTGGTGACCGCGCTCTACGCACGCCGCGCCGGCATGTCACCGGTTGTGATCGAACCGCGCCACGCGCCGATCGACAAGGCGTGCGGCGAGGGCATCATGCCCGCCGGTCTGCAGCTTCTTCGCGATCTCGGCGTCGATCCACCCGGCGTGGACATTCTGGGCATCCGCTACGTACGCGAGACCGCGCACGCCGACGCCACGTTCTCGGGCGAGCCCGGCCGCGGGGTCCGGCGGACGACGCTCCACACGCACCTTGACGATGCCGTCGCGGCCGCGGGGATCGAGGTCCGCCGCGTGAAGGCACTGGGCGTGACCGAGCGGCAAACCTCGGTAGCTATGGCGCTGAGTGACGGGACATCGCTCAGCACCGGTCTGGTCGTCGGCGCCGACGGGCTGCACTCGACAGCGCGACGTTGGGCGGGCCTGGCGACGGAATCGCCGCGGCGGCGCCGACGCCGCGGGCTGCGAACGCACTTCGCCGTCCGGCCGTGGACCGACATGGTCGAGGTCTACTGGGGTGCCAGGTCCGAGGCGTATGTGACCCCGGTGGCCGACCGGCTCGTGGGCATCGCGATCCTGACCCGGGACGTCGGTGGCTTCGACGAGCACCTGGCGGAGTTCCCGCTGCTGCGCGACCGGCTCGCGGGCGCCGGTGCGGGATCCGAGGTCCGCGGTGCCGGGCCGTTGCGGCAACGGGCCCGCCGTCGGGTGGCCGGCCGGGTCGCACTGGTCGGGGATGCCGCCGGGTATGTCGACGCGATCACCGGCGAGGGACTGACGGTCGGGTGGCGTCAGGCGCGCGAGCTGGTGGGATGCATCGAGCGCGGGGATCTCGCGGCCTACGAGGGCCGGTGGCGTCGCGTCGTACGTCGCAGCACCCTGCTGACCGGCGGCTTGGTGGTGGCGACGTCGATCGCACCGGTCCGCTCGCTCATCGTGCCTGCGGCCCAGCGCGTACCTCGGGTGTACGGCGCGCTCGTCGATCTGGCGGCCCGGGGCTGAGGGCGGCGCTAGCTCTTGCCCTTCTGGGTGAACGACGCGATCCGCTCCTGCATGTCGGGGCCACGCCCCTGGGTCTCCATCACCTCGTACTGCAGTCCGGCGTCAAGTGCAGCACCACACACCGTATCGACTCGTCGTGCTTGACCTCCTCGATGATCTTCCGAAGACGCCGGAACATCTCGACCGCCAGGGCGTTCAGCTTCTCCGGCCGGTTGAGGGTGAATCTAGACCACCGCGCGACGGCGCCCTGCGGTTTGACCACGGGTAGGACCCTGATGTCCGTTGCCAGTCCGCCCCGATGAGGAGTGAGCGCAGATGGCCGAGCAGCATGCATCGACCGAAGCGAGCGACATCCCGGCCTCCCAGCTGAAGACCGATCCCGGAACCGGTGGCGACGTGCTCGTGTCGTTGATGCGCGACGCGGGCGTCAACGTGGCGTTCGGGGTCATCAGCATCCACAACATCCCATTGGTGGAGGCGATCGACCGCGACCTCCGGTTCGTGCCGGTTCGTCATGAGGCCGCCGCGATCAACGCCGCAGACGGCTTTTCCCGCGCGACCGGACGCATTGGCGTCGCCATCACCTCGACGGGCACCGGCGCCGGCAATGCCGCCGGGGCAATGCTCGAGGCGTTGACCGCACAAAGCCGCGTCCTGCACGTAACCGGCAACATCGCCTCCGAGCATCTCGGCGAGGGCCGCGGCGTCTACCACGAGGTACCCCGTCAGCTGGACATGCTGGAATCGGTATCGGCGCACGCGCTCCGGATCGACAAGCCCAAGCTCGCCAGGCGCGTACTCACCGAAGCCATCCATTTGCTCGGGTCCGCTCCGCACGGCCCTGTCAGCGTGGACTGGCCGATAGACCTGCAGTACACCGCCGATCCCGCCAAGCAACACAAGCCCCGCAGCACGGAACCGGAGATCGAGGAGCCGTCCCGCCGCGACATCGCGAAGGCAGTCCGCGTCATGCGGCGCGCGAAGCGTCCTCTGGTCTGGGTCGGCGGCGGCGCTCGCGAAGTCGGTCCCGCGATCACCGAGCTCGTCGAACAGTGGGGCGCCGGCGTACTCAGCAGCGCCAACGGACGGGGATCGGTCCCGGAGGAGCATCCACTGCTGATCGGTAACTTCGCCTCGGACGAGGCGATCGAGCAGCTGATCGAGGACGCCGACTGCCTCCTCACCGTGGGCAGCCACCTGCGCGCCAACGAGACCAAGAACTTCGAGCTCCCACTGCCCAAGCGGCACGTCCAGATCGACCTGAACGCCGACGCACTGGCACGCAACTTCCCAGTCACCATTGGTATCCAAGCCGATGCACGCAGCGCCGTTCCAGCGTTGCTCGAGGCGCTGGAGAAGCCTTCCACGGACGCCGAGTGGGCCGGTCGGGTGCGCGCCGCCGCGCAGGCCGCGCGAGACGACCACCGCGGCGAGATCGGCGCCTACGCGCAGATCTGCGACTCGATGCGTGCGCGGCTGCCGCGTCCCTCGCCGATCGTCCGCGACGTGACGATTCCCGGGAGCTCCTGGGGCAACCGGCTGCTGCCGATCTACTCCCCGACGACCAACATCTTCGCTGCGGGTGGCGGCATCGGCCAAGGCCTGGCGATGGCGATCGGGTCGGCGATCGGCGTACCCGACGCACCCACGCTCGCACTGATCGGCGACGGCGGGTTGGCGGTCCACCTCGGCGAGCTGTGCACACTCGCCGATCAGCAGGCCCCGGTCATCGTGGCGCTCTTCAACGACGGCGGGTACGGCGTACTGCGCAACATGCAGACCGCCAAGGACTCGCCACCCCGGGCGGTGGACCTGCGCACACCCGACTTCGCTCAGCTGGCGGGCTCGCTCGGACTCGCGCACCGACGGGTCACGGACGCTACTGCCTTCGATCAAGCACTGGCCGACGCCGTGCACCGCGCGGGTCCGTCGATCATTGAGATCGACGGCGCTGCACTCGATCCGCAGCCGGAGCCGTTCGTGCCACCCACCGAGGCCCCCTAGGCCGGAACGCAGGTCTCCGTCGACGTCCGCGCCCCCGCACAACCGGCGAATCCCCACCCGTTGGAACCAGGCGCGGTCGATCAGCCGTCCTCCGGCGGCGGGGCTGGCTGCTCGCCGTTGGCCGCCCCAGTGACCGTGGAGCCCTGCTCGATGAGCTTGATGCCCCGCTGGTAGTCGTCCTCGGCGTTGTAGGTGAGCACTCCGGCCAGCTCGCCGTCCAGCCCGTACCAGACGGTGAACCCACCTGGCCGCTCGACGACCTCAAGCTCGTCGTAACCATCACCCCAGGCGGCGTACTGCAGGGTGTGCTCGCCCAGCTCGCTCCAGAACCCCGGGACGGCGTCCCACTCGCGCTGCTGACCCGCGGCGTTGGCACCCGCGAGCTCGCCCATCGTCTCCGCGTCACCCCAGTGCTCGACGTTCAGCGCGCGCCGCGCACGTGAATTCATCGCGCGGGCGGCGTCCCCCGCCACGTACACGCCGTCGATCCCCGCATTCAGCTGCTCGTCGACGACCACCCGGCCCTCATGCAGCTGAAGTGCCGTGTCCTCCACGAAGCTCGTCGACGGCTCGACCCCGATGGAGACGAGGATCAGGTCCGGCTCGAGCGTCGTGCCGTCCGAGAGGTGCATCGTCCGTGGAGCACGGATCTTGTCGACCCTCGTGTCGGCCCGCAGCTCGATGCCGTAACCACGCAGGATGTCGGCGATCGCCCCCGCCGCGTGCCCGCCGAGGCGCTCGACCTGCGGTGCCTTCTCGGGGCTGATCATCGTCACGTCGATGCCGCGCATCGCCAGCGAGACGGCGGCCTCGCACCCGATAAAGCCCGAGCCGATGACGGCAGCCGAGCGCGCGTGCGTGGCGGCCAGGTGCAGATCCGTAGCCTCGGCGAAGGACCGCAGCACATGCACATCGGCGTCCTCGTCGGTGTCTGGCAGCGGGCGCGGCCGCATGCCCGGCGCCAGTACGAGCCGCTCGAACCCGATGGTCTCCTCCCCCACCTGGAGCGTGCTCCCCTCGACGTCCAGCCCGGTCACACTCGCCCCGAGGCGCACCTCGACGCGATCGGTGTCGAGATCGTTCGGCGAGCGCTCCGGAGCCTGATCGCCACGCAGACTCTCCTTGCTCAACGGTGGCCGCTCGTACGGCGCGGTCGTATCGGAGCTCACGAGCAGCACCGGGCGTTCGCCGCCGGCGTCCAGGTACGACTGAGCCGCCCTGACCCCAGCCGGCCCACTCCCCACCACGACAAGCTTGTAGGTATCCATCGCCCCATCGTGCCCCTGATCGCCCGGCCGTGGTCAAGATGCCGGACGTCGAACCACCGGGCCGCTAGGTCGGCGCATGGAGGGCGTGCGCGGACGCCGAAGCGGCCTCGGGTTCGTCGGCGCCTTTCTCGCGGCGATCGTCCTCTACTCCGCGACCAACACGTCGGCGGCGATCTACCCGTGTCCGAACAGATCTACGGCATCTCGCCGCTCACCATCACGGCCGCAGTCCTGATCGGGATCCTGGCGGTCTTCTGGATCGTAGCCAGCCGGCGTCAACGACCGGTCTGAGACCGCGGTCGCCTCGGACGGCGAAAGCAAAGGCGCCTTCGCCACCGTGTTCGGTGGGATCGGCGCCTATGCCCGCAATCAGCCGTGGCCGTCGCCGGCCGAGATCTCGCTGCGGTCTGCCGACCACAGCGTGTGGAAGGAGCCTTCGCGGTCCACGCGCCGGTAGGTGTGCGCACCGAAGAAGTCGCGCTGTCCCTGGATGAGTGAAGCGGGGAGTCGTTCTGCTCGTAGTCCGTCGTAGTAGGCGAGCGACGAGGAGAACGCCGGCGTCGGGATCCCGGCGGTGGCAGCGCCGATCACGACGCGTCGCCAGGAGTCCTGCGCCTCGGCCAGCGCGTCCCGGAAGAAGGGCGCGGTCAGCAGCGCCTCGAGGTCGGGTTGCTCGGCGTACGCCTCGGTGATCCGGTTCAGGAACTGGGCGCGGATGATGCAGCCTCCGCGCCAGATCGCGGCGATATCGCCCTTCTGGATGTCCCAGCTGTACTCCTTCGCACCCGCGACGATGAGGTCGAAGCCCTGGGAGTAGGCGATGATCTTCGACGCGTACAGTGCACGTCGGACGTCGTCCACGAAGGCGTCCGGGTCGTCGGCGGGCCTCGAGTGCGGGCCGGGGAGGTCTCGGGTGGTGGTGCGTTGCGAGGCACGGGACGACAGGGATCGGGCGAACACCGCCTCGGCAATCCCGGAGACCGGGACGCCGAGGTCGAGTGCCGTCTGCACCGTCCAGGCGCCGGTGCCCTTGGCGCCGGCTTGATCGGCGATGACGTCGACAAGTGGCTGCCCGGTGCTCGCGTCTACCTGTCGCAGCACCTCAGCGGTAATCTCGATCAGGTAGCTGCTGAGCTCGCCCTCGTTCCAGTCGGCGAAGATGTCGGCGATCTGCGCCGGCTGGGCCCCGGTGCCCTGCCGGATAAGGTCGTAGGCCTCGGCGATCAGCTGCATGTCGGCGTACTCGATGCCGTTGTGCACCATCTTCACAAAGTGACCGG
Source organism: Blastococcus sp. Marseille-P5729 (assembly GCF_900292035.1). Classification (NCBI taxonomy): domain Bacteria; kingdom Bacillati; phylum Actinomycetota; class Actinomycetes; order Geodermatophilales; family Geodermatophilaceae; genus Blastococcus; species Blastococcus sp. Marseille-P5729. The sequence continues at coordinate 80,906 of NZ_OMPO01000001.1, read as the reverse complement.
CGCCGTCCGTGCCGACATGGGTCACGCAGGGCTCACCCTCGGCGACTGCCGCGATGGAGGAGAGGATCGGACCGAGCGTCTCGTACGCCTCCGCCGACCCGCCGGGCATGAGCGAGGGGCCCTTCAGAGCGCCCTCCTCTCCGCCGGAGATCCCACAGCCCACGAAGTTGATCCCGGTGGCGCGAACCGCCTTCTCCCGCCGGATGGTGTCCGTGAACAGCGAGTTGCCGCCGTCCACGATGATGTCGCCTGGCTCGAAGGCCTCGACGAGCTCGTCGATGACCGCATCGGTCGGCGCTCCCGCCTTGACCATGATGATCGCGGTACGCGGACGCTGGAGGGTCGCGGCAAGCTCGGTGATCGAGCCAGCGGCCACCAGTCCGGCGTCCGGATGCTCCTCGAGCAGCTGGTCGGTCCTGCTCCTGGTGCGGTTGTAGACCGCGACCGTGTTACCCTCCCGGCTGGCGAGGTTGCGGGCGAGGTTCGAGCCCATCACCGCAAGCCCGACGACTGCGATGTTGGCGATACGCGTGGCATCAGTCATGAGCCGAATCCTGCTAGATCGCGGATGCCCAGACAAGTCACCTGAGGCCGGGTGGTTTCCCGCCGCGCGGCTGGCGCGGCTGAACCGGCGTCCGCCCTGCGTGTCGTAGTCTTCGGGGACGGCGGGCAGGCACCGTGAACACGTACTCGACGAACAAGGACGCAGACTGAATGACCGCCCCAACCGCGACGAGCGCGCGACCGTCGCTTCGCGACTACCTGCAGTTCGCCGTACTCCCGTTGATCTGGGGCTCGTCATTCCTTTTCATCAAGATCGGGCTCGAGGGTCTGAGCCCCATCCAGGTGGCGTGGGGCCGCGCTGTGCTCGGCGGCGTGACCCTGGTGCTGATCACACTGATCGCACGACACGCCTGGCCGCGCGAGCGGAGTGTCTGGGTGGAGATGATTCCCGTCTCCCTGCTGCTGACGGTCTTTCCGTTCTTCCTGATCAGCTGGGGTGGGCAGTTCATCAGCTCCGGGCTCATGAGCATCTACAACGCCACGACCCCGCTATGGACCCTGCTGCTCGCGATCGCTGCGCTCCCCCAGGAGAGACCGACCGGGCAGAAGTACATCGCCCTGGCGCTGGGTTTCATCGGCGTCGTCGTGCTGCTGAATCCGTGGTCGATCGAGGGCTCGAGCGGTCTACTCGGTCAGTTGGCGAGCCTCGGCGCGGCCGCGTGCTACGGCGGCGGTTATGTCACTCTCCGCAGGGTGATCGCCAAGCACCAGATCTCCCCGATCACCCTGGCTGCGATGCAGGTCGGCATCGGCGCGAGCCTCTTCCTGGTGGCCACACCCTGGGTTGTCGCCACGCGCACTCCCGATCTGACCGGTCGCGTGGTGCTGTGCATGCTCCTGCTCGGCTGCGTGGGAACCGGAATCGCCTACATCTTCAACAACAACGTGGTGCGCTCGATGGGCGCGACGACCGCGTCCATGGTCACCTACGTCAACCCCGTCGTGGGCGTCACGCTCGGGGTCATCGTGCTGTCGGAGTCGGTGCACTGGAACGAGCCGGTTGGCGCCCTGCTCGTGATCGGCGGCATCCTGCTCGGCCAGGAGCGCGGTCAGCCCCGGCAGCGAGGCCTACGCCAGAGACCGTGAGAGCGCCGAACACGAAGACCCGACGCGAGTGATGGAAGAGCAGATCGCTCTCCTGGTCGCAATGTGCTCGGTGATGTCGCGGGTCAGAGCCGTATCGGGCAGGGTCACTCCGGCGATGGTCTCGCTCATGGTCGCTCCGCGCTTTCTGTCAAGCAGAGGGCCCTCGGCCGGCTTCTGAGGCGGCGGCCTCGTCGGGCTTGACCTTCACACGATGACAAGGTTTCTACTGGGTCGCGGAGGTATGAAGGATGACTCAGCACACAACGCCACCGGCGAGTGACCGCCTTGCTGCCGCGCTCGCGGCGTCCGACTCGTCGGCCCGGCTACAGGTGGCGCTCGCCGCAGGAATGCAGCCGCACCACACCTTCATCGACGTCCTGGTCGATCGTTGCGCGGCCGAACCTGATTTCTACGTGCGCGACATGCTGACGTGGGCACTGACGCGGCACGACAAGTCGGCCGTGACCAGACGGCTGCTTCGCGAGCTCGACTCGCAGACGGCTCAAGCGCGCAGCCAGGCGCTGCACACGCTCTCGAAGATCGGAGATCGGCACGTGTGGCCCGCGATCACGACCGCACTGCTGCAGGATGCGGACGACGAGGTTGCTCGCACGGCATGGCGGACCGCGGCCGGTCTCGTCCCGGCCGAAGCAGCGACCGGACTCGCGACCACTCTCGCCACCCAGCTCGGCCGAGGCGGACGCGACCTGCAACTCAGCCTCAGCCGCGCCTTCGTCACAATCGGCTCGACCGCATCTGCCGTACTCGAGCGAGCCGCGACCGACCGCGACCCCCGCGTTCGCATCCACGCGGTTGCCACCACGCGGCTGATCGCGGACCCGGAGACGGGATTCGATGCCGCGATCGACGAGGCTAGGCGCACAATCGCACTGCTCAACGCGCCCGTCGTGAAACAGTGAACCGATGCTCATCGGCGAGGTCTCCGAGCGGTCCGGCATCACCACCCGGATGTTGCGCCATTACGACTCCATAGGGCTCGTGTCGCCGAGCGGACGCTCGCCGTCCGGCTATCGTCAGTACTCCGACGACGACCTTCGACGGCTGTTTTACGTCGAGGGTCTCCGATCGCTCGGACTCGGTCTACGGGAGGTCGCCGAAGCACTCACGGACCTCTCCTTCCACCCCAAGCGCATGGTCGAACAGCTGATCGCCGGTACGCGAGAACGGCTGCGGCGAGATCAGGAGCTGCTCGAGCGGCTCAACCGGGTTCGAGCTAGCGACCCCGCGGCGTGGTCCGACGTGCTGCACACCATCGGGCTCATGCGAGGGCTCGATCTCGCTGATGCCTCTGCCCGCCAGCGATTCGCGCTCTCGCTCACCGAGGAGGAAGGCAATGCCGCGCTCCTGGCCGAGGCGGTGCTGAGCGAGTCCGAGCCCAACACGGCCGGGGCTCTACTGTGGGCGCTCGCGCGAACCGGCGACGCCGCAGTCGTCGTGCTCGCCCGGGCGCTGGACTCCGAGGACGCCGGACGCCGGCATCGGGCCGTCGCGGCGCTGACGAAGATCGGCTCGCCGGCTGCCTCAGCCGCCCTGGCGGAGGCGTTCGCGCACGCCGATCCATTCGTGAGCGCCAGGGCGACGCTGGCGCGCGGGCTCCTGGGCGATTCGGGCGTCATTGACGCCCTCGTGGCACTGATCGTCGACGGGCGCGATGACATCGAGGCAGCGGACGTGCTCGGTGAACTCGCCTCCGACCACGGTCATGCAGATGAGGCCACCAACGCGATCGCGAATGCCCTGTCCACTGCGGAGCCGGCGAGCAGGCTCCGCCTGACGACGGCCCTCGCAGACATCCCCGGTCCCGAGGCGACTGCGACGCTGAGAAGCCTCGTCGAGGACGACGACCGGAAGGTGGCGCTCACCGCGTCTGCGGTGTTGCATCACCGCGGCGGCGAGGCCTGAGGTCCCCCTACCTCTAGTCTCCGGACGCGTAGTCCAGATCACGCGGCACCGGCGCTAATCCGGTTGATCGGGTGCCCTAACATCTTCTTGGCTCATTTCCTCGAGTCGCCGACGATGCCGATCCGTGCCGCCGGCAAGCTGGGCGGCCCTTCGTCGACCGCCCCACTTCCGATCATCGGAGTACCAGTGACCGCTCATTCCGCGGATTCCCACACCCCTGGTGTCGACGGCTACCCGGACAAGATCGACGGGGCCGTCCTGAAGGTGGCTGGCGTCGTCGTCCTGGGCGCCATCATGGCGATCCTCGACATCACCGTCGTGAACGTCGCGCTTCCGGACCTGCAGGTGACCTTCACCGGTGCCGACGATCCGCTGCCCTACTCGACCGTCGCCTGGACCGTCACGGCCTACACGCTCGCGTTGGCAACCGTGATCCCACTGACCGGCTGGGCTGCCGACCGGTTCGGCACGAAGCGTCTGTACATGCTGGCCATCGCGTTCTTCACGCTCGGGTCGGTGCTGTGTGCGCTGGCCTCCACGATCGGGCAGCTCATCACGTTCCGGGCCATCCAGGGGCTCGGCGGCGGCATGCTCATGCCGCTGGGCATGACGATCATGACCCGCGCCGCCGGACCCAAGCGCATGGGCCGCCTGATGGCGATCCTCGGCGTCCCGATGCTGCTCGGCCCGATCCTGGGCCCCATCCTCGGCGGCTGGCTGATCGAGCACTACAGCTGGCACTGGATCTTCCTGATCAACCTGCCGCTCGGGATCGCCGCGCTCGCCTACGCCGCGTGGGCGCTGCCCAAGGACGCACCGCAGCCCTCCGAATCCTTCGACGTCATTGGCATGCTGCTGATGAGCCCGGGCCTCGCGATGCTGCTGTACGGCGTGTCGTCGATCCCGGAGGAGGGGACCTTCTTCGCCGCCAAGCCGATCGTCTTCGGATCGATCGGCCTGGTGCTGCTGATCGCCTTCGTGATCTACAGCTTCCGTCCCGAGCATCCGCTGCTGGACTTCCGGCTGTTCAAGAACCGCAACCTGACCGTCTCGACCATCACGATGTTCATCTTCGCCGCGGCCTTCTTCGGCGGTCTGCTGCTGGTTCCCACCTACTTCCAGCAGGTGCGGCTCGAGAGCCCCCTGCATGCGGGGCTCCTGGTCGCACCGCAGGGCATCGGCGCCATGCTCACGATGCCGATCGCAGGCGCGCTCGCCGACAAGCTCCCCGTAGGACGCATCGTGCCGGTCGGCCTGCTGCTGATCATCGGAGGCATGTTCGCGCTTACCCGGGTCGACGGCGACACGTCGTACTGGGGCTACCTGATCCCGGTGTTGTTCGTCATGGGGCTCGGCATGGGCGCGACGATGATGCCGGTCATGACCGCTGCCATCCGGACGCTCACGTCGCACCAGGTGGCGCGCGGCTCGACCCTGCTGAACATCACCCAGCAGATCGCGAGCTCGATCGGGGTGGCGATCATGTCGGTGGTCCTCACGAACGGGCTTCGGGACGACGAGCTGATCGGGCAGGCCCAGGCATTCGGTGAGGAAGCTAAGAACGCGGACCCGACTGCTCTGGGTGCGCTTCTGCAGAAGTTCCCTCGAGTGGCCGAGGTGTTGCAGGGCGCCGGCCCCGACCCGGTTGCCGCCCAGGAGGCCCTCGGGGATGCCGTGCGCAACGCGATGGGCGAGGTCTTCGGCAACACCTTCCTGGTCGCCGCGATCCTGGCGACCCTGACGCTGATCCCGGCGCTGTTCCTCCCGCGCAAGCACGAGGAGAGCCACCTGATGGACGACGTCGACCCCTCCGCGCCGCCGGTGGTGTTGCACTAGTCACAGACGGACGGCGGCACCCGGTTGGAGGTGTGCTCGTCACACGAGCATGCGCCGTCTGATCATCGCCGTCCTTCTGCTGCTGACTACCGCATGCGGCACGATCGCGGGTAAGCCGACCGCGGCCCCTGAAGCGCTGCCGGATGACCTGCTGGTGTTCCGCGTCAGCTATGGACCGGGGCTCGCGATGGAGGTGGAGTACCTCACGGCGGGGCCGGCACTGTCGATCTACGGCGACGGGCGGGTGATGGTCACGCTGAAGGAGTACCCCACGATCCCGCAGCTGGAGGTGGGCCAGATCAGCCCCGTGAGGGTCGCGAAGTTCGTCGCGCAGGTGAGCGACACGGGGCTGGTCGATGACTCGGTGGACTACGGCGACCCCATGGTGACCGATGCCGGGAGCACGGGTGTGCTGCTGAACGACGGCGTGCAGGAGCAGCAGATCTCGGTCTATGCCCTGAGCACCGATTCGGGCCTATCGCAGGCGCAGAGCTCCCGTCGATCAGAGCTGCAGGACCTGATCGACGAGGCGTGGGACCTCACCACGACGGCGCAGGCGACTCCGGAACGAATCCAGGTCATGTCGACATCCGCCGCTTCGTACGACCGGGCGGGCGCAACGTGGCCCGGGCCGGCGCCGAGCACGTTCATGACCGACTCTGACCACTACTTCGCCGACCAGTGCGGCGTGCTGAAGGGTGAGAGCGCAGCGATGGTCTACGACGCGGCAGTCGCGAACGACGGCCAGCTGTGGTCGGTGGACGGCGAGACGATCATGCTCGCGGTGCGGCCACTGCTGCCCGACGAGACCGGGTGCGCGGCCGACTAGCTGTTCTGCCCACTGAGGTTGGGTACGCGGCTGGCGGGTGGGGCGCCTTTGAGTGCGGTGTGGCCGCGGTGGTGATTGTAGTGGTGCATGAAGCCGGGGAAGGCGGCGGCTCGTTCGCTCTCGCTGGTGTAGGGGCGGGCGTAGGCCCATTCCTCCAGGGTGGTGCGGTTGAAGCGTTCGACCTTGCCGTTGGTCTGTGGCCGGTACGGGCGAGTGCGCTTGTGCGTGATGTCCTCACCGAGGGCGTCGGCGAACATGCGTGATCGGTAGGCCGAGCCGTTATCGGTCAGCACCCGCTTCACGGTGATCCCGGCCTCGGCGAAGAAGGCCTGGGCACGTGCCCAGAACGCGCTGGCGGTCTGTTTGCGCTCGTCTTCCAGCAGCTCGCTGTAGGCCAGGCGGGAGTAGTCATCGACGGCGTTGTGGATGAACCAGTACCCGGTTCCGGTGCGCTGGTTCCGGCAGCCGGCCGCGCGCCCCAGTACCTTGTGCCCACCGCCGTGGGGGATTCTGCCCAGCTTCTTGATATCGACGTGGACCAGGTCTCCTGGGGCACTGTGCTCGTACCGGACGATCGCGCGTTGCTGCCTGCGGATCGGGGCACCGGTGGCCGGGTCGGTCCACGACAGCCGTAGGCACCCGTACCGGGTGAGGATCTTGTGGACGGTGGAGGGGTGCATGCCCAGGTGGTAGGCGATCCGTGCCGGTCCCCATCGGCGAGAGACGCGCAGCCCGACCACGCGCCGCTCCCGTCGGCGGGAGGTCTGGTGCGGGCAGGTCGAGGGCCTGCTGGAGCGATCAGACATCCCGGCCGCTCCCTGGGCACGGTACCGGTCGGCCCACCGCTTGGCCGTGGTCACCGAGACGTTGAACCGTTCGGCCGCGCGCCGCAACGGCCACCGGTCATCGACCACGCACCGGGCAAGACGCAGACGACCGGTCTCCGACAGCGGGGCATTACGGTGGGACATGAAGACCTCCGGGATCTTGATGGCGTGGTTTGCGTTGACAGCTCCACACCTCACCCGGAGGTCTTCCTCATGTCACGCCGACACCCCGATCCCGTACCCAACCTCCGTGGTCAGTACAACTAGCGTCAGCGGCCCACGTCTACTCGCGCGGATGGCCTTCGGCGTACGACCGGCCGAACTGCTCGCGATAGGCCATCGTGGTGACCGGTTGCCGGGTGATCGGCCCGTGACCACGTCCGACGGGGTACCCGATCGGCACGAGGGCGGAGGTCCCCCATCCGTCGGGTATCCCGAGCAGCTGCTTCACCTCGTCCTCCCGGAAGCAGTGCAAGGTAGTGAGGGTGCACCCAAGACCCTCCTGCACACAGGCGAGCATCAGGTTCTGCACCGCCGGGTACAGCGACGCTCCCCCGGCAACGCTGTGCCGGTCGAGCCCTGAGTCGGTGAAGGCCATCTTGCTGGGATCGAAGCAGAACAGCAGAAGCACAGGCGCCTCATGCAGGTGCTCGGCCAGGTAGTCGCCGGCGCGCACCATCTTGTCAGTGCGGGCCCGCTGCTGCTCAGGCAGCGATTTCGTTCGCGTGCCCCAGAATCCCTCTACATAGCGCTTCCACTCGGGCCGGTAGACATCGGCGAGGCCCTGCTTTGTGACCGGGTCGGTGACGACGATGATCCGCCACGCCTGCGCGTTGCCGCCGGACGGCGCCCAGGTCGCGGCCTGCAGGATTCGTCCGAGAACGTCCTCCGGTATCGGGTCGGTGCGCAGCCGGCGTACGGCACGCTGCGTGCTCATCGCGTCGAACAGTTCCATCAGGACCGCCCTTTCAGTACGGCTGATCGCAGATCGGGTGGCCCCGAGCCTAGTCGGCGGACGGGCCCGCCTCGAGCGGCGAGAACGACCTCCGGCTGCAGTCTGTTACGGATCGGCCGTGGTCGCGGTTGCGGCTCCCGGTGCTTCAGACGGTCATGTCTCGACGTCCGCCGCGAGGAGCTCGCTGAGGTGCTGATCGACCTCGGCCAGATAGGACTCCTCGAAGCCGAAGAGCGCGAAGTGACCAGCGATGCTGTGCAGCACCCGCAGCTCGCTGCCCGGTGTCAGCTGCTGCTCGGCTTGGCTGTCGCGTGGCGGGAAGAACATGTCGCTGTCGATCGGCATGACGAAGGTCTTGGCGGTCACGCGGCCCAGCGCCTCCTTCAGATCGCCGCCGGCGTTGCGCGCGACGTCGCCGCGTTGCCATTTCCATCCCATCGCCAGCAGCGCGTTGGGGTCCATCATGCGAAACAGCGCGCGCAGGAACTGCTCCTGGAACTCCTCGAAGGTGTCCCAGCTCTGGCCTTCCGTGACCGGTGGGACGCCGCGCCAGAACTCCGTCTTCCAGAAGTCGGTGCTCAGGCCCATCACGGCCCAGATGTCGGCGTGCCGGCCGAGTCCCTCGGCAACGTCCGCGGGCGAGGAATACTCGCCGGCGTTGAAACCCGGATCGCTGGTGATCGCATCCAGCAGCGTCTTGGCGAACAGGAAGTCGTGGGGTGTGTTCTGGGCGGTGCCAGCGATCGGCGCCGCGCGCAGCACCTTCTCGGGAAAGCGCACCGCCCACTCCCAGGTCTGCTGCGCACCCATGGAGCCGCCCACGACCAGGGCCAGCCGCTCGATGCCGAACCTCTCGCGCAGCAGCTGCTCCTGGGCGCGGACGTCGTCCCCGATGCGGACCTTGGGGAACTTGGACATCGCGATCGACTCGTCGTCGGTGTTGTGCGGGGACGTCGAGAGACCGTTGCCGATCTGGTTGACGACGATGATGAAGTACTTCTCCGGGTCAAGAGCGCGACCGGGCCCGATGTAGACCTGCTCCCAGGTCTGGTGCGTGCCAGAGAACCAGGTGGGGATCAGGATCGCGTTGCTCTTGTCCTCGTTCAGCTCGCCGTAAGTCGCTACCGCCAGCTGCAGGTCGGGGATGACACCGCCGTCCTCGAGCTCGAACCGTCCGATCGAATGAAGCTCGTACGGTCCCTGTGCTTCCGGGCTGTAGAAGGGATTGTCGATGGCCATGGGAACCTCCGTGGTCGGCGAGACGATCCACTTGAGCCTAGCCCCATGTGACCGTAGTCACGAGGCTCGTCTGCGACACCTCGCTCGGAGGCCCATAACACGAGATCCCCAGGTCAGAATGCTGACCTGGGGATCTATCTGGTCGAGCTGACAGGATTTGAACCTGCGACCCCTTGACCCCCAGTCAAGTGCGCTACCAAACTGCGCCACAGCTCGTTGGTCCCACCTGAGCAGGACCGACACGAAAGTGTACCCCACCGGCGCCGAGCAATCGGGCACCGGCGGGCCGACCTGTTAGACATCACGATGGGCAATGACAAAGCGCCACCACGTCAGTCGCGTGGCGGCGCTTCTACTAGAGGGTCGTCAACTGTTCAGCTTGGTCGCGATGTCGACGACACGCTTGGTCATGTGCTCCAGGGCGTTCTTGGTGGCATCCGACAGCTCGTCGGTATTGTTCGCACCGGTGACATGGCCGACGCCGTACGGATTCCCGTCGACGAACTTCAGGCCGTCGGTGTAACCCGGCGCGGCGATGATCCCACCGAAGTGCATGACCTGCTGGTACATCTGCTGCAGCGTGGTCTCCTGACCACCGTGGAGGGTCTGACTCGAGGTCCAGGCCGCGTACACCTTGTTCGCAAGCTTGCCCTCGGCCCAGAGACCGCCCAGGCCGTTGATGAAGGTCTGGTACGGCGCCGCAGGGGTGGAGTAACGGGTCGGCGCACCGAGGATGACGGCGTCCGCCCAGACGATGTCATCGCCCGTCGCGGCCGGCAGATCCTTGGTCGCCTCGTAGTTCGCGGTCCAGGCCGGGTTCTCGGCGAAGGTCGACGGGTCGGCGGTCTCGGCGACGTGCCGCACCCGCACCTCTGCGCCAGCCGCCTGGCCCGCCGCGGCGGCGACCTTCGCCATCTCGGTGCCATGACCGGTGGCCGAGTAGTAAATGATCGCGAGCTTCGTCATGTCTGCTCCTGTTCGGTACTTCTCGAAATTTAGTTGACGGATCAACCATACGCGTAATGGGGTTTGGTTTCCGTTTCAACTACCTAGGCGTGCGTCACAGTCGGTCGTCGGGCGCGGGCTGGCCTTCGGCTTCGTCCCGGTCGGCCCACTCGAGCAGCGGGGCGATGTCAAACACCGCATCGTCGATGCCCTTGTGCAGATCCCCCACCCGGGCGAAGCGCTCCGGGACCGTGCGCACCGTCAGCTCGCGTGGATCGACGTCCGCCACCTCGTCCCAGGTGATCGGGGTGGATACGGTCGCCTGCGGGTTGCCGCGCACCGAGTACGCCGAAGCGATCGTATGGTCGCGCGCGTTCTGGTTGAAGTCTATGAACACCGCCTCGGGATCACGATCCTTGCGCCACCAGGTCGTCGTCACCTCACCGGGCAGCCGACGCTCGACCTCTCGGGCGAAGGCGAGCGCGGCCCGGCGTACGTCGCCGAAGTCATGCTCCGGCTTGATCCGCACGTAGACGTGCAGGCCGTTCCCGCCGGAGGTCTTCGGCCATCCCGTGGCGCCGATCTCGTCGAGCACCTCGTGGGTCACCTCGGCAGACCGGCGGACTCGACTGAACGGCGCCTTCGGCATCGGGTCGAGGTCGATGCGCCACTCGTCAGGCTTCTCGGTGTCCGCGCGACGGCTGTTCCACGGGTGGAACTCGACGGTCGACATCTGGACCGCCCAGACGACGCTGGCGAGCTCGGTGACGCAGAGCTCGTCGGCGGTCAGGTCGTACCGCGGGAAGTGCAGCCGGACGGTCTGCACCCAGTCGGGCGCTCCCCGGGGCAGCCGCTTCTGGTGCACCTTCTGCTGCATGTCCCCGCTGGCGTCGGTCACCCCGTCGGGGAACCGGTGCAGCATGCATGGTCGCTCCCGCAGTGCCCGCACGATCCCGTCACCGACAGACAGGTAGTACTCGGCGATGTCGATCTTCGTCAGACCGAGCGTGGGGAAGTAAGGGCGCTGCGGGTTCGATATCCGGACGGACCGGTCGCCCACGTGCAGGTGAACCGGCTCACCGAACTCCCCCTTCTTCGATGCCATGAATCGCAGCGTAGTGGGCATTGGGGCTGCCGGCAGGTCGCCCACGGGCGCGAACCGGTTACGCACGGCATCACCGGAATACTGAGCCCTCGAGCTGTCGATGGACTACGGTCTACGAGCGGCGGCGAACCGGGCCTTCGCCTCGTGGAAGTCGCTCGACGCCGAGCACACGACCTGCGAGCGCAGCTCCACCTCGAGGTGCTCGAAGAAGCCCTGGCCGTAGACGCTGGCGTTGAGCAGCTCCTTGGAGTGCTGGATGCCGAACGGCGGCTTGCTGGCAATGACCTTGGCGATCTCCAGCGCGCGGCCGCGTGGATCCTCGACCACCTCGTCCGCAAGCCCGAGCTCGCGCGCCTCATCCGCCCGGATCGGCTCCCCGGTGTAGAACGCCTTGGCAGCACGCCCGGGGCCGATCATCCGCGGCAGGAGCCAGGTCATCCCCAGGTCGCCCGCCGACATGCCCAGCTCCGCGAAGGGCGCGACAAAGCGCGCGTCGCGGCCTGCGATGCGCATGTCGCACGCGAGCGCCATAGCGAACCCACCACCGATCGCGTTCCCGTTCACAGCGGCGATGATCGGCTGGCGCATGCGGCGCATCAGCATCACGGTCGCCGTGCTGGCCCGCATCCGCTGGTAGGTCTCGGCGACGTCCCCACCGAACGGGGATTCCAGGTCAAGGCCGACGTTGAACGCGCGCCCCTCCCCGGTCAGCACCACTGCGTTGACGTCGTCCCGCTCGGCTACCTCGGTCAGCGCGGCCTTCAGCGCCGGCTCCGAGCCGACGCCCATCGCATTCAGCTTCTCCGGGCGGTTGAACGAGATCGTGGCCACGCTGTCCGCCACGCTCAGCAGAACTAGTTCAGAGCTCATTGGGCGACCTCGATGACGACCTTGCCGAAGTTCTCGCCGCGGAGCATGCCGATGAAGGTGTCGACGGTCCGATCCAGTCCCTGAGTGATGTCCTCGCGGTACTTCACCTTCCCGTCGGTGATCCACTGGCTCATCTCGCGACGGAACTGTGGCATCTGGTCGGCGAACTCGCGCTGGATGAACCCGCGCAGCGTGAGGCTCTTGGTGAGGACGGCTCCCATGAGGGCGGGCACGCGGTTCGGGCCCTCGGGCAGCGAGGTGGAGTTGTAGCCCGACACCAGGCCGCACACCGGAACTCGTCCGAACTCGTTCATCAGCGGCAGGACGGCGTCCCACACCTTGCCGCCGACGTTCTCGAAGTACACGTCGATCCCGTCCGGTACGGCCGCCTTGAGCTGCTCGGCGAAGTCATCCGCGCGATGGTCGATGGCGGCGTCGAAGCCGAGCTCGCGAAGGTACGCGGCCTTCTCCGGGCCGCCGGCGATCCCGACGGCCCGGGCGCCCTTGATCTTCGCGATCTGGCCCACCGCCGACCCGACCGGTCCGGTAGCGGCCGCGACAGCGACGGTCTCCCCCGGCTTGGGCTGGCCGATGGTGAGCAGTCCCGAGTAGGCGGTGAAGCCGGGCATCCCCAGGACGCCGAGAGCGGTGGACAGCGGCGCCTGCTCGGGGTCGAGCTTCACGAGGTGCTTGGCTCTCTCGACCGAGTGCGTCTGCCATCCTGCGTACCCGAGCACGACGTCCCCCGCGCGAAGCCCCTCGGCATTCGACTGCAGCACCCGCGACACCGTCCCGCCGACCATCGGGTCCCCCAGCTCGACCTTGGCCGCGTACGACTTGGTGTCGTTCATCCGGCCGCGCATGTAGGGGTCGAGCGAGAGGTACAGCGTCTGCAGCAGCACCTCCCCGTCCTGCGGCTCGGCCAGTGAGACGGTCTCGGTGCGGAAGTCGTCGTGCGTCGGCTCGCCGTCGGGACGGCGGGCCAGCACGATGCGAGTGGTGTCGGTCATCGGGTCTCCTTCGTTTCGCACACCCTACTGGCGCTCCGTCGCCCACATACTGGCACACGGCGGACATAGAGTCGGGGGTATGGGTTCTTTTCCGGTGCCACTGTCCATCCTCGATCTGGCCACGGTCGGGAAAGGCGAGACCGTCGCCGAGAGCTTCGCGGCCAGCGTCGATCTAGCCCAACGAGCCGAGAAGTGGGGCTTCACGCGGATCTGGTACGCCGAGCACCACAACATGCCGACGATCGCCTCGTCGGCCACCAGCGTGCTCATCGCGCACATCGCCTCCCAGACGACATCGATCCGGCTCGGCTCCGGAGGCATCATGCTTCCGAACCATTCGCCGCTGGTCATCGCCGAGCAGTTCGGCACACTGGCCACCCTGCACCCGGGACGCATCGACCTCGGGCTGGGACGCGCGCCCGGTACCGATCAGGTCACCGTGCAGGCCCTCCGCCGTACGCCTGGGGCCGCGGAGTCCTTCCCGAACGACGTCCTCGAGCTCCAGGGCTTCCTCGGGGACCATTCACGGGTGCGCGGCGTCGCGGCGACGCCCGGTCGAGGAACGCACGTGCCGCTGTACATCCTCGGCTCCTCGTTGTACGGCGCGCAGCTCGCCGCCGCCCTCGGCCTCCCCTACTCGTTCGCCTCCCACTTCGCCCCCGACGCGTTGCACCAGGCGATCAGCGTCTACCGCGAGCGGTTCGAGCCGTCGGACCAGCTCGCCGAGCCCTACGTGATCGTCGGCGCCGGCACGCTCGCCGCTGACTCCGAGGACGAGGCAGAACGGCAACGCCAGAACACCCGCCGTGCCCGCTTCCGGATGCTGTTCGGCCGCGGCCAGAACATGACGGATGCCGAGGTCGATCAGCATCTCGACGGCGCCGGCGGCATGCAGGTCGACCACATGATGACCTACACCGGCGTCGGCACCGGACCGCAGGTACGACAGTTCCTGCTGCGGCTGCAGGAGGACACGAAGGCCGATGAGCTGATCCTCACCTCGAACGCCGTCGAGCGCCCGGCGCTGCTGCGCTCCTTCGAGCTCGTCGCCGAGGAGTGTCTCTAGCGCTCGCGACGCTTCCGTTCCTTCACGCTGATCCGGATCGGCGATCCGGTGAACCCGAAGTCCTCACGCATCCGCCGCTCGATGAACCGGAGATACTGCGCCTCCAGGAACCCGGTCGTGAAGATGATGAACCGCGGTGGGCGGGACGACGCCTGCGTGGCGAAGAGGATCCGCGGCTGCTTGCCGCCACGAACCGGGTGTGGATGGGCCGAGACGATCTCCGACAACCAGGCGTTGAGCTTCGCGGTGGGGACCCGGGCGTCCCACGACTCCAGAGCGGTTCGCATCGCCGGGGCGAGCTTGTCGACGGCGCGGCCGGTCTTCGCCGAGATGTTGACCCGCTGCGCCCACGGGACCCGGACCAGCTCGCGCTCGATCTCGCGGTCCAGCATGATCCGGCGGTCCTCGTCCATGAGGTCCCACTTGTTCATCGCGAGCACGAGGGCGCGGCCGGACTCGATGACCTGGGTGATGATCCGCTGGTCCTGCTCGTTGATCGGCTCTGAGGCATCGAGCAGGACGACGCACACCTCGGCCTGCTCGATCGCGGACGCCGTCCGCAGCGAGGCGTAGTACTCGGCTCCGGCGGCGTTCTTCACGCGCTTGCGCAGGCCTGCGGTGTCGACGAAGTGCCACTCCTCGCCGCCGACCTCGACGACCGAGTCCACCGGGTCCACCGTCGTCCCGGCGACGTCGTCGACGACCGAGCGGGTCTCCTTCGCCAGCTTGTTGAGCAGCGACGACTTGCCGACGTTCGGCCGGCCCACCAACGCGACTCGTCGCGGGCCGCCGTAGCGCGCATAGCTCTCGCGCGGGGCGTCGGGCAGATGCTCCAGCACGACGTCCAGCAGGTCGCCCGAGCCACGGCCGTGCAACGCCGAGACGGGATAGGGCTCACCCAGCCCGAGGTTCCACAGCGTCAGCGCGTCGATCTCGCCGCGCTCGTCGTCGACCTTGTTAGCGACCAGCAGCACGGGCACCTTTGCCTGGCGTAGCAGGCGAACCGCGGCCTCATCAGTGGTCGTGGCACCTACCGTCGCGTCCACGACGAACAGGACGACGTCGGCCGTGCGGATCGCGTGCTCGGCCTGCAGAGCGACCGCGCCCTGCAGTCCTGCGGCGTCCGGTTCCCACCCGCCGGTGTCCATGAGGGTGAAGCGGCGGCCGCTCCAGTTCGCGTCGTACTTGACCCGGTCGCGGGTCACGCCCGGCACATCCTGGACGACCGCGGCGCGGCGGCCGAGGATCCGGTTGACCAGCGTCGACTTCCCGACGTTCGGCCGGCCCACCACGGCAACGACCGGCGCGGGCGCCAGCTCCTCGACGTCGTCCGCTCCCTCCGATCCCAGATCGGCGAGCTCGGAGGCGACCCAGTCGGGAATCTCGTTGTCGGTCACGGTGCCAGCTCCTTCTCGGAGTCGGCGATGATCCGCAGCACCGCCGCGACCGACCCCGCTAGATCAAGGTGCGAGGTATCGAGGGTGATGACACCGTCGGCGGCGGTCTGGAAGTTCACGACAGTGGCGTCCTTGGCGTCGCGGTCGATGATCTCAGTCATCGTCTGCGACATGGTGCGGCCGGAGACCTCGTCGTGCAGCTCGGCGGTCCGGCGCGCCACTCGTGCCTCGGGGTCGGCGGTGATCAGGATGCGCACCTGGGCATCGGGTGCGACGACCGTGGTCGTGTCGCGTCCCTCGAGGACGATGCTGCCGGCCGCGACGATCTCCTGCTGCCGGCGAACCAGCTCGCGACGCACCGCGAGATTGGTCGCGACGGCCGAGACGATCAGGGAGACGGCCGACGTCCGGATGGTGGCGGTGACGTCCTGCCCGTTCACGATGATGGTCTGCTCGTCGGGATCGGTCGGCATCGGGAGGTCCATCTCGCGTGCGTACTGCGCGACCCGCTCGGCGTCCTCGACGTCGATGCCCGCCAGCACCGCGCCCTGCGCGACGGCGCGGTACATGGCTCCGGTGTCGAGATAGCGAAGTCCGAGCTGGCGGGCGACCGATCTCGAGACGCTCGACTTCCCGGAGCCGGACGGCCCGTCGATCGCGATGACCCTGTGTAGCGTCACTGCGCGATGTCCCGGCGTAGAGCGGCCGCGCCACGCAGGTAGACATGCTGGATGTCCTGACGGGGCTTGTCAGTCTCGACGTGCGCCATCAGACGGATGACGCGCGGCAGCGCACCGGCCACCGGGATCTCGGTCGAGCACATCAGTGGGACATCGGTGAAGCCCATCAGGCGTGCGGCGTGCGCCGGGAAGTCGCTGGTGAGATCGGGGGTGACGGTGAAGATCACGCTGATCATGTCGTCGATCGTGAATCCGTTGCGCTCCATCACCTCGGTCACGAGCTCGGCGGTCGCCTGATGCAGCTCCTCGACGTCATCACGGTCGATCTGCACCGCTCCGCGTACCGCGCGCACTCCCACGCCGTCCTCCTCGTCCCTCGCCTGTTCAGGCCGGTGGTCAAGTCTACCGGCGTGCGCCTGCTCCCCGGCCCGAAACCGCGGGCGCTACTTCTCCACGGCCGCGTGCAGCTCGGCGATCTCCTTGCTGTTCAGCGGCCGAATGATGCCAGATCGCTGTGCCCCAAGATGGATCGGGCCGAACTTGGTGCGGGCCAGGCTCTGGACGGGATGCCCGACCGCCTCAAGCAGCCGGCGGACGATGTGCTTGCGTCCTTCATGCAGCACGACCTCGACCATGACGCGGTTGCCGAACTGCTCGATGAGCCGGAACGAGTCGACCTTCGCAGGCCCGTCCTCGAGCTCGATTCCGGCCCGCAGTCGCTTGCCGACGTCGCGCGCCACCGGGCCGATGATCTCGGCGATGTAGGTCTTCTCGACGCCGAAGCTCGGATGCGCCAGCTTGTGCGCCAGCGCGCCGTCGTTGGTCAGCAGGATCAGGCCTTCAGTGTCGGAGTCCAGCCGCCCGACGTGAAACAGCCGGATGCCGCGCTCGACATAGCTCTCGATGTAGTCCGAAAGCGTGTAGCGGCCGCGGTCGTCGCTCATCGCCGACAACACGCCGGCCGGCTTGTTGAAGGCCAGATAGATCATGTCGTCGCGGGTCTCGATGCGGGCGCCGTCCACCTGCACGATGTCGCGCTGCGGGTCGATCCGCATCCCCAGGGTGGCCCGCTTGCCGTTGACGCTCACCTGACCCCGCGCGATGAGGTCCTCGCAGACCCGCCGGCTGCCGACCCCGGCGCGCGCCAGCACCTTCTGCAGCCGCTCACCGCCGGGGCTGTGCTGGTCGGTGAGCGGTCTTCGAGCGGGCAGGTCGAACTCGGCGTCCGCCAGCTCGAACTCCTCGTCGTCCTCGTCGTAGTACTCCCCACCCAGGTCGAGGTCGTAGGTATTGCTCATCAGTCCATCTCCAGGTCGGCGAGCGCGGCGAGGCCGGACTCGAGCCGCTCATCCATCTCGGGGTCGACATCGGGCAGCAGAGGGGCGATCGGCGGCAGCTCCTCCAGCGAGCGCAGCCCGAGCTTCTCGACGAACAGATCGGTCGTGGTGAGCAGTCCGCCGCCGCTGCCCTCCTCATGCCCGGCCTCCTCGATGAGCTCGCGCATCAGCAGTGTGCGGACGACGCCGTCGACGTTGACTCCGCGAATGGCCGACACCCGGGCTCGGGTGATCGGCTGTCGGTAGGCGATCACCGCGAGGGTCTCGAGGGCCGCCTGGGTGAGCCGGGTCTTCTGGCCGTCCAGGACGAATCGCTCGACCGCGGGCGCGTACTGCTCGCGGGTGTACAGCCGCCAGCCGCCGGCTGCCTCGCGCAGCTGGAAGCCGCGGCCCTGCTCGTCGTACTCAGCCTGCAGCGCGCGCAGGTGCTCGATGACGACGTCCTCTCCGATGCCGATGGCGCGGGCGATGTCCATCGCGGACGTCGGGGTGTCCACGACCAGCAGCACCGACTCGATGGCCGGGGAGATGTCGGACTCCAGGATCGTCATCAGCTGGTCGGGCTCGCCCGCCTCCTCGCCCTCGTCGGGGCGCGGCGGAAGCTGCAGCTCGAACGGCTTGGGCTCCTGCGGCCGGTCAGTCTCGTCCGGGCTGTAGTCACCGGCATCGTCGTCCTGCGGCGTCTCCACCCGGCTAGGCCATTGGTCGACGACCGCGGGGGTGTCGGCGCTCGTGGGGGTCGTTGGGGTGTCGGGCGTGGCGTCGCTCATGCGTAGTCCTCGTCGGGATCGTGCGCGGCGGGATCATCGGCGCCGCCCGGGTCGGCGTGCGCGTCGGCGCTCCAGCGGACGTTGAGCTCGCCTAGCGGCGCTACCTGTTCGAAGATCACCGACTTCTCGCGATAGAGCTCCAGCAACCCGAGGAAGCGGGCAACGACCTCGAGCGTGTGGGCGCAGTCCTCGGTCAGCTCGCGAAAGGTGAGCTGTCGTCTGCGCGCCAGCCGTTCGCGCATGATCGTCATCTGCTCGCCCACCGAGACCTGCGCGGCGTGCAGGTGGTCGATCCGCACCGTCTCCGGCGTCTTGGGCGTCATCACCCGTTCGGCGATCCGCGCGAACCGCTCGGGACCGACGCCGATCAGCAGCTCGGGCAGGGCCTGCGCGTACTGCGGCTCGAGCGACACGGCTCGCGGATAACGGCGGCCGGCGGTGCGAATCATCTCGGCGATGGCGGCCGCTACCTGTTTGTAGGCGCGGTACTGCAGGAGTCGTGCGAACAGCAGGTCACGTGCCTCGAGCAGCGCGAGGTCCTCGTCGTCGTCCACCTCCGCTTTGGGCAGCAGCCGGGCGGCCTTGAGATCGAGCAGGGTCGCGGCAACCAGCAGAAACTCCGTCGCCTGGCCGAGGTCCCAGGTATCGCCGTCGCGTCGGATGTGTGCGATGAAGTCGTCGGTGACCTTGGAGAGCGCGACCTCGGTAACGTCGAGCTTGTGCTTGCTGATCAACTGCAGCAGGAGGTCGAAGGGGCCCTCGAAGTTCGTCAACCGGACGGTGAAACGGGGGCGTGTCGATCCCTCGTCGTGGAACTCCGAACCGGCCGGAGCGATCTGGTGAGGATGCTCGGCGGTCGCGGTCACCGGCGACTGCTCGGTCACGACTCGGCGTCGCGCAGCAGGATCTCGCGCGCGAGATTGCGGTAGGCCTCAGCAGCCGGGGACGTCGGCGCCCAGGACGTGATCGGCTCACCCGCGACCGTGGTCTCCGGGAAGCGAACGGTTCGGTTGATGGTGGTCTGGAAGACCTTCTCCCCGAACGCCTCGACGATGCGGGTGAAGACCTCACGGGCATGGATCGTGCGCGGGTCGTACATCGTGGCGAGGATGCCCTCGAGGCCCAGATCCGGATTGAGCCGGTCGCGTACCTTCTCGACGGTGTCGATCAGCAGGGCGACACCGCGTAGCGAGAAGTACTCGCACTCGAGCGGGATCAGCACACCGCGCGCCGCGGTGAGCGCATTGACAGTGAGCAGGCCGAGCGAGGGCTGGCAGTCGATCAGGATGTAGTCGTACTGCGGGAGCAGCGGCCGAAGCACCCGTTCGAGGGTCTGCTCCCGGGCCACCTCGTTGACCAACTGGATCTCCGCGGCGGACAGGTCGATGTTGGCCGGCAAGAGGTCCAGGCCCTTGACCGAGGTGCGCAGGACGACGTCCTGCGGGTTGGTGCCGCGCTCGACCAGCAGGTTGTAGACCGTGGTGTCCAGGTCGTGCGGCGCGATGCCCAGGCCGACCGACAACGCGCCCTGGGGGTCGAAGTCGACCAGCAGAACGCGCCGCCCGAACTCCGCGAGGGAGCTGCCCAGGTTGATGGTGGTCGTCGTCTTGCCGACCCCGCCCTTCTGGTTGCACACGGCGATGACGACGGCCGAGCCGCTCTCGCCGACCGGTGGCGGGTCGGGAAGCGGGCGCTGGCGGGCCTTGGCGGGGTCCTCGCCCATGCCACCGCGACGCTTCCTTGGCGTCTCGTCCTGCTCGTCGCTCGTTGCCGCCACGGCCTCGCCGACCGTGCTCGTCTCAGTCTCAGGCTGAGGCTGAGGCTGAGACATTCCCGACGACACACCCTGCACGGGCAGCGTCATCGGGGCAAGCCGTTCGGTCGCAGGCGCCCCTGGGTCGGTTGCGTCCGCATGCTCGTCGGCGACGTACACGCGCTGCTCACCATCGCCGTGCACCGCGAAAAGGTCCTGCTCAGGGGCGTTATCTGGCGGATAGGTCATGGCTCGGTATCAAGACCTCTCGGTCGGATCTCGGTTGCTTTCGCACCGAGTCTATCGGCCTGGCGGGCAGGCTCCGGGGCGTCGCGGCGGCGTGGTCTCAGCGGGCCCGCGGGTGGCTGGTCGCGTAGACCTCGCGCAGCTTGTCGACGGTGACCAGCGTGTAGACCTGCGTGGTCGTCACCGACGCGTGCCCCAGCAGCTCCTGCACCACGCGGACGTCGGCGCCACCGTCCAGCAGGTGGGTGGCGAACGAGTGCCGCAGGCTGTGCGGTGAGACATCGGCCTGGATCTTCGCCCGCTCGGCGCAGGTGCGCAGGATCGCCCACGCGCTCTGCCTCGACAGCGGACCACCCCGGGAGTTGAGGAACAACCGGGGAGTCGAGCGGCCGGCGGCGGCCAGCCCGGGACGTGCCCTGACCCGGTAGGCGTCTACCGCAGCGAGGGCGAACGAGCCGACCGGGACGATGCGTTCCTTGCCGCCCTTGCCCCGGATTCGCACCGCCCGAGCCTGAGCGTCGATGTCGTCGACGTCCAGGCCGAGTGCCTCCGAGATGCGCGCGCCCGTCCCGTAGAGGAACTCCAGCAGCGCCCGGTCGCGTAGCGCGAGCGGCGAGTCGTCCCGGGCGGCCGCGTCGAGGAGCTTCTCGACGTCCGCGATGTCCAGCGCCTTGGGCAGCCGCTTGCCCGGGGCCGGCGGGCGGACGTCGTGGGCCACGTCGGTGGGCACCAGACCCTCGCGGGCGGCGAACTTGTGCATGCCCCGCACCGCGACGACGACCCGCGCGGCCGACGTGGTCGACAGCGGCGGGTGGTCGCTGTCCCCTTCGCGGATGTGTGCGGCGAAGTCCGCAACGTCGCCGGAGAGCACATCCGTCAGGCGGGAACGCCCGCGCCCGGCCAGCCACGCGGTGTATCGCTCGAGGTCGCGCCGGTAGGCGGCCAGGGTGTTGCTGGCCAGGCCACGCTCGACGGCGAGGTGGTCCAGATAGGTGCGGACGACCTGCTGGAGGGAGTTCTGGTCAGTCGGCAAGCGGGCGCCACTCCAGATCGTGGGCCTCGGCCACCGCCTGCGCGACGAGCTGCCCGTGAGCGATGTTCACCGCACCCGCCAGCGCGCTGCTCGTGCTGACTGCCGCGTCGAATCCGCGCTCGGCCAGCAGTACGGCGTACGGGAGGGTGGCGTTGGTCAGCGCGGCGGTCGAGGTGACGGGGACGGCGCCCGGGATGTTCGAGACCGCGTAGAACACCGAGTCGTGGACGACGTAGGTGGGCTCGTCGTGACTGGTCGGACGGGTGTCCTCGAAGCAGCCGCCCTGATCGACGGCGATGTCGATCAGCACCGATCCCGGCTTCATGGCCGCCACCATCTCGTTGGTCACGACCCGTGGCGCCTTGGCACCGGGAACGAGCACCGCCCCAATGACGACGTCAGCGGTAGCCACCGCCCGCTCGACGGCGTCCGTGGTGGAGTAGACGGTCTGCACAGCACCGCGGAAGAACCGGTCAGCGGCGTGCAATGCATCGATGCTGTTGTCGAGCAGGACGACGCGCGCCTGCATGCCGGCCGCGATCTGCGCAGCGCGCATGCCGCTCACGCCGGCGCCGATGATGACCACCTCGGCGCCGTGCACACCGGTGACGCCGCCGAAGAGGATCCCGCGCCCACCGTGGGACTTGATGAGGGTGTGCGAGGCGATCTGCGGCGCGAGGGCGCCGGCGACCTCGCTCATCGGTGCGAGCAGCGGCAACCGGCCGTCGGCTGACTGGACCATCTCGTAGGCGACGGCGTTGACGCCCGCGTCGGTGAGTGCCGTCGTGGTCTCGCGCGAGGCTGCCAAGTGCAGGTAGGTGAACAGCGTGAGGTCGGAATGCAGGTGCTGATACTCCTCGGAGGTAGGCTCTTTCACCTTCAGCATCAGCTCGGCCTCGCCCCACACCTCAGCCGCGTCGGGAACGATCCGGGCGCCGCCGGTCACGTACTCATCGTCAGTGAACGACGAGCCGGCGCCCGCGTTGGTCTCGACCAGCACCTCGTGCCCACGCAGGTGCAACTCACGCACGCCGGCCGGCGTCAGCGCCACCCGGTACTCGTGGTTCTTGGTCTCGCGCGGGATCCCGATTCGCATCTAGTCGCATCGCCTCTCTGCCGGTGCCGGGCGACACCCGGCGCATCCAGAAACCATATCTGCCCTGCCACATGCCGTAGCCTGGTGCGAGTGGAAACGACGCAGCAGATCACGGCCTCCAGCCAGCCGCGCGACGTCCCCACCGCACTTCGCAACGCGGCCACCCGCACCGCGATCGACGGCGTCACGACGTTGTTCTCACCCATCGGCGGACGCACGCGGGCCACGCTGTCGTTCCGGGTGGGCACTGCCGACGAGCCACTCCACCAGCGCGGCATCAGCCATCTCGTAGGCCATCTGGCCAGCGCGGCAGCCGACCAGGACGCCGCCGTCTGCCCGGTCACCGTCAGCGCCTCGACGCTCAGCCTCCACTTCGTCGGGAACGCGCTCGCCGTCGCCAACGAGATCGGCGCGGTCTGCCACTGGATCACATCCACCTCCTCTGGCGGGCGGATCGATGAGCGGGCGCTGACCAGGGCGCGAGAGCTCGCGGACGCCGACCAGCGGCTGCACGCGCCCGAGCACGCCTACGTGCTGCGGCATCGCTTCGGCCCGCGCGGCTGGGCGGCCGGCTCATACCCTGAGCATGCGCTCGGCCAGCTCGACGCGGACGACGTCGTGGCATGGGTGCGTGAGTACCTGACGACCCAGAATGCGGTACTGGCGATCAGTGGAACGAAGGCCACGACGCTGCGCGTCCCGCTGCCTGCTGGCGAGTACCGACCCGCCCCCGAGGTGCCACCCAGCGTGCTGACCACGCCGGCGCTGGTCACGACCCCGGCACCTCAGCTGAGCCTCAGCGGAATCATCTCGACCGACCCGAACCGCCTCGACCGGGATCGCGCCGCCGCCGGGCTCACCACGGAGATCGCGCGGTCGCGCGTCGCGTATGCACTCGGCCGCCGCTACGGGCGAGACGTCACGGTTCGCGGGGGTCCGATGGCGCTCGGGCGCGACGCCGTGCACGGTGTCGTATGGGCACCGGTGGACGCCGTCCGTGAGGCGAAGATCGCCGACATCGCGGCCGAAGCGCTGCAGGTGCTGGCCGAGGGCCGGCTGGTCGAGGGAGAGCTGGCCGCGCATGTCAAGCGACGCCTCGCGATGTACGAGAAGGCGGCGGCCCGCCACGCCGGCGCACACGAGCTGCTGCACCGCCAGGCGTTGGGCGCGCTGAACGAGACCCCTTGGTCATTGGCGCTCGAGCGCCGGATGCTCACCGCCGTCGATGCCGAGCTCGTCTCCGGCCAGATCGATGACCTGGTCGCGAGCACAGTACTCGCGATGCGCGAGACCGACCCGCCGGTGCGCCGCTGGAGCCGGTCGCCGCAGCAGCCCGCATTCGAGCCCGGTGGGGCTGCCTTCCGTTCCCGGCCCGCCTACGGCCTTAGCTCTCGCACCAGTCGCCCACACCGGCTGCTCGTCGACGAGCAGGGCCTCACCCTTCGCTCGACCGATCGGCCCGACCAGCAGCAGCGGTGGGATGCGCTCGCCCTGGTGCAGTCCTGGAACGACGGGCGAGTGCTGTTGACCGGGAACGACGGGACCACCTTCGACGTGCGGCCTGAGCAGTGGCTGGCCCCCGATCTGGTCGAGACGGCGGTCCGCGAGCGGCTTCCGGAGGAGCTGTCAGTTGTCGAGATGGGTGATCGCCACACGCCTCCGGCCGCGCCGCTCCGCGTGACCGACACAGTCGCCCCCGCCTGGTGGTGGGCCATGGCAGGTGCGGGTGTGCTGCTCGCGATTACCGCTCTCACGCCGATCTGGCCCGTATCACTGCCGTGGCTGAGATGGCTGGTGCTGGCCGTCGGCACGCTCCTCGTCGTCGTCGGCGGCGCGTGGGCCGCCGACACCTGGCTTTCCGAACGCAGGCTCGGGCGGCCCGGGGTCACCGTCTCGAACGAGCCAGCCTCCGAACCGGAACAACTCACCTCCAGCGCACGTTGACCTGAGCAACGGCTAGACAAGGACGCACTCATGGAGCTAATCCTCATCATCGGGCTCATCCTGCTCGCGGTCATGCTGTTCAGCAGCAACCGCCAGCCGGCGATGGCCGGCGCACGCGGACGATCCATGGGCTCGCGCCGCGGCGGGCTGTCCCTGGAGGACGAGAAGGCTGAGGCACGCCGCTGGATCGATCGGCTCGGTGGGCAGGTGCTGAACCTGCAGGGCACCGACACGGCCTCGAAGCAGGCCATGAGCGATGCCTCGGAGCGCTTCAACGCCGCCGGGTCACAGATCGAGCAGGCCACCACACCGCACCAGGCCAAGCTGGCCAAGGAGA
Source organism: Blastococcus sp. Marseille-P5729 (assembly GCF_900292035.1). Taxonomy (NCBI): domain Bacteria; kingdom Bacillati; phylum Actinomycetota; class Actinomycetes; order Geodermatophilales; family Geodermatophilaceae; genus Blastococcus; species Blastococcus sp. Marseille-P5729. Next base: position 56,058 of record NZ_OMPO01000001.1, on the reverse strand, counting down.
CCGCGATGGAGGGGCTGTACTACGTGCGAGCCGCCCGCACCGCGATGGGTCTGGACCCTGGCCCCGAGCTGCCCAAGGACCGAGAGCGTGAGCGGGCGGGCGAGGTCACCGAGGACCGCCAGGTCAGCCTGGAGGGGCGCGAGTACGAGCTCTCCCCGGATGCCTCCGACCGTACCCCCTACTACTACCCCGGTGGTCGCGTTGCCGGCCGCCCGGTTCCGCGCGGCTGGTACAGCGAGCCGTGGTGGGCTCCGGCCATGGCCACCGGCGTGTGGGCGCTCGGCTCGATGATGATGTTCAACGCGATGTTCATGGGCATGGCCGGAATCGCCAGCGCTTCGGCGTGGGAGCAGGGCTACGACGCGGGTCAGGAGGCCGGTGACGGAGGAGCCGACGGCGGTGATGCCGGTGACGGCGGAGCCGACGGCGGTGATGCCGGTGGCGACTTCGGCGACGGCGGCGACTTCGGCGGCGGGGACTTCGGCGGCGGCGACTTCGGGTTCGGTGGCGACTTCGGCGGCTTCGACTTCTAACCGGCGTCCGGGCGCGGCCACGGCTCGTCGGCCGGTCGCAACAGCGACTCATCCCGCAGCGCCCGATCCGCAGCCAGCAGACCGCAGACCGCTATCGAGTTGACGATGCTGCCGTCGTGCACTGCGGCCAGGCAACGCTGCAGCGGCACGCGACGGACGATGAGATCGGCCTCCTCATGCTCGACGGTGAAGTCCGCGGGACGGTCGACCGCGCGCAGCTCGCGCGCCAGGAACACCCGCACCCGCTCGGCTGCGAACCCCGGAGCGCTCACGATGTCGATCAGGGTGTCCCACCTGTCCGCGGCGAGCCCGACCTCCTCGGCGAGCTCGCGCTGCGCGGCCGCGACCGAGTCCTCCCCATCGACGTCGAGGATTCCGGCCGGCAGCTCCCACAGATAGTCGGCCACCGCGTGCCGGTACTGCTGCAGAAGCACCACCTCGTGCCGCTCGTCGATCGCCAGGACGCCGACCGCTCCCCCGTGCGTGACGATGTCACGGGTCGCGGTGCTGCCGTCGGGGAATGCGACCTCGTCCTTGCGGACTCCGAAGATCGCGCCGTCGTACGCCTGTTGCGAGCGCACCACGCGGTAGCCGTCTGGTGCGCGGTGCGGCAGCGCGTCCACCTACTTGACCGGCAGCTTGGCCGCGTCCATGTACTGGAGCGCGGCGCCGATGAACCCGGCGAACAGCGGGTGGGGGTTGGTCGGTCGCGACTTCAGCTCGGGGTGCGCCTGGGTGCCGACGAAGAAGGGATGGACCTCTTCCGGCAGCTCACAGAACTCCACCAGCCGGCCATCGGGAGAGGTTCCAGTGAACTGCAGCCCCGCGCTCTCGAGCTGCTCGCGGAACTCGTTGTTGACCTCGTAGCGGTGGCGGTGCCGCTCGTTCGCGACGGTGGCTCCGTAGGTCTTGGCGACGACCGATCCCTTGCGCAGCACTGCTTCGTACGACCCGAGACGCATCGTGCCACCCATGTCGCGTTCACCGGCGAGCACGTCCTGCTGGTCGGCCATCGTGGCAATCACGTGGTACGGCGCGTCCTCGTCGAACTCCGCCGAGTTGGCGCCGTCCAGACCGGCCAGGTTCCGCGCCGACTCGATGACCATGCACTGCAGTCCGAGGCAGATGCCCAGGGTCGGGATGCCGTTGACGCGCGCGTAGCGAATCGCACCCAGCTTGCCTTCGATGCCGCGGACGCCGAACCCGCCCGGCACCAGCACGCCATCGACGTTGGCCAGCGATCGGGCGGCCCCCTGCTCGCTCTGGCAGTCGTCGGAGGGAACCCACTGGATCTTGACCTTGGCGCGGTGCGCGAACCCGCCGGCGCGCAGCGCCTCGCTGATGGACAAGTAGGCGTCGGGCAGGTCGACATACTTGCCGACCAGCGCGATGGTGACCGTCTCGCTGGGGTTGTGCACGCGGTCGAGCAGGTCGCCCCACACCGTCCAGTCGACGTCCCGGAAGGGCAGGCCGAGGCGGCGCACGACGTACGCGTCGAGGCCTTCGGAGTGCAGCACCTTGGGGATGTCGTAGATGCTGGGCGCGTCGACTGCTGCAACGACCGCGTCGGTCTCGACATCGCACATCAGCGCGATCTTGGCCTTCAGCGACTCGGGCACCTCGCGGTCGGCGCGGACGACGATCGCGTCGGGTTGAATGCCGATGCTGCGCAGCTGCGCGACCGAGTGCTGGGTGGGCTTGGTCTTCAGCTCGCCGGACGGCGCGATGTACGGGATCAGCGAGACGTGCAGGAAGAAGCAGTTGTCCCTGCCGACCTCGTGCCGGACCTGGCGCGCCGCTTCCAGGAACGGCAGGGACTCGATGTCGCCGACGGTGCCGCCGATCTCGGTGATGACGACGTCGATGAACTCTCCGGCAGGGTCGCTGTCGGCCATGCCGAGCATGCGGTCCTTGATCTCGTTGGTGATGTGCGGGATGACCTGCACGGTGTCGCCGAGGTACTCGCCGCGGCGTTCCTTGGCGATGACGTTGGAGTAGACCTGCCCGGTCGTGACATTGGCGAACCCGCTGAGGTTGACGTCGAGGAAGCGCTCGTAGTGACCGACGTCCAGGTCGGTCTCGGCGCCGTCCTCGGTCACGAACACCTCACCGTGCTGGAAGGGGTTCATGGTGCCCGGGTCGACGTTGATGTACGGATCGAGCTTTTGCATGGTCACCCGCAGCCCACGCGCTTTCAGCAGCGCTCCGAGGCTGCTGGCGGTCAGGCCCTTGCCGAGCGACGAGACCACGCCACCGGTGACGAACAGATGCTTGGTCTTGCGGGTGGCCTCGGGCATGGCGGACGCTCCTCACGCGTAAAAGCACCGGCGCTACGGCACATCTCCGCGTGGGAAGCAGCGCGAATAAGAAAGCCCGCAGGCAACCGACCTACGGGGTTTCACCCTATCAGGTGCCCGCGTCTCCTCGAACGGAGCCTGCAACGGTCGGCTCGGGTGCGTCGTCGCGGGTGCTGTCCGCGAGCATGCCCAGCGCGGCCGGAACGACGACCACCAGGGCGGCCGCGATGACCGCGACACCCGAGTCGTTCACCGCGAACCCGACGAACGCCATCACGAGCACCGCTACGACCGCTGCCTGGGCGTACGGGTGGTGCGTGCGCACGAACCGCCAACCCGGGGAGGAGCGGTCCAGGAATTGCCAGACCACGACGGCCAACAACACGGCGGCCAGCAGCGTCAGCACGCTGCCGGTGAGCACCCTGATGTTGGCCTGGAGCTTGCGCTCGATGACCGTGATGGCGGTGCCGTCGAGGATCTGGTCGACGAACCGCCCCAGGTGCGTGCGGTCGGCGGCGGGGCGCAGATAGTCGGCGACGGCGATCGCCATGACCGCGGCGGCGCCCGAGAGCATGACGATCAGCAACCGGACACGCGACAGCCGAGTGCCGGTGGCGATCATCCACAGCAGCAGCAAGGCGGGGGCCAGCGCGATCACGCCCCCGAAGTCGGCGCCCGCTCCGGGCGCGCCGTCCATCGCGATCAACGCCAGCCCGGTGACCCCCACCAGGATCGTCATCCGGCGGCGGGTCCCGGCGACTCGGCAGGCTGCTGCCAGCAGCACCAGCCCGGCGGCGGCGTACATCGCGAACGTGATGTTGCCGAAACCGGTGAACCGACCGGCGACGATGCCGTTGTAGCCGAGCGGGCTGTTCAGCTGCAGGTGCGAGCCGGTCAGGACGTCGAGCGCCAGCGTGCCGAAGGTGACCGTGCACGCGGCGAGCAGCGGTCCGCTGCGGTGCCGCCGCCACGGCCCGAGCAGGCACAGTGCCGAAAGCAGCACCCAGCAGGACGCGATGCAGACGATGATCGCGACGGAGGGCCGGCCCGCCCGTTCCCATGGGTAGAGATTGGCCAGCAGGCTGGAGACCGGCAGCGACGCGACGACGGTGCCCGCGGCGCGCATCCAGGCGGCGATGCCGCGACCGCGCCAGAGCAGGCCCGCGAGCGCGACCACGACCAGCGCGCTCAGCCAGGTCATGAAGGTGAAGAACCTGCCGGACATCCACACATGCGTGGAGGCCGCAACCGACTCGGCATGGAACGTGGCCACCTGCTCCTCGAGCGGCAGGTCACGATCCTCGCCGCGCATCACCTGCCCGACCATGCTCGACGGGGTGTCCTCACCGAGGACCGCCAGCGCGGTCGGCGCGATGTCGATCAGCTGCGAGAAGGGTGCTCGGGACGTGCTGGGTGCACTGAGCACCTGTTGCTCGATCCCGGGGCCGCTCGCGATCAGCGCGTGCAGCTTGGCCCGCTTGTACTCAGGCTGCGCAATGCCCGCGATGATGACCGTTGCACCCTGCTCTCTGGCGCCGGCGACGATCTCCGCGATCGCAGCGTCGAGGGCGAGCAGCTCCTCCGGCGTCCGGTTCAGCGCATGGCTGGTCGCCACGAGCGTGAGCGGGCAGTCCGCGACCCGCGCCGACCAATCCGCCGCGGTATGGCCCCGGTCGGCGACGCGGACGTCGGCGTCCTCCGCACCAACAGCCAGGATCGGCGAGCCACCGACGACGGTGCTGCACTGCACCGCCGTGCCGAGCGCGCCCGGGACCGCCCCGAAGCGCAGCTGCTCGTTCTCGACGATCGCCGGCGCGAGCTGGCTTCCTTCGACGGTCGGGACGGCGCCACGCTGACCGAGACAGCCCTCGGTCGCCTGCTCGGCGCGTTCCTCCTCCGGGCTCTGAGGCTCGGGCTCCTCCGGCGGGACCTGCACCGGCTCACCCGGCAACGGGTCGTCCGGCTCGGGGGGCAGTTCGTCCTCCGGGATCGTGGCCGGATAGCGTGCCCGGTTGCCGGCGCCGAGGGTGACCCATCCGTCCCAGGGGCAGGTCGTGGACCTGGCCGCGCGCGCCGTGATCAGGCCCGCGCCGCCCTCGTCGGCCAGTTGCCAGAGGGTCGGCATGGTCTCGGGCGAGATGACCTCCCAGTCCAGGGAGGGCACCCCCACGACGACGACGTGGTCATTGGGCTCAAGCGAGTGATAGCTCGGACCGGAGACAGTGCGAACCGCAGCCACCAGCACGGCGAGGGCGCCCAACGCCAGGAAGGCGGCGTACCACCGGTCGCGGGCCCGAGTCATCGCGCTCAGCGCCCACCGTCGAGCAGGTCGCGATAGATCGCGATGAGCGCGGCGGCGGTGTCGGCCTGGGTCACGAACTCGGCGGCGCGACGGCGTCCCGCCTCCGCGAGCTCGGCGCGACGGCCAGGATCGTCGATCAGCTCACGGACGGCGGTGGCCAGCGCGTCCGGATCGCCCACGGGAATGCGATAGGCCGCATCTGCGACCAGCTCCCCCATCCCGCCGGTTGTGGTGCTGACCAGTGCGACGCCCGCCCGCATCGCCTCCTGCGCGACAAGGGAGCGCGCCTCCCACACCGATGGCAGCAGAACCAGGTCGGCGGCTCCGAGCAGATCAGCGACGTCAGTACGACGACCCAGCAGCCGCACTCGCAGACTGCGAGCGTTGATCTCGCGGCGCAGCTCCCCCTCGAGCGGACCGTCGCCTGCGATCACCACCTCGGGCTTGGCAGGATGATCCTGCCACTGGGCCGCGGCCTGCAGCAGGGTGTCGTAGCCCTTCTGGGGATGCAGCCGGCCCACGCACAGCAGAAGTGGTGCGCCGGCCGGGATGCGCAGCTCGGCGCGCACCTCGCCGCGGTCGCGGGAGGGCGCCTCGAGCGGTGGGGCCGCGACCTCACGAAAGATTGCATGGCGCGCGCCGCAGGCCTCAGCGCGGGCGGTGAGGTCCGGTGATGCTCCGATCACCACGTCGGCGCTGCGGGCGACGAATCGTTCGATGGCCGCGTAAGCCTTGCGCAGCAGGGGCGAGTCGGTGTCGACCGCATTGTGCAGGGTGACGACGAGCGGGGTACGCCGGCCGAGGTTCGCGGTGGCGGCGACGGTCGCGGCCCGCAGTCCGTGGGCGTGGACCAGGTGGGCGCTGCGGGCGGCCGCCCGCAGCAGCCGCGCGGCCGTGGCATCCTCGATGGGCTTGGGCCCGCTGGCGATCTCGAGCGCGGCGAACCGCGCTCCGGCGTCCGTGAAGCCGAAGAGGTCCTGGGTCGCCTGGGGCCCGACCACGCGAAGATCCGCACCGGCCTGCACCAGATAGTCGCTGATGCCGCGCACGTGCGTGCCGACGCCGCCGGTCGAGGTGGCGAGCACCTGGGTGATGGTGCGGCCTTGCAACGGCTTGGTCACGAGCTCTCCTCTGGCTTCGGTGTTCGGCGGCGCACTGTACGCAGCGCACGGCGAAGGTCGGTGCCGGGGAGCACGAGCAGCACTGCGGCGGTGAGCGCCGCCGCCACTGCGCCACGCAGCAGGCCGACGCCCAGGGCTGTCATTATCGCGCTGTCCGCGTCGACCTGCAGTGAACCGGGCAGTGGCACGTGTCGCAGGCCATAGCCGACGGCTGCGCCGACGGTCGTCACGAGCATGAGGGACGCCGCCTGCCGCCACGCCGATAAGCCCGCCGCTCGGGCACTCATCACCGTCAGGACGACGCCGAGCACGAGGACGCCACCGGCGTTCGCCCAGCTCATCGCGGCCACCCGGTCGGCCGGTGCCCACGCGGTCGACAGCGCGAACGCCGCGGCAATCGCCACGCCCCAGCCGATCGCCGCGGCGATCGCGTTCTGGCGGGCTCGACCCATCGCGAAGAGCGCCCGGGAGTGCAGCGCGAACGCGCTGTATCCGGCCAGCCCCATGCTAAAGCCGATCAGGCCGTGGGTCAGCGCGTCCACCGACGGCTCTCCGGGTGACCGGCTGACGAAGACCACCGAGATCTCGCTCGCGGCGGCGACCAGGGCAGCGATTGCGATTCCGCTCAGCGCGGCGATCGCGACGTGTGCCCCCGACAGCAACCGCTGCAGGTCCCCTCGCCGCTGCTCGGTCACCGCCTCGGCCAGCCGCGGAAACACCGATGTCGCGATCGGTACCGCGAGCACGGCCCATGGAAGCAGGTAGATGGTCTGCGCGTACATGAAGACGTTGATCGCGCCCGGCGGGACGGCTGTCTGGTTCGCCAGCACGAGAGTGACCCCGATGAACAGCTGCTGCGCGACGAGACCGGCGATCCCCGCCGCCACCATCGCCCGCGCCCGCCTGGCCTGGCCGGGTGGGAAGTGAAAGGTCGGCCGCAGCCGGATGGGGGTGCCGCGTAGCGGCACGAGCAGGCTCAGGGTGAGCGCGACGACGCCCAGCGTGGTCCCGACGGACAGGATCGCCTGGTCCGCGGCGCTGACCGCACCGAGCTCCGCGCCGCGGCCCGCGACGGCGGCGAACAGCAGGTACGCCGCGATGACGACGAGGGAGGACAGCAGCGGGGCGATCGCCGGGCCGCCGAAGCGCTTGTATGCCTGCAGCACGCCGGTAAGCACGATGCCGACCCCGTACAGCACGACCTGCGGCGCGAAGATCCGCAGCATCGCCGTCCCGGCGTCGACGGCCTCGGAGCAGGGCGCCTCACCCAGGATGGCGATGCTCAGCGGACGGGCAAGCAACCCGATCAGCAACGAGACCGGCACGAGCACGGCGATCGTCCAGCTCATCAGCGCCGAGGCGGTCTGGGCGGCACTGCGGTGGTCGTCCTTGGCGACGAACGAGGAGATCAGCGGCACGACCACGCTGGCAAGCGCGCCACCGGCGACGATCTCGAAGACGATGTTGGGGATCGTGTTGGTCGTCTGGTAGGTCTGCCCGAGGCAGGTCTGGCCGACCGCGTTGGAGAAGACGATGTTCCGCGCGAACCCGACGACGCGGGCGAGCACCGTCAGGACGGCGATCAGCGCCGCGGCCCGGGCGACCGTCTGCGCGGCGCGGCGCGGGCTCATGCGCGTCGCCCGAGCGCATCCACCTCTCGCAGCAGCGGCGTCGACTCGATGATCCTGGTGAAGCTCACCTTCTCGCTGGCGAGGGTCAGGCCCGCCAGGACGCCGAGCAGCCCAGCGCGCCACGCCGGCCCGCCGGCAGCGGCCAGCCGCAGCCCGAGAACGGCGCCGATGGCGTTCGCGCCGCCGTCCCCCAGCATGGTGCGCTCAGCGAGATCATCGGGCAGCAGGCCCGCGCAGGCCCCTACCGGGCCCGCGACGAGGGCACCGTTGCGGCCACCGATCGTGCACCCCCCGACCAGCAGCGCGGCCTTGAGCGCGCGTCCCGGACGCAGGTCGAGAAGATTGAGCAGGTTGGCCGTGCCGGCGATGACGCCGCCGGCGACCAACCGGTCGAGCGGACGCCGGGTGACGACGCCCGCCGCGAGGACGCCGGCAAGCCCGACTCCCCCGATCTTGACCAGTCCCGACGTGACTCGTCCTTCTCGAAGGGCACCGAGATGGCCCCGAAAGCCCTTGTCGGCCTTCTGGTCCGGACGCTGCCCGACGATGTCGTCGTACACCCCGACCGCGCCGCTGGCCAGAGTCGCTCCTGCGGCCGCCGCGGCGAGTCCGGTCGGAGCTCCGGCCGCCGCGGTGCCGGCCGCGGCCAGGGCGAGCGCCGGGCCGGACAGCAGGCTGACGGTCTCGCCGCGGTGGTTGGTGCGCTTCCACAGCGTCGCGCCCCCGGGCTGCCAGCGGTGCAGCACCCGATAGATCGCCGGAGCGGTCGCCGCTCCCGCCGCGGCGAGCGCAGCGCGGCGCAGGACCTCGGTCACCATCGCGGCCTAGTTGGCCGGCGCCGGCTCGGGCAGCGGCGAGGGGGACGGCGCGATCGGGTCGGCCTCCTCTGCCGAGCCGTACGCCCCGGAGCTGCCGGTGGCCTCGGCGCGCAGCGCCCAGACGACGTTGACTCGCCCGCTCGCCCGGTCGGCGTTGTCGACGGTCGAGATGCTCGTGGCGACTGCGGCGTCCTCGCGAGCGGCGGCGACGACGCCTTCACCGGTCGCCGAGGCGGTGTCGCCGGCGATGACGACATTCGCGCCCGCCTTGTCCAGCGCAGTCGCCAACGACAGCACCATGTGATTGCGCTCGTCGGCCTGGTCCGCCGGCTGCCCGGAGACCACGATGACGACGTTCGGGGCGGGGGTGATGTCGGTCGAGTCCACCTTGAGCACGCCGAGGCTGCCCAGGCCCGAGAGCACAGTCGTGATCGCGGTACTCGGCTGACCGGTGCCGCCCGCCGGCGCGACCAGCATCGAGGCCAGCAGCGCACCCACGACGGCGCCCTCGTCGTTGGACTCCGGGAGGGTCACCCCGGCCGGGAGATCGCTGGAGGCGTAGTTCAGCATCTCGTCGGCGTGAGCCGGGTCGGTGTAGGAGTTGGTCAGCGAGATCGCGCCGGTGTTGGTGCCGCCGGCATCCTGCAACATCGTGATGATCGGGTCCCGCAGCTCGGCCGTGACGTTGTCACCGGCGGTGACGACGATGAAGTCCTGGCCGTTGAGCGCCCCCTTGACCAGCGTCGGCGCGACCTCGGCGTCGAACTCGCTGTTGTTCTCGATGGCCTGGTTCAGCGCCGTCACCCGGTTCTCCAGGTCGCGCTTGTCGTCGGTGAGGCTGGAGACGTTCGAGCGCAGGTTGGTGACGATGCCGCCGTTGAGCGCGGTGGTACCGATGATGATGCCGAGCGCGATCGCCAGGAACACCGAGATCAGCGAGACGACGTGGTACTTGAAATCGATCACGAGAAGAGGTCCTTAACCCAGAAGACGAAGCTCTGCCATCGGTCGGAGAGGATCTGTAGATAGGTCTGGCCGGCATCGGAGATGGCGACGGCGACGGCGATCGCGACGAAGGCGGCCAGCACGATCGCCACGAGCGAGCCGGTCGAGATCCGGCTCCGGTACAGACGGCTGACGCCCTTGGCGTCCACGAGCTTGCCGCCAACCCGCAGCCGGGTGAGGAAGGTCGAGGCCATGCCGCCGCGGCCCTTGTCGAGGAACTCCACGAGCGTGGCGTGGGTGCCGACGGCCACGATCAGCTCGGCGCCCTTCTCGTCGGCCAGCAGCATGGCGATGTCCTCGCTGGTGGCGGCGGCGGGGAAGGTGACCGCCTGGACACCGAGGTCTTGGACCCGCTTGAGTCCCGGTGCTCGCCCGTCGGGGTAGGCGTGCACGACGACCTCGGCACCGCACTTGAGCACGTGGTCGGAGACCGAGTCCATGTCCCCGATGATCATGTCGGGCTGCAGCTTCATCTCCAGTAGCGCGTCGGCTCCGCCGTCCACCCCGACGAGCAATGGCTTGTACTCGCGGATGTACGGTCGCAGGTGCTTGAGGTCCTCCTTGTAGTCATAGCCGCGCACCACGATCAGCACGTGCCGGCCCTGGAACTCGGTTCGCACCTCGGGCACGCCGATGCCGTCCAGCAGCAGCGAGCGTTCGCGCTTCATGTACTCCATCGTGTTGGCCGCGAACGCCTCGAGCTGGGTCGACAGCCCCGCGCGGGCCTCGGCCATCGCGCTGGTGATCGCCTCGTCGTCGTAGCGGAAGCCCGAGGCGATCTCCTTGTCGCCGGTCAGCAACCGGTCGCCCTCGATACGGACCTGGGTGCCTTCCTTGAGGTCGGTGAACACCTGTTTGCCGACGTTGTCCAGCAAGATGATCCCGGCGTCCACCAGGATGCCGGGGCCGAGGTTCGGGTAGCGCCCTGAGATGCTCGGCGAGGCGTTGACCACCGCGGAGACGCCGCACGCGACTAGCGCGTCGGCGCTGACCCGATCGATGTCGACGTGGTCGATGATCGCCACCTCACCGGGCCTGAGCCGTTTGGTCAGGTTCTTGGTGCGGCGATCGAGCCGAGCCACCCCTTCAGCGTCGGACCCGGCCGGCTGCGGCCGATCCTTCCGGATGGTGGCAATTTTCATGTCGTCCAGTCTCCCACCAGGACTGGAACAACCCCGGGATTTAGCGGGCCTTTCGCCGCTTCTTGTCGTGATCTGCGGCGCTCAGCAGCTCCCGGGCGTGCGCTCGGCCGGAGTCGCTGTCCGACAGCCCCGCGAGCATTCGGGTGAGCTCGTCCAGCCGCTGCTCGGGATCCAGCGGCGTGATGCCGCTGGCGATGACTCCACCCTTGGCCCGCTTGGCGATCTTCACGTGCTGGTCCGCATACGCGGCCACCTGCGGCAGATGGGTGACCACCACCACCTGGTGGCTGCGCGAGAGGCCGGCGAGGCGCCGTCCGATCTCGATCGCGGCCGCACCGCCGACGCCCGCGTCCACCTCATCGAAGACCATCGTGGCGACGGGGTCCGTGCCGGCGAGCACCACCTCGATCGCGAGCATGATTCGGGACAGCTCACCGCCCGAGGCGCTCTTGTCGATCGGCCGTCCCTCGTCGTCGGCGCCGTGGCCCAGCAGGATCCTGACCCGATCGCACCCGGTCTCGGTCGCACCGCGCGCGGACCGGTCACGGCCGAGCACCGGCCGCCCCGGCTCCGCGGGACGATCGGTGACCTCCACCAGTACGCGACTGCCGCCCAGCGCCAACGAGCCCAGCGCGGCGCTGACCTGCTTCTGCAGCCGGGCGGCGAGAGCGCGGCGCGATCTGGTCACCGCGGCGGCCGCACGCTCGGCCCGTTCTGCGGCGGCGTCCCGATCGGCCTCGAGCTGCTCGAGGCGCCCGGCGGAGTCGTCCAGGCTCGCGATCTGGCCGCGCGCCTGCTGCGCCCACGCCAGCACTCCGGCGATGTCGCCGGTACTCGAGTAGCTGCGGACGAGCTCCTTGAGCTCTGCCCGGCGGGTCATCAGCGCCGCCAGCCGGTCCGGGTCGTCGCTGATGCCACCGGCGAACGCCGAGAGCTCCCCAGCGATGTCACGCAGCTGGATGCCGACCTCGCTGAGCCGTTCGCCCAGGACGCGCAGCTGCGCATCACCGGATTCGGCTAGGGTGCGCGCGGCCTGGCCAAGCAGGGCATCGGCACCGGTCGCGTCGTACTCTCCGGGGGCGCCGTCGATGGCGGCGGCAGCGTGGGCGACCGCCTGACGTAGGGCTTCGGCGTTGGCCAGCCGATGCGTCTCGGCGTCGATCTCGTCGTCCTCTGCGGGCTGTGGATCGGCACGGTAGATCTGGTCGAGTCCGAACCGCAGCAGGGCCAGCTCGCGTTGCCGCCCCGCATCGTCGCGCCGCAGCTCATCGAGCGTGCGGACCGCCCGCTGCCAGGCGGTGAAGGCCTCGGCGTAGTCCGCGAGGAGGGACTGGTGTGCCGCGCCGCCGAACCGGTCGAGCACCTCGCGTTGCGCACCGGGCCGGGACAGCCGCAGCTGGGTGGACTGTCCGTGCACGGTCAGCTCGCTGTCGCCGATATCGGACAGCACGCCCACCGGGACCGAACGTCCGCCGGCGCTGGCGCGGGAGCGACCTTCGGTACTGACCGTGCGGCTGAGGATGAGCCGGTCGTCGTCGAGGGTCCCGCCGGCGTCCCGGCAGCGGGCTGCAGCCGGGCCGTCCGGGTCGACGATCAGCGTGCCTTCGACGTCCGCCGCTTCAGCGCCGCGACTCACCTGGCCGGAGTCCGACCGCGCGCCGAACAGCAGGCTGAGTCCGGCGACCACCATGGTCTTGCCCGCGCCGGTCTCGCCGGTGACGACCGTGAGCCCCGGGCCGAGGGGCAGGGTGGCGTCGGCGATGACACCGAGCCCGCGGATGCGCACCTCTTCGAGCATCGCCGGCCAGGTCAGGAGTTCCGGAAGCCGGAGACGGGCAGCTGGAACTTCGCCACCAGCCGGTCGGCGAAGTCCCGGCTGGCCAGCCGCGCGACCAGGATCGGCTTGGAGCCGGCGCGGACGACGGCGCGATGACCCGCGGGCACATCGATCAGCCGGCGCCCGTCGGCCGCGATGAGCGCGTCGTGGGCACGGTCGGCGACATCGATGCTCACCACGGACGACGGCGAGACGACCAGTGGCCGCGCGAACAGCGCGTGCGCCGCGTTCGGGACGATGAGCATCGCCTCCACCTCGGGCCACACGACCGGTCCGCCGGCGCTGAAGGCGTACGCCGTGCTGCCGGTGGGTGTCGAGCACAGTACGCCGTCGCAGCCGAAGCTGGTCAGCGGGTGGTCGTCGACGCCGATGGCGACCTCGAGGATCCGCTCGCGCTGGCTGCGCTCGAGCGAGGCCTCGTTGAGCGCCCAGGTGTGCTGGATCCGCTCAGGCGCCCGTGGATCGAAGACGTCGATGTCGAGCGTCATGCGTCGCTGCACCGTGTACGAGCGGGCCAGCACGTGCTCGATGACCTCGTCGATGCGGTCCGGCTCGCACTCGGCGAGGAATCCGACGTGCCCGAGGTTGACTCCGATCATGGGCGCGCCGTAGGGCCGGGCGTACTCCGCGGCGCGGAGGAAGGTGCCGTCGCCGCCGAGCACGACGACCAGTTCGGGCATGGGCTCGGGCGGGGTGACCGTGGGGTCCGGGCTCGGGGGCGACAGCGGACGGACCGACCCGGCCGGGAAGAGCAGTTCCTCGGACTCCGGGACGCTCACCGAGATGCCGGCCGAGCGCAACCGGGCGACGATGCCGCGTGCGAGGTCCACACTGTCGGCTCGTCCGGTGTGCGTGACCAGGACGATCTCCCGTCGGATTTCCACCAGGCTCCTTGCTCCGTCGCGCTCGTTGGCCGAACTCCTAGTGTTTCACGGCCGGGGTTCGCGCGCCGCCCAGAGGTCATCGAAGGACGCCGTGGACTCGCTCCGCCGCAGGTGCACGAAGAACTCCACATTGCCCGCCGGTCCCGGCAGCGGGCTGGTGACGATCCGCTGCGGGTACAGCGCCTGCTGACCGGCGGCCGCGACGACCTGCGCGACTGCCTCCCGGTGCAGGACGGGGTCACTGACCACCCCACCCTTCCCCAGGTGCGACCGGCCGACCTCGAACTGCGGCTTGACCATCGGCACGAGGTCGCCGTCCGGGGTGAGCAGCAGGGCGAGCTGTGGCATGACGTGGCACAGCGAGATGAACGACAGGTCGGCCACGACCAGGGGCGCGGCAGGGATCTCACTCAAATCGTCGCGCCCGACGTGGGTGCCTTCCATGGAGGTGACCCTGGGATGCTCGCGGAGGGAATGGACCAGCTGATCAGTGCCGACGTCGATCGCCGTGACGTGTGCGGCGGCGCGCTCCAGCAGGACCTGGGTGAAGCCGCCGGTGGACGCGCCGACGTCGATGCAGCGCCGACCCTCGACGTGGATTCCCATCGCATCGAGGGCACCGGCGAGCTTGTGGGCGGCCCGAGAGACGAAGTGCTCGCCGTCGGCCGGGGCGAGCTCGAGCCGGTCCGAGAGCGTCACCTTCGCCGCTGGCTTGGTGACCACGCTCCCGTTGACGCGCACCCGGCCCCCGCGTACCGCCTCGCCTGCGGTCTGTCGCGAGCGGGACATGCCGCGGGTGACCAGCGCGGCATCCAGCCGGGCGGCACTGCCCGGGTCAGCGGGACTGGTCGACGTCATCGAGAGACTGGCGCAGGTCCTGGTGGACCGCGTCGTACGCCGCAGCGTGCTCCGCGACCGGCCGGCCGGCAACGTCGTCCAGGCGGGCGATCGTCTGCCGGAAGCGCTCGGGAACCTCGGGATCCTGCGAGATCGCCGGCCGGGCGTCGTCGGGAGCCGGATCCGCGTCGTCTTCGCGCGCAAGGACGGGCTTGCCGGCCCCACGTTCGCGCTCCTGCTCCATCTGCTCGGCGGTGGGCCAGCAGCTCGTCGGCTGGTTCTTCCACGCATCGGCGCCGGTCGCGGGCGGCTTCGGCTCCGGCGTCGGAGGGGTAGGCGTGGGCTCATGGGGACGCATGCCTCGATTATGCTCGGTAGCGCCCGATTTCCGCGACGCGCAGAGGATGCGACCCCACTGATGGCAACGCTAGAGGAGTGCCGCGAGGCACTGACCGAGCTCACCAACGACATTGCCGAGTCCGGTGAGCAGATCGACTTCGATCGCTCGTTGAGCGCGAGGATCACGGATCTGGACACCGTGCTCAAGGGCCGGTTCGTCGGCGCCGCGTTCACCGACATCGAGCAGGCCGAGGATCCGGACGCCGACATCAAGCTCACCCTGACCTCCGACGACCTGGTGGCCATGTGCCGCGGCGACCTCAACGTCATGAAGGCGATGGCGACCGGCAGGCTCAAGCTGCAGGCGAGCATGGGCGACATGATGAGGCTCCGCAAGCTGCTCTAGAACTCAGGAGCTGCTGGCGATGCACTTGCTGAAGGAGACGACGGAGGCTATCGCCCGGCTCGAGCGCGAGATGCTGGCCACCACCCGCCTCGCGATCTTCCGGCGACGCCGCCTGAGGCCGGCACCGGCGCGTTCAGCCGTCGAGGCCGAGCTCTGCGGCAAGGCGCCGGGCGGCGTCGTCGCCCGGCCGGGCACGCTCGCCCCGCCAGGTCAGCGCGCAGGCGAGCGCCAGATAGTCGGCCCGGTCGTCCACTCCCGGAGCCTCATCACCGGCGACGATCTCACCCTCTCGCGCAGTCCATCTGCCCGATGCGGCTCGGGCGGCGGCCTCGGCGACGCTGATGCCGGGATGCAGCAGCCCCCGCAGATCGCTGGCGACATAGGTGGGCCGCTGTTGGGGAACGGCAGCGACCACCTCGGCCGGAGTGCTCACCCCGGTCATCACGTAGAGGCTGTCGCAGTTAGAGGACGTGGCGCCCTCGATGTCCGTATCGAGACGGTCGCCGATCACCAGCGGCAGGCGCGCGGCGGTGCGCTGCACCGCGGCGTGGTGCATCGTCCGCTCGGGTTTGCCCGCCACGACGTCCGGTTCTCGGCCGAGCACCTCGCCGACCACGCGCACGAAAGCGCCGTTGCCGGCCAGGACGCCCCTGTCGGTGGGAATCGTCGAGTCGGCGTTGGTGGCGACCCACAACGCACCGGAGCGCACCGCAATCGTCGCCTCGGCCAACTGGATCCACCCGGTACGCGGGCTGTGCCCCTGTACCACCGCGCTCGGGCGGTCCTCAGCACTGCTTACCGGGCGCAGCCCGACGCCGCTGACCGCCTCGGTCAGTCCGCGGTCCCCCACGACCAGGACGGCTGAGCCAGGCTCCAGTCGCTCGGCCAGGACCCCGGCGGCCACCTGGGCCGAGGTGATGATGTCCTCGATCTCGGCCGGCACTCCCGCCTCCGCCAGCTTGGCGGCCACGTCGGCGGGCGTGCGGGAGGCATTGTTGGTGACGAACGCCGCCCGCATGCCCGACCGGCGGGCGGCGCCAATGCTCTCGGCGGCGTACCGGATGCGCGCCGAGCCGGCGTACACCACGCCATCGAGATCGAACAGCCCGACGTCATGGTGCTCGCTCAGCGGTATTGGCCTCATCAGCGTCCTTCGCGGCTCGGGCCCGCCGGACGGCGCGCACGTCGACTACATATCGGCTCCGGGCACCCGCCGGGCTTTGCCAGAACCGCCGCCGCAGCGCGCCCTCGACCTCGAGAACGACCCCGGCGGGCCACCGCGCCGCGAGCCGGCGCACCTGGCGGGTATATCCCTCGCAGTCGATCGTATCGACCGCCGCCCGGCTCCCATCGTCGCGTGGCACCACCAGTCGCCACACCGCGACCTCATCGCCGCTGGGCAGCTGCCGGATATCTGCCTGGGCCGACAGCCGGCCACACAGGTAGACGTGGTTGCGCGTCGATCCCACTCGTGCGCTCATCGCTACACCTCCCACTCGTCCTGAGGGAAGTGTGGGTCGCGACCGGCTCGGGCGGCAGCCATGACGGCCGGCTGTGGACAGCCGCCCGCCGTTGTTGACATCTGGGGCCACCGGGGGCGTTGCTGTCCGCGCTATCGGCTACGGCGCAGTGTCCTCGGCAGCACCATCGGGACCGCCGAGCTGGTCCAGTCGCGTCTCGGCGTCCGTCTCACCATCGACATCGGCCTCGGCGGCCGCCGCGAACCAGTCGCGCGCCTCGGCGTCTCGGCCCGCATCGAGCAACGCATCGGCGTAGGCATACCACAGGCGCGCGCTCCATGGCCGGGGCTGGTCACGGCCCAGCCCGAAACGCTCCAGCACCAGTAGCGCGCCCTCCACCTCGTCGAGATCCCGGCGAGCACCGGAATGGACGATCGCGAGCTCGGCCTGTACCGAACGTGCCAGGCCCTTGCCCTCCGGCGCGGTCGCGAGCACGATCGCCCGGTCGGGACGCCCGAGCGCACGCTCGCAGTCCGCGACCAAAGGAAGGTGACTGGAGTCGCCGGTCATTCGGCGGCAGGCGCGCAGATCCCGAGCGGCCTCGGCCCACTGTCCCGCCTGATAAGCGACGATGCCAGCAGCCTCCCGAACCGCGGCGATTCTCGGTGCCTGATCGCGGGCATAACGCACGTGCGCCAGGGCGCGATCCGGATCGGCGTCGACGAGACTGCCCGCTGCGACCAGGTGCAGGGCGATGGTGTCGGCCTTGGGACCGAGCGTGTTCAGATCACGCAGCACCGACCGGTCGAGCATAGATGCCTCGAGGCCCTCTGGCACCGGAGGCGCCTTGGGGCGATCGGCGCGTTCGGGCCGACTCTCGAACCGCTGACCTGCCGCCCGCTCGGAGCGCCGCTCCCACACGTCGCGCTGACGCCCCGTGGCACGATCGCCACCATACCGGTTGCCTCGCGGACCACGGTCGCGGTCGCGGTCCCGGTCCTCACGCCGAGGTCTGCCCGGACCGCTGCGTCCGTCCTGGCGGGACCATTCGCGGTTGCCGGGGGAATCCTCCCGGCCACCCTCACGGGCCCCGCTGCGCCGTGGCCGCGGGCCCCAGTCGTCATCCCGGCGCTCCCATCCGCCTGAGCGCGTCGGGCGACGATCGTCGTGGCGCGGTCCATCGCGGTAGGGACGACCCCCACGATCATCAGAAGAGCGGCGCCCCTCGTAGCCGCGATCGCGCTCACCATAGGCCCGACGGTCCCGATCGCCCCCTAGGCGGCCGTGGCCCGGGCCGCGGCCGCGCTGCGGGCCCTGCTCGCGCGATCCGCGTCGCTCGCGGTTGCCCTCGCGACGATCGACGTCACGTCCCCGCTGCGATCCGCGCTCGTACCCGCTGCGCTCGTACCCGCTGCGCTCGTACCCGCTGCGCTCGTACCCGCCTCGACCAGCTCGGCCCGCGCCTCCGTGCCGATCGCCGTCGTGCTGGCGTCGACCTCCAACACGGCCGTGACTGTCGCGCCGCGCATTGCCGCGCGCCGCGCGGCGCTCGTCCTGCTCATCATCGCGTGCCACGAAATGCTCCACTCCTGCATCACCCAGATGCCCCAAAACAACGATAGGGGGCCACGCAAGTGGCCCCCTATCGGGAAAAATTGTCCGGCGACGTCCTACTCTCCCACACCATCCCTAGTGCAGTACCATCGGCGCTGAGAGGCTTAGCTTCCGGGTTCGGAATGGAGCCGGGCGTTTCCCTCTCGCTATGGTCGCCGAAACGCTATGGAGATGTCGGTCAGGAAAACTGACCGCACCTCGGGAGCTACACAGTGGACGCGGGCATTTAGCAATGCCATAAAAGATCATTCTTTGAGGTCAAGCCCTCGGACTATTAGTACCGGTCAGCTCCATGTGTTACCACACTTCCACTTCCGGCCTATCAACCCAGTCGTCTACTGGGGTCCTTACCCGGTTAACCCGGTGAGAGTCCTCATCTTGAAGCCGGCTTCCCGCTTAGATGCTTTCAGCGGTTATCCGTACCGAACGTAGCCAACCAGCCGTGCTCCTGGCGGAACAACTGGCACACCAGAGGTTCGTCCGTCCCGGTCCTCTCGTACTAGGGACAGCCCTTCTCAAGACTCTTACGCGCACGGCGGATAGGGACCGAACTGTCTCACGACGTTCTAAACCCAGCTCGCGTACCGCTTTAATGGGCGAACAGCCCAACCCTTGGGAGCGACTCCACCCCCAGGATGCGACGAGCCGACATCGAGGTGCCAAACCATCCCGTCGATATGGACTCTTGGGGAAGATCAGCCTGTTATCCCCGGGGTACCTTTTATCCGTTGAGCGACACCGCTTCCACTAGCCGGTGCCGGGTCACTAGTCCCAGCTTTCGCTCCTGTTCGACATGTCTGTCTCACAGTCAAGCTCCCTTGTGCACTTGCACTCAACACCTGATTGCCAACCAGGCTGAGGGAACCTTTGGGCGCCTCCGTTACATTTTGGGAGGCAACCGCCCCAGTTAAACTACCCATCTGACACTGTCCCTGATCCGGATCACGGACCGAGGTTAGACATCCAGTTTGAACAGAGTGGTATTTCAACGTTGACTCCACAAACACTGGCGTGCCTGCTTCACAGTCTCCCACCTATCCTACACAATCCAAACCGAACACCAATATCAAACTATAGTAAAGGTCCCGGGGTCTTTCCGTCCTGCCGCGCGTAACGAGCATCTTTACTCGTAGTGCAATTTCGCCGAGTCCATAGTTGAGACAGTCGAGAAGTCGTTACGCCATTCGTGCAGGTCGGAACTTACCCGACAAGGAATTTCGCTACCTTAGGATGGTTATAGTTACCACCGCCGTTTACTGGGGCTTAAATTCTGAGCTTCGCCTTACGGCTAACCCGTCCTCTTAACCTTCCAGCACCGGGCAGGCGTCAGTCCGTATACATCGTTTTACAACTTCGCACGGACCTGTGTTTTTAGTAAACAGTCGCTTCTCGCTGGTCTCTGCGGCCACAACACGCTCAGACAGCTAGTGTCATCACATGCCGTGGCCCCCCTTCTCCCGAAGTTACGGGGGCATTTTGCCGAGTTCCTTAACTATGGTTATCTCGATCGCCTTAGTATTCTCTACCTGACCACCTGAGTTGGTTTGGGGTACGGGCCGCTAAGAACTCGCTAGAGGCTTTTCTCGACAGCATAGGATCATCCAATTCGCCTCAATCGGCTATGCATCGGTTCTCACGCTTGACGGTGCGGATTTGCCTACACCAGCGCTTCGCCTTACTCCGGTACTACCACTAACCGGTAGGACTACCTTCCTGTGTCACCCCATCGCTTGCCTACTAAAGGTTCGGGTCGCGCGCTCCCCCGCACTTGGTCCCGAAGGACCGCGGCAGGTTCGGGCGCTTAGCATCGCCTTGTTCAGCATGGGCGTTCTTTCGCGGGTACGGGAATATCAACCCGTTGTCCATCGACTACGCCTGTCGGCCTCGCCTTAGGTCCCGACTTACCCTGGGCGGATTAGCCTAGCCCAGGAACCCTTGGTCATCCGGCGGCAGAGTTTCTCACTCTGCTTTCGCTACTCATGCCTGCATTCTCACTCGTGTGGCGTCCACGACTGGGTTGCCCCGCCGCTTCTCTCGCCACACGACGCTCCCCTACCCATCCACGCTCCTGGCCGTAAACGACAGGATGTTGCGTGAATGCCTTAGCTTCGGTGGTGTACTTGAGCCCCGCTACATTGTCGGCGCAAAATCACTTGACCAGTGAGCTATTACGCACTCTTTAAAGGGTGGCTGCTTCTAAGCCAACCTCCTGGTTGTCTGTGCAACTTCACATCCTTTTCCACTTAGTACACGCTTAGGGACCTTAGCTGAAGATCTGGGCTGTTTCCCTCTCGACTACGAAGCTTATCCCCCGCAGTCTCACTGCCACGCTCTCACTTACCGGCATTCGGAGTTTGGTTGACTTCGGTAAGCTGTTGGGCCCCCTAGGCCATCCAGTGCTCTACCTCCGGCAAGAAACGCGTGACGCTGCACCTAAATGCATTTCGGGGAGAACCAGCTATTACCGAGTTTGATTGGCCTTTCACCCCTAACCACAGGTCATCCCCTCAGTTTTCAACCTAAGTGGGTTCGGTCCTCCACGACGTCTTACCGTCGCTTCAACCTGCCCATGGCTAGATCACTCGGCTTCGGGTCTAGCGCATGCGACTCTATCGCTCTATTCGAACTCGGTTTCCCTACGGCTGCCCCTCACGGGTTAACCTTGCCACATACGACTAACTCGCAGGCTCATTCTTCAAAAGGCACGCTGTCACCCCTCAAGGCTCCAACGGCTTGTAGGCACACGGTTTCAGGTACTATTTCACTCCCCTCCCGGGGTACTTTTCACCATTCCCTCACGGTACTTGTCCGCTATCGGTCATCAGGGAGTATTTAGGCTTATCGGGTGGTCCCGACGGATTCACAGCGAATTTCACGGGCTCGCTGCTACTTGGGATACTGCTACAGAGATCTCGAGTTTTCAAATACGGGGGTCTCACCCTCTATGCCAGCGCGCTCCACACGCTTTCTTCTAACTACGAGATTTTCTTACTCTGTGCTGTCTCGGCAGAAACAGCTAAGCAGTCCCACGACCCCTACTGCGCAACGCCTGCCGGCTATCACGCGCAATAGGTTTAGCCTCTTCCGGTTTCGCTCGCCACTACTAACGGAATCGCGGTTGCTTTCTCTTCCTGTGGGTACTGAGATGTTTCACTTCCCCACGTTCCCTCCTCACGCCCTATGTGTTCAGGCGTGGGTAACAGGACATGACTCCTGCTGGGTTTCCCCATTCGGAAATCCTCGGATCACAGCTTGGTTGGCAGCTCCCCGAGGCTTATCGCAGCCTCCTACGTCCTTCATCGGCTCCTGATGCCAAGGCATCCACCGTGTGCCCTTATCAACTTGGCCACAAAGATGCTCGCGTCCACTGTGTAGTTCTCAAGGTACGGGCGGTCCCGTGCTCTGTGCTCGCTGCTTGCGCCATGACGGCGCAGTTCAGTGCAGAGCCGGTCCTGACCCGAAAGAGGCACCGAAGCGCCTCGATCAGTCCGAGGGTGACTTTCGTCCGAGCCCTCAGGACCCAACAGCGTACTTTACGAATCGCGATCGCCATGCCCGTTCCACTCCGGCGAACCGGTTGTACTGAATGCGTGACGTTACGTGATCCGAACTAGTCAGTGTTCCACCCATGAGCTCCACCGGAGCATGAACATCTCCGAGTGGGCCTGGAGGCCGCGATCCGTGGATCGTGACCCCAGATGCTCCTTAGAAAGGAGGTGATCCAGCCGCACCTTCCGGTACGGCTACCTTGTTACGACTTAGTCCCAATCGCCAGTCCCACCTTCGACGGCTCCCTCCAAAAGGTTGGGCCACCGGCTTCGGGTGTTACCGACTTTCGTGACTTGACGGGCGGTGTGTACAAGGCCCGGGAACGTATTCACCGCAGCGTTGCTGATCTGCGATTACTAGCGACTCCGACTTCATGGGGTCGAGTTGCAGACCCCAATCCGAACTGAGACCGGCTTTTTGGGATTCGCTCCACCTCGCGGTATCGCAGCCCTTTGTACCGGCCATTGTAGTATGTTTGCAGCCCAAGACATAAGGGGCATGATGATTTGACGTCATCCCCACCTTCCTCCGAGTTGACCCCGGCAGTCTCCTATGAGTCCCCACCATTACGTGCTGGCAACATAGAACGAGGGTTGCGCTCGTTGCGGGACTTAACCCAACATCTCACGACACGAGCTGACGACAACCATGCACCACCTGTATACCGCCCAAAAGGACCCCATATCTCTATGAGTTTTCGGTATATGTCAAGCCTTGGTAAGGTTCTTCGCGTTGCATCGAATTAAGCAACATACTCCGCCGCTTGTGCGGGCCCCCGTCAATTCCTTTGAGTTTTAGCCTTGCGGCCGTACTCCCCAGGCGGGGCGCTTAATGCGTTAGCTGCGGCACGGAAACCGTGGAATGGTCCCCACACCTAGCGCCCACCGTTTACGGCGTGGACTACCAGGGTATCTAATCCTGTTCGCTACCCACGCTTTCGCTCCTCAGCGTCAGTTAAAGCCCAGAGACCCGCCTTCGCCACCGGTGTTCCTCCTGATATCTGCGCATTTCACCGCTACACCAGGAATTCCAGTCTCCCCTGCTTCACTCTAGTCAACCCGTATCGACTGCAGGCCCGAGGTTAAGCCTCGGGATTTCACAGCCGACGTGATAAACCGCCTACGAGCTCTTTACGCCCAATAATTCCGGACAACGCTTGGACCCTACGTATTACCGCGGCTGCTGGCACGTAGTTGGCCGGTCCTTCTTCTGCAGGTACCGTCACTTTCGCTTCGTCCCTGCTGAAAGAGGTTTACAACCCGAAGGCCGTCATCCCTCACGCGGCGTCGCTGCATCAGGCTTTCGCCCATTGTGCAATATTCCCCACTGCTGCCTCCCGTAGGAGTCTGGGCCGTGTCTCAGTCCCAGTGTGACCGGTCGCCCTCTCAGGCCGGTTACCCGTCGAAGCCTTGGTAGGCCATTACCCCACCAACAAGCTGATAGGCCGCGGGCCCATCCTTAGCCGAAACTCTTTCCACACGGAGATGATGCCGTCCCGTGTCGTATCCGGTATTAGACGACGTTTCCATCGCTTATCCCAGAGCTAAGGGCAGGTTGCCCACGTGTTACTCACCCGTTCGCCGCTAAGTCATTCTTCCCGAAGGAAGAAGCTTCGCTCGACTTGCATGTGTTAAGCACGCCGCCAGCGTTCGTCCTGAGCCAGGATCAAACTCTCCGTGAATGTTTATTACTAACGCCGGCACGAGGCCTGACGGTTAGTTACATACGAAGACACCATCGCGCCGAAGGATCGGCGTGTCGGTGCTGTTGATACTGGCAAGTGTGTGATGCTGGCACCACACAATTACCAAAGGAATCTCCACACTGATGCACACTGGCCGGCGGCCAGCTGCGTCTCAGTGCCGGAGGTTAAATAATTTGGCACTGACTTTCAAGTACGCTGTTGAGTTCTCAAGGTTCGGACGCTCATCGTCGAGTGACTGTTCGTCACTCTCGGAGGCAACCCGTAAAACTTTACTTGGGCTTCGCTGCGCTGTCAACTACTTTCGCTGCGTCCTGCGCCACTTACCTGTTCAGTTTCGGTCCTGCTCACTCTCTTGGAGTGCGTCGTCCAGACTAGCAAGTCCGGCTCGCCGCTCTCAAGGGGGTGGCTCCTAGAACATTGTGCGGCCGCTTGGATCCTCGTCCCCCTGCCGCGGCGCCTGATGAGGCAAGTGCGGTGGTCTGACGAATCAGCTTGGTGCCGGTACCTCGCGAAACCTCTCACTGCCGTTCTCGGTCGTGCTAGCTGGGCCAGTTCGACCGGTGCGTTTCCGCTCGGTGTTTCGCGTTGTTCTCGAAGCAAGAGATACTTTACGAGCGCCGGCGCCCAGTGTCAAACCGCTTCGCTGTGACCTGCGGCACCCGGTGCCACAAGTCTTGTCGCCGGTCTGGAACCAATACGACCTAGCCGATCCGCGCGCCCTTGACCTGACGCTTCCCGCGCCGGACGACGACGAGCCGGTCGGCCAGCAGCTGGGCCTCCTCCAGCGTGGCCTCCGGGTCGCCGACCCGCTCGTTGTTGATGTACGCGCCGCCTTCCTTGATCGCGCGGCGCGCGTCTCCCAGCCCGTTGGCCAAGCCGGTATCGCGCAGCACCTGGGCGATCGTGGGAAGGCCCCCGGTCTCGGACGTGACGTCGGCGATCCCGGCCTCAGCGACCGCTGCGACCAGCACCTTCGGCTCGAGATCGGACAGCTCGGCGCGTCCGAAGAGGGCGCGCCCGGCAAGATCGGCTGCCTGAAGGTCCGCGGGGCTGTGCACGAGCGCCGTGAGCTCGTCCGCAAGGGCGCGCTGGGGAATGCGCAGGTGCGGCTTGTCTCGGCCCTCGGCCAGCAGCCCCTCGATCTCCGCTCGGGGCTTGAGGCTGAAGGCCTTCATCCAGCTCTCGATGTCGCGGTCGTCCGCGGCCAGCCAGAACTGATGGAAGGCGTACGGCGAGAACATCTCGGGGTCCAGCCAGACCGCGCCCCCGGCGGTCTTGCCGAACTTCGTGCCGTCGGCCTTGGTGATGAGCCGGGTCGCGAGCGCATGCACCGACGCGCCTTCGACGCGGCGGATCAGATCGACCCCACCGGTGAGGTTGCCCCACTGGTCCGAGCCGCCGGTCTGCAGCGTGCAGCCGTACCGGCGGTACAGCTCGAGGTAGTCCATCGCCTGTAGGATCTGGTAGCTGAACTCGGTGTAGCTGATGCCGGCCTCGGAGTTGAGCCGGGCGCTGACGGCCTCCTTGGCGAGCATCTTCCCGACCCGGAAGTGCTTGCCGACCTCGCGGAGGAAGTCGATCGCGGTGAGCGGCTCGGTCCAGTCCAGGTTGTTGACCATGATGGCCGCATTGTCACCGTCGAAGTCCAGAAACCGGGCGACCTGCCGCTCCAGCCGCTCGACCCACGAGGCGACGACCTCCTTGGAGTTGAGCTGTCGCTCGGCCGTGCGACCGCCCGGGTCACCGATGAGGCCGGTCGATCCGCCGACGAGGCCGAGGGGCCGGTGGCCGGCCAGCTGAAAGCGCTTGAGCGTGATCAGCTGCAGCAGGTTGCCGTGGTGCAGGCTCGGCGCGGTGGGGTCGAACCCGACGTACACCGTGATCGGGCCCTCGTCCATCGACGCGCGCAGCGCGCCGATATCGGTCGTGTCGGCGATGAGGTCGCGCCAGGCCAGGTCGTCCAGCAGGTGGGTCACGGGATGTCACTATCCGTTCTCGAATGGTGCGGATGCCTCGCCAAGTCTAGGAGGTGGCCTGCCTCAGCGAGCGTCGGGCGCGGCGCGGGGACTGCGCTTGTAGACCGAGACCGAGCGCTCACCCGCAGCCCAGAACCGCCACGGCGTGTCGGGGGCCAGCCGGACGCCCACCCGCGGACCGGTGCGTACCTCTGGCCGGGCTCCGTCATCGAGCAGCGTGATCGCGCCCGACGGACTGCACAGGTCGGCGCCGCCGTCCTGCAGGGTGATGCCCAGCGCCTGCGCCAGGCAGCCCGGGCCCCGGGCCAGCAGGTGCTCGTCGCGCGGATTGCCCCGGCGGGTGCGCGCGATCTCGGCGCCCTCGACGACGGCGCCGGCTCGAAGCAGCACTCCCCCGCTTCGCCCGTCGGCGTGGCTGACTGCGTTGGCACAGTGGTGGATGCCGTAGGAGAAGTAGACGTACAGGTGGCCCGGCTCGCCGAACATGACCGCGTTGCGGGCGGTCATGCCGCGGTAGGTGTGCGAGGCCGGGTCGTCGTCGCTGTACGCCTCGGTCTCGGTGAGCCGGACGACGACCCGCTCTGCGCCGTGCCCCGCGACCAGGAGCTTGCCGATCAGCTCCGGGGCGACCTGGTGCGGATCGCGCGCGAAGAACTCGCGCGGCAGCGGGGTGCTCACTCCGCCGGCTCGAGCCAGCCCCGCTGTGCGGCGATCGATGCCTTGATGTCGTCGATCTGCTTGATCACCGCCGTCGGCGCCGTCCCGCCATGCGTCGAGCGCGCGGCGAGCGCGCCGTCGACGGTGAGCACGTCGAGCACCTCAGCGGTGAGCCGCGGGTCGACGGCGGCGAGGTCCTGCGCCGTGAGGTCGTAGAGCTCGCACCCGCGCTCGTCGCACTCGCGCACCGCCGCGCCACTGATCTCGTGTGCCTCGCGGAACGGGACGCCTTGACGAACGAGCCATTCGGCGACGTCAGTGGCCAGCGCGTGTCCTGAGCCTGCTCCCCTCGACACGGCGTCCGAGTTGACCGTCATCGTGGCGATCATGCCGGTGACCGCGGGCACCAGGAGCTGTAGCTGCTCGACAGAGTCGAAGGTGCATTCCTTGTCCTCCTGCAGGTCCCGGTCGTAGGCCAGCGGCAGCGCCTTGAGAATGGTCAGCAGCGCCATCAGGTTGCCGATGAACCGGCCCGACTTGCCCCGGGCAAGCTCGCCGATATCGGGGTTCTTCTTCTGCGGCATGATCGAGGACCCGGTCGCCCACGAGTCGTGCAGGGTCACCCATCCGAACTCGGTGGTGGTCCACAGCACGACCTCCTCGCCGATCCGGGACAAGTGGACGCCGATCAGTGCCGTCGCGAACAGGAACTCCGCGACGTAGTCGCGGTCCGACACGGCGTCGATCGAGTTGTCGGCGGGGCGCTCGAACCCGAGGTCCTTGGCTACGGCGACGGGATCCAGCGCGAGCGAGGATCCGGCGAGGGCACCGGCCCCCAGCGGGCTGACCGCGGCCCTCTTGTCCCAGTCCCGCAGACGATCGACGTCGCGCGCAAACGCATGCACGTGCGCCAGCAGCTGATGGGAGAACAGGATCGGCTGAGCATGCTGCAGGTGGGTCATGCCTGGCGCGACGACGTCCCGGTACTCCTCGGCCTTGCCCAGCAGCGCCTGCTGCAGGTCGATGAGGTCCGCGACGATCCGGCGGACGTTGTCACGCAGGTACAGGCGCAGGTCGGTGGCGACCTGGTCGTTGCGGCTACGACCCGCGCGAAGCTTGCCGCCGAGGGTGCCCAGCCGCTCGATGAGACCGCGTTCCAACGCGGTATGGACGTCTTCGTCCTCCGCGGTGCCGACGAAGGAGCCGTTCTCGACGTCCTTCTCCAGCTCGTCCAGCGCAGCGAGCATCTTGTCTAGCTCGTCATCGTCGAGCAGCTGTGCTGCGTGCAGCACGCGCGCGTGTGCACGCGAGCCCTGCAGGTCGTACTTGGCCAATCTCCAGTCGAAGTGGACCGACAGCGACAACGCCGTCATCTCCGGTGACGGTCCGGACGAGAAGCGACCGCCCCACAGCCGGGTGGTCTCCTCGTTCTGCTCCATGGGTACTCCTGTCATGTCAGCGTCCGTAGCTGGTCGGCGAACGGCCCGGCGCGGTCGGCCGAGCGCACGATGACCAGTATGGTGTCGTCCCCCGCGATCGTGCCGACCACCTCGGTCATGGCGGCGCGGTCGATCGCCGAGGCGAGGAACGACGCCGCACCGGGGGGCGTGCGCAGGACGACGAGGTTCTCGGCCACGTCGATCCCGGTGAGCAGCTCCGCGACCAACCGGGCCAGCCGAGCGGACGGCTTCTCGCTCGCCACCACCCGCGGCATCCCGTCCTGCGGCACCACGTACCGCGCGTGACCGCCCTCCACGCGCGCCTTGTGCGCGCCGATCTCCTCCAGATCGCGGCTCAGCGTGGCCTGCGTGACGACGACCCCCTCGGCCGCGAGCAGGTCGGTGAGCTTGGCCTGGGAGTCGACCACGTGCTCGGCGATGAGCTCGGCGATGCGCGCCTGGCGACCGGTCTTCGTCGCCGGGGCGCTCATCGTCGGCCCAGCAGCCAGACCAGCAGCGCCTTCTGCGCGTGCAGCCGGTTCTCGGCCTCGTCCCACACGGCCGAGCGCGAGCCTTCGAGCACCTCGGCCGTGATCTCGTTGCCGCGGTAGGCCGGCAGGCAGTGCAGCACGATCGCGTCGTCCGCGGCGTGCGCGAGCAGCTCGTCGTTGATCTGGTAGCCGTCGAAGGCTGCGGCGCGCTCGCTCTGCTCGGATTCCTGCCCCATGGACACCCACGTGTCGGTGGCGACGACGTGCGCGTCGCGGACGGCCTGCACCGCGTCGTCGGTGACGATCACCGACCCGCCGGTCCGGGCCGCGATCGCCTCGGCGTCCGCGACGACCTGCGGGTCGGGCGAGTACGGTGCCGGCCCGGCGATCCGGACGTGCATGCCGGCCGTCGCTCCGCCCAGCAGGTACGAGTGCGCCATGTTGTTGCCGGCGTCGCCCAGGTAGACGAGGGTGCGTCCAGCAGCCTCGCCGAAGCGCTCGTTCACTGTCTGCAGGTCGGCGAGGATCTGGCACGGGTGGAACTCGTCGGTAAGCGCGTTGATCACCGGGACGGCCGATACCTCGGCCATCTCCTCGATCCGGGACTGACCGCTCGTCCGCCACACGATCGCGGCACACTGGCGATCCAGCACCCGCGTGGTGTCGGCGATCGGCTCGCCCCGGCCCATCTGGCTGGACTGCGCGTCGATGACGAGCGGGTATCCGCCGAGCTCGGCGATACCGACCGAGAACGAGACGCGGGTGCGGGTCGAGGACTTGTCGAAGATGACCGCCACCGCCTTCGGGCCGGTCAGCGGCTGTTCGGCGAAGCGTTCTGACTTGAGCCGGGCGGCCAGCGCGAGCACTTCCGCCTGTTCTGCCGGAGAGAGGTCGTCGTCGCGCAGGAAGTGCCTGACGTTCATGCGTTCTCCTTGAGGTCCGCGGACAGCGTCTCGACGAAGTCGTCGAGCTGCGCGTCGGTGATGATTAGGGGCGGGGCGAGCCTGATGCTCGTAGGTGAGACGTTGTTGACGAGGAATCCCTTTCCGCGCAGGCGATCGGCGACATCCTTCGAGGTCGCGGCGGGAAGGTCGAACGCGCGCAGCAGACCCCTGCCGCGCAGCTCGGGAACGATCCCGTCGAGCCGTGCCGCGAGATGCTCCCCGCGCGCCTTGGCCGCACCGTTGAGGTCGTCCTGCGCGGCGACGTCGAGCACGGCGAGCGCGGCCGCCGCACAGACCGGGTTGCCGCCGAAGGTGGTGCCGTGGCTACCGGGACCGAGCAGGTCGGCGGTGCTGCCGAACGCCAGCACCGCACCGATCGGCATTCCGGCGCCGAGGCCCTTGGCGAGGGTGACGGCGTCGGGCTCGAGACCCTCGTGCTGGAAGGCGAACCACGCCCCGGTCCGGCAGATGCCGGTCTGTACCTCGTCGAGGACGAACAACGCCCCGTTGTCTCGGGCCAGCTGCTGGACGGCGCTCAGGTAGCCGTCGGGCGGAACGACGACGCCGCCCTCACCGATGATCGGCTCCAGCATGATCATGGCCGTCTGCTGGTCGACTGCGCTGCGCATGGCATCGATGTCGCCGTACGGCACGTGCACGACATCGCCCGGTAGCGGCCGGAAGGGGTCCTGCTTGGCGGGCTGGCCGGTCAGCGCCAACGAGCCCATGGTGCGGCCGTGGAAGGCGCCTTCGGCGGCGATGATCTTGGTGCGGCCGGTGAGCCGGGAGATCTTGAAGGCGGCTTCGTTGGCCTCGGCGCCGGAGTTGCAGAACAGCGCCTTGCCCGGACGGCCGGCCAGGCTGATCAGCCGCTCGGCGAGCTCGATGGTGAGCGGGTGCGCGTAGAGGTTGCTGACGTGCCCCAGGGTGGCGATCTGCTTCGAGACGGCATCAACGACCTTCGGATGCGCGTGGCCGAGGATGTTGACCGCGATCCCCGCCAGCAGATCGAGATAACGGTTGCCGGCATCGTCGAAGACGTAGGGGCCCTCACCGCGCACGAGGGTGAGCGGTGGGGTGCCGTAGTTGTTCATCAGGCTGGTCGACCAGCGGTCGGTGTAGCTCTGGGTCATGCCGTTGACTCCTCGTTCGCCGCCCGGCCGGTGGACTGGGCGTTGTCGGGACGGACCATGGTTCCGTTGCCCTCGTTGGTGAAGATCTCCAGGAGCACCGAGTGCGCGTCGCGTCCGTCGATGATCGACGCTCGCGTGACTCCACCCTTAACCGCTCGCAGGCAGGCCTCCATCTTCGGGATCATGCCGGACTCC
The DNA here is from genome assembly GCF_900292035.1 of Blastococcus sp. Marseille-P5729. Taxonomy (NCBI): domain Bacteria; kingdom Bacillati; phylum Actinomycetota; class Actinomycetes; order Geodermatophilales; family Geodermatophilaceae; genus Blastococcus; species Blastococcus sp. Marseille-P5729. Next base: position 25,743 of record NZ_OMPO01000001.1, on the reverse strand, counting down.
AGCGCGGGAAGCAGGCCTTCGAGCTCGCTGACCGAGATCTCGCTACGCAGCGAGCTCTTGTCCGGCCAGGCCATGTAGAGGCCCTCCACGTCGGTGAGCACGATCAGCTTCCTCGCCCCGAGCGCCTCGGCGAGCGCGCCCGCAGCGGTGTCCGCGTTGAGGTTGTGAATAACCCCGTCGGCGTCCGGAGCCACGGTAGAGACGACGGGAATGCGTCCGGCGCGGATCAAGTCGAGGATCGCGTCGGGGTTCACCTTGGCCACGTCCCCGACCTGTCCGACGTCGACCTGCTCGCCGTCCACCGTGGCACTGCGCCGCACGGCGGTGAACAGGTGGGCGTCCTCGCCGGACATGCCCACGGCGTGCGGGCCGTGCTCGTTGATCAGGTTCACCAGCTCACGCTGCACCTGCCCGACCAGCACCATGCGGACGACGTCCATCGACTCGGCGGTCGTCACCCGCAGGCCGCCCCGGAACTTCGACTCGATCCCGAACCTGTCGAGCATCGCGCTGATCTGCGGACCGCCCCCATGGACCACCACCGGACGGATGCCGACCGTGCGGAGGAACACCATGTCCTCGGCGAATGCGCGCTTGAGCTCGTCATTGGTCATCGCATTGCCGCCATACTTCACGACGACGATCTGGTCGCGGAACTTCGTCAACCACGGCAAAGCCTCGACCAGCACTGCTGCTTTGTCTGCCGCTGAAGGAAACGAGCTCATGTGGAGTACGCCGAGTTCTCGTGCACGTAGTCCGTCGTCAGGTCATTGGTCCACAGGGTGGCCTCGTGCTCGCCCGCCTTCAGGTCGATGGTGATAGTGACATCGCGGGCGCTCATGTCGACCTGGTCGCGGCTCTCGCCCGGCTCCCCTCCCCGGCAGATCCACACGTCGTTGATTGCGACGTCGATCTGCTGCGGGTCGAACTCGGCACCCGTCGTGCCGACCGCGGCGAGAATACGGCCCCAGTTCGGGTCGTTGCCGAAGATCGCGCACTTGAGCAGGTTGCTGCGCGCGACCGCACGGCAGACCTCGAGCGCGTCCTGCTCACTTGCGGCGCCGGTCGTCGTGATGGCGATGTCGTGAGAGGCCCCCTCGGCATCCCGAATCAGCTGCAGCGCCAGCTCGAGACAGAGGTCGGTGAGCGCCGAGGTGAACGCATCGACGTCGGGCCGCACTCCGCTGGCACCGCTGGAAAGCAGCGCCACCTGATCATTGGTCGACATGCAGCCGTCCGAGTCGATCCGATCGAAGCTGCGGGCGCAAGCGACCCGCAGGGCACTCTCGAGCTCGGACGCGTCGAGGTCGGCGTCCGTGGTGACGAAGACCAGCATGGTCGCGAGGGACGGCGCGAGCATGCCCGCCCCCTTGGCGATCCCGCCGATCGACCAGCCGTCTCCGGCGTACGACGCCGTCTTCGGCACCGTGTCGGTCGTCATGATGGCCCGGGCCGCGGCGTCTCCACCGGTGTCGCTCAGCTCCGCAGCGGCGGCGTCCACCCCGGCGAACAGCGTGGGCTCGTCCAGCAGCTCGCCGATCAGGCCGGTGGAGGCGACCAGCACGTCGCCCGGTGAGACGTCGAGCAGCGCGCCCACGCGTTCGGCGGTGGCGTGCGTGGTCTGGAAACCACGGCTGCCGGTGTAGCAGTTGGCGCCGCCGGAGTTGACGACGACCGCGCGGACCTCACCGTCGGCGATCGCCTGCTCGCTCCAGAGAACCGGGTTGGCTTTGCAGCGGTTGCTGGTGAACACGCTCGCTGCGGCGTACGACGGGCCGAGGTTCTGGATGAGAGCGACGTCGGGCGTGCCGCTCTGCTTGAGACCGGCGGCGACGCCGCTTGCCTTGAATCCCTTGGGGATGGTGACGCTCACGGGGCGACTCCTGTGGTGGGCAGGCCGGCGGTCTCGTCGAGACCGAGGGCGAGATTCATGCTCTGGACGGCGCCGCCTGCGGTGCCTTTGGTGAGATTGTCGACGGAGCCGATCGCGATCATCCGCCCGGCATCTGGGTCGACGGTGACCTGGATGGCGACGTTGTTCGATCCCGCGACGCCGCCGGTCGTCGGCCACTGCCCCTCGGGGAGCAGGTGCACGAACGGCTCCTGGTCGTAGGCGCCTTGGTAGGCCTCGCGCACCTGCGCGCCGGTGACGCCGTCCCGGACGGGCGCACTGCAGGTCGCCAGGATGCCGCGGGGCATCGGGGCCAGCAGCGGGGTGAAGGAGACGGTGACGGATTGATTGGCGACCGCGGAGAGGTTCTGGATGACCTCCGGGGTGTGGCGATGTCCGCCCCCCACGCCATAGGCGGTCATCGAGCCCATCACCTCGCTACCGAGCAGGTTCGGCTTGAGCGACTTGCCCGCCCCGGACGTCCCGGACGCCGCAACGATGACCACCTCCGGCTCGATCAGCCCGGCCGCGACCGCCGGCAGCAACGTCAGCGTGGAGACGGTGGGGTAGCAGCCGGGGACGGCGATCCGCCGCGCCGCCTGCAACCGGGTCCGTTGTCCCGGCATCTCGGGCAGGCCGTACGGCCAGGTCCCGGCGTGCTCACCCCCGTACCAGCGCCTCCAGGCGGCCTCGTCCGCCAGCCGGTGGTCGGCGCCGCAGTCCACGATCAGGACGTCTTCCGGGAGCGCGGCGGCGATCTCGGCCGACTTGCCGTGCGGCAGCGCCAGGAAGACCACGTCGTGGCCGGAGAGGTTCTCCGCGGTCGTCTCGACGATCTCCCGGTTCGCCAGCGGCAGCAGGTGCGTCTGGTGCTCGCCCAGCCTGGAGCCGGCACTGCCGCCGGCGGTGAGCGCTCCGATCTCGACATGGGGGTGGGTCAGCAGCAGCCGCAGGATCTCTCCCCCGGCGTAGCCACTGGCCCCGGCAACGGCAACCTTCACAGTCATGCGCATGATTATGCATCACTGTGCAACTTTATTCAGCAGGTGGGTCGGTCATCCCTATGAGGGCGTGACGGGAACCGGCTCCGACGGTGGCTCTGGAACTCCCGCAGTGATGACCGTGCCGTCGGACCGTCGCCCGCCGATCAGCGGCGAGGTGCCCAGGATCCCGTCGATACGGTCTCCCTGTCCGTCGAGCTGGACCCGCACCGGCTCGTGCGGGCGGATGTAGTGACGCTGGCCGCGGACGCCGACCTCGACGTCGCCGCCGTCCACCCGGAACTCGATCGACCCCTGCCGCAGGGTCACCTCCAGGCGTGCGCCCTTCAGAGTGATCCGGAAGCGCAAGGACTCCCAGCCGGTCGGCAGCCGCGGGTCGAAGGTGACGTGACCGTCGTAGTCGCGCATGCCCCCGAATCCGTAGGCCAGCGCACTCCACACTCCCCCGGTCGACGCGACGTGCACGCCGTCGCTGGTGTTGCCGTGCAGATCGGCCAGGTCGACGTACAGCCCCTTCATGAAGTAGTCCAAGGCCATGTCGTGGTAGCCAACCTCGGCGGCGATGATGGACTGCACGACGGCCGAGAGTGTCGAGTCGCCGGTGGTGATCGGGTCGTAGTACTCGAAGTTCGCGCGCTTCTGCTCGAGGGTGAACTGATCGCCCTGCAGGAACATCGCGAGCACGACGTCCGCCTGCTTGAGAACCTGGAATCGGTAGATGACCAGCGGGTGGAAGTGCAGCAGCAGCGGCTTGTTCTCTTCGGGAGTCGCCGACAGGTCCCACATCTCGCGATCGAGGAAGTGCTCGTCCTGCGGGTGGATCTCCAGCGCCTCGTCGTACGGGATCGTCATGCGCCGCGCGGCGTCGTGCCACTCCGCGGGCTCGTCCTCCCCCAGGCGCAGCCGCTTGACCAGCTTCACGTACGAAGCGGGGTCGGTCGCCTTGATCGACTCGACCTGCAGCGCGGCCTGCTCGAGGTTGAAGCGGGCCATCACGTTGGTGAACAGGTTGTTGTTGACCACGGCGGTGTACTCGTCCGGCCCCGTGACGCCGTGGATGTGGAAGCTGCGCTCTCCGTTGTTACGCCAGAACCCCAGATCGGCGAACATCCGCGCGGTCTCGACGAGGATGTCCACGCCTTGCCGCACCAGGAAGTCCGCATCACCAGTGGCCCAGCCGTACTTCACCAGCGCGTAGGCGATGTCCGCGTCGATGTGGTACTGGGCGGTGCCGGCCGCGTAGTACGCCGAGGCCTCCTCGCCGTTGATGGTCCGCCACGGGAACAACGCACCACGCTGCGACAGCTCGTCGGCGCGTTCGCGGGCGGCGGGCAGCATGTTCCAGCGGAAACGCAGCAGGTTGCGCGCCAGGTACGGCGAGGTGTACGTGAGGAAGGGCATCACGTACACCTCACTGTCCCAGAAGTAGTGCCCCTCGTACCCGGTGCCCGACACGCCCTTGGCCGCGACGCCGAGCTGGTCCGAGCGAGCGCTGGCCTGAGCGAGCTGGAAGAGGTTCCAGCGGACCGCCTGCTGGGTGGCGGGCTGACCCTCGATCTCGACATCGGAGGCCGCCCAGAAGTCGGCCAGCCAGTCCCGCTGCTCCTGCTCGTAGTGCTCCACCCCGTGGTCGCGCACCCGGTCCAGCGTGCGGCGCACGCGGTCGACCAGCTCGCGCACCGGGACTCCGCGCGAGCTGTGGTACGAGGCGACCTTGGTGATTGTTATCGGCCGGCCCTCGTGCGCGTGCACCCGGTAGACCTTCTTGGCGTAGTCGTCGTCGCTGGAGTTCAGCTGCTCGTACTCGTTGTCGGTCGAGATCGCGTGATCGGCGCCGACGGCCAGCGTCATCCCGGAGTTCGTGGCCCGGTAGCCCAGGATCATCCGGCGATCGGAATACCAGTTGAGCTTGGGCTCGAGCACCCGCCCCTCGAAGTTCGAGGCCTTGCGGGGATCGAAGTGCTTGCCCATCGCATGCTCGGGGATGTTGTACTCGTCGCGTCCGTCCTGCCGGTTGAGGATCTGCGAGGAGATCACCACCGGAGCGTCGCCCTCCAGCATCGTGACCTGGATCTGCATGATCGCCAGGTGCCGCTGCGTGAAGGAGACCATCCGCTTCGATGAGATTCGCACCCGCTTGCCGGACGGCGTCCGCCACACCACCTCGCGGCGCAGCACGCCCTCCTTGAAGTCGAGCACCCGCTCGTACTCCTCGAGGTCGGCGGTCGCCAGCAGCAGTGGCTCATCGTCCACATACAGCTTCATGACCTTGGCATCCGGCGCGTTCACGATGGTCTGTCCGGTGCGCGCGAACCCGTAGGCCTCCTCGGCGTGCCGAATCGCCCAGGTCTCGTGGAAGCCGTTGACGAAGGTGCCGTGCGTGTGCGCGTCGCGTCCCTCCTCGGGGTTGCCGCGCATGCCCAGATAGCCGTTACCCACGGTGAACAACGTCTCGGTCGTGCCCAGGTCGGACTTGCTGTAGCTGACCTCGCGAAGCGCCCACGGGTCCACCGGGAAGCGGCTGCGGTCGAGCGGATCGGTCATCGGCTCGTCGAGGTTCATGGCACGAGCTCCTGGAGGTCGGTCACGACGATGTCGGCGCCGGCGGCGGTCAGGACGTCGGCACCAGCGCCGCGATCGACGCCGATCACCAGTCCGAACTCACCGGCCCGGCCGGCCTGTACGCCGGAGACCGCGTCCTCGATGACGACCGAGCGTGCGTCGTCCGCACCGGCCTGCCGCGCCGCGTACTGGAAGGTGTCGGGGTTGGGCTTGCCGGGGAGCGCGTGCTCGGCCGCAACGTTGCCGTCGACGACGAAGGCAAAGCGCTCGAGCAGGCCTGCCGCGGCGAGCACTCCTCGGGCGTTGCGTGAGGACGAGACGATCGCCAGGACGATGTCGCGGCCGGCGAGATGGTCCAGCAGCGCGACCGAGCCCGCGAACGGCTGCACACCGTCGCGTTGCAGGATCTCGTTGAACAGCGCGTCCTTGCTGTTGCCCAGACCGCTGACGGTCTCCCGGGAGAGGTCCGCAGCGCCGCTGCCCTCAGGCAGCTCAATGCCGCGCGAGGACAGGAACGATCGAACACCGTCGTAGCGCGGTTTGCCGTCGACGAACTGAAAGTAGTCGTCGGCGGTGTACGGCGCGTGCTGCCCCGGCTGCGCAGCGAGGAACTCGTTGAACATCGCCTCCCAGGCCCGCATGTGCACCTCTGCGGTAGGGGTGATGACACCGTCGAGATCGAACAGGGCTGCATCGAACTGGTCCCAATTCACCCGCCCGATGGTAGTGGAGAGCAACCATCGGATGGAGGTGAGAGCGGCGCACATCTCACCGCCGTACGCCGTACGGGTGAGCGGTCTACCGAAGGACGCCGCCGTGCCGCTCCCGCACGGCCGAGATGACCGCCTCGCGGACCCCGGTGATCTCCTCACCGCCGAGGGTTCGATCATCAGCGCGCATGGTCAGCGCGAAGGCCAGCGACCGCTTGCCGTCTCCGACCTGCGCGCCGCTGTAGACATCAAACATGTGGACGTCCTCCAGCAGGTCGCCGCCCGCGTCGCGGATCGTCGCCTCCACGTCCGCGACCGGGAGATCGGCATCCAGTACGAACGCGAGGTCCTGCGTGGCTCGCGGGAACGGGGAGACCTGGGGCGCGGTCGCCTCAGCGTCGCGGGCGTCGATGAGCGCCTCCAGGTCGATCTCGGCGACGCTGGTGCGCCGCGGCAGATCGAGCTCCTCGCACACCTGCGGATGCAGCTCGCCAGCGTAGCCGATGACCTCGCCCGTGCTCAGCGCGATCGACGCGCAACGGCCGGGGTGCCAGGGCGCCATTTCGGCGCGCGTGATCGTGATCGCGGTCCCGACGGCGTCGGCAAGCCGGCGTATCGCCTCGATCGGTTCGCGCCAGGTGGCCCGCGCGCTCGCGGCGAACCAGCTCGCGGGGCGGGTCCCGGCGGTGGCCACGGCCGCGTGAAGGCGCTCCACCGGACGGGCGGCCTCGAGCGCGGCGAGCTGTTCGCTCGTCGGCTGGATACCGCGGTCGATGATCGGTGCGGCCGACCGGGGCCGTGCCGGCTCGAAGAACACCACTCCCGTCTCGAAGGTCGCCACGTGCTCGGCGCCCCTGCTGACGTTGCGCCGCACCGAGGCCAGCAGGCCGGGGAGCAGCGTCGTCCGGAGGGTTGCCTGGTCGGCCGCGATCGGGTTGGCCAGCCGGACGCTCTGCCGGCGCCGGTCGTCGGCCGCGACCCCGAGCCGGTCGAGGTCGGCGTCGTCCTGGAAGGACATCGACGGGGTCTCGACGTACCCGGCGGCGGCCAGTGCCCGACCGGCCGAGCGGCGTGCCCGCTGGACGGCGTTGAGGCCACGGCCGGCCATCGCCTTGGGCAGCACGGAGGGGATCTTGTCGTAGCCGTCGATCCGGGCGACCTCCTCGGCCACCCGGCTCGGCTCTACGAAGTCAGGCCGCCAGGGCGGTGGGGTGACGATGAGCTGGTCGCCGTCCGGGTCTACCTGGCAGCCCAGCCGCTGCAGCACCTCGGTGATCCGGTCGACGGAGTAGTCCACCCCGACCAGGTCGCGCACTCGCTGCGGTTCGACGGTGATCGGGCGGGGCAGTGCCGGCTCGCCGACCCGCAACATGGTCGGCTCGGCCGGGCCCCCGCCGTGCTCGACGAGCAGCGCAGTGGCCAGCGCGCTCGCCCGCGGGGCGAGTGTCGGGTCGACGGTTCGCTCGAAGCGTCGGCCGGCCTCGGACAGCAGCCCGTGCTTGCGGGCGGTCCTGCTGATCGAGGTGGGGTCGAAGTGCGCGGCCTCCAGCATGATGCTGGTGGTGGAGTCGGAGATCTCGGCGTGCTCGGCGCCCATCACTCCGGCAATGCCCTGGATGCCGGCCTCATCGGTGATCAGCAGGTCATCGGCGGAGAGCGTGCGCTCGACGTCGTCCAGGGTGGTGATCCGCTCGCCCTCGAGCGCCTTGCGCACGATGATCCGGCCCTGGAGCTTGTCGAGGTCATAGGCGTGCAGCGGCTGTCCCAGCAGCAGCATGACGTAGTTCGTGACGTCGACGGCGAGGCTGATGGGACGCATGCCCGACGCGGTCAGTCGTCGCGCCATCCACGCGGGCGTGGGCGCGGCCGGGTCGAAGCCGCGGATGATCCGGGTGGTGAAGACATCACAGGCGGGATCGGCCAGCTCGACCGGGAAACCGTCGCCCTCCGGCGCTGCAGGAACCTGGTCGGCGGGGTCGGTGAACGGTACGCCCAGGACCGCTGCGAGGTCGCGGGCGATCCCGCGCAGCGCCAGCTGGTAGCCCCGGTCGGGGGTGGGCTCGGTGACCAGGACGACGTCGTGCAGCCCGAGGTACTCGACCGCATCGGCACCGATGGGGGCGTCGTCCGGCAGCACCAAGATGCCGTCGTGGTCCTCCCCCAGGCCCATCTCGCGTTCGGAGCAGATCATTCCGTCGGAGACGCGGCCGTAGGTCTTGCGCGCCGAGATGTGGAAGTCTCCGGGCAGGACGGCGCCCGGCAGCGCCGCGACGATCTTGTCGCCAACGGCGAAGTTGGTTGCGCCGCAGACAATCCCGCGCGTCTGCTCGGGATCGCTGCCGTCGTCGAAGCGCACCTGGCAGTAGCGGATCGGCTTCTTGAACTCGGTGAGCTCCTCGATCTGGGCAACCTCGCCGACGTACAGCCCGGCAACGTCGTCCGGGCCCAGGCCGCCGATCTCGTCGACCTCAATGCCGGCGCCACTGAGCAGGTCGCCGATCTCCTGGGGGCTCTTTCCGTCGAGCTGGGGTACCAGCTCGGTCAGCCACGCGAGCTGAACGCGCATGCCTACTGCTCCATTCCGAAGTGGCGGGTGAACCGGACGTCGCCGTCCACGAACTGCCGCAGATCGGCGATCCCGTTGCGGAACATCACGGTGCGGTCGATGCCCATGCCGAAGGCGAATCCCGAGTAGACCTCGGGGTCCACACCGCAGGCGCGCAGCACATTGGGGTCGACCATGCCGCAGCCGCCCCACTCGATCCACTGCGGGCCGCCCTTGGCGTGCGGGAACCAGAGGTCGACCTCGGCCGACGGCTCGGTGAAGGGAAAGAAGTGCGGCCGCAGGCGGGTGTGCGCCCCGGCGCCGAACATCGCCCGCGCGAAGCGGTCGAGGGGGCCGCGCAGGGGCGCCATCGACAGCCCCTTGTCGACCGCCAACCCCTCGACCTGGTTGAACACCGGCAGATGGGGCGCATCCATAGGATCGTCTCTATATACACGTCCTGGTACGACGACGTACACCGGGAGCTCTCGCGTCAGCAACGACCGGATCTGGCCCGAGCTCGTGTGGGTGCGCAGCACCACGCCGTTCTCGGGCGGGTCCAGGAAGATGGTGTCCTGCAGGCTGCGCGCGGGATGGTCGCGCGGCGTGTTGAGGGCATCGAAGACATGCCACTCGGTGTCGGCCTCCGGCCCCTCTGCCACCTCGTATCCCATGCCGATGAACACGTCGGCGATACGCTCGGCCACGGTGGTCACCGGGTGCCGGGCGCCGGTCGGTCCCGACCCGGTCGGCATGGTGACGTCGACGGCCTCCTCACGCAGGACCTGCTCGTTGCGACGGCGGGCGAGCTCCGCGAGCCGGGCGTCGTACGCCGTCTGCACCGCCTGGCGCGCTTGGTTCACCCGCTTGCCCGCGTCGGCCTTCGCCTGCGGCGGAAGCGCACCGATCTCGCGCCGGGCCAGGGAGATCGGTGCTCGATCGCCGATGTGCTGCGCCTTCAGCGGGTGCAGCGCGTCGAGATCCGCGGCGGCCGCGAACGCGGCGCCGGCATCGTCGACGGCCCGCTGCAGGCTCTCGGGCGAGAGTGCAGCGACCTGCTTCGGGTCGTAGTTGTCATTCGGTGCCGACATACCGGTCCGTTCGCGTTTGGGAGCCTCGGGTCTGCGCGATGGCGCAACTCCTCGATTCTAGTCGGCGACCGGCAACCGGTTTCCTGGGCGCTGGTTCGCCAGCACCCCGCGGATGACCTCCAAGGCCTGCCGCAGGTCGGGCTCGGGCACGCCCCCGTAACCGAGCACCAGGCCCGGCCGGGCTCGGTCCGGTCCGGAGGCCCAGTAGTCGGCGAGGCTCGCCACCGCGATGCCGTGCTCGGCGAGCGCGGCGATCACCGACTGCTCGTCGTGGCTGAGCCAGAGCACCGCGTGCAGCCCGCCGTCCATCGGGTTGACCCGGACGCCGTGGACATCCGCCAGGGCAGCCGTCACGAGGTCGCGTCGACGCCGGTAGACCCGCCGCATCCGTTGCGTGTGCCGCGCCAGCGCTCCCGAGGCGAGGTAGCGGGCGAGCGCACGCTGGGCAACCAGTCCCACCGGTTGGCCGAGGTCGCGTCGCACGGACGCGGCGTCGTCCACGAGGTCGGCGGGCAGGACGAGGAACCCGGTGGCGAGCGCGGGCGTGAGCGTCTTGCTGAACGTGCCCAGCAGCGCGACCTGCGCGGCGGCCAGGGAGGCGAGCGCCGGCAGCGGCTCGGAGGTGTAGCGCAGCTCGGAGTCGTAGTCGTCCTCGATGACCCGGACGCCGTGCCGGCCGGCCCACTCGAGCAGGGCGGCCCGGCGGTCGATCGGGAGGGTACCGCCGAGGGGATACTGGTGCGACGGCGTCACGATGACGGCATCGGGGGCCGCGGTGGTCGGCAGCGCCGCGGTGACCAGGCCGCGGGTGTCGGTCGGCAGCGAGACCATATCGATCCCGTGCCGGCTCAGCACGCGGCGCAGCCCGGGAAATCCCGGGTCCTCGACCCCGACCGAGCGGATCCTGGCCGCATGCAGCAGCAGCGCCAGCCCCTCGCGCCCGCCCGAGGTGACGGCGATGCGTGCCGGATCCACCAGCACGCCCCGCATCCGGCGAAGGTGCTCGGCGACCGCCGCCTGCAGCGCGGGCAGGCCCAGCGATGGCGCCGGGACGTCGACCGGCTCGGCCGCCGCCTGCCGCCAGGCGGCCCGCCACTCCGCGCTGGGCAGATCGTCCTGCAGCGGGCGCCCCGGGCGCAGGTTGACCCGGGGCGCGGGCGGGTTCGACGAGACCACCCGCGGTACGCCCGCGGCCGGCGTACCGAGCTGCGGCAGCAGCGGGTTGATCCGGGTGGCCCCGCCCGGGACGGTCGTGAGCCACCCTTCGGCGAGCAACTGGTCGAAGGCCGAGACCACGGTGCCGCGGGAGACGGAGAGGTGCCGCGCCAGCGCGCGGGAGGACGGCACGATCTCACCCGGGCGCAGCACCTCCTGGCGGGCGAGCCGGCGGATCGCCTCGGCCAGCTGAGCCGGCAAGGCGATGCCGGAGTCCCGCTGGAGCGCTAGGGGGAAGCCGGGCTCAGTGGACTGACGCACGCACCCCTCCAGGCAACTGGTCTACCGAATCTCGGTCGATTCTGGCTCTAGCAGAGGTCCAGTATGCCGGACAGACTGGACCGCGTGACTGAACAGAACTCCACCAAGGGCACCGCGCTGCTGCAGCGCGGGCTGGCCGAGATGCTCAAGGGCGGCGTGATCATGGACGTCGTCACCCCCGACCAGGCGCGGATCGCCGAGGACGCCGGCGCGGTCGCCGTGATGGCGCTCGAACGGGTGCCGGCCGACATCCGCGCCCAGGGCGGCGTGGCGCGGATGAGCGACCCGGACCTGGTCGCCGGAATCATCGACGCGGTCTCTATCCCGGTGATGGCGAAGGCCCGCATCGGCCACTTCGTCGAGGCGCAGGTCCTGCAGCACCTCGAGGTCGACTACATCGACGAGTCCGAGGTGCTCAGCCCGGCGGACTACCTCAACCACATCGACAAGCGCCAGTTCACGGTGCCGTTCGTGTGCGGCGCGACGAACCTCGGCGAAGCCCTTCGCCGCATCACCGAGGGCGCCGCGATGATCCGCTCGAAGGGCGAAGCCGGCACCGGCGACGTCTCCGAGGCGACCAAGCACATCCGCACAATCCGCCGGCAGATCGCCGAGCTGTCCGCGCTTGCCAAGGCCGAGCCCGATGCACTGTTCGTCGCCGCGAAGGAGCTGCAGGCGCCGTACGAGCTGGTGCGCGACGTCGCCGAGCGCGGCGCGTTGCCGGTGGTGCTGTTCGTCGCGGGCGGCGTGGCCACCCCCGCGGACGCCGCGATGATGATGCAGCTGGGCGCGGACGGCGTGTTCGTCGGCTCTGGGATCTTCAAGTCCGGCGATCCCGCCCGCCGAGCCGCGGCGATCGTGAAGGCGACCGCCCAGTACGACGACCCCGCCGTCATCGCCGAGGTCTCCCGCGGGCTGGGCGAGGCGATGGTCGGCATCAACGTCGGTGACCTCCCGGCCCCGCATCGCCTCGCCGAGCGGGGCTGGTGAGCGCTGCCCCACCCGCGGCGACCGTCGGCGTACTGGCGCTGCAGGGCGGCGTCCGCGAGCAGGCGCACCTGCTGTCCGCGCTCGATGCCCGGGTCAGCCTGGTACGCCGCCCGGCCGACCTGATCGGCCCCGACGGGCCGCGGGTCGATGCGCTCGTGCTCCCCGGCGGCGAGTCATCGACGATCGACCGGCTGCTGCGCACGTTCGAGCTGTTCGAGCCGCTGCAGCAGCTGGTCGCTGCGGGACTACCCACCCTCGGCACCTGCGCAGGCCTGGTGCTGCTGGCGGCCCGGGTCCTCGACGCCGCCCCGGGGCAGCGCTCGCTGGGCGCGCTGGACGTCGACGTGCGCCGCAACGCGTTCGGCGCCCAGGCGCACTCCAGCGAGCAGCACCTGGACACTGCCCTCGGCCCGGCGCACGCGGCGTTCATCCGCGCCCCGCTGGTGGTGCGCACCGGAGACGATGTCGAGGTGCTCGCGCGTACGTCAGGCGGGATCGTCGCGGTGCGGCAGAACCGGGCGATCGGCATCTCGTTCCACCCCTAGCTCACCGGCGACCTGACCTTCCACCGGGCCCTGCTCAGCTGAGCGGCTCCCCGTCGAGCACGGGCGGCCGGCGCTGGGCGTGTCCCGTCGCTTGCTCGAACGTCCTGGCGATCGACAGCAGCAGGGCATCGGCGCGGGGAGCGGCGACCATCTGGACGCCGACCGGCAGCCCGGCATCGGTGAACCCGCCCGGCACGCTGATCGCGGGCGTTCCGGTGGCCGTGATGTCGCTGCAGGCGCGCATCCACTCCAGGTAGGTGTGCATCGGCCGGCCGTTGATCTCGGCCGGGTACTCGATGCCGATGTCGAAGGGGACCACCTGGGCGGCCGGCACCAGCAGGACGTCGTACTGCTCGAAGAACTGCACCACTCGCTGGTAGAGCTGCTCGCCCCACACGAGCGCCCGCGTGAGGTCGTCGACGCTCAGCGCGCGGCCCTTCTCGACGTTCCACCGGATCGCCTCCTTGACCTGATCGGGGTGCAGATTCACCACCGGTCCGAGGTTCGCCGCGAACTGCCAGGCCCGCCGGATGCCGAACACCTCGTCGGCGTGCGTGAGGTCCGGCATCGCGCGCTCGACACTCGCGCCCAGCGCCTCGAAGGTCTCCCCCGCCCGCGTCACGATGTCGACGACCTCGGGCTCGATGGGCATCATGCCGCCGAAGTCGGCAGCGACCGCGACTCGCAGCCGGGCCGGGTCGATCTCGCGCACCGGCGCGAAGCCGGTGCCCGGCGTGTCGAGGCTGGCCGGCGCCCGCAGGTCCGGCCCGGCCATTACCGACAGCAGCAGCGCGAGGTCGTCGACACTGCGCGCCATCGGGCCGCTCGTCGAGAGGGTCAGCTGGCCGAAGGCGTCCGGCGCGTTGGGCACACGGCCCGGCGACGGCCGCAGCCCGACCACATTGCAGAAGGACGCCGGGTTGCGCAGTGAGCCGCCCATGTCGCTGCCGTCCGCCAGCGCGATCATGCCGGTCGCGAGCGCGGCGGCCGCGCCTCCGGAGCTGCCGCCGGCCGACCGGGCGAGGTCGTACGGGTTGTGGGTGGGGCCGAAGACCGGGTTGAAGGTGTGCGAGCCGGCCGCGAACTCCGGGGTGTTCGTCTTCCCCAGGCTGATGACACCGGCGTGTCGGAGTCGTGAGATCACGAGGTCGTCGGACGTCGGAACGTTGTCGGCCAGCAGCGGCGATCCGCTGGTGGTGCGGATGCCGGCCGTGGCATGAGTGTCCTTGTGCAACATGGGCATGCCGTGCAGCGGTGGAAGATCGTCATTGCTCACGGCGTACTCGTCGGCCGCCCGCGCGGCTTCCAGCGCCTGCTCGGCCACGAGCGTGACGACCGCGTTGACCCGCGGGTTGACGCGCTCGATCCGCGCGATGAACGCCTCGGTGGCCTCGCGGCTGGAGATCTGCCCGCTACGGAGCGCCTTTGCGAGCGTGGTGGCGGGCATGCACGGGATGTCGGTCATCGGTGGCCTCCCAGGGTCATGCCCGGAGGCCACCGGTGGGCGCGGGCCGATGCGAACAGGCAGATCGCGGCTGCGGTCGAGAGGTTGAGCGACTCTGCCAGGCCCCGGATGGGGATGCGTATCCGCAGATCGGCCAGCCCGGCGATCTCGTCGGGAAGGCCGTGGGCCTCGTTGCCGAACAGCCAGGCCGTCGGCCGCTCCAGGCGGCCGGTATCGATCGCGTCGTCGAGATCGAGCGACGCCTCTCCCTCGGTGGCGATCACCTGCAGGCCGCCCGCCTGCATCGACCGGATCGCCGCGACGGTGTCGCCCTGGACCGCGATCGGCGAGTGGAACAGCGAGCCTGCCGTCGAACGCACGGTCTTGGGGTTGTACACATCGACGCTGTCGCCGAGCACCGCGATGCCGTCCGAGCCCGAGGCGTCGGCGCAGCGGATGATCGTGCCGAGATTGCCGGGGTCGCGGACGTCGACCGGGACGGCGAGCAGGCGGGGACGGTGGATGCGGGCATTGTCGTCCTGCGAGGTCTCTAGCGGACGTCGGCCGTTGTCGACGAGCGTGTGGAGCGGTACGTCGAGGGTGGCGCACCGGGCGAGGATGCCCTGCGGGGTGACGGCGTCCGAGAGGGAGGCGATGGCCTTTGCATCGCAGTGCACGGCCGGCACCGACCGCTGGGCGGCGAGCGCCAGCAGCTCGGCGTGGCGCTCGGTGAGCGCGGCGTCGACATACACCTCTTCGACGTGGACGCACAGGCCGTTCGGATGAGCGGCGCCGCCTGCGGATCCGTGGAAGCGCAACGCCTCGCGGACGGCTTGCGGTCCATCGGCGAGGAAGGCCTGCTGCTCGCGGCGAACGGCCCGACGCAACAGCTTGCGAGAAGCAGCAACCCGGGCCGATCGCGCGGTGGCGACCTGCCCGGGCTGCGGTGCCGGGGGGTTCAACGAGCTAGGTCTCAGGCGGCAGGCTTCTGCGCCGGGACGTTGGCCTTGGCCACGTCGACGAGCGCAGCGAAGGCGGCCTCGTCGGTGGCAGCCAGGTCGGCGAGGATCTTGCGGTCGACCTCGACACCGGCGGCCTTCAGGCCCTGGATGAACCGGTTGTAGGTCATGCCGTTGGCGCGGGCACCGGCGTTGATGCGCTGGATCCACAGCTGCCGGAAGTCGCCCTTGCGCGCCTTGCGGTCGCGGTAGTTGTAGGTCGCCGAGTGCAGCACCTGCTCCTTGGCCTTGCGGTACAGGCGCGAGCGCTGCCCGCGGTAGCCGCTGGCCTGCTCGAGGATCGAGCGGCGCTTCTTGTGGGCGTTGACGGCCCTCTTCACACGTGCCATGAGTAGTTCAGTCCTTCAGGTCTTCGTCGGTTGCGAGGGCTACTTGCCGAGCATCTTCTTGATGCGCTTGGCGTCAGCGGGGCTGAGCACCTCGATACCGTCGAGGCGACGCTTGCGGGTCGAGGTCTTGTACTCGAACTTGTGCTGGCGGTTGGAGCGCTCGCGCACGAGCTTGCCCGAACCGGTCACGCGCACGCGCTTGGCGGTGCCCTTGTGGGTCTTCTGCTTTGGCATCTCTAGGTCGGTCCTTCGGTGGGTGCGTGCCGAGCCGTGGTCGGACGGCCGGCGTACGCCGATCGCTACGCGGTTGCGTTGCCGGCGTCGGTCTGGTCGTTCCGCTGGGGCTGGTTGGCCTTCTGCGGGTTCTTGCGGGTGGCGTTGGAGCGGTGCGGAGCGACCACCATGATCATGTTGCGTCCGTCGAGCTTGGGCGCCGACTCGACGAACCCCAGCTCCTCGATGTCGCTGGCCAGCTTCTGCAGCAGGCGGAAGCCCAGCTCAGGTCGCGACTGTTCGCGGCCGCGGAACATGATGGTGATCTTGACCTTGTCGCCGGCCTTCAGGAACCGGACGACGTGGCCCTTCTTCGTGTCGTAGTCGTGCTGATCGATCTTCGGGCGGAGCTTCATCTCCTTGATGACCGTCAGCGACTGGTTACGACGTGCCTCGCGCGCCTTCTGCGCAGCCTCGTACTTGAACTTTCCGTAGTCCATGAGCTTGCAGACGGGCGGGCGACTGTCCGGGGCGACCTCGACGAGATCGAGATCGGCCTCCTGGGCTAGGCGGAGCGCGTCCTCGACCTTGACGATGCCGACCTGCTCGCCCTCGGGCCCGACAAGTCGTACCTCAGGTACGCGGATGCGCTCGTTGATACGCGGCTCGACGCTGATGAGTCCTCCTCAGTAGCAATGGATGCTGGTGCAACATGCATTGAGAAGACACTTCCGAGACGTCCCGTGAGCGGACGTGCCGACACCAAGTGCCGGTCGTTGGCGCGCGGCGAGCCGATCGCCGTACGCCGACCTCATGACCCAAGTCGTGACTGTGGAAGCTGTCGAACGCTCAGGTGGGAGTGATCTCCACTTTGCAACGCGACGCCCAGACGTCGCGCGGTCGCAGTAGATCAGAGTACCAGGGCAGGGCGGCTCGCCCAACAGATACGCAGGGCGTACCCGGTCACACATGCCTGATCAGGGCGGTGGGCGCCCGAGGCGCTCAGTCCCCGAGGAGCGCGGCGACCGGGAGGGTCGCGGTGATCGGGCCATCGAGGTCCACCACGCACATGGTGTGGCCGTCGTCGGCAGCCATCGACGCGAGGATGGAACCCACATGGGGCAAGGGACGAGCATCGGGGCGCCAGGCCACCAGCCGCTCGATCCCCGTGAACACCGCCAGCGCGGTCATGCCGTCCTCGCGACGCAGCGCGATCATCCCGAGCCGGCCGGATTCCGGGGCGACTGCAGGAACGTAGACGCGGGCCTTGCGGAAGGCCTCGATCACCGCCCGCTGCTGCCCGGTCGTGTCGCCGGTCCCGGTCGCCCAGGCATACAGGGCGCGTTCGAGATCGGCGTCGGGCAGGCCGTCGTCGGCATCCTTGGCCAGGCTGTGCGGCAGCGGCCGCTCGCCCGGCGCCCCCAGGGGCCCGATCACGTCTCGTCCGGGCGCGCGCCGACCGCCGACCGGTGCAGCTCGCGCAGGCGCTTCATCGCATCGACCGCGCGCTGACCGTCGGCGACCTGCAGACCGAGCATCGAGAGCCGGTCGTCGTCCTGCAGGTCGAGGATCCCCCATGATGCGCCCTGCGACACACCGACGTCGCGGACGACGCCCCACGGCACCACCTTCGTGGTGAAGACATTGCGGACCTTCACCCGTCGGCTGTTCGCCCACACCCGGGGCCGGGTGAACATGAGCGCTCCTGCGGCGAGGATCAGCCCGATGCCGCCGATGGCGATCTGATCGGACACCGTGAAGATCGTGCCCGCCTCGCTCTGTTTGAGCATGATCCCGGCGACGATGCCGGTGACCGTCATGACGACCGCGGTGACGATGGACCAGATGATCAGCTTGCGCGGCTTGCTGATCAGCTCCATCGGCTCGTCCGCCGGCTGAGGACGCGTTTGATCAGGGGTGCTCACCCCTCCAGTGTCCCAGATCCGCCGGGAAGCGGGGCTACGATGCTGGCCGATGCCCGTCTACGACCTCAACTCGATCAGTGAGCAGATCCGGCAACGCCGACCGCAGGCGGGTGCTCTGGTGGTCGCCGTCGACGGACGGTCGGGATCGGGCAAGAGCAGGCTGGCGAGGCGACTCGGGCGGGCCCTCGGCAAGTTCACGATGCTGCGAATGGACCACGTCGTCCCCGGCTGGGACGGCCTCGAGGAGTCGGTGCGGCTGATCCGCCCCGCGCTGGAGGCGCTGCGTAGCGGCGAACCCGCCCGATACCGCACCTGGGACTGGCTCCGCGGGGACTGGGGGCAACCGCTGCACCGCCCGGCCGCGCCGACGGTCGTGATCGAGGGCTGCGGGAGCGGTGCGCGATCGCTGGCCGACCTCGTCGACTACCTCGTATGGGTCGACGTCCCAGCCGAGATCCGGTACGAGCGAGCCATGGCCCGGGACGGCGCGAGCTACGCCGGGCACTGGGAGCAGTGGGCGCGCCAGGAGGAGGCACACTATGCGGTGAACGCCACCGTCTCGCGCGCCGACCTGGTGATCGACGGACGCCTGCCGGTGCGCTGACGTGGCGCGCCAGGTGCGCTCAGCGGTGGGCTACCCGCATCTGCCACACGTAGATCGACACCAGCAGGTCTGCCCGCAGCCGCGCGTTCGTGGTGAACGGGCCGAGCATCTTCTCGAGCTTGTTCACCCGGTACCGCAGCGTGTTGTAGTGGAAGTGCATCTGGCGGGCGGTCTCGGCGACGTTCAGGTTGGTGTCGAGCAGCACCATCAGGGTGCGGCGCAGCTCATCGATCTCGGGGTCGCCCTGCGGCTGCGCCAGCTCGCCGAGCGTGTCGGCGAGAAACGAGCGCAGCTCGGTCGAGTCCGGCACCCACGACAGCAACCGGTAGAGCCCGAGGTCGTCGAATCGCGACACCGTGCCGGCGTCGTCCACCATCCGGCCGACCCGGACCGCCTCCCAGGCCTGGGCGTACGCCGCGGGCAACCCGTCCAACCCGTTCTCCACCACCCGGGAGACCCCCACGACGCCGTCGTACGAGCGGCCCGGGGCGCCCAGTACCGATACCAGGTCGGTGACGGCCTTGGTGGACGGAGCGACGCCGTCCGGGCAGCCGAGCACGGCGACGGACTCGGAGGCGAAGGTCGCCGTCGCCGCCGTGGCATCCACCGACCGTACCCGGCTGGACCACGCCTTCGCGCGCTGCTCGGAGCGTCGATCCGCCGACCCCTCGGACGACGGGTCGTCGGCAGCCAGGATCACGACCTTCGGACCGCTGAATCGCCAACCGAATCCGCTCGCGCGCGACTCGGCGGACTCGGCCGAGACCCGGCCGGCGAGCACCTCGCGCAAGAGATCGCCGCGGTACTTGTGCTCCACCGCAGAGACGGCCATCTCGCGGGTCAGCACCAGGGCGGCCACGGTCGCCCCGCGCTCCAGCGTGATCACCTCGGACTGGGTCCATGGCCGGTCGGCACGCAGCGCGATCAGATGACCGCGGCTGCCCTCGGCCTTCACCGATCCGACCGCCAACGACAGCTCGCCGAGGTCGTGGATGCCGTGCCCGAAGACGTTCGCCCGGAATGCGCCGTCCTCGTCGAGGAGGTGAGCGGCCGCCGCGGGCAGCTCGCCGCCGGCCATCTCGCTGAGCTCGCCGGTGCGGTCTGCAAGCGCCACCACCACGCGCGCGCCTTCTGTCGACAGCTGCGCGTGCAATGCAGCGACGACCTCCGGCATGCCCTTTCCGTGCAGGACGAGCTGGGTGAGGTCCTGGTGCTCCCGCTCGGCGCGGGCGACCGCGTTGGCCGAGAGCCCCAGCACCTCCAGCAGCACCTGGTTGAGCATCTCGGAGAAGGGGATCTCGTCGGCGACCTGCACGATGGGGAATCCCAGGGCATCGGCGCGCTCGAGCATGTCCTTCGGCAGCTCGTGGATGTAGCGCCCCAGCTTTATCGCCAGACCGGCGACGCCGCGCTCGTCGAGCTCGGTGACGAAGTCGACGAGGGCGAGCGGGTTGTTGCGCATCGGGTAGCCGGTCGTCAGCAGCAGCTCGTCGGCACGCACCCACGGCAGGACGTCGGGCACCTCCATGGTGTTGATGCTGTGCACCATGCGGCCCAGTCCGTCGCGGCCCGCAAGCAGCCGCGCACCGGAGAACGACGGCAGCGTGAGGATCTGACGCAGCGGGGAGGCGGCGACCGCGACGGTCCGGCCCTTGCCGGCTGCGCTCTCGCCGGCGTAGCGGTCCTGCTCGAGGTCGGGAAGCTCACTCATGATGACCCAAGATCATGCCACGGGCCGTTGGCGGTCTTTGTCCGGGAGGGGTCAATCGGTCGTCAATAGTTGTCATACTCGCTGCCGCGGCGCGCCCACTACTGTCGGCTGATACGTGGAGGCGATCACAGGAGGTAGGCATGCCGCAGCCACCGTCCGTCGTCGGTCTGCCGGTCCGCGCGGCGAGCGCCGCCCGCGCCGCCCTCGCGCTGTGCCCGCCCGGCGAGGTGCTGGTCCATCGGCAGAGCTTCGCCCACACCCATCTCTACGCCGGCTCGTCGGGGCTCGTCGCGCTCACCGACCGCACGGCCAGCCACTCGGTCTGCGGCGTCCGGGTCGATCCGCAGACCTTCGCCGAGCTTGCCGACGTCCGCTATCTGCTGGCCGGCGACCGGGTGCTGGCCGCGGATCGCTTCACCATCGAGCTGCGCCGGATCTGGCGCACCCGGGTGCCGCGGCTGCGCCTGCCGTCGCGGGCGACCCTGGAGGATCTTCGCGATCGCCTCGCCGACGCCGCGCTCGGCCTCCCGCTCGGCACCGAGCTGCGGCCGGCCGCACTGGTCGGCCTGGGCGGCGGCCTGACCCCATCGGGGGACGACATCCTCTGCGGGGCGCTCGGCGCGGCCCATGCGTGGTCAACCCAGGCCCGCATCGACGAGCTCTGGAGCGAGGCGATCGGCCGGATCGCCACGACCACCGACCTGTCCGGGCAGTTCCTGCACGCCGCGTGGCGGGGTCAGGTGGCCGGTGAGCTGCGGGCGCTGCTGATGGCGCTGCCCACCCACCGCTGGCACCCGGCGTACGACGAGCTGTTGCGCGTCGGCCACACCTCCGGCGCTGACCTGGCCCATGGAGTGTTTCTGATGCTGTCCACCCTTCACGATGAAGAGGAGAACCGGATCGATGACTGAGCACATCGACGTGCGCAAAGGCGTCTACTACGACTCCGTCACGCTGCTGCGGATCACCCAGGCCGCGCGCATCGCGGACGGCGTGACGGATGCCCAGGTCGCGATGGCGACCGAGCTGAACATCGATCTTGCCCGCGCGATGGGCTTCGAGGTCCCGGAGGGCACCACTGCCAACGACCTGCTCATCACCTTGCGTGGCGCCGATCAAGAGGCGATCGATCGCGGCATCGCCGCCTTCGAGGCCGCGCTCGCCGAGGCTGCTGCTGCCGGTCGCGCCGCCGGCGGACTGGGCAGCGGCCCCGCACCCCAGACCGTGCGGTCTGCGGTGAACGCACGGCCGGATGCATCGTTGGTGCTGCTGTCCGTGCCGGGCGACAACGTGCTCGCAGAGGCGATGGACGCGATCGCGGCGGGACGTCACGTGATGGTCTTCAGCGATAACGTGCCGGTCGATCACGAGATCGCCATGAAGGACGCCGCAGCCAAGGCAGGCGTGCTGGTCATGGGGCCGGACTGCGGCACAGCCATCGTGGGGGGCGTCGGGCTGGGGTTCGCCAACGTGCTCGGGGAGCACGACGGCGACAGCGTCGGCGTGATCGCTGCCTCCGGTACCGGTGCGCAGCACCTGACGTGCCTGCTCGACGACGCGGGCGTGGACATCTCGCACGTGCTCGGGCTGGGTGGGCGCGACCTGTCACAGGATGTCGCCGGCCGCAGCGCCCTCCAGGCCCTGCAGATGCTCGGCGAGGACCCCGAGACAGCGCGGATCGTCATCGTGTCGAAGCCGCCGCATCCCGAGGTCGCCGCCAAGGTCACCGCGGCTGCGGAGGCGCTGGACAAGCCGGTCACGATGATCCTGCTGGGCCAGGGTCAGCCCAACATCACCGAGGGCGTGACCACCGTGCTCGGCGAGCTCGGCCGGCCGGTCCCGACGTGGCAGACCTGGAATGCCGACACGATCACCGGGCAGGCCGGCGCGCTGCGTGGGCTGTTCTCCGGCGGCACGCTCGCGGACGAGGCGATGCTGGTCGCGGGGGCGACGCTCGGGGACATCCGCTCGAACATCCCGCTGCGCGACGACCTCGCGCTGCCGGGTGAGGCCACCGGGTCCGCCGTACCGCAGCTGTCTGGTCTGGGTCACGTGGTGGTCGACCTCGGGGACGACGAGTTCACCCGCGGCAGGCCGCACCCGATGATTGATCCGAGCGTGAAGCTGGACCTCATCGCTGCACAGGCCGCTGACCCAGAGGTGTCGGTGATCCTGCTGGATGTCGTGCTCGGGCACTGTGCCGAGCCGGATCCGTCGGCCGCACTGGCGCCTGTCATCAAGGACGCGATCGCCTCGGCCGACCGGTCGCTGACCGTGGTCGTGTCGCTGTGCGGCACCGCCGGAGACCCCCAGGATCGCGACCGGCAGGCCCAGGCGCTGGCCGACGCCGGCGCAGCCGTGTTCGCCTCGAACGCCCAGGCCGCCGCGACGGCGGCCGCCATCGCCGCCGGAACCGAAGGAGCAGCCCAGTGAGCCAGCCCGTCAACCTCCTGCAGACCCCTCCTGCGGTCATCACCGCCGGCATCGACCTCATGGCGCAGGCGCTGGCCGACCAGGCCGTCGAGGTCGTGCCCGTCGACTTCACCCCCGCCGCCTACGACGACCCGGAGGTGTTGCCGGCGCTGACGAAGGTGCTCGCAGACCCGCGACTGGCCGGCGCCAACGCGCAGGCGGTGCAGAAGATGATCGACGTGCGCGCGATGATCGTCGACGTCGTCCCGGCCGGTGCGGAGCTAGGCATGAAGCCCGGTGACTTCTTCCATGCCGGCCCGCCCATCACCTGGGAGCGCGCATCCGGTCCGATGCGTGGCGCGCTGATCGGCGCGATGATGTTCGAGGGGCTCGCCGTCGACCCCGAGGAGGCCGAGCGCAAGCTCGAATCCGGCGAGGGCATCACGCTCTCGCCCTGTCACGACCACGACGCCGTCGGGCCGATGGCCGGGGTCGTCTCGCCACGCATGTACCTGTTCAAGCTGCGCGACGAGTCGACCGGCAATGTCGCGTACTGCTCGCTCAACGAAGGTCTGGGCAAGGTGCTGCGATACGGCGCCTACAACGATGAGGTCATCACGCGGCTGAACTGGATGGCCGACGTGCTGGGTCCGGTGCTGCAGGCCGCCGTCCGGGCTACCGGGCCGATCGACGCGACCGCCATCGTCGGGCAGATGGTGCAGATGGGCGACGAAGGGCACAACCGCAACCGCGCCGGCACGCTGATGCTCCTGCGCGAGATCCTGCCGGCGCTCGTATCGAGCGACTTCGATGCCACCGACATCGCCGAGGTGTGCCGCTTCGTCGGCGCGAACGATCACTTCTTCCTCAATGTCGTGATGCCGGTCGGCAAGCTGATGGGCATGGCGGCGTCCGGGATCCCCGGATCGTCGGTGGTGACGGTGATGTGCCGTAACGGCACCGACTTCGGCGTGAAGGTCTCCGGCACCGGGGACGAGTGGTTCACCGGACCGGCCCAGACGCCGGACGGGCTGTTCCTGGCCGGGTTCGACGAGGACGACGCCAATCCCGACATCGGCGACTCGGCGATCACCGAGACGATGGGCATCGGCGGCATGGTGATGGCGACGGCGCCGGCGATCGTGCGACTCGTCGGGGGCGCCGTCCCCGACGCGCTCGAGACGACGGCGCGGATGTACGAGATCACCGAGGGCGAGAACCCGAACTTCGCGGTGCCGATCCTGGAGTTCCGCGGATCGCCCACCGGCATCGACGTGGCCAGGGTGTTGCGCACTGGAATCCTCCCGCAGATCAACACCGGCATGGCTGGGCGGGTCGCGGGCACGGGCCAGGTGGGCGCCGGTTTGGTCAATCCGCCACTGGAGTGCTTTACGCAGGCGATCATCTCGCTGGCGGCCAAGGCATCCGCATGACCGACGACATCGTCTACGACTCTGCGTGCAGCCTCGTCGCCCGGATGGCGTCGAAGGAGATCTCCGCACGCGAGGTGCTCGATGCGCACCTGGCCCGCATCGACGCAGTCAACGGCGATGTCAATGCGATCGTCACCCTGGTTCCCGAGATCGCTTATGAGACGGCGAAGCAGGCCGATGCCGCGATCGCACGCGGTTCGCTACTCGGCCCGCTGCACGGTCTTCCGATCGCACACAAGGACAATCACGTGACCGCCGGCATCCGTACCACCTTCGGATCGAGGTCCCGGGCCGATTTCATCCCCGACATCACGGACCTGACCGTTGCGCGCCTGCAGGAGGCCGGATGCGTGACGATCGGGAAGACGAACATCCCGGAGTTCGTCGCGGGTGGAAACACATTCAACGAGGTCTTCGGCATCACTCGGAATCCATACGACCTCTCGCTCACGGCGGGCGGATCCTCCGGCGGTGCCGCCGCGGCCCTGGCCGCGGGCATGCAGCCGCTCGCCGACGGTAACGACTTCGGCGGGTCGCTCCGGCTGCCGGCCGGCTACTGCAACGTCGTGGGCTTTCGGACGTCGTCCGGCCGCGTACCTGTCTGGCCGGCCGCCGACGGTCTCGTCGGGCTGTCCGTGCACGGACCAATGGCGCGGACGGTGGACGACGTGGCGCTGATGCTATCGGTGATCGCGGGCCCGTCGCGGCTGGCACCCAACTCGCTCGAGCTCCCGGGCTCGGCGTTCGCCGAGATCCCAGGCGACGGGCTGAGCGGAAAGAAAGTCGCGTACTCCCCCGACCTGGGTGGCGCGATCCCGGTCGAGCCCGAGATCGCCGCTCTCGTGGAGAAGGCTGCGCAATCCTGCCGCGAGGCCGGCGCGGAGGTCGTGCACGCAAGCCCGGACTTCACCGGCGCGGCCGAGGCCTTCCGAGTGCTTCGTGCGTGGGCGTTCGAGGCCGGCATGGGTGTGCATCTCGATGCCCACCGTGAGCTCGTGCGCGAGTCGCTCTACGACAACATGGCGCGCGGACGCGAGCTTTCCGGCCCGCAGGTCGGCGCCGCCTCGATCGCCCGGACCGCGATGTTCCACCGGATGCGGGAGTTCCTCGACGAGTACGACTGCCTGCTGCTACCGGTGGCGCCGCTGCCGGCCTTCGACTGCGAGCAGGAGTACCCGTCGTCCGTCGCCGGCGTCGAGATGCCCGACTACCTGGGTTGGATGGAATCCTGCTTCGACGTCACGATCACCGGCCACCCCGCGATCTCAGTGCCAGCCGGCTTCACTCGGCCGGGTTCGCCCGCCGGAGTGCAACTGGTCGGGCGGCACCGCGACGAACTAAGCCTGCTCGCGATGGCGAAGGCGTTCGAGTCGGTCACTGGTTACGCGCAGACCCGACCCGTTCTCTAGACACGGCCACCAGTAGCCGACCGGAGCATGATCCAGGTCTGCGGACCGTCCTGGCCCAGGTGGAGCTCGTCGACGATCTCGAAGCCGTGGGCGCGGTAGAGGGTCACATTGCGTTCGGTCATCGTCTCCAGGCGGATCGGCATCGACAGCTTCATCCAGATTCGCGCAGTTGATGCCGAAGTGATCGATCATGAGCCCAGCCTGACATCTAGGCCCGACAACTATCCCGTCTCATCCGCCGGGTGATCTCCCGGCTATGGCCCGGCCCGTTTGAGTGCGTCGATCGCGCCTGCGAGTCGACGTTCGATGCCGGGTGGTGCTGGTCCTCGGGGTCGGTTCAGGGCGCCGTGGCCGGCCCCGGCGTCGCGATCTGCGTCGACGGTCGCGGCAGGTGTCGGGTCGGGTGCTGCCAGCAGGGGTGGGGGTGGGTGGC